>CAVUXE010000052.1:0-338008 GCA_963745235.1 uncultured Spirochaetota bacterium | reverse complement strand
CCATACTCAACGCCCCGGTGGCGTCGTTGATCGCGATGGTCCGAGCAGCAGTGACGGGCTGGATCGTGATGGGACCGCTGGTCGTCTGCATGGCCGCCCCGATGGAGACCGCATCCGCCGTGATCGAGATCGCTCCGGCTCCCGCCACAGTGAGAGAGGCCCCCGCCGAGGTTGTGAACGATGAAGTAGAGGTGACGCTGAAAGCAGACAGCGTCGTATTGCCTCCAACAGCTCCGCCAAAGGTCACCGTCCCGGTGCCCGCGCCAACCGTCAGCCCCTGCGCCCCGGCGCCCGTTCCGTCCACTGTTCCCGTGAAGCTCACGTTGCCGTTGTTCGTGCCCAAGGTTGCCGCTGTACCGAGGGTCACCTTGCCCGTGTAGGTCTGCGCGCCTCCCGACGCGCTGGTTGTGACGTTGCCGATGGTGATTGCATTTACCGCGGCGGCCGTGGAGGTCACCGACAACGATGCAAGAGGCGTGGAGCCCCCAACCGCTCCGCCAAAGCTCACCGTGCCTGCACCTGCATTGACTGTCAGACCCTGTGTCCCGCTGATCGTGGCATCCACGGGGTTGGAGAATATGACGGCGCCCCCGTTCGTGGAGAGGGAGGCGTTTCCCGAAAGAGTCGTTGCTCCGCCGACGGAAATGCCCGCCCCCAGTCCGCTGTTCTGGATAGTTGCGCCGAGGCTCGCGGGGCCCGTAACCGAAATGGCATGGCCGCTCAGGTCGATGGTCCCCGAAGAATGAGTGAATGTGGCGGGCACCGTGACCGCGGATGCCAGAGTCACGGCCGGATTGGCCGCCCGACGTATTGCTCACGGTCAGGCTGCTCAGCGTCGAGGAGGTGAAATCCACGCTCTGCGTCCCGGTTCCGTTGAGCGTCACCAGGCCGGTGGAGGTGATGAGCCCGGAGCCGCGCGAGATGTTGCCTCCCACGGAAACCCCGTTGCCGCCCGCAGCCAGCGCTCCCGACGTCAGCGCAAGCGCGCCTGACATCGTCAGCGTCCCGCCCAGCGTCACCGGCCCCGTCGCGTTCACGGTTATGGCAGAGAAGGAGCTGCCCGTGGGGTTGAAGGCCTGCGGACCCGCGCCGTTGAAGAGAAAGAGGCCGGTCGAGGAGAAGGTCCCGCCCGTGCTGACGAAGTTCCCGGACAAGGTGACCTGGTTGGCCCCGCTGGACAGGGCACCGGCGCTCAGTGTCAGTGTTCCGGGGATGGTCACGGCGCTCGATGCCGGGAATGTTCCACTCCCGTTGATCGTGAGGTTCTGATACGAGCCGCCCCAGGCCAGCCCAGCGCCGGCGCCGTAATACACCACCGTGCTTGTGGTGCCATTGGTCTTTGTTCCCGAGATCGCCTGCGCCCCTCCCGAGATGCGGACCGTCCCGTTGTTTGCGAATGTCGATGCGTTGGATATCCCGAAAGTCGAAAGATCCAGGGTGGAGCCGGATGCCACGAGGACGCTGGACGCCGAGGCGTTTGCGTTC
Source organism: uncultured Spirochaetota bacterium (assembly GCA_963745235.1). Classification (GTDB taxonomy): domain Bacteria; phylum Spirochaetota; class Spirochaetia; order SZUA-6; family Fen-1364; genus Fen-1364. Next base: position 336,523 of record CAVUXE010000052.1, on the reverse strand, counting down.
AGCTTCCATATTCCCGCTGATCCCGTGAATGACAGCGCCGAGTAGGTATTGCCGGCAACCAGCTTTCCCGGCGCCGCCGAGTAGTCGATTGTGCCGTAGTAATTGACGTTGCCCGCAGAGCTGCTGAAACCAGCGCCAGCGTTGATGGATTCGGCGCCCTGCAGGAGGATCGTTCCGCCGTTGGACAGGGTTCCGCCCAGGGTCAGCGCGTTGCCATTGAGGTCCACGGATGCGCTGCTGGCTATCTGCAGGTTCTTGCAGCTCGTGCCGGCGGCCAACTGGGGATACGTGGAAGAGCTCGTGGCTGCAATGACGGCAGTGTCCCCCGCGCCGGGAGGACCGTACGGTGACCAGTTGGTGGCGGTGGTCCAGCTTGTCGTGCTCCCCACCCACGTGTACGTGGTTGACTCGTAGTACAAGGCGGAGATCTGGCCGGCGTTCAGCGCAACGTTGTATACCCGCACGTCGTCGATTGCCCCGTTGAAGACTCGTCCGGTGGCCTGCGCGTTCTCACCGATGTAGACATTGCAATGCATCCGTGGAAATGGTCCCCGTGGTCGCGGTAAAGGTCGCGTCGAGGGTGCCGTCGATGTACAGGTACAGGGTTGTCCCGTCGAACACGCCGGCTGCGTGGTGCCAATTCCCGTCATTGACGTTCCTCGTTCCAAAAACCGTATTGGGTCCGCCGTCGATGGCAAAGCAAAGGCCGTTCGTCGTGTTGTTCCGGACCAGCCGCCAGGCACTGTCCCCCTTCGTGACCACGGCCTGCCACGCCGTCGTGAACGATGTGACCTTCACCCACGCCGCCACCGTGATGGCGGCCGTGATGTTGTAGGGGGCCTGGTTCACCACGCTGACGTACGAGTTGGTTCCATTAAAGCTCAGCGCGCCCCCGATGCGTCCGACGGTCCACGCCGGTCCGTTCACGAGGGTCCCGTTGGCCGCGCTCGCAGAGGAGTCGACGGCGGTGGTTCCCGCGCCGTCATCGAACTTCCACCAGCCGACGAGACCTGTCGATCCCGAATACGCCTGGACGGTGAACGCCGCGCTCTGTCCCTGGATGGTGCCGTTGCTTACCACGATGGTGTCATTCGTTGTCGGGGCACTGATGTTCACGGTTTCGGTGTCCACGCCAGCGACGAAGCTCGCGCTTACAGCGGGCACGATAGTTCCCGAGCGGTCGGTGATCGTCACCGTCCCCGTGAAGCCCGCCACTGTCGCGTTCGACACATCCTGCGCCGTGATCGTGATCGAGAATGGAACTCCGGCCGTCTGGGGCGTGCTTATGGCGGAGATGGCAAAATGATGGAGCTGGCCGGCCGCATTGAACACCCAGTTTGCGTTATTGCCGCCCCCGTTCGTGCTGTTGTTCGCGTAGATCAATGAGTTGGCGGTGCTGTCCTTCACAAACGCGTAAGCCACGGAGGAAGCGGTCGGAGAAATGGTCCACGGGTTCCCTGCTGAGTCGCTTTGCAGGCTCACCTGTCCCGCAAGCGAGCCCGTGATGGTGAAGTTTGCCACTGTCTGCGTGGTCCCGTGCTGGAATTGCACGGTCTTGCCCGGGCGTGACGATCGTCAGGTTGTTGAAGCTCTGGCTGCCTACCACGCCGCCGTTCCAGGCAGTATTGATGAACTGCACGGTCCCGTTCCCCGGAGTGAAGCTGGTGGGACCGAAGTTCTTTGCAACCTGGATCAGTCCGGCTGTGGCGGACAAGGTGCTCACCGTCAGGTTGCCCTGCGCCACCAGCGTCCCGCTGCCCACCGCGATGGTCCCGGTCCCTGTAATGTCCCCCAGGACCGTCAGGGTGTAGCCGTTCAGGTTCAGCGTCCCGTTATTCGCCAACGCCAGGTTCCCGGCGACCGTGATATTCGAAGTCAGGTTTGCGGTGATCGTGTCAACGGTAAGGTTGTTATAGTCAGTCGTGCCGAACTCCCGAATCGAGGCGTTCGTCGTTCGATACACCACCGTCCCCGCGGTGGTGTCCATCGCCGTGATCCCGTCGGTGCTGGCTCCCGCTTGCCGCTGAAGTAGATCGTTCCCTGGTTTGACAGGCCGTTCGCGTTGACCGTCAGCTTGTAGCCGTTGAGATCCACGCTGTGCCCGGGCTGGATGGTGAGCTGCTGGATGGCGATGTTCTGGGTGAGTTGCGGGCCTCCCGTCCCGCCAACGACAACCTGGTTCGTGCCGCTGTTCGGAATGGTGCCCTGGTCCCAGTTTGTGCCCAGCGACCAGTTGCCGACGCCTGCGCGCATTCCACGTCCACAGAGTTGGAGGCCCCGTGATGGTAATATTGCTTCCCGGCGCGTTCTGGTTGACGTATTCGGCCTTTGACCAATCGGCGCTCCTTGCCGTGTACGACACGCGCGCTTCGTCGAGGGTGCCCGCAAAGTACCCGCTGTTACCGTTCACCCAGCCGCCAAGCTGGTAGCCCCCGAGCCGCCACCATCCCGTGTACGGCTGGGCGCTGCCGTTCGCAACCGTGCCGACCTGCGCGCCGTCCACGTAGAGGTAGAGCGTGTTATTGCCGTTGTTGCGAACGCCCACCAGGTAGTGCCAGTTGCCGTCGTTGTAGGCCGCTGTGGAGGCCGCGACGTTAGGACCGGCGTTGTAGCAGCCGAAATACGCGTACCCGTTGCTTCCGATCCAGATCTGTCGATCCCAGCTTCCGCTTCCGGTTCCGGTCTGACCGCTCTCGAACCCGATGAGCTTGTTTTGTCCCGTCACGGATGTTGTCTTAGCCCACGCGGAGATCGTGAAGTTCTGCGGATTGTTGACCGACCAGGATGTCGTGACCATGTTGGAGGTGCCGTTGAAGGATTGTCCGCCTGCGATCTTCCCTGCCACGGCAGTCGGCGTACCGGTGATCGTGACCGTCCCGCTCGTGCCGTTGTTGCCGGCCGAAGAGCTGTCTTTGTAGATGGAGGTAGGCCCTCCTCCCGACTCCTCCAGGTGCCATACGCCGGAGAAGCCGTTGCTCCATGTGCCGGGAATGTTCTCCTGGTCCGGCGCAGTGGGGTTGCCGTAGTACACGTCCACCGGCGTGTCCGTCGAGGAGGAGATAGCCGGAATCTGCACCCAGGCGACCACCGTACCCGTGCCCTGGTTGAAGCTCACCATTTCGTGATTGAGCTTCTGCCCGTTGATAACGAAGGCAACGTCGAAACCGGCCCACTGGGCACCGGCGGCAAGATCCGTGTCCGTCCAGCTCAACAGCACCGGCATGTTCGCCAGGTCGCTGTTGTCCTTTGGCACCCTGCTCGCTCCCACCATGTTCGCGTTGAGCGTCAGAGTCTTCTTGTAGTTCCAGCCTGGATTCCACCACGTGGGGTATGCGGGGGCCTCTGCCCCGACGCTCTTGATGAAGTTGCCGGCCCCGACGGCCGTGTTGCTCTGGTTGTTGTACTCCGTGGCTATCCAGTTGGCCGAGCGGGCGATGTTCGAAACACGCACTTCATCCAGAGTCCCCGTGGCGGGAAACGCCCCGGTGTTCCAGGCGGAGGTGCCGATGGTTCCCTGAAAGTTGGCTTCCGCGCCGACAGGGTTCGCGGTGGCGGCGACGCCGTTGACCTGGACGCCGTTGATGTATCCGACCAGCTGGCCGCCTGTGGTCCAGGTGAAAACGAGGTGCGTCCACGTGTTGCTGGGGATTGCGCCCGAGGTAAAGTTTGTGAGGGCGGTCGAGCTGTCATACACCTCCGGATACAGCACGGCTCCCGCGCTCCCCACCCCCAGGTTGTACCCGAGCTTGTTTGCGGCGTCCATGTTCGAAAAGATCTTCTGGTTGTTGCTTGGGGTGGGAAGGTTGACCCAAGCGGACACGGTCAATCCTGTGGTCGGGTTTATGATGGGCACGCTTATGAACTGGCTTCCGTTGAAATGAATGCCTTTCCATATCTGGCCGGCAACCAGGCTGGCCGCGTTCATGCCGCCGCTGCTCGTTCCGTTGTTCCCGTTCGAAGTGCTGTCCGTCAGCGTCGCGGCGGGACTGGTGTTCAAATGCTGGACCATGGCGAAGTTGCTGTCCCAGACGGCGGAGGCGTTCGGCGGCGTGGTGATGTTCGCGTTTCCGTAGTAGAGATAGACCGTCGTGTCCGCGCCGCTCACCAGCGTCGGAACTTTCACCCATGCCCAGAAATCACCGGCGTTGTACCCCACGATCTCGTCCGCCAGCGGTACGCCGTTGGCATCCGTGAACATCGTGTCGTACCCGTTGGCGTTCGCCACGTGGCCGGACGGAAGCGTCACGTGGACCAGGACCGGAAAGTTTGTCTGCGTCCCGACCACAAGGCTCCCGTTGATAGTTACCGGCACCTTGTACTGAAAATAGAGAAGCTGCGAGTTCCTTTGCTTGATGAACCTGGTGATGTCCACCGTCCCTGTGGCGGGCGCACCCTGGGCAGAGGGCAACTGGGACTGGTAGTCCGTGATGATCCAGTCGCTGGAACGGGACACCGAGGAAAAGCGCACTTCGTCCATGGTTCCGTTGAACGCGTATCCCACCTGGCCATTCCCGTGCTTCCCGATATAGGTGTCCGGTCCATTTGTGTACGTGGGGCTTCCCGTGATGCTCGCCGTCCCCGCGAGGACTCCGTTGATGTACACGTAGGACTGTTGCGTCGATGTGTCCACGCGGTATGTCACCAGGCGCAAGCCAGTTCCCGCGACGGATACGCCTGTATTGCACTGCTGATAAGCCGACCCGTTGTAGAAACTGCCCCGAACGCCGGCAAGGCCGCCTGTTGCATCCAGACGAAGGAGGAGGCTGTCGCCAACCGAAAGTACCTCGGATCCGTTGGTATCCGCCGAGGTGAGGTTCACCCAGGCGCTTATGGTCGCACTCGATGGCTGCCCCATCTGGCCTGGCACCCTGATGAAGTCCGGGTCGGCCTTGTTGAAGGTCTGACCGTAGCCTGCGACCATGGTGCCGGCGGTCCTCGTGGGCGCATTGTTGACGGTTACGGTTCCTCCCAACCCGGCGTTCGCGTTGCTCGTGCTGTCCGCGTAGGTGCCCGCGGTGCCCGTTTCCTTCAGGTGCCAGACGGATCCATACGACGAGTCCCAGACCTGTGTCGGCTGCTGCTGGTTGGCCGCGCCCGGGTTTCCGTAGTACATGTAGATCACGGTGTCAGTCCCGTGCGTGAATACCGGCAACTGGACCCAGGCCGTCAGGTTCGGCGTCGAGTTGCTGTAATTCTCGATCTCATGAGGAATCTTGGTAACACCGTCCGACGCTGTGAACAGTATGTCGTTGCCGCTCGCCTGCGCTTTGGCGAAAACGTCGTTCCCGGCGCCTAACGAGACCAGGTAGGGGAATTTCGGCAAATCTGTGGTTAAGCCATAGGTGCCTGTGGAGCTTTTGATGGTGATCTGCTGCCTGCTGGTCCACGCCGCGTTGTACCACTGCGCAAAGAGCGGCGGGACCGAGACCGCGGCGAAGAGGAGCAGTATGAAGGTGAGCCGGAGGGGTTTCGAGCGAGAAGCGTTGATATGTTTGCGGCAATACCTTCGTCGCAATCGTCAACCTCCAGGAGTCGGACAGAAACCACGCCCCTCGGGCCTTCACCGCCCGAAGCGAATCGAAATTGCAAGGGAAACTGCCTTTACGCCTGACAGTATAGCTTTTCCGCGGCCAATTTGAAGAAGAATATACCACGCGGCTTGCTGCTTCGCCGCCCGTGTTTCCGGCGCTGGGGAATCGCTGGGACAGCCTTCGGGCGGGAGGAGTTTGCGGAGTTTGTCGCCAAGCCGAAAGCTGGTTGAGCCGGAGCGCTGCGCCTACCGTCCCGCGGCGAGAGCGCCGCCAGGCAAGGGCTACTCGGCCATCGCTGCTTCGCGTCTCTGGACGGCAGCAGCAGCCTTCGCCCTCTTGAGAAAGACGGCGGGCACGAGCGCTGTCAGTGTAAAGGCCGCGGTGACGATGAACACGTCATCAATGGCGCTGACAAAAGACGCCTTCTCAATAAGGCCCCAGAGGTAGGCAAGGGCGATGCGCGTTCCGTGCGCGCCTCCGCCGATGGCCGCCCCCGCGTGGGAAAGGAAGCCCATGGCTGTCGAGTTGGCCGGGGTTACCTCCCACGAGAGACGCGCCGCGTGCACGGCTTGCCGCTTGGTGAGCATGGAGGTCAGCACGGCAATTCCGAACGAGCTTGACACCCGTCCGATGATGTTCGTGATGGCCGATGCCCGGCCGATCATCTCCGTGGGGATGTCGACCATCGCCGCGGTCTGCGCCGGCATGTTGGCCAGCGGCATGACCAGGCCGCGGAACAGCACCCAGACCATGATCGTGCTGGTCGCGGTGGAAAGATTCAAGTTTCGGAAGAGGAAAGTGATGATGGCGAGGAAGACCAGGCCGGCGAGGACAAGAGGGCGTGCCCCGATCCTGTCGAAAAGCCTTCCGATGATCGGCATCATAAGGCCCGAGACGAGGGCGCCCGGCATCATCAGGAGCCCCGTTTCCAGGGCCCCGATGCCGCGAATGCTCTGAAGGAACAGCGGGAGGAAGAAGAGGCCGGAAAACATCCCGATCATGGTGACAATGATCGTGAGGTTGGCGAGCGTGAAGGTCGGGTACTTGAAGACCCGCAGGTCCAGGAGGGGGTTGTCGGAGGTCAGCTCGATATAGATGAAAAGGATGAAAGAAAAAAGACTTGCGCAGAACAGGAGAATCGTTCTCTCGTCCCCCCATCCCCAGTCCGCTCCCTTCGTGAGGGCCAGCAGGAGGCTGAACAACGCAGTAGCAGAGGTGATCGCTCCGCCGGCGTCGAACCTGCCGGGGTGCTTGCTTTGGAACTCAGGCAACACGAAGAGGGCCAGCAGCATCCCGATCACCCCGATGGGGAGGTTGATCGTGAAGATCCACCTCCAGTCGACGTACTCGACAAGGTATCCGCCGAGGGTCGGCCCGATTGCCGGGGCCACCAGGATCGCGATCCCGAATATGCCCATCCCTGAGCCGATCTTGTCCCGCGGCACCATGCGGTAGATCATGGCCATGGTGGTCGGCATGATCATGCCGCCGCCGACGGCCTGGATGACCCTGGCCGCGATCAGTGAGTTGAGGTCCCAGGCCAGAGCGCACAGGAGCGACCCCGCCACGAAAGTCGCCATGGACAGGATGTACAGGCGCTTGAACCCCATGCGGTCTCCCAGCCAGCCGGAGAGCGGAATAACGACCCCGAGGGCAAGCATGTAGATAGTGGATACCCACTGGATGGATTCCGGATCCGCGTTGAAGACGTTCATCATGGTCGGAGTAGCAACGTTGACGATGCTCGTGTCCAGGATGGACATGAAAGCGCCTATGAGGGCCACGAGCACGGGTGCAAGCCAATGATATCCTGATTGCCCGGCCTGCGCTGCTCCCTCTATCGTATTCGCAGGCGACGGCCTGCGTGTATCTGCCTGATCACGCAATAGTATCTCCTCAAGTCAGAAATGCACTTGTAGAAGGTACTTTTTCCGGGCCGTCTCGGACAATGCGCCGGGGTCTACGCCCGCACTGTCGGCGCCGCAAAGGCAACGCGCTCTGACTTGACCTCGATCTTGAACTGCGCCACCAGCCCGTGCAGTTGCTGCGCCATCCCCGAAAGCTGCTCCGTGGAGGCCGACATCTCCTCCGCCGCCGACGCCGCCCCCTGCGTCAGCTCGTTCACGTTCTCCACCGCCGTGCTCACCTGCTTCGCGTTGGTCGCCTGCTCCTCCGTGGCCGCCGTGATGCTCTGGCTCATCTCGTTCACCCGCGTCAGCGCCTTCGCCAGCTCCTTCACCGCCTCCACCTGCTGCCCCATGCTCTGCGTCAGCCCTGCAACCGTCTGGTTCACCTGCTGCGAGGCCGCCCGTATCTGCTCCATGGCCAGCTGCGACCCCCGCGCCTTCTTCACCCCTTCCCCGACGCTCCGCGCGCTCTCCTTGATCAGCGCCTCGATCTCCTTCGTGGAGACGGAGCTCCTGTCCGCCAGCTTCGACACTTCCTCCGCCACCACCGCAAATCCCCGCCCGTGCTCTCCGGCGCGCGCCGCCTCGATGGAGGCGTTCAGCGCCAGGAGGTTCGTCTGCTCGGCGATCTCGGAGATCACCCCCACGATCCCGGCTATCTTTTCCGAGCTGGCCGCAATCAGGTTGATCCCGTCCACCACCTGCCCCACCGCCTGCGCCCCCTCCTGGGAGCTTTCCACCGAGCGGCTGGCAAGCCCGGAGATCTCCGTCAGGCTCCGCGAGACAGCGTCGATTGACTCCTGCACTTTCTCCATGGAGGCCGTGCCCTGCTCCACCGCTTCCGCCTGGCTTTGAGCGCTGCCGCTGACCTGTTCCACGCTGGCGGACAGCTCCTCCATGGACGCGGAGGTTTCTTCGAGGGTCGAGGCCTGGCTCTGCGCCCCCTCGGAGAGGGACTGCGCGTTTCCGGAGATCTGCTCGCTGGAGGCGGCTACCTGCTCGGCGCTCTCCCGCATGGTGGCCAGCATCGAAAAGAGCTTTTCCGCCATGCTGTTCAGGGCCTTCGCCAGGATGCCGACCTCGTCCCTCCGGGGGAGGTCAAGCCGCCCCGTGAGGTCTCCGGATGCGATTGTGTCCGCGAAGGAAACCGCCTTCGAAAGGGGCACCGTCAGGGACCGGGAGAAAAGAAGGAAAATGAAGAACACGACCAGCAGGGCTGCGGCGCCGATCCCGACAATCAAGTCGCGCACCCGCAGAACGGGGGCGAGGTAGTCGCTGTCTGGAACGGTGAAAGCGACCGCCCAATCCGTGCTTTCCGTGTGGGCAAAGCCGGCCGTCATTGCCGCACCGTCAAGAGAGTAGTGATCAACCGCGGCCTTTCCGGCAGCCATGTCCCTGCCCAGTTGCGCAAGCGCCGGCACCTTGAGAAGGTTCGTTTTGAATACCTGGCTCTCATCCGGGTGCGCTATGATCAGCCCCGCGTTGTCGACGATGAATGCGTAGCCTTTGCCGGCGCCGCGGGCAGTGATGATCCTGTTCAGGTAGTCGAGATTGAAGCTGAGAGTCAGTGCAGCGACGGTGGCGTCACCGTCTTTGACGGGAACCGCGGCGTGGGTGATTTCTTTCCCCGAGACGCTGCTCAGGACCGGGGCGCCGACGTTCGGTTTGCCGCCGAGGGCAATCTTCACATAGTCCCGCGTTCCCAGGTTCCTGCCGATGGCGCTCGGGTCAGAGCAGGCTGCCACAGTGCCGTCGAGGCCAATGAGGTTCACCGTCTCGTAGTCCTGGTTCAGCTCCACTGAGCTGCGGAAAGGAGCCAGGAGCGCGTTGACCAGCGCCACCTCTTTCGCCGCTCCAGCACCTTTTGCCTGGATGGCCTTCGCAGCGTCCGTGACTATGGAGGTCTTTGCAAGGGTAAACGCTATTTTGGTCTCTTCCTGGTAGACCTTGTCGATCAGCTGCGCAACTGCCTTCGCATTCCCTATGAGCTTTTCGTCGCTCTGGGCCCTGAGCGCGTCCCGCGCAGTCGTCACGGAAATATACGCCACCAGAAGGAGCGGGGCGGCAACCATCACCGCACCCGCCGTTATCAATCGGGCACCTATTTTCATGTTTCGAAGCACTGCAAGTTCCTTTCAATCATTCCCGGGAGGGTATATTCTCGTTTCCTCAGTGGCAAGGACCATGCCACCAAGCGGAAAGCTTGTTAACTGATTTCCCGGTAATGAAATGAGTACAGGATTATCGGCAGGTCGGAACTGTTGAAAGAGATCACCCGGCCGTTTTTTTCGCCCGGGCGTGCAAAATGTTCCCGGGGTTCATGGAGATCGCCAGATGTCCAGGACTCCGGTCGTTCGATGCTGATTCGCGTTTCCCTCAGGCAGGGCGATGCGGCCATCGGCAACGATCGGGCTGTTCCAGTGACCTTCGCCGCATGGCAGCGCGGTCATCAGCCGACCGGATGTGGCTTCATAGACGCGCAACCCTCCGTGCGGGTCGTACACAAAAAGCATGCCGTCCGCCGCCACGGGGCTGGTGCCCGCGTGGTCCGTGCGCCACCGGGGCTGAAGCCTTGTGCCCTCAAGCGTCCACGCAGATGTGGCCCCGTTGTCAGCCGCAAACAACCACGTTGCGTCTCCCGCGCGCAGGAGCGCCGGGGCGGTGAAGAGACGGCTTGCGGAGGGCGTGGGGACTTCACTGGCCTCACCTCCGCGATGGGGCGCGGTTCCCAGCATCCTCCGCCACTGGAGCACGCGGATGATGCAGTCCTTTCCCCCCTGCGCGATCAGGCCTTTGCCCAGCAGGACAGGTGAGGTCGATCCCAGGTCTTCGTCTTCGTCATTGAGCGCCTCGGTATTGTCGGGAGTGTAATTTCCCAGCATGTGTGTCGCATCCGGGTCGAGCTCAATGACTGCATCGCCCCAGTTGACCACGCCGTCCCACAGGCCGTTGCCCGTTGCGATGTACAGATCTCCTGTGACGGGGTCGATGACGACGCCGGCCCGTCCCCAGATCCCGGAATCGCTCTGCGGAACAGAGGATGGGTCGAGCAGCTCGTGACGGTCACTGGACAGGGAGTTCCAGACGTGCAGGAGAGAGCCGGTGGCGGCGTCCAGAATAGCAACGTGCCCCTGGTAGGGCGGCTGGTCCCAAAGATAGCCATCGGTTGCCGCAATCACCCTCCCGCGGTAGAAAGACAGGGGCGAGGCAATCTTTTCGCGCTGGGCAAGCTTCGTGATTGCCGTGGCCCAGGTCACCCGGCCATCAGCCACGGCAAGCTTTCTGATCACCCCATCGGGGGCGGCGGAGTAGATGAACTTGCGATCATCGTCCGCCACGGGCGTTGCGTTCGTGATTCGATAACTGCCTTCGAGGTCCTCATAACTCGGGGGCGTGTATTCCCAGAGAACCGCGCCGCTGTCAGCATCCAGCGCAAGAGTCTTGCCGTACGTGGTCGTGGCGAAAAAGGCGTCATGAGGGGATCCCCCGACCATGACCCTCCGCAGATAGATGACAGACCCGTCCACGGTCCCGTCAAGGGCAACCTGTTGGCGAGAGAGCGAGCTGACTCTGTCCGCCGTGAAGCCCATCCCGCTCCCCGGCGCGCTGCTGCGACTGACATCCCATCCAAATGTCGGCCAATCCTGGGCTTGCGCGAGGGCGCACGCGCCGGCAAAGAGAAGCGCTGTCATCGGGAGAGTGCTTCTTCGGATCATATGTCGATTGAAAGATCGGATATTCCAATGCTTTCGACTATCCTTTCACTGCATGCCATGGCATGGCGCACGACGGTTGAGCTTGCCCCTTTCCCTGCTGGTTGCGATATTTCCGGCATGAAGCGGATACTACTTTTTTGCGTCATGGTCCTGGGGCTGGCGGTTTCGGCCTCCGCCCAGGCGAACAACCCGTATGACAGGCTTCCTCATGTGCCATCCTTCACGGTCACGAGCACCGATGTCAGGAACGGCGCGCGGATGCCCATGGACCAGATGAGCGGGGTCTTCGGTGCAGGCGGCAAGGATATTTCGCCGCAGCTCTCCTGGAAAGGGTTCCCGGCGGGAACCAGGAGCTTCGTTGTCACGATGTACGATCCAGATGCCCCCACGGCGAGCGGATTCTGGCACTGGGCGGTCGTGGACATTCCCCCCGACGTGACAAGCCTCCCGAGCGGTGCGGGTGATCAGAATGGCACCGGGATCCCGGCTCCGGCATTCCAGCTTCCCAACGACGCGCGCATGGCGCAGTACGTCGGGGCGGCTCCTCCTCCCGGCAACGGCAGGCACAACTACTACATAGTCGTCCATGCCGTGGATGTCCCCTCACTCGGGCTGGGCAAAGATGCGACTCCGGGGATGCTCGGCTTCAACCTGTTTTCCCATACGCTGGCCCGTGCAATGATCGTTGCCTGGGCGGAGCGTTGAGGCACAGCGGGCAACTTTTTCTTGCCCAGCGGGGCGGCCCTTTCTATTTTTACTCTCGGGCTTGAGAAACTTCCATAAAAGGATGGTTGCCATGAGCAATATGTTTCAGGGTCACCGATTCCTGCGAGTCTTGACCACCGGCGTGGCGGTCTTCCTGTTTGCGTACGGCGCCGCGGCCGCGGCCGCGGATCCCAGCGAGATAACCGTTGGCACCCTGTACGCCAGTCAGGGTGCCTTTGCGGTCTCCAGCATGCCGCAGTACCAGGGCCTCCAGTTCTGGGCGGACCAGGTCAACAGGAACGGCGGGGCGCTGGTCAAGGCGTATGGAAAAAAGATCCCGATCAAGATTGTGGCGTACAATGACAACAGCACCACGGCCACCGCGAGCACGCTGTACAATCAGTTGATAACGCAGAACAATGTCAACATCCTGGTGTCTGATTTCGGCTCGGTGCTGACGTCGGTCGCAGTTCCTATCGCCAAAAATAACAAGATGCTGCTCTTCGACCCTACAGGCACAGGGGCAAGCTTCTTCACGCCGGACAATCCCTACCTGGTCCTGACGTCCCTGCCATCTTCTGGAATCTGGCCTACCAGCCTGGCAGGGTTCCTGCTGGAGCGGAAGATTGCGAGGATAGCCGTCGTCTATGCTGCCAACGACTTCGACCAATCCCAGGCTGAGACGTTGAGGAGCAAGCTCGGGGAGGGCGGGGTGACCCCCATTTCCTACCAGGCGGTCGCAACCGACACCAGGGACTACGGGGTGATCCTCAGAAACATCTCCGCCCAGGACCCTGACGCCGTCGTGGAGTTCGGGTACGCGCCCAACGACATCGCGTTCCTGCAGGGTATCCAGGGCGGCGGATACCACTTCAAGATGGTCTTCTGCGTCTTTCCGGGCCAGCAGTTCTCCATCATCGACAAAGCGGTCGGGGATGCCGGCCTGGATCAGACCTACACGTATCCCACTCCTCCGCTGTACGGGTTCAACAAGGTCAACTACGGGATGGGGATGAACGACTTCGTCAAGGCCTTCGAGGCAGCACAGAAGGTCATGAATGTCAATTTCCTGAATATCGCCGGTTACAACGCGGGCCTTGTCATCCAGAAGGCGCTGGAGACTTCAGCCAGCCTGAAGCAGGAAGACCTGCGCGCGGCGGTGGAGAGCTTCTCCGGCCAGCTGAACACTCTGGACGGCGCTTTCAGGATCGACCCCGCAACGGGCGCGCAGGTGGGGGAGCTCCTGCCGGTCGCCCAGTTCCAGACTGAAGGCGGCGGATTGAAGCCCGTCATCGTCTACCCGGGCGACCTGGCCACTGGCAAGGCGATGTACCCTGCGAGGTAAGCCGGATCAGGCGATACCAGCTCGCCTGGTATGCTAGAGTTTTCGCTGCTCGCCGGAATACTTTTCGGGCTCTTCTTCGGCCTGGTCGGTCTGGGGCTGAATCTCGTCTTCGGGGTCACGCGGATCGTGAACCTGGCCCACGGAAACTTCATGATGCTCGGCGCCTTCGGGGCATTCTGGGCGTGGCAGCTCCTGGGATGGAATCCCCTGGTCGCTGTGCCCGTCCAGGGTGTGGCGTTCGTGCTCGCAGGTGTCGCCCTTTACTACGTCCTCGTGCCCCGCCTCGTCGGCTTGAAGGACTTCGACATGATTTCACTCGTCCTGTTCTTCGGGCTCTCGCAGGTCATCGAGGCGCTGGGGGTGATTGCGTTTGGAAACGATCCGCATTCCATCTCCCAACCCGTGTTCGGCAGACACCCGCTGCACTTCCTTGGCCAGACCTTTCCCGCGGCCTGGGCGGTGAGCGCCATGGTCAGCCTCTTCCTGATCATTCTCGTCTATCTCTATCTCTACCGGACCCGGGCCGGCTATGCCACGCGGGCGGTCATGGCGAGCCGGCAGGAGGCGGCCGCCAGCGGAGTCAACGTGGACCTGATCTCCGCTCTCGCGTTCGGGATCGGGCTGTTCCTCGCTTCCGTTGCCGGGATGCTGAGCCTGTTCATGCTTGGCTCCGTCAGCGCAAACTTCGGCGGAGGCATCATTATCACCGCCTTTGCCGTCGTGGTCCTGGGCGGACTGGGTGATCCCGTGGGTACGGTCCTGGGCGGGCTTATCTACGGCATCGGGCTGATGGTGATGGAGAGCTACCTGTCCTCCTGGGCAAACGTCCTCCCCTACGTCCTCCTGGTGGCAACGCTCCTCCTCAGGCCGAGCGGCATACTCGGAAAGGAGGTCCGCCACGTCTAAGGCGCATGGTGCGGAGCGCGATATCCGGCGCGCGCGCCTCTCCCGCATCGGTTTGACCGCGGCCGTTCGCGACATTGCGCTCGTCATTCTGATCCCCGTAGTTTTTGCCCTGCTGCCCCGCGTGTACAACAACCGGCTGCTCCTCTTCAACGTGATGGTTTTTTTCACTCTTTCCCAAGGGATCAACATCATCTACGGCTTCACGGGCTATCTGCCCTTCGGGTACATGGGCCTCTTCGGAGCCGGGGCCTATGGCGCAGCCCTCTCGGTCCTGTTCCTCCACGTGCCAGCTCCCGTGGCGGTGCTGTTCGGAGGCCTGACGGCGCTCGTTCTGAGCCTTGTCCTCTCCCCTCTTCTGCGCCTGTCCGGCGCGTACTTCGCAGTCGCCACCCTGGCCGCCGCGGAAATCGTCTACTCCATCATCGCCAACCCCGACCTGACGGCGATCACCAAGGGGCCGTACGGAATCAACCTTTCGGTGATCTTCAATCCCACCGGGAGCTACCTGACGATGGCGGTCATCACCGGGCTCGCCATGGCGGTGGTCATCTATCTGAAGCGCTCCCACCTCGGGCTCTCCCTGAAAGCGGTTCGTGACGACTCGCTGAGCGCGGAGATGGCCGGAATCAACGTGGGGCGGCAAAGGATGCTGGCCCTTGCCGGGAGCGCACTTCTTGCCGGTCTGACCGGGGCGGCCTTCGCGTGGCAGATATCGGTCTTTTATCCGGATTCCGTGTTCGACCCCAGCATCTCCATCTTCGCCATCGTCTTCTGCCTGTTCGGTGGCGCGGGCACCGTGCTTGGCCCGATCTTCGGCGTGGTGGCCCTCTATGGTGTCTACAACCTGATTGGAATAACCGAGCCTCAATATTTCCAGCTCATCTACGGCGTGCTGATCATGATACTGGTCCTCTTCCTGCCCCAGGGGATCGCCTCTCTTGCCAGGAGGGCTGGAAGAAATGTCCTCTGACACGGTCCTGGTCGCGCGGGACCTCGTCAAGAGCTTCGCGAGCTTGAAGGCGGTGGACGGCATCAGCCTGGAGCTGAAGGCCGGAGAGATCATGGGCCTGGTCGGGCCCAACGGCTCCGGCAAGACGACGCTCGTCAACCTGATCTCCGGGCTTTCCCGGCCCGATCGGGGCGAGGTCCTGCTGGACGGGCGGCGGGTTACCGGTCTGGCCGCGCACCGCCTTGCCCGCGCCGGGCTCAATCGCACCTTCCAGGTGCCCAAGCCCTTCCGAACCCTGACGGTGCGGGAAAACGTGCTGGTTGCCGCATGGAATACGGGACGGGCCGCCGAGCAGGCGGAGAAGGCTCTCGAGCTTGCCGGCCTCGACGGAGGCGGCTGATCGCCCGGGCAGGGAGCTTGAACGTGGGCCAGCAGAAGATGCTCGACCTCGCTCGTTCCCTTGCCACCGCGCCGCGCGCGCTGCTTGTGGATGAGCTCGCCGCGGGGCTGGGACCGAAGGAGCTGGACCAGGTGGCGGAGAAGCTGCTCAGCCTGGCCAGGTCCGGCATCGCCCTGGTCGTGGTCGAACATCTCCTGGCCTTCCTGAACCAGCTCACCTCCCGCGTTCTGGTCATGAACGCCGGGACGAAGATTTTCGAGGGCACCTTGTCCGCAGCCGCTTCCGATCCCGTGGTGATCGAGGTCTTCCTTGGAGGATAGGAACGTGCTGGAGGTGAGCGGCCTGAGCGGCGGCTACGGCGCCATGCAGGTCCTCTGGGATGTGGGTCTGCGGGTCGGGGTGGGGGAGAGCGTCGTGCTCCTGGGACCCAACGGCGCGGGCAAGACAACGCTGCTCAAGACCCTGGTCGGCCTGGAACCGCTTCGACAGGGACAGGTGGCTTTCCAGGGCCGGCGCATCGAGGGGCTTCGCACTGACCAGAAGATTCGCCTGGGCATCTCCTTCATGACAGAGATGGGGGTATTCACGAACCTCTCGGTCGAGGAGAACCTGTCCCTGGGCGGCTACCATCAGCCGCGGGAGGCAGTCAGGGCGCGCTCCGAGGAGTTCTTCCTGCTCTTCCCGGACCTGGCCAGGCATCGTCACCATTCCGCGGGGGCCCTCTCCGGCGGACAGCGCAAGATGCTGGGCGTGGCGAAGGCGCTCATGGCGGGCCCGCGCCTTGTCATCATGGATGAGCCCTCGTCGGGCCTTTCTCCGCGCTTCGTGGCAGAGGTCATCAGGATGCTCGTCAAGCTTCGCACCGGAGGGGCAAGCCTCCTCATCGCGGAGCAGAATGTGAAGTTCCTGGAGATAGCGGACCGCGTCTACGTGCTCGACGGAGGACGCATCAGCTTTGCGGGAACGGTCCAGGAAGTGCGAGCGAACAAGGCAATCCGCGAGGCCTACTTCGGCATCGCGGGCCGTTGAGGCGCCGGCATGCCGCGGGCCACCCGGGCTCATCCGAGCCGTTCCTACCCCGCGCGCTCCTCCCTGTTGCGCTGGGCTTCCACCACCGCAAGGGCGGTCATGTTGACGATCTCCCGCACCGAGGACCCGAGCTGCAGGATGTGCACCGGCCGCGCCATTCCCATGAGCACAGGTCCGATGATCTCCGCGCCGCCTATCTCGTGCAGCAGCTTGTAGGCGATATTGCCCGCGGAGAGGTTCGGGAAGATCAGGGTGTTCACCCGCCTGGCCACCAGGTCGCTGAAGGGGTACGTCTCCGCGAGGAGCTCGGTGTCCAGGGCGATGTTCGCCTGGATCTCGCCATCAATGGCGAGACCGGGGTAGCGGCTCTTTGCGGCCATCACGGCGTCCCTGCACC
Source organism: uncultured Spirochaetota bacterium (assembly GCA_963745235.1). GTDB lineage: Bacteria > Spirochaetota > Spirochaetia > SZUA-6 > Fen-1364 > Fen-1364. Next base: position 319,638 of record CAVUXE010000052.1, on the reverse strand, counting down.
TGTCGGATTCCTCCGCCCGGGTGGAGCCGAAGTTCGAGTAGGAGAGCATCGCGACAACCGGCTCCACGTCGAAGAACCGCACCGTCCGCGCAGTCAACCCGATGATGTCCACCAGGTCCTCCACGGAAGGGTTCATGTTGACCGTGGTGTCGGCACAGAAATAGACCCCGCGGGAGGAGTTGACGATGTACATCCCGGCCACCTTGCGCACCCCCCGCTGGGGCCCGATGACCTGCAGCGCGGGACGGATGATCTTCGGATACTCCTTTGTCATCCCGGAAATGAGCGCGTCGACGCGCCCGAGGGCCAGCATGGCGCAGCCGAAGTAGTTGCGGTCTGTCATGGACTTGCGCGCATCGTAGTGGGTGACGCCCTTACGCTGCCTTTTCTGGTACAGCACCTCGGCATACTCATCCAGCATGAGCCCTTCGCCGGCCGGGTCCAGGACCTCGCAGCCTTCGAGCCCTTCGATCTGGTGGCCCAGGATCAGCTCGCTGATGCGGTCCCGGTTGCCCAGGAGCACGGGCTCCGCAACCCCCTGGTCGCGCACGATCTGCGCGGCCTTCAGCACATTGTAGGTATCAGCCTCGGCGAACACCACGCGCTTGGGCTCCTTGCGCGCCCGGTTCACGATCCCGGTCACCAGCTTCTGGTCAATGCCGACCCGGCTCAGGAGCTCCGCCTCATACTGCCGCCAGTCGGTGATTGCCTTGCGCGCTGCTCCGGACTCCATGGCCGCTCGGGCCACGGCGGGAGCGACGGTGGTCAGGAGGCGCGGGTCCAGAGGCTTCGGAATGAGGTAGTCGCGGCCGAAGCCGAGCTCGGTGCCCGCGTAAGCGCGCGTCACCGCGTCCGGGACAGGCTCCCGCGCGAGGTCCGCCAGCGCATGCGCGGCGGCAAGCTTCATTTGCTCGTTGATCTCCCGAGCCCCGACGTCGAGGGCCCCGCGGAAGATGAAGGGGAATCCGAGCACATTGTTCACCTGGTTGGGCCAATCGCTCCTTCCGGTCGCCACAATTGCATCCGGCCGGGAGGCGACGGCTGATTCATAGTCGATTTCGGGATCCGGGTTCGCCAGGGCGAACACGATGGGGTTCGGCGCCATCCGCGCGAGGTGCTCGGGTCGCACGATGCCGCCCACAGAAAGCCCCACCAGCACGTCCGCCCCCGCGAGAGCCTCGCCGAGGGTGCGAACCGCGCGGTCCGTGGCAAAGGGAGCGCGCACGTCGTTCGCCTCCACATCGCCTTTTCGAACCACGCCGTCCTTGTCCACCACAACGATGTTCTCCCGCCGAGCCCCCAGGAGCAGGTAGAACCTGGCGCATGCAAGCGCCGCTGCTCCGGCGCCCAGCATCACGATCTGCGCATCCTCGATCCGCTTCTTCTGCAGGGTCAGGCCGTTCATGAGCCCCGCGCCCGAGATGATGGCCGTGCCGTGCTGGTCGTCATGCATGACGGGAATGGAGCAGCGGCGTCGGAGCTCCTCCTCGATCGCAAAGCATTCGGGAGACTTTATGTCTTCGAGGTTGATGCCGCCGAAGGTCGGCTCCAGGGAGCGGACAATCCCGATGAAGGTCTCAGGATCATCGCAGTCCACCTCCAGGTCGAACACGTCGATGCCGGCGAACCGCTTGAAGAGGACACCCTTGCCCTCCATGACCGGCTTCGCGGCCCGAGCGCCTATGTTCCCGAGGCCGAGCACCGCCGAGCCGTTGGTCACCACGGCAACAAGGTTCCCTTTCGCCGTATAGCGGTAGGAGGCGTCAGGGTCCGCGGCGATGGCCCGACAGGGCTCGGCCACGCCGGGCGAGTAGGCGAGGGCAAGATCATATTGCGAGGAGACCGGCTTGGTCGGGACTACCTCTATCTTCCCGGGCTTCCCTTCCTCGTGGTAGCGAAGCGGGGTGATATGCAGAGGGCCGGACCGTCGTGCGACGCTCTTTTTTTCCATACGTGACTAAAGTACTGCTGAAAACGGTGCTCAGAGCCTGATAACCATCACTCCGAACGGATCAAGCGTTGCCTTCTCATCCGTGACTTTTCCGCTGATCAGCTCCCGCTTCCCCGCGGGCACTTCGAGCGTTCGAGGCAGCTCAGCATGGTTGATCAGGAAGAGGATTCTTTTCCCGTCGTCCTCGCGGGTCATCGCCTCCACGCCGTGGGGCGGTTTCACGACCGGGACAACCCCCGCGCGGTCAAGAACCTCTGACATCAGCTCATCGTAGAAGCTCTCCTGCTCCACGATAGTCCCCACGTAATAGCCGAGCCCGCTGCCGAAACGGTTGCGGGTCACCGCGGCATACCGATTGGCGTGCCATTCCCTGTATCCGGCAAGAACCTCTGCTCCGGCGGGGATCACCCAATCCGAGAATGAGATGCCGGTATAGGACTTTTCCGTGGAGAACGGCGCCTTGCACGCCAGGGCATATTTCATGGTCTGATCCAGGGCCTCGTACTCATCGATGGAAATCCCCAGGGCCTCGCTCAGCAACCCGGGAAGGGTCCGGGCGTGGCACAACCCCGATTCGTCCTTGACGGCCGTCCTGCAGTCGCTGACAAGGACGCCGCCCGTGCGCACAAACTCAGAGAGGCCCTTCGCGGCGGTGTCGCTGAGGATGAACAGGTGCGGAGCGACCACCACCTTGTACCGGGAGAAGTCGTCTGTTGCGCGGATCATGTCGACTGCCGCGCCCGCCCGAAAAAGCGCCCTGTGGTACCTGCGCACCGCGTTCTGATAGTTGGAGGCGCCGCTCAGCTCACCGGTCTCCCGGGGCGTGTACGAGGGCTGGATCTCGAAGGCCCAGAGGCTTTCATAGTCGTAAATCATCGCCACGTCCGCCCGGACGGTGGTTCCTTCCAGCTCGGGTGAGATTCTGCGAAGCTCCCGCGCCGTCTGCGCTGCCTCTTCGTAGCGCCGGCCGGGTTTCGAGTCGTGCCCCAGGAGGCCGTGCCAGTATTGCTCCCGGCCTGCCGTGGCGGTCCTCCAGCCGAAGAGGAGCTGGGAGTCCGCCCCGTGGGCGAGCTGCTGGTAGGCAATCTGGCGGATTTCCCCTGGCCGCGGGTTCCTGCCCATTGTTCCCCAGCCGCGCGCTCCTGCGGTCTGCTCCATGACCCAGAAGCTTCTCTTCTTCAACCCCCGCATGATGTCAGCCGCGGCAGCGGCGTCGTAGCGTATCTCTGGAGCAAACTGGACGGGATAGTTGTCCCAGCTCACGAAGTCGAGGTCCCTGGCCAGGTCCGCGTAGTCGATTTCCGAGTACAGCCCCATGAGATTGTGGGTCACGAAATGATTCCTGCACAGCTCCCGCAGGATGCGCACCTGCTCCGCCTGGAACCGTGTCGTCAGCCATGAATGATGACGTCGAAAATCGAGACACAGGCCGGGGTTCTGCGCGGCAAGATCATCGGGGAACGGGATCTCCTCCCAGCAGCCGAAGCTGTGTCCCCAGAAGTGTGTTCCCCAGGCGCGGTTGAGCTCCGCGACCGCGCTGTAGCGCGCCTTCAGCCATTCATGGAAGGAGCTCAGGCAGGAGGCGCAGTAGCAGAACGGAGCTCCAAGCTCGTTGTCAGTCTGCCATCCAATGACATCGGAAGAGGATCCGAAGCGCTTTGCCATCGCCCGAGTGACGCTGGCTGAGAGCTGGCGGTACACGGGGGAAGAAGGACAGTTGTTCCGCCGGACTCCCCACGTAAAGCGCCTGCCGGTCCTGTCCACGGCAAGGCATTCGGAGTGCTTGCGGGCCACCCAGGCCGGCATGGACGCCGTGGGTGTGCCAAGAATCACCTTGATGCCGTGCCTGGCCGCGGTGGCAATTGCCTCCTCGAGCCACCCCAATCGGAAGGTCCCCTCCTCTGGTTCCATGAATGCCCACGCGAACTCGGCAAGCCGCGCCACGTTGAACCCCGCGCGTTCCATGAGGGCCGCATCGCTGTCCCAGCGGTCGGATGAGATGTGCTCCGGATACCAGGCTGTTCCAAAATACATACATTACCCCTTGATTGCGCCGGCGGTCATGCCGCTGATGAAGCGGCGGGCAGCCAGCCAGAATACGATCATGACAGGCGCCAGCGCCATTGTGGTCGCGGTCATCAGCACGCCGTAATCCATCCCGCGATACGGATCTCCGCGCAGGAGATTCAGCACGAGGGGAAGCGTCATGACCTTCGCCTTCGTGAGAACGAGCAGGGGATAGAAAAAGCTGTTCCAGCTCGGCAGGAAGTTCATGATGGCCAGGGCGGCAAGGGCCGGGGTCAGGATGGGGACGACGACCCTGAAAAAAATCAGCCCCTCAGGGCAGCCGTCGATCCTGGCGGCATCCAGAAGCTCCATGGGCACGTTGGACGAGATGTACTGCCGCATCCAGAATACTCCGAAGGCGCTCACCGCGGAGGGGACCACCAGGGCCAGGAAGGAATTGAGCCAGTGCAGCCGGGTCACGATGATGAACCAGGGGATGAGATCCACGAGCCAGGGAAGCATCATGGTGCCCAGGAGTGTCGCAAACAGGAGCCGCTTCAGAGGAAACTGGTACACGGCGAACGCGTAGCCCCCCAGGGAGCAGAAAAGGAGGGTCAGCGCCGTGATGCTGCTGGAGACGATCACGCTGTTGAGGAAGTTCCTCCAGAAGGGGACCACCGCTACCACCTTCGCGTAGTTGTGCAGGGAGTGGACGCCGGGCCCCAGCGGGGGCGGCGTGGTGAGGATCTCCTCCGAGGTGTGCGTGGCCTGGATGACCATCATATAAAAGGGAAAGAAGGTCAGGACGGCCAGGAGTCCCAGCATGGCGAGGACCAGGGCTCGGATGCCCTGGCTCCCGATAGCGGCCCGCGCAGGCGCGCTCATACCCGTTCCCCTCTCCCCGCAAAGAGGCGGATGCTGAAGATGCTCAGGACGGCAATGATTGCCATGATGGTGTATGCCAGCGCCGAAGCGGTGCCCATGTTGCCTGTTCGAAACCCGATCTCGTAGAGCTGCGTCGCCAGAGTCAGCCCCGCCTGGTTGGTCCCGCCGATATACCCGTAGGAGGCCCCGGTGAGGATGAACGGCTCGTCAAATATCTGCATTCCCCCGATGAAGGACAGCACCAGCGTATACAGGATCACCGGCTTCATGAGCGGGATGGTGATGCGGCCAAGGATCTGGGCCTTGTTGGCGCCCTCTACGGCCGCACACTCGTACAGCTCGCGGTCTATCCCCTGCATTCCGGCGAAATAGATCACCATGTTCCACCCGATCCACCGCCAGGCAAAGAGAAGGATGATCACCGGCTTGATCCACCCGCCGTTGCCGTGGAACCAGGAAATCGGCTGAATGCCGAGCCCTTCCAGGAACCAGTTCAGCACGCCGAACTGCTCCCCGAAGAGGGTGGAGAAGACGAGGGACACCGCGATGGTGGACGTCACCATGGGCGTGAAGAAAAGAGCCTGGAACAGGTTCTTCCGCTTCACGTACTCCGTGTTCAGCAGGTATGCGACGAGGAAGCCTCCGGGAAGGATCAAGAGATGAGCAAAGACCCAGATGTAGGCCGTGTTGTACAGGGCCTTGTAGAAAGTCCTGTCATGGAAGAGGGCCTTGTAATTGTCGAAGGCGACGAAGATCTGTCTCCCCATCCCTTTCCACCACGTGAAGCTGAGGAAAAGCGAGTAGACGATGGGGAAGAGGCCAAAGAGGAGGAACAGGAGAAAGAACGGCGCGATGTAGGTGTACGCGGTGACCACTTTGCCGATCTGCTGCCGGGCCATTTTCATCAGCCTGTCCTCATGGGAAAGGGGGCGGCCTGGCCGCCCCCAAGGTCATTCTACCGTCCCATCATCTGCAGCACGATCTTGCGGTCCGCTGCGGTCTTCTCGTCGATTGCCTGCACCATGGCCTTGATGGTCGGCTCCACGGCGAGGTTCTGATCCAGGAACTTCCCGAGCTCCACGTTGAACGCCTGCTCGGCCTGGGCATCGAGGGGAGAAACGACGAAAGGTCCCTGGGAGCTTGCGATATTCGCCCAGAGCCTGCGCGTCTTCTCACCGCCGAAGAACGGATCAGGCTGATCGTACATGGGGTCCTTCCATGCGGGCTTGTACGCGGGGAAGTAGTCCACCGTCTTCATGATGGTGTTCTCAGCCTCCGCATCCGCGCACACGTACTCCACGAACTTCCACGCCGCCTCCGGGTTCTGGCTGGTCTGCAGGATGCCGAGGAACGACCCGCCCCAGTTCTGCAGGGGCTGCTCGGGAATGGGGATGACTCCCCACTTGCCCCCGGTGTCCTTGGCGATCCAGCTCTTGAGGAAGCCGCCGAACCAGCAGCCGACGATGCTGGTGGCAACGCGGCCCGTGTTGAGCATCGTGTACCATTCATCCGTCCACAGGGATGCCTTGGCGTCCATTCCCGCGTTCCTCAGCTGCTTGGCAATGGTGAGCACCCTGCGCGTGGTGGGACTGTCGATGGCGATGTTCATGTCCTTGTCGAAGAAATTCTTGTGGGCGTAGTAGATGTACGGAATCCCCTGCGCCGTGTCGATCCACCAGACCTTGTTTTTCGGATCGTTGACTTTCTTTCCGACCGCGACGAAGTCATCCCAGGTCCTGATGAGCTTTGCCAGGCGATCGGGGTCAGACGGAACCCCGGCCTTGTCCAGGAGGTCGCGGCGATAGAAGATCCCCGCGGGCCCGATGTCCCAGGGGAAGGCGAACAGGGAGCCGTCCGGCGCGGTTGCCAGGTCCCACTTGTAGCCCACGAAATCTGCCTTGTACTTTTGCGCATTGTAGGGGGGCTGGCGCAGGTCGACGAACCCGCCGTGCAGCGCGTACATGCCGATGTCGTTGATCTCCAGGAGCGCGACATCGGGTCCTCCCGCTCCGGCCGCCATTGCCGCCAGCAGCGCGTCCCGCGTGCCGGCCGCCTGGCCGGGTTTCATCTCCCAGGTCACCTGGATGCCCGGGTACTTCGCGTTGAAGCCGGCGATGATCGAATCAAACGCCTTGTCCGCTGATGGCCAGGCCCAGACAGTGATCTTTGCCTGGATGTCCGCGGCGAATGCGGCCCCTGCGCCCGTGACGGCGATCAGGACGGCCGCGATGAGCAGAGACAGAGTGGCTTTTCTCATTCCGTTCCTCCTCGAGCTTGAAGCTGTTTTGCAGGCCCCGTACGGGGGCGCACGTCCAGGACCGATGAACGTTCCACGATGACAGGTTCGATCGATATCGCGTTGGAGAACTTCACGTGCGGGAAGGCCGCGTAATCAGCGAGGATCTGGGCCGCCTTCTCCCCGATGAACGCTCCGGGATGGTCAATGGAGGTGAGATCCAGGCCGGGCAGCCTCGCGTAGTCCGAGTTGTCGAAGCTGATGAGCGAGATGTCCCGTGGCACGCGCAGCCCCCTCCGAGAGGCAACCCTGTACAGGGCAACCGCCTCCTCGTCGTTCGTGCAGATGAAAGCCCGCGGAAACGCGGCGGCGCCGGCGAAGAACTCCTCGATTGCCTGCTCAGCGCCGCTGGTGCGCTCAGGCAGAATCCTCCAGGTCTCGGGAACGGGGCTTCCCGCCGCTCCGAGAAAATCCTGCGCGCCCCACGACCTGAGCTTTTTTGCAAGATGGTCCTGTGAGCAGACAATCCCGATCTCCCGATGGCCGCGCTCCCAGAGGTATCGGGCCGCCATCTCGCCCCCGCGCTTGTCACTGATGGTTATCGAAGGAAAGCTGCCGTCTCCGAAATCGCTGTCCAGGAGGACAATCCCGATCCCCGAGTCCCTGATTTCCCGTATGAGAGCATAATTCGTCTTATCCAGGGCGACGGGATTCCGCGGATCATTCGAGCCGGGATTGATTGGCTCTATGGCAATCCCCCCCACGCCTCGGGCCCTGAGCTTTCGCAGGATCTCCCGCTCCCTCTCCAGCCTCAGACCAGACTGGTTGAGAAGCATGTGATACCCGAGCCTGTGGGTCAGCTCGTCGAACCCGGAGGCAATCCGCGGAAAGATGTAAGAGCTGGGGAAAAAACAGACCAGGGCGAGATCTTTGGCAGCTTTGGGCTTAAACGTACGGCAGAACGTTCCTATCCCTTTCTGCGATTCTAGAAGACCTTCCCGGGAAAGGTTTGCGATTGCGAGGCGAACCGATGTGCGTGAGACTCCAAACCGTTTGCAGAGCTCACTCTCTGACGGAAGGCGATCTCCAGGACGGATGGATCCAGCATCGATTTCTGCCCTGATCCAATCGCTTATCTCAGCATGCTTACTTGTAGTTACAGCTTGTCCGGACATCAATCGATTGTTGCTCCGCTTGGGCCCTTTGTCAAGTAATTTCTTTTGGTGAGAATCGAACGACCCCTCGCCATAGCAATGTGGGACTTCTCGTGGCTCGAGCGCCGCTGGCCCGGTGCCGGGTACGAGGACTGGGGCAAGGCCCTGGATGAGCTTCTGGAGCGCGGCTACGATGCCGTGCGCATAGATGCCTACCCGCACCTGGTTTCCGCTTCCCCTGACAGGGTCTGGGACCTGCTCCCCCTTTGGAACCAGACCGCGTGGGGAGCGCAGTCGAAAGTGAGCCTTCGCGTGGGTCCTGAGCTGCGCGAGTTCGTGGCCGGGTGCCGTAACCGCGGAGTCAGGGTGGGCCTGTCCACATGGAACCGGCTCGACGCCACAGGCATGAGGAACGGCATCAGGACGCCGGCTGACCACGCGCTGATCTGGACTGATACGCTGCGCTATCTGGAGGAGGCAGGGCTCCTGGAGGCAATTCTGTACGTCGATTTCAGCAACGAGTTTCCCACGCCCTTCTGGACGCCGTACCTCTACGGCGGCAACGAAAATACCCCTTCCAATCAGGAGAAGTCGCGCAGGTTGCCGGAAATCGCCGCCTGGATGCGGGAGGCCATCAAGGAAACCGGGCGCCAGTATCCAAGGCTCGACTACACGTTTTCTTTCTGCACGCAATACAGGGACTGGAAGGACCAGGACGTTTCCATGCTCGACCTCCTGGAGCCTCACGTCTGGATGTCGTTTCCGGGCACCAGCGACTGGAACGAGCGCGTTGGCTACAATTTCGAGAAGTTCGATCCGCGGGGGTTCGAAAACATCGTGGACAACGGGTATCGCGTCTATCGGGAGGGCAAGCAGAAATACGATGCTGCGCTCATGGCAGAAATCGACGGCGTGGCCGCCTGGTCGCGCGCTTCGGGGAGGCCCCTCATCACCACCGAGTGCTGGGCGGTGGTGGACTACAAGGATTGGCCCGGCCTGGACTGGGGCTGGGTCAAAGACCTGACCGCCATGGGCGTGGAGCACGCGGTCCGGCAGGGACGCTGGGTGGCCCTTGCGACGTCCAACTTCTGCGGGCCGCAGTTTGTCGGCATGTGGCGCGACATCGGCTGGCACCGGCGGCTCACCGACCTGATCAAGTCCGCGCCCGTAGATGCCGACCTGAGGTCGGGTGCCTGACTCCCGAATGCATGTCGAGCTTGACAAGGGCCCCGCGAACGGTAGGATTTGTAGACTTGTATGGGGTCGTCAATCAAGCGAGGCTTGCTTCTCCTTGCATGCGCTCTGATTGCTGTCGCGGCAGGCGCTTTGAGCGGCTGCGCTTCCACGAAAAGCACCAGCGCCGCCCTCCCGGAGAAGATCGTTTTCGAAGACATCTGGGGCTATCTCATGCGAGGCCGCGAGGCCGAGCTGACGGGAACTGAACCCTTTACGCATCTTTGCTATTTCAGCGCAAGCGTGAACAACGAGGGGCGCATAGAGGATACAGTCGCCCGGCCCCTGGTCTTCCTTGATGACGGGTCGACGCCCCGGATCGACCTTGTCATTACCGAGCTCTCCAGCCCCCCGCTCATGCACTTTTCGCTGAGTCCCGTGTACGGAGTGCGGCCTCTGCTCATAGATGACATATGCAGAGTTTCGCAGGGCTTCGACGGGGTGCAGATAGATTTTGAGACTGTCTCTGCGGACGACGGCGAATATTTCTGGGATTTTCTCCGGGGCCTGAGAGGGAAGCTTCCTCCCGGGAAAATGCTGAGCGTCGCCGTTCCTGCCAGGACAACGCCGAAGGCAGACGCGTATGCGTATTCAAATATTGCGCCCCTTGTGGACCGGGTGGTCATCATGGCCTATGACGAGCACTGGAGCACCAGCTCGCCGGGCCCCGTCGCCTCGCTTCCCTGGTGCTCGGAGGTGCTTGATTACGCGCAGAGTACAATCGAAAATGACAAGATCGTGATGGGATTACCCCTCTACGGCAGGGCGTGGCAGGACAAGAAGCTGTCACGAGCCATGGGGTTTCAAAATGTGCAGGACATCATAACTGAAAAGAACCCGAGGATGAACTACGTCTCTGAGCTAGGGTCGTATTTCGAGTATTCGGAGAAAGTCGTCGTTCGAGTGTTCTACGACGACCTGCGGTCCCTTGGAGAAAAACTTCAGCTGTACAAGTCAAAAGACATCAGGTCCGTGGCCTTCTGGCGCATTGGCCTCGGCCCGTCTGACTTGTGGAACAGCGTGGGCAAGGAGGGCGCGTCAGAGCTCCCCGGCTGCGGATCAGGTTCAATACGGCTTCCCGCCGACAGCCAGCACTGATTCGTCTCTGCCGCCTTCCCCAGCGCCCTGAGCATTCTGCTCGAGCCCCCATCCGCGGTGAAGGCTGTTCCTGAGGAGCTCAGCCGGGACGCTGACTGATCGGTGAGACGCCCCGCGAACTTTCTTCCCCGTCGAGCCCCGCCCACCGCGCCGCGGTCTCTTCCATGCCCCGTCTCGGCGTGAACCCGAAGCCACGCCCCCCGTGAGGGACGCACCCACATGGGTAGACTTCCTTTGGAATTCCAAGGGGGAAAGCTTCGCAGCTGAGACGTCCTTCCGTGTCTCCCAAACCTCTGCAGATCGTACAGAACGGCGATGCCATGCCCACAAGGTAGACCCTGGGTGTGATGAAAGAAATCAGCGGATTTGTGATTTTGCCTGTCAAAAGGTAATGACGCATTTTCTTGCAAATACCTGACCGAAGTGGTAATATATAAGCGACAAATCAGCATCGGTGGTCGTCACGGAAATCCGTGCCGGCGTCGGGCAGAAACCCGTCGAAAAGTGCCGCCCCAGAAGGAGTCCACCGATGAGTCTCTGGTTCAAATATACCTCTGTACATTCCGTCGATGATGCGCTGCAAACCATGGGAGAAGCAGCCGCGCCGGCGTGCCTGATCGCGGGCGGCACGGACGTGCTCCTCGAGCTGCAGCAGGGTCGACACGCTCCCGTGCATACCCTCATCGACGTTTCGGCGGTCCCCGAGCTTCTTGATATCGAGCTGCGCGGGGACTCCTTGTTCATCGGCGCTGCGGTGCCGGTGTGCGATGTGGCCACGCATCTCCTAGTGCGGGCGCACGCTCGTGCCCTTGCCGAGGCATGCGGCATGATCGGTGGGCCCCAGGTGCGCAGCGCAGCCACGCTGGGAGGCAACGTTGCCCACGCTCTGCCCGCGGCGGACGGCGCGATAGCGCTGCTTGCGCTGGGCGCGGAGGCGGAAATTGCCGGCTCGTACGGCCGGCGGCGAGTGCCTCTTCCTGAGCTTTACCGCGGACCGGGCGAGTCCGCTCTGTCAGGCGGCCGCGAGATCCTTGTCGGCTTCCACATCCCGACCGGCGCAGGACATTCTTCGGCCTTCGACCGGATCATGAGACCGCAGGGAGTTGCCCTTCCCATTCTGAATGCGGCGGTCTGGCTGGATCGAAGAGAGAACTACATCCATGACATCCGGATCGCAGTCGGCCCTTCCGGACCCGTTCCCAGCCGGGCGGCCGAGCTGGAGGGGACCCTCCGGGGAAAGAGCCTGACCGACCAGAGCGTCGAGGCGATGCTTCGAGAGGTGAGGAACGCCTTGAGGCTCCGCTGAGCCCGGGCCGGGCAAGCGCCGACTATCGCTACCTGTTGAGCGAGGTGCTCCTGCAGGAGGTTGTCGCGGCAGCCTGGGAGCGGACCGCGGCGGTCCAGGCAGCGGCATGAGCCGGGAAACGATCGAGCTTACGGTCAACGGCGCCGCCGTCGCCGTTGAGGAGCAGCCGGGGGAGATGCTCTCCGACCTGCTGCGTTCACGGCTTCGGCTGACGGGAACAAAAATCGGCTGCAACGAATCGGAGTGCGGAGCCTGCACGGTGCTCCTGGATGGCCGCCCGGTTCTCTCGTGCACGTGTCCCGCCGCGAAGGCCCGCGGCAAGGAGGTGCTCACCATAGAAGGGCTTGCGAAAACGGGGCCCTCCTCCAACGGCCTGCATCCGCTCCAGGACGCGTTTGTGAAGTACGGGGTGGTCCAGTGCGGGTTCTGTACGCCCGGCCAGCTCATGGCCGCCTATGCGCTGCTGCGCGAAAATGCCGACCCCGACGAAGAAGAGATCAAGGCTGAGCTCAAGGACACGCTCTGCCGCTGTGGGAGCTATGGGGGAATCATCCGCGCCATCCGGGCGGCGGCTCGTGCGGCCGCACGCGGTCTGCCGGTCGATCCACCGAGGGACATACCGCGGTCCATGGTTCAGCATCGAGCAGTGGGGACAGTCGTGCCGCGTGCCGACGCCATCGACAAGGTCACGGGCAAGGCGCTGTACACGGATGATCTTTCTTTCCCCGGAATGCTCCACGCCAGGGTGAAGCGGGCGCTCGTGCCGTCAGGCCTGGTGCGCAGCGTCGACGTGAGCCGGGCCAGGGCCTTGCCCGGCGTCGCGGCAGTGCTCGTGTCTCCGGACATCCCTGGCGAGCACAACCATGGGGTCATCGTGCAGGACTGGCCCGTGCTCGTGGGAGTCGGGGAAAGGGTGCGCACCGTCGGGGACGCCCTGGCACTGGTCGCCGCAGACACGCGCGAGACGGCAGGCCGCGCGCTCGATCTGATTGACGTCCGCATTGACCCGCTCCCGGTGGTCACGGACCCGGTGGCGGCGCTTCAATCCGATTCCCCTGCCATCCATCCGAACGGAAATCTGCTCAAGCACATCCAGGTGCGTCGGGGAGACGCGGAGCGCGGCTTTGCCGAGGCCGAGGCGGTGATCGATCACACCTTCCACACGCCCACCTACGACCATGCCTTCATGGAACCGGAGTGCAGCATAGCGCGCCCGACCCCTGACGGACGGATGGAGGTCTATGTCGGGTCGCAGATCCCGTACGAAGACCGCACCCAGGTCGCAAGCGCCCTTGGCGTTCCCGAGGCCCGCGTGCGCGTCATCGGCCAGCTGATCGGCGGCGGCTTCGGCGGAAAAGAGGATATTGCCGGACAGATACATGCCGCCCTGCTGGCTGCGGCGACGGGGAGGCCGGTGAAGCTTCTCTTCGATCGACAGGAAAGCCTGATCGTTCATCCCAAGCGACATGCCACCCAGATCCGCGTGAGGCTCGGAGCAAAGCGGGATGGGAAGCTGACCGCCTGTGAAACGTTCCTGTACGGTGACACGGGTGCCTACGCCTCCCTTGGTGAGATCGTGATGACACGCGCCACGACACACTCGTCCGGTCCCTACGAGGTGCCGAACGTGAAGGCAGACTGCTTCGCGGTGTACACGAACAACCCGCCTGCCGGCGCATTTCGAGGATTCGGCGTCCTGCAATCCGCGTTCGCCGTCGAAAGTGCGATGGACATGCTTGCCGAGAAGCTCCACGTTGACCCCGTCGACCTGCGGCGAATCAACGCGCTTCGCACGGGAAGCGTAACGAACACTGGTCAAGTCCTCCGCGAAAGCGTGGGGTTGCGGGAGTGCATCGACCGCGTACAGGCCGAGATGATCCGCCTCGGCGGAGCTGAACCCTTTGCCGCGAAGGAAGTCCTCGGCATGCCGCATCTGCGCCGGGCGTGGGGCATTGCCGTCGCCTACAAGAACACCGGCCTCGGCGGAGGCGCCCAGGACCGCGCAACCTCGGAGGTGGAGCTCTTTTCGGACGGCTCCTTCGAAGTTCGCTGCTCATCAGCAGAGCTTGGACAGGGACTTCCGACGGTGCTGCAGCTGATTGCCGCCGAAGAGCTTGGCACTGAGCCAGAGGGGGTACGCGTCCTGCTCTCCGACACCGACCTGACTCCAGACGGCGGGCCCACGACCGCCTCGCGCCAGACCTACGTTACGGGAAACTCCGTGCGAAAGAGCGCCGCCGCCCTGCGCGCCATGATGACAGGCGAGCTCTCAGCCCGCTACGCTGCGGGCGCCGCGGAGATAAGCTTCTCGCAGGGAATCGCCCGCTTGAAGGACCGCACCTTTACTTTTCGCGAGGTTGCGGAGCTGATGACGTCATCCGGACGCCCGCTGCGAGTGTCGGCCACCTACAGCGCCCCCGCCACACAGCCGCTCGGAGAAGAGGGCGACATGCACGTTGCGTTCTCCTTTGCCGCGCAGGCCGCGGAGGTGGAGGTCAATACACGGACGGGGGAGGTGCGCGTCACGAGGCTGGTCGCGGCAAATGACGTCGGTGCGGTCATCAATCCTCTCGGGCTCAGGGCGCAGATCGAAGGAGGGGCGATCATGGGCATCGGCCACGCCCTGACCGAGCGCTTCATTGTGGAGGGCGGGAAGGTGGTCACGGATCGACTGGCGCGCTACCGCATGCCTTCGATCACCCACGTGCCGGAGATAGTCTCCATCGCAGTTGAGCATCCCGTTTCCACGGGACCTTTCGGCGCCAAGGGGGCTGGGGAGATCGTCGCCGTCCCGACAGCCCCCGCCATCACGAACGCCATTTACAACGCCGTCGGCGTCCGCGTGGACAGTCTGCCCGGTTGACCAGGAGGCAGTGCTCGCGGGCATCCGCGACCGGTCCGGTCATGGCCAGTCTCCCCGCTGATGTCGGTCGAAACCAGGCCTCCGTTCCTATGGAGCGATGCGCGCGGGAAATGGAGGGCGCCCGAAAGGACGCTCCGCGGTGGTTCCAGCTCTATTGGAGCCGTTTGGATGAGCTCGTCGCGAGCTTCGTTCGCCGCGCCGAGGACTGCGGCTGTTCGGCAATCGTCCTGACCCTGGACACGACGATGCTCGGCTGGCGCCCTCGTGACCTCGAGCTGGCATCTCTGCCGTTTCTCCGCGGGGAGGGCCTGGCCCAGTACACGAGCGACCCGGTGTTCCGGGCCGAGGTGAAGCGCGAGGCTTCCCGGCGGCCGAAGGCCGCGCCGGATCCTGCGGCCGGGAATCCGCCCATAAATCTTCGTTCCGTGGTGGTCGCGCTCCAGCAGAAAGCCCACTTTCCCGGCGGCCTGCTCCGCAACCTCCGGTCGCGCGAGCCGCGGGAGGCCGTGCGGATGTTCCTGGCCTCGTACTCACGTCCGTCGCTTCGCTGGGAGGACCTGGAGCTCCTGCGCCGCCATACCCGGTTGCCGATATTGTTGAAGGGCATTCTGCATCCTGACGATGCCGCCACCGCGATCGACCGCGGCGTGGATGGCTTCATAGTGTCAAACCACGGGGGTCGACAAGTGGACGGGGCCATCGCGTCGCTGGACGCCCTGGTGGAGATTGTGAAGGTCGCCCGCGGGCGTGTCCCCGTCCTGCTCGACAGCGGGGTGCGCGGCGGAGCGGATGTCTTCAAGGCCCTTGCTCTCGGCGCCTCCGCGGTCTGCGTGGGGCGGCCGTACGTTTATGGGCTGGCCGTGGCTGGAGAACAGGGGGTCACTGAGGCGGTCGGCAACATCATCGCCGAGCTGGATCTCACCCTGGGGCTCGCCGGATGCGCCTCCGCGCGCGCGGTTGTCGGTTCATTTCTTCGGGGGATATAATTGAGGTCAACGGAGGGAGAAGATGGCAGATTACACGTTCGACGGACGCCGCCTGATAAAGAAAAGCTCCGGACAAAAGCTCGCAGAGGTGGAGAAGGACACCATCCGCTCCTACAACGGCGCGGTTTTTGGCCAGATCGAGAAGAAGAACCTTCGGGACTCCCACGGCAAGAAAGTTGCGGAGTTCGACGGCAAGGTCATCAAGGATGACAGGGGTACGAAGGTGATCGGCATCAAAGACATACAAGAGGTCATCGAGGGCGAGCCCGGGATCTCCATGGCGGCGATGTGGTACTTCTTCGTCAAGGGACGGCATGACCACGCCGGCGTGTTGTAGGTGAGCGCGCCCGGGTCGGCTACCTGTGTTTCAGATCGGCGCCTTCCCTGATCACGGATGCCTGCGTTCGCAGGTCCTCGATCTCCGTGATCCAGAAAGCTTCATTGCCCCAGTCCGGGAAACTCTCTCGGAACCAGAAGTCGTTCCGCTGGCGCGCCCGCCAGGCCAGGAAGTAGATCATCCGCATGAAGCGGAGGGGCTCGATGAGGCCCAGAGTCCGGGTCTCGAATGGGGAAAACCGCGAGTAGGCCTCCAGGACGACATCCAGCTCATGGCCGCTGTCAGCGAGAGAACCGGGAAGGATGAGCCAGAGGTCCTGGACCGGCGGACCCATCATCATGTCATCGAAATCGATGAGGACGAGCCCGCGATCCGGCCGATCAATGATGTTTCCGCGATGGCAGTCTCCGTGGATCCTCTGGTGCGGTGCGCCCGCGAACAGGGGACTGATGAGCTCAAGGGTTTCCCCGCACACCGCGGCGAAATCATCCCGACACTTGGGGTGGACAAGGCCGTCGGACAAGAGCTCCTGGACGTACGCGGCCGTGGTGGCTTGCGGGGTGCAGGCAAGGCGATTGGGCGCGTTTCCTGAAGCCCCCACCGCGTGGCATCTTCCCAGGAGGGCGCCCAGCCGGAGAAGGTCCGAATCCGTCTCCGGCTCGAAAGTGCGTCCGCCCGTTCTTGGGAAGAGGGCGAAGAAGAACACCTGCTCTTCGTCCCCATCGGCAACCTTCACCTCGTGAAGAGTTTCCGCCGCGAGGCCCGGCAGCGGCGAGATGACAGGAATCTCCGCCTTGCTGCAATCGAGGAGGTATTGGTGCTCCTCCCGGATGGCCTCCTTCTGCCACCTGCCGGGCCGGTAGAACTTGACGACGAACCTGTCTCCGTTTTCCTCACGGATGCCGTAGACCCGGTTCACGTAGCTCGAGTAGGAGTCAAGCGTCCCGTCCAGAGCCAGCCCGTAGCTCTCTTCCACGACGCGCAGCGCGACATCCGGAGAAAGCAGCTCGAAACCCCCTGGCATGTTCAAGCGCTTACTATATCTTGTCGCAGCGTATTGACGAACTACTTAACGGATGTTACCCTATCCATGTGATTCCCACTGGTTCCAGGGGAGCGGGGTCCCTTGCTGAAATCCCTGTCTTCCGGGCAGCAACACTGAAAAAATCCCCAACCGAGGGATCGTGGAGACTGGAGAACCTGGTCGGGGTCCTTGCGGAAATCTCTGAAGAGACGCCGTCAGGCGCGGTCAGCTTTGTAGCGGAGATCATTGCAGAGGCCCAGGACCAGAACGAGCCCGTTGCATGGGTTGCCGGGACGGACTCCATCTTCTTTCCCCCGGATCTTCGTGACCGCGGCATCGACCTTTCCGCCCTGGCAGTCATCCGGGCGGGCGGGGAGACCGAATCCCTGACGGCAGCGGAATGGCTGATCGGGTCAGGAGCCATGGGGCTGGTCCTCGTGGACATCATGGGGCAGGGGAACGTCAATGACGCATCACTTGGACGCATTCTGAAGCTCGCGGAGCGCAGTCAATGTGCGGTAGTCTTCCTGACGCGCAAACCCCCCCATGATCCATCCCTTGGCTCCAGAATCTCACTGCGGGGATGCATTAGCCGGTCCGGCGCCTCGCCTTTTGTCGTGAATATCTCCACGGTCAAAGACAAGCGCTCGAATACAAGCTCCCGGCAGAGAAGGCAGTACAATGGCCCTTCGGGGATGTATTAGCGTTCGCGCCCTGCCGCTGCAGATCCTTCTGAGGGAGAACCCCTCATGGGTGGGCACGCCCGTCGCGGTTACGAAAGAGGAGAGACCGCAGAGCCCGATAATCGCCCTGAACAGGGAAGCCAGGGAAAAGGGGCTGGCCGCCGGAATGAGATACGCAAGCGCCCTTTCTCTCGTTCCCGCCCTGCGGGCCCGGGCCGTGCCTGCTGACAAGATCTTCGAAGCCAGAGAGAGCATCGCCAGGTTCCTGTCCGCCTTTACGCCGGATATAGAGCCCTGTTCGTTCGATGTGGACGCCTTCTGGGTGTCGGTGGACGGGCTTCGTTCGCTGTTTGCCTCGGAGGCCCGCTGGATCAAGTCAGTAGAAGATGCGCTGGCCGCGCAAGGTTTTCGGGTGAATGTCGTCGTCGGGTTCACTCGTTTCGGCACGTATGCCATTGCCCGCTCCCGGTCACGCTCCCGCGTGTTCGCATCACCCACGGATGAGCAGGCGTTGATGAGCCGTTCTCCCGTCGACATCCTCCCTCTCTCGCAGCGGACAAAGAGCACGCTGCGCAAGCTGGAGGTCCGCACCGTGCAACAGTTTGTCTCGCTCCCTGCCGGAGAGACCGTCCTGCGCTTCGGAAGAGACGCGGGATCCCTTCGCGCCGCCATCCTCTCGGACGACCCGCTTCCCATTCAGCCCGTTTCTTTGAAGGAGTCGACGCCGTGCAGGCGACGTCTGGATGCCCCTCTGGTGGATCTGAACCTGCTCATGCCTCACGTGGAGGAGCTCCTGGCAGGAGAGGCCGGGCGCGTAGAGGCGGAAAAATCGGTCATTTCGGGGCTCACCCTCATCCTCCGCACGGAGGAAGGAGATGTCTCCACGGACGTCATCCGCCCGGCCGTCCCCACACTCAGGCTCCCTCTCCTGCGACGCCTCATCCACCTGCGCCTGTCGGCCCGTCAATTCCAATCCGGCGTGGTCGACATAGAGATCCGCTGCGCCTGCGCGCGGCCGTCTCGCAGACAGGAGGAGCTCTTTGCCGTCAAAGGCCGGGACCTGCAGGCGGGCGCCCGGGCATTTGCTGCCATCCGCGCCAGATATGGCAACGATTCCGTGACCAGCGCACAGCTCCGCGACTCCCATCTCCCGGAAAGGTCTTTCTCCTGGGCGCCGCTTTCGCGGCCCATCCTCCCCTCGCGGGGCCCGGAGGGAACCGGGGGCTTCAAGGCGGTGAGAAGGATTCTTTTCAC
The DNA here is from genome assembly GCA_963745235.1 of uncultured Spirochaetota bacterium. Lineage (GTDB taxonomy): Bacteria > Spirochaetota > Spirochaetia > SZUA-6 > Fen-1364 > Fen-1364. The sequence continues at coordinate 300,621 of CAVUXE010000052.1, read as the reverse complement.
TCCCGCACGGGCTCGACCTGCTCAGAAGGACAGTGCCGACAGCCACGCTTTTGTCGTCTCCGGTTCATGGTGGGGTACCGAGGGAGAGGACGCTCCCTATCATCGCAGCTATTGCTTCCAGGAATCGTCGGCCGGCACTCTCTGGCTCTTCGAGGACAGGCTCTCCGGCATGTCCTGGATCCAGGGCGTCGTTGACTGAGGCGGGCACTTCATGTACGCCCCGTTGTGGTGCAAGAGCAACTTCTCGTTCCTGGAAGGCGCAAGCCATACCGAGGAGCTCGTTGAAACCGCAGCCCGGCTCGCGCTGCCGGCCATCGCCATCACTGACCGCAACGGCGTCTACGGGATGGTGCGGGCGTTCGATGCAGCGCGACAGAGCAAGGTCAGGCTCATCATCGGGTCCCAGGTCTCCATAGATGATGGCTCCTCGGTCGTCCTGCTGGCCAGGGACAGGGTGGGGTATGGCAACCTGTGCCGCCTGATCTCCCGCGGCCACCTCAGGAATCAGAAGGGGACGTGCTCAGTCTCCTGGACAGAGGTGGCTGAGCGCGCCCCCGGCCTGTGCGCCCTGTGGCTCAACGATCCCGCAAGCCCGTCCCTGCGCGAATGCGGGCTCGCCGCGCTCAAGGAGGCATTCGGGAACGATCTTTTCGCCGTTGTCTCGCGTCATCGATGGGTGGATGATGTGGCTCGGGAGCGCACAACAAGAGAGACAGCAGCCAGGTTCGCTCTGCCTCTCGTCGCAGCCACGGAAGTTCTCTACCACGTGCCGGACCGGCGGAAGCTTCAAGACGTCCTCGTGTGCATCAGGCACGGGACTACCTTGCGGGAGGCCCAGACAAAGCTCAATCCAAACGACGAACATGCCCTGAAGTCCGCGGCTGATTTCGAGGACCTCTACCGCCAATCTCCTGAGCTGGTGAAGGCTTCCCTCGACGTGGCTGACAGGTGCCGCTTCTCCTTTGAAGAGCTCGTCTACAAGTACCCGGACGAGGCAGTCCCAGAGGGTTTCACCACGGCAAGGTGGCTCAGGCACATCACCCTGGAGGGCGCAAGGAATCGATACCAGGGAGACGTCCCTGGCAGCGCGCGCGCCCTGCTTGAAAAGGAGCTTTCCCTCATTGAGGAGTTGGGCTACTGCGGGTATTTCCTGACGATGTGGGAGCTTGTCCGGTTCTGCCGGGGGAAGGGCATTCTCTGCCAGGGCAGAGGGTCTGCCGCAAACTCCGTTGTCTGTTATTGCCTTGGTGTGACGTCCGTGGACCCCGTGAGGATGAACCTGCTCTTCGAGAGATTCCTGTCCCGGGAGAGGGCGGAGCCGCCTGATATTGATCTCGACATCGAGCACAACCGGCGGGAGGAAGTCATCCAGCACATGTACCAGAAGTACGGAAGGGACCGCGCGGCCATGGTTGCCAACGTGGTCCGCTACCGCACGCGGTCAGCCATCCGTGAAGTGGGCAAGGCATTCGGCATCCCGGAGATCGTTCTGGACCACTGCGCCAAGCTTCTTCCGCACTGGGATGGAGACCTTGACGCGGTGTTCAAAGAAGCGGGGATCGACCTTCCCGGGCATGTCCTCGGACACATCATCGCCCTGACAAAGGAGATTGCGGGCTTCCCTCGACACCTGTCCATTCATCCGGGTGGTTTCCTTCTGGGCAGCGAACCCGTTGATACGATCGTCCCCATTGAGAATGCCACCATGCAGGACCGCACGGTCATCCAGTGGGACAAGACGGACATAGAGACCATGAACCTCTTCAAGGTGGATCTCCTTGGACTGGGCGCGTTGACGCACCTGGACTACGCGTTTCGCCTGTTGAAGAGCCACTACCACACCGACCTCTCCCTGGCCACCATCCCGCCTGATGACAAGGACGTGTTTGCCATGACATGCAGGGCTGACACTGTGGGCGTTTTCCAGATCGAGAGTCGAGCGCAGATGTCCATGCTGCCGCGGTTACAGCCTCGCAGCTACTACGATCTGGTCATTGAAGTCAGCCTGGTTCGACCAGGACCGATAACGGGCGGGATGGTCCATCCTTACCTCAGGAGACGCGCGGGGACGGAGGCGGTCACGTATCCACATCCCAGTCTGGAGCCGGTCCTCAAGAAGACGCTTGGGATCCCCTTGTTCCAGGAACAGGTGATGAAGCTTGCCATCGTGGCGGCGGACTACACGCCCGGTGAGGCGGACCAGCTCCGCCGGGACATGGCGGCGTGGAAACAACGCGGGAGGATCGCGCAACATCATGACCGGCTGGTATCCCGCATGGTTGCCAAAGGAATAGAGCTTGAGTTCGCGGAACGGGTCTTCAGCCAGATCCTCGGCTTCGGCGAGTATGGATTCCCGGAGTCCCACGCGGCAAGCTTTGCGCTCATCGCCTATGCCACTGCATACGTCAAGCATCATTACCCCGTCGTGTTTGCATGCGCTCTTCTGAATGCCTGGCCATTCGGGTTCTACTCTCCAGCAACGGTCATCGATGATTCGAAGCGGCACTCGGTGAAGTTCCTGCCCATCGATATCCTTCAAAGCGATTGGGACTGCACGCTGGAACGCCTGCCCGAGGCCTCAGGTGACCGCCCCTATGCTGTTCGCATTGGCCTGCGCTACGTCAAAGGCCTTGGAGAAGCAGACTGGGACCGCATCCACGCGTGGCGCGCTGACGGATGCGCCGGCGGTCGCACACTGACCCTGTCGGATTTTACGGCTCTCTGCAGGCTCCCCAGCGACTCCATGGAGCGGCTCGCCGAGGTGGGAGCTTTCGATTGCTTCGATACAGGACGACGTGATGCTCTTTGGGGAGTGCTGGACCAGACCGAGCGTCCCACGCGTCTTCTCGTGGAGGGATTCGAAGAGTCCCCTTCTTTCCAGCCCCTGAGCGCCGCTGAGGAAGTCAACTGGGATTACCTTGCATCGGACCAGAGCCCGCGCGGGCACGTCATGGAACAATTCCGCGAGATCCTGGAAAAACAGGGACTCCCTGACTCGGCGCGCATCGCCAGGATGGAGCATGGACGGAAGGTTTCCCTTGCCGGGTGTGCCATCTGCAGGCAGATGCCGGGGACCGCCGCAGGGGTGCTGTTCATGACGCTGGAAGACGAGACGGGCTTTGCCAACCTCGTGGTCTGGGAAAAGGTCTTCAAAGAATACCGGACCATGATCCTGACCAACTGGCTGCTGGGAGTCACCGGCCGGCTCCAGGTAGCCGAAGGAGTGGTTCACATAATCGCCGAGTCATTCTGGAAGCCTGACTTCGTCGAGGCACAGGGAGCGGCGCGCGCAAGCCACGATTTCAGGTAGTGGAGCCTGTTACTGCCTCTGAATCCGCCCGGAGAGCATCTGCAGGGTGCGGGCAAGCGCGCTTCGCACCTGGTCGGTTCCGAGGCTTCGATTTTCCGACCTGTGAAGCTGGGTGAAGGCGAGGAGGTCTTCTTCAAGACCGGTCAGGGCTCTTTTCACCAGGGGGACTGCGTCCTGCAGCCAGAGCTCCAGCCTGTCTCCCCGCAATACTTCGCGCGCGGTGGCCAGGACAGCGCAGAAGTGGCTCAGGCAGAAGCCCCGTGAGGCGCGAAAGACAGCGGGAAACTGCTTGTCCTTGCTCCAGAGGTACAGGATTGTCCAGGAATACCGGGCCATGTCCTGGGCCAGAAGATCGCAGATGAAGCAGGAGTCCTGCAGAGCCTCAAGCGACTCGATGATCTGCCGAATCTTCCTTGTCTGCTCCCTGGCTCCGCTCCGACCGGCTTCGACGAGCCCATCCAGCGCTGCGCGAAGCTCGGCGGATTTTCCTTGCATATGGGTGAGCATCACGAGCCCAAGGCCAAGCTTGTTCTCCCCCCGGAAGAGCTTCCCCAGGTGGTCAGGACAAAAGCCGCTGGCATTGGTCTTGACGCGGACGTCAGGCTCCATGACGCGCGAGTGCTGAAACGAGACCAGGTACGTGTGCTCCGCGCCGTCCATGAGCGTGCACAGCGGACACTCCGCTCCTTGCGCGTAGGCGTCATGGACCTTGCTGATCTCGAGCTTCGGCATCCCGGGCACTCCACCTCGCCCCATGATAGAGCGCCGAGGGGCTCCGTGTCTTGCGGCCCCGCAGGACCTTTTGTCCCGCCGCAGGTGCACCTCGATAGCAGAAAATGTCAGAAAAGAGTGCAAAATAAACTTGACGTTAGTACAGATACGGCACCATAATGGTGCATGACACGCGCAGGAGAGCGCCGTGGGGAGGAAGGCATGGCGAAGAACAAGAACAAGGCGGACAGCCCGACCAAGAAAAAGGGCAAGGTCAAGAAAGCTCGCGGCGTGACGCTGAGCGGCGTGACCGTGACGGTCCTTGGCCCTTCGGAGGCGCCGTACGCGACCCTGGACGAGGCAACGGGAATGCTCACCCTTGGTCTGCCGCGGGGGGAGAAGGGGGAGAAAGGTCCGGCCGGGGCGCAGGGAGAACGGGGCCCGAAAGGTGAGCAGGGGCCTGCCGGGCCGCAGGGCCCGGTTGGTCCGCAGGGACCGCAGGGAGCGCGAGGAGAGCCGGGGCCGCGGGGTGAACAGGGACCGCGCGGAGAAAAGGGCGAGGCATCAGCAACGGCGTAAGAATCCAGAGCGCCTCTGGTCCCGGCCAATGTGGTGTACGTAACGCTTCTTTACAACGCGCGAGCTTGGAGAGCACTTGGATGCAGCTATCGGCGGAAAACGGCAAGCATCCGAGGGGCGAAAAAACACTTGCAGTGATAACTACACAGATGTATAGTACCTGCCATGGAGAACCTCGAGGAACTCGGTCAAGAGATCGCCAGCTTGTCCGCCCACCTGGATGCAGCCGCCCACCGTCTGCTGGAATGCATCCGACGCTTCGATGAGGCCTGCGGCTGGCACGAGCAGGGCGCGGTGTCCTGCGCGCACTGGCTGGCGTGGCGCCTCGGATGGGACCTGGCCACCGCCCGCGAGAAGGTACGGGTGGCACGCGCGCTGGGTAGGCTGCCCGCCATCAGCGAATCGTTGCGCACCGCCAGGCTATCCTACGCCAAGGTCCGCGCGCTCACTCGGGTGGCGACCCCCGAGAACGAAGCGAAGCTGCTGGAGATGGCGCTTATCGCAACCGGGGCGCAGCTTGAGCGGCTTTGCCGAGGCTATCGAGGGGTGCTGGACTCTGAAAAGGACGCCGGCGCCGGAGGAGCGTTCGGTACGCCAGCGGCTGCTGGCGGGGGGGATGGTCAAGCTGGAGTTAGTGCTTGAGCCCGACGAGGCGGATTTGATCCTGCGCGCCATCGAGCGCGCCCGGGAGGTGCACGCCCGCCGGGCAGAGCCGCTGGAGACAGAGGCTCCCGGAGCGCCTGCCGTACCTGCCGTGCCTCCTGTACCTGCGGCGCGGGGGGAGGCGGAGGCAGTTGAAGCCGCCGGCATTTCCGCGGAAACGTGCTGGCCCTCGCGGGCTGATGGCGCGGTGAAGCTCGCCGAGTCGTTCCTGGCCGGCAATCCCGTGACGGGAACCGGCGGGGAGCGCTTCCAGGTCATGGTTCACCTGGATCAGGAGGTGCTTGGGCCAGACAGTGCTTGGGCGGCCACCTTGGAGGACGGAACCCGCGTTTCCGCGGAAACGTTGCGCCGGGTGGCCTGCGATTGCGGCCTGGTGGCCACAGGTGGAGATGGGGAGGCACTGAACATCGGTCGCCGCGCCCGCAGTATTCCGCCCGCCATCCGTCGCGCCCTGATGCTGCGTGACCGCGGCTGCGCCTTTCCGGGGTGCACTCACACCGCCTTCCTTCACGGGCACCACATCCGGCACTGGCTGCACGGCGGGGAAACCAGCCTGGTCAATGTTGTCCTGCTGTGCAGCCTCCATCATCACCTGGTTCACGAAGGCGGGTGGACCGTAACCTGCGAAGCCGAGGGCGTTTTTGCCTTCCACTCGCCTGCCGGCAAGCTGCTCGCGCCCGAGCCGCCGCGCGAGCTGGTTGACGACACGCTGGACTGGCTGCGCGAGTGGGCGGATGAGCACGAGCTGGGCCTTGGCCCTGATGTCAACGTGCCGCAGTGGGATGGCAAGACGCCGGACTACAACGCTGCTGTGGGATGGCTGCTGGCGGCTGCCCAGTAGCCGCTGGCGCCCGCGGCGATTGTCAAGCTATTTCTGTAACATTACTAGGAGAAGATCCTTCGCAGGCCGGGGACCCGCCGGATGAGCCACGCGGCCAGGTAGCTGCCTGTCACGGCCAGGACTCCCACCATCGCGGCTTTCGCGAGGGGCGCCATCAGGAGGCCCCTCAGCGCCAGGGAGAGGGCCACGAGCACCGGCGCGTGAAAGACGTAGACGGCGAAAGCATTGTCGGAAAGAAAGCCGCTCACCAGGGCCCGGCCATCCGCCCTCTGCCGATACAGCACTATCAGGCCCAGGCAGATCCCGACGCAGAAGAAAGATTCCCACAGGGCATAGGCGGCAGCCTGCCAGTGCAATCCGCCCAGGAGGAACCCGGGGTTGCCTCCCATCGCCCCGCCCAGGCCACCGATGATGAACCAGGCGGGCACGCCGGCCGCAAGGGCCATGCGGAACCAGCTCATCCCGAACTGGTAGGGGAGAGTGCGCAGCAGGTCGGTCCTCGCGGCCCACAGGCCGACGAGAAACAGGACGATGTACTGCATAAAGTTTCCCAGCTGCATGTTGAACCAGCTCGACCCGAACGGCTGCACCATCCGCACAAGGAAAGAGCCGAGGGCGATAACCGCAACGACCGCGGAGACTCGAGCGTCGGTAACGGGCGAACCGCGGCGGGCGCGTGGGGGCCGCGCACCGCGAATCGTCTCAAAAGCCTTCCGTGAGAGCGCATAGGCAATCGAGAAAACAAGCAGGGCCAGGGCGAACCACAAGGGTCCGCTTGCAGAGACGAACTGGAACGATGTGATGAAATGTGCGTAGCGGGAGAGCGCAGCAGAGAGGCTGATGCTGCCGCCCTTCAGCAACGACATCATGAGGTTGATTCCCGGGTCCAGGACGAGCATGAAGACTGCCGTGGGGACTCCCAGCCGTACGAGGCGGTCGCGGATGAAGCGCGCGCACCCTTTGCGCTCATAGGCCGCGGGAACGAAGATCCCCCCGATCAGAAAGAGAAGCCCCATGAAGAAGGCCTGGGAGAAGCTCTCGTAGAGCATGAATACGAGCCCGGCGCCGATGCCCAGGGCGCCGGCTTCCTTGTAGTACCAGGAACCGATGCCGCTGTACGTGACGCAAACGTGCATGAAGACGACCATCACAATGACCAGCCAGCGCACGTTGTCGATGAAATAGAGCCGTGAGCCTGTGGCCGCGCGGGAAGCCTGTGGAATCACCTGTCCTCCGTTCAGTGATGATGATAAGCTCGTCGCGCGCCCGTTCGCATCCCGCGCGGGACCTGTTTTGGCTCATCCGCTGGTCGCAGGGATTTCTCGGTCTTGCGATGGAGGAGAACGCCGCGAGGAAAATGTCCCGCGGCTACCCCCGGGGGCCGTCTGCCGCGTGCTTGACCGAATACAGCGCAGCCTGGGTCCGGTCCGAAAGACCGAGCTTCGCCAGCACGCCGCTCACGTGCGTCTTCACCGTTTTTTCGCTGATGAAAAGCTCGGAGGCGATCTCCTTGTTGGAAAGTCCGCGTCCAAGGCACGCCAGGATTTCTTTTTCCCGCCTGGTGAGACCCTTGTCAGTTTTCTCTTCCCCGGGGTCCGGGATCCCGGAAGCCAGCTTTCGCATCACGTCGGGATGCAGCCGCACTTCGCCGCGCGCCACGGCTCGCACGGCATCCTCCAGCTCGCCGGGGCCCACGTCTTTCAGAAGGTATGCCACGGCGCCCGCCCGGATGGCGGGGAACACCGTGTCATCCCCGGCGAAGCTCGTTAAAGCGATGCACTTCACCTCCGGGTGCGTCTCATGGAGCCGGCCAATGGCCTGCACGCCGTCCATCTCCGGCATCACCATGTCCATCAGGACCACGTGGGGGCGTGTGCGATCCACCATCGCCAGGGCCTCGGCTCCGTTCGACGCCTCTCCGACTACCGCGATGCCTTCCTGCAACCCCAGGAATGACCGCAGGCCCTCCCGGACGACCGCGTGGTCGTCAACGATAAGGACCTTGATCCCTTCCGGCTTGCTGCTTTTCATCCTTTTGGCTCCCCTCCCGGCTCTTCGTCGATCGGCACGCGCACCTCGATCTCCGTGCCCGCTCCGGGCACCGAGCTCAGGCGAAAGCTGCCTCCTAGGGACTCGACGCGCTCGCGCATCGTGAGCAGGCCGTAGCTCTCAGCGCGCCGCGGCCCTTCCTGGTCGAAGCCTTTCCCCTGGTCTCGGACGCTCAGCACCGCGCAGTCCCCGGAGAATGCGAGTTTGACGGCCGCGGAATCCGTCCCCGCATGACGTGCGACGTTGTTCAGCGCTTCCTGGGTCGTTCTGAACAGCGCGTCCAGGAGCGGGGCCCTGCCCGTCTCCTGACCCTCCACAGTGAAAGAAACATGCAGCCCGTCCCGCTTTTCCCGCAGCGCGAAGTGCTGCTCCAGGGCGCTGATGAGCCCCATTTCGGCGATGGTCCTCGGCCGCAGCTCGTCCACGAGGGACCGTGTCTCGGTGAGCGCGTCCCGCGCCAGTTCCTGGAGACGTTCCAGCAGGCCCCGCGTCTTGCGCGGATCACGATCAAGGGAGATCCGGGCGGCCTGGGCAGTGAGGTTCATGCTGAACACCGTCTGCGTGACCGCGTCATGCAGCTCACGCGCAAGGCGCGCGCGCTCCTGGGCCGTGGCCGACTGCTCGGCCTGGTCGGCGTACACGCGCAGGTACCGGTTGGCTTCCCGCAGCTCGGCGGCAAGCTCGTCGCTGCGTGTCCGGGAGGCTTCGGCCCTTTGGATGGCCCAACCGTAGAGCCCGATGAGAATCACCCCGGCAATGAAAGACGGCGCATACATCAGCCCATCCGGCAGACCGAAAGCCAGGAGCTGCCCGCCGACGAGCATGAGGCAGAAGACCCCGAGCCAGATGAGGCCGCGGCGGGCGGGCATTGAGCGCTCGACAGGGAGGCTGAGCGCCATGTACAGCATGGCGTAGTAGTCGTGCTCGGGCCGGGTCAGGAGCATCGCAAAAATCACCACCGCCTGCGAGCCAAGCCAGACCTCGACCAGGATGCGGGATCTCCTGCTCAGCCAGGGCTCGACGAGGCTGAGCAGCAGGAAGCACCCCATGAGCGCGTAGGGGAGGGGAGCAAATCTCCCCTGCCCGAGGGAATAGACAAAAGCGCGGACGACCACGGCGCCGAACAGAAGGTAGTACAGCCAGAACCCCAGGCGGTCCTGTCTGGCGGGATACGGGAGATCTGAGTCGCCCACCCGCATATTCTACTCCTTGCGAAGATGTTGTCCACGGTCGTACTATCGCCGGGAGGAGACCCCATGCCAGCCATCCCCAACTTCGTGCTCAAGCGCCTGTACGTGAAGGGCAGCCTTGTCAACGCGACGGATGGGTGCGAGCTTCAGCTTCGAAACTTCGTTGGCTCGGGGACGCTCACCGGGCTGCTCTCCGTGGACGTTGATGGAAGGAGCTTTTCCACGGATGTCCTCTCGGTCATGCTTGCCGACGGCGGGATCAGGAGTGGAGACAGCGTAACCGCTGCGACGCCCCTGGTGCTCACATCCGGAGTCGCCGTTACCATGCGCCTGCGCGGTACGCACCTTGCGCCCGGGTCCCACGCCCTGAAGATTCGGATCAATACCGGTGAAATGGGACAGCTGGTTATCTCCCTGTCGGATGGCGTGCGTGAGAAACCGTCCCAGCCGGATCCCTTCCCCTCGGCAACTGCCGAGGAGAGGACTGCCAGGGACGAGGTTGTCTCCCGTCCTTTGAAGGTCGCGATCATCGGCGCCGGAAGCGCCGTGTTCGCCCGTCAGCTCATCGCCGACATTCTTACGACGCCGGGGCTCATGTCGGGCACCTTTTTCCTGGTCGACGTGGATGCGCAACGCCTTGCGCTGGCAAAGCGCGTCGGGGATGCGATGGTGAAGGCCGCCGGCAGGGAATGGCGGGTGGAGGCGACGCGGGACCGTCGCAGGGTGCTCCCCGGTTGCGACTACGTCATCAACTCCATCGAGGTGGCGGGTCTTCGGAACGTCCGGCACGACTACGACATTCCGTTGAAGTACGGCGTTGACCAGTGCATTGGAGACACCATAGGCCCCGGAGGCGTCTTCAAAATGCTGCGCACCGGCCCGGCATGGCTTTCGATCCTCCGTGACATCGAGGAGCTGTGCCCGCGGGCGGTCGTGATGAACTACACCAATCCGATGTCCGCGCTCACCCTGCTTGCCCTGCGTGCCACGCGACTGCGCGTGGTCGGGCTGTGTCATTCGGTGCAGGGCACATCGCAGCAGCTAGCCGACTACCTCGATCTGCCCGCCTCGGAGCTCACATGGCGGTGCGCCGGCATCAACCACCTCGCCTGGTTCACGGAGCTCACGCACCACGGCCGTGACATGTACCCGCGTCTTCAGGAGCGCGCCGCGGATCCCGACGTCTACGACGCGGACCCGGTGCGCTTTGAGATGATGAAGCATTTCGGCGCGTTCTGCACCGAGTCCAGCGGCCACATGTCGGAGTACCTTCCTTACTTCCGAAAACGGCCTGAGCTCATTCGGCGGTATATGCGGGGGGGATATCGCGGGGAGAGCGGCTTTTACGCGAACAACTGGCCCGCCTGGCGGGCGGGTGGGGACAATTCGATCCGGGAGATCCTCGACGGCCGGTCTCCCCTGGCTCTCCAGCGCAGCGAGGAGTATGCCTCCACGATCGTCGAGTCGATAGAATGCGGCCGCCCGGCCGTGATCCACGGCAACGTGCTGAATACCGGCCTGATCGAGAACCTTCCATTCGACGGCTGCGTCGAGGTTCCCGTGCTTGCCGACAGCTCGGGGCTGAGCCCCGTTCACTTCGGCCCTCTCCCCGGGCAGCTCGCAGCCTTGGATGGCGCGCACATGGCTGTGCACGGCCTCATGGTGGAAGCGGTGCTCAACCGGGACCTGGCTGCAGCGCGCCACGCGCTGCTCCTGGATCCCCTGACAGCAGCCGTATGTCATCCCGAAGAGATTGCATCCATGTTCGACGAGATGGTGAGCGCGGAACGGGAGGACCTGGCGTACTTCGGACGACGACCAGCTGAAAAACGGTGATCCCCTCGGGGACGTCATCGCAGAGTGCAGCGCCCTCGGGGATGAGGCGGTCATCGGGCTGTGCGTGCGGGAGAAGCTGGAGGCGGCCGGCGGCTTTCGCTACCGGAAAGCTCGCAGCCCGGAGAGGAGGCGCGGCTCATCGGCGCCCTGATGCCGCGCAACTCGACCCGCGCTGAAGGTTTCTGCTACAGTGTGCCTTCAATGCGCACGCTGAGCGTACGGGCCTCCTCCTGGGCAAACTATGTGCTTCTCTTTGCAAGCTACGCCATCCTCACGCCCTACCTGCAGCTGTATCTCAAGGCGCGCGGGCTGCCGCCCTCGCGCATCGGGCTCCTCCTCGGCATGATGGAGCTGACCGGGATCGGCGGCCCCATCATCCTCAGCCACCTGGCAGACAGGAAAACCGCATACCGCTCCGTGTACTTCGCATCCCTGCTGCTGCCGGTTGTCGCTTTCGTTTCCCTCCAGCTCGCGAGCGCGCTGCCGCTGTACCTGGTGTGCATCGCCATCATGGGGTTCTCCTACAGGGCCACTGTCCCTCTCCTGGATTCCCTTGTGGGCAGGATCCTCCATGACCCGGCCCGCCAGTACGGGGGGCTTCGCGTTGCGGGCAGCATCAGCTTTGTCGGAGTCTCCCTCTTTCTCCAGGTGAGCGGGGTCATCTCCGGCGACTCATCCCTTTCCATCCTTGCCGCCTTCGGCGTGGCCGCTGGACTCGCGGCTTCGGCGATCTGGCTCATTCCCGCCGCGCCTGCCGGATCTGCACAGGAGGTCCGAGCGGACTCCGACGATGGTGATGGCCTGGATGCAAAGTTCTGGGCGGTGATCGGGGTGGTCTTCCTGGGCAGGTTCGGACTGGGGGCCTACTACTCGTTCTTCTCCCTTTACCTGCGCGACACCTTTGGTCTTTCCAGCGTGAGCGTGTTGTGGGCAATCGGATCCATGGCCGAGATACCACTGGTTATTTTTTCCGGCGCACTGATTGGACGGTTTGGAATACGGGTTCTGCTGATTGCGTCCCTGGCCGCCGTCAGCCTGCGACTTGCCCTGTTCGTCCTGGCGCCATCTGTTCTCGTTGTGGGCTTTGCCCAGCTGCTCCATGCCTTCACCTTCGGGACGTTTCACACGGCGGCCGTGGCGTACGTGAACGGCAGGGTCGCCCCTGCCCGCAGGGGAATGGGCATGGCGATCTACAACTCGGTGGGCGGCGGGCTTCCCACGTTTCTTGCTGCCGTTCTGGGGGGCTATGTCCTGGAGGCCCACGGCTACAGCTCTCTCTTTCTCCTCTCTTCGATTGTGCCCCTGGTCGGGGTCATCGTTCTTGTCGTTTTCGGCGCACGGATCCTCACGCGCCCCGCGCGGCACTGACTTTACTTGCCGGAAGGCTTAGCGGTAGTATGCCCGGAAAAGGAGGAATTGCAGGTGTCCGCTTCGAAGAGAGAGACGGCTGTCATGTCGTTTCAGGTGTTCGCGGAAGCGGACCCGGGGAGCCTCCACATGGAGGTGGCGCGCGGCGGCGGCGGGACGTACCTGCTGCGAGTCTCCGTCTTCGGAGGCGCGGCTGCAATGGTGGTGCCATTCCGTCGAAACGCCCGAGGGCGCTGGGAGATGAGCCCCAACCTGGAAGCGGTCCGCCACATCGACATCGTGCCGGCGCGCTGAGGCCGTCCGTTGTGACTCACGACCCATGGTGGAAATCCGGCGTCCTCTATCAGATATATCCTCGAAGCTTCAAGGACTCCAACGGTGATGGGATCGGGGACCTCAGAGGCCTCAGGGAAAAGCTTGACTACCTGAATGACGGGACCGAGAGGTCCCTGGGCGTGGACGGGGTGTGGATTTCTCCTTTCTTCCGGTCCCCCATGAGGGACTTCGGATACGACGTTTCCGATTACCGGGACATCGATCCGATGTTCGGCACGCTCCAGGATTTCAGGCAGCTTCTCTCTGAGGCTCACGGGCGGAAAATCCATGTCATCATAGACCTTGTCCTGAATCACACCTCCGACGAGCATCCCTGGTTCCAGGAATCCAGGCGCGGCAGGGACGGCCCGAAGGCGGACTGGTACCTCTGGCACCCCGGTAAGAACGGGAGGCCGCCCAATAACTGGTTTTCGCAGTTCGAGCTGCGAAACGCATGGTGGTATGACGAGGCCCGCGGCGAGTTCTATCTCGGAACCTTCACGCGGCACCAGCCCGAAGTGAACTGGAGGAACCCCGGGCTCAAGCGGGAGATGCTGGACGTGATCAGGTACTGGCTCGACATGGGCGTGGATGGCTTACGGCTCGACGTCATCAACTGGTTCATCAAGGATGACCGGCTGCGCAGCAACCCGCTCTCCCTGGGAAGCATCGACCTCCACAAGCATGTCTATGACCGCAACAGGCCGGAGACCGTTGACCTGTGCAAAGAGCTGCGGGCACTCACTGACTCGTATGGCGAAAGGATGATGGTGGGCGAGGTCTACGCGGATGATCCCGCCATCTCCTCCGCGTACTACGGCAGCGGCAACGATGCTCTTCACCTGGTGTTCTATTTCGACTTTCTGTTCCAGCCGTGGAGCGCCACCCGGATGCACAGGTCCCTGGCGAACTGGTATGGCCGACTGCCCGCCGGCGCCTGGCCTGCATTCACCCTCAGCAACCACGACAACCTGCGCCACTGTCTCAGGTACAGCAGGGGAAAATGGACCGATGCGCGTGCACGGGTTGCTGCGGCGCTGCTCATGACCCTCCGCGGCACGCCATTCCTGTACTACGGAGAGGAGATCGGGATGACCGGAGGCCGGCTGAGAAGAAAAGACCTCGTTGACCCGCTCAGCAGGAAGACCTGGCCGTTTCGAAGATTCAGGCGGGACCTGGCGCGGACACCCATGCAGTGGGACGGCTCCGCCAATGGCGGCTTCTCGGGCGGGAAGCCGTGGCTTCCCGTGGCCAGCGACTTCAAGCAAGCCAATGTGGGGACCCAGTCCGGATCCGCAGGCTCGCTCTTGAGCCTTTACAGGGAGCTCATCTGGCTCAGGAAGAAGCGCCCCGCGCTCCAGTCCGGTGAGATCAGGTTCGTGGAGGAATACCTTCCAAACGCCCTTGTGTACTTCAGGCTGGACGCATCAGAAAAGGTGCTCGTCGCCTTGAACTTTACCGGCAAGCGGGTAAAGCTGGAGCTTGCAGGAGATGAAGAGAGCACCGTATTGCTGCGCTCGCGGGGACCAGACGCCTCGGGCGTCGACACCCACGGTTCCGATCTTGGACCATACGATGTTCTGATTGTAAAAAGGAGCAGCCGGAAATGAAAAACAGCAGGACCCTTGCGCTTGTGCTCATGATCATCATCGTCGGATTCCTGAACGCGGACCAGAACGTGATGAACTCCACGCTCGTGCTCATCGAAAAGGAGTTCAGCGTCAATGATGCCGCCATCGGCCTCATGAGCGGGCTCTTTACCATCCTGGGAGCGGTGGTCAGCATCGTCTGGGGATACCTGACGGACAAGAAGAACCGGAAGCTGCTGTTTGTCTACTCCATCCTCCTCGGCCAGATCCCGTGCCTGCTGACCGCGTTCGTGCAGAACTACCCGCAGTTCTTCATCCTCAGGATCCTCACCGGCATCGGGGTGGGTGTTTCCTTTCCGACCATTTTCTCCCTGATCGGCGACATGTACGGGGAGAAGGAAAGGGCATCCGCGGTGACGTGGATGGTCACCGTCATCGGGTTGGGCCAGATACTAGGCCAGCTCCTCGGCGGATACCTCGGCCCCGCTTTCGGATGGCGGTTTCCGTTCCTGGTCACCGCGTTGCCGGGATTGATCGTCCTGCCCTTTTTCTACTTCTTTGTCTCCGAGCCCCGGCGGGGCGCCACGGAAGAATCCTTGAAAGCGCTGATAGATGGCGGCTACGTCTATTCCCGGACAATGAAGCTTTCAGATTACCGCGAGTTGTTCCGTGTGAAGACCAACCTGTACCTGTTCATCCAGGGGCTCGTCGGCACAATTCCCTGGGGCGCAATCCCGCTCTTCCTCGTGAAGTTTCTGAGCGAGGACCGGGGCTTTACCATCCAGGAAGCGACCACGGTGTTCCTGTTCTTCGGCGTCGGGGCAACCATCGGAACAATTGTCGGCGGGCTGTGGGGAGGCGCCCTGTTCAAGCGCACGGCTTCCCATCTTCCGCTCCTGTGCTCGGCTACGACCTTCGCCGGGGCCCTGATAGCGGTGGTCATTTTCATTCTGCCCCTGGGAAGGAACCTGCCTCTCATGCTGATCCTTGGCCTTCTTGCCTCCTTCATCGCCATGATCACCAACCCGAACGTGAAGACAATGCTGCTGGATGTGAACGTGCCGGAAAACCGGGGATCCATCTTTTCGATCTTCAACCTGACGGATTCCGTGGGCACAGGACTCGGCAAGCTCGTCGGAGGCGTTCTTTCGGTGGCCCTCGGAATGGGGGCGGCCTTGAGCATCTCCGCAGCCATGTGGGTTCCCTGCGCCCTGCTCCTGCTCGCCATTTCATACATCTTCAGCGGCGACATCAAAAAGATGCAGGAGAAGCTTCGATCAGCGGTCAGTGAGATGACGGTGGCTCCGAAGTAAGTCCGGGAAGGACGCCCAGGAGCCACGCCCTCAAGTCTCCCACCTCCTGCGCGCACAGGCCGTGCTGGATCTGGTAGGTGTGCCACTCCACGTCGCATCCCATGGCCGTCAGCTGATCTCTTGCCGCTTCCCCGAACGGGAGCGGCACAACCGGGTCAGCCGTCCCATGCGCCATGAAGATACGCACAGCCTTGTTCGCCGGGTGGGCCTCCGCGGTCAACCGTCCCGGAAGGGGAAGGTAGCAGGACAAGGCGACAACCCCGGCAAGACGCTCTGGCCACCGCAGCGCCGTGAACAGCGCCGCGGCCCCGCCTTGCGAGAAGCCGGCAAGGACAATCCTGTGATCCGGGATTCCCTGCTCCCGCTCGGCACGGATGAAAGAGCCGACAGTCCGCGCCGCTTCGCGAATCCCGGTTTCGTCTTCGGGAGCCTCGGGGTCCAGGGCGATGATATCGTACCAGGCGCGCATCCTGTATCCGCCGTTGACGGTGACGGGCCGCACGGGCGCGTGAGGGAAGACCCACCGTATCGACGGCGCGTCGGGCAGATTCAACTCCGGCGCGAGCGGCTCGAAGTCGTGGCCGTCCGCGCCGAGGCCATGCAGGAGAATGACCGCGGCGTCAGGTTTGCTCCCCGGCTGGATCAGTGCCTTGTCCTGCTCATCCATACGGTTTTCGCGGCCACGGGGACGGGTTTCAGACCCTGGCGCGGAGGTACTGGTTGGGCCAGGGAGCCTGCGCTTTCAGCTCAGCCGCCGCGCGAAGCGGCCAGTATGGATCTCTCAGGAGCTGTCGGGCCATGATGACCACGTCCGCCTGTCCTGTTCGAAGGACGTGATCCGCCTGCTGGGCCGACGTAATGAGGCCGACGGATCCGGTAGGGATACCCGACTCGCGCCGGATGCGTTCCGCAAAGCCGGTTTGATAGCCCGGCCCGAAGGGGATCTGCGCCTCCATGACGTTGCCGCCGGAAGAGCAGTCTATGAGGTCCACTCCCTCCTGCTTCAGCGCGCGTCCGAGCTCCACTGATTGCTCAATGTCCCAGCCCCCTTCCACCCAGTCAGAGCAGGAGATCCTGGCGAACAGGGGGAGACGCCCCGGCACCACGGCGCGCACCGCCGCCGCGACCTCGCGCGGCAGGCGCATGCGGTTTTCCAGGGAGCCGCCGTATCGGTCGGTGCGATGATTCGACAACGGGGAGAGGAACTCGTGCAGGAGGTATCCGTGTGCGTTGTGGATTTCCAGGACCTGGAAGCCGGCCTCCAGAGCCCGCCGGGCAGCGGCCGCAAAGGCGGCAACCACCTCCGAGATGCCCGCGGGGGACAGCTCGTCAGGGGCCTGGTATCCCTGGGCAAAGGGGAGAGGGCTGGGGCCCACGGTCCGCCAACCGCCTCCCGCTTCCGCAACCGGGCCTCCGCCGTCCCAGGGGACCGCGACGGAAGCCTTTCTGCCGGCATGCGCAAGCTGGATGCCGGGCAGCGCTCCCTGTGCCGCGACGAAGTGCGCAACCCGTGCCAGCGCGGGGATGTGCTCGTCCTTCCAGATGCCAAGGTCATGCGCGCTGATCCGTCCCTGCGCGGTCACGGCAGTGGCCTCCGTGAAGACGAGCGCCGCTCCGCCCACGGCCCGGCTGCCGAGGTGGACGAGGTGCCAGTCAGTGGCAAAGCCGTCCTGGCATGAGTACTGGCACATGGGAGAGACGCAGATACGGTTTCGAAGCGTGATCTCACGAATCGTCAAAGGTGTGAACAGCATACCCATGATTACTCTTGAACACGCCTCTTCGGCAAGCGGTTCCCGCGGGGATGCCTGGTCAGGGCGGCCTGCGCCTATGCGTTTTTCTGCGCGGCTGCGGTCAGCTTTTCAGCCAGATCGGGTGCTATCTGTTCGTGCTTGAAGAACACGAAGGCGTCGTCCCATCCCATGTCTGCTATCCGCCGCGACCAGTCCGTGAGCTCGCCGGGCTGATACGACGTCTTTCGAAGTCGAAGGTAGCCCCAGGGGGCGGTCCTCACGATGGCCGGCTCGGGCTCTTCGTCCGTCTGGCTCGCAACAAGGGCAACGCCGTGCTTTTCCAGTATCGCGAAGACCTGGGGGTCCATCCAGGAAGGATTGCGGACTTCGAGGGCCGCGCGCATTTCCGCCGGGCAGCAAGGCGAGGAACTTCGCCAGCCGATCATCGTCGCGCGCGAAGTTCGGCGGGATCTGGACAAGGAAGGCTCCGAGCTTTGGCCCCAGCACGCGCGCGCTGTCCACAAGGTAACCGGTCTCTTCCTCCGCTCCCTTGAGCCGCTTGAAATGGGTGATTTTCTGGGACACTTTCAGGACAAAGCGGAAGCCGTCCGGCACCTGGGAGGCCCAGCCTTCCAGCAGCTTTCGCGTCGGGAGTCGGTAGAAGGTATTGTTGATCTCCACGGTGCCCAGCCGCTCGGCGTAGTAGGACAGCATTTCCGATGCCTTGAGGTCCTCCGGGTAGAATACGCCCTTCCATTCCTTGTAGCTGTAGCCGCTGGTGCCGATTCGAAGGGTCACAGACACAAGATACTGAGGAAGGACAGCGCCGTGGGCAGTTATCGCGTCCGCGCGCGGCAGCCGGACGAGCAGCGCGATTGGCCCTGCCATGAGCGGCGAGCCCGCTGCGTTCACCCGCGCAAGAGCCGCGCCGCTCTGGCCGGGCAGATCAACCCGTTCACTCGTCGTCCGAGTTGAACAGCTCCTGCTCTTTCTGGTCCGCCACGTCCGCCGTGAGCTCGAGAAGCGAGGAGAGGTCCGAATCCCGCACATAGACAGGGACTTTCACGGAGAAATACACGATGTACCCGCCCCCGTCGCTTTTCTCGATGCTCCAGAAGCCGATCTTCTCCGTCCCGCTTTCCTCCAGGAGCGTCTGCATCACGTCCGCGGGGGGCAGCGTGTCATACGTGCCCGCGCGGGACCACAGCTCGCGGATTTCCGTATCATTGTATTTTTCCGTCGTGCCCATGATATAGACGGTCTGACTGCGCCCGCCTTTCAGATCGTACGTGAGAGAGTAGTTGCCGCTGTCGGTGAGCTTGTACTTCAGGCCCAATCGGTCCAGCTGCCGCGCGACCCTCGGATCCCCCTTTGTCGTATCCTCCGCGGCCGCCCTCCCGGCGGCGACAAGCCCGAGCACCAGAATGATGAAAAGCGCCCCTGCTTTCATCGCGCCCTCCTCGCCTTTTCAACGTACGCGTTGGAGGGTGTCGCGGCAAGTGCTCCGCTTCCTCACATCTTGATGCCTGTCAGCGTGATGCCCTCGACGAAGTACCGCTGGCCGACGAAGAATACGATGACGGGAGGGACGACGATGATGACGGTTGCCGCCATCAGGTAGTTCCATTGCGTGGCGAATGTGCCAATGAAGTGCGTCAGCCCGACGGCCAGGGTGTAGGTATGCGGGTCGTTGAGGTAGATCAGGGGGCCGAAGAAATCGTTCCACTGGAAGAAGAACTGAAACAGGCCGACGGCGATGAGGGCGGGCTGGATGAACGGGAGCAGAATCTGGCGGAAAACACGGAAGTACGTTGCGCCGTCCATCCTCGCCGCGTCATCGAAGTCTCTCGGCACGGTCATGAAGAACTGGCGCAGGAGGAACACGTTGAACGCGCCGCCGCCGAACCAGTAAGGGACGATCAGGGGAAAGAAGGTGTTGACCAGGTGAAGACGAGTCCAGAGGATGAACTGCGGAATGAGGACCACGGCGGGCGGCACGATGATGGCGCCCACAACGAGCGAGAACCAGAACCCTCGCAGCGGAAAACGGAACCTCGCCAGTCCGTAGGCCGACAGGCTGGAGGTCACCAGGGACGCGAGCACCGTGGGCACCACGACGATCAGCGTATTCCTGAAATACAGGAGAAAGGGAAAGGTGGTCATTGCCCCTGCGTAGTTGTCCCAGCGCATCATGGCGGGCCACGCGAGGGGCGGGAACTTGAATATCTCCACGAGGGTCATCAGTGAGCTGCGCACCAGCCAGAAGATCGGGACAAGGCAAAGCGCGGCGCCGAGGGTGAGGATGAAGTACAGCAGCACGCGCCACAGCCTCCGTTCCGATCTCATGCGCCTTCCCCGCCGTAGTACACCCAGCGCCGCGACCAGCGGAAGAGGAGCAAACCGAGGAGGGAAACGATCAGGAAGAGCGCCAGGGACAACGCCGCCGCCGTTCCCATGTCGTTTCGCTGGAAACCGTCCCGGTACATCAGGTAGACATAGAAGAGGCTCGCGTTGTTCGGGCCGCCGTTGGTCATGATATAGATCTGCGTGAAGACCTGGAAAGAATTGATGAGACCAACCACGAGGTTGAAGAACGTGACCGGTGAGATCATGGGCCACGTGATGGCCCAGAACTTGTGAAACCAGTTCCCTCCATCCATTTCAACCGCCTCCAGGAGCTGCCGCGGGACGCCCTGGAGCGCGGCCAGGAAGATGACGATGGTGTTGCCCGCGCCGCCCCAGACGGACATGAGGACGAGGGAGGGGACCACGGTCGTCTGCCCGACGAGCCACAGGGATTTGCGGATCCCGACGGCCCGCAGCACATCGTTGAAGAGCCCGAAGTCCGGGTTGTACAGCCACAGCCAGAGGATGCTGCTCGCAACGACCGGGAGGATGGACGGGAGATAGAAGATGCTTCGGTAGATCCCGCGCCCCCGGATCTTCTGGTTGAGCAGCAGGGCGAGGATGAGGGAGTAGAGGATGGTCAGCGCAACGTTCACGACCACGAAATACGAGGTGACCGCGAGGGAGCCGCGGAAGAAGAGGTCCGTGGTGAAGAGGCGGATGTAGTTGCGGAGGCCGATCAGGCGGGGGACGCTGAGGACGTTCCAGTCCGTGAGACTGATGAAGACGATCCCGATCATGGGCCCGATCACCCAGATCAGGAGCCCCAGGATGACGGGGGAGGCAAAGAGATAGCCCGTGATTGCCTCACGGGCTGTCCATCGACGCGCGGTCCTGCGCGCTGAAATCACTTTCCCTGGAAGATCGGCGTGATCTTCGGCATGATCTCGTTGTTGATCACGTCCGCGGCCGTCTTCTGGCCCAGCCAGACCTGCTGAAGCGCTGCTTCAATGACGTCGTCCATCTTCGAGAAGGTCGGCACATAGTACTGCGGCAGCCGGTGCGAGTAGTTCAGGGCGAAATCCACCACCGCCGTCCTGTACTCGGGCGGATGCACAGGGTTGTCCGTCCACTCCGCAATGAGCTTCGGGTCCGTGTACCACTGTTTCTCGTTCGGAAGCCACAGTCCGCTCTTCTCAAGGGGAAGCGAGTTCTCCGGGTTCATGACGAACTTCAGCAGCTCCAGCGCCTGGGGGATGTGCGCGGAGGACTTGTACACCACAATGGGCGTCCCGACGGACGAGGTGGCGAGGTTCTTCATGGAGGGAAGCACCCCGACGCCGAAGTCCAGGCCCTGCTGCTGCTTCGTGATCCCCAGCGTGAGAAGGTCCCAGGTCCCGTCCACCACCATCGCCACCTGCTGGCTGAGCAGCGCCGTTGCCGCGGCGGTGGGCATCTGCTGCGTGCCGGGCGCGGGGCTCACGTGATCCACCGTCGCCAGATCAGCCATCTTCTGGATTGCCTCGATGGTGCCGGGGCTGTCCATGATCAGTTTCGTCCCGTCAGCGTTGACGAGGCCTCCGCCGTTGCTGATTGCGAAGGTGAGCCACGGCATCCACCAGTTCTGGACCCATGTCCCGAACTGATGAATGTTCTGCGGATCGAAGCCCGCATCGTTGGGTGTCTTTCCGTTCGCGTCCTTGGTCAGCTGCTTCGCCACCTGCACGAACTTGTCCCAGCTCCATGCCTTGCTCGCCTCCGCCGGCGGGTAGGGGAGCCCGGCGTCATCAAACATCTTCCTGCTGTACCAGATCACCTGGACCTCGTTCGCGACGCTGACCCCGACGATCTTTCCGTCCGGGGTGACGAACTTGATGGCATCCAGCTTGGCCGGCTGGCTCTTGTAGAAGTCGGTGAGGTCAACGAACTTGCCGCTCATTCCCCAGGTGAGCACGTTGGGCTCGTAGAAGTACCCGAGGTCGGGAAGCGTGTTGCTTGCGGCAAGGGTGGTGATCTTGGTATTGAAATCGGTGTTCGAGCCGAAGTTGAGAGCCTCTATCTTCACATTCGGGTGCTTTTGCATGTACCCGTTCAGGTATGCGTTGGTGGCATTGATCTCGTTCTGGTCCCCCCAGAACGCGTACTGCAGCGTCACCGGCCCCGTGGAAGCTTCCGGCTGCCCGCCAGCGCCGGCGGGGAGCACTCCCAGCAGCATGATGGCCGCGGCGCATGCCACGACCGAGAGAGCGCGTTTGGTCATAGGCAATCCTCCTCGGAAACAATTGGATCACCATCAAATTCATCACGCGCTGCTCCGCGTGGTAGAGATGGAACAGGACAAGATGGCGCGAATACCGACCTCCCCGCGGAGCCGCCGGCCGACCGTTGCAGAGGAGGCCGTATTCGTGCACGTTCTGTGTGAAAGGAGAACAGAAGCGTGTTTCGAAAGATCGAGGCAATCATCAGGGAGGAGGCCCTTGACGGCGTTCGCGAGGCGCTGGCCGGCATCGGGATCGTGGGAATGAACGTTTTCGAGATCCGCGGCCACGGAAGGCTCGGCAGCCAGGAGCACTCCTGGCGGTATACCTATCTGCACAAAGACATGCTCCCGAAGATCCAGCTGAACATCATCCTCAGCGAGCGCAACGTCGAAACCACGGTCGCCGCCATCATGAAGGCCGCCCGCACGGGCAAGGAAGGGGACGGAATCATCTTCATCTACCCCGTGGAAGATGTCCTTCGCATCCGCACGGGGGAGCGGGGAGGGGAAGCCCTCTCGTATCCGGATGACATCGACGCGCGGCGCTCCCGCGGGGAAGCCTGAAGCGGGACCTTCCATCGCGTTCCCTCTGCCGTTACATTGATCTCATGACAGAGAATCCCCCGGAGGAGAGCTTCGTCGACATCGCGGACCTGAGGCGGGAGATCGAAAAGCTCAAGAACTGGCAGCGTGATCTCCAGATCATGTACGAGAACACGATCGAGCACGGAACGATGATCGAGAACGAGCTGGAGGAGAAAAACCAGCGCATCAACAGCCTGCTCGCCCTCATGAAGATCTACCTGCCCTCCCAGGTCTACGACTCCATCGAGACGGGAAAGCTCACCTCCGAGCTCTCCTACAAGCGCCAGAAGCTCACCATGTTCTTTTCAGACATCGTGGGCTTCACCGAGGTGACCGATACCCTGGAGCCCGAGACGCTGTCCGCCCTTCTCAACGAGTACCTCACCGAGATGTCCACCATCGCGGGCATCTACGGGGGAACGGTGGACAAGTTCATCGGGGACGCCATTGTCGTTTTCTTCGGTGACCCCCAGTTCATCGATGACGAGACGCACGCCAAGCGCTGCGTGCGCATGGCCGTGGAGATGCTGGAGAAGGTGAAGCTGCTGAGCAGCAAGTGGCTTGCCGTGGGGGCCTCCCAGGGCCTTGCCGTGCGCATGGGGATCAACACCGGCTACTGCACAGTCGGCAACTTCGGCTCCGAAGCCAGGATGGACTACACCATCATCGGGGGCCAGGTGAACATCGCGGCGCGCCTGGAAAAAATCGCCGACCGCAACTCGATATTCATCAGCGAGTACACCTACGCCCTGGTCAAGGACATCGTGGAAGTCGAGGGACCGCGCCTGATCGAGGTCCGCGGAATCCACTATCCCCTCAAGGTCTTCAAGATCGTTGGAATCAAGACTGAAACGGGCGCCGGGGAATCGAGGTTCGTCGAGTTCGGGAACGGGTTCTTCCTGCGCCAGCTCTACTACGAGCCGGATTCGGCCACTCCCGCTGAGAGGTCGTCCATCCTGGAAGATCTGAGGAAGGCCGTGCGGTTCATTGAGGCGGAGGGGGGCGCTCCCGGTCGTCTACACTAGGTTGACCACGACCTTGTCGTACAGGCGCCGGAAGTTTGCAAGGGACTTGCTCTGCCAGGCGATTGCCTTGCTCCCCGTGATGGTAATCTTCTTTCCGATCTCCCGCATCTCGATGATGAAAAGGCTGAAGGTGGATATTCCAGAGCTGTTCAGGAAAAGCAGTTGACGCAGGTCGATCTCAAGGCTCTCCCCGGATCTCTGAGCCGCATAGCGAAGCATGCGATGGATCTTCTCGTAGTCCGGCCTGCCTTGCAGCCGGAGCGTCCCGGTGAAAGCGATCCGAGAGAAGTCACGCGTCACCCTGACCGAATAGGGTTCCCTGGTATTGTCGTCCATCTGCCCGTACCCCGCCGTCATTTGAAGGCCAGCTCTGTTGCGACCGTCACCTGGACGGTATCATCATCGTCAAATCGGAACTGAAAGCTGAGCTTGGTGCTGTAGTCCTTCTTGATCAGGAGCAGTCCGAGCCCTGATGACTCGCGATCCGTCCGTCCCTGGTCCATCCGTTTGACGTACAGCTCATCGAGGTTGCTCTCGAAGAGCTCCCGACAGGTGGCCATGAAGGGCTGGGTGCGGTTCTGCGGCAGCGTGTTGGTGATCTCCACCACCATCCTGTCATTTGCCTTCCTGAGGATGAGCTCGACGGGGAGCGAGTTGTTGGAGCTGAACTTGACCGCGTTCTCCACCAGCTCGTTGACCACCGTGGATATGAGCCCGGCCTGTTCCTCCGACGGGAAATTATGCCGGAAGTAGTCCGCGGTGAAATCCGAGAGGACGCTCCCTCGTTGCCAGTGGTCAAACATGTCCAGGGGGAGAAAGCGCACGTTGAAGGCGCTTTCGACTCCGCTGTCGAGGTCGATTGCATCCCCCACGTGAACGGTGCCGCGCAGCTGCCCGTCCCACCCCTTGTCGGCAACCTTCTTCACCACGACCACCGAAATGTCGTCGAAACGCCGCGCCTGGCCGATGTGCTGCTGGCAGGCTTCCACGATGGCTGTCTGGATTGCCTCCGCGGATGACCCGCGAACAGGGCTTGCCGCGGTGATGATTCCCGCTGTCCCGAAGGCATCTCCCTGCCCGTTCTGCGCTTCTGTCACGCCGTCTGTGTAGAGGATCAGGACGTCGTCTTCGTCGAGATGGAAGTTGAACAGCTTGAGGTAGGGGAGCACGTTGGCGTCAAGCCCGGCATACATCCCGTACTCCAGGGATTCGATGTTCCGGACGGTGCCGTCCTTGTGGAGGATGAGGATGGTCTCATGCTGACCCGTCATCATGAAGTTGCCGTCCCCCAGGTACCTGAGGATGATCAGCGACATGATGCGGTGGTCCAGGGTCTTGAGGCGGAAATCGTACAACAGGCGGTTGATCACGCCGTAGATCCGCTGGATGTCGTTGCGCTCTATCCTGCTCAAGGCTCGCAGGGCGGTGTGGACCATCATCATGATGAGGCCGGAGTGCAGGCCGTGGTCCGTCACGTCCCCGATGGAAAGAAACCCCTCGGGGCCGAAATGGATGGTGTCGTAGAAATCCCCTCCCACCTCGGTTGCCGGCACCATGCGGCAGGAGATCTCCAGGTCGCGGAAAGCCTGGTAGTCGCTTTCCTGCGGCAGCACGATGCTCTGGATGTGCTGGGCAACCTCCAGCTCGTGGGACAGCCTCAGGTTCTCGTCTTCGAGTTTCACATTCAGCTCCGCAATCTCCTGGTTGGCCTTCTGCAGGCCGACCCGGAAATAGAACTCCCTCTTTCGGATCCGCTCCATCCCGATTTTGAACGCGAGCACCAGGAGGCTCGGCACCACGATATTCACCAGGGTCTGCTGGAAAGCCACGTCCGGCACGAAGCCGCTCAATCTGTAGACGACGATGTAATAGGCCACGCCGATGACCGTTGCGACGAAGGAATACGTGACGGGCAGGGGGTAGATGCCGCAGAAAATGAGGTTGATGTAGACCCACGCCGTCAGGTCAGCGGGAATATTGTTCATCACTGCCGTGAGGTGGGCTGTCTGCAGCGTGCCGCTCACGAAGAGAAGGAAAGACAATGGAATGCCGATACGACGGGCAAAGGGAAAAAAGGACAACAAGCCGATGATCGTCGCGGCGACGATCGTGTACATCCTGCCCTGGAACATGGCATGCGCGTACTGCGGGTACGTCGTGGCGTCACTGAAGAGCATGAGGTATGCCGTGGCCGCCACGCCGACGAGGGCAAAGACCCGGTTTATCCGGGTGAGGGAGTCCGCCTGCTGGCGTCGATACTGCTCGCGCTGCTCCCGCGACTGGGGGAGACCCTCGAAGAGGAGGGCCCTTACTTTTTGAACAAGTCCCGGTGCAGCTTTGCGAGCTCGAGGATTTTGTTCGTCCATAAAAGGATCCATTTGCCTCCGAAATCCCGGTACGTCAGGGTGGCCCCGGCCTCTTCCATCCTGAACTTGCTCTTGTAGTAGTTGCCGGTGTAGGGATCGTTCACGGCGTACGTCGTGAGGATGGTGTCGGCCCGCGCGATATGGCAGGAGTACTGGGTCAGAAACTCCATCAGCCTCTTGTAGGCAACCACCCCGCTCTTGCCTTCCTTATAGATAGCCATGACTTCCCCGATGCGGCGCCAATGGTCGGGGAGCCGGAAATGGCTGCCGTCCTCCACATTAGCGTACATGAACGGGCAATAGTAGCCTGGTGCGCGGACCGCGCATTTGGCAAGAGCGACCATTTCTCCCGACTTGTCCGTCACGGCGTAGACGTCGGAGTTCAGGTCGAACTGCCTGGCCACTTCGTAATCGTAGTTGTAGTCCTTGTAGAAGTAGTATTCCCTCGCGAACTCGTGGGCGCGCACGATCTCTTCCGGCGTGACCATCTCGCGTACAACCATCCCGTATTCCTGCTCCTCCACCACGGCGGGCCTCCTGACCGCCTCCACCTGGAGCGGGGGCCCCGCGGCTACCGTGACGTCCGTGAAGCCAGCCGTCCGCAGGAGCATTTCCTGACGCTCGAGATAGGAAACATCATTGTCGCCCTGGCGCGTGTTGGTGAGGCGAAGAGTGCCGCCCTCGCGGAGCCCAAGCCTGCACTTTTTCAGCTGCACGAGAAGACCGTTTCGGTACTGCTCCCGCGCAATGAGATCATCAAAGCTTTCATTGACCTGGTCCAGGAGGGGAAGGTCGCCCAGGTCGAGCGTCAGATCGAGGCTGTCCGCGGACGCGCTGCTGAGCTCTGCAGGCGCGCCCGGCGGTAGGTCCTTGTATTCCATCTATGCCCTTGACGTTTCCGATGCTGCCGGTGTCACCAGGGGGCGGGTCCGGAAACGGCCAACTGGTCAGCATCTCCAAGAAGCACTTTCTCTCTCAGATGTCAAGGGAAGCAACAGACTCTCTACTTCACGCGCGGGATCTCAATGCGCCTCCCGCCTTTCATGGCGGATTCGTGAGCGCAAATGCCCGTCATGGTCCAGTTGGCGGCCGTCGGCGCGTCCACCGCGGACTCCCGTCCCTCGACAACGGCCCGGATGAACTCGTGGGCGAGGTGCGGATGAGACCCGCCATGACCCGCGCCCTGGATGAAGGAAGTATGCGCGTGCTCATCATCATAGACGCCATGGATCGTGTACGGTGCGATCTCCCCGGGGAGCCTGTGGCCGAAATCAGGAACGTCCACTCTCCTCGCCTCCTCGTATCCTGAATACAGCACGGGCTTTTCCCCCGCGAGCTGCTCCCACTCGAAAGAAAGCTTCGTCCCGTAGACATCGAAGCTTTCGCGGTATTGGCGGATGGTGTCGAACAGGGACCTGGTAACCTCGCACGCCAGGTCGGAGTCCGCGAGCTTCACGAGGGCCGTTTCGATTGCGAAGGGTGAGCCGTAGCGCCTTGCATACTCTTCACGGATGGTCCCTGATCCGAAGCACACCACGGATTCCGCCTGGCCGCCGCTCAGCGCGAGGAGCGGGCTGACCGCGTGGGTGGCATAGTGCATGGGCGGAAAGCCATACCAGTAGTCCGGCCAACCGGGAAGGCTCATGTTCTGCTGGTGCGAGCCTCGCAGGAACTGGATCTTGCCGAGCTCCCCTTTCTCCGCCATCTCCCTGACGTAGAGGAACTCGCGCGTATACACGGCCGTCTCCATCATCATGTATACCTTGCCCGCTTTCTTTCGCGCCTCCGCGATCTTCAGGCAATCCGAGATCGTTGTCGCCATGGGCACCGTGCTGCAGGCGTGCTTCCCCGCGTGCAGGGCTGCTATCGTCATGGGTGCGTGCAACGCAATGGGGGTGACCACGTGGATGGCGTCCACGTCCCTGTCCGCAAGGAGATCCTCGTAGCGGGTGTATCTCCTTTGCACCTTGAACATGTCGCCCACCGCGTCCATTTTCGCCTTGTCTCTCTGGCAGATCGCGAAGCACTCCGCGTCAGGGTGCTTCTGGTAAAGGGGCACGAACTCCGCGCCGAAGCCCAGTCCGACAACTCCGACCCGCACCTTTTTTCCTGACGCCATGCGCGTCCCTCCTTTCCCCGGGTTCTCACAGAATATCCCGGAAAGAATGTCCAGAGAAGAGACGCCAAATGGACACGTGAGTGCGGCGCTTGTACCCTTGGGGGGAAGCCATGAAAGCCGCCGCGCCTGTGCTTGCAACCCTGATCTCCATCCTGTCCGGCTGCGTTTCCGACCTGGGCTACCTGGCGAAGCAGGGCAACTACCTCCTTCGCTACTCCAACGGCACGGAAAGCGTGGATGACCTCCTCAAGACCGCATCCACGCCGCCCGACGTCCGCGGGTTCCTCCAGGAGGTGAAGGAGATCAGGCGTTTTGCCGTCGAGAGCATCGGGCTGCGGGACAACGGCAACTACACCCGCTACAAGAGCATCGAAAAGGACTACCTCGTTGACGTGGTCCAGGCCTGTGATGCTGTCTCCTTCACCCCGTACCAGTGGAGCTACCCCGTACTCGGCCGGCTGCCCTACAGGGGCTTTTACGAGCGGGCGGATGCCCTGGTTGAAGCCGAAGGCCTCAAGAAGCGGGGATACGACGTGATCGTCCGCAAGGTGGATGCCTTCAGCACTCTCGGCTTCACCCGGGACCCGGTGTACTCTTTCATGAAGAAGTACTCCCCCTACGAGCTGGCCAGCACAATCATGCACGAGCAGACCCACGCGACCCTGTGGGTGAAGGGCCAGACGGATTTCAACGAGGAGCTCGCGGACTTCGTTGGTGAAACGGGTGCGCTGGAATGGATTGCTGGGCGCTACGGACAACAATCCGCGGAATATCGATCCGCGCTGGACGAGAAGGCTGACTCTGAGCTGTTCGTCGCCAAGCTGAGACAGCTCGACGCGTCTCTCGAGGAGGTCTACGACTCTCCCATCCCGCGAGCATACAAGCTGGAGCGGAAAAGCCAGCTCATCAACGCGTTTCGAAAGAGGCTTGCTGGGGAGGCCGGCACCATGTTCCGATCTCCCGGGTACAGCAGGATTGCCGATCTTCCCATCAACAATGCCTACCTTTCCCTGTACAGCCTGTATACGGACGACGTGCCACTCCTCCATTCCTGGTTCCAGGAGCGCTGCGGCAGTGATCTCAAGGCGTTCATGCTTTCCATGGAGGCCCTGGCGAAAAAGGGGGATGTGAAGAAACTGATGCAGCGGATTGCCCAGAGCACGGAAGCTTCCCCGAGCGTCGCGCATTGACTTTGACGCGGCCCGCTTCCATTATTACCCCGAGGCGGAAGCGTGAGCAGCCATCAGAGGAAATATTCGCTCGAGCCGCGGGAGGTCCCGCGGGTTGAGACGCCGAACAGACGCATTGTGACCCGGCTCCCCGTGCCGGAGTCCCTGCCCATCCTTCTTTCCCTGGAACGCTTCGAACCTTCTTCCATGCAAGGGCAGCCTCCGCTCGTCATCGATCGGGCCGTGGGATGGAGCGTGTACGACAGGTGGGGCAACAAGTGGCTGGACTGGTCTTCCGGAGTGCTCATATCGAATGTGGGAAACGGACATCCGGCAATCGTTTCAGCGCTCCGGGAGATGATCGAGCGTCCTCTTCTCAGCACCTACGTCTTTGCCCACCAGAAGAGGGCGGAGCTGGTGGAGCTTCTCGCCGGGCTTGCCCCTTCGCCGGGGTACAAAGTTTTCCTTCTCACCACGGGTTCCGAGGCCACTGAGAACTGCATCAAGCTGGCCCGGACCTGGGGTCTTGCGACCCACGGTCCTGAGCGACGCGTGCTCGTTTCCTTCGAGAACGCCTTCCACGGACGGACGATGGGCGCGCAGCTGGCGGGCGGAAATGCCGCGCAGAAAGCATGGCTCGGACGGCCTGATGACTCGTTCGTCCAGGTGCCATTTCCTGACGGATACGCGAACCAGGACCTTCGCTTCGACCTCTTGCCGGAGACGCTGGAGCGCAGGGGCGTACGGCCCTCCCAGGTTTGCGCCGTGATGACAGAGAGCTTCCAGGGGGTCGGGCCAGACTTCCTCCCCGTCGAGTACGCACGCCAGCTCGAATCGTGGTGCAGAAAGAATGACTCGCTCCTGATCGTGGACGAAGTGCAGGCCGGCTTCGGCCGGACGGGCAGGTGGTTTGCCTTCGAGCACTACGGCATTGTCCCTGACCTGATTGCGTGCGGGAAAGGCGTTTCGGGATCGCTTCCGCTCTCTGCGGTGATCGGGAGAGCTGACGTCATGGAGATGTATCCCCCCGGTTCCATGACCTCCACCCATTCCGGCTCGCCGCTGCCTGTTGCCGCGGCCCTGGCGAGCGTGAAGACCCTGAAGGAAGGCGGGTACCTCCAGAACGCGCAGGAGCTGGGCCCCGTGCTTCGAAGCGGCCTCGAGGACCTGGGGGCGCGCCACGCCGGCTCAGTGGGCAGCATCCGCAGCATGGGCCTGGTGGGCGGAGTCCGCCTTGTCCGACACGGCACGCGGGAGCCTGATTCAGCTGCCGCCCTTGCCGTGAACACCGCCTGCTTTCACAAGGGGCTTCTCATGTTCGCCCCCGTCGGGGCCTCCGGTGAGTGCATCAAGATTGCCCCCGCCCTGGACATTTCCCGCGACGCGCTCCTGGAGGGGCTCGCGACCCTTGGTGAGGCCATGGACGAGGTCCTCTCGTGAGCAGCCGCCCCGATGCGCTCGTCATCGGCGGCGGGATGGTCACCGCGGACCTCATCCTGCCCTCGCTGTATCACCTCCAGCGCACCGGGATGATCGGGGACATCGCGGTCTGCGCGTCCCGCTCTTCGACGCTCCGCATCCTTGCCTCGCACGCGGGCATCAGGGCTGCATTTCCGGGAAGCTCGTTCAAACCGTGGCCAGACCTGGGCGCGCCGGGAGACGAGACGCAACCTCTCCTGTATCGCAGGGCGATTGAGAGCCTCCGGCCCCGCCAGATGGTGGTGGTTGCGGTCCCTGATCACCTCCATCATGAGGTGGTGATGACGGCGCTTCAATCGGACCAGCATGTCCTGTGCGTCAAGCCGCTCGCGCTGAAGCACTCCCAGGCAGTTGAGATCGCCGGGACGGCGGGCGCCCGCGGCCTGTTTGTCGGAGTGGAGTATCACAAACGATGGGACAGGCGAGCCCGCGTGGCACGCGCCGGCTACCGCGCGGGTCGCTTCGGTGAGCTGGTCATGGGAGAGGCAAGGCTCATCGAGCCCTCCAGGTACCGAAGCTCCAACTTCCAGAGCTGGTTCACCGTGGAGAACACCGACCCCTTTACCTACATCGGGTGTCACTATGTCGACCTGGTGCGATTCATCACTGGCCTTCTCCCCGTGGCGGTCTCCGTTGTCGGCATTCGCCGGCGTTTCCCGAACGGCAACGAGGGGTTCCTCTGGTCTCATGCCAGGGTGACGTGGGAGAACGGCGCTCTCCTCTCGGTGACCAACGGCCTGGGCTACCCGGACCAGGCCGCCGGGAGCAACGACCAGGGCCTCCTCCTGTACTGCGAAGGCGCCGGGGTTGCCGGGATGATCCGTCACGACGATCATTTCCGAGGCGTGAGCTACGCGTTTGCGGATCAGCCCGTGCAGGGATCGTCCTTCCAGTTCACCAGCCCTGATTTTTTCCAGCTGGTGCCCTGGGAGGGAGAAGGGCTTCGTCCCCTCGGATACGGTTTTGATTCCATCGAAGCCATCACGAGGAGCGTTGTCTGCCTGGAAGAGTCCACGCGCGCTCTGCCGCCGGCGGCAGCGCTGGAGGAGCGCCGGCGCCAGGCGGCCCTGATCGACGAACAGGGAATTATCGCAACACCTTCGAACAGCGCCGTGAACGAGCTGGTCGTCGAAGCCGGCCGCCTTTCCATCATGGCGGACGGAGACCCGGTGCGGATCGTCAGCGGCACGGAGCCCAGAATCGAGCGCGCGCGGCAGCGTGGACAGCAAGGAGGGAGCTGAAATGGGTGCGCATATCGGAGTCATTGGCATGGCCGTCATGGGTCAGAACCTCGCCCGCAACATGGAGAGCAGGGGCTACACCGTCGGCGTCTACAACCGGACGGCGGAGAAGACCCGCGAGCTTGTCGAAGGGCCCGGGAAAGGCAAGCGCCTGGTCCCCGCGTGGTCAATCGAGGAGCTGATTTCCGGGCTTTCAAAGCCCCGTACCCTCCTGATCATGGTGCAGGCGGGAAGCCCCGTGGACGAGGTCATCAACCATGTGGCGCCTCTTCTTTCCCGCGGGGACATCATCATTGACGGCGGCAACTCGTTCTTCCAGGACACCATCCGCCGGGCCAGGGACATCGAGGCGAAGGGTCTCCTGTTTCTCGGCACCGGGGTCTCCGGAGGAGAGGAGGGCGCCCTGCACGGTCCCAGCATCATGCCGGGGGGGAGTCGTGCCGCATGGGACTCCGCGGGAAAGATCCTGCGCGACATTGCCGCGAAGGTGGACGGAGAGCCCTGTTGCGTGTACATCGGTCCGGACGGAGCGGGGCATTACGTCAAGATGGTCCACAACGGCATCGAGTACGGCGACATGCAGCTCATCTCCGAGGCGTACTTCATCATGAGAAACCTCCTGGGCATGGACAACCAGGAGATGGCCAGGGTTTTTGCGCGGTGGAACCAGGGAGACCTGGACTCGTACCTGATCCAGATTACCGCTGACATCCTCACGAAGAAGGACCCGGAAACCGGGCTGCCGCTTGTGGAGCAGATCCTGGACAAGGCCGGCCAGAAGGGCACGGGCAAGTGGACAATCCAGTCCGCCCTTGATCTCGGGGTCGCCTCCGCGACCATGGCGGAGGCGGTGTTCGCCCGCACCATCTCCGCCATGAAAGAGGAAAGGACCCAGGCTTCGAAGGTCCTGCGCGGCCCGTCCGGCGGGTATTCGGGGGACGCGGGCCAGCTTGTGGAGGCGGTGCATGACGCTCTCTACGCTTCCAAGATCTGCTCGTACGCGCAGGGTTTCAGCCTGATGAGGGCAGCCGCCCGGGAATACTCGTGGGGTCTCAAGTTCGGAGAGATTGCCTCCATCTGGCGCGGGGGATGCATCATACGGGCGAGATTCCTGGGAAGGATCCGGGAAGCATACGAAAAGGAGCCGGATCTTGCGAACCTCCTCCTGGATCCGTACTTCAAGGAGATCGTTGAAAAGGCCCAGCCCGGGTGGCGCCGCCTCGTGGCGGTGGCCGCGGAACGTGGAGTTCCCATCCCGGCCTTTTCATCCGCGCTCTCCTATTTCGACTCATATCGCACGGAAAGGCTTCCGGCAAACCTGATCCAGGCACAGCGGGACTACTTCGGTGCCCATACGTACCAGCGGGTGGACAGACAGGGAACGTTCCACACGGAATGGTCGAAGCTCTGAAGGCGTCCGTTCAATAGCCCGCCCGGGAAATGTTTTCAGCCACGTACCGCGCAGAGTCGACAAGGCACTTCTCCTCGTCGGGTGGAAGCGGAAAATCCAGGACACGGCTCACGCCGGTCTGTCCAACGATTGCGGGAAAGCTGAAGGCCGTGTTCCGAATGCCCTTGAACTCCTTTCGGACAGTGGACACGGGCAGAATCCGCCTCTCGTCACGGACGATGGATTCGACAAGGAGGGAGGCGGCTTGCGCGATGGCGTAGCACGTTGAGCCCTTCGCCTGGATGATCCGGTACGCCGTAGCGCGAACCTCGTTCATCGTGTTCTGCTTGAACACCTCCAGCTCTTCGCAGACGCCGCACACGGGGCAGAACTCGTTGAAGTGGATCCCGCCGATGGTGAGGAGCGACCACGCCGGGAACGATGTGTCCCCGTGCTCGCCCAGGACGTAGCCGTGGATGTTCTGCGGGTTCACCTTGCAGTGGCGGGCCACGTACTCACGCAGCCGCGCGGAGTCCAGGATGGTGCCCGAACCGAAGACGCGCGCCGCGGGAAAGCCGCTTTCGGCGAAAGCCACCCATGTCAGGACATCCACGGGATTCGTGATGACGAGGAAGATGCCCTGGAACCCGGAGTCGAGGATGGATTTCACAATCGACTTCATGATGCCGATGTTGCGCTCCATGAGGTCAACGCGTGTCTCTCCCGGCTTCTGCCTGGCCCCCGCCGTGATGATTGCGATGCGGCTGTCCCTGCAGGATCCATAGTCCGCGGCCTCTATCTTCAACGACCTGCCGAGAGGAGACCCCTGCTTGATGTCCAGGATTTCAGCCTCAGCCTTCTCCCGGTTCGAATCGATCAGGGCGATGTCGGTGACGGCACCCTTGAGGCAAAGATTGAACGCGAGCGTGGAGCCGACCGAGCCTGCCCCGATGATTGCCACCTTGCTGGTGTTCATTTCCATCAGCGTGCGCCTCCCTCGCGCCATGAAAAGATAATCAAAAAGCCCGGGTTCGTTGGACGTGGCGCGCACGGTGGTGTAACAATTGCCGTGTGCCGGTGTTTATTAATGTAGAGACAGAACGGAATCTAGATTCGTGGGGTAAGTTTCACCTCCTTTCCTTGCCCCCTTGTCTCACCATGGGGATAGGTGTTACCTATCCCCACATTTTTTTTCGCTTCAGCTATCATGCCGGTCGGGAGAACGTGTGCGCATCCTTGTGATATGCCCAATCCCGCTCGAGTTCACCAGTTGCCGCTCCGCCCTGTCCCTGCGTGACGGCCCCCCCATCCTGGGGTGCCGCTCGAGCCGCGGTTCAATCGCCAACACCGAGATCATCGCTCTCCAGTCCGGGCCGGCGAAGGCCAGGGCCGCCTCAGCCACGGTGGCAGGGATCAGGGACGTCCAGCCGGACCTTGTCATAGACTCGGGGACATGCGCGGCGCTCGACGGAGACCTGATCGTGAACAGCATCGTGATCGGGCTCACCTGCATCGAGTATGACATTTCCGGCAGCGGGCTTCCCGCAAGGATCATCCCCGAGATGCGCCTTCCCTCGGGGCTCCAGCTCCTTGCGCGCAGGGAATCGCAGCGGCTCGTTCGGGCCGCGGCGCAGCTCGGGAATGGCCTCGGGCTCCAGGTGAGATCCGGCGTGCAGGCATGCGGCGAGTTTTTCATCCAGTCCCTGCAGGTCAGGGAGTCCCTCCATGCCGTCAGCGGCGCCGCGGCCTGCAATTGGGAAACCGCGGGCATCTTCGTCGGCGCGCTCCGGGCGCGCATTCCACCGCTCAGCATACGAGTAGTTTCCGACCTCGGGGACGAGGACTCACTGCGGGACTTCCGCAGGAATGCGCGCCAAAGCTCGCAGGAGCTCTACAGGTTCCTGCGCTCCGGCATCGAGTCCGGGTGGCTCCTTGATTTCCACGCCCTGTGGAAGTCCCTCAGCAGGGGCCAGGTCGAGAAAATGGCGCAGTTGGTTCTGCCGTGACCACTCACACATTTCCTTCCCATGGCATACCCGTGAGAGGGTCGGCGGACTTGCGCTCCTGTGCGGAGCGCTGTAGTATGGCCGCAGCGTCAGCTCTTGTGGGGGCCGCGGCAGCAGGAGGGAGCAGTGTCAAAGACATTCGTTGAGACTTCAACCGAGCTTCTCGAAGGGCTCGATGAAATGATCAAAGAAGGCTACTACGTCAGCAGGACCGAAGGCATAAACGACGCCATCCGGCTGCTGCTCAAGCAGTACAAGCTGTCGAAGCTCCATGACAAGGACTCCCAGGCGCAAAAGACCGCAGAGAAGAGCCCGGTTGCGGGCGGGGGGAAAGTGCAGGGGTGATCGGGCAGATCGTCACAGGAATAGACGGATCGCCCAACTCCCTGGCGGCGTTTCAGTACGCCGTCGACCTTGCGGGCCGCGTGAGCGCGGCCGTCAAGATCGTCTTTGTCATTGATTCACGCAAAACCGACCTTCCCATCATCTACACGGCCAGTCACTTCGATTACGGGTTCGAGCGCGTGTACATCCCGCCTGACCCGGGCCTGAAGGGCTTTTACGAGCAGGTGAGGAAGGACATCAAGTCCTTCGCGGAGAACTGCCTCGACCGGTGTCGAAGCGAGGCAGAGACAGTGGGGATCAAGGCCACCACCGTCCTGCGCGAAGGGCTGCCCTCCGGGGTGCTTGCTGAGGAGACCCGCTCGGGGGACCTCCTTGTTGTTGGGCAGAAAGGCGAGCATGCCCACATCGAAAGGGCAATCGTCGGGTCGACGACGGAGGACGTGGTGCGCTCCTCCCCGCGGCCCGTGCTCGTCTGCCCCATGCCCTTTCACAGCCCCAAGCGGATGCTCTTTCCCTACGATGGAAGCCCGGGAGCGGAGAAAGCGCTTCAATTCTGCGTGAACGCCCTGGGGAACATCTGGGAGGAGATGGTGGTGCTCACCGTCAGGGAGGAGCTGGAGGAGAGCTTCCCCGTTGCCTCCGAGCTGGGCTACCTGAACGGCCATGGGATTCCCTACCGGCTCCTCACGGAAACGGGAAAGCCCGTTGACCTGATTTCCCGGATCGCAAAACGGGAAGGCGTGGACATGATCCTCATTGGC
The DNA here is from genome assembly GCA_963745235.1 of uncultured Spirochaetota bacterium. GTDB lineage: Bacteria > Spirochaetota > Spirochaetia > SZUA-6 > Fen-1364 > Fen-1364. The sequence continues at coordinate 264,032 of CAVUXE010000052.1, read as the reverse complement.
GCGCATGGCAGGCACAAGATGCGTGACTACCTCCTTGGCCCCACGGCATCCCACCTCATCCGCAGGAGCGAGCTGCCAGTTCTCGTGGCAGTGTAGTCCCGGCGCCGCCGTGCGACTTTCCTGGGGGAAAAACGCCGAAGCCGAGCGCATGGTGAAGCTCCAGATCGAGAACCGCGACATCGACGACCAGCGCGTCCTCGAGGCCATGCGCAGCGTGCCGCGTCACGAGTTCGTCCCCGCTGGCAATCGCGCTACCGCCTACGCCGACTACCCTGTGCCCATCGGCCATGGGCAGACAATCTCTCAGCCCTACATGGTTGCCTTCATGACCCAGGAGCTGAGCCTCAGCGGCGGTGAGAAGGTCCTGGAGATCGGGACCGGCAGCGGATACCAGGCGGCCATCCTGGGGATGATTGCGGCGAGCGTCTTCACCGTGGAACGCATCCCCGAGCTTGCGGCCATGGCGGAGAGGACACTCGGCTCCCTGGGATTCACGAATGTCACGTTCAAGACGGCTGACGGCGGACCCGGCTGGCCGGAGGAGGCGCCGTTTGACCGCATCCTTGTCACCGCGGCCGCCCCAACGGTGCCGACTGCGCTTCAGAGGCAGCTGGCGGACAACGGAATCCTTGTGGTCCCCGTGGGAGATTGGCGGCGGTCGCAAATCATCGTCGTGGTCCGCAGGATCGGCGGATCGTTCGTCTCCCAGGAGAGCATCGGGTGCAGGTTCGTGCCCCTCATCGGTGAGGGCGGGTTTGCGGGCTGAGCTGCTTTCGGGCTGAGCTTTCGGGCTGAGCTTGACAAAGCCCCGTCGAAGGCGGCTCATTGAGGAAACATGGCATTACCAGTCTTTCGTCCCACCGTCAAGAGAAAGGACATGGGCAGCGTCCTGTCCTGCATCGTCTCCGACAAGCTCGGGCCGGGGGAGATTTCGCGTGAGCTGATCTCCCGCGCGTGCCAGCTGCTCGGGCACGCGGGCGGGGTCTCCTTGTGCAATTCATACCTGGCCCTCTCGGTTGCTCTCGAAGCCCTGGGGCTTTCCCCCAGGATCCGGTGATCCTGCCGGCCCTCTCCCCGTCTGTGTGGTTGCGGGTGCTGCACGACAGGGGCCTTGTTCCGCTCGTGGCGGACGTGGAGCAGGAGTCCGGCTCACTTGACCCCCAGGAAGCGGCAAGGCTTGCCCAGAAAGGCGCCAAAGCAATCCTGGTCCACCACACCCTCGGAGTAGTCACCGACGTGGAAGGCCTCCGCGCGCATGGGCTTCCGATCCTGGAAGATGCCTCGCAGGGGCTCGGCGGCAGGGTCGCAGAGCAACTGTGCGGCTCGAAGGCCGACATCTGCCTGGTTTCCCTGGAACCGGAGAACATTATCACGTGCGGCGGGGGCGCCCTCGTGCTGGCAAAGAGCAAACAGCTGCTGACCGCCCTGCGGCGCGTCGTGGAGAGCTCGCCCCTGTATTCTCCGCTCGCCGACATGAATGCGGCGCTCGGGATTTCCCAGATGGCGGCCCTGGAAAACTTCGCGCGCGTCCGCCGCGAGATTTCCGCTCTGTTCTCACAGTCCCTTCTGAAGTCCCGCCACAAGAGCCTGGTGTCAAAGCTCGAAGCGGAAAACGTGCTCTCCTCCTTTCCCGTGGGCCTGACTGACGGGATGAAGGAAGTGCGGCAGTATGCATTGAAGAAGAACGTGGACACGATGCCGGCGTTTGCGGACACCGTCGCGGCGTTGGACGACGGTCCAGGCGCCCAATGCGTCAACGCGCGCTCTCTCGTTCTGCGCTGCCTGCTGTTCCCCCTCTACCCGATGCTGGGAAAGCGCGACGTGGAAACCGTCGCCAAGGTCCTGGCCACCCTGCCATAGCGGCGGCGCAAGCCGCGTACGGCGTACTCGCCGAACGGGTACTCCCGTACCGCGTACCCTTGCCTTCCCGTCGTGGCGCAACTATAGTTAGCGCACATGGCTGTCCCGCTGCCTCGGATGCGCAAGGTGCTCGTCGTCATCAACTCCCAGAAGGACGACGTGAAAAGCGTCGTACAGACGATAGAAGACTTCTCTCGCGCGCACGGCGCCGAGGCCATCCTCGTCGACTATACAAACCACACCGGCAGGGAGACGCTCACTGACGTTGACCTTGCCATCACCCTTGGCGGAGACGGCACCCTCCTTTCCTGCGCGCGGATGCTCGCGCAGTCTCGAGCGCGCGGCTCCGAGGTGCCCATCCTCGCGGTCAACATGGGAGACTTCGGGTTCATCACGGAGGTCTCGCGGAACGAGCTCGTAGACACCTGGGAGAAGTATCTTGCCGGGCGCCTCGCGGTGGGCGAACGGGTCATGCTTTCCGTGACGGTGATTCGAGAGGGAAAGGAGATTGGCGCATTCCTCGGGCTCAATGAGGCCGTCATTGGGATTGGAGGAATCTCGCGCATGATCAGGCTCAAGATATTCTTCTCCGAGCAGTACCTGGGGAGGTATCGCGCGGACGGGGTCATCGTGGCCACGCCAACGGGTTCCACCGCGTACTCAATGGCGGCAGGCGGCCCCATTCTCCATCCCGAGATGGAAGCATTCATCCTCACCCCCATTTGTCCGTTCACCCTGTCCAATCGTCCAACCGTCGTACCGGCGTCCGTGGTTCTTCGCATCGAGGTGGAGGAGCCGCAGAAGGCGGAGACAGTCCTGACGATCGACGGGCAGGAGACTTTCTTCCTGCACCCCCGGGACAGCGTCATCATGCGCCGGGCAGAGCAGAAGACCCTCATCGTCCGAACGGACCGGCGGAGCTTCTACGAAGTGCTCAGGACAAAGCTCAACTGGGCGGGGGAGCCGAATGCTTGAGGAGCTTCACGTCCACAATTATGCCATCATCGACAAGCTGCAGGTGCGCTTCGCTGAAGGATTGAACGTCCTGAGCGGAGAGACCGGCGCCGGGCAAGTCCCTCCTGGTCGGCGCGCTCGGCCTTCTCCTGGGGGACAAGACAGACACGTCCATCATCAGGTCGGGGGCGGAGGAGACAAGCGTGTCCGGTATTGTCTCCCTTGCCGGCAACACGGAGGCCGCGCAGTGGCTTTCCGCGCGAGGGATCGAGCCGGAGGACGGCGTTGTCATCCTGCGCAGGATGCTGAAATCCAATGGCCGCGGATCCCTTTTCATCCAGTCCTCTCCCGTGACTCGCACAGACCTCCACGACTTTTCCTCCCTTCTGTTCGACCTCCATGGCCAGCACGAGCACCAGTCTCTCCTGGACCTGGAGAACCATCGCAGGCTCGTTGACAGGTGGGCCGGCACGGAGGGGCTGGCGGATCGTTTCCACTCTCTGTATGCATCCCTCGCGTCGCTTCGGGAGAGACTTTCTTCCCTCGTGAGCGACGAACGGGAGAGGCTGCGCCGCATCGACCTGCTGACGTATGCGGTGAACGAGATCAAGGCCCTCGCCCCCCGCGCCGGAGAAGAGGAAGAGCTGGAGAAAGAGCTGGCTATCCTTGTGCATCACGAGAAGCTCTTCACCCTCCTGGAGGAGGTGCACGGCGCGATTGCAGAGGGAGCGGGAGGGGTGCTGTCGGCCCTGCGCAAGGCGCGGCACTCCATGGAGGAGATCCTCGCAATAGATTCCTCTCTTTCCCGGCAGTCCCACCAGTTGGAAGATGCGTTCTACGAGATCGAGGACTTTGCCGAAAGCGTACGGCAGTACAAGTCCCGCACGGATTTCAGCCCCGGTCGGCTGGACGACGTGCAATCACGCCTTTCGGCCATCCGCTCCCTGGAGAAGAAATACGGGGACACCGTGGAAGCCGTCCTGGAATATTGCCGGTCCGGCGAGCAGGAGCTTGCAGGCATGGAGAACTGGGAAGGGGAAAAGAAGAGCCTGGAGGAGGAGATCGGCCGGACAGAGAAGGAGATCGGCGCCGTTGCGCGTGAGCTCTCGGAGAAGAGGAAGGCGGCAAGCGCGGATCTTCAGAAGAAGATCGAATCCGAGCTCCGGCAGCTGGGCATGCCAAAGGTGAGCTTCCGCGTCCTCATCCAGGATGCGGCGCGGGAGGGAACTCCCGTCCTCACGCCGTGGGGAAAGGATGCAATAGAGTTCGTCATCTCTCCCAACCTGGGGGAGCCGTTCAAGAAGCTGCGCGCCATCGCTTCCGGTGGTGAGCTCTCTCGCGTGATGCTTGCCATCAAGGGGGTCCTCGCCGAATCGGATCACGTCAGCTCTCTCATCTTCGACGAGGTGGACGCCGGGATAGGCGGTGAGGTTGCGTTGGCAGTCGGGGAAAGGCTCGGGGCCCTGGCGCGGCACAAGCAGGTTTTGTGCATCACGCATCTTGCTACCATAGCCGTGCGAGCCGATAATCATCTCAGGATCGAGAAGGTCACTCAGTCCGGCCGCACCGTTACGCGGGTGGAGAAGGTTACCGGCGCAGCGCGGCAGGAGGAAATTGCGCGCATGCTGGCGGGAGATCGCAAGGGAGAGCTCTCACTCCAGCATGCCGGTGAGCTGCTCGCAAAGTATGGCCCTCAGAAGGATGAGAGATGAAGAAGCCCAGCGACGAAGCTAGACGCCGCTACGTCGACTACATAAAGGACTACAAGAACGCCATCGATGGCGTTCTGGAGAAGGAAAAAAAGGTCAAGGAGCAGATCGCGGCGGGCACCGAGGGGGCAAGCTTCAAGAGACTGGCGCTCGTTGACGACAACCTGGACCTCGTTGCCCAGTATCTCGTCATGAACTCTCTTTCCCTGTCGTTCCTGGGCGTAAAAAACGAAGCCTATCTGAACGAGGGACGCAAGTGCATTTACAAGGCGCTCATCTACCTGGAGGAGATAGTCTCCCCCATGATTGATGCGCCGTTCTCCGACTACGAGCAGGGCCTGGAAACCATTGTTTCGGTTTCGGATGACGACAGGTACAACCTGGTGCGCAAGCTTGGATTCACCATAGACTCCCTGGAGGAGGGATACGGGGAGAACTCCAAGTGGAAATGGTCTTTTGTCGAGCTCGAGGGCAGGTTTGCCGTGATTGCCAAGAACCTGCTCAATCTCAAGACCTTCGTGGCGGGAATGGATCCACGAGTGGCGGGCTTTGGAGCGCGCATGGCGCACCTCGGGCTGGCCCGCGCGCTCCTGCAGCAGGCCGCGGACCGCTACCGGGAGAAGTACGAGCTTTCCACCATGCGCATTGACGATATCAAGGCGGGAATCAACTTTCTTGCGGCCGTGCGCAGGCTTCACGTGATCCTGGGGGAGTCAGAGCAGGCGGACGTGGTGAAAAAGAAAACCGACATATGGCGCACCAAGATGGAGAATGACATCAAGAAGGCCGACGCTCCGAAGAAATAGGAGTCAGGCCTTTTTCAGATTGTGCAGCGAATCATGGGGCAGGAGCTCCCCGACGCTTGCAGTGATGTAGTCGCTGCCCTTCCCGGCAAAGTAGACAGGCATATCCGGCGGACAGAACTCGCCAAGAACCTGGCGGCAAGCGCCGCACGGAGAGACAGGCACGTCGGATTTCGGACAACAGACCGCAATGGCCTGAAACTCTCTTTTTCCCTGCGAAACCGCCGCGAAAATGGCGCTTCTCTCCGCGCAGCAAGCCAGGCCGTATGACCGGTTCTCCACGTTGGCGCCGGTGATGACTATTCCATCCGAACACACCAGGGCGGCTCCAACGGGGAAAAGCGAGTAGGGAGAGTATGAATTGCCGGCCGCCTCACGCGCGCGGGAGATGAGCTCTTCGGGATCAGGTTTTCTCATTGACAAACACCCTCCGCGCTGCTTAGGCTTGCCCATGCCTCGCCGTCCTTGTCCGCAATGGCTCGATTTCCTTGTTCAAGGGAACCCTGCATGAAAAAAAGGCGACCGGCGAGCATCTTCTTCACGTCCGTCCTTCTCATCGTACTCTATTTTGCCCTTTTCCCCTATCCCTTGGGTAAGGAGCTCGTGGCAAAGCCTGTCTGGGCCGTGAGCGTGGTCCCTGCGCCGTCGAACAGCCCCGCGGGCGGGGAGCCCGCTCCAACCGCCGGGCCGCAGGGAGCTTTCCCGTTCCGGCTGGGGGACGTCTTCGGCTATGTCGAACCCGATGGAACGCTGCTTCATGTCGGCCACCGGCTTTTTCAGGTTGCTCTCTCACGGTCCGGCTATATCAACTATGCGCGAACGGGAACCGACTGGATCATGCGCGATCCCCGGGGGGAACGGGTGGTGAGCTTCTCCGGCGACGGGTATCCCCTGCTCAGCGCGGACGGGAGCCGGGTCCTCGTGGTCAACTCCGATCTCACGGGCCTGGCCGAAGTGGACAGGAACGGGGATCCTGCCTGGACCAGGGACTTCCCTGCAATCATGACGTCAATCTCCATTCAGCGAAACTTCCTGCTGATCGGCCTCCTCAACGGCTCCCTTCAGCTTCTCAACCGCAGCGGCGCCCTCCTCTATCAGGGCCCTCCCGGCCCAAGCCGCATCCCCGTCATCTACGGATGCGCGGTGACGCGGGACGGATCTTTCATCGCGTCGGTTTCGGGCATCGGGCCGCAAGCGCTCACCGTCCTCGGCCAAAGCGGCGCCAGCTACACAGTGGCCCTGCGAGCCGGGTTGTCCACGGATTTCCGTCGCGAAGTCCGCATGGGATTCTCTCCTGACTCCCGCTACCTCTTCTATGAAGCAGGCGATGCGGTGGGCCTGGTCGAGCCGCAGGGCGGGAGGCTTTCCGCCGTGCCTCTTCGGGGGCTGCTTGCAGGTTCCGCTTTTCTGCAGGATGCAAGGATTGCAGCCTTTGCAGCGCGTGACGGGCAACGGGTAAACATCAGCCTGGTTTTTCCATTCCTGCGAACCCTCGGCTCCGAGTCCTTTCCCGTGGGAGACATGTTCCTCGGATCTGTTGACGGTCAGTTGCTCCTTGGCGTGGGTGGCAGGCTCCTGCGGGTGGATGTGGAGGCCCTGTGATGCGTCAGGCGTGCCTTCTGGTCGGCGTCGCTTTTTTCTTTCTTGCCGCCGTGCTCCCGCTGCGGGGCCTGGATTGGCCGGTCGAAAAAAAGATCATCATTGGGACTTTTGCCCAGGACCAGGACGGCCATTTCTTCGACGGGCTTGATATCGGGGGCGGCCAGCAGGACGTGCATGCAGTTCTTGCCGGTGAGCTTGTTTTCCGCTACGACGAGGACCAGGACTACTCTTCGCTTCCTCGGGGCCTGGGCAGCTTCGTCGCGCTGCACCACGAGGGAAAAATAGAAACCACCTCCTGCAACCTGAAGAAGGGCTCTCTCGGTCCCGTGCGGACCGCATATGCGGCCGGAGAGACCCTGGGGGCGAGCGGAGACACAGGCTCCTCCGACGGCGTGCACCTGCATTTTTCCCTGTATGACGAAGAGACAGCCTCCTTCGTGAATCCCCTTTCCTTCCTCCCTCCCGTGGCCGACACGCAAGCGCCGGTGATACGGAGAGTGCTTCTCTCCGCGGGCGGCACGCTCATCCCGCTGGATAACGGCGCAAAAGTGCCGGCGGGGCAGGGGCAGATCATCGCTGAAGCCTATGACCTGCGCCAGGATGTCAGGTTCCACTGGCCCCTCGGTCTGTACGGTGTCCGCCTGGAGGTGGACGGCAAGGAAGTGGCCAGAATCGTCTTCGACTCCCTCCAGGTTTCGGATGGCCGCCTCACGCTGGGCGGAGCACGGCTGCCGCTGGGCAGCGTGTACACGGGCGACGGTCTCGTGAAATGCGGAGGCGTCGACCTGCGCGCCGGCAACAGTCATCTGGACCTTTCCGTGCGCAATTTTGCGGGGAACGAAACCACAAAGGAAATCTCATTCACAGTCCGAGAATAGATTGAACGCTGCGGTGGATACGCCGCGACTGTTGGTCGGTCTGCGGCACCCGTCGGCGAACGAGATCAACGGAGGCTGTGATGCCGAAAACATATTCATCCGTGCCTGGCGCCGAACGCTTTGAGTCCATTCCGTGCCCCCTCTGCGCCTCCGTGGCGCGCTCTCCTTTCCTGGCGTGCGACGGATTTGCGTTTGTGCGCTGCTCCGCATGCTCTGCCGTCTACCAGGACCCATCCCCGGCTTTCGAGGACCTGCGCCGGCGCTACGGGGAAAGCTACTTCGCTTACGAGTATCGCAACGAGCGCAACTTCTTCACGCTGATGGAGCTCGGCCTGAGGGACGTTGACTTCGAGGCCAGGGCGGCCAGGCTCGGGAGTCACAGGACATTTCTCGACATCGGATGCGCCACGGGGATGCTCCTCGAATCCATGCAGCACAAGGGGTGGACCGTCCAGGGGGTCGACATCTGCCGGGAGTCCGCGGAGTACGGAAAGCGGCACCGGGGAGTTGATATCTTTCCCGGCACGCTCCACGAAGCCGCCTTCCCGGACAACAGCTTCTCCGTGGTGCACTTCTCCCATCTCATCGAGCATGTGCCTGATCCTCGGGGGTTCCTTACGGAGGTGCTTCGGATTTTGAAGCCAGGGGGATTCGCCGTCATCACCACTCCCAACGTGGACGGGTTCCAGGCGAGGCTCTTCGGGACAGGCTGGCGATCCGCGATTGCGGACCACCTCGTCCTTTTCTCCCGGCGCACGCTGGGCAGGGTCCTGCGGGACTCGGGGTTCAGCATCATCAAGACGGTCACCTGGGGAGGGCTGGCCGTGGGGACGGCGCCCCTGCTCATCAAGAAGCCGGTTGACAGGCTCGCAAAGAGGCTCGGATTCGGTGACGTGGTCCTTTTCCTGACGGAGAAGCGGGCGGCCTGAACCTTTGCGCCGAAAGGGATTCTCACTGGCCGGCATCCCGCCACATTGAGTATGATAGTTCCCGAGAGCAGCAAGAATGTCCACCCCGGTAAACGTCGCCGACATACAGAGGGCAGTTCAGAACTCTGTCCCCTACGTCTTCAGGATCGAGGGCTCTGTCCCCGAGGCTTTCCCTCTCCTGGACAGCATCCTGGAGACGTACCTCGACGAGCTGGGTGAGCAGAAGATCCAGGACGTTCTCTCCTACTGCGTCAAGGAATTGGTCCTGAACGCTGAGAAAGCAAACGCAAAACGCATCTACTTCGAGGAGCACGGCCTCCAGATTTCGAGAAAACAAGACTACGAAAGAGGCATGAAGGCCTTCCACAATGAGCTCTCCGAAAACCTGGCGCACTTCCTCCAGGTGCTTCGGGAAAGGCAGATGTGGATCGATGTCGCGTTCCATGCGACCGGGGAGGCGCTCACCGTTTCCGTGAGAAATGACGCCCCGCTGACTCCCATGGAGGAGGGGCGCATCAAGGAAAGGATTGCCCGCGCCCGCACGTTTCATTCCTTCTCCGAGGCGTTGGAGACATCCCTCGATCATTCCGAGGGCGCGGGGCTGGGAATCATGATCCTCCTCCAGTTCCTCAAGAGCATCGGGCTGGGGGAGGAAGCCTTCTCCGTACGAACGGAGAGGGGAAGGACCGTTTCGACCATCACCATCCCCATCTCGGATGTGCAGCTGGACCAGATCAGGGCGCTTGCCGAGGCGCTTGTGCGCAACATCGAGTCCCTCCCGCACTTCCCTGAAAGCGTCGTGAAGCTCATGACGCTCACGGAGGAAGCGGAAGCCAACGTGGCCGATATTGCGAACCACATCTCCCGGGACCCCACGCTGACGGCGGAGCTGCTGAAGCACGTGAACTCGGCGTACTATGGCCTGCCCTCACGGGTGAACGGCATTCCCCAGGCCGTGAAGCTCATCGGCCTGAGAAGCCTTCACCAGCTTTTGTATTCGTTCGGTTTTCATATCATGCTGGATCAGCATCACCCGCGGATGAGGTCGCTCTGGGAGCATTCTCTGCGAACGGCGCACTACGCCCTTCTCCTGGCCAGGGACGTGAAGCGTCAGCCGGAAATCCTCGACGACGCGTACGTTGCCGGCATTCTTCATGACCTTGGGTTCATTGCCATCGCGACACTCCATCCCGACACACGGGAGAAGATGCGACGGTTCTGCGCGGAGAAGAACATCCCCTCCTGGGTTTTCGAGAAGTTCTCATTCGGCATGAAGCACGCCGATATCGGCGCCTTGATCGCCCAGAAATGGAACTTCCCCGACCAGCTCGTGGAGGGGATCCGCTACCACCATGATCCCCTGCTGGCAAGCGGAAGGCACAGGAGCATTGTGTTCTCCGTCTACCTTGCCACCTCCATCTGCGATCTGGAGGAGGGGCTGATCACCTATCAGCAGCTGGACCAGTCAGTCCTGGGGGACTTCGGCATTCAGACGCAGGCGCAATTCCTTGAGCTGGTTGCGAGCCTCAGGAACGGTTTCGAGAAGCGGGGTGAGCACCCCTAGGGCTACTTCCTGATCGTCACCAGCTTGTCGAACTTGATCATCTGAAACGTCTTGAAGAGCGGGTCACTGCAGCCGACTATCTGCAGGGTCCGTCCTCCCTCCGCGAGCTTCTTGCGGAAAAGCAGGATCTTGCCGAGCGCGGAAGAGTTGATTGACGGCGTCTCGGAGAAGTCCAGGGTGATTGTCAGGTAGCGTCCGGCCGTCAGCTCCTCCATCCTGGTTTGAAACTCAGGCGTTGTTTCTCCTGAAAGCGGACCCTGGACCGCAAGGACAATTTCTTCCCGTGAAGGTTCCCTCTGTGAGAACATGTCACCTCCTCCCTCTTCCGATAGCTTCGAGCTCGGGCCGAGTGACGAGCTCCAGGTGGTAGGTAACCTCTTCGGTATGCCTCTCCTGCCGGGTGGAGACCTTCCACACCCTGTACACGATCATTCGCGATGTCGGCAAGGGGAGGGGAAGAGGTCTTCCGTTGAGGTCCACCAGCTGGTTCACGCGCAGCTCGTGCTCTATTTCCTTTTCGTCCCCTTCCGGGTACGAAATCATGATGGTCCGCAACACCGCCGGGATCTTACCCTCGATCCGGACGCCGTTCAATCCCGGCGGCTACTCCGGGTCCTCATCATCTGCCAGGCGAAAAGGCATCACTTTCCCAACGGCATCCTCCGTGAGCTCTTCGATCAGGCTGACGGTCTGGAATGGGATCATCAGATGGTCCGCGCGGCCGAAGGTGCGCCGAATCTCTTCCTCCGAGGGGTTGATGACCAGCTTCTGCTCCGTTGGAAACACGAGGTCGCGGATGGACACAAAGTACGGGTGCGTCAGGTCAAGGCTCTTGGCCATGAGCTCGACGTCCTTTTCCTTCCATTTGAAGTGAACGCGGTAGAGGGGCACGGGCTGTTTACTCCGTGCCCAGGATACCCTGCTTTGTGCATGCGAGTCAATTTTAGGTGATCTACTCAACATCTGTTAAATAGTTCCGATAATTTTTTCCAAAATCCCTGATTTTTGTGACGCGACTCTGGTTGACATCCGGTCCTTTGGGGGTATTATCTGCAGCTGGAGGTGGGAAAAAGTGGGAAGTTTTAGGAAAATGTGGTAGGAGAGGCCATGATTACAGGGGAATTCCGCTGCTCGCTGGACGAAAAGGGACGGTTGCTCATACCAGCTCGCATGAGAACGGAAGTGCTCGGTAACGTCGTGATCCTCACCCGTGGTGTGGAAAACTGCCTCTGGCTCTTTCCCCCTGAAGAATGGAAGACATTTTCCGAGAACCTAGTCGGCTCGACGTCGCTGCTGCAGGCCCAGTCGCGCCTGATCCAGCGACGGTTGATCGCTCCAGCACAGGAAACCGAAATAGACAAGGCGGGGAGGATTGTCATACCCCAGACCTTGCGGGAATATGCTGATCTGAGAAAGGAGTGCCTCATTCTCGGGCTCAAGAAATACATCGAAGTCTGGTCGGAAACAGCGTACCAGACCTACCTCCAGGAGAATGAGGCGAAGTTCAAGGAAGCCGCCGAGGAGCTGGGCGGGAGGATCGCGCTGTGATCGTCCATGAGCCGGTCCTGTTGCAGGAGGTGTTGGCGCTCCTGGTTCCTCCCCCGGGTGACGCGTTCATGATCGATCTCACCGAGGGGGAAGGCGGCCATTCCGAGGCTTTTCTTCTCAGGTATCCGGACCTTGCCCTCATCGGCGTTGATGCCGACTCCTCGATCCTCGAGGTCGCCAGGCAGCGGCTTGCGGTGTTTGCCAGCCGCGCCCGACTGGTCAACGCATGGTACGGCGCCTTTCTTTCAGAATACTCGGAAGCGGCCGACATCATTCTCCTGGACCTTGGCATATCGCGTTTCCACTATGAAGCGAGCGGCCGCGGTTTCTCGTTCGACCGCGACGAGGCCCTCGACATGAGGCTGAGCGAGGATCTCCCGACCACCGCCGCCGATATGGTGAACAACCTCGATCAGGCAGAGCTTGCCGATATCCTCTTTCGCTACGGCGAGGAAAGGTTCGCCCGGGGAATCGCGGCCCGCATCGTTCGGCAGAGAGAAAAGGCCCCGATCACCAGCGCGATCCGGCTGGCCCAGGTGGTTGCCTCAGCCGTCCCCGCACAGTACCAGCACAAACGGACTCATCCGGCAACGCGGACGTTCCAGGCTCTGCGGATCGCCGTCAACCGTGAGCTGGAGCAGCTGGAGACGGGGCTCGCGGAGGCGCTTCGCGTGCTGAGCCCGGGCGGCCGAATCGGCGTTATTACATTTCATTCCCTCGAAGACCGGATCGTGAAGCGCTTCTTCCGTGACAAGAGCCGGGAGTGTACGTGTCCCCCGGAATGGCCGATCTGTCAATGTGGGGGCAAAGCGGAGCTTCGTTTGGTCACCGCCAAGCCAGTCTCCGCCTCCGGGGAAGAGATTTCCCGCAATCCTGCCAGCCGCAGCGCGAAGCTGAGGGTGGCGGAGAAGCCCCTGGGGCCTCGCGAAGTGAAGCCCCTAGGGCTTCGCGAAGTGACGCCCAGGCGTCCGCCCACGGAGGGTGCATGATGAGGTATGGTCTGGCCGTTCTCGGGCTGATTGTTCCCGGCCTCCTGTTTCTCAACGCGTGGCAGGGATATCGATACAGCGCGCTTTCTGACAACGTGGCGGCTCTGGAGAAGCAGCAGCAGGATCTCCTGGAAGCCAATCGGGATGCCATAGCGCAGATCGCCTACGAGCGTTCACCGGCTCGCGTCGAGGAAAAGGCGTCAAAGAGCTTCACCCTGGCGCCTGCCGACCAGGCGCACGTCACGAGGGTCGTCGTGCAGGGCGCCGCAGAGGGTCAAGCGCAATGACGGAGACGCGCGCCCTGCAGAAGCTGTTCAGCGTTGCGGACATTGCGGAGGTAACCGCCGGAGCAGTCGTGCGCACGACCTCTGCCGACGCGGCAGTGATTGGCGTGGCGGTTGATTCACGCAAGGTCCGGGATGGATATCTCTTCGTCGCCCTTCCCGGGGAGAGGACAGACGGTCACGAGTTTCTGGGAGAAGCCGCCGCGGCAGGAGCCGCGGCGCTTCTGGTTTCTGAGGCCCAGGTGAATCAGAGGAGCAGTCACTGGAGCGCGCTGCCGGCGGGGCGGGGGCCGGCCGTCATTGCCGCGGCGGACACCCTTGCCGCCCTGCAGAGCCTGGCGCGCCACCACATGCGAAGCGCAACTTCGGTGGTTCGCGTCGGCATCACCGGCTCCAGCGGAAAGACAACCACGAAGGAAATCCTCGGAGCCATCCTGGGCCGCGCCGCGCCAACTGCGGTGAACGAGGGCAACCTGAACTCCGAAATCGGACTGCCCCTCGCGTGCTTTGGAGTCGGGAGCGGGCACCGGTTTGCAATCTTCGAGATGGGGATGAATCACCGCGGAGAGATGGACGTCCTTGCCGACATCGTGCGTCCGGATGCGGGCCTTGTGACGAACATCGGCACGGCGCACATCGGATTGGTTGGATCGCAGGAAGAAATCGCCAGTGAAAAGAAAAGGATCTTTGCCCACTTTGACGGAAGCCAGAAGGCTTTCCTCCCCGAGGACGAGCCGTATCGTGACTTCCTCCAGGAAGGGGTCAGGGGCAGAGTCATTCTCTTTGGGCCGAGGAGCACGCGGGGATACCGGGGAAGCGAGAACCAGGGACTGGGTGGAACACTCATCCACTGGGAGGGGTTCCGGATCCGCTTCCCGCTCTTCGGTCCTCACAACCTCGCCAACGCCCTGGGAGCCATCTCGGTGGCGAGCGAGCTGGGCGTCCCGAACGCGGAAATACGCGACGGCCTGGAAGCCGTCACGCCGCTGTTCGGGCGGTCCCAGATCATCCGGGGTTCCGTCACGGTGATCATGGATTGTTACAACGCAAACCCGGATTCCATGGACAAGGCGCTCTCCTTCGTGTCCGAGGTGCCATGGGACGGCAGGAAGATCGTCGTGCTGGGCGGCATGCGGGAGCTGGGGGCGGGGACAGCGGATGCGCATCGCGCGCTGGGGGAGACGCTCCGCGACTCTCATTTCGACGCCATTCGCCTGCTTGGGGCGGAGATGGAGCAGGCATGGACCGCCCTCTCTGGGAGCGCTGCGGCGCAGCGTACGCGCTGGCACGCGGAGCTCAGTGTCCTTGGGCACGAGCTCGGCAGCAATCTTCGCGACGGTGACCTTGTCCTGTTGAAGGGGTCCAGAGGCCTCGAGATGGAGAGGCTCCTGCCGTTCATCGCGCCCGAAACGCCCAGGGAAGCGCCTCAGAAGGCGCCCAGGGAAGCGCCCCAGAAGGCGCCCAGGGAAGCGCCTCAGAAGGCGCCCAGGGAAGCGCCTCAGAAGGCGCCCAGGGGAGGGAAAGCAGGTGCTTAAGTTCCTTTTCGCGCTTCGCGGTCACTTCTCCTTCTTCAATATCTTCCAGTACCTTACTTTCCGCGCCGCGTACGCAGCAATTACCGCGCTCCTGATCTCCTTCCTCTTCGGGCCCTGGGTCATTGCGAGACTTCGCGCAATCAAGACCAGCTGGTCCGCTCGGGAAGACACTCCCCAGACCCACAAGGCCAAGGCGGGCACTCCCACCATGGGCGGTGTGCTGATCATCCTCTCGTTTGTCGTGTCGATTCTTCTTTGGCAGGACCTGACAAATGTGTACGCGTGGGTGCTCCTGTTCGGGGCTATCGGCTTCGGGGCGATCGGTTTCGCGGATGACCTCCTCAAGATGTCCCGCCGAAAGCGCGGGATCAGCGCGGGCGTGAAGTTCGGCGGACAGTTCCTGATCTCCGCGGTCATCGTCGTGGTCCTCTATGTCCAGAGGGGCGAGAGCACGACGCTGCTCTACATCCCGTTTCTCAAACGTGCCGTCCTCGACCTTTCCTGGCTCTACATTCCGTTCGCGGTGGTCCTGATGGTCGGATATTCCAACGCCGTGAACCTCACCGACGGCCTGGACGGCCTCGCCACGGGGCTCGTGATCATGGTGGGCCTTGCGCTTGCCGTCCTTTCCTACGTGACGGGCCGCGCCGACTTCGCCGCCTACCTCCAGATCCCCTACATCAAGGGCGCCGGGGAGCTGGCGGTTTTCTGTCTCGCTGTCACCGGCGCGTCGGTGGGATTTCTCTGGTTCAACGCGCACCCGGCGGACGTGTGGATGGGAGACACCGGCGCTCTCTCCCTGGGTGGGGTCATGGGAGTCGTGGCCCTGATATTGAAAAAGGAGATCCTCATTCTCATCCTGGGCGGCGTCTTCGTCCTTGAGACGGCGTCGGTGGCAATCCAGGTCATCTCTTTCAAGCTGACGGGCAGGCGCGTGTTCAAGATGGCGCCGCTGCATCATCACTTCGAGCTCAGCGGGTGGCCGGAGAGCAAGGTCGTGACCAGGCTGTGGATCCTGGGCGGCCTGTTCGCAATCCTCGGCATCTCGACCCTGAAGATTCAATAGGCAGGTCATGGAGCGGGTTGAAAAGGAGCGCGGCGACATCGTTCTGGTCATGCTCGTGATTGCGATCCTCGGCGTGGGGATGGCCCTGCTCTTCTCCGCGTCTTATTCGTTTTCCGCGCGGACATTCCAGGACCCTCTCTACCTGGTGAAACGCCAGCTCATCTGGGCCGCGGTGGGCGGAGTTGCGGCCTTCATCGTATCCGTGACTCCCATTGAGGTGTTCCGCCGGGCCCTGCCGCTCATCCTCCTGGCAACGCTGCTGGCTTCACTTCTTCCCTTCCTGCCGAGCGTTGGCACGCGCGTCCTCGGGTCACGGAGATGGGTCACCGTTTTCGGCATGTCGTTTCAGCCCTCCGAGATCGTAAAAGTGACTCTCATTCTCTACCTGGCCTCGTATTTCGCCCGGCGCGAAGAATCGGAAGACATGCCGCTCAACACGTTGATCCCGCCGTTCATCGTGGTATGCGTCTTCGCGGCAATCATCCTGTTGCAGAACGACTACTCCACGGCCATTTTCGTCGTGGCCACCGGGCTTTCCATGCTCTTCATGGCGAGGGTCCGCACCGTGCATTTCCTGCTGGTCACGCTTTTCACCGGCACCCTCGGCTTTCTCCTGCTCTTCACGCGGGAGCACCGCGTCCAGCGTCTCCTTGCCTACTTCGACCTTTCTTCGTACCGATCCGGCCCCGGCTACCAGATCGTGAACGCGAGGGCCGCGCTTGCAAGCGGCGGTTTCTGGGGCAAGGGGCTCGGACACAGTGTTGCCAAGCTGGGCCCTCTTCCCATGTCGCACTCGGATTTCATCTACACCATCATCGGAGAGGAAACCGGCCTTCTGGGCGCCCTTTTCGTGCTGATCCTGTTTGCTCTTCTCGCGTGGCGTGGTTTCCAGATCAGCGCGCGCGCGAGGGACAGCTTCTCCTCCTACGTGGCATTCGGTGTTACGGCCGCAATCTCTCTTCAGGCGCTGCTCAACATGGCAGTTGCCGTGGGGCTCGTGCCGACCACGGGCGTTACGCTTCCCTTCTTTTCCGCCGGTGGCTCGTCCCTTTTTGTGACGCTTGTCATGTGCGGATTGCTTGTGAATCTTTCACGGAGGACCTCCAGTGTCTAACGCCTATGCGCTGCGGGACGGGGCTGCGGCCGGCCGCCCCTCAGATTCCCGCCACGTCCCTTCCGCCGCGGCGCGGCTGGCGCGGCCCATCCTTCTCTGCGTGACAGCGGCGTGTGCGCTCTTTCTCCTTGCCCGGTACGCCGTCTTGCCTCTCCTCACCGTGCGGCATGTCGTGCTGCAGAGTGACGTCTCGCTCTCGGAGGACGAGCTGCTGTCCATCTCCGGCCTGCAGGGGACCGCGTACTGGCACTCCCTCGACACGGACACCATACGCAGACGCCTCGAGGCCTACCCGCTCATTCGGCGGGCGGTGGTGGAGAAGGTTTTCCCTGACACTGTTCGGATGACCGTCTGGGGCCGGCAGGCGGTGGCCCTGGTGCTTGCCGATGTGGACGGGCGGAGCCTGCCGGTCCTCGTGGACGAGGAAGGGGTGGTGTTCAAGGTATGCTCCATAGGAGCTGAGCTGGACCTCCCCGTGGTCTCGGGGCTTCCCGCGGGAGACGCCTACCTGGGCAGCCGGCTCTCCGCGGCATACGCCCCTCTTTTCGCGCAGCTCAAGCAGCTTCGGGAAAAGTCACCGTCTCTCACGCGCCTGCTCTCCGAGGTGAAGATTGTCTCACACGGGCCTGGTGTTCCCGAGGGAAGCTATGACCTCCTGATCTACCTCACCACGTCGCCGGTGCCCGTGCTTGCACCGAACACCATCGATGAAAGCCTTCTCCGATATTCCCTCATGGTCCTGGACCTCTTGTCTAACCAGGGCGTTTTAAAGAATATTCAGGAGCTCGATTTCAGGAGCGGCGAGGTTGTGTACAGGATGAAGGAGGGGTAGAGGCGGTGGCATCCGAGGAGCTCATCGTCGGACTGGACATCGGCACGACCAAGGTGTGTGCCATCATCGGCGAGTTCAATGAAACCGGACAGCTGGAGATCATCGGCGTCGGCACCACCCCGTCGCGCGGCCTGCGCCGCGGCGTGGTGATCAACATCGAGTCGACTGTCAAGTCCATTCAGAACGCCGTGGAGTCCGCGGAGCTCATGTCCGGCCGCGAGGTGCACGGCGTCTACACTGGCGTTGCCGGCGGCCACATCGAGGGGATCAATTCCCGCGGGGTGGTTGCCGTGACGGGCAAGGACAGGGAGATTGCCAAGGAAGACGTGGACCGCGTCATAGACGCGGCAAAAGCCATCGTCATCCCCATGGACCGAGAGGTTCTGCACGTGATCCCGCAGGAGTTCATTGTCGATCAACAGGGCGGGATAAAGAACCCGGTCGGGATGGTCGGCGTTCGCCTCGAGGCGGAAGCGCACATCATTACAGGGGCTGTCACCTCCGCGCAGAACATCGTGAAATGCGTCAACAGGGCCGGCTTCAAGGTCAACGACATCGTCCTGGAGCCGCTTGCCTCCTCGAAGGCCGTGCTCACCGCTGATGAGAGGGAGCTGGGTGTTCTCCTGATCGACCTGGGCGGCGGCACAACGGACGTCCTGGTCCACCTGGAAGGCGCGCCCTACCATACCGAGGTGCTTTCCATCGGCGGAGAGCAGGTGACGAGCGACCTGTCCATCATGCTCAAAACGCCGCTGGAGGTCGCGGAGAAGGTCAAGAAGGAGCACGGCTGCTGCTACGCGCCTGCCATCATGGAGGATTCAGAGGTCGTCATTCCGGGCGTAGGCGGAAGGCCTCCCCGGAAGGTGGGGCGGCGCGCAATGGCTGACATCATCCAGCCGCGAATGGCGGAGATCCTGGGGATGGTCAAAGAGCAGATCGAGAAGAAAGGGTACCTGCACCTGCTGGGCGGCGGCGTGGTGCTCACGGGGGGCGGCTCGCTTCTGGCCGGCACCGCAGAGCTGGCCTCCGAAATTTTCGGGCTTCCCGCCCGGGTCGGCTACCCTGTCAAGGTTGGCGGGCTGGTGGAGGAATACTGTGATCCGATGTTCGCCACCGGCGTGGGCCTGGTACTGTTCGGAGCATCACGGGAGGGGAGCGAGGGCTTTGACACCAGCTCCAGTGAGAGCACGTTCACAAGTGTATGGGAGCGGATGAGGTCATGGTTCAAGGATTTTTTCTGATGAAATAGCAGGCACTGCCGCGCCTTCGGCAGTCCCACGGTGGGCGGGAGTGCCCGTTCGGCGAGTACGCCGCACCGTGGGAGGCTCGGCGCGGCTCCGACGTCCGTGTCTGGGCCGCGCCTTACGCACGTCCCTGTGCACGGCGCGGCTCAGACATCCATGTCTACGGGAGGGGGACATGAACATCGAGCTTTTCGACACGAAGGGAGTCAGCCCGACAATCATAAGAGTCGTCGGGGTGGGCGGCGGCGGCAGCAATGCCGTCAACCGCATGATCGCCATGGGGTTGAAGAACGTGTCGTTCGTGGCGGTCAACACCGATCAGCAGGCGCTGCACAGCTCCAACGCTGAGACGAGGCTGGCTATTGGAACAAAGCTCACCGGCGGCCTCGGCGCGGGGGGGATTCCGGAGATCGGTGAAAAGGCCGCTCTGGAAGACGAGGAGAGGCTCCAGGCGCTGCTGAAGGGCTCCGACATGGTCTTCATCACCGCCGGAATGGGGGGCGGACCGGCACCGGTGCTGCCCCGATTGTCGCAAAAGTTGCCCGCCAGATCGGCGCCCTCACCGTGGCCGTGGTGACCAAGCCGTTCGATTTTGAAGGCAAGCGCAAGATGCAGCTGGCGGAGGAGGGAATCGGGAAGCTCCGCCAGGAAGTCGATACTCTCATCACCATTCCCAACCAGCATCTCCTGAAGATCGCTGAAAAGCGGACTCCCATCAGGGAGGCGTTCTTCATGGCTGACGAAGTTCTGCGCCAGGGCGTGCAGGGGATCTCGGACCTGATCACCGAGCCGGGAGAGATCAACATTGATTTTGCGGATGTGCGCACCATCATGAAAGGCAAGGGGGATGCTCTCATGGGCATCGGCATCGGCACCGGAGACAACCGCGCCACGGATGCCGCCACCAACGCCATCAGCAATCCGCTCCTGGAGGATGCGCGGGTGGAAGGCGCCAAGGGGATCCTTGTGAACGTCACCGGGGGATTCGATTTCAGCCTTTCCGAGTACGAGGAAGTGCTCAAGATCATCACCGCGAACGCTGATGATGATGCGCTGATCATCTCCGGGACCTCCATCGTGGAGTCCATGAACGACCGCATCCGCGTCACCGTGATTGCGACCGGTTTCACGCCAGAAAAACCCCAGCGCGCCCCCGAGCCCGAGCGCCAGGAGGGGGAAATGATCCCCTACGAAGAGTGGGCATCTATGGGAAAGTCGACGCACCGCCCGCATGCAGAGGACTTTCTCCTTGGCAGGAACTCGCGGGAAGCCGACCTGAGCGTGCCCACGGTTCTTCGGGAGAAGCGCGTGGCGGGCCAGAAGGAATGAAGGACCTCCGATGAGCAGGGCTACGGTAGTGACCGCCCAGTTCGCGGAATATCTCACCGCGGAAAGGGGCCTGTCCCCGTTGACGGTGTCCACGTATGCCGCCGAGATCCGCCAGTTCCTCGAGTTTCTAGGGGCAAACGGCCGCGGAGCTGAGGAAGCAACGCTGAACGACGTGACTGACTACATTACGCGAAGGCAGGTCGACGGCGTGGATCCCCGGACCATCGCCAAGGGCTCCTCTGCAATCCGCTCGTTTTTCCGATTCCTTGTTCTGGATGGAAAGAGCAAGGGAAATCCGGCTCGTCTGCTGGATAGTACCCACGTGACAATGCGCATCCCACGGTTTCTGCAGCCGGAGGAAGTGGACAGGCTGCTGGATGCCTGCCCCGTGGGCACGCCGCTGGGCCGGAGGGACAAGGCTCTTTTCGAGCTGATCTACTCCTGCGGTCTTCGCGTGAGCGAGGCAATTGAGCTCACAATTGGCCGGGTGTCACTGGCGGAGAAAGTGGTCCGGGTCATGGGAAAGGGCTCGCGGGAGCGTCTGGTCCCCCTGGGGGAGCGCGCGAAGCAGGAGCTTGCGGTCTATCTTTCTTCCGTCCGCCCGTCCTTGCTTCGCAAGGGGCCCGCTGTTGACTGGCTCTTCCTTGGCCGCGCCGGCCGCAAACTGTCGCGCAAGACGGTGTGGAAGACGTTCATGCGGACCGCCGCTCGCGCGGGCATTACGACATCGAAGGTGCATGCGCTGCGTCATTCCTTTGCGACGCACCTCCTGCAGGGGGGAGCCGACCTCAGGTCCGTGCAGGAGCTCCTTGGCCACGCGGACATCGGCACCACGCAGATCTATACCCACGTGAGCCAGGAGGTCCTTCGGCAGACGCACAGGGAGTTTCATCCGCGGGGTGCTGAGCAACCGGAGGTCGCCCATCACGTCGAGGCCGGACGGCCGAAGGCTGCCCAACAGGGGGTGTCAGGGGTTGGCGGCGACCCGCCGAAAGGTGGGAAGTCCTCATGAAATCGGCCACGAAATCGGCTTTGACGTTTCAGCCATTGACTTCATGCATGGACGAAAGAGAGCGGCTTCCCCTGATTGGCCTCAGCCACGTCGATTTTCTTACGCCAAGAGAAAAGATGGCCCTCATTGAAATGCTCGGTGCTCCGCACCGTCTTTTCGATCTGACGCGTTCTGACTTTTGCTCGCTCCTGGGGCGTCGACTGAGGACGCGTCTATGGGATCCCGCGGCAATCCTGGATGAAGCATGCCGGACGGAAAAGCTCTTGACCCCAGGCGTGTTGGGATGCATCTTCTACTGGGACTCGACGTACCCGCCGCAGCTCCGCGAGATCTTCGATCCGCCCGTAACGCTCTTCTATCGCGGAACGCTACCTGAAAACGGACATTTGCTCGCTGGAATTGTCGGGACGCGTTTTCCCACGGGCGGAGCGCGCAAGGCGGCCTTCCGGCTCGGGTTCGAGCTGGCCTGCCAGGGGGTGGGGGTGGTCTCGGGGCTCGCAAAGGGGGTCGACAGGGAGGCGCATGAGGGGTGTGTGGCGGCGGGCGGCTATTCGATTGCCGTTCTGGGAAGCGGCATCGACCGGGTCTACCCCGAATCCAGCGAGGCCGCCGGGCGAGCTCTCCTGCAGGCCGGAGGGGCAATCCTGAGCGAGTACCCTCCCGGCACGCCTCCTCTGCGGTTCCATTTCCCGGCGCGCAACAGGATCATCAGCGGGCTCTCCAAGGCCGTGGTGGTGGTCCAGGCGCCGGAGCGCTCAGGGGCGCTGATCACCGCGGAGTATGCTCTTGAGCAGGGAATCGAGTTGTGCGTTCACTCAGCCGGACTCTCGGGCAGCGCCGGGGCCGGCACGCGCTTGCTTGCCGACGCTGGGGCGCCCGTCGTGGACGGGGCGCTTGAGCTGCTGCGGCACTGGGGGCGTCCCTACCGGGAGGCCCCGGGACATGGCCCGAGGCCCGGGGAATCAACGGGTGAAAGGCTTGCACGGATTATGAAAGAAGAAATGGAAGGTACCTGCGCCACGAAGGCCGGGGAAACCTACTGGAGAACATGATGGCGAAAGAACCGAAGGCGCGGCGCGCCGCAACGAGACACACAAAACAGGTGCTCATGATCGTCGAATCACCGGCGAAAGGGAAGACCATAGAGAAGTACCTCGGCAAAGGCTACACGGTGGCTGCGTCCATGGGGCACCTGATAGACCTGCCGAAGTCTCGACTTGCAATCGATGTGGAAAAGTCCTTCGAGCCCGAATACATCACCGTTCGCGGCAAGGCCAAGATCCTCAAGGAGCTGAAGCAGAAGGCAAAGAAGGCGGACGCCATCCTCCTTGCATCTGATAATGACAGGGAAGGGGAGGCCATCTCCTTCCATCTCAGGAATGTGCTGCAGAACGGCCGCCCTGCTCCCGATATCCAGCGCATCACCTTCAACGAGATAACGCCCAAGGCAATCCGGGACGCGGTGGCGCACCCCGGCACCATCGACATGTCGAAGGTCAACGCGCAAAAGGCGCGGCGCGTGCTGGACAGGATCGTCGGCTACTCTCTTTCCCCTCTCCTGTGGAAGAAAGTCAAGAACGGTCTCTCGGCGGGGAGGGTCCAGTCGGTTGCCCTGCGCCTGATCTGCGAGCGGGAAGCGGAGATAGAAGCCTTCCTCCCGGAAGAGTACTGGAGCCTGGAGGCGGAGCTGCGCAAGGGCGCAAGCGCCCGACAGGTGTTTCGGGCCGCGCTGGTCGCCATCCGCGGCGAGAAGCCGTCCATCACGGACGAGGCATCCACCATGGCCGTCGTGGACTCGCTGAAAGGAGCCTCCTTTGTCGTCTCTGACGTCAAAGTGACCGAGAAGGCGACACGCCCGCGTCCCCCTTTCACGACGTCAACGCTCCAGCAGACTGCCGCGAACAGGTTCGGTTTCACCGCCCGCAAGACAATGCAGATCGCGCAGGGCCTCTATGAGGGGGTCAACGTCGGCTCCCAGAGGCTGGGGCTCATCACGTACATGAGAACGGATTCGACGCGGATCGCGGAAAGCGCGCTGGCAGAGGTGCGGGAGTACATCGCCAAAGAGTTCCCCGGAGACCTTCCTGAGGCTCCCGTCGTGTATGCACACGGGCAAAGGAGCGCAGGACGCGCATGAAGCCATCCGGCCCACCTACGTCACACGCACGCCGGCCGAGCTGAAGAAGCATCCTGACCTCGGAGGAGTTCCGCCTGTACTCGATCATCTGGGAGCGGTTCGTCTCCTCCCAGATGAATCCCTCCAAGGCCAGCACCACGACCGTGGACTTCCAGGCAGGGGAAACGCGTTTTCCGGGCCTCCAGCACACGCGTGGTGGAGAAAGGCTTCCAGAACGCGCTCTCCCTGCTCGCGTCCAAGGAGCAGACAAAGGCCCTCCCGGTCATGGAGGTCGGGGAACCCCTGGAGCTCATCAAGTTCCATCCCGAGCAGCATTTCACCATGGGGCCTCCGCGGTACACGGATGCCACCATCGTGAAGACCCTGGAAGAAAAGGGCATCGGAAGGCCGTCCACCTATGCTCCCATCATCTCCGTGCTGCTGGACCGCTACTACGTGGTGCGCAAGTCCCGGCAGCTCATCCCGACCGTCCTGGGCAAGATCATCAACGACATGCTGAGCAAGTCCTTTCCCGAGCTTCTGGACCCGAACTTCACCGCGGCCATGGAGCTGAGGCTGGACGAGGTGGAGGAAGGCAAGACCGACTGGCAGTCGATGATCCGGGAGTTCTACGGGCCCTTCCAAGGCAAGGTGGCTTCCGTCCAGGAAACGCTGGAGTCCGTCAAGGGCGTGATGGACGAGAAGACCGACGTGGTCTGCGACGTGTGCGGCAGGCCCATGGTGAAGAAGCTCGGCCGGTACGGATTCTTCCTTGCCTGCACGGGATTCCCCGAGTGCAAGAACACCAAGCCGGTCCCCCTGGCCACCTGCCCGCGCCGCGACTGCGGCGGACAGATCGTGGCGCGCAAGCGCAAGCGCGGCAGGGGGCGGGAGTTCTACGGGTGCACCAACTATCCCGCGTGCGACTTCGTGACGTACTTCAAGCCCACGGACTCCAAGTGCCCGAAGTGCGGCTGGTTCCTGGTGGAGAAGGAAGACAGGCAGCGGGGGACGTACAAGTCCTGCATCAATCCCGCCTGCGACTACCTGCACACGAAAGAGGCGGACGACCAGAGTGCGTGAAGACTACCTGTCCTACCTCCGCTCGGTACGCAACCTCTCCGCTCACACGCTGGAGTCCTACGGGAAGGACCTGCAGAAGTACGAGGCATTCCTCGAGGAGCGGGCGGTCGATCCCCGGAGAGGCGGGACTCGCGGATGCGCGCGGATTCGTGGGCTGGCTCACCCGGGACGGGCTTTCCCCCCGGTCGGTCAACAGGATGGTGTCCGGGGTCCGCGGATGGTATCGCTACATGGAGCGCCGCGGGCAGATAGGCGCCAATCCCTTCGCCGAAATCCGCAGCCTGCGCACGGAGAAGCGCCTCCCTCGTTCCTCTTCGAAGAAGAGATGGCGCGGCTGATCGAGATGCCGCCCAGACCTCCTGCGCGGGAGAGGATCGTTCTGGAAGCTGCGGGACAGGGCGGTCCTGGAGACCCTGTATTCCACGGGCTGCCGCATCTCGGAGCTCGTCTCCCTGGACCTCGCGGACGTCGATCTGAAGAACTCAACGCGCCCGGGTCCTGGGCAAAGGCTCCAAGGAGCGCAACGTGTTCCTCGGGGCCCCGCCGCTGTCTTCGCTGCGGCATACATGACGTGCCGTTCGTCACATGCGCCCTTCTCCGGCGCCGCCCCGGATGCCGTCCGGGCAGCTCTTCATCAACCAGCGGGGCGGGCGGATCACCGACCGGGGAGTGAGGTTCATCCTCGGCGAATACCTTTCCCGGGCAAACCTCGGCAAGCGCGTGACCCCGCACACGTTCCGCCATTCCTTTGCCACGCACCTGCTGGACAGGGGCGCCGACATCAGGGCCGTGCAGGAGCTGCTCGGCCACGCCAGCCTTTCCACCACGCAGGTGTACACGCACGTCGGGCTGGAAAAGCTGAAAAAAGTCTACAGGAGGGCGCATCCCCATGCCAACTGAGAGAGGGCAGATACGTTTCACGGGACCACGGTCATCGCCGTGCGCAGGAGGCGCCGTCGCCATGGCCGGCGACGGCCAGGTCACCATGGGCGCCACGGTGATGAAGTCGAACGCGCGCAAGATCAGGAAGATCTACGACGGGAAGATCCTCGTCGGCTTCGCCGGAGCCACGGCGGACGCCTTCACCCTGTTCGAGCGCTTCGAGGGCAAGGTGAAGGAGTACGGCGGGGACATCACGCGCGCGGCGGTGGAGCTGGCAAAGGACTGGCGCACGGACAGGATCCTTCGGCGCCTGGAGGCGCTGCTCCTCGTGGCGGACAAGAAGGCCACGTTCCTCATCTCCGGCACCGGCGACGTGATCGAGCCGGACGAAGGGGTCATTGCCATCGGCTCCGGCGGCAGCTATCGCCTACGCGGCGGCGCGCGCGTACCTCGACGCCTCGAAGCTCGGGGCGCGCGAGATCGCGGAGAAGTCCCTGCGCATCGCGGCGGGGATCTGCATCTATACCAACGACGAGATCCTCGTGGAGGAGCTGGCATGAGCGGCCGCAATCGCTCCCGCCGTCAAAGGGCGCGAGCTCACGCCGCGCGAGATCGTGGCGGAGCTGGACAAGTACATCATCGGCCAGGACAAGGCCAAGAAGGCCGTGGCCATTGCCCTGCGCAACCGCCTGCGCCGCCAGCGGCTGCCCGGAGGAGCTGCGCGACGAGGTGGCCCCCAAGAACATCATCATGATCGGCCCCACGGGCGTCGGAAAGACGGAGATCGCGCGCAGGCTTTCCAAGCTCTGCGGCGCGCCGTTCCTCAAGGTGGAGGCGACCAAGTACACGGAGGTCGGATACGTCGGACGGGACGTGGAATCCATGATCCGGGACCTCGTGTCCGTGGCGGTTTCCATGGTGAAGGCGGAGCTCTCCGAGGAGGTGCGCGTGGAGGCGGAGCGCAGGGCGGAGGAGGCCCTCCTGGACCTTCTTCTCCCCGGCGTGCAAGCCGCCGCGGCGCGCGGACGCGAGGAGCCGGTCGGAGGTTCAGGACGCACTCGGCGCTCCGCGGCGCCCGCCGCCGACGGGGCCGAGATCGAGAGCGAACGCGGGGCGGGCACGCGGGAGAAGATGCGGCGACATGCTCGGCCGCGGCTCTCCTGGACGAACGGCTCGTGGAGGTGAGCGTCACCAAGACCGCGATGCCCATGATGGAGATCTTCTCGGGCACGAGCATGGAGGACATGGAGCTGAACTTCGGCAACCTCGGCTCCATCTTCGGCGGCAAGAAGAAGCGCAAGAAGGTCACCGTGAAGCAGGCGCGGGAGATCCTGCTCAACGAGGAGATGGACAAGCTGGTGGACATGGACCGCGTCT
The DNA here is from genome assembly GCA_963745235.1 of uncultured Spirochaetota bacterium. Taxonomy (GTDB): domain Bacteria; phylum Spirochaetota; class Spirochaetia; order SZUA-6; family Fen-1364; genus Fen-1364. Next base: position 237,322 of record CAVUXE010000052.1, on the reverse strand, counting down.
CCGAGCTGGCCCGGCAGCGCGTGGAGGAGATGGGGATCATCTTCATCGACGAGATCGACAAGATCGCCTCCCGCGGGGAAAAGGTCGGCATCGACGTGTCCCGGGAGGGCGTCCAGCGCGACATCCTGCCCATCGTGGAAGGCTCCAAGGTGACCACGCGGCACGGCATCGTGGACACCCGGCACATCCTCTTCATTGCCGGCGGGCGCCTTCCACATGAGCAAGCCGTCGGACCTCATCCCCGAGCTGCAGGGCCGCTTCCCGCTGCGCGTGGAGCTTTCCGCCCTGACAAAGGAGGATTTCGTGAAGATCCTCACCCAGCCGAAGAACGCGCTGATCACGCAGTACACGGAGCTCCTGAAGACAGAGGGCGTGACGCCTGGAGTTCCTGCCGGAGGCAATCGACAGGCTCGCGGAGATCGCCACGGAGGTCAACTCGCGGTCGGAGAACATCGGGGCGCGGCGGCTGCACACCATCATGGAGCTGCTCCTGGAGGAGGTCTCTTTCCACGCGCCTGAGATCCAGGGACAGACAATCGCCATTACGCGAGGGTATGTGGACGAGAAGCTGTCGAACGTCCTGGAGGACCAGGACCTGACCCGGTACATCTTGTAGACGATGAGGCCAACGGCGCGCAGCCCTTTGGCAGCGCGGGAAACAAGCCGAAGATAGAGTAGGAGAAGAAGAGCATGGTTTTTGCCGGATCCTTTGGAAAAAACCTCGAGATCATGACTCGCGAGCTTGACGTCGCGGCGCTCCGCCAGAACGTGATCGCCAACAACATCGCAAACGCCGACACGCCGAACTTCAAGCGCAGCGTCGTGAACTTCGAAAGCCAGCTCCGACGGGCGCTGGAGTCGGAGAAGCCGCCCGAGGTTCCCCCAGGTCATCACCAATCCACGCGACATCCCGTTCGACCAGCCCATCGACTGGACGCAGGTGAAGCCGCGGCGCGTCCTTGACTACCTCACGGAGGCGAAGAACAACGGCAACAACGTGGACATCGAGGAGGAGGGCACGAACGCCCTGACCAACCAGCTCCTTTACACGACCCTGACTCAGGCGGTGACCAGCGAGATCCAGGGCGTGAATATCGTGCTGAGGTAAGACGATGGGAATGTTCAGCAGCATCACCACGGCGGCATCGGGGCTGACCGCTGAGAAGCTTCGCCTCGACGTGATTGCCGACAACATCGCGAACGTCAACACCACGCGGACCACGGAGGGCGGGCCTTTCCGGAGGAGCCGGGTGATCTTCCGCCCGCGCGTTGAAGAGCCGTACTGGCGCAGCCCGTTCCTCCCCACGCTACCTGAAGGACGAAGTGGGCAAGGGCGTGCGCGTGGCCAAGGTGGAAAAGGACTACGCCACCAACCCGCGGCTCGTGTACGACCCCACGCATCCTGACGCCATCAAGACGGGGCCCCGCAAGGGCTACGTGGAGTTCCCCAACGTGAACATCGTGAACGAGATGGTGGACATGATCAGCCGCTTCGCGCTCCTACGAGGCGAACTCCGCTGTCATCAACGCCACGAAGGCCATGTTCCTCAAGGCCCTCGAGATAGGGAGATGAGTGAATGAGTGATCCCATTCAGGCGTTCGGCGACGTGGTGAGAACTGGCGCGCACGGACCCGCGCCACATTGCCGGGCATCGGGGAGCAGGCGGCCCCGGCGGCCGGACCTGAGGGCTCCTTCGGGAACCTGCTCCTGGGCGCGCTGGGGAGCGTGAACGACAGCCAGCTCAAAAGCATGGACCTCACGCAGCAGATGGTCACGAACCCTGACTCGGTGAACGTTCACGACGTGACCATTGCGCTGGCGGAGGCGAACCTTTCGCTCTCCATGACCAAGGCCATCGTGGACAGGGCGCTCGCGGCATACAGAGAAATAATCAACGTACGGTAAGGCAGGAGAAGAAGGCACAAGGGCATGACAGGGAGGGGACATGAACGAGTGGTGGAAGCGGATCCGTGAGCAGCTGACCGGGCTCTGGGCCCGGTGGAATACGACCCAGAAGGTCGTCCTGTTCTCGATCATCGGCGCGAGCATCCTGGCGGTGATATTGCTGTTCAGCTTCAGCGCGACGCCGTCCATGGTGCCGCTCATCTCGAACCCGATCACCGACAGTGATGCGCGTCTGCAGATCGCGGCCAAGCTGGATGAGATGGGCGTCAAGTACCAGCTGCGTCCCGACAACATCTTCTACGTCGCGGACGAGAAATCAGCCCGTCACGTGAGGGTGGTGCTCAACGAGGAGAACCTGATCCCCAAGGGCACCGATCCGTGGGCCTTGTTTGACATGGAGCGCTGGACCACCACGGACTTCGAGCGGGACGTCAACCTGCAGCGGGCCGTCACGAAACAGCTGGAGCAGCATATCCGGGCGCTGGATGACGTGGACAACGTGAGCGTCACCCTGGTGGTGCCCAAGACGGAGCTCTTCACGGCGGACCAGAAGCCGACCACGGCTTCCATCATCATTACACCGAAGCCCGGTTCGGACTTCGCGACAAACCGCAAGAAGATCATGGGAGTGCAGCGCCTTATCACCCTGGCGGTCGCGGGGCTGAAGCCCGAGGACATTGTCATAACCGACAACACGGGGCTCCAGTTGAACGACTTTGCCGACCTCGCGGAAGTGGACAGGCTGGAGCTGGCAAAGCGGGAGCTGAAGGTCAAGCAGGAGCTCGAGACCAAGTACAACTCCGAGATCACGGAGGCGCTCCGCGACATCTTCAGCCAGGACCGTGTCAGGATACTCAAGATCGACATCAAGCTGGACATGAGCAAGGTGTCCTCCACGGCCGAGGAGTTCTCACCCATCGCAATCGAGCCGGCGACGCGCTTCACCCCTCCGAAGTATGCCCCCTCCATTGCGCGCTCCACGCAGTCCATCGAGGAGCATTTCCAGGGGACCGGCTTCAATCCCGAGGGGCCTCCGGGGCAGGAAGGACAGACGCCGCCCGCCTACAAGGACCTGTCAAACCTCGTCGGCAAGTATGACAAGAGCTCGCAGACCACGAACAACGAGATCAACAAGAAAGTGACCAGCGAGGAAAAACAACCCTGGGAGATCCAGAGGATCACAACGGGTGTGGCCATTGACGGGGTTTGGAGAGTAAAATACGACCAGAAGGGTCAGGTGCTCTTGAATCCCGACGGAAGCATCCAAAGGGACTACACGCCCGTCTCAGATGACGATCTGGCCAAGGCCAAGGCGCTCATCCAGGGCGCAGTCGGCTTCGATCGCGACCGTGGAGACAACGTGGAAGTTCAGTCCATCCAGTTCGACCGCAGCATCCAGTTCGAGAAGGAAGACTCGGTGTTCCGCCATGCCATGGCGGTCCGAAGGACCATCTACATGGTCCTGATCGGCATCGGGTTGGTCCTCTTCCTGGTCGTCGCCTATCGCCTCATCGCCAAGGAAGCGGAACGGAGGCGCAGGCTGCGTGAGGAAGAGCTTGCCCGGCAGCACCAGGCAATGCGCGAGGCTGCCCTGCGCACGGCCGAGGAGCAGGGAGTGGAGGTCGAGCTTTCCGTTGAGGACAGGGCCCGCCTGGAGATGCAGGAGAACGCGGTGAACATGGCGCGCGAGCATCCCGAGGACGTGGCGCAGCTCATTCGGACCTGGCTCGTGGAGGAGTAGGGATGGCAAAGCAGCTCAGGCCGGCAGCGCCCGCGCGCGAAAAGCCGGATGCACAGACGACCGCCGGCGCCCAGGCGCAGACGAAGAGGGAGACTCCCAAGGGGGCCGGGGCGCACAAGAAGGCGCTCACCGGTCGGCAGAAAGCGGCCGTTTTCCTGGTCACACTGGGCTCGGAGATCGCCTCTGAGATCTTCAAGCACCTGCGGGAAGACGAGATCGAGCAGCTCACCTTCGAGATAGCCCGCCTGGAGAGCATCGAGCCCCAGGAGCGTGACCTTGTGCTCATGGAGTTCCACGAGCTGATGATGGCCCAGGAGTTCATCTCCACGGGCGGCATCGATTACGCCCGCGAGCTGCTGGAGAAGTCCCTCGGCACGCAGAAAGCCGTGGACATCATCAACAGGCTCACCAGCTCCCTGCAGGTGCGCCCGTTCGACTTCATCCGGCGCACGGACCCGGCCCACCTCCTGAACTTCATCCAGCAGGAGCACCCGCAGACCATCGCGCTTATCCTCGCGTACCTGGAGCCGCAGAAGGCCTCCATCATCCTGGGGAGCCTGCCCCACGAGATCCAGTCCGACGTTGCAAAGCGCATTGCGACCATGGACCGCACCTCTCCGGAAGTCCTGAGAGAGGTTGAGCGGGTGCTGGAAAAGAAGCTTTCCACCCTCTCCTCGGAGGACTACACCGCTGCCGGCGGCGTGGAGAGCATCGTGGAGATCCTCAACATGGTGGACCGGTCCACGGAGAAGACCATCGTGGAGAGCCTGGAAGAGGATGACCCGGAGCTTGCGGAAGAGATCAAGAAGCGCATGTTCGTGTTCGAGGACATCGTCCTCCTGGACGACCGCGCAATCCAGAAGGTCCTTCGCGAGGTGGACACGGCGGAGCTTGCAAAGGCGCTCAAGAGCGTGGACTCGGAGGTCCAGGACAAGATCTACCGCAACATGTCCAAGCGCGCTTCGACCCTGCTGAAAGAGGACATGGACTACATGGGGCCCATCCGTCTGAAGGACGTGGAAGAGGCCCAGCAGAGGATCGTCGCCATCATCAGGAAGCTCGAGGAGCAGGGCGAGATCGTCGTGGCTCGCGCCGGCGAAGAGGAGCTTGTCGTTTAGGAGCAAGGGGAGAAGGAGCAGCTGATTGGCCAAGAACGTTTTCAAGCCGCAGGAGATCATGTACCTCTCCCGCAAGGTCTTCATAGAGCCGCCCAAGATCGTGAGCGAAGAGCAGGTGGAGGAAGCCCGCCCGGTGGAGGAAGAGGAGCGGGGGGGAGAATACACGGGGCCCACCGTGGACGATCTGCGCCGCGAGGCGGAGCAGTTCAAGAAGGACTGGGAAGCCGAGAAGGAACGGATGCTGGCCCAGGCCCAGGCGGAAGCTGAAAAGATCAAAAAGGAAGCCGAGAAGGTCGCGTTCGACGAGGTGAAGCGCAAGAACAACCAGGCCCAGAAGATCCGCCAGGACGCGGAAGACCAGGCCCAGCTCATCCTTGCGGAAGCCCGGACAAAGGCAACGGAGCTCGAGAACGAGATCAAGAGCCGCGTGACGCAGACCGAGCGCGAGGCCTACGAGAAGGGCCATGCGGACGGCCACGAAAAGGGGTTTGAAGAAGGCAAGGCAGAGGTGGCGCGCCTTGTTGAAAGCCTGCATAGCATCATCACGAAGGCCATCGAGAAGCGCAACGAGATCATCCAGGAGGCGGAGACGCAGATCATCAACCTCGTGCTCCTGATCGTGAAGAAGGTCATCAAGGTCATCTCGGAGAATCAGAAGAACGTTGTGATCAACAACGTCGTCCAGGCCCTGCGCAAGCTCAAGAGCCGCGGCGACGTGGTGATCCGCGTGAACCTTGCGGACCTGGAGCTCACCTCGGAGCACGTGAAGGACTTCATGAAGATGGTGGAGAACGTCAAGTCCATCACCGTCCTGGAGGACTCTTCCGTGGACAGGGGAGGCTGCATCATCGAGACCGACTTCGGCCAGATCGACGCGCGCATATCCTCGCAGCTGCATGAGATCGAGGAGCGGATCCTGGAGCTCATGCCCATCAGGTCAAAGGGCGAGTAGGGAGGGATCATGGGGGTCTTCGACAAATACACGGCGCGCCTTGCCGACCTGGATCCCATCAAGTTCACCGGTGTCGTGGAGAAGGTGCAGGGTCTCCTGGTGGAGAGCCTGGGGCCGGCGGCGCAGGTGGGGGAGCTCTGCCAGATCCTGGTCCCCCGGGGGCGCGGGGTCGTCTGGGCGGAGGTGGTCGGGCTGCGGGGGAAAGTCGTCCAGCTCATGCCCTATGATGAGATGGAAGGCATCGAGATCGGGAACATGGTGATCGGCATGGGGGAGGTCCTGCGCGTGCCGGTCTCCGAGAAGCTGTTGGGCCGGACCCTTGATTCGATGGGCAAGCCGATCGACGTGCGGGGTGACATCGGCTCCGAGGAATGGTACTCCGCCTTCAACACGCCCCCGGACGTGCTGAAGAGGAGGCGGATCCAGGAAACCATCACCACGGGGATCCGCTCCGTGGACGGGCTTCTCACGGTTGGAAAGGGACAGCGCATGGGCATCTTCGCCGGGAGCGGAATAGGGAAGTCCACGCTCCTGGGCATGATCGCCCGCAACACCTCCGCGGACGTGAACGTGATCGCGTTGATCGGAGAGCGCGGCCGTGAAGTCCGTGAGTTCATCGAAAACGACCTGGGCCCCGAGGGCCTGGCAAGGTCCGTCATCGTGGTCTCCTCCTCCAACAAGCCGCCCCTGGCCAGGATCCGCGGGGCATACGTCGCAACGGCCATCGCGGAGTATTTCCGCGACGCCGGCAAGGACGTGATGCTCCTGTTCGATTCGGTCACGAGGTTCGCGCGGGCGCAGCGGGAGATCGGGCTTGCCATCGGAGAGCCGCCGGCCAACCGGGGCTTCACGCCGTCCGTGTTTTCGCTCCTGCCGAAATTGCTGGAGCGCAGCGGCACCTCCGACAAGGGCAGCATCACGGGGTTCTACACCATCCTCGTGGAGGGAGACGACATCGATGATCCGGTCTCCGACAACGTGCGCGGGATCCTGGACGGTCATATCGTTCTGACGCGAAAGCTCGCAAGCCGCAACCACTATCCCGCCGTTGACGTGCTGCAATCCATCTCCCGCCTTGCGGTCCACATAACCGGGCCGCGCACGCGGGAGGCCGCCGGGTACATCAAGAGGCTGATGGCGACCTACGCGGCCGCCGAAGACCTCATCAGCGTCGGGGCCTACGTGAGGGGCAGCAACGCGGAAATAGATGAAGCCATCGAGAAGATGCCGGCCATCGAGGAGTTCCTGAGGCAGCGCATCGAGGAAAGGGTATCGTTTTCCCAGACCCTGAAGATGGCGGGGGAGATCGCGGGCATCGAAATCCCTGAACAGGAGCTGGGGACGGCTCCGAGAGGGACGCTTGAGGACGCGCGGGCCGCAATACCCGCAGGCCAGGGGAATGAGGCGGTTCCAGTTCAGGCTTGAGCGCTTTCTGGAGCTCCGGCGCTGGAAGGAGCGCGAGTGGGAGCTTGCCCTGGCGAAGGCCCTGGGGGAATGCCTCCTGCTGGAAAGGCGGATCGCCGAGATAGCGCAGGAAGTCTCGGCGAGCTTCCTTTCAGCGTTCCGAATCGGAAGCAAGGTCGACATCGACTCCATGACGCGGCGCGAGCTCTACGTGCAGAGATTGGCGCGCGAGGGTGAGCGGACGCAAGCCGCGCTGGTTGAAAAACGAGCCGCGCTGGAAGAGGTACGTGCGAAGTACCTCGAGGCCGCGCGGGCGCGCAAGGTGCTGGACAAGCTGAAGGATCGCCAGGCGGCTGCTTCCTATGAGCGGCAGATCGATGAGGAGTTCAAGACAATCGACGACATAAACACTGCGGCGGCGACGCGGCGGGAACTGGTGCGGGAGGATCCGCTCGACGACCACGCTGCAAGGAGCGCCAATGGCAGAGTTGGGTGAAGTTCGGCCCGGATCAAGGATTTTCATTCTCTTCCTCCTTGTCATCGTCCTCACCCTGGGAGGGCTGATCTGGTTCGACTACCTGGGGATCATCGACGCGAAGGCAATGCTCGCCCCGGTCTACCAGGCCCTCGGGGTCCAGAAGCGCAGCGCCGTGGCAAGCGCGGACGACCCGAACCTGCTGGACAAGGAGCGCCTCTCCAAGCAGGCTGACGCGCTGGTCCTCAGGCAACAGGACCTGGACACGAAGGAAGCATCCCTGACGGCAAAGGAGAAGGAGCTCAACCAGCTGGGGCAGGACCTCAATGACAAGGAAGCCGCGTTGAGCGCCCGGGAAAAAGCATTTAATGACCGGGTGAAAGCGTTCGAGAATAGAAGAGTAAACCTCGAGCAGAACGCGAGGTACCTGACCAGCATGCCGCCGACCAACGCACGCGACATACTGATGAAGATGGACGACCAGGATGTCATTGACATCTTTCGGATCGTGGAAGCCCAGGCGCAGCGGGCTGGTCAGGATTCCCTGGTGCCCTACTGGCTGTCAATCATGCCGGCCGACAGGGCGGCGACCTTGCAGCGCAAGATGGCCAGGAACACGGGAGGTTGAGAGTGCAGGCAGCGGCGCCCATGGCGCTCCTCAGCAGCGGCAACGCAAAAGCCGGGAACGCAAAAGCAAAGCATGGCGCTCTGCTTCCCGTGAAGAATGCCCTGCATTCCCCCATTGGAGCCAGGGCAACGGCCGTCAAGGCCGGGCTCAAAGCCTCATCAGCCTTCAAGAAAGCGCTGCTCAAGGCACTGGAGAAAAACACAGCCGCGGCTAGGACGCACGCCGACGGGCTGCAAGGCAAAGGCTTGGGCTCCAACGGCCTTCACGGCGTCAAGGTGCGCTTGGCTTCCGGCGGGAAAGAAGACGCGGACGCCCACAAGCTGACGGTTGCCCATCTCCCTGGAGGAGAGCAAGCCGGGCAGCAGCAGGCAAATGCCGTGAAGGCTTTCCGGGAAACCGACGAAGGGCTGGAACACGACGAAAAAAAGCTCAAGAAGAAGGCTGCTCGGACTCCCGCGCACACGGATGGCATCGCATCAGCCATGGGGATCGGTCCGGCGCAGGGGACCACGAACGTCCCCCGGCTTGAAGGCAGCCACGGAGAGACCGTAAAGGGGCCCGCAGAGCATGCCGCGGCTGTTTCTCCGGCCGCAACTCGAAAAGGTCATGAGCTTCGCCTCCACGTCGTGGACGCACGGAGAAAGCCCGGGGATTCCCCCGCAGAGGACACGGCAGGCAAGGCGTTGAAAACGGCGGTCCCGGACAGGGACGCATCGGTTCCTGTGATCCCCCGGGACAGCGGCGCTGCGGATACCTCCGTGCGTGAGACACGCAGGCAAAGCGCTCCGCCTCCAGCGCCCGCGGCCGGCGCGCTCGAGCGGCTTCGCGAGATGGCGGGCTCCGAGCTGACCAGGGCGGCAGGAATCATCCTCCGTGACGGGGGAGGGGAGATCAAGCTCACCCTGAAGCCGGAATCGCTGGGAAGTGTGCGCATCCGCATGAACCTTGTCGATAATGCCATTGAGGGCCGGATCATCGTGGACAACACCGCGGTGAAGCATGTGTTCGAGGGGAGCCTGGATTCCCTCATGAGGGCGCTGACCGCGGAGGGGTTCCAGACAGCGTCCCTGCAGGTTTCCGTGGGCGGACAGGGCTCGGACAACGGCAGGCCCGACAAGGAGCCCTCCCAGCGGATACGGCGGGTCAACGCTCCCGCCGGTCCGGCGGGGCCGGATTGGAACGTGCCTGGCGTCGAGAGCATGAGCCTTGGTGATCTGCTGGTGAACCTGTTCGTGTAGGAGGAAGAGATGGATTTGTCCCTGATGTTGTCTCCGCAGGAGATGCTCGGCGTCAACCGCGAGGTGGACGCTTTCAACAAGTCGCTGAACCCGTCCTCGACCAGGAAGCCGAACACCGGCCTGGACAGGAACGACTTCCTGAAGATTCTCATCACGCAGCTCAGCCACCAGGACCCGACGCAGCCCGTCGAGGACAAGGAGTTCATTGCGCAGATGGCCCAGTTCTCGAGCCTGGAGCAGATCACGAACATGAACGAAGGGCTTTCGAAGGTGGCTGACCTGGTGTCCCGAAGCCAGGCGCTCAACGTGCTGGGCAGCTCGGTTGATGTCGCAGACGGGGAGGCCACCGTTTCAGGGATCGTTGACGCGGTGACAGCCGGCGAGTATCCCCAGGTCCTTGTCAATGGAAAGTATTACGACTTCTCCCAGGTTCAGAAGATCAAAAGAGCGAGCAAGGAGTAACGGCATATGATGAGGTCGCTTTGGGCCGGCGTTTCGGGTCTGGAAAACCACCAGACGCGCATGGATGTGCTTGGCAACAACATCGCGAACGTGAACACCAACGGTTTCAAGAAGGGCAGGGTCACGTTCCAGGACATGCTCTCCCAGACCCTTTCCGGCGCGGCGAAGCCCACTGACGAGGTGGGCGGCGTGAACCCGCAGCAGGTCGGCCTGGGCATGATGGTCTCCACCATTGACACCATCCACACGCAGGGCTCGCTGCAGTCCACGGGCGTCATGACAGACGTCGCCCTCCAGGGAAACGGCTTCTTCGTCCTGAAGGACGGGAACAAGCAGTACTACACCCGCAACGGCGCGTTCTCCCTGGATCAGGACGGGCGGCTGGTGAACCCGGCAAACGGGCGCCGGGTGCAGGGATGGATGGCGCAGACGGTGGGCGGGGAGACATTCGTGAACAACGCGTCAGACCTGCAGGACCTGGAGATTCCCGTCGGCAGCAAGGACCCGGCGCGCGCCACGACGAACGTCTTCTTTGCCAGCAACCTGGACAAGCGAACGCCGGAGATTCCGGCAGGGGCGACGGCTCAAACCGTGCAGGAAGGCACCTGGCAGACGAGCTTCGACATCTATGACTCCTTCGGCCGCCAGCACAAGCTGCAGGTCAACTTCACGAAGGTGCCGGGTGTCGCCAACAGGTGGCGGGGGGAAGTGCTTGTCGATCCTGCCGCCCCGGCTTCAACGAACCCCCGGGTCCAGGTCGGCAACGGCGCGGCGGCGGGCAACACATTCCTCCTGGACTTCGACAACCTGGGGGCGCTCGCTGACGTCAGAGACGCCGCGGGCGCCATCATCAACGCGGGCGCGCTGCAGGTGCAGGCCTCGTACGACGTGCCGGGAGCTACCGTCCCCGCGGGCGCGGCGACGGTCCGCCAGACCTTCAATCTGAACCTCGGCCAGGTGGGCGCCTACCGGGACGCAATCACGCAGTTCGGGGATACAAGCTCCACCAAGGCGGTCCGGCAGGACGGCTACACGATGGGTTACCTGGAAAGCTTCAAGATCGACCAGTCCGGGGTCATCACCGGCGTGTACACCAACGGCTCCAACCGGGTCATTGGCCAGATCGGGCTCGCCAGCTTCACGAACCCCGGCGGCCTTGAAAAGGACGGGGAAAACACCTACGTGGTGTCCAACAACTCCGGGCAGCCAAACGTCGGTCCCTCCGGCTCGGCGGGAAAAGGCAAGGTGATAGCGGGAACGCTCGAAATGTCGAACGTTGATCTCGCGGAGCAGTTCACCGACATGATCGTGACGGAGAGGGGCTTCCAGGCGAACTCCCGGACCATCACCACCTCGGATCAGATGCTTCAGGAACTGCTGACGCTGAAGAGGTAGAGGAGAGGCAGTGAAAACCCTCTCGCCACCATAGAGAGGATCGAATGATCGAGGTCACGAGGCTGGACGGGAAGACGTACTACGTCAATCCGCACCAGATCGAGTACATCGAAAGCAACCCTGATACGACGCTCGTCATGATGTCGGGAAAAGGCTGGTAGTCCGCGAGGACTACCAGACTGTTTTTCTGCGCATCATTGAATACCGGAAGTTGATCGGAGCGTTCAAGAATGAAGACTGAGGCACACGTTGGCACGTGCCCCCGTGTTGCGCTCCAATGTATATTCGTGTTAGTATGACGCAAGGGGGGAGGGGATGGCTGACGAACAGCAGGACATGAATCTTGAAGACGTCGGCGCAGGCGCGGAAGACGCCGGCGGTCCCCGCAGGGGAGGGCTGTTCTCCGGCCTGATACTGAACATCCTCAAGTGGGCGGCAATCGGGGCGGGCGTCATTATCCTTGTTGTCACCACCACTGTCGTGACCTTCAACGCCATCAAGAAGGGCGCATCGTCCCAGAACCTCGCCGCCATTTCTCCCGCCTACCAGAGCAAGCAGCCACCGCTCGCATACTACGACAACATCGACCAGATCCGGGGGCAGACATCGGACGAGACACCCGCGGTGTACGTCATGCGCGTCAGCCTCGGCTACGACCCCGCGGACAAGCAGATCAGCGTGGAGATAGGCCAACGGGAGCGTGAGATCCAGAACCTCCTCCTGACGATTGTTTCGCAGAAGACAGTGGCTGAGCTCAGCCCTGCGCACTATGACGACCTTCAGGAGCAGCTGCGGGATGCCATCAACGCAATCATGATGAACGGAAAGATCAAGAGCGTGGTGTTCCGAGAGTTCACGGTGGTGAAGTAGGATGACAGAAGTCCTTTCCCAGGACGAAATAGACCAGCTTCTCACCGCCATCTCATCCGGTGAAGTCGCCACGGAGGAGATCAGCGCGCCCGCGGACCAGCGCAAGATCAAGATCTACGACTTCAAGAGGCCAGACAAGTTCTCCAAGGACCAGATCCGCACCGTCTCCATCATGCATGAAACCTTCGCCCGCCAGACAACCACCGCCCTGTCGTCCCAGCTGCGCAGCCTGGCGCATGTCCACGTGGCGTCCGTTGACCAGCTCACCTACGAAGAGTTCATCCGCTCAATTCCCAACCCGACCACCATCGCGGTCATCAACATGGACCCCTTGAAGGGCTCTGCCATCCTGGAGATCGACCCCGCGGTGACCTTCTCCATCATCGACAGGCTGTTCGGCGGACAGGGGGAAGGGGCCAAGTTCACCCGTGAGTTGACGGATATCGAAGCCTCGGTCATCGAAGGCATCATCGTGCGGATCCTCGGGAACCTGAGGGAAGCCTGGGCCACCGTGATCGACCTGCGGCCGCGCCTTGGCCAGATCGAGACGAATCCGCAGTTCGCGCAGATCGTGCCCCCGTCCGAGATGGTGGTCCTGGTGACCCTGGAAACGAAGGTCGGTGAAGTGGAAGGGATGATGAACTTCTGCATCCCCTACCTCACCATTGAGCCCATCATCCCGAAGCTCTCCGCCCAGTACGTCTATTCCTCAATGAGGAGAGGGACGACGACGGAGAACCTCAGCCTGCTGCGTGACAGGCTGGCCGGCATCGAGATAACGCTGGTGGCGGAAGTCGGTTCCATTGACATCACCATGCGCGACGTGCTGGCCCTGCGCCTGGGGGACATCATCAGGCTGCAGAACGTGCGCGTGAGCGACCCGATGATGCTGAAGATCGGTGATCGCAGGAAGTTTCTCTGCCGGCCGGGCGTCGTAGGCAACAAGATTGCCGTGCAGGTGCTGAAGAAGCTTGAGGACATCGAGCAGGCGGAGTTCGAGGAGCTCATCACTGACGAGGGAGAGGAAGCATGAGTGACGGATCGCTCTCGCAGGACGAGATAGACGCCCTGTTGCAGGGGACAGACACCATAGAGATGGACACCTCCGCCGGCAGCGGCCCGTCTCCCATGTCGGAGGCGGAGAGGAATGCGCTCCAGGAAATGCTGCGGGGCATCACGGAGAGCCAGGGGTCGAATCTTTCCATCCTGACCGGAAAGACCGTGACAATCGGGGACCCGAGCGTGAAGGTCCGGGCCGTCTCGGAGATCCTGGGAGGGCAGCCGGAAGATGTGGTGGACGTCCGCGTGGACCTGACGGACGGCCTGCAGGGCGAGCACTCCTACATCGTTCCTGCCAGCATAGCCGGCACCATCGCCGGCCTGATGATGGGACAGCAGGGCGGTGAGCTGGACGAGGCCTCCTTGTCCGCGGTGGCGGAGGCTGTTTCACAGATCACGGGGACGGCCGCAACGGCCATCGGGAACCGGGTTGGCAGGGTCGTGAAGACCGCGCCGCCGGACCTTCGGCGCACACGGAGGCAGCAGGCCCGGGTTCCCCAGGGGGACGTGTGTGTCACGGTGGAATACCCCATTTCGATCGAGGGCTTCCCCGCCACTACCCTGACGGAGATCTTCTCCCTGTCTCTGGCATCCGAGATACTGTCCCTCGCGGGAGGCAGCGAGGCTGCGCAACCGGCGGCCGCTTTCGGAGCAGCCGCGCCGGCGGGACGGCCCGCGGCGCGCGGGGCGGCGCGGTCCTCGCAGCCGGCACCGGACGCGGGGTTCCAGCAGACATTCGGCCAGGCATTCGGAGGCCCGGCCCAGGGACCCGCGATGGCTCCTCCGAACGTTCAGCCCATCCAGTTTGCCAACCTGCAAGGCGCCCCCGCCAGCGGCGAGCAGGGGAATATCGGTCTTCTCATGGATGTTTACATGGAGATGACCGTGGAGCTGGGGCGAACGCGAAAGAGAATCAAGGACATCCTCGGAATCGGCGAAGGCACAATCATCGAGCTGGACAAGCTGGCGGGAGAACCCGTCGATATCCTTGTCAACCACAAGCTCATTGCGAAGGGGGAAGTGGTCGTCATAGATGAAAACTTCGGAGTCCGCGTAACGGAGATCGTTTCGCAGATGGACAGGATGAACGAGCTGACATAGCGCGTTTTCGGCCTGCACGCCCGGCGTGGTTGCCGTGAGCGCGCATCACGCGTTTTCAGATTTTTACTGGGAGGGGGAATCTGAAAGAACTGATGCGTTTTCTGGCGGGTGCCGCTTTGGCGCTCGTCCTGGCTGCGATGCCCGTGGCGGCACAGGCCAAAGACACCCCGGCCGGAGCCTTTCCGGCGGGCGCTTCAGGAGCCCAGGCAAGTCCCAACGAGTCTGAGCTCATCATTCCAGACAGCGGAGACGGAAGCTCACGGACGGCCGTCCCGGGGAGAAATGCCCCGGGGGCGGGCCAGGGTGCGCAGGCCGGCCAGTCGACGCCGGGGGTCCAGATCTCCACGCCGGGGGTCTCCACCTGGGACTTCGTGAGAATGCTCATCATTCTCGCGGCGGTGGTCGGGGCCATCTACCTGCTGTTCTGGATTCTCCGCAGAAGCACGGGCAGAAAGATCACGGAGAACGACCTCATTCGCGTGCTGGGCTCCCGGAGCCTGGCAGGGAACAAGTCGCTGCACCTCGTGGAGGTCGGCTCCTCCGTGTTCCTTGTGGGCGCTTCCGACGGCGGTGTAGAGCTCATCTCGGAGATCAAGGACAAGGAAAGCCTCGACTCCGTGAGGCTGAAGGCCGCTGAGGAAAGCCCCGCGGGACGGCGGAGCTTCCAGGAGCTTCTTTCGGAGATATTCCGCCCGGCGGCTCGCCCCATCTCCCTGGGAGACGGGGTGGGATTCCTGCGCGGCCAGAGAGACAAGCTGAAAAAGTTATGAAGAAAACCCTCGCCGCCGTCCTGCTGGCGATGATTCTTGCAGCGTTCCTCCCTCCCGGCGCGTTTGCCCAGGCCGCGGTGCCGGCTCCCGCCGCGGGCGTTCCCCGCGCGGGCGCCGCCGGCGCGGCAAACCTGCCCGTGCCGTTCGTGGACTTCAACGTGCGGACGGCGCGCAGCAACCAGGAGGTTGTTCTCTCCGTGCAGCTCCTCCTGCTGCTCACCGTCCTGGCCCTTGCGCCCTCCATCCTCATCCTGATGACGGCTTTTCTGCGCATCGCAATCGTCTTCGATTTCATCAAGCGCGCCCTGTCACTGCAGTCAGCCCCTCCCAACCAGGTGATGATGGGGCTGGCGCTCTTCCTCACGTTGTTCATCATGTGGCCCACCTTCAGCCAGATCTACGAGACCTCCCTGAAGCCTTTTGGTGAGGGGAAAATGGGCCTGCAGGAGATGTACTCCAACGCCGAGAAGCCATTGCGGATCTTCATGTACCGGCAGATCGGAAACGACGCCGAGCAGATCCGCCTGTTCATGAGCATGAGGGGCCTTCCGAAGCCGCGCACGCTTGCGGACGTCCCGACCTACGTGCTGATTCCGGCCTTCGTGATCCACGAAATGACCGTGGCGTTCAAGATCGGGATACTTCTATTCATCCCGTTCATCATCATCGACATGGTGGTCGCTTCCACCCTCATGTCCATGGGAATGATCATGGTGCCGCCGGTGATGATCTCCATGCCGTTCAAGCTGATTCTCTTCGTGCTCGTGGACGGCTGGGGTCTGCTCACCATGCAGCTGGTAAGGAGCTTCAAATGACCATGGGAACGGCGATTGCGATCGTGCGGGAGGGAGTCCTGGAAACCCTCATTGTGGCGGGCCCGCTCCTCCTGGTTGGAATGGCCGTTGGCCTTATTGTCGCCATCCTGCAGGCAACGACATCCATCCAGGAGCAGACCCTCAGTTTCGTTCCCAAGATAGCCGCCATTCTCCTGGGGCTGATCCTGTTCGGACGGTTCCTGCTGGACTCCCTGGTGGGATACACGCACAGGCTGTTTTCAATGATTTCGAACATTTAAAGCGATGATAGAAGCGCTGGTCACCAACATACGGCTTTTTCTCCTCGTGTTCTTCCGCGTCATCGCCATGGTGGAGGTGGCCCCTCTTCTCTCATCGTCTTCCATTCCGCAGATCGCGAAGATCGGCCTTTCCTTTTTCACCGCGGCCACTGTCTTTCCCTGGGTACTACAATATGGATACGCCATCCCCGCAAACCCCGTGGACTACTTTTTTCTCGTCCTGGGAGAGGTGGCCATCGGTCTGCTGATCGGGTTTCTTCTCCTTCTCATTTTCTCCGCGTTCCAGCTGGCCGGACACTTCTTTTCCCTCCAGATGGGCTTCAGCGCCGCGGAAGTCTTCGACCCGTTGTCCCAGGTCGAAATCCCCCTCATGGGGGAGTTCCTGAACTTGATTGCGATGCTGGTCTTCATTGCCATTTCGGGCACCGGGAAGTTCCTCTTGGTCGGCGTCCTCAGATCCTTCCAGCACCTTCGCGCGGTGGACCTGGTGACGCACCGGGATGCCATCATCTCTCTCCTGGTGAGCGGGATCGGTGGGCTTTTCCAGAGCGCTCTCACGATTTCCTTCCCCATCCTGGGAACGCTGCTTCTGGTCTCCATTGCCATGGGCCTTCTCGCGAAGGCGGCCCCGCAGATGGACGTCCTGACCATGGGATTTCCCCTGTCCATCGGGGTGTCTTTCATCATTCTGTTTGCCGCCCTTCCGTTCCTGATGACGACATTCGAAAGAATCATCGACGGAAGCTTCCAGACCATCGAGGGCTTCGTGCTGGGAGTGGGGAAATGAGGGGAGCCTTCGCCGCGGACTTTTCCGGCCTGCTTCTCCGCCTCCCGTCTTTTCCCTTGTCCACGCCGTTTGATGTCCACCTGCAGTGGTTCGCGGCAGAGGACGAGGGCCGAACAGAGGAGCCGTCGGAGCACAAGATCCGCAAGGCCCGGGAAGAGGGCAAAGTCGCGAAGTCCTCGGAGTTCAGCTCTTCCCTTGTTCTGCTGGCCGGCATCGCCACTCTTGGGCTTCTGGGGGACTACATGCTGAGGTCCTCCGCGGAGATGCTGAGGTTCTTCCTGTCCGTCGCCGGTTCTCCCGGCGCTTTTAATGGAGGTCTCCTGACCGCATTCCTCAGCTGGGCGGCCAAGATCGGTCTCCCGATCCTCGCCGTGGCGTTCGTTGTCGCCATCCTGGCCAACGTGATCCAGGTGGGCTTCCTGTTCACCGCGAAGCCCATCACGCCGGATTTCACCCGCATAACGCCCAGGTTCGGAAGGTGGTTTTCCCGGTCCTTCGGTTCCCCGGAAGCCCTGTTCAACCTCGCCAAGGCGGTGATCAAGATCGCGCTGATCGCGACCATCGCGTATCTCAACATCAGGTCCGGGATCCCGCGCCTGACGCGCCTGGCCATGTCCCCCTTCTTCTCCGGGGTCTCCGCGATCGCCCAGATCGCGTTTCGCATCCTGCTGGAAGCCGCGGTCGCGCTGCTCGCTTTCTCCGCGTTCGACTACTGGTTTCAGCGCCGGCAGCACATCGAGTCCCTCAAGATGTCACGCCAGGAGGTCAAGGAGGAGCGGAAGATGTACGAGGGGGACCCGCTCACGCGAAGCAGGCTGCGCGAGCGCATGCGCGAGATCATGCGCCGCAATATGCTGCGGGCGGTTCCGAAGGCGGACGTGGTCATCACGAACCCGACGCACTACGCTGTCGCTCTTGAATACAACCGCGCGCTCATGCCGGCTCCTACCGTGGTGGCCAAGGGAGCCGACATGATTGCGCAGCGGATCCGGGAGATCGCAACGGAGAACAACGTTCCCATCATGGAGAACAAGCCGCTCGCCCAGGCCCTGTACAGGGAGGTCGAGATAGGGGACGTGATCCCGGAGAAGTTCTATGAGGTCATGTCGACGATCCTCGCGGAAGTCTACCGCCTGAACAACAAGTCAGCGGCACAGTTTGCGGCCGAGGGCGTTGGGTCCGGCGAGGCCGCGATATGATTGGGATGAGAGGAACGTGCCATGGCTGATGCGCGCGCTGTAGTCGGAAATCTCTGGCAGCAGAGAAGCGATGTCCTGGTTGCCATCGGCGTCGTCGTCGTGATCATGATGATGCTGATCCCTCTCCCGGCCGTCCTTCTGGACGTTCTTCTCGCGGCGAACCTCGTGCTGTCACTCCTCATCATCCTCACCGTGCTGTATACCCGGCACGCGCTGGAGTTCTCCGTTTTCCCGACCTTGCTCCTGATTGCGACGGTTTTCGGGCTTGCCTTGAACGTCTCCTCGACGCGGCTCATCCTTTCCAAGGGAAGCCAGTTCAACGGTCACATCATCCGCGCCTTCGCCACCTTCGTTGTTGGAACCCGGGGTGTCGAGGGGTACGTGATCGGGCTCATCATCTTCATCATCATCATCGCCGTCCAGTTTATCGTGATCACGAAAGGCGCCACGCGCGTGGCCGAGGTGGCCGCCCGCTTCACCCTGGATGCTCTGCCCGGAAAGCAGATGGCAATAGAGGCGGAGTACAACTCGGGGCTCATCACGGAGGAGGATGCCACTCGCCGGAAGAACAACCTGCAGAGGGAAGCCGACTTCTACGGGTCAATGGATGGCGCCTCCAAGTTCATCTCCGGGAACGTGAAGGTGGGAATCCTCATCACGGTTGTGCAGATCGTTGGCGGCCTCATTGTCGGTATGACGCTGCACGGGGAGCCCCTGGATGTCGCTTTGAACACGTACATCTCCCTCTCCATCGGAGACGGCCTGGTCACCCAGCTGCCCGCGCTCCTGATCTCCACGGCAACCGGGCATCATTGTCACGCGGGCGATCTCCGATTCCTCCTTCGGCAAGGACATCACGAAGCAGTTCTCCGCCCAGTCCCGGCCGTACCTCATTGCCGCGGCATTCCTGGTGCTCCTGTCGTTCCTGCCGGGTTTCCCCTGGTACGTCCTGATCCCCATGGCCATCCTCATAGGGGTGCTCGGGTTCAGCCTCACCAGGAAGCAGATCGCGGAGGAAGAAAAGACAAGGACCAAGGAGGTTGCCGACAGGGAGAAAGCAGCCCCGGCGGAAATCTCCCCCGTCGTTCCCCTTGACCCTCTTTCCCTGGAGATCGGCTACGGGCTCATCCCGCTTGTCGACAAGGAGCAAGGGGCGGAGCTGCTGGACCGCATCACCCGCATCCGACGTGAATCTGCCCTGGAGCTGGGACTCGTCGTGCCGCGCATACGGATCATTGACAATATGCGCCTGGAGCCCTCCGAGTATTCATTCAAGATCCGGGGCGTCGAGGTCGGACGAGGCAAGATCAAGATGGGGTACTACCTGGCCATCCAGCCCGGGCGCTTGACGGAGCAGGTGCAGGGAGAGTCGACGAAGGACCCCGCGTTCGGGCTTCCGGCGGTGTGGATTGCGGAGGAGGACAGGGAGAAGGCGGAGAGGCTGGGCTACACCGTGGTGGATCCCCCTTCCATCATCGCGACGCACCTCACGGAGATCATCAAGAGGTACGCCGCGGACATCCTCGGTCGGCAGGAAGTCCAGTCCATCCTGGACGCCCTCAAGACGGACTACCCGGCCGTGGTGGAAGAGGTGAAGAAGGTCCTGTCCGTCGGGGAGATCCAGAAGGTGCTCCAGGGCCTGCTCACGGAGAGGGTCTCGGTGCGAAACATGGTGATCATCCTGGAGACCCTTGCGGACTACGGCTCAGTCACGAAGGATGTGGGCTTCCTGATCGAGAAGGTCCGCCAGGCCCTGGGAAGGCAGATCTGCCTCCAGTACGCGGACGACAAGAAGACGCTCCGGGTCCTCACCATAGAGCCGTCCCTGGAGAAGAAGATCATCGACTCCCGCGTGGAAACAAACAGAGGCATTGCCGCGGGTCTGGATCCCGCAACGCACAGAAAGTGGATCACTGCTCTCGCAAACGCGGTCAAGAGCGTCCAGGAGGGCGGTTACCATGAGGTGGTGCTGTGCTCGGAGGCGGCCCGGCCGCTGGTGAAATCCAGCACGATGCGCGAGATGCCGCACCTGGCTGTCATCTCGAGCCTCGAGGTCGCCCCGGATATCGCCGTGGAGGCGCTTGGAGAGATTCGGTTGGAAGGGTAGCTTAGGGGGAGGGGAATGCAATACTTCACGATCCAGGCGCGAAGCAACAGGGAAGCGATTGAAAAAATGAAGCTCACGTACGGGGAGGACGCGCGAATCCTCACCCACAGGAGCGTCCGCATGGGCGGCTTCCTGGGAATGTTCGTCCGCGAAGGAGTCGAGGTGACCGGCTACCTGTCTGACGACGGGGCCAGGAAAAGGAAGGCGGAAGTGGAGGAAGAGAAGAAGCGTATCCTCGAGACCGTCAGGAAGGAGCAAGGCCTCCAGGTCCTCCTCAAGGAAATCCAGAGCCTGCGTGTATCCCTGGATGCCCACGCCGTGGCCACCACGGGGACCGATGCCACGGGCTCCGACCTCCATCCCTCCCTGGCGAAGATGGAGGACCTTCTCGCGGCAAACGACTTTTCGGAAGAGTTCATTGCCGCCATCCGGGAGCGCGCAAAGAAGGAGTTTTCCCTCGAGGCCCTGGAGAACTATCCTCAGCTCATGGCTGCCGTGGTGGGATGGATCGGTGAGCGGATCGAGATAGATCAACCTCTTGGCGTCGCGGGAAAGGGAACGCGGATCCTCATCATCGTCGGTCCCACGGGGGTCGGCAAGACGACAACCATCGCGAAGCTCGCTGCCATCCACGGGATCGGGGATGGTCGGCAGCCCCCCCGCAAGGTCCGGATAATCACCATCGACAACTACCGCATAGCCGCAAAGCAGCAGATAGAAACCTACGCGGAGATCATGCGAATCCCGGTGAGCCTGGTGGAGAGCGCTTCGGACCTGCAGAACTGCCTTGCCTTCAACCAGGATGCGGAGCTCATCCTGATAGATACCATCGGCCGCAGCCCGCGCGACCTTGCAAAACTCGCCGAGATGAAGGAAATTCTGGCAGCATGCGGGAGCCAGGCGTGTGTCTACCTTGCGCTGTCCGCGACAACCAAGGCGAGCGACACGGAGGAAATCCTGCGGCAGTTCGAGCCTTTCGGCTACCGCGCCGTGGTGCTCACGAAGCTGGACGAGACCATGAGGATTGGCAACATTGTTTCGTGCCTCTCGAGGCATCGAAAGCCAATAGCGTACCTTTGTGACGGGCAGGGCGTGCCCCAGGACATCCAGGAAGCAGGCGTAGTGCGTCTGCTGATGAACATGGAGGGCTTTCGCGTCGACCGGGAAGCGCTGGAGAAGAGATTTGCGCGCGGCAGGGCCGGGACGGCGGGGGCGGCCGTGCAGCGGCCTTCCACGACGGATGGCGGAAGCTCGCCTATAGGCAAGGATGCCGAAGGCGGGCGAGCCAGGGATGGCGGAAGCTCGCCTATAGGCAGGGACGCCGAAGGCGGGCGAGCCAGGGATGGCGGAAGCTCGCCCATAGGCAGGGACGCCGAAGGCGGGCGAGTGAGAAGCCCGCTGGCAGCCGCTGACACTCGCGAGAGCAGGGGGGCCTGAGACATGGCAGACCAGGCGCAAAAGCTGAGAGAGCTCGTCAGCGCGGGCAGCGCGGCGGGGACCCCTTCCGCGCGAAAGGAAAGGGCGGCGGGTGGGTCCGCCGGACCCGAGGCCAGGAAGGCCACCCGCATCATTGCCGTGTCGAGCGGCAAGGGCGGCGTCGGCAAGACGAACATCGCCATCAACCTCGCCCTCGCCTACGCGCAGGCCGGGAAGAAGGTCATCGTTATGGACGCTGACCTGGGGCTGGCGAACGTGAACGTTGTGCTGGGCGTCATCCCCCGCTACAACCTGTACCATCTCATTCGCAAGCAGAAGACGCTCTCCGAGATCCTGGTGGAGACCAGCTACGGGATCAAGATCATAGCGGGGGCCTCGGGGTTCTCCAAGATCGCAAATCTCACCGAGGAGGAGCGGCGCGAGTTCATCGCAGAGCTTGCAGCGCTTTCCAACGCGGACGTGCTGATCATTGATTGCGCGGCAGGAGTGTCGAACAACGTCATTTCCTTCATCGCCGCCGCGGACGACGCTCTCATTGTCACGACACCTGAGCCCACCGCAATCACGGACGCGTACGGCATCATCAAGATCATCGCCACGGAAATAGAGAACCTGGATCTCGGGTTGAAGCTCGTGGTCAACAGGGTGCGGTCTGTCGTGGAGGGCAAGAAGGTAGCGGAGCGGGTCATCAACATTGCCGGTCAATTTCTGAATCTCAAGGTGGATTACCTGGGGTTCGTGTACGACGACCCCGTTGTCCACAGCGCCGTGGTGCGGCAGAAGCCGTTCCTGATCTTCGATCCCAAGGCAAAGGCGTCAGTCTGCATCCGGCATCTGCTGGGCAGGCTGGAGCATTTCGATTATCGGGACGGGAAAGGCATCCCGGTGTTCCTGAAAAAGCTCTTCGGAAGCGGGAAATAGGGGGAGCGCGTCGCGGGTTTGTTGACTCTGAGCCCTGTTTCCCCTACTGTAGGAAGGGGGATCGGTCCGGTGAAGGACATCGTGAGGGAGTACGGGAAGATGGCCGGATTTGCTGCGGCCGGCGCCTTCTGCCTTTCCCTGCTGGTGGGTCTTGTCAGCCGCAACCCCTTCGGAGCGGCGCTGGCAAGAGCTTTTCTTCTTGCAATTCTCTTCGCGTGTCTTGGAGCCGCTGCCCGGTATATCCTCGCGAAATACCTGCCCGAGCTGGTCGGTGGGGCACCCAAAGAGGGAACAAGCGGCCAGACCATAGATATCACGTTGCCGGAAGAGAGCCCGTCCGCGGCGGTTCGCGCGGGGGCATACGCGCGCGCTTCAGGCTCTCGTCCTGTTCGGCCGGAGACGCCGCAGGAGTCGGATGCTGCGGACTTTTCCTCCGTGCAAGAGGAAGCAACGGTCCCGGAGGAGACTTCGGCAATGGACATGGGTGAGGGCGGAGGCGGCTCCCCGGGCGACGTTCTGGGAGACGAGCTTGACGACGTGCTTCCGCCGCTCACAGACGCGGGCGCCGTTGCACCAGCCGCTGACGAGCAGGACGCCGGAGCGGATTCGGTTGAAGAGGCCGAAAGCGTCGGAGATGAGGGGTCCGGCGAAAGCGAACCGGAGGTCGACGAAGCGCCGGAGACGGATTCGGACCTGGGCCGGCTTCCTGACATCTCGTCCCTCGGGGGCGTTTCTCCCGGTGCGCGGGCAGCTCCCCCACGCCGCTCCCCGAGGGGCGGGGACCTTTCGGCAACTCCGGAGGATGAAATGAAAGGAGCCCTCGGCAGCCAGGATCCTGCGACACTGGCGCGGGCTATCCGCACAGTCTTGAAACGGGATGAAAAGGGATAGAGCAAGCATGGCTGACAGCCGCTGGGATGGAAAGTCCGAGGAAGATCTCTGGAAGCTCTACCGCCGAACGAAGGACCAGAAGCTGCGGGACTTCTTCGTGAGGCAGTACGCGCCCCTCGTGAAGTACGTGGCGGGAAAGATCGCCCTGGGCATGCCCCAGAACGTGGAGTTCGACGATCTGGTCGGCTTCGGCGTCTTCGGCCTGTTCGATGCGATCGACAAGTTCGATCCCGGCAAGCACGTGAAGTTCAAGACGTACGCGGTCACACGGATCCGCGGAGCGATTTTCGACGAGCTTCGCACCATCGACTGGGTGCCCCGTTCGGTGCGGCAGAAAGCGCGCGAGGTGGAGGAAACCGTGCGGCGTCTGGAGTCTTCGCTCGGACGGGCCGCCTCTGACGAGGAGATCGCTTCCGGCATGGAAATGGATCTCAAGGACTTCCAGCAGATGATGCTCAAGATCAGCGGCACCTCCATGTTGTCCCTTCACGACATCTGGTACACGGGGGAAGACAACGACAAGATCTCCATCGCGGAAAGCATCGAAAGCCCGGGCAGCCTCAACCCGGACACGATCGTGGAAAAAGAGGAGATCAAGCGCGTCATCGTGGACGCGATCAAAGAGCTGCCGGACAAGGAAAAGAAGGTCCTCGTGCTCTACTATTATGAAGATCTGACCCTTAAGGAGATCGGGGAAGTGCTCGCAGTGACGGAAAGCAGGGTCTCGCAGCTGCATACGAAGGCGGTCATGCGTCTGCGCGCCAAGCTCACCAGCTTCAAGCGGGGGCTCGTCTAGGAAAGAGCATGGCAGGCACCATCAACCTGGAGCAGCTCCAGGAGTACATGAGGAGACAGGCGGAAGAGGACGCGAAGAACCGCACCATCACGCTGGAGGCTGAAAGCTCCCGGAGGGGCTGAAACGCGCTTCCATCGAGCTTGGCACTCCCCTGCGGAACCTGGAATACGAGGTGCTGCAGAAGGGCAGCGGCGGGACCATGGGAGTGGGGCGCACGGCCATGGAAGCTCCATGTCTACGAGAAATCGCGGCAGGTGAAGACTGATGCGGAGAGCGCGGCGGAGGAGCGCAGGAGGGCGGAGGAGGCGGCACGGGAACCCGAGCGCCCGCACGACCTGCCGGGCGAGGTGTTCGTTCGCATCGGAAGCGAGGGCGCCTTTCTCAAGGTCACCAAGCCGCAAGGCAGGGGACCCCGCCCATCGGATGTCATGGCTTTCGAGAAGCTCTCCCTGCGTGGCGTCTCCAACTACGATACGGCGCTCGTCTCCCGCGTGGTGAAGCACGCGGACGGAGAGTACATCCGGGTTGCCGATATCCGCTACGACCCTTCGCGTGACTCCACAGCATCCATCGACATCACTGACGGGGAGATGAAGGCGGTCATGGTGGTCACGGAGCCCGGACCGGGTGGGGCTGACATTTCCGTGGAGTACGTGCGCAGCTTCCTCGAGAGCAAGGGCGTCACTCACGGAATGAAGGATGAGGTCCTTCGGGAGTTCGAGTCCTCCCCCCGGTACGGGCGGCCGGTGGTTGTGGCGGAAGGGACAAAGGCGCGTGACGGGGCAGATGCCCACGTCGTTTACAATTTCAAGGGGCAGCGGGACGCGGTCAAGCTGAAGGAGCGGGACGGGAGGGTGGATTTCAAGGATATCTCCCGCGTGGAAAACGTCATTGCAGGGCAGGTCCTTGCCAACAAGATTCCTGCAGAGCCGGGGCAGCCCGGCCAGACCGTTACCGGAAAACTGATCCCCGCGCAGAAGGGAAAGGACTGCGACCTGGTGGTTGGAAAGAACGTCAGGCTCTCCGAAGACGGCCTTTCCGCGCTGGCTGAGATCGCCGGGCAGGTTCTTCTCCTCGCGGGGAGAGTCAACGTCGAGCCCATCTACACCGTTGCCGGAAACGTCGACCTTCACACGGGGAACGTCCTTTTCCTGGGGACCGTGGTGGTGAGAGGCAACGTTGAGGACGGCTTTTCCGTGAAGGCCGCCGGCAATATCGAGGTGTTCGGGAGCGTCGGAAAATGCACACTGGACGCGGAAGGCGACATCGTGGTCCACCAGGGGATCGCCGCCAAGACCGAGGGGAAGGTGCACTGCGGGAAGACGCTGTATTCGAAGTTCATCGAGCATGCCCACGTGGATGCCGGTGAGAACGTCGTTGTCACTGACGGAATCGTCCATTCCTACGTGGACGCCAACAGGATGATCCTCTGCCAGGGGAAACGGGCCCAGATCGTCGGTGGACGCCTCCGGGCGTCAGAGGAAATCAACTCCAAGATCCTGGGCTCGGTGGCCGGGACGGAGACTCTCCTGGAAGTCGGCTATGATCCGCGCAGCAAGGAGCGGCTGGTCACCCTGGAGGAGACGCGGCGGCAGGTGGAGAAATCTCTCGAAGAAGTCGAGCTCAACATCAAAACCCTGGAGACCCTGCAGAAGGCGCAGAAGAAGCTGCCGCCCGAAAAGGCGCAGTATCTCACCGAGCAGAGCGAAAAGCGCTCGCAGCTCCTTGGACAGCTTGACGAGACGACACGGGAAATCGCCACGATCAACACGTACCTTGCGTCGCTCAACACCATCGGGAAAATCTCGGCTTCGGAAAGGGTTTTCCCCGGCGTCAAGCTGGCCATCAAGAACGCGGCCCTTGCCGTTCGCACGGAGTTCAAGTTCGTCACTTTCTTCCTCCAGAGCGGAGAGGTGAAAGTCACGAAGTACGAGATATTCGATGAAGACCTGATGAAGAGACACTGATATGCCCTTGTTGCCGATAGACCTCCAGACACTCTTTTCCCAGATGAATCAGGTTGGCAAGGAGCAGGCGGTCCAACGGGATGCACCGCCGCAGGCTCAGTCCCTCCAGGGGTCCCTGCTGGTGCAGAAAACCGAGCAGCGGGACAACGACGTGAACGAGACCCAGCACCAGGAAGAGGGGCCGGAGCAGATCAAGGATCGCGCGCGACGGGAATCCGCCGGCCGCAGGGAGCGAGGGCAACGGGGCAAGACCCCGGCAAAACCGGCTCCCCGCGCCGAGGTCTTTCGGGATCCTGAGCTGGGCAGAAACATCGACGTGACAGGCTGATCTCCATGTGGTATGTCGTGCTCATTACGCTGGTCATCGACGTAGGCGGGCTCCTCCTTGTCTACGCCGTCCTTCGTGACCGCGTTCGCCGGGCGACGAGCGCGGCTACGCAGATTGCAGAGCTGCGAGACGAGGTAAGCAGGCTGGTCGTGGAGCTGAACCAGACCACGGAACGAAACGTGGCCCTCCTGGAGGACAGGATAACTGGCCTCAACGATGTCCTCGCTGCCGCGGACAGGAAAGTGGCGTTGCTCCAGCGGGAGACAGAGAAGCACGACGTGGGGGCAAAGGTTTACAGCAGGTTGGTCGAGGGGGGAACACGTGCCGCCCGGGCAAGCGCAAATAGCGCCCAGGGAAGCGCCAGCGGCGCCCAGGGAAGCGCCAGCGGCGCCCAGGGAAGCGCGAATAGCCCGAAAAGCGAGCCTGCCGCGGCTGCACGGTCGCGGGCCTCGTTATCCGTGGAGCTCTCTGAGAAGACGGGCCAGCGCGGCAACGTGGCGGGACCATCTGGAAGCCTTGGAAAAGGCGTGCCGGCATCCGACAGGCAGGACCTGCGTGAAAGGGTGGTGATGCTGAGCCAGTCGGGCTTCTCTGCCTCGCTTATTGCGGCGCGTGTTGGTATGCCCCTTGGTGAGGTCGAGCTCATCATTTCGTTGGAACGCCAGAGAATGTCGCAGCCGGCGCCGCGGTCGGACGAGGAACAGCTATGATGAAGGAAGATGCGGCACACGCCCAGGGAAGCGCCAGCAGCGCCCAGGGAAGCGCCAGCAGCGCCCAGGGAAGCGCCAGCAGCCAGGGAAGCCCCAGCAGCGCCCAGGGAAGCCCCAGCAGGAGGTACGTCTCGTTCATCCTTGGCACGGGTCGCTACTGCGTTCCCGTGGACCAGGTGATGCAGATCATCCGGCCCCAAGGCATCTTGAGCGTTCCCAAGGCCGCGCCGTTCGTTCCCGGCGTCATCAACCTCCGCGGGGACGTCATTCCCGTCGTGAGCCTGCGGGCACGTCTGGGAATCAGTGATGCTCAGGCGGCGCAGGGGGCGGGCGGGACTGCCGGGAACGTTGCATCGCGGGCCAGGATCATCATCATCAGAATGGGAAGCCGCGTCTGCGGGCTGATGGTTGACGATGTGCGGGAAATCGTCGACATCAACGAAGCGAGCGTCCAGCGGGAGTCAAATCAGGAGCCTGGCGCGCATGCGCAGTTCACAGGGGGCGTGGCGCAGCGTGATGGGACCCTGTTTCTCATTCTCGATCTGCAGCGTGTTCTGAGCGCCGGCAGGGATCTGCAGGGCGCCGCGCAGGTGTGACATGTCAGCGGCACCAGGACCGGATGATGGAAGGCTCCGACGCGCCTTTCTGGAGGAAAGCGAGGAGCTTGTCCAGAAGCTCGGCGAATCTCTTTCCGCGCTGGAGGCATCGCCTGAAAGCCGTGAGCTGGTCAACGAAATCTTCCGCCTGACCCATTCCCTGAAGTCGGAAGCCGCGCTCATGGGATACACGTCGCTGTCCGGCCTGGCCCACCTGATGGAAGACGTCCTGGGGCAGATTCGAAGCGGGGACCTGGCCCTGAGCAGGGACGTGCTGGACAGGCTCGTGGCCGGCGCGGACCGCGCGGCGGTGCTGATGAACGAGATCTCCCAGAGCGGGAAAGAAAGCGAATCCGGGGCAGAGGACGTCGTCACGGGCCTCTCGACGCTGATCGCAGACCGGCGGAGGCCGGTTGCAAGGCCCGCTTCGAACGGAGCCCCTCCGGCTGGTGAAACCGCGGATGGGAACAGGGAAACACCCTTCAACGAGGTGGAGCTTCGCAGGATTGCCGAAGCGCGAGACCGCGGGGAATCACTTGTGCGCCTCACCGTCACGGTGACTCCCGACGAGCCCATGAAGTTCGTACGCGCATTTCTGGTGTTCAGCAACCTCGAGCAGGCGGTGAATGTCATCAAGGTAGTGCCCGCCATGGACGGGGCGCCGGTGGATGATTCCCTCTATGGGAGAACGGTCTTCTACCTCACGGCGCCACTGGGTGGAGACACGCTCAAGGATGCGGCCCGCGTGGACCAGATTGCTTCGGTGACCGTGGAGCAGATGGACTATCCGTCCGGGGGAAACCCGCGGGACGGCTCAGGCGCTCCCGCTGGCACTGAAATGACGGGAAGGACCGCGCCCGCTGAGAAGACCTCCATCCGCGTCGACACCAGGAAGCTCGACGAGCTGTGGAGCTTTGTGGCTGAGCTGGTCCTCCACAAGGCCCACATGTCCAGGCTTTCCGACGGCGTGGCGAGGGGAATGGATGCGGAGTCCATCCGTGAGGAGCTCGTCGAGTCTTCGGACTCGCTGGAAAAGCTTTCAAGCGGCATGCAGCAGGCCATGCGTGACACGCGCATGATCCCCATCTCCATTATCTTCAACAAGTTCCCTCGGCTGGTCCGGGACCTCTCACGGAAGCTGGGAAAGCCCGTGGACCTCGTGCTGTCGGGGGAAGACACCGAAAT
Source organism: uncultured Spirochaetota bacterium (assembly GCA_963745235.1). Taxonomy (GTDB): domain Bacteria; phylum Spirochaetota; class Spirochaetia; order SZUA-6; family Fen-1364; genus Fen-1364. Next base: position 208,204 of record CAVUXE010000052.1, on the reverse strand, counting down.
CGACAGAAGCATCATCGAAGCGCTCTCCGATCCGCTGACCCATGTGATTCGAAACTCCCTTGACCATGGGCTGGAGTTTCCGGAAGAGCGCGTCAGGCTGGGGAAACCCGAGAGGGGAAAGATCACCGTGAGCGCCCGGCGCCAGGGCGGAACCATTGTCATCGAGCTTGCCGATGATGGGAGGGGCCTGGACACCGAGCGCATACGCCAGAAGGCAATCAGCCTCGGAATTCCGGGAGCTGCCGCCCTGGGAGACGCAGAGGTGCGCGAGCTGGTTTTCCTCCCCGGATTCAGCACAAAGGATGTGGTCACCGACCTGTCCGGCCGCGGAGTCGGCATGGACGTGGTGGCCACGAGGATCCGAAACGACCTGCGAGGGGACGTCGAGCTGGTCAGTGAGGAAGGCAAGGGGACCCGGATCATCCTGCGGCTCCCCCTGACACTCACCATCGTGAACTCGCTTCTCGTGGCGGACGAAGCGCAGATGTATGCCATCCCGCTCACGGACCTCGACAGCACGGCGAAGGTCCCGGCGGCGGAGATCTCGCTCGAGGAAGGGGGCGAGGCGGCTCCGTGGATGGGGAGATACGATCAGCCTGTACAGCCTTGCCGGCCTCCTTGGACGGGAACGAAGGCCCCGGGAGGAGTATTTCGCCGCGGTGCTCCGCCACGGGGAGAGCCGGGGCTTCCTGGTCGTGGATGAGCTCATCGAGGAGCGAGAGATCGTGATCAAGCCGGTGGATGACCTGGTGAACCCGCTCAGGCTCTTTTCGGGGGTGTCCGTTCTGGATGACGGCCAGCTCGTTTTTATACTTGACACGTCATTCATCAGACGCGACAATTTCTGAAAGGGAGGCACATGGGAGCGACCATTCTCATCGCGGACGATCTGAGCTTCATGCGAATGATCCAGAAGGAGATCCTCACCGAAAGGGGATACTCCGTCGTGGGTGAAGCGGCGGATGGGATTGACGCGGTGGACAAGTTCCAGAGCCTGAACCCGGATCTCGTGCTCCTCGACATTACGATGCCGAACATGAACGGCCTGGAGGCCATGCGAAAGATCTTCTCCATAAATCCGAAGGCCAAGGTGATCATGTGCTCGGCCCTCGGCCAGCAGAGCCTGATCGTGGAGGCAATCAGGGCGGGGGTGAAGGACTTCATCGTCAAGCCCTTCAAGCCGGAGCGTATCCTGTCCGCAATCGAGAAGGCGCTGCGAAGCGCCTGAGTTGCAAAAAAAAACGGTATGCCTGGACGTCAAGAGCATACCGTCATTTCGAAATTGAGGAACCTGTCCTCAATTGTAAAGATCGGCGGAGCATCCGGAACCTTTAGGGAAATCAGAGCTCTGTCAGCGCCTTGCGGATGATATCCTTCTGCCACAGCGCAGATTCCATGATTCCCCGGTATAAAGCGGCGCCGTCAGAGAGGGTCTCATTTTGCGAGACCTTGCCCTCCCCCCGGCCGCCAATCCGGTGGATGTCGGACTGCATGAGGAAGCCGGCAATGCTCCGTTGCGAGACGGCCAGGATGCGCCGATCAATGCCATCCAGCTCCGACAGGAGCTCGGCCGCGGCTTCCCGGTCGGGAAGGACGGAGCCCAGCGCCTGATTTGCCTCCAGCGCACGTGCCGAAAGGGCCTCCAGCTCTCCAAGCCCCCGCAGCAGGTCTTCCAAAGCCTGTCGGAGAACCGGCTCGTCTTCGCGCGTGGACATTTCTTCCGCCGCTTCGCGCCTCTCTCGTTCAATCCGCGCATCGATTTCCTGCCGCACCGGCGGGAGGGACAGGACTTCTGACAGCCGTGCCAGGGGCATGCCCTGAATTGCAACGCTGTCGGGGGAAAGGCTAAACGTTTGCGCTTCGGGGTGCATCGTGAGCTGGTTCTCAAACCACCACTTGTACAGGAGCATGCGTCGATCCGTCTGCGTCGAGCCACCGGCGGCCGAGGGCACCGGAAACAGGCCTATCTCGCGCAGGTAGCGGAAAGAGCTCGTCTCCATCGGCCGCAGCCTGCTGCACACGGAGAGCCACAGCTCTTCAGTAAATACGCCTTTGCAGTGAGTGCGCATGCCGGGATATCCCAGGTCAAGGCCGGCCGTGTAGATGGGGCTCGCGCCGAGGTGTCGCGCAAGGTCCCACGCGGCAGTTGCCACGGACCCTCCCGCCCCGAGCTTGCCTTTTTGTCCGACGGCCGCTTCCAGCGTCTCGCCGAGAGGGAACAGAGAGCTGCAAAGGTACAACGTTGCCTGCCCCTTCGAGGCGGGCAGGGAGTTTCGCAGCAGGCGGGGGTGCGTGGAGGGCTCGGCGACGATGAGGCGGGCCGCCTCTTCCGCGTTCCCCGTCCCCGGGCGCGGCTGCGTCCAATCCATGAACCGTGAAGCCCAGTACTGCGGGTCGACCACGACGGCGAAATCCGGCTGCACTCCTGCTTCCGCGCAGCGGGCCAGCGGTGTGTTGACCGAAATTATGACGAGCCTTTCTCTCAGAGAGGAAAGGTATGGAATAACGCGGTCGAGCGAAGGTCCCCCCGCGATGACGAGGGAGGGAAGCCCGGTGCAGAGGCCCTGGAGGCGCGAGATACCCGGAGCATGGAGGAAGGACCTCATGTTGCGGACGAGGTTTCTCACCCACAGCCGTCCGAAGCGGTTGAGCGTGTTGAGGTTGATCTCCCGCCTCAGGAGCCAGGACTGCACAACCTCCTCTGCGACGCGAAACCAGCCCGGATAGCTCTCGATGGCTGGCCGCAGGCGGAGGAATGCAGGTCTTGCAAGGGGAAGGGCAGGCAGAAGGGCCGAGACCTCCTCCGGCTTCGACGCCACCAGGAAGGAGACGCGCTCATCGGAGAACAGCCCGGCGAGGTCTCTGGACTGGAGCGCGGCCGCGAACAGGGTAGCATCCGGCTCCAGGACCAGAATGGGCAGCTCGGGGAACCTGCGCCATACCTCCTCCGCTGCGTAGCCGAGGCCGAAACCCAGGACGACAACCGCCGAAGTCCTTTCATCCACGTCTCGGGCCACCTGTCGCTCAGCCTCGGCGCGTGGATCATAGCGACTGTGAATGGACACACCGTGGCTCTTTGCCGTGGGCGCGCCGGAAGTGGTCGGGATGACCTGGACGCGTCCTTCCTCTTCGGGGACTTCAGCAAGGCGGCGCGCGACCTCCGGGTGATGGACCTGGAGCGCCGCGCGGTTTTTCTCGCCAAAGCTCACTGCAGCTCCAGCGTTATCTTCATTCCCGCAGCGACAGGCGCGCCTGGCCGCGGGTCCTGCTTCACGACAAAGCCGCTGCCCTTGATCGAGACCGAGATGTCCTTTCGCAGAAGGAGCGGGAGAAGCAGCCTCTTCGGGGTTCCCAGGAGGTCGGGCATGACAGCTGCGATCTCCACCTGTCGGGGAAGCGTTACCGCCACCTCGGCCGGCGCGTTCACCGACCTGGTCCCTTCCCGCGGGATCCCCAGGAGGTCGACGATGGCCACGGCCACGTCGTGGAAAATAGGGGCGGCGATGGTCGAGCCGTAGTAGCTCTGCCCTTTGGGATTCTGCATCACCACGTATATGATCAGCCGCGGGTCATCCGTGGGGAAGATGCCCAGCAGGGAGGCGATGAAATCGCTGTCGGAATAGCCGCCGGTCGCGGAAGCCACCTGCGCCGTTCCCGTCTTCGCGGAGATGCGGATCCCGGGGATTGCGACCCTGCGGGCCGTGCCGGCCGGGGATGTCGCTGCTTCCATGAAGTCCAGCATCTCACCGGCCACGCCCGGTGAGACCGCTTCCCAGAGCGGCTCACGGCTGTACTCCCTGACCACCTTGCCGTCCGGGGACACGATCTTCTTCACGATGATGGGTTTCAGGAGAACCCCGCCGTTGGCGATGGCGGTTGCCGCCTGGACCATCTGGACGGCGGACACGGAAATCTCCTGGCCGATGGTGACAGTGGGCTTGGAGCGCGCGGACCAGAGAGAGGGCTTGCGCAGGAGCCCGGCCGTTTCCCCCAGGAGCGGAAGGCCGGTGGGCCTCCCGAAGCCGAAGCGCGTCAGCATGCGGTAGAGGCTCTCGTTGTCTGTCTTGTCCGAGGCATATGCGGCGCCCGAGTTGCTCGAGTATTCGATGATCTCCCGCGGGGTGAGGTTGCCGTTTTTTCCGACGTCCCCGATACGGATTGTGTCCCCGTTTGAAAGGCGCCTCACGTAGAACCCGGGCGTGAAGAAGTGACTCTCCGGCGTAATGGCACCCAGCTCCAGCAGGGAGGAGAGTGAAAAGATCTTGAAGGTCGAGCCCGGCTCATAGGATACGGCAAGGGGACGATTGATCAGAGAGTTTCGATCGATGATGGGGGAATCCCCCTGGAACTCGTTGGGATCGAAGTCGGGCAGAGAGCAATAGGCAAGGATCTCCCCCGAGCGCGAATCCATCACGAGAATCGTGAGGGAGTCCGGCTTGTTCGCCTCGAAGGCGGCGCGGGCGATTTTTTCGACCTGGTATTCGATTCCCGCGTCGATGGTGAGGAAGACCTGGCTGCCGAACACCGTGTCGGAGTCTGTCCCCACCGGCTGCGGTGCCAGGTCGTCGTTGAAAGTGTATTCGATCCCGTCCCACGGGACGTTGTCCGCCCCCACGTATCCCACCACATGGGACGCGAGCCTCCCCTGGGGATAGAACCTTCCGAAGTCATCCTCCACGCGGACCCCGGCGAGCTTCCCTTGCGCTTTCAAAGCAGTGATGGCCTGCGCCTCCTCCGGGGTGACCTTGCGCTTCACCACGACGTATCCATCGTGGCGGCTCCAGCTGTTCAGCAGGGCCGCCTGGTCCATGCCCAGCGTCCGGGCAAGCAGCGAGGCGCTTTCCTGGGCGTTCGTCAAGCCGGGCACCCAGGCGGAGATCCGGCGCTGGCGCGTCGTGACAGCAAGGATTCTCCCCTGGCGGTCCAGAATTGCGCCCCTTTCCACCTGGGGCATGACAAGAGTATCGGTCCCTTCACGGGCGGGAAGGAGGATGGTGAGGCGCACCAGCTGGACAAGGAGCGCAACCGCAGCGAGCCCGAGTATGCCCGCGAAGATGAAGAGACGCCGCGTCGAGCGAGTCTTCTCCCGGCGATCGGTCACAGAACGGGTCCCCTCCCGCGAACATTGTAATATGCGGCGAAACAAATGTCGATATGTGGGTAAGAGCGCGTATGATAGCAGTCCTCCAACGCCAGCACGTCCAGAAGCGCGGAGCCATGCCTCTGCGCATCAAGGCTCACCCCGGCACGCGGATGCGGGGCATGTCAGGCAGGGTTCCTCGTTGGCAAAGCGCCGCGGCCATACCGGCCCGTTTCGTCGCGTCCCGCTCGCAGCAGGACGGGGACAGGCGCCCGCAGGCCCCGGACGCGGGCTTCCGGGGCAATCGGCGCGAAAGCTCCCGAAGCTTGTCCGGCTGTCGCTTCTGGCGCTTGCCGTCCTGGCCATTGTCCTGCTTGCGACCGTGCTTCTTGTTCCCCGTGTCCGCACCGCTGCCCTGCCGCTCCAGAGACCTCTTCTGCCAAGCCCGCCGGAAACCGACCAGGATCTCTACAGGATGCTGGTCCCCGAGGAGGCGCCGCCGGCACGCGCCGCCGCAAATCCCCTTCTTTCCAGCACCCTGAAGGTCTCTGACTACAGGGCCCAGTCAGGCGAGTCGATTTCCCAGATCGCCCAGAAGTTCAAGTTGAACCTGGATACGGTCCTCAGCTGGAACGACATCCGTGACGCCCGTTCCATCCGCCCCGGACAACGCTGGGCATACCGAACGCGGACGGGCTGAAGTACACGGTGCGCCGCGGTGACACCCTGGAGCAGATTGCCCGCGGCAACGGCCTCTCTCTCAACGCTCTCCTTGACTGGAACCGCCTGCCGAGCTCGGTGATCTCCGTGGGCCAGGAGCTTTTCCTCCCCGGCGCGCACATGCGGACGAACGACCTGAACAGGATCCTCGGAAACCTCTTCATCTATCCCGTGCGCGGCAAGATCAGCTCATTTTTCGGCATTCGGCCGGATCCCTTCACCGGGGTGAAGAGATTCCATAATGGCGTTGACATCGTGAACGCCCCGGGCACCTCCATCATGGCTGCCATGGCGGGGACCGTGGAGGATGTCGGATTCAACAACAACTACGGCTACTATGTCATCCTGCGTCACTCGGGTTACCAGACCTTGTACGGCCATCTCAGCCACTACGTGGTGGAGCGAGGGCAGAAGATCCAGCAGGGGGAGAAGATCGGGGAGCTCGGCACGACCGGCTACAGCACCGGTCCCCACCTCCACTTCTCGATCTTCAGAAACGGGGAAGCGGTTGACCCGCTCGCATTCTTGAAATAGTCTTGGCGCGATCATGGCTTCAACCAGGCTTCGGGACGTGATTGGCAACCTTCCCATCGCAAAGCTTCGACGGCCGGTTCTCAAGGCCGCGGCGCTGATGATCGCGGCGACCACGGTCGTGCTTGTGCTGGGCGCACGGATGCCCTTTCCCCCTCCGGGGGAGCCGGTGCTCTTCGATCCGTCCGACTGGTCAATGCTGCTGGGGGACGCTCGCGGCCACGACAGCACGGGAGCCGTCAGGGCGGCCTCGGTTGCGAACGCGCAAAGGTCCGTCCCGCCCGGCCAGCCCGTCGGGGGGTTCTCCCTGGCTCAGCCCCCGGTCAGCTTCCTGCTGTATCGTGTCAGGCCGGGGGACACGATCACGGGAATCGCGCAGAAGCTGGGATTGAATCCGGACACGATTTCCTCCTTGAATCGGTCCGAGGGAAGGGGAGTGCACAGCCTCTCGGTGGGCGAGCAGATACGGATCCCCACGCAGGATGGCATATTCGTGACCCTTGATTCGGATTTCGACGCCCTCTGCAGGAAGAAGGGCGTGTCACCGGAAGAGGTGCTTGCGGCCAACGCCGTGACGAGAGACCAGATCGCGCCCGGGCAGCAGCTGTTTTTCCCCGGCGTTCAACACACGGGCTACGAGTACAGCCTCTCCCTGGGCGTCGCGGTTTCCAACCCGCTGCCCAGCGCGTGGGAGACTTCGCCCTACGGCTTCCGCTCGGACCCCTTCACCGGACAGCGGAGAAAACACAACGGAGTCGACCTCGCCGCTCCTTACGGCTCGGCGGTGAGATCAGCCACCGAGGGGGTTGTTCGCGACGCAGGGTGGGACGATGTGCTGGGCAACTATGTCGAGGTGAGGGGACAGCTCGGCTACTCCTATGTCTATGGTCACATGAGCCGCATTCTCGTGGGCCCGGGAACCAGGGTGGTACGAGGCTCGATCCTCGGCGCAGTCGGCGCAACCGGTTATGCCACCGGCCCGCACCTGCACTTCGAAGTGAGGAAGTTCGGCGTGCCGCAGAACCCGGCACTTTTTGTCTCCGGACTCCGATAATAACCGAGGGGTGCCCTCAATGAGAAAGCTCGTCCTGGTCGTCATTGCCCTTCTCGCTCTTTTCTGCCTATTTCGAGCGTATTCGCAGGACACCACTGAGCGATCCGCGGGGGCGGGGATCCGCCTCCAGCCCGGGCTGATCGAAGTGGGAGACGGGACGGCGAGTCTCGGTCTCTCCTTCGGCCTGATGGAGAGATCCGGTGAGCAGAGACGACTGGTGAGCGTGCTTCCCCTCAGGGTCGTCTATCGAAACGGAGAAACAAGCGTCTCCATCGGGCTGAACGGATTTGCTTTTCTCATGGGCGGAGGCGCGAGCATCGGCGCGCCCGTGGTCGTGAGCTCACCGCACAGGGGAGACCTTCTCAGCGTGGGGGGCCGGGTGACAGTGGATTCCCGCGTGGACGGGGACCTCTGGGTGGTGGGTGCGGACGCTGAACTTTCCCCGAGGGCGGAAGTGACCGGCAATGTCGTCGTGATAGGCGGGAGGCTGAATGCCAGTCCGCGTGCCGTGGTGGGCGGGACGGTGAGTCAGCTCCCCGGCCTCAAAGTCCCCCTGCTCGGGGTCCTGGGGACGCAGTTTTCAGCGCAGGCCCTCGAGCTGGCCGGCGTTGTCCTGGGCTATGTCCTCTTTGGCTCGGCGCTGTTCCTGAGCTCCTACTACCTTGCCACCCATGCGCGTCAGATGCAGCAGGCCTTGCCGTCGCTCTGGCGGCAAGCCCTCATAACCCTTGTTGTCTCCCTCGTGGTGATCCCCCTGGCCGTCGTTCTGATCATCGCCTCCGTGGTCGGGGTCCTCCTGCTGCCGCTGCTTGTCCTGGTGGTCTTTCTCCTGGCGCTGGACGGATACATGGCACTCTGCACGGCCATCGGTGGCTGGGTCCGCGCATCCAAGGGGCGCAGGGCAGCCGGAAGCGAAGAGTCGCTTTCCCTTTTTACCTCTGGTCTGCTCGCGCTGTTCCTGGTGAACGTGCCCGCTCTTGCCGGTATCCTTCTCACCGCCTTTCGATCCGCCGCGCTTGCGCGGGTCGGAACGCTGCTCCAGGCGCTGAGCCTTGCCGTCACAGGCGCGGGGCTGGCGTACGGGTTCGGGGCGACCCTTGCGCACACCCGCTACCGGGTGACACGGTAGGACTCACTGTCCGTGGCAGTATTTGTACTTCTTCCCTGAACCGCAGGGACAGGGGTCGTTGCGTCCCACCTTGGGCACTGTCCGCTTGACCTGGACCTGCTGCGGCTGAGCTGCCGAAGCGCCACCCCTGTCGCCTCCGGCGCTCCTGCCGTTGCCCCCGAGGCCCCCCGCTGAGACCGCGGTCGTTCCCGAGCTTGCACCGGCGGCAAACTGCCCCATTGCGCTATGGGAAGCCTGCAGCGCTGCAGCGGGTCGGGCGGCGGCTGCCGGCTGCGCAGGAGCCTGCTGGATGCGCACTCGGAATATCTTCTTGGCAAGCGCCGTCTTGATGTCGTAGAGCATCTCGTCGAAGATCTGGAACCCCTCCAGCTTGTACTCCAGAAGCGGGTTCTTCTGGCTGTACGCGCGCAGGTAGACCGCTTCCCGCAGGGCTTCCAGGTTCTCGAGGTGGTCCTGCCACCGCGAATCGATGTTGCGAAGGTATTCGAAGCGGATGAAGCCGTTCAGGATCTCCTCTCCGATCTCCTCTTTCTTGGACTCGATGGTTGCGCGGAGGCCCACCCGAATGGCCTTGTCCAGGTCCTCGGCCGACATGGCGGCAAGCTCGGCGGGGCTCTGCTCAGGATCGAAGAGAAGGCTTTCCTTGAGCGACGCGAGCAGCGTCTTGACCCTGCCCTGCGGCGTGTCCCCCGAGGTCCGGAATGCGTCGAAGATCTCCGCGAAGATCTCCTCACCTGTCGCGATGATGCGTTCCGTGAGATGCGGGTCGGAGATGATCTCGTCCCTGCGCTGGTAGATGAACTTCCTCTGCTCGTTGAGGACGTCGTCGTATTCCAACAGGTGCTTGCGCACCTCGAAGTTGCGCTCCTCCACCTTCTTCTGGGCGCGCTCTATTGACTTGTTCAGCCAGGGATGCACTATCGGCTCGCCTTTCTTCATACCCATGCGGGACATGAGCCCCTTGATGTTTTCCCCGCCGAACAGGCGCATGAGGTCGTCCTCCAGCGAGATGTAGAACCGCGAGGACCCGGAGTCCCCCTGCCGGCCCGATCTTCCGCGAAGCTGGTTGTCGATGCGCCGCGCTTCGTGGCGCTCCGTGCCCAGGACGTGGAGCCCCCCGATGCTTTTCACGTCGACGTAGTCCGCCTGCCACTTCCCGTATTCCTCCGTCAACGCCTTGCGAAAGACCTCTTCGGGGGCCTGTGTGCCCGCCGCCTTGCGCGCCCTGAACTCGGGGTTCCCGCCGAGCTTGATGTCGGTTCCGCGGCCCGCCATGTTGGTGGCGATTGTGACAGACCCGCGCGCACCCGCATCCGCTATGATCAACGCCTCGCGCGCGTGGTTCTTGGCATTGAGGACCTCGTGGCGGATGCCGCGGCCCACGAGCATGCGCGCCAGTCGCTCTGATTTCTCTATGGAGATGGTCCCAACGAGGACAGGCTGGCCCTTGGCGTGCAGCTCAGCGATGCCGTCACAGATGGCCTGGAGCTTTTCCTCTTCCGTCAGGTAGATCACGTCGTCCATGTCGTCCCGCACGACGGGGCGGTTGGTCGGAATGACCACCACCTCGAGGTTGTAGATCTTCGCGAACTCCTGGGCTTCCGTGTCCGCCGTGCCCGTCATTCCGGCGAGCTTGCCGTACATGCGGAAATAGTTCTGGAAGGTGATGGTGGCGAGGGTTCGGTTCCTCTGGGCGATCTTGATCCGCTCCTTGGCCTCGATGGCCTGGTGCAGGCCCTCTGAGTAGCGGCGCCCGTAGAGAATGCGCCCGGTGAACTCGTCCACGATCTGGACCTTCCCGTCCTGGACCACGTAGTCCACGTCCTTGGCGTAGAGCTTGTGGGCGCGAAGGCCCTGGGTGAAGTAATGGATATACTCGAAGTTCTGGTCCGTGAAGAGCGAATCCTTGATCAACCCGCGCTTGAGCAGCAGGCTTTCCGCGTGGTTCATTCCCTCGTCCGTGAAGGTCACCCGCTTGTTCTTTTCCTCCAGCTTGTAGTCCCCGACGGTCGGCTCGGTCCCCTCGGGGTACTCCCCCGTGGCCGGGTCCTTCTGCACTTCCGTGAGCTGTTCGACGAGCTTGTTCACCTCTGCGAACTTGAACGTGTCGTCCTCCGCCATCCCCGAGATGATGAGGGGCGTGCGGGCCTCGTCAATGAGGATGTTGTCGATTTCGTCCACGATGGCGTAGGCGTGACCGCGCTGGACTTTGTCCGCCGGGCTCCAGCACATATTGTCCCGCAGGTAGTCGAAACCGAACTCGTTGTTGGTCCCGTAGGTGATGTCCTTGGAGTACGCCTCCTTGCGCTGCGTATTGTCCATCTGGCTGAGAATGACCCCGACGGACACTCCCAGCAGGTTGTAGATAGGGCTCATCCACGCGGCGTCGCGTTCCGCCAGGTAGTCGTTCACGGTCACGATGTGAACGCCCTGGCCCGTGAGGCTGTTGAGGTAGGCCGCGGGGACGCTCGCGAGGGTCTTTCCCTCGCCGGTCTTCATTTCCACGATCCTGCCCTTGTGAAGGACAACGGCGCCCATGAGCTGGACATCGAAGGTCCTTTCGCCGAGCTTTCTGCGGGCAGCTTCGCGCACCAGCGCGTACGCTTCAGGAAGGAGCGCGTCAATGCGCTCTCCCCTGGCCAGACGGTCTCGAAACTCGGCCGTCTTCTCTGCAAATCGCGAATCCGGGTATGTCATGACCGCTGGTTCAAGCTCATTGACCTTCTGCACTATCGGGACCAGCTCCTTCAGGTCGCGCTCGTGCTTCGAGCCCAGGAGGAACGTGAGAATGTTTTGGAGCATACGGCCAATGTACCCTTCGAGAGATTGACAGGTCAAGGGAAGCCCGCTACCATGGCGAAGCAGATGTCGCGCCGCTTCTTCACAGCCTCCATAGCCGTTGTCATTCCCGTCGTTGTCTCCGTCCTGTCGCTTGTCGGGTGCCAGAAGAAAGAGATCGAGGAGCTCGTTGGGACGGAGCTTTTCTCTCTTTCCCTTGGCAAGCTGGACAACCAGGTCGACCTGTTCCCGTCGAGCGGCGGCAACGTGGAGAAAAAGACGCGCATCTACATGAGGGACGGATGGTTCTACCTTGCCAACGGAAACTCCGGCAAGGTGATGGTTTTCTCCTCCTACGGTGACTTGATCTTCCTCCTGTACAACGCGCAGACCAACCCCGCCCCGGTGTTCATGGATCAGCCGGCGCCCAGCGCTCCGGCAAGCGCAAGCAGCGACCAGAACAAGACCTCGCCAGACGACCTGGTCAGCACACGAGGCGCGGTCAGCTATCCCTTCATGGACATCGGAGAGATCGCGGTCGCAAGCGATAGGACCTTGTACGTGGAGGACGGCGTTCCCGAGGCGAAAGTCGTGAAGGACAGCGCTCACGGTGTGCTTCTCACCCGGGTTGTCCTGCGCTTTGACCGCAAGGGTAAACCCGAGGGGTACCTGGGACAGGAAGGCATCGGGGGGACGCCGTTTCCCTATATCATGGCAATGCACGTCACCGCGAAGGACGATCTGGTTGTCGTGACACGCCTGCCCCAGTCCTGGGAGGTCTTCTGGTATTCCCGGGAAGGCACGCTGCTCTACCAGGTGGAAATCGATTCCGCCCACCTTCCCGTCACGGCTGAAAAGGGAGTGACTCCGGCGCTCGTGAATATCATTCCCGACATGCAGAATCCGTTCCTCTATTTCATGGTCTACCTGTATCGCGAGCCTTCGGATGACCCCGCGCGCGCCAATTCGTCCCAGGATGATTCCGTCACCGCGCGCGTGTACCGGTTGAACCTCCGGACCCGCCGGTACGACTCCTTTGTCGACCTTCCGCAGAATCCTCCCCGCAAGGAAACGGCCGGGCTCAAGACAACCGAAATCCCTGCGCCGCCCAATGACCTGATTGGCGTGAGCGCGAACGGATTCTACTACCTCCTCGGATTCGCCGACTCCAATCTCTATACGCTGCAGATCCTGGACCAGGGGGGAAGAGTACGGGCCAGGCGGTACATGGTCATCGAGGACTCGGAGCTCAGCTTTCGCGATCTTCGACTTTCCCCCACGGGACTCGTGTACGGCCTCCTGGTGGACCAGACCAGGGCGCACGTGACGTGGTGGAGATCCGACATGCTTCTGAAGGGCGATTGAAAATGAAGATCGTGAGCTCGGAGGCCATGACGCTGATCGACCGGCGGGCCCAGGACGAGTTCGCGATTCCCGGTGCGTTTCTGATGGAAGACGCAGGCGTGAGCGCCTGGTCTCTCTTCGTCAAGACTCAGTGCCAGGGAAGGCTCCCCGGGGGACCGCTCGTGTTCGCGGCCGGAAAGGGCAACAACGGCGGTGATGCCCTCGTCATGGCCCGCCGGGCGCTGTGCCAGGGCGCGCCAGGCCTGTCCATCGTGCTCGCCGGGGGATTGCCCTCGCCGGGCGGGTCCTCCGCTCGAATGCTCGCCATCTGCCAGGCGTATGGAATTGAATGCCTCCCCTGGCCCGAGCAGAAAGACCTGGTCATGGCGCGCCTGCAGGAGGCGGCCTGGATCCTGGATGGGATAGCGGGCACAGGGCTTCAGGGATCTCTTCGGGCTCCCCTTTCAGACCTTGTCGAAGCAATGAATGCATCTCCGGGGAAAAGGGCCGCCATCGACGTGCCGAGCGGCGTGTCCGACTCGTTTGATCCCGCGTGGCCCGCCGTGCGTTGCGACCTCACGCTGACCATGGGTTTGCCCAAGACGTGCCTTTACCTGCCGCATGCGCGCGCCTTGTGCGGGAGGATCCTCGTGGCGCCGGTTGGCTTTCCTCCCGTTCTTGTTGATGACCCCTCCATCCCGGGAGAAAGCCTTTCCTTCAACGCCTGGAGGAGGCTCCTGAAGCCCATCCCACCGGACACCCACAAGGGCAGGCGCGGCCACCTCGCCGTGTTCGCCGGCTTCGCCGGGAACCACCGGCGCTGCGTGGCTTTCGGCAACTGCCGCCGCGCGGAGCAGGCTCGGGCTTGTGAGCCTGCATGTCGGGCGCGACATCTACCCCATCCTGGCAGAGAAGGCGACCTCGGTGATGGTCAAGCCCTGGGACGAGCCCCGTCCCCCAGACTGGGGTGGGCCGGAGCCGAGCGCCTATTCCGGCTTCCTGGTCGGACCGGGGTGGGGCCTGACAGAGGGGCGGCAGGGATGGCTGGAGCACCTGCTTTCGCAGAAGCTCTCCGGGGTGATCGATGCTGATGGAATCACGCTTCTGTCCCGGATTGCAGCGCGGGCGCCGCTCAGCCTGGGCGGGCGCTGGGTCATCACTCCGCATCCAGGGGAGTTCGCTCGCATCAGCGGGGTCCCTCGAGACGATGTGCTTCGCAGTCCGCTCCGCCATGTCGTTGAGGTGTCCTCCCGACTCGAGGTCGTGGTGGTTCTCAAGGGCCACTGCACAATGGTTGCGGCCCCGTCTGGAAAGTACTGGATTCTCGACGGTCCCAATGCCGCACTTGCCACCGGGGGGTCGGGCGATGTTCTGGCAGGACTCGTCGCGGCAGGTATCGCCGGGGGAATGAGCCCCCTGGATGCGGCAATGTTCGGCGTCTCGCTCCATGCCTCTCTCGGGCGCAAGGCACGGGAGAGAATGGGCTGGTTCCTGGCGGAGGATCTTGTGCCGCTCATCTCGCGCATGCTCCGCTGAGGTCGTTGATGAAACACCCTGTCCTTCGGGTGAAAAAGGGAAAGAAAGCCTACGACGACCGTGAAGACAGGCTGGCGGAGGTGATCGAAAGCGCAGCTCGGCGGCATCGCCCGCAGGTCCATTCCGAGAGGCGGCGGCCTGGCTCTTTCCTCAGGATGCGGCGCGGCTCTCTGATACCGCTTTTCATTGCGGTTCTGATTGCTGCCATCATCCTGCGGGTCCTCCCGAGGTCCGCTTCCCGGGCGGAGATTGACGGCTGGCACGCGGCCCTGCAGGCCCGGGTATTTGGGGAAACCCTTGATGTCGGAGTCGCATTTTCCCGGCTGGGTCCCGCTGGACCCGGCGTCGGAGGCACCGGGCAGCGAGTCTCGGTGGTTTTCTTTCTCCCGGAGACAGGCGAAGAAGTCCAGGCTCAGGGGACTCTTTCCTGTTCGCGGGTCGCGCTGAGGGCTTCCATGAGGTACGCGGCCACGGAAAGAACGCTTCGCGCAACCGTGCAGATTGAGGGCCAATCGCGGACTCTTTCACTTCCCGTGCCCGGTCCTTGACTGGCAGTCCGCCGAATCCCTATGATTGCGCCAATGCTCCAGTTCTATTTTCTTTCAATTGTCAGCAATCTGCTCGCTGGGCTGTCTTTGTCCGGGGATTGGATTGCGCAAAAGATCCACGGGTTTGCCCCGATTGCCGCCGCGCTGTCAGGCCGGTCCGCGAAGCTGATCAGCGGGTTGGCCTCCATGCTTGTCGGCTTTGGCACGCTTTTCGTGCCCGTGGAAGGCCCGCTGATCATTGGGGACTTGTTCCCTTCCGTGATGGGCATGGCCATGGGTATTGCGCTCCTGTTCGAGGTCTTCCGCCAGGACGCAGTGCTCCCCGTGGAACGCTCGGAAAAGACGGAGAGGCCTCCCGTGGGCTACCGGACAACTCTCGGAATGCTCGGGATAGCAGCCGCGGTGCTGCACTTCTTCCTCCCGGAGCGGCCGTTCCTGTAGGCTAGTCTTTCTTTTCCTCCGCCTTCGCTGCCTGGGCGGCCTTGATCACGTCATCCGCAATCTTGCCGGAGATGGGGCTGTAGTGGTCAAACTCCAGCTCGAATGATCCCGTGCCCGCGGTGAGCGCCTTCAGGTCAATGGCGTAGTGCATCAACTCTGCCTGGGGCACCTGCGCCTTGATCTCTTCTATCCCGCCGCCGATGGGTGTCTGCCCCTGCACCTTGCCCCTCTTTGAGCTGAGGTCCGACAGCACAGCGCCCAGATACTGATCGTCAACGTAGACGGTGAGATTGCAGACCGGCTCCAGGAGCACCGGCTTGGCGTTTCGCATGCACTCACGGAACGCTTCCCGGGCGGCCAGCTTGAAGGCGAGCTCCGAGGAATCAACAGGGTGCTCTTTTCCGTCCACGATGCGGGCCTCCACGTCCACCACGGGGTAACCGGCAAGGACCCCCGCCTCCATGGCCTCGATGACTCCCTTTTCGACGCCCGGGATGTAGCCACGCGACACCGCCCCGCCGAAAATCGCGTTGGTGAACTTGTACTTCTCTCCGCGCGGTATCGGGTTCACTTCGAGGGAGACCTTCGCATATTGACCGTGGCCACCGGTCTGCTTCTTGTGCGTGTACTCGGCCTCCGCCTTGCCCTGGATGGTTTCACGGTAGGCCACGCGCGGGATTTTTGTCTCCATGTCGATCTTCTGGTTTTCCCTGATCTTGTCCAGGATCATGGAGATGTGCAGCTCTCCCATTCCCGAGATGACGGTCTCCTTCGTCTCCTTCTCATACGCGACCCGGAAGGTGAGGTCCTCATCCGTAATCTTCAAGAGGGCCTGGTTCATCTTGTCCTCGTCCTTCTTGGCCTTTGCCGAGATGGCAAGTGAATGGACGGGAGTCGGCAGCTCCAGGGGCGGGTAGGCAATGGGGGCATCCGGCGATTGCAGCGTGTCATTCGTCCGAAGGGAAGCGCTCTTGGTGAACATGCCGAGGTCCCCCGCGGAAAGGTCCGCCGCGTCCTCCAGCTTCTTGCCCTGGCAGGTATAGACCTTCGTGATTTTTTCCTTCTTGCCTTCGCGGGCGTTCGCCAGGTCGGCGTCTGCGGACACCTTTCCTGACATCACCTTGAAGTACGAGATCTTGCCGGTGAACTGGTCCATGGCGGTCTTGTAGACGAAACAGGACGCAGGCTCGGTGTCCGACACGCTGCGGATGAGCTCCGCGCCGTCGGGAGATTTGCCCCTCGCGGTCCCTTCCGCGGAGGGGGCGGCGTACGCAATGAAGTCCAGCAGGCATGAGACACCGGCCCCGATGAGGCCGGCGGCGCAGACCACGGGCACGATCTTGCCGGACTTCATGCCTCCCGCGAGCCCCCGCCTGATCTCATCCGGGGTGAGAGTGCCATCAGAGAAGAACTTCTCTATGAGCGTGTCATCTCCTTCCGCGGCGCTCTCAACGAGCTTCTGGCGGGCGCTTTCGACCTCCTTCTTCGAGGCCTCGGGAACAGGGGCTTCCTTCCCGCCGATATATGCCTTCTGGTCGACGAGGTCAACGACGCCCTTGAAATCCGCGCCCGCGCCGATGGGGATGATCACGGGAACAAACGGCGTCTTGAACTTGTCCGCGAGGTCCGCAACGCTGCGGGAGAAGTCCGCGCGCTCCTTTTCCATCTTGTTCACGACGACAAACCGCGGCAGGGACATGGCGGTGAGGCGCCTCCAGAGCTTGATGGTCTCTATCTGGACACCCACGTCGGCGCCAACCAGGAGCGCGGCGCTTTCAGCCACGCGGAAAGCAGCGCAGACTTCTCCGACGAAGTCGGCGGAGCCCGGGGTGTCCAGAATGTTGATCTTGCAGTCTTTCCAGGTGACGTGAGTCACGGACATGTGGACGGAGATCTTCCTGGCGATCTCTTCCTCGGTGAAGTCGCTCACCGTCTTTCCGGATTCGACTTTCTCCGCCTTGGGGACCACGCCGCCGGCGACGAGCAGCTCCTCGACCAGGGTAGTCTTGCCCGTGCTGCCGTGACCGGCGAAGGCGACGTTTCGCAGTGAGCGCGTCGGAACACTCATTCTGTGACTCCTTACTGTGAGAGGATTTGGTACTGTAGTCTGTCACCCGGCTTTTGTCAACAAAATTGGCCCGGGGGCCGGGGGGCGGCCCTTGCTACGAGGCGCCGAACCCTCCCACCTTCTCCGCGAAGTGAGAGAACTCCATGGTGAAGGTGGCGCGGCCCTGGGTGGCGCTGCGCAGCACGGTGGAGTAGCCGAACATTGACACAAGCGGCGCCTGCGCTTTCACGTGATCCGCGCCGGGCTTGCTCTCCACGTTCACGATCAGGCCCTGCCGCGCGTTCAGGTTCCCGATCACCTCTCCCAGGAACTCCGACGGCGTGAGAACGTCGACGGCCATGATCGGCTCCAGCAGGATGGGGCGTGCCTTCCGGCAGGCCGCGTCGAAGGCCATGGCTCCCGCCGCCTCGAAGGCGATGGGAGTCGACGTGGTCTGGTGGTATTCCGCTTCGAGGAGCGTGACGGCGATGTCCAGCGCGGGGTACCCATAGACCACCCCGGAGCCGAAGGCGGCGGTGACGCCCCGTTCCACCGCGCTCACCAGCTCATCAGGCAGCCCGCCGTCGGGAAGGGCGTTGGTGAAGGAGTTGCCCTCCTCGCGAGGGGCGGGTTTTACCTTGATGGTGATGGCCGCGCTGTGCTCTTTGCCGGCAATCACGCGGTGGTACTTCTCCGCGTGGGTCACCTCGGCGCTGATTGTCTCCCGATACGAGACCTGCGGCTTGCCCACGCGAGCCTCCACCTTGAACTCCCGGAATATCCGTGTCACAAGGACATCCAGGTGAAGCTCTCCCATCCCGGAAATGATCAGCTCGCCGGTCTCTTCATTCTCCTTGGCCGAGAATGTGGGGTCTTCCAGGGCAAGCGTTTCGAGGGCTTCCCCGAGCTTCTTCCTTTCCGAAAGGGTCTTGGGCTCGATGGCCACCGAGATCACCGGCTCGGGGAAGTGCATCTTCTCCAGCAGGATGGGGAACGCTTCGACCCCGAGGGTGTCGCCGGTTTGTGACGTCTTCAGCCCGATAATGGCGGCAATATCCCCGGCCTCTATCTGGTCCAGCTGCTGGGAATGGTTGGCGTGCATCCGCATGAGCCGGTTGATCCGCTCCCGCTTCTTCTTGCTGATGTTGTAGACTGTCTGCCCCTCCTTGAGCTTCCCCGAATACAGGCGAACGTAGCACAGGTTTCCTGCTTCGCGGTTGACCTGCAGCTTGAACACGAGGCCCAGGGCGAAGGCCTCCGGCTTGCAGGGAACCTCCACGTCTTCGTTTTTCTTCGCGTGATGGCCGTGGGCCGGCGGCAGGTCCAGAGGGGAGGGCAGGAAGTCCACAACGGCGTCCAGGACCGGCTGCACGCCCATGTTGCGAAGGGAGGCGCCGCACAGCACCGGCGTGAACGCGTTAGCCAGGACGCCCTGGCGGATCGCGGCCCTCAGGACATTCGCCGGTATCTCGGAGCCTCCAAGGTAGAGCTCGGTCACGTTGTCGGAAATGTGGGAGAGGTGATCCAGGAGGTTCTCCCTCCCCTTCCGGGCTTCCTCCGCGCGAGAGGAGTCGATGGGAGAAAACAGGAGCGTGTTGCCCTGGTCATCCTGGTCCCACCTGACCTCCCTCATCTCGACGAGATCCACGGCGCCCTCGAAATCGCTTTCGGCCCCCATGGGGAGCTGCAGCGGGAGGGGAGCGGTGCCCAGCTTCCCTCTCATCTCCTCCAGCACGCCATGAAAGTTCGCCCCGATCCTGTCCAGCTTGTTGATGTACGCGACGCGCGGAACGCGGTAGCGGTCCGCCTGGTGCCAGACCGTTTCGGACTGCGGCTCCACTCCCCCCACGGCGCAGAAGATGGCCACGGCGCCGTCCAGCACGCGCAGGGAGCGCTCCACCTCCGCGGTGAAGTCCACGTGTCCCGGCGTGTCGATGATGTTGATCTGGTGGTCCCGCCAGTAGCAGGTGGTGGCGGCCGCGGTGATGGTGATCCCCCGCTCCTGCTCCTGGTCCATCCAGTCCATGGTGGCTTCCCCGTCGTCCACTTCGCCCATGCGGTGGGTCTTCCCCGTGTAGAAGAGGATCCGCTCCGTGGTGGTGGTTTTGCCCGGCGTCGATGTGCGCGATGATCCCGATGTTGCGTATTCCGTCGAGGTCTGCCATTGAGTCTCTCCGGGAGATTTTCCTTGGAAAAACCCGACTCACTATATAGAATCCACTGGTATATGAAAAGGCCGCCCGCACGCCTTTGCGTCTGGCTGTGCATCTTGTCCTTCGGGTTTGCGGCCCGAGCTTTTGCCCAGACGAGCGCGCTGGCCTGGCTGAATGCCGTGCGGCATGCCGCGGGGGCTCCGCCAGTCCAGGAAGACGCCTTCTTTCCCGCACGGCTCTGGACTGGGCGCGGGCGCTCGCGCAGGCAGGCGTCATCAGCCATCGGGGCGCGGACGGGTCCACCGGCCTTGACCGGTTCCGGAGCCACGGCGGCACCGACGCGCGGGTCGGGGAGATCATCGGCGCGGGCCCCCGACTTGCCTCGATCGAGCGGGGCTGGGAAGGCAGCCCTTCCCATCGAACAATGGCACTCGGTCCATCCTGGACGCATGCCGGGGTGGGGGAGTGGCCGACGCCGGGCGGAGAGGTGTGGGTCCTGATGTTTTGCGAGAGGCTCGTTGAGGACCTGCGCGTCATCCACGAGGGCGCGCAGCTCCTGGTGAGCGGCCGCTTCATCACGACGGCTGCCGCCGGGGCTCTCCTGTTGCCGGGCATGGATGCCGTGAAACCAGAGAGCTGGGACCCCGCTTCACGGGCTTTCTCTTTTCGGCTGGCCTCCGAGGGCCTTCCTCCCTATATCAGGCTCGGATTCGTGACGTCCGAAGGGGACTTCAGCCTGACGAACGCGTTCACTTAGTTGGCCGGCCTACATCACGGAGAGAAACGGAATCCCCAGGAGAGTAAGGCCGTTTCGCAGGACCTGCAGCACCCCCCTGACCAGGGCGATGCGGGACACCACGAGGTTCGGATCCTCGTTTCGCAGGACCGGGTGGTCCTGGTAGTAGCGGCTGAAGCTCTTGCACAGTCTCGAAGAGGTACGCCGTCAGCACGGAAGGGTTGAGCTCGCGCGCGGCGGCGATGACGATTTCCGGGAAAAGCGCCGAGGCGACTTGGCGATCTCCCATTCCTCCGGAAGGGAAAGAGCTGCCGCGGAGTACGTGCCGGCGCGGAAGCTCTCCTTTCGCTCTTCGAACTTGCGAAGCATGCTGGAGATGCGCGCGCCGGTGTACTGCAGGTACGGGCCGGTGTTTCCGTTGAAGGAAATCGATTCCTTCGGGTCGAAGGTCATGTCCTTCACCGCGGTCACCTGGAGCAGCCAGTAGTTCAGCGCGCCCAGCGCAATCGTCCCGCGCCGTGCCTGAGAGGTCCGCCACTTCCTCTTCCCGCTCCTTGTGTCCGGATCTCCTCCGCGGCCAGCCTTTCCAGCTCGTCCAGGAGGTCATCCGCATCCACCACCGTGCCCTCGCGGGATTTCATCTTGCCCTCGGGCAGGTTCACCATGCCGTACGCCAGGTGATGGAGGCTGGATGCCCACGTGTATCCCAGCCGCTTGAGGACCCTGAAGAGCACCTGGAAGTGATGGCGCTGCTCGGAGCCGACCACGTAGATCATCCTGTCGAACGGCCAGTCCTTGGATCGCTGGATGGCAGTCCCGATGTCCTGGGTGATGTACAGCGAGGTTCCGTCGCTTCGCAGCAGCACCTCCCGTTCCATGCCCTTGTCCGTGAGGTCCACCCACACCGAGCCGTCGGGGTCCTTCTGGAACAGTCCCCTTTTCGATGCCGGCGAGGACCTCCTGCCGTCCCAGCTTGTAGATGTCGCTCTCGAAATAGACCTTGTCGAAAGTCACGCCGGTCCGCCGGTAGCTCTCTTCGATGCCGGCCGATCACCCACGCAGTTCATCGTCCGCCACAGGGCCACGACCTCGGGATCCCCCTCCTCCCACTTGCGCAGCATCTCCCGGACCTGCTCTTCCGCCTCCGGGTGGTCCTTCGCGTACTGGGCATACTTCACGTAGTAGTCCCCGACGAAATGGTCGCCTTTCATCCCCGCTGTTCGGGGGTGGCCGACCCGCCGAACATCTGGTAGGCGAGCATGGACTTGCAGATGTGCACCCCGCGGTCGTTGATCAGGTTGACCTTCCGCAGGGTGGCCCCTGCCGCGAGAAGGATCCGGGAAAGGCTCTCACCGATTGCGTCGTTCCTCAGGTGCCCCAGGTGCAGCGGCTTGTTCGTGTTGGGGCAGGAGAACTCCAGCATTATGCGATGGCCGGCAAGGGCGCGCTCTTTTCCGTACGCCGGCGCCCTGACTGGAAATGTCGTGAAGGACTCGTCGATGACCGGCCCCGGGACGAGCCGCACGTTCACGTATGGGCCCGCCGCCTCCACACGGTCTGCATTCCCCGCCGATGGGGAGAGTCGCTTGACGACTTCCTGGGCAATGGCGGGGGGGCCCTTGCAGAAGGCCCGGGCGAAGGGGAACATGGGGAATGCGATGTCGCCCATGTCCGGATTCGGCGGTGTCTCGGTCACGAGCGTGGAAGTGTCCAGGCCGCTGATGCCCGCATCAGCCGCCGCGGCCGCAATGGCCTCGGCGACCCGGGCGCGCCATGCTTCTCTGTATTTTTTCATATGCTGCCTGTGCATTTAAGCAGAGCGATCGCCCGTGAGCAAGGGAGGGGCCCCGCCGACGGGCCGTCGTCAGCCCTGTTATCTTGACTCGGGCCGGCTTTTTTCCGTATATAGTCGCAGGGAGGACCAGTCTCTTTGTACAAGCCCGTCGACCCGAAGGTGAGCTTCCCGCAGATGGAAGAGAAGGTGCTCGCCTTCTGGCAGAAGAAAAAGATTTTCGAGAAATCCATCTCCCAGCGCGAGGGCAGCGGAGGAGTTCGTCTTCTACGACGGCCCCCCGTTCGCCACCGGCCTGCCTCACTACGGGCACTTCATTCCCAGCACGGTCAAGGACGTCATTCCCCGCTACCAGACCATGAAGGGGCGCAAGGTGGAGCGGCGGTTCGGCTGGGACTGCCACGGCCTTCCCGTCGAGTACGAGATGGAGAAGGAGCTGGGCATCTCGGGCAAGAAGCAGATCGAAGAGTACGGGGTGGCGAAGTTCAACGAGGCCTGCCGGTCCATCGTCCTGCGCTACACGCGGGAATGGCGCAAGGTCATCACGCGCCTGGGCCGATGGGTGGATTTCGACCACGACTACAAGACCATGGATCCCGACTACATGGAGTCCATCTGGTGGGTCCTGAGCGAGCTGTGGAAGAAGGGCCTGATCTACGAGGGCTTCTACATCCTTCCCGTACTGCCCCCGCTGCTCCACGTCGCTTTCCAACTTCGAGCTGAACCTCGGCGGCTACATCGACGTCTCGGACCCCGCCATCACGGTGAAGTTCGCCGTGGAGGGAGAGCCGGCACACGTTCTTCCTCGCGTGGACCACCACGCCGTGGACCCTGCCGTCCAACCTCGGCCTCGCCCTGGGCGCGGACATCACTTACGTCAAGGTCAAGGACGGCGCGGAGCACTACATCCTGGCGGAGGACGAGGCTTCCCGCCTACTACAAGGACCCGGCCGCAGTACCAGGTCGTCGCCCGCTACACCGGCAAGGAGCTGGCCGGGCAGGTCATACGTGCCGCTGTTCCCGTTCTTCGCCGACACTGAAGGAGAAGGGCGCCTTCCGCACCTGGATCGGAGATTTCGTCACCACCGAAGACGGCACCGGCATCGTCCACATCGCGCCGGGCTTCGGCGAGGACGACTACAACCTCCTGAAGGGCTCCGGCATTCCCGTCGTCTGCCCCGGTGGACGAGGAGGCGAAGTTCACCGCCGAGGTCCCCGACTGGGCAGGGCAGTTCGTGAAGGACGCGGACAAGTCCATCATCCGGAAGCTGAAGGAGCAGGGCAACCGCTGGTCCGGCACGACTCCGTACACGCACAGCTATCCCCACTGCTGGCGCTGCAAGAGCCCGCTGATCTACCGCGCCATCTCGGCGTGGTTCGTGAGCGTGGAGAAGATCAAGACGGACATGCTCGCGGCGAACGACGCCATCTCCTGGATGCCCGCCCACCTCAAGGCAGGGCGGTTCGGCAAGTGGCTGGAGAACGCCCGGGACTGGGCCATCTCGCGCAACCGCTACTGGGGCAACCCCATCCCCGTCTGGCGCTGCGACTCCTGCAAGGCGAATGGAATGCATCGGCTCCCGGGCGGAGCTTGGAGCAGAAGACGGGCAGGAAGGTCGAAGACCTGCACAAGCACTTCATCGACGAGCTCACCTATCCCTGCTCGTGCGGCGGCACCATGCGGCGCATCCCCGAAGTGCTCGACTGCTGGTTCGAGTCCGGCGCCATGCCCTACGGCCAGAACCATTATCCCTTCGAGAACCGGGAGCGCTTCGAGGCGCACTTCCCCGCGGACTTCATCTCCGAGTCCATCGACCAGACCCGGGGCTGGTTCTACACCCTCGTGGTGCTGGGCGCGGCCCTGTTCAACAAGCCGACGTTCCGCAACGTCATCGTGAGCGGCCTGATCCTCGACTCGGAAGGCAAGAAGATGTCCAAGTCCGCGCGCAACTACACGGACCCCATGGAGGTCATCGGCACCTACGGCGCGGACGCAATGCGGCTGTTCCTGCTGGACTCCGCGGTGCTGAAGGCGGAGGACCTGCGCTTCTCCGACGCCGGGGTGAAGGAGGTGGTGAAGAACGTCATCATCCCCCTGTGGAACTCGTACAGCTTCTTCGTCACCTACGCGAACATCGACAGCGTCACCGTCGACGGCTGCCCCGCGGCGACCTCGCCAATCCGCTGGACCGCTGGATCCTCTCCGAGGCGGAGAGAATGGTCGGTGAAATCACCGAGCAGCTGGAGCACTACGACCTGCAGAAGGCGGTGGATGTCTTCGTCGGCTTCATCGACCTGCTCAACAACTGGTACATCCGGCGCTCGCGCCGGCGCTTCTGGCGCTCGGGGAACGACGCCGACAAGCAGGAGGCCTACCAGAGCCTGCACACCGCCCTCATGAAGCTCATCCTTGTGGCAGCCCGTTCATCCCTTTCATCACGGAGGAGATCTACGCCAACCTGAAGACCGCGTCCCAGCCGGAGTCCATCCACCTCTGCGACTTCCCCGTCTACGACCCGTCCCGCCGGGACCCCGAGCTCGAGCGCAAGATGAAGGTGACGATGAAGACCGTCGGCATGGGGAGGAGCCTGCGCACCGACTACGCCCTGAAGACCCGCCAGCCCCTCAAGGCGCTCCATGTGGTCACGCGGGACGCCGAGGAGAGGCGGATCCTGCAGGAAATGGAGGACCTCATCAAGGACGAGCTCAACGTGAAGAGCGTGATCTTCCGCGAGAACGAGGACGAGCTGGTGGAGTACCAGGCAAAGGCCAATTTCCGGGCCCTGGGCAAGCAGCTGGGCAAGGACATGAAGGCCGCCGCGGAAAAGATCGAGGCTCTCGAGCTCCGCCAGATCCACGCGCTGCTGGCAGGCCGAGAGATCACCCTCGAGCTGGACGGCCGCAGCTTCCCCCTGACCCCCGAAGCCGTGGAGATCCAGCGCATCGAGAAGGAAAACCTCAAGGTGATAAACGACGGCTCCCTGACGGTCGCCCTGGACCCCGAGCTCACCCCGGAGCTGATCGAGGAGGGACTGGTCCGGGACCTCGTGCGGGGGATCCAGAACCTGCAGAAAGGACAAAGGCCTGGACGTCACGGACCGCATTTCACTCACGCTCTCGGGGTCGAACGTGCTGCGCAGCGCGGCGGAGAATCACCGCGACCACCTGCTCTCCGAAACGCTCGCGGTTTCCTGGAAATGGGACACGGCGACGGACGCTGTGGAGATAGACTGCGGTGAAGAGAAGTGCACGGTTTCCCTGCGCAAGGCTTCATCGTGAGATCCTTCGGGAGACTCACCCGCTGGCTCTGCTGGTGCGGCGCGCTCCTCCTGCTCTCCTCGTGCGCCTCGGCTCCTCCTCAGCGGTCTCCGGTGGAGTGGATGGGCGTGCTCCCCGGGGACGCAACCATGTACGTCTCGGTCTCCGTGCCGCCGTCCGCTGACCTCATTCGCAAGACTTTGAAGGAGGGCGGCCCCGGCTACAACGATGTCGCCACGCTTTCGGGAATGACGAAGCGCTTCCTGGTCTCCGTGAAAATGGAGAAAGGCGCGCCCCTGCGTTTCGCGGCGGTTGCGCTGGGGTCGTATCCCACGGTTCTCATCGGCATGAGCCTTTCCGGGAAGAAGGAATGGAAGCAGGTGTCAGGGTCCGACGGCAGCTTCTACCTGTGGAACAAGGCGAACCTCCAGCTCAGTCTCCCCAGCGGGGGGGTGCTCCTCGCGGCAAATGGAGACATGCAGACTCTCCTCTCCCGGTACAAGACGCCAATCCCTCTGCCCATTCCTCCCGAAGTCGCCAGTGACATGACCAGGACTGATATCGTGTTGTACATGCCGCAGCTGCCGGGAGGAATCGGGGAGGCAGCCGGGGATCAGCCAGCGGCCGCGGAGTCGGACGATCGTCCGCGCCTTCCCATCCGCGAAGTCTGGGTGGATGCGATGAAAACCGCGGACGGCTATGAGCTCAGCGCCACCATGAATACAGACACGGAGAAGCAGGCCCAGGTGCTCTCGCTCATCCTGCGGATCGGCATTGTCACATGGATGAAGTCCAATAATGTGTCGAACGCGGCACAGCGGCTGAAGACAATCTCAGTGGCCCCGGACGGGACCAGTGTCAGGCTGAAGGGCGTCGCGGTGAGTGACGCGGAAATCATGCCGCTGATCCTCACTCTTCTCAACGGGCCGCCGGCCGGCGCGGAGGCGCCACCTGTCGGCGCGCCGCCCACAGGGACGGACGCAACCGCCCAGCCGGCGACAAACCAGGGCAACTGAATGGGAAAAGACAAGATCGCGGTCCTTGACTACGGCGCGGGCAACCTTTCCAGCGTGCAGAACGTTCTTCGCCACTTCGGCGCGGATTTCATCGTCACCTCGCGCCCCGCGGATGTTGAAGCCGCCTCCACGCTGATCTTTCCGGGAGACGGAGAGGCCGCGGCCTCCATGGGAGAGCTTCGCCGCACAGGGCTGGATGAGGCGCTCACGTCCTTTTACGCTTCCGGCAGGAAGATGCTGGGCATCTGCATCGGCTGCCAGGTTATCTTCAGCCACTCCGAGGAGCGGGACACCCCCTGCCTGGGTCTGCTCCCCGGGGACGTGAGGCGCTTCGCGCGCTCAAGCGGCCTCAAGGTCCCCCACATGGGATGGAACGCCGTCCATTTCACCATCCCTCACCCCGTGTTTGACGGGTTGCCGCAGGGCTCCTCCTTCTACTTCATACACTCCTACTATCCTGTACCGGCGGATCCCGCGCTTGCTGCCGGTGAGACCGAATACGGGGAGACCTTCGTTTCCGCGGTCGCCTCCCGCAATGTCGTTGCCGTCCAGTTCCACCCGGAGAAGTCAGGGCCCGTCGGGCTCCGTCTCATCTCGAACTTCCTTGCGTGGGATGGATGCTGGGACGCACGAGGCGCCGGCAATGCTTGAAAAAAGGGTTGTCGTGTGCCTGGACGTCAAGGACGGAAGGACGACGAAGGGAATCAGGTTCAGGGACAACGTGGACGTCGGTGACCCGGTGGAGATGGCGAGGCATTACTACGAGGATGGGGTCGACGAGCTTGTGTTCTACGACATCACCGCGTCAGCGGAGCGAAGGAAAATCCGCATCGATACGGTGCGCCGCGTGGCAGAGCAGGTGTTCATCCCCTTCTCGGTCGGCGGCGGCATCTCTTCCCGGGAAGAGATGCGCGAGGTGCTACTAGCGGGGGCAGAGAAGGTCAGCGTGAACTCCGCCGCGGTGCGCGCTCCCCGCATCATCTCTGACGGGGCCTCCCTTTTCGGCAGCCAATGCGTCGTGCTCGGCATGGATGCCCGCCGTGATCCGGCAATGCCCTCCGGCTACCGGGTCGTCATAGATGGCGGACGAACGCCGACCGACCTGGACGCGCTGGAGTGGGCGCGAAAAGCGGAAGCACTCGGAGCTGGGGAGATTGTTCTCAACTCCATAGATGCGGATGGGACCCGGGACGGCTATGAGATCCCCCTGACCCGCATCGTCTCGGAGGGAGTAGGAATCCCCGTGGTCGCCTCCGGGGGCGCGGGCAGGCCGGAGCACCTCCTGGCGGTGTTCGAGGAGGGTCGCGCTGATGCGGCTCTCATCGCCTCCATGGTGCACTACGGTGACTGGACCATCGAGCAGATCAAAAGCTACCTGCGGCAAAACGGGCTGCCCGTTCGCGTCACCTGAGGAGGCCTGGTGCCCGCGGCACCGCCGGCCTCAGGGGCGCTCCCATCCCCCGTTGCCCCATCGGTCGTGAGTTGCTATATTCTTACAAAAGAATCACTGCATTCAGTGAATGAGCGCAGATCTGCCATGTTCAGGAGTCAGGAGCAATATGCCGACGTACGAGTATGTGTGCACCAAAGGCCATACTTTTGAGGCTTTCCAGAGCATCAAGGACGAGCCGCTCACGCGTTGTCCCAAGTGCAACAGCCGGGTGCGCCGCACCATCAGCGGCGGCATGGGAGTGATCTTCAAGGGCAGCGGGTTTTACACGACCGACTACAAGAAGAGCTCAGCGTTGACTGGCGGCGGAAACGGCGGCTCGAGCAAGGAACCGGGCAGGGAAAAGGACAAGCCCGCGGAAAGGGCGTCTGAAAAGACTTCGGAGAAGCCGAAAGAGCCCGCTGGCGGAAAGACCTCGGAAAAGTAAGCGCGCCGTCGTGATCAGACTGCTCTGGTCATGCTCTCATCAGCCTCACACCGAAACGAGCTCCGCCTTCTCCAGAGCGTCCACGATGAGCGCCTCAGCCACGAGGCAATCGTACGCGCGTTTCATCCGGCGGACCTCCGGGTGAATCAGCGGGTGCTCAGGGGAGAAAAGAACGCAGCAGTCCTGGTAGGGAAGGTTGGACGTGTCGAACGTTTCTATCTTCCTCGCAACGGCAATGATCTCTTCCTTGTTCATTCCGATCAGGGGCCGGAACACCGGCAGGTCAGACAGCATTCCCGTGAAATGGATGCTTTCGACCGTCTGGCTTGCGACCTGGCCCAGGCTCTCACCCGTTATCAGACACTCTGCGCCCCGGCGCTCCGCAAGCAGCGTCGCGAAGCGCATCATGCACGCCCGCAGCAGCAGAGTGACCTCCTCGTCCTTCGCCTTTTCCTTGATGCGCGCAAGCACGGGCGTGAAGTTCACCACGTGCAGGACGATGCCCGGGGCATAGCGGGAAAGTATCCGCGCAAGCATCTCAACCTTCTCCCGGGCCTTTTCCGAGGTGAACGGGGGGGAATGGAAGTAGACGGCCTCCAGTGACATCCCTCGCTTCGCCATCATCCATCCGGCCACCGGCGAATCGATTCCGCCTGACAGAAGGAGCATTCCCTTCCCCGAGCTGCCCACCGGCAGGCCGTATGGTCCGGGGAGCTCTGGCCCATACAGGTACGCATGCTCGCGGATTTCTATGGACAATACCCAATCAGGGGTATGCACGTCCACGGTCAACCCGGGGAAGCGAGCGCGCAGCGTGTCACCGATCCTGCACGCTATCTCGTACGATGTGAGCGGGAAGGACTTGTCCGCCCTCCTCACCTCGGCCTTGAACCTGGTTCCCGTCTCGAATGAGGCGGCCGGCCAGACCGATGGCTGCTTCCTCTATTGCGGGCATTTCCCGGGGAGCGCGCAGCGCTTCGCAGAAAGAGACGACGCCAAAGGTGCGGCCAAGAGCTTCGGCAATCCGATCCTTGTCCTCCGGGCGGAACCCGACAAAGACCCGGTGAAACGTCTCATGCACGGAGAATGGAAGGTCCGGCAGGTGGGCGCGAATGGAGTCCTTGAGGCTTTTCACAAATGCCCCGCGGTTTCGCCTCTTCAGCGCTATCTCACCGTACTTGATCAGGAACAGGCCGTCTGTCTGCCGGCGGGGCTCGCTCATCCGCGCGCCCCGGCGCGCTCGTCGCGAGCCTTATGGCTTTCGCCAAGCCCCTGGGAGATGGAGAGGAGCGGCGGAACCTGCTCCGTGAGCATGGCAAGGAAGCCGTCGATCTCTGTCTCGATGGTGGAAGGGCCGATGGAGATCCTGATGGCCGAAAGCGCCGTCTGGTGATCCATCCCCATGCTTTCCAGCACCCTGGTGTGGTCCTTCTTCTTCGTGGAGCATGCCGACCCGGTGGCAATGCAGAACCCCTGGGCGTCCGAGACCCGCACCACGATCTCCCCGGTGAGGGGGGGGAACCCCGCGGAGACGATGTACGGGGAAAAAGCCTCGGAGTCCCTGCCGGTTCGGCTTTCCGGAAAGATGCGGGACGCTCGTATCTCCTTCAGGCCCGTCACAAGACGGTCCGCCAGCGCGGCTGCACAGGCGTGGTTGTCCGTCAGCTTCGCGGCTCTTTGCTCGGCAGCTTTGGCAAAGGCGCAGGCGCCGGGGACATTCTCCGTGCCGGGGCGCCGCCCCGACTCCTGTCCGCCGCCAATGGAAAGGAAGCCGGGGGCCACACCCGCTTTCAGGTAGAGCGCACCTATCCCGCGGGGCCCGCCCACCTTGTGAGCGCTGAAAGACGCGGCATCCACTCCGAGGCCCGCGACGGAAACGGGGATCTTGCCCAAGGCCTGGACCGCGTCCGTGTGCAGGATGATCCTCCTGCCGCGGCGCGCGGAGAACTCTCGAATGAGGCGGGATATTTCCGCGATTCTCTGGATGGCGCCCGTCTCATTGTTGACGAGCATCACGGAAACCAGCACGGTCTCAGCATCAAGGGCATCCGCAATTGCCTGCGGGTCAACGATTCCGTTCGGCTGGGGCTTTACCACCGTGCAGGTCATCCCCAACGCCTCCAGGGCGAGGGCCTGGTCGTGGATGGATGCGTGCTCGACGGCAGTTGTGATCACGCGCGCTTTTCGCCGCTCAACGCCACCCAGGCGATAGCGGTCGAGAACGGAGAGCAGGAGCGATGTGTTGGATTCGGTCCCCCCCGAGGTGAACACGATCTCCGCGGCCGAGGCGTCGATCAGCCGCGCCAGCCGTGCGCGCGCGTTCTCCAGGCGTTCCGCGGCTTCCTTTCCCGCGGCATGAGGGGAGGAAGGATTTCCAAAACACTGCAGGGACACCTCCGCGGCCTCCTGGATGGCTGCCTGCTCCGGGGGCGCGGAAGCCGCCCAGTCGAGGTACACCCGATTCATCCTTGAAATGATTCGCTCCTCTCAGTAGAATTGACTGGAACATACCGAACACAATGGAAAAAAACAAGCTTCTGGACAAGGACATCATCCGCATGGACCTGCGGCGGTCAATGCCGTCAATCGCCCGCAAGCTGAAGGTCTGCGGCCACCCCATTCGCCTGAAGCTTCTCTGCGCCATCGAGCGCAGCGAACCCTGCGTCTCGGACCTCTGGCACTGCGTAGAAGAATCCCAGCCCGTGGTCTCGCAGCACCTGGCGGTGCTCAAGCGCGAACATATCGTTTCTTCCCGGGTGGAAGGAAACCGGCGGATCTACTCCGTCGTTGATCCCTGGGTCAGGGACCTCATCTCGAGGCTCTAGGGTGCACGAATGGGCTCTCGCGGACGCCGTGGTGGAGGCGACGGCGGCCGCCATGGGCAGCAGGGACCCGTCCTGCCTTCGAGGCGTGACTGTCCTCATCGGCGAGCTGCAGGCAATCGACAGGGAGATCTTTTCCTTTGCGCTGGAGACCCTCCTTTCGGAGAGGCCGTATTCCCGAGGCATTTTCCACCTGGAGACGGAGAAAGCGACCTTTGGGTGCGAAAAATGCCAGAGGGAATGGGACCTGGAGGAGAGTCGCGGGCTCACGGATGAGGAGCGCGAGGCAATCCACTTTCTTCCTGAATCCGCTCACGCGTTCATCCGCTGCCCGGCGTGTGGAAGTCCCGACTACCGGCTGAAAAAGGGCAGGGGCGTGAGCATCACCAGCCTGGAAGTAGTCAACAGGGAAGGGTGCGTTTGACCGATCCGCGAACCGCTGTCGTCGCAAAGAGGCTTGCAGGCATACAGCGCGTCATCGCCTTCTCATCCGCGAAGGGGGGGGTGGGCAAGACGATGTGCACTGTCGTTTCAGCTCTTGTCCTCGCCAGGGGCGGACGACGGGTCGGAATTCTCGACCTCGACATGCAGGGAGCTTCGGCCCATCTTTTTCTTGGAACCAGGCCTCGTCTTCCCGAGGAGAAACACGGGATCCTGCCGCTGCCGGTGGCGGACGGCGTGTCGTTGATGAGCGTTGCCCCGTTCACCGGAGAACGCGGCCTTCTTCTGCGGGGCGCCGAGGTTTCTGACGCCATCCTGGAGCTTCTGGCGGTCACGATGTGGGGCCCCGCGGAGCTGCTCCTCATAGACATGCCTCCCGGAATGGGAGAGGAGATCTTGGACCTTTCGCGGCTCGTGCCGAGGCTGGAGGCGCTGGTGGTTTCAACCCCGGCGGTGGTGTCCGTCTCCGTGGTGGAGAGGCTTCTCTCGGTGCTGAGGGAGCTTCATGTTTCCGTGCCCGCGGTCATAGCGAACATGGTGCAGGGAGACGCCGGCCGGGTAAGGGACCTTGCGCGGAGGGCAGGGGTTGCCCGCGTCGTCGAGGTTCCCCATGACCCCTCCATCGAAGCAGCGATCGGAAGCGCTGACGCGCTTGCATCTTCCGCGGCGGGTATCGCCCTTGAAAAAGCGATGGCGTCGCTTGGCTACCTGTAGTATACATTCCTTATCGGGGGCACCTGAATGAGCATCTTCGAGATCATCATGCTTGTGTGCTTCGGCGCTGCCTGGCCATTCTCCATCTACAAGTCGTGGAAGACGCGGCAGGTGGCCGGGAAGAGCCTGCCCTTCCTCCTGGTCATCGTGGTCGGATACGTCGCCGGGATCCTTCACAAGATCATCTACCGTTATGACCTGGTCATTTATCTCTATGCGCTGAATGCGCTCATGGTGAGCATCGACATCGTGCTGTACCTGCGCAATCGCCTGTATCACGTGAGAGAGAGTCTCGCGGCGGCGGCTCGGGACGGGAAGGGGGGTCCGAAGTGAAGGTGCTGATCGCCTATCGCAGCCGCTACGGCGCCACGCAGTCGTGCGCGGGGGCCCTGGCGCGGAAAATCTCAGCCGACACGGTTGTTCACGATCTGCGAGCGCGTGGTCGGCCATCACTCGGAGAGTTCGACGTCATTCTCATAGGCGGCTCCATATACGGGGGAAAGATCCAGAGACAGGTCGTAAGCTTCTGCGAGCAGGAACGCGAACGCCTCCTGTCGAAAAAGGCAGGGCTGTTCATCAGCAGCTTCTACACCGGCGAACGCGGCATGGCGCAGCTTCAGGAGGCCTTTCCCCCGTGGCTCTCCGCCCACGCGTTCGCGCGCGAGCTGATGGGAGGGAATCTGTCCCTGGAGAAGCTTTCCCTGCTGGACCGGATCCTCGTGAGAAGCCTCGTTCATCCGGCTCGCGACATCTCGGCCATCCAGGCAGACGCGATTGACCGATTGGCCGCGGCGGTGCGCGCCCTTCCCTCCCGCTAGGGAGAGAAGGGCACAGGCGTTTCAAGGCTTTCCGAGGGCGTTCGCAACCAGGCGGGAAAGGAACTCGACCTTCATCCCCAGGCCGTAGTGCTCGTTGAGGTCGGTGAGCTGCGTGTGACAGTTCTCGCACGCCGTGCAGATCACATCCGCTCCCGACGCCTTCATCTGCTCCGCCTTGACCCGGCCGGACCTCATGCGGAACTCCTTTTCCCCCATGGCGACCAGCCCGCCGCCCCCTCCGCAGCACCAGTTGTTCTCCCTGTTGGGAGTCAGCTCGACGAAGTTGTCCGTCAGCTGACGGATCACCAGGCGAGGCTCTTCAATGACCCCGCCGTTTCTGGCGATCTGGCAGGGATCATGGTAGGTGATCCTGCCCGGCAAGGCGTGAGCGGTCCAGCGTGATGCGCCCTTCCCGCACGTAGCGCGCAATCAGCTCGACAAACGCGAAGACCTTGAACGGGTGGTAGCCGGTCATGTACTTCATCACCCGGAAGGCGGTCCCGCACTCCACGATGACCACTTCCTTCACCTTCAGCCGGATGGCCTCGTCGTGAATGCGCCGGGCGATGATCTGCATCTTCTTGGGGTCGCCCAGGAACGCGGCGAAGTTCACTGCTTCGAATAGGCTCAAAGTCCATTTCTCGCCGGCGGCGTTCATGATGGCCGCGGCGGGGACAATGGAATGCTTGCCGGCCAGGGCGACGTACAGCACGTCTGCGCCCATGGCCCCGACGCTGATGGTGGGCCTCTGGGGAGACGCCGGCCAGATCGCCTCTATTTCGGGGGCGAGATTCAGGACCGCCTGGTCGAAGCTGGCCCTGGTCTCTTCAGCCCCTTCTGCCTTCGCAATCGACATGTCCGACAACATGGTAAGGAGCTTGGGCTCCTTGTCGGCGCCGATAAGCAGCAGCTTGGCGATGGACATGATCATCTGCGTGTCGATGCCGAACGGGCAGAAGGCCATGCAGCGCCGGCAGCCCGTGCACGACCACGCGGCATCGCTGACGGCGGCCAGGGTCTGCTCGTCCATGGGGAGGACCTCTCCGAGCCAGGGGGCAATTTTCCCCTGCAGCTTGAAGTAGCGCTTGAAGATCTTGCGGATAACCTCGGCACGCCCCACGGCGGTATACCGCAGCTGCGGCATGGATGCGTAGACGTGACAGGCCTCCACGCAGACCCCGCAGCGGGCGCAGGTGTCCAGGTACAGCCGCATTGCGCCGTTGAGCTTCGTTTCGAAGAGCCCCTTGAGCCTGGTGCTTGTTGCCGCGTCCATACTCTATCTCCTCCGCAGCAGGTTGATTGGAATCGCTGAAGAAGGTGTGCATGATCTTGGTGAACGGCAGGAGATGAAGAAGACGTTGGCCAGGAGGACGTGGAGCACGACGAAGTGATAGTGCGATCCATGGAGCACGGCGCGCGGGTCCGCGAACGTGAACCGGGCCAGGCCGTCGAAGTAGCTCGCGAAATCCTTCTTGGTCATGACGAAGCCGTGCGCGCCCCAGGAGTTGGACCAGCTGATCATGTCTCCGAGCAGGAAAAGGAACAGCAGGAGCAGCAGGAGCAGGTAGTCCCCCGGCGTGGATATTTCCCGCACGGGGCTTCGAAACCGCCGCAGGATGAAGTACATGAGGGAGACAGTCAGCGCCACGCCGACGCTGCCGGCGCCGATCATGTGCTTCGAGGCTGCCGGGAGCATCCGCAGGGCGGGGATGATGTCCAGGTGGGCCAGGATGAGAAGCACGAACGCGACATGAAAGATCACCAGGAAGACCCAGAAGAAAGGCTTGTGCTCGCGGACCTGCCTCATCCCGAAAGCGTCCCGGAAAGCGGCAAACACGCGGGACCTGGCCGCCGGGTAGAGGGTCAGCGGGTACGACTGCGCCGGGGAGCGCAGGATGACGACGATCCTCCACACCATTCCCACCAGCAGCGCCAGGATGGCCAGGTAGACCATGGGGACCATGATGAAGTAGTAAACGGCAGCCAGCGGTCCTCCCGCGGCTGCCGCCGCGTGGGAGGCCGAGGTGACCGCGTCCGCGGCGGCCGGAGGGGCCGCCTGCGTCGCAGCCGTCACCGCCTGTGCCGCCTGCTGCGCGGCGGCGTGGCCTGTTGCCTGAGACGCGGCGGATACCGCATCCGAGACGGATGGCATGGTTCCCCCCTACTTCATCCGCTTGACGAAGATCTTGATGACGCCGGGCTCCTGCTTCGTCTCGAGGATTGTGTGCCCGATTGTCTTTGCCCAGGCGGGAAAGTCAGCCAGCGAGCCGGGATCCGTGGTGTGCACCTCGATCACGTCCCCCACCGAAACCGTCCCGATCTGCTGGCTTATCTTGACCACGGGCATGGGACATGCAAGGCCTTTGTAGTCGAGTGTCTTTGCTATCGTATAGTCCGCCATGATGTTTCCTTTCTCACGCGCCGCTGCGCGCGTGGCCCTAGATGAAGAACTGCAGCGAGGACTCCTTGGCGTGCGCGAGCATTGTCGCCACTCCGCAGACCTCGAGGTTCGGGTACTGGATCATTTCCTCTTTCTTGAAGCCCATCAGGTCCATGGACATCTCGCAGACGTAGACCTTCACGGCAAGCTCCGACGCTACCTCGAAGAGCTGCTCCAGGCTCGCGACGTTCTTCTTCTTCATGAGCCCCTTCATCATCGCCGTTCCCATCCCCGCCATGTTCATCTGGGAAAGCTTCAGGGCCTTGGTGCCTTTTGGCAGCATGAACCCGAACATCTTCGACATCATGTTCTTTCCGTTCACCTTCCTGTTCGGGTCCCGCAGGGCGGAGGTGCCCCAGAAGGTGAAGAAAAGCACAACCTGCATCCCCATGGCCGCCGCGCCCGTGGCGATGATCATTGCCGCGAGCTGCCGGTCAAGGCTCCCGGAGAAGACAACCATGGTAAGCTTGTTCCCCGTTCCGGGCGTGGATTCGACCTTTGCCTTGAGCTCCGCGAGCTCCCTTTCGACGTTGACGCTCATGCCAGTCCTCCTTGCATTCGATTCGAGGGACATCCCTCAAGACACTTCACCAGTTGCCGCAGCCGCGGCTCACCCAGACGGTAGCTTGCGCGGCCGCGCGCCCGAAAAGACTCCACAAGACCGCTCATCCTGAGGATCCGAAGCTGCTGGGACAGGATTGCCTGCGGCACATCCAGCCTCTCAGCCATGACGGTCACCGAAAGGTCCTCAACGCAGAGGAGCCCCACGATCCGCAGCCGGATGGGGTGGGCCAGGGATTTGAGCGTATCCGCCAGGTGCACGGCCTTCGCCCTGTCTGCCACCAGGCTTGCCATCCGCAACCTCCTCAGGCTTTTGTTTGATCTTACGACATAGTTATATCACTATAATTAGAGATTATCAAGATCCATTCCTGTTTTTTCGATCTTTTTTTCTCGACTTCCAAATCGTTCTTCTGAGATCAATTGCGGACACGCCCTTGTCCACCGGCTCCGCTGAATGTACCTTGAGGTGGTGGTGGAGGCGGAGGATGAAGACTGTCGTCATTGGCGCAACCGGGCATATCGGGACCTCCCTTGTTCCCCGGCTCGTCCAGGCGGGGCACGAGGTCGTCTGCCTCAGCCGGGGCCAGAGGGCGCCCTACGAGGACCGCGGGATCTGGAAGCATGTGCGGCGTGAGACGGCGGACAGGGCCGCGGAGGATGCGGCGGGGAGCTTCGGAGCCCGGATTGCCGCCTTGAAGGCGGACGTCGTCATAGATCTCATCTGTTTTACCGCGGAGAGCGCGCGCCAGATTGTCCTTGCAATCGAGGAGAGGACCGAGCTCTACCTTTCCTGCGGCACCATCTGGGTCCACGGTCCTTCCGTCTCGGTGCCCACCACTGAGGCTGAACCGAGAAGGCCCTTTGGAGACTATGGGACAGCAAAGGCTGCCATGGAGTCATGGCTGCTCTCCCATTCCCGTGTGAGTGGTTTCCCGGTGGCCGTGCTCCACCCGGGCCACATCGTGGGCCGGGGGTGGGTGCCGTTGAACCCTGCCGGCAATTTCAACCCAGCGGTTTTCGAGACGCTCGCCAGGGGCCAGCGTCTTGCGCTTCCGAATCTCGGCCAGGAAACCGTCCATCACGTTCACGCAGACGATGTGGCCCAGGCCTTCTGCCGGGCAATCGAGAACAGGGCAGCCGCCGTGGGAGAGAGCTTCCACGTGGTCTCTCCGGCCGCCTTGAGCCTTCGCGGATACGCGGAGAGGGTTGCCCGGTGGTTGGGAGGCAATCCAGATCTCGAGTTTCTGCCCTGGGAGCAGTGGCGCGCCGGGGTTTCCGCGGAGGATGCCGCGGCCACCTGGGACCACATCGCACACAGCCCCTGCTGCAGCATCGAGAAGGCGCGAAGGCTCCTCGGCTATCAGCCGCGCTACGAGTCCTTCCAGGCGGTGTGCGAATCGGTGGAGTGGCTCATCGAGAACGGGAAGATCAGAATTTGAAAAGGATCCCCGCGTTCGCGTGGATCACCTGGAGGTTCTGCCCGCCGTCGAAAACGATGTTGTACTTGCCCTGGAAGAAGACATCCAGGTTGCTCACCAGCTGGAAGGTCGCACCGGCCAGGACTCCGACGTGCGGGTCAAGGACGTTTGTCACGGCAGTCAGCCCCGGAACCACGCCGGCGTAGATGGCAAAGCCTGACAGCGGGACGATGAACTTGAACGCGAGGTCGATGTCGGTCGCGTTCTGATCCTGGAGCTTGTAGAGCTCCGAGGACGGCGTGACATGGAAGGTGTAGAGCAGCGGGATGTCGACGTAAAACCCCCAGTTGAAGCTCATGCTTCCGCCGCTGTTGGGAATATTCGGCGTGCTGCCTTCCGCCAGGGCCGCCCCGAGAGAGATCCCCAGGCCGACGGGGTTTTGCGATTGCGCGGCAAGGGGCACGCAGGCCAGAGCCGACAGGACAAGAAACACTGCAAAGAAAAGGCGAAGCTTCATGCTCCCAGTTGTATCGCAATCCTTTTCAGAGCGCAAACGCCTCAGGACAATCGCTCAGGGCAAAGCTGCGTGCTCAAGCCAGCCTCGACTGATCAGGTCCCGATACCAGAAGGCGCTCTTCTTCCACTCCCGTTTCTGCGTGGCAAAGTCGGTGTGGATCATCCCGCAGCGCATGGACAGACCTTTGCTCCACTCGAAGTTGTCCAGCAGGCTCCACAGGAAATAGCCGCGGCAGTCCGAGCCCTCGAGCAAAGCGCGCCCGAGCTGTGCAATGTGATCAGCCATGTAGGCAACGCGTCCGTCGTCATCCAGGGGATCCCTGCCTTCCACGTCGGGGATGGGCGGCCCGTTTTCCGTGATGATGCAGGGCGGATTGCCAAGCTCGTTTTTTATTCGCATCAAGGCTTTGAAGAGCCCCGCCGGGTAGATCTCGTCTCCCATGGCGGTGTGCGGGGCGGAGGCCTCAACGTATTCCGCGGCGTGCAGGAAAGGGGTGAACAGGGAATGGCGGTACCTGTTCCTCCTGTAGTAGTTGATGCCCAGGTATGTCCCGAGGTTCCGCAGGGAAGGGAGGTCCCTGTCGAACCCGGCAGGGAAGAAACGTCCCATGCGTCGCAGGACACCTTCGGGATAGGCGCCCGAGAAAAGCGGTGAGAGCGCGACGCCGTTCGCCATGGTGTCCATGAAGGACGCTGCTTCGACGTCGCGGTCACGCGCGGGGTTTGCAGGCGCAACATCGACGTAGTAGTGGGCAAGCCCGATCTGGCCATCCCGTACCAGGGCGGAGCAGGCCTCAACGAGCCTTGCATGGGCGAGCAGGAGGTGGTGGGCGCAATGGAACATCCCCCGCAGGTCAAACCTGTGCGCCGGGGGGTATTCGGCGGTTGCATAGCCCTGGAATGCGTACAGAGACGGCTCGTTGATCGTGCACCACGTCCTGACTCTGTCACCGAGCCGGCGCATGAGCGCTTTCCCCAGCTCCAGCAGATGATCCACGGATGTCCTTTGCGTGAATCCTCCCCCCCGAGCCAGCCACACCGGCTCCTCGAGGTGGAAGATCGTGAGAAGCGGGGTGATCCCGGCGCCCATGAGGGAGTCGACGAGCCTGTCGTAGAAGTCAAGGCCCCTCTGGTTCACGGACCCAGGCTCGGGGAAGATCCTCGTCCAGCCGGTCGAGAAGCGATACGCCTTGAGACCGAGATCCCGCATGTGGCGGATGTCCTCATCGAAGCGCCTGTAGTGGTCGCAGGCGACATCCCCGGTGGTCCCATCCTGAACCTTTCCGCGTCGATGGGTGAACTCGTGCCAGGTAGAGGGCGTTGCGCCATCCGCAAGGGGCGAGCCTTCGATCTGGTACGCCGATGTGGCGGCCCCCCACAGGAAACTTTCCGGAAATAGGTACTTCATGAGACGCAATGATACCATGCGCCTTGCAGGCGGCGCAAATCCCTGATCAAATACAACGTGTCGGAGGAAAGGCAATGGGGATCGCTTCCTTCTCGGGAATCATGGCGGATGCCGAACAACACTCGTACGCCGTGGGATATTTCGAGAGCTGGAACATGGAGTCCCTCCTTGCAGTTGCGGATGCCGCGGAGCGAACGAGGTCCCCCGTCATTCTCGGCTTCAGCGGGATCTCGCTCCCTGACCGGGCCCGCTCCCGGCCCGAGCACCTGGAGGACTACCACGCGCTTGCCTCAGCGGTCGCCAGGAGGCTGACCGTGCCTGCCTGCCTCCTGTTCAACGAATGCGCAAATACGGACTGGATCTCCGCGGCGGTGCGCCTGGGTTTCGGGCTCGTGATGTTCTCTGACGATGACTGCGATGCACAGCGGCTCGTCGAGCAGACCCGGCGCACGGCGGAGCTCGCCCACGCTTCCTCGGCGGCGGCGGAGGGGGAGCCGGACCCGCTGCCCGGGACCTCCGGAGATCTTGGGGCCGCGCCGGAGGATGCGCAGCTCACGGATCCTGATTCCGCGCGGCGGTTTGTGGCGGAGACGGGAGTCGACAGCCTTGCCGTCAGCGTTGGCCAGGCTCACCTGCACGGGAGGCGCAAGGTCACGCTGGACCTCGACAGGCTTTCCTGGATCCGGGATTTCGTGGACGTTCCGCTCGCTCTTCACGGCGCCACGTCGCTCTCACCGGCAGACCTCAGGGAAGCCGTCAGGCGGGGCGTCCGCAAGGTCAACATCGGCAGCGCGCTCAAGAAGGCCTATTTCGAAGCCCTGCGCGCCTCGTGCGGGGCAGCGGGAAGCGCGTACAACCCCTACCGGGTTCTGGGCTCAGGGCTCCCCGGCGACGTCGCGCAGGCTGCCCGGGAGGCGCTGTCGCGCGTTGTGGAGGAATACATGGCGCTCCTCGGCAGCGCGGGGAAGGCCTGATAGACCGGCGCGGACGGCGCCGGTATAATGGCGCCGCTTTCGCGGCGGGCCGCCGCGGCAGGAGACTGACTTGGAGAAGCAGAGAAGCGCCCCTGGCGCCCAGGGAAGCGCCCCTGGCGCCCAGGGATACCGATACCTCAGCCTCGTGACAGCGGTGTTCGTCACCTGCCTCATAACGTCCAACATCATCGCGGTCAAGATCATCGACGTGCTCGGCGTAGTGGTGCCGGCAGCAGTGGTCATCTTTCCGCTCAGCTACCTTTTCGGTGACATCCTGACGGAGGTCTACGGGTATGCCCGCTCGCGCCAGGTCATCTGGATCGGCTTCGGCTGCAATGCCCTTGCCGCCCTTGCGATCTGGATCGGCGGAAGGCTTCCGTCAGCTGTCTTCTGGGACGGCCAGGCCGCATATGTGCGCATTCTCGGGTCCACCCCCCGCCTGCTTCTGGCATCTTTCAGCGCCTACCTGGTGGGGGAGTTTCTCAACTCCCTGGTGCTCGCCCGGATGAAGGTCGCGACGCGGGGAAAGTGGCTGTGGACAAGGACCATCGGGAGCACTCTCGTCGGCCAGGGCGCTGATTCGCTTATTTTCATCGTGATTGCATTTGGGGGGTCGCTCTCGACAGCCAACCTCGCCCGGGTGGTCATCGCGCAATGGCTGGTCAAGTCGGCATATGAGACCATTGCCACGCCCGTGACGTACGCGATTGTGGGCTTCCTGAAAAGAACGGAACGAGAGGACCACTACGACTATCAGACGGACTTCAATCCCTTCCGGTTGAAGGGGTAAGGAGGGCAGGACGAAATCGCGGAAACTGGAGACAAAGGCTCTCTCCGAGGGTTTGACCCTCTTGAAGAAGAAAAAGGCGAAGCCCGAGAGAAAGCTCGAGGCCTTCCCGAACAGGAACCCGGGCCGCAGATATACGGTCACGCTGGTGTGCCCGGAGTTCACCTGCGTGTGCCCGATGACTGGTCAACCTGACTTCGGGACAATCACCATCCACTACGTCCCCGACCAGCGAATCCTGGAATCCAAGTCTCTCAAGCTGTATCTCTGGTCGTATCGCCAGGAAGGGACTTTCCACGAGCACGTGACAAACCGCATCCTGGACGACGTGGTGCGCGCCCTGGACCCCTGGTCCTGCAAGGTCATTGGAGCGTTCAACGCACGCGGGGGCATCTCCATCACGGTAGAGGCAGTCTTCGACAAGGAGGCGCCGCGCCGGACCTGACGGGAAGCTTCTACTTCTTCTCCTGCTTCTTGTCCTTCGAATCGTCGAAGACGATCGTCGCTCCGCCGACGTCAATGACATCCCCGGGCTCGAGCTTGCGGGTCTTTACCGGCTGGTTGTTCACCGTGATGTCCCCGGACCCCACCACCGTATAGCTCTTGTCTTTCGGGTCGAAGAGGATGGTAGCGTGCTCCTGCCTGACCTGCGGCGCCCCGACAATGGTAAGGTCCGCGCTTGCGCTTCCGCCGATGACGGTCTTGGTCGCCGAAAGGGGAAGAACCCGGGTCACCGGGTGCCCGACCCGGGTCTGCAGGACTTCCAGGTTTGCAGGTCCGGGCCTCCTCTCCAGCTTCAGCAGTGTGAGAAGCCACAGCAGCGCGAATCCCAGGAGGAACGGGATGATGAGGACCGCGGACAGGCCGTGAAGCGGGAGGCCGAACACGATGCTGGAGAAATAAAAGCGTGTCGCCGTGCTCTCCTTGCCGGCGTCGTTCACGGATACTTGGACAAACTTCTTCTCCGCGGGAGTGGTCGTGGCGCGGTAGCCAATGAGGTACTCCCCGGCGACCTGGCGATGGATTGCCGCATACACGCCGTTCAGGTCTTCCCCGCGCGCGGCCTCGAAGGTCTTTCCTCCGGTCTCCTGGGCGATTGTCCGGAGGTTCTTGTCCATGACTTCCACTCCGAAGTCGATTCCGTAGACAGTGACCCCCTCCTCCTGGTTGGCGACAATCGACTCCGGATAGGCGAAGACACGGGTGCCGTAGTCCGGGTGGGGCTTGCCGGTGTGGGTGAAGTAGGGGAAGTTCTCACCATCTGAAAGGACAATGATGGCCTTGCGGCCGCTCGCCCCCGCGAACTCCTGCGAGGCGAGCTTGAGCGTGCCGTACAGCTCCGTGTACGCCTCATCCGGTACCGGCTTCGTGATCTGGTCCAGGAGCGATGCAATGCGCTCCCTGTCCGCGGAGGGGCGCGCCAGCAGGCGATAGCGCGTGTTGAAGACAACGAGCCCCACCTTGTCCTGCGGGTTGGTCATGCTGGCAAGGAAAGCGCGGACGGCTTCCTTTGCGCGGGTGATCTTCATTTTTGCGGGATCCGTGGTGGGCTTGCTGTCAGGGGTGTCGTACATGCTTCCCGAATTGTCTATCACGAGGAGGAAAGAGATCCCCCTGTTCGCGCCCGCGCTGGGTTCGAAGGCGATGACGGGAAGCTTCGCGTAGTGTACGCCGTCCGCGGATTCGGAGACGGTGAACGCTCCCTGCTGCAGGCTGGTCAGCGGCTCACCCTGGTCATCCGTGACGCTCACATAGGCGTTCACTCTCTGGCTGAGAAGCAGGCCCGAGCTGTCGATCTGCGAGAGGCTGATGGTGAGCGCGGATGCCGCACCGGCAGCGACGGACAGCAGGAAGACTCCCAGGAAAAAGTATCTGGTCATGATCGTGCTCCTCATCCGTACTTGTAAAAGATTCTCGCTGACCCGATTTTGATCACGTCCCCGAGCTTCAGCTTCCTTTCCTTGACTTTCTCTTCGTTGACAAGCATTGCGACGCTCGGGTCAAGGTTCGTGATCACCGGCTCCCCCTTCCTGACGCGGATGTCAGCCTGGAGGTCCGCAAGGTCCTCATAGGCGGGCAGCGCTATCTCGTTGCGAGGGGAGCGGCCAATGCGGATGCGCCTCTCGGTGAGGAAGAACTCCTTCCCCTTGAGCTCTCCCGCAAGGATGCGAAGGACTCCGAAGGACATTCCCTGCTCGATCAGCCCGTAGAAAAAGCCGATGGCAAGCCCCAGGATGACGAGGCCGACGAGACGGAAAAGCGCGAAACCCGGAAGAAGGAGCCGCGAGTACTCGAGGGCGAAACCACCCACCATCCCGCCCAGAAACCCGCCCAGGACGCCGACAGCGATCTTCTTGGGGGAAAGAGAGCGACAACCTTCGCCGGCCCCGACAAACACGCCGAGCACCGCCCATCCGATGGCTCGGGAAACGGGGAGGACCACCCACTGCATGTCCCTGTAGGACAGCAGGAAGATGCCGCCGATCAGCCAGAGGGCGGCCTGTCCCACGAGCGCCCCGAGGGCACCGCCAATGCACCCGACAAGGGCGCCGAGGAGCATTCCTGCGGGAATCCTGTTTCTGATCCTTGATGTGATCCCTTCGCCGGCTCCGAAGAAAGCGCCCACGAGGGCGCCGACCACCGCTCCAAGAAGAGATAGGAATGCCAGGTACGAGGGGAACGCGCCCTGGGAGTACAGGATCAGCTCCGCCGCCGGCCACGCCGCCAACCCTCCGAGAAAGCCCAACGCGAGAATGATGAGCCTGCTGCTCATTGTCGTCATGAGATCACCTCTTGGCCTCGGGTACGAGTCGAGCATCGAGGACGAGCGTCGACTGGTACGGTTTGATGATGAGATTGAACTCCTGCCCCACGTATCCATCCTTTTCCACCCGAAACGTGTATGTGCGCCCCGGCGAAAGTCCTTCGGCCTTGGCAAGAAAGACGGGAAGCCAGTGGTCCCCCACCAGGACCTGGACTTTCGCCGTTCCTGTCAGGTCCTCACCGGTTTCCGCGCTGGAGACCGAGTACCTGACGGTGAGCGGCAGGGATGGCGCGCTTTCCTGACGCAGAGTGACTCTCTGCGCGTTGGCCGTGTCAAACGACTTCCGCTGGACCCATCGCGGGCTCAGCGTGAAGGATGACCAGTACAGCTGCCCTTCCAGCCCGACTTTGAGCCTGTACCTGCCGGCCTCCAGGTAGAGCTTCTT
The DNA here is from genome assembly GCA_963745235.1 of uncultured Spirochaetota bacterium. Lineage (GTDB taxonomy): Bacteria > Spirochaetota > Spirochaetia > SZUA-6 > Fen-1364 > Fen-1364. The sequence goes on along the minus strand of CAVUXE010000052.1, from coordinate 164,053 downwards.
CGAGGAAAGGAGGTAGGTATCTCCTGTGCGGCCGGACGGGCTTTCGTGGATGCTGAAGTCGATTCCGTTGATCCTTGTCAGCTGGTTGCCCTTCTCCCGATAGAGCACCGGCTTGAAGAAGACCTCCTCGGGGTCCTTGTACGCGCTGTCAACCTGAGCAGAGACGATGAGCGCTCCGTAGCGGTTCCCCTCGAACAGCTCGTACCAGTAGCCCTGACGGAAAAGCAGCCAGCCACCTGATGCAAGCACCAGCACGGCCAGGATTGCCGCAAGGGTCCAGTAGGTCGGCGCCCGGCTTCGTCGAAGGAAATCCTGGATGCTTTCCCCTTTGAGGACCTTCTTCATGGCCTGCCGGACTGTAGCCGGATCCCTGCGGGGAATGCGCTTTTCCAGGAGACGGAGGATGACGCCGAGGTCCTGGTAGCGCCGACGGCGATTGACCTTCATGCAGGTGGCGGCGATCCTGGCCAGGAAGGGTGACGCCCGAGGGTTCAGGCGGCGGGGAGGCGTGTGCCTGCCCTTGTGAATGAGGCGGATCGTCTCTGCCGTGAAAGAGCCGGGGTAGGGGGTCTTCCCCGTCAGCATCTCGTACAGGACGACTCCGACGGAGTAGATATCCGCGCGGCGGTCCACGTTTCGAGCGTCCTCGATCTGCTCCGGCGGGACGTATGCCGGGGTGCCCAGCATGGTTCCGTCCTTCGTGAGGCCGTCGTCCATTTCCGCCGCAGATGTGGCAATCCCGAAGTCGGCGAGCTTTACCTCTCCATGGCTCGAGATGAGGATGTTGCCCGGCTTGATATCGCGATGGATCACCTGCCGGTCATGGGCGAACTTCAGAGCGCGGCACACCTCGTAGAGGACGAGCATTGCCGCATCGTTGGAGAGGTATCGCTCCTTGCGGATCAGAGCGTCGAGAGAGATCCCTTCGACATACTCCTCCACAATGTAGTAGTTGGGGCCTTCCTTGAAGTGATCGTACACCTGGACGATCCGCTCGCTGTTGAGGTCCATCATGAGGCGCGCTTCGCGCTTGAACCTTTCCACGACCTGGCCGCCGCCGTGGATCGCGAGCTTCTTCAGGAGCACGACTCTTTCCAGGGTCGGGTGCCGTGCCGTGTAGAGGGCTCCCATCCCACCCTGTGCGATCTTTCCGATCAGCTCGTACTTTCCGATCTTCTTCATGTCACACCGCCAATAGGGATCGCTCGTCTATCCGCACGATGTCCCGCTCGAGCTGAATGCCCCCCGTGGCAGGAAGATGCGCAATAACGAACCGCTCGGGATCATGGATCTGCACGTACTTCCCGCCGGCGCGCAGCTTGTAGGAGCCAGCGGCTGGCCGATGACCGCCGAGGTACAGCGCGCCCCGCGCTGCCTCCTCCCCCAGGTAGCACTCCAGCATCTGATCAACGCTTCCCGGTTCGGCTTCGTCATTGTCTGTCCACGTGAGCCCCTCCACGACCTCCGGGTCCGTGCGGTACCCGATGATGCGATGCGGGGGAAAAAAGGTGGCCGGCTCTGCGTGGGAGAGAAGAAAGTCCGGGCCCACCGCAAGGAGCGGCAACTCCTTCTCCATCCGCGCATACTGACCGAGCAGCTGGGGACCATAGAACTGTTTCATATAGGAGAGCACCATTATCCCCTCCAGGGCGAACTTGCGAAAGGGGAGATTGCCCCCGCCGCTTTCGTTGGTGATGTTCTCATGGTTGCCCTTGAGGAAATGGAAGAGGGCGGGATAACGGCGCTTGACCTCCATCACCATCTCCATCACTCCCAGGCTCTCACGCATCTCATCATCCATGCTCCCGTGAGTTCGATAGGTGTCCAGGAACTCCGCCTGGGCGGCCTGCCAGCGCTGGGCGGCCCGGCCCTCCGCGTGCACACCGTCACCCAGGCAGACCACCTGGAGGCGCCCCTCTTCCAGGAGGTCGAGGGTCCTGCTGCCTTCTTCCGCCTGGTACCCGAGCACGCCCAGAAAGAAGTCCATCCGCGCGTGAAGGTCCGGCACCACGATAGTGGAGAGGCCGGGATCCAGGAGAACAAGGCCCCCGGGCCTGCCGTTGTCATCGGCCGGTCGGATTCGCGGGGACTCGGTCTGCAGAGCTTCCAGTGCCCCCGCAATGACTTCCCCGTAGGATAACGCCTCCGGAGGGCCGCTGCGTCGAAAGATCTCGCCGAGCCTTCGAACGAGCTCCTGCATCAGGATGCGTCCCGCCGTCGGCTATTCCTCATCCAGCTCCTTGTTGACCTTGACGAACTCCTTGGTCAGGATCTCCGTGGACTTGCTGATCTGACGCTCCTGCTCGTCGAGGTCCAGCTCCTCAGCCGTCACGGCAATCTTGAACACCGGAGACGAGCTGAGGATGGGACCCGAGGAGAAAGCTACGGGAGCTCCGATCCGCACGTCCCCCTGCAGCTGGGAGTTCTCCTGAGATGCGGACTCCGGGACGTCCTTGCGAAGCCCGATGCTCACATACTGGACGTTCCTGCCCTGGTCCCTCTGGGGGCCGATGTTGATGAGGGAGCCCGAATACGTCATTGCGAGGCAACCGCGGCCGTCCGCTCTCTCCAGCACCTCCACCTCTTCCAGCGACATTCGCGAGATATGGCGCTCGAAGCGCTCCTTCTTCTCCAGCCAACCCTGCGCGATCATCTCCAGGGAATCTTCCGTGTCGGGGAGCCCGGAGCTCTTTGTGATCTGGCGGATATGCCCTTGTATTTCGACGGGGATCTGGCTCATGTACTCGCTCATTGCGTCCTCCTGGGGTTGCACCCCACCTACAAGTATATACCGCTTCACCAAAATCACGTTTTCGCCGAACGCCCGTCCAACTGCGGCGTTCCCTGTCCGTTTCCCTGGGCTTGCCTCCGGGGCCTCTGCGTGGTTCAATTCCCCGATGAGGTTGCTCGATCGAGGCATCGTCCGGACGGGGTGGATCAACGCCGTAGCATCCCTTCTGCTTGCCGCCGGGGTTTTCGCCGCCAGCAAGATCTATTCTCCGTTGAACCACGGCCCGGCAATCCTCCATTTGAAAACTCCCCTGGACGATGCCCTTCCGCTGGTCCCGCTCTTCGTCATCCCCTATGTATCTCTCGAGCCGCTCATCTATTTCTCGCTCATTGTCTTTCTTGTCTTCAGGACAAGGATCTTCCAGTCAGCGGCGCTTTCAGTGATTCTTGCGATGCTCGTCAGCTACCTGGTCTATTTCCTGCTGCAGTCGGAGGTCATTCGCCCGGTGGTCGCCGGCACCGACCTGTTCTCCCGCATGGTTCGCGACGTGTACGCGGGGGACAACCCCTACAACGATTTTCCGAGCCTGCACACGTCGTTGTCCACCATCATTGCCATCCATTGGTGGAGAACGGATCGAAGGCTGGGCATAGTGGCCGCGGCGTGGACAGCCCTGATCGTGGTGTCCACGGTCTTCGTCAAGCAGCACTATGTCGCGGACGTCGCCTCCGGGCTTCTCCTGGCCTGGGGCGCCTCGTGGCTTTCCTGGAGAGTGCTGCGCAAAGAGCCTCAGTAGCCCCCTGAGTGGTTGGCAAGGGAGCCCGGCGTCGTCTTCTCCCGGAAGAACCGGTACACAAGCACCTGGTACACGATGACGATCGGGACGAAGATGGCCGCTACGATGCTCATGAGCCGAAGCGTGTAGGGACCTGATGAGGAGTTGAAGATCGTCAGGCTTGCGGCGGGATCAAGGCTTGAAGGGATGAGGTTCGGGAAAAGCCCCACGAGACCCGTCGCAACAACCAGCACGATCAGGGCGCAGGAAGAGAAGAAAGCCCCCAGCATCCGCGCCCGCGCGTGCAGGATTTTGACCAGGAGAAGGGCCGCCACGGCCAGGACGGGGACAAGCAGCCACCCGGGGTGCGAAAAAAAGTTGTCGTACAGCTTCGTGGAAAAGCCCGTGAGCACAAGAAAAGCAACGGCGACCAGGAGCACGAGGTACCACAGCCTTCCGGCCAGCCGCGAGCTCCTTTCGGATATCCCGCCCCCGGATCTCAGCGCGAGCCATACCGCCCCATGCTGCAGGAACAGGACAACGAACAGGACCGCTGTCAGGAGCCCATAGGGGTTGAAAAGCATTCCGAAGCTGCCCCGGTAGCCGTCCTGCGCAATGGGCAGTCCCTTGAAGATGTTGCCGAACCCGAGCCCCAGGACCAGCGGCGCTGTGAAGCTTGTGACTGCCAGCACCCAGTCCCATACGGCGCGCCACCGCGGCGTGTCGATCTTCCCGCGAAACTCGACGGAGACGCCCCTGAGGATCAGGGAGAAAAGGATCAGGAGCATGGGCAGGTACAGGAAGCTGAACAGGGAGGCATACGTGAGCGGGAACGCAGCAAAGGTGGCTCCGCCGGCCGTTATCAGCCAGACCTCGTTTCCGTTCCAGACCGGCCCGATGGTTGCAAGGGCTACCTCCTTTTCCGCCTCGTCGCTGGCCAGGAAATTGCGAAGCATTCCGGTCCCGAAATCGAATCCATCCAGCATGAAGTACACCGCCCACAGAACTCCCCACAGAACAAACCACAGCACCTGCAGAGCCATATTATTCCACCTTCCGCGCGTATCTGGTGAGAAGGAAAGCATCCACGGCCGCAAGGGTCCCGTAGATGACCAGGAAGGCTATGAGGGAGCCCAGCACGTCCGCCGGGGTGATGGAGCGGGAATACGCGTCCGCCGTTTTCAGGAGCCCATAGACGATCCAGGGCTGCCTGCCGATCTCCGCGAGGATCCACCCCAGCTCGCTCGCCAGATACGGCAGGACCAGCGCGACAGCCATGACCCAGAGGAACCATCGTTGCGTTTCAAAAGTCTTTGTCCATGCAAAGATGACGGAAAGAAGGGCGCACAGCGCGAAGAGGAAACCCAGGGCCACCATGGTCCGAAAGGCGATGAAGGTCACCAGCACCGGCGGACGCTCCGGCGCCGGAAAGTCCTCCAATCCCTTTATCGTCGCGGTTGAATCATGGTAGGCGAGGAAGCTCAAAAGGCCGGGAATGGGAAGGGCTTCGATGCTGTTGCGGTCCGCTCGCACGTCCGGGAGCGCCATCAGGTAAAAGGGAACGTTGGACTGCGTTTTCCATTGCGCTTCCATGGCCGCGAGCTTTGTTGGCTGGAACTTCGCCACCTGGACGCCCGAAAGGTCTCCGGCGACGATGATGAGCACGGAGGCGATGAGCCCGAAGGGCGCCGCCAGTCGGAAAGACTTCCGCACCATCTCGCTGTTCCTGCCCCGCAGCATGTGAATGGCGGAAATCCCCATGACAAAAAAGGCGGCGAGCGTCCAGGCGGCCATGATGACGTGGAAGAACTTGATCCACGCGTACGGGTTCCAGATCAGTGCCCCGAAGTCGGAGAGCTGCGCGCGTCCGCCGGAAATGACGTAGCCGCGAGGCTTCTGCATCCACCCGTTGGCCAGGAGGATCCACAGCGCGGACAGCGTGCTGGCAAAGGCGACGAGCCACATGATGGCGGCGTGCGCGCCGCGGGAAACCCGCTTCCAGCTGAACATCCAGACTCCGATGAAGGTCGACTCCAGGAAGAACGCGACAGTGGCCTCGATGGCCAGGGGCGCGCCGAAGATGTCCCCCACGAACTTCGAGTACTCCGCCCAATTCATTCCGAACTGGAACTCCAGCGTGATCCCCGTCACCACCCCGACCGCGAAGTTGACCAGGAACAGCCTGCTCCAGTACCGGGTCATCTTCAGGTATGTCTCATCACCCGTCCTCGCGTACATCGTTTCCATGATTGCAACGAGGGTGCTGAGACCGAGGGTGAGAGGGACGAAAAGGAAGTGGAAGATGGCGACGCTGGCGAACTGGATGCGCGATAGTGATTCGACCACCACGGCTCCCCCTTTTTGCTCGAATTAGCACATCCTCCCCCGGGTTGTCAATCGCGGAGTTTTGCGCGTACACTCGGCAGGGATGACAGGCACTTCCGCCTGGCTGCGGCAGAACGGCAGGCATTCCCGTCGGCCGCTGGCCCTGACAATTGCGCTGGGCGAGCTCTCAGGAATCCTCCTCATACTCCAGACCGCGCTCCTTGTGCGCATCGCGGACGACGTCATATTTCACTCCGCCGGGGTCGCCTCTCTTGCCCGGCCTGTTCGCTGCCCTGGCTGCGCTCGTGCCCGCGCGATTCATGGTTTCATGGGGGACTCGGCGGGCCGCATTCGAGTGCGCTTCCCGGGTCAAGCAGGCGGTCCGCTTCGATGCGGGAGAGCGCTTGCGCGCGCTGGGCCCGATTGCGCTCGCGGGGATGAAGACCGGCGAGGTAGTCACGCTCGTGGTCGACGCCGTGGAGGCGCTTGAGGGCTACTACTCCCGCTACCTGCCGCAGCGGGCCCTGTCCACCCTGCTGCCCTTCACCGTCCTTGCCATCGTGTTCCCGCTGGACTGGATATCCGGCCTTGTTCTGGTCCTGACCGCGGCGTTCCTCCCGGTGAGCATGATCGTCATTGGAGAGGAATCGCACCTCAGGAACCAGCGGCTGTGGGCCACCCTTGCGCGCATGAGCGGGAGGTTCCTCGACGTCCTCCAGGGGCTGACCACGGTCAAGATGTTCGGGGCAGCGCGCCGCGAGGCCGAAGAGATCGAGCGGGCCTCCAACGAATACCGGACTGCCACCATGTCCGTGATGCGCATCGCTTTCCTTTCCTCCTTCATGCTGGAGCTCCTGTCAGCCGTCAGCATCGCGATCGTTGCGGTCCTGTCCGGCCTGCGGCTCATGGCGGGGACAATGCGAGTTTGCCCGCGCGTATTTCATCCTCATGGCCGCCCCCGAGTATTTCCTTGTCCTTCGGAATCTCGGAACCTACTATCATATGCGCATGGAGGCGATGAGCGCGGCAGAGCGCATCACGGCGCTCTTTGCCCGCGACACCGGGAGGAAGTCCGCTGAGTCGCACCAGGCCGCAAGGCTTGCTGCGCCTGACGGCGCCTGTTCGGTCACCTTCCATTCGGTCTCGTTCAGCTACGACACTCGGACAATCCTGGAGGACGTGTCATTCACCATCCCGTCCGGCGGGCGCGTGGCCTTGACCGGAGCGAGCGGCATCGGGAAGTCCACCATCCTGAACATCCTGCTTCGGTTTCTCGACCCGTCTCGAGGCGATGTGCTCATTGACGGCTCCCCGCTTTCGCTCAGAGAACGCCGTGAATGGCTTCACACGGTGGCATGGCTTCCCCAGAAGCCCACGCTTTTCCATGGCACAATCCGGGAGAACATCAGGCTGGGAAGACTTGATGCCCGCGAGAAGGAAATCTCGCGCGCCGCGGACATGGCATGCGCCTCGGAGTTCCTTGAACGTTTGCCGGCCGGCCTGGATACGCTGGTAGGCGAGGGGGGGCAGGGACTTTCCCGCGGGCAGGCGCAGCGGGTGGCGCTGGCGCGGCTTTTCCTCCGTCGTCCAAGCCTTGTGCTGCTGGACGAGCCCACCGCTCACCTGGACCCGTCCAACGCCGCGCTGGTGGGGGCCGGCATCGAGGTTCTATCGCGGGGCAGGACCCTGGTCATGGTGACCCATCGCGGATCCTCGGGGATGGAACGGACGCTCGTGCTGGAAGCGGGGAAGGTGCGCGAGAGCGCATGAAGGACCTGCTGCGAATTGCCCGGCTGGCGCTGCCCTTGTGGCGCTGGGTGATACTTGGGATCCTTCTCTCCCTTGCCACAACGCTTGCGCACATCGGGCTGCTTGCCCTCTCGAGCTGGTTCATTGCCTCCATGGCGGTCTCCGGCATACTCGGGGTGGTCATGAACTACTCCACCCCTTCCGCCGGCGTGCGGGCGCTTGCCATCGCGCGGGCCGGGGGCCGCTATGCGGAGCGCCTTGTGAACCACGACACGACGTTCCGCATCCTGGCGGCCCTCCGGGTCTGGTTCTTCCGAAGCATCGAGCCTCTTGCCCCGGCGGGGCTGCAGCTGCGAAGAAGCGGAGACCTCTTCAGCCGCATCCGCGCGGATATCGATACCCTTGATGACTTCTACGTGAGGGGGGTTGTTCCCTCGTGTGTTGCCGTTCTCTCTGCCGGATGCCTGACTCCCTTTCTCTCCCGTTTTGATCCCCGTCTCGCGTATGTCGACCTGGCAGGTCTTGCGTGCGCGGGGGTCCTTCTTCCGCTTCTCATTCGTCAGCGGGCCGACGGACCGGGCCGTGAGCGCGTTGCATGGGCGGCAGAGCTGCGCGCCTGCGTTGTCGAGCAGGTCCAGGGCATGGCCGAGCTGGAAGCCCTGGGGGCCGGCGCGTTTCAAGCCGCGCGAATAGAGGCGGCTTCACGGAAGATGGACCTTTGCCAGCGCAGGGTCAATTCGCTCCAGGGGATGTCGGAGGCGGGAATGACGGCCGTCAGCCTGGGAGCGGTTACTGTCGGGGCCTTCATCCTTGCTTCCCTCGCTGCCGCCGGAAAAGTGCCTGGCCCGGACATGGCGATGCTGACCGTGGTGGTGCTTGCCAGTTTCGAGGCGGTGATGCCGCTCCCCGCGGTCATTCAACGCTTTGGCGAGATGGCGGCCGCCGCGCGCAGGCTGCTCGAGATCATCGACGAACGGCCCGCAATTGCCGAAGCGGCACCGCCGCCAGACCCTTCATCCGCGAGGGCTGAGACCAGTGCCCTTCCGCCGCTGGACCTTGTCATCCAAGGCCTGCAATTCCGCTACTCGCGGGAGCTTCCCTGGATTCTGGACGGTCTGTGCATGGAGGCGCCGGCGGGAAGCAGGCACGGCATTGCCGGCCCGACAGGCGCTGGGAAGAGTACCCTGGTCAACGTGCTGCTTCGGTTCTGGGAGTACGAGGGAGGGAGCATCCGGATTGCGGGGAGTGACGGCTGTCACGCGGAGCTGCGGTCCCTCGGCGCCGAGCAGGCGAGACGGCTGTTTTCCGTGGTTCCGCAAGCCCCCCATCTCTTCCATGCCTCCATCCGGGACAACCTCCTGATCGCGAAGGAAGGGGCTTCCGAGAAAGAGCTCTGGACAGCCCTGCGGGACGCCATTCTCCTGGACCTGGTCGCGTCGCTGCCGGAGGGGCTTGATGCGATTGTCGGTGAGACAGGCCGGGAGATCTCCGCGGGGGAGGCCCAGCGCCTGGCGGTGGCGAGGGCCTTCCTGAAGGATGCCCCCATATACATCTTCGATGAGCCGACGGAAGGCCTGGATGACCTGACCGCGGAGAAGCTCCTGGATTCCATTGATCGAAGGCTTCGCGGCCGCACGGTCATCATCATCAGCCACCGGCCTCGTGACCATCGCGTGGCCGAAACTGTTTTCCGTCTGGCGTCGCAGGGACACCGGGAGCAGGAGGGAGAGAATGGCGGGGCATGAGCCGGGAATGGCGATAATCGCCGCTCCCGGAGATTCTGCAGAAGGCATAGCAAAGGCCATCGTGGAGCGGCGGCTTGCGGCGTGCGCGCAGGTGACCGGGGAAGTGACGAGCATCTACTGGTGGAAGGGCCAGGTGGAGAGGGCGGCGGAGAAGCTGATCCTCCTGAAGACGGAAAAATCGCGCATCGATTCCATCCGAGAGCTGCTCACGAGCATGCACCCGTACGAGGTGCCGGAGCTCGTGTTCCTGCCGATCACGGCGGGAAACCCGGAGTACCTGGCCTGGCTCTCGGAGGTGATCTTTAAGAAGATTTAACCTGCCGGTAATGCGCCCTCAATCTCACCGGCCTATCTTCCCTCATGGAGGTAGTGAACCATGAAAATCAAGATAACCTACGTGACGGTAATCGCCGCTGCGGTGATTGCGGCCGGAGCGCTCTTCTTCTTCGTGCCCATATCCGGCTTCACGCAAGTTCGCAGCGGGACATCGATCACCACCGGGCAGGACATGACGGCAAACCCGGCGCCCGTGCAGATTTCGGGGGGTCTGGAGTCGCTGCAGAGCTCCTTCCGGGAAGTGGCACGGAAGATCCTGCCATCCGTGGTGGAGATCAACGTGACGGAAACGATCACCCAGCAGGTTCCGCAGCTCAATCTTCCCTTCGATTTCCCCTTTCCGTTCTTCGACCAGCAGGGCAACGGAGGCAAGAGGACGTTCCGGCAGTCCGCCCTTGGGTCGGGGATCATCGTTCAACGGTCCGGTGACCGCTATTACGTCCTGACCAACAACCACGTGGTCAAAGATGCCAACGACATCAGCGTGCGCCTGTATGACCAGAAAGTCTTCAAGGCCAAGGTGGTTGGCGCCGACCCGCGGAAGGATATCGCTCTTGTCTCCTTCACGAGCACGGATCCCGTGCAGGTGGCGGAGCTCGGAGATTCCAACACTCTCCAGGTGGGAGACATCGTGCTGGCGGTTGGAAACCCGCTGGGCTTTGAATCCTCTGTCACCATGGGGATCGTGAGCGCGCTCGGCAGGCATGGCCCCACGGGCGACGTAGCGACCTACACGGATTACATCCAGACGGACGCGGCCATCAATCAGGGCAACTCCGGCGGCGCCCTCGTGAACATCAAGGGGCAGGTGGTGGGGATCAACACCTGGATCGCAGCGCCCTCCGGCGGCAACGTCGGGCTCGGCTTCGCGATCCCGGTGAACAACGCGGCCCCTGCAATCAGCCAGTTCATCAATCATGGCCACGTCGAATACGGCTGGCTCGGGGGGCAAATCGCGGACGTCAACGGCAACGGAACGTATCCAGGCTTCGCATCGGACCTCAAGGTCGAAGGAGTGAGTGGTGCCCTTCTTCTCAACATCTACAAGGATTCTCCCGCGGCGCGGGCAGGGCTTCTGCCGGGAGACTACATCACGAAAGTGGACGGCGCTCCGGTTCACAACAGCGATGAGCTGACGCAGGCGGTCGGACGGCTGGAACCCGGCACAACATACTCTTTCTCCGTTATTCGCTACGCACAGGCGCTCAGCGTACCGGTGAGGATCGGCCTGAGGGATGACAAGGACCAGGTGGCGCAGGCCAAGAATCTCTGGCCGGGAATGACCGTGGTTGACATCGACGACCAGGTCCGTCAGCAGGTGAACATTCCCGCTTCGCTCCATGGTGTTGTCGTGGGCTACCTGCCGGAGCAGGACACTCCTGCCTCGATTGCCGGGTTCCGTCCCGGCGACGTGATAACCGGCATCAACGGCAAGACCGTGAGAAACATGATGGACTACTACAAGGCGCTCAACGAGGCCCATGGCGGTCAGGCAACTTTCCACATTGTGCGGGAGGGAACCGACGTCAGCATTGGGCTTTCGGGCTGAGGACACCTCGGCCGACACAGGGAACGAGCCCGCGGCAAGTGCAGCGGGCTCGTTGTGTCTCTTCTCCCAGGCGGAATCTGACGAGCGCGGGCTTGATTCCCTACATCATGGAGACAGAGGCCGAGATTACCCGGCCACTGGCATCCACGTCGAACTGTTGAACCATATGGATCTCTCCGTCATGCGTGCTCTTCCACGGGGCCACGTACCTGATGGTCTGGCTGCCGTCGCCATCCTGGAAGGTGATATCGGGTGTCCCCATCCGCGTGATGAGCTGTTCCTCTGATTGCCCAACCCACTGCTGAGGCGGGGTACCGTTGGCCAGGTACCGGGGAGCGGCGCTCAGCGCTACTGTCGATGTGAGAACGAAAGCAACGATTATCGATGGTGCAAGTACAGATCGCATCATAAAGCAAAGACCTCCGTTTGTTGTTGCGCCAGTCCGCCCGGTGCAAAACCCGCTGCATCATTGTACGCCGCCGGAGGGCAATGGTTGCAGGGGATTCCCGTCTGCGCCGCGTTTGTCGGTGCTTCCCCGACGTTCATTTTGGTGGTACATTCTGTTGCAGCACGGAGTAAAACGAATGAAGATCCGCACCAAGATTACCCTCATGGGTGCGCTCCTGCCGCTCATTTCCGTCATCATCGTGCTTGTGCTCATCGTTCTGCAGAGACAGAACCTCTCGACACGGCTCGGCAAGACACTGGATTCTCAAATCAGCGAGGAGCTGGTCCTTCTTTCCCGCGAAGTCTATGCGCTGTGCCGGACGGAAAACGACGCGGTTGGGAGAAACCTCGAGGCAGATCTGAACACGTCGCGCGACATTCTTCACCGGGCGGGAACGGTCAGCCTCTCGCGCCAGGTCGTATCCTGGAATGCCAAAAACCAGTTTACGGGAGAGCTGACGCAGCTGGTCCTGCCCCGTCTCCAGGTGGGCGCGAGCTGGCTCGGACAGGTCGCGGACACGACGGAGTACGTGCCGGTTGTGGATGACACGGTCAAGCTGACGAATGCCGCCTGCACTGTCTTTCAGCGGATGAACGACCACGGTGACATGTTGCGCGTTGCCACGTCGGTGGTTGGAAAGGACGGCGCCAGGGCAATCGGGACCTACATTCCCGCCGTCAACCCGGACGGATCGCCCAATCAGGTCGTATCTACGGTGCTTTCTGGAAACACCTTCGAAGGAAGGGCCTTTGTGGTGGATTCCTGGTTCATCACTGCATATGAACCCATCCACGACGCCAAGGGTTCCGTGATAGGCATGCTTTTCGTCGGCGTGAAGCAGGAAAACCTGAAGACCCTCATCAAGACAATCCAGGCAATCCGGGTCGGGGACACCGGGTACGCATATGTTCTTCAGGGCTCCGGAGCCGCGCGTGGCACCTACATCGTCTCCAAGGACGGTGGGCGGGACGGGGAAAACATCTGGGACCAGAAGGATCAGGGCGGTCGTCTCATAATCCAGGACATCGTGAGGGCGGCTCTCTCCACCCATGATGGATCATCCACTATCGTCACCTATCCCTGGAAGAACCCTGAAGACCCCGCTCCGCGACTAAAGATCGTTGCCGTGACCTACTACGCTCCGTGGGATTGGGTCATCGGGGTGGGGGCTTACAAGGACGAGATAGGCGCAGAAGGCAGGAACGCGACCAGCGCTGTGGCCCAGCTGGTATGGATAGCCCTGGCCGCCGGGCTTGTCGTGGCTCTCCTGGCAAGCCTCATGGCGATGGTCCTTGGCCGAAGCATCGCTCAGCCAATCAACACGATGGTCCGAGCGGCCCAGCGGATGGCGGAAGGAGACCTGAGCCAGGCGGTTGCCGCGCAGAGCAGGGATGAGATGGGCGAGCTCGGGAAGGCATTCAACCACATGACGAGCAGGCTCAGCGGAATGGTTCGCCAGGTGCTCGACTCTTCCGGCCAGGTAGCGGCCTCCAGCAGGCAGTTGTCCGTCAGCTCGCAGGCGTTGTCGGACGGGGCACAGTCGCAGGCATCGACGCTGGAGGAGACAGCGGCTTCCATGGAAGAGCTGAGCTCCAGCGTCGACCAGGTGGGCACGCACGCCCACAGCCAGGCGTCGGCCGTTGTCCAGGGGTCCCGGTCCATGGAACAGGTGCAAAAGGGAATCGATGAGGTCACCGGAAAACTGGCTGAGATCTCGGGACTCGCTGACAGGTCGGTGGAGGATTCGCGGCAGGGCGCGGCGGCGGTGCACCAGGTGATGGACGGCATTGGCCTCATTGCCGAAAGCTCAGAGAAGATTGGCGGGATTGTAAACGTGATTTCGGACATCGCCGACCAGACAAATCTGCTCTCTCTGAACGCTGCCATTGAGGCCGCGCGCGCGGGGGAGCACGGGCGGGGCTTCGCCGTGGTGGCAGCCGAAGTGAGCAAGCTTGCGGACCGAAGCTCGACCTCGACGAAGGAGATCGAGAGCCTGATCAGGGAAAGCGTGCGAAACGTCGCCAAGGGTGTCGAGATGGCCCGGGGATCGCAGGCTGCGATGGAGCAGATACGCGCCGCTTCGACCAGGGTGAAGGACACGGTGGCGGAGCTGAACGCATCGATTTCCCGCCAGGTTGACGCCGTCAAAGAACTGGCCACGGCTCTCAGGAAAGTGAGTGAAATGAGTCAGAACATTTCGGCGGCAACAGAGGAGCAGAGCTCGAATGCCCGGCAGGTGGCAAAAGCGGTGGAGAGCGTGAACGAGCTGACTCAGGCAGCAGCCTCCTCTGCTGAGCAGATGTCCGCCGCCACCCGTCAGCTGTCCGAGATGGCGCTGGAGCTTCAGCAGACGACGGCGCAGTTCAAGATCGCCGGAAATGGGCAGGGCGCGGAACCACTTTCCCCCGGGATATCGGCAGTGTTAGAATCTGCCTCATGGATCCAGAAGAAGAGCTGAAGAAGCTCAACAGCCTGATTCGGCAGTACGAGACCGTCTTCCACACGACACGAAACGACGAACAGAGGGAGCGCGTTTCAAAGCAGCTGAAGGAGCTGCGCAGCTCCCGGGAGATGATTCTTGACATGAACTTCATCGATGTTGAGGCGCTGCAGCAGTCCCAGGCGCTGGATGAGTTCAAGCACCTGCGAAGGCTCCTTGACGGGGAGAAGCACCGGCCCTCGGCGGAACGCCTGGAACGGCTGAGCGCCGGAGACGCCGAGTCGAGTCCTGTCCAGACGGAGATATTCAATCTGGCGCTGTACGCGCGGTTTTTCAGGAGTGAGTTTCTTCCGTTCCTGACCGAGAAGCGGTTGAAGCTCGACTACAAGTTCTCCATCGAGCGCAGCGGCTTCTACACGAAGTTCAGCGAGTTGGGACGCAGGATAGATGACTTTCGCAAGGAGAACGCCCGGCTCTCGAACGGGACCGTGAGCAAGGAGATCGAGGTGGAAGTGCGCAGGCGCTACGACAAAATCGCGCGCCAGGCCAAGACGGACGCCGCGAAATTCTTCCGCGAGGTCTTGAGCTTCTGCGAGGAGCTCGTGGAAGATGTCCACGGGGACGGGGTGAAATGCCTCAACGGGAGCGAGGCGATCGTTTTCGACGACATCGAGGGCAAACACCTCCTGGACGGGATGAAGGTCGGGGACGCCCTCGCGGTTCTTGCGGGCCTGGCATCAGAGGTCGTTGCGTATCTGAAGGTTCCGGAAAACGACAGGTAGCGCCTTCGAACAAACGTTCGGGCTGACCGCCAAACGCCCGTAACGTGCTCCCATGGTTATTGGGACCCTTCTTCGAGTTGCTTCAAGGCGCCGGTGCCTGCCAGATTGTCGTTGATATCCGTGTAACTAAGGAAGTGTCAAACAATAACTGAACTAATTACTTGACTGTCTTCCTTGGATGAATCGTGTAGTTCCAGTCACCATGGAAACGATGTCGCGTGAGATTCACTTCAAGAAGCTGCTCGTCGGAGACAGTCTGGCCGTCCGGATAAGGACCTGTGTCGAGCTCGCTACGAACACGTAGACCCGTTACGGTTCTTGTTGAGGCGATCAGACTGACGATCACGGCCAAGCTTGTCAGAGGCTGCCCGCGCCAGTTGCTGCTGATGTACGAGAAGAGCCGGTGTTCAATCTTGTTCCACTTGCTCGTCCCCGGAGGAAAGTGGCAGACCGCGATCGAGAGCCCCGTGCGAGTGGCCAGTTGCTGCAATTCCCACTTCCACAGCCGAACACGTGAGCCGTTACTTCCTCCAGCATCCGCAGTGATGAGAAGAGATCTGGCGTGCGGGTATGCGGGTCGTCCCATCTTACGCCACCAGCGGCCGATGGTGCGGACTGCGAAACTCGCGGTGTCGTGGTCGATGCCCACACTGACCCACCCCGCGTTGCGTGTCAGGTCGTAGACTCCGTAGGGGATCGCCTTTCCTTTCTCGGGAATGATGAAGTCGTGAACCCGAACAACGTGGGGGCTCTTCTTCGGCCTCCACTGTTTCCCAGCGTTTTTGAAGTCTCCCACCAGCTCCTTCTTCTTCGTGTCTACGGAGATCACCGGCTGCTCCTCGGCTTGGAAAGCTCGAACCCGCCGATTGATGTAGCGAAACTGCCCGTCCCGATCGGGATGGTTGGGTCCCTCGCGGCCCTTGCGATTGCTCTGCAGGCTGTAGCCTGCGGAGCATAACAACTCTGCCACCAACTGGTGGCTGGCGACATGCCCCATGCCACGAAGTGCCTCCGAGAGGGTCCTCACACTCCTGGATGTCCAGCGCAGAGGTGACTGTGGATCTCCAGAGACAGCGGGCTCGACCAAGTTCTCCAGGTCGTTCACCAGAGTCGGATCCTTCTGAAGTGTCTTCTTGCGCCCTCCCCCTGCCCGGCGAACTCGATCAGGCGGCGCAACTTCTTCTGATTCCAGATCCTTGAGGCCTCGCACAACCGTGGAGTATGAGATCCCCGTCGCGCGTGCCACGAGGGTAATACCTCCACGGCCCGCCTGGCGGGCTTCGGTGGCTGCCCAGATGCGCCGCGCGCGTTCACTGAGAACCGGAGCCAAGGCTTTGTACTTGGTCCTCAAAGGCTCGACATCCACATGCACATGATATACCACGTAGGCAATTTCGTCCAGTTATTTTCTGACGCTTCCTAAGGGCGGCACTTCCATCTTTGTCTTTCGCTTTTGCATCCGCGCCGGCTATTGGAAGAACACACTTTGGATTCCACTCACGGCGGGAGGGACGTCTGTCAGTTGTCTTGCGGCATACGGAAACGATATCTATGCAGGTTGCGGAAGCACGGGAGGCTACTGGAAAGATGGTGTCAACGGCGGACGAAAATGGCGCATTTGTGGCGGGTGAAAATGGGAGTTGGATCACGCTACCTGGTGAGACCCTGATCACGGGAACGACCTCAATCGCCGTATCAGGAAGCGACGTCTACGTGGGAGGCTCTGGAATCAACATTTGCGGATATTGGAAGAACGGAAGCGGCTGGACTCAATTGTGCTACGTCCCGGTGGTCTTTTTCGTCGCTCGCCAGTGAGAGATCTATATAAGATAATTGTTGACTTATTTGGTCAGCTAAGATAGCCTCCTTAGTAGGAGGGAAAAAAGTTTCAAAGTAGAAGGGAAAAAATTGTCTTCAACCTTTCTCGCAATTCCAGATAGGAGGAATACCAAGATGCAAAAGTCACTCGGGGGCAAAATTTCATTGATGACTGTTCGTCGTTTTCTTGTTCTTACGGTCCTGGCCGTCATTCTGACAACAGCAAGCGCAGTCGCCTTCGCAGAGCACAATACGTTCACCAAGTGGGTAACCACGGCTCCAAACATGGCTGGAGTCGTCGGAGGTGAAGACGGGGCCGGCAGCTATGCTGGAGAGATCCTCAAGTACACCGCAGGCACTACGACAGTAATCGAGGCTCTTTACCACTTCAACGGCTCGATGCACGCCTTTACCGCCCTCGTTCATGTAGAGCAAACAGACCTCAAGGCAGTGATCAGCGGGGTGGTTACGGAAGGATGGGAGAAAGGCTACCAGGTGCAGGGGGAATACACGCAGATCAAGTCCCAGCAATCCCCGAACGGCACTGCTTTCCAGGGTACACTCGACATCATGCCAGCGTCAGTGGCCAACAACTAAGAATCGCCTGTCTCGGTGTGGAGTGGATCGATAGGGGCGGACTCTCTGGGTCCGCCCCTTTTGTTCAAGGGAGCTATGCCCCCCGCTCCATCTCATGAACAGAAGTCCTGCGAAAGCCTCGGTTGACTTCCCCGAGGGCGACGCCAGTTGATCGTTCCAGAGTGCAGGCCAAACCAGCGCTTCTTCGATGAGTGCCCGTGAAGCCCAAGCCGGCGGAAAACAGCACGGTGAAGGCCTCCTTGTTCGAAGCAGTCAACGATTTTCTGATTCATTGTGCGACAGAGAGTTGCTTTTGATTGGGCAATGCGCGATTCGAACGCGCGGCCTATGGCTCCGGAGGCCATCGCTCTATCCAACTGAGCTAATTGCCCAAACGCCCGGATTCTGCAATCCTCCGTGCGGACTCTCCAACGATACTTCGAAAGGTTGCAGGTGTCAACAGAACGCTTTTCACGGGTGCTCTGGGTGGTGCTTGACGGCATGGGATTCGAGCACATCAGGCGCGCTCTCCGGTCGAACCTGCATCCCGCCCTGTCGCGGATCGACCGGGAAGGGCGTTTCGCTTCCGTGCGTCCGGCAAGTCCGGTCTGCCAGACTCCACCGGCCCTGCTCGCCCTGTTCACCGGCACGCAGCCTGCCCAGAACGGCGTCTGGGGATATCGCATGCCGGATCCGGATCGCCTGGAGGGCTCGCTGAGCGGGTTTCATGCAGACATCGGCACTCTACGGACGATCTGGCAGGAGATGGAGGAGCGCGGGGCGGGATACTCCCTGATGAATGTGGCATTCCGCGGTGACCCGATATGGAAGGGCCGAGCACAGCACCTCATTTTCGGCTTCGACGGCTACAGGCTCTGGCGGAAACCGTCGCTGTACCGACTTCCGCACGGGACGGAAAGAATTGCCTATCACGGTCTAAAGATGCTCGCGCGATCTTCGCGCCGCGCGCTCAGGCTTGCAAAGGGCGGCACCGTGAGAGCCACACTCGCGGCGGGGGAGGGTGAATACGTCGACCTCACGAAGGGGACACGCGTCTTCGCGCATCTCCTGGAGCCCACGACGCTTCTTCTCAATCCCGTGAACATCGCGGTCTGTCGCGGGAGCGAGGTCAGTCCTGCACACCGAGATGGCTTTCTTGAGATGAGCGCCTTTCACGTTGCGCGGCGCCTGAGCTCCTCCCGCGATCCCTCGCGCAGGGTGTCGGTGGACGCGGAGCTGCTGGCGAGCAAAGTCAGCCTTGAAACAAAGGCCGACATGATGGTGGAGCAGGCACGGAAAGGGAAGGCAAGGCTCGTCATCGGCTATTTCCCCGTGATGGACGATTTCAACCATGCCTACTTCGACCTCCTGCTCCGTGAGGACGATCGCACATCCGATCTCTTTCACGGATGCATGGGGATGGTGGACGATCTGCTGGGGCGTCTCATGACGGAGATGGAAAGCGGCGCACTCCTGGTCATTTCCTCCGACCATGGAGCAATGGCGTATTCGAGGATGCTGCACATCAACGAAGTCCTTGCCGGGGCCGGGCTCGTGCGAAAGGTCCCCGGGGGCTACGACTACAGCTCGTCCTCGGCCTGGTATCACCCCAGCGATTGTGGCCAGGTTGTTGCTCGAGCCTCCTCTGACAGGGCAACCCTTCTCAAGAAGGTGAAGCTGGCGCTGGATGAGGCAAATGCAGCCGGCGCAGACATCGGCGTGCTTGATGGAGACAGGGAATCTTCATTTCTTGTCTTTCTCTATCCCCGGGGCGAAACGTACTTCACTGGCCGCCCCCCACGCCGCGGGCAGCCGGCCCTGGACAACAAACGCGCTGGCGGGCACCATCTGTCGCCGCTTTCACCCACACCGTGGATCCAGGCCACTCTCGGGCTCTGGAGCCCGCGGCAAGGCGGCGTGAAGGACATGGGTGCGGTGATGCCGAAAGAAAACTCGCAGATGAAGGGGTTTCTCATGGAAGCTATGGGGCTCGTATAATGGAAACAATCATTCTCGCCTCGGGCTCGCCGCGACGCAAGGAACTGCTTGCGAAGGCAAAGATGCCGGTCAAGGTGATTCCCCCGGATCTCGCGGAAGACTACTCATCCCCGGCATCTTCAGCCGAGGTGGTTGCGCGGGTGGCCCGGGGCAAGGTCGAGGCAGTGGTGGAGCTGTTCAAGGCAGAATCTCCGCGTTGGGTCCTCGGGGTCGACACCATTGTCGAGGTTGACGGGAAGATCCTGGGGAAGCCGGCCGGCCCCGAGGAAGCTCGCGCAATGCTCGGCCTCCTCTCGGGGAAGGTGCACAAGGTCTACTCGGGCGTTGCCGTTCTGGTGGACAAGGCAAAGCCAGTAGATCTCGAGGTGGTCACCACCGAGGTGAAGTTCAAGACCCTGACGCCCGCCGAGCTTGCCTGGTACGTCGAATGCGGGGAATGGTCGGGAGCGGCGGGCGCATACCGGATCCAGGAGAGGGGCGCGTTCTTCGTCGAATGGATCAAAGGGTCCTACAGCAACGTCGTAGGCTTGCCACTTGAGGCGTTTTATGGCATCTTGATGAGGAACGAGTACCACTTTTAGCCCTTTCATCTCGCCCATCCGTTTGGAAAAGGGTGTATAAGCCAGGAAGAGGGTAAGGAGGAATATTTTGGCTGTTGTTACCATGAAAAACCTGCTCGAGTCAGGGGTCCATTTCGGACACCAGACAAAGAGATGGGATCCGCGGATGAAAAAGTACATCTTCGCGGAGCGAAACGGGATCCACATCATCGATCTCCAGAAGACTATCGTCGCAATCAAGGACGCCTATGAGGCGGTCAGAAAGACCGTCCTTGCCGGCAAGTCGGTCCTTTTCGTCGGCACGAAGAAACAGGCGCAGCAGACGGTGGAGCGTGAGGCCAAGCGGTGCAACATGTTCTATGTGAACAACCGGTGGCTGGGGGGAATGCTCACCAATTATGCGACAATCAAGAAGTCTCTTTTGAGGCTGAAGAAGCTCGAGAAGATGGAGATAGATGGCACTTTCGAGAACCTGACGAAGAAGGAAATCGCCAGGCTCATGAAGGAGCGGGGCAAGCTTGAAAAGAACCTTGGTGGAATCAAGGAGATGAAAGAGCTGCCCGGGATCGTGTTCATCATCGACACCCGCAAGGAATCCATTGCCGTCATGGAGGCCAGAAAGGTCAACGTCCCCATCGTTGCCGTCGTGGACACGAACTGCAACCCGGAGGGGATCACGTATCCAATTCCCGGCAATGATGACGCCATTCGCGCAATCAACCTCTTCGCGCAGATCATTGCAAACGCGGTGATCGAAGCGGAGAACGAAGTGGGCCTGGAGGTCGTCGAGACACTGCAGGAAGAGAAGGGCGAAGAAGAGTTCGCGGAAGCCATCGACAAGGGAGAGTTCGCCGCCCAGTCCAAGTATGACCAGGAAGAGGTGGAAAAGGTTCCGGTTGCCGCGGTCCTGGGCGCCTCCGCGGACGAGGCTGCAACCGGCTTCACGGACAAGGACTATTCCAACTACAACCCCGATGAGGGGACAAAGAAGGACGACGCGCCCCCTGAAGAGCCGGAAATCGATGAGGACAAGCTGTACAAGGAGTGAGAGATAGAATTCATGGAAATCAAGGCAACTGACGTCAAGAAGCTCCGGGAGAAGACCGGGGCTGGAATGCTGGACTCCAAGAACGCGCTGGTGAAGACGAACGGAGACTTCGACGCCGCTGAGCGCCTGCTCAAGGAGCAGGGGCTTGCCGCCGCGGTCAAAAAGAGCGAACGCGTCACGAACAGCGGCATGATCTTCTCGAAGATCCTGCCGGATAAAGGAATCCTGGTCGAGCTCACGTGCGAGACGGACTTCGTAGCGCGCAACAACCTCTTCCATGAGCTGGGCCACGCCGTGGTCTCGAAGGTCGCTGAGAAGAACATCACCGCGGCCACCGACGAGCTGCACACCATGGTCAAGGAGACCGTCGGCAAGATCAAGGAAAACATGCAGCTGCGGCGCATCGTTACCATGCCTGTCGGGCCGGGAGAGACAATCGTGGAATACATCCACGACGGAAGGATCGGCGTGATGATCCGCTTCTCCTTCAGCGACCCCAAGGTAAAGGACGACCCGCGCGTGAAGTCGATTCTCTTCGACTGCGCGCTCCATGCGGCCGCTTTTGCCCCGATGTTCCTCTCCAAGGACAAGGTGAGCCCTGCCTTCCTCAAGGAGCAGGAAGAGATCTTCGCCAAGCAGGCGGAGAACCTGAACAAGCCGGCGAACGTCCTGCAGGGAATCATCAAGGGAAAGATGAACAAGTTGCTCTCGGAGATCTGCTTCCTGGAGCAGCCTTTCGTGAAGGACGACAAGAGGACTGTCGCCAGGGTTCTCGACGACCTCGGGAAGGAAGTCGGAGCCAAGATCACCATCGTGGACTACCGCTACGTGAAGCTGGGCGAAGATCATTCCTGAAGGAGGATCTCGTATGACGAGAGACAAGATCAGGGGCCAGGCGGAAGAGCGGATGAAAAAAAGCATCCAGGCCCTCCAGGAGGAGTTCAAGACACTCCGCGGGAGCAGGGCCTCCCAGGCGCTTTTCGAGAAGATCCGCGTGGACTACTACGGCAACAAGGTTCCGCTGAACCAGGTTGCCACCATTTCCATCCCGGAGGCGCGCCTCGTGATCATCCAGCCCTGGGACCGGTCCGTCCTGTCGGAGATAGAGAAGGCCATCCAGAAGTCGGAGCTCTCCGTCAATCCGAACAACGACGGCAAAGTGATCAGGATCAGCATCCCGCCGCTCACGGAAGACCGGCGCAAGGAGCTCGTCAAGGTTACAAAGACTACGGCGGAGCAATCGCGCGTTGCAATACGCAACGCGCGCCGCGACGCCAATGAAGAGATCAAGAAGGCCAAGACCGATTCCGAGCTGAGCGAGGATGAGGCAAAGAAGGCCACCGACGAGATCCAGAAGCTCACAGACAAGCACATCGAGGAGATCAACAAGGTCCTCGAAGCCAAGGAAAAGGAAATCCTGGAGGTGTGAGAGCCTCGTCGGAACGGGATTCCTCCGCACCCGCAGCGCTTCCCGACCATTCCCGCCTTCCCCGCCACGTGGGGATAATCATGGACGGCAACGGAAGGTGGGCGGAGGCCCGCGGGAAGCCGCGGACCGAAGGCCACCTGGAAGGGGTAAAAGCGGCCAAGCGCGTGGTAGCCGCCGCCGCGGAGGCGGGGCTCGCTTTCGTCAGCCTCTACACGTTCTCCACGGAAAACTGGGCTCGCGCGCAGGAAGAAGTTTCCTACCTGATGGGGTTGATAGGATCGTACCTCAAGAAGGAATACGATTTCTACAGACGCAACCGTATCCGCATCGTTCATAGCGGAGACCTGGAGCGGCTTCCCCGGGCCGTGGCCAGGGAAATAGAGGACGTGACCAGGGATACCTCCGGTTTCGACGGCCTGACGGTGAATCTGTCCATAAACTACGGCGGCAGGGATGAGATCATCAGGGCATTCCGACGCATGGTGGCCCGGGGAGACCAGGGGTCTCTCAGCGAGGAGACGTTCCGGCTGTACCTTGATCAACCGGATCTCCCGGACCCCGACCTCATCATCCGCAGCGCCAACGAGCAGCGCCTCTCCAATTTTCTTCTTTGGGAATCCGCCTACGCGGAGCTGTATTTCAGCCCCAAGCTCTGGCCGGACTGGGACGGGAGCGACCTTCGGGAGGCTCTTGCAGACTACGGCCGCAGGTCCAGAAGGTTCGGCGGTACCCCGTGAACTGGAAGGCCTTCTCATCCCGCCTGCTCCTGATTGTCGTCGCATTCCCCGTGTTGGGGGTGCTCATCTTCGCCGTGCCTCATTACCATCATCTGCTCTTCAACATGGCGGCGGTGGCCGCGTGCGTCATTGGCGCCCTGGAAACCAGAAGACTCTTCGATGTCCGCGGCGTCACCACGGCAAGGTACCTCGCGCCCGCGCTTGCAGGGACCCTGCCGCTGTCTGCGTGGCTGGAGGTGACGGGGTGGATCCCCTCAGGGTGGGGCCGCGCCTGGTTTGCGGCGGCCATCGGGGTGATCCTTGTCCGGGCAATCCTGGCGAAAGATCAGCGCAAGCTTGCGGAGTTCCTCACGTTTGTGTCCTCCTCTGCATTCATCGTGGTGTACCCCGCGTTCTTTCTCTCCTGGGTGGTCCGTTTTTCCGCCCTGCCCCGGCCCTCGTTGTCCATCCTTCTTTTCCTGGGCCTCGTCTTCGGCAACGACATGGCGGCATATTTTGCGGGAAGCCTTTGGGGCAGCTCCTCGCGCCTCAACCTCGCCATCAGTCCGCAGAAGAGCGTCGTGGGATTCGTGGCGGGGTTCACGGGCACCGGCATCATCTACGCGGTGTTCCGCCTTGCCGTTCCCTCTCTCCTTCCCGGGGGCGTTCTGGCAGGGGTGACGTTTTCACTGCTCATCGGCGCCGCGGTGATATTGGGTGACCTGGTGGAGAGCGGCCTGAAGAGGTCCGCAAGCGTGAAGGATTCGGGGGTCGTGATTCCGGGGAGAGGAGGGATGCTCGACTCCGTTGATTCCATGATCCTGAGCGCTCCCCTTTTCTACGGGTTGATGCGGTTTTTCGGCCGGTAGGCGGAAGCTCTCCATCAGCGCATATTAGTACTGGTAGAGGAACAAAAAGGAACATTCGCGTATGACCATCATTTCAATCCTCCTGGGCCTCATCGGGCTCGGGATCATGGTGTTCGTCCATGAGTTGGGCCATTTCGTCGCCGCCAAGGCAAACGGCGTGGTCGTTGAAACTTTCTCGCTTGGCTGGGGGCCGCGGCTCGTCGGCTTCAAGAGGGGAGAGACGGTTTACCAGGTCTCCTGGTTTCCCATTGGCGGGTACTGCAAGATGAGAGGAGAGATCACCCCGGGAATAGCCGGAGGGGATGGGGCACAGTCGGTCTCCCGGGAGGCTGCGCCGAACGGAGCCCCGCGCGAGGGCTCGTTCAACGCGGCAGCACCGTGGCGGAGAATCGTCATTTCGGCGGCAGGCCCGATCTTCAACCTCATCTTTGCAGTCATCACTTTTTCGATAATCTCCCTGGTCGGATACAGCTTTCCTTCCTACGACAATCGAATCGCGCTTGCGACAGACTACTCGCAGCAATTATCGGGCGACCAGCCTCCGGCAACCGCGGCCGGCTTGAAGACCGGGGATCGAATCCTGGCAATCGGCGGGCAGCCAATCCAGAGCTTCCAGGACATCCGCGAGGCAGTGTCGGTTGCCCCGAGCAAGAGACTGGTCTTCAGAATCGAGCGCGGTGAGAACGGGACGGAGCGCAGTTTCGACGTTCCCGTCGTGCCGAGGCTGGACAAGGACTCCGGCGCCGGACAGATTGGCATTCTTCCGTGGATCGACCCCGTGGTGGCTGCCGTCACTCCGGGATCAGGGGCTTCCATCGCGGGGCTCGGCAAGGGAGACCTCATCCTGTCGGCAAACGGGAGCGCCGTGAGGAACGTCTGGGATCTCATCCCCGTCCTCTCGACTGCCCCCGGAAAGATAACGATGGATTTCGAGCGCGGGGGTGAGCGGCGAAACGCCCTTGTGGTGTTTGAAAGAAACTCCGTCGTTGGGTTCGATTTTGCCGGGAAAATGCTGGGGATCAGCTTCGCTGAAAAGGAATACGCCACCCCCAGCCTCGGCCTGCCCCAGGCACTTGAGCACGGCCTCGCCCAGACGTGGGATACTTTTTCCCTCACCGTGAAAGGATTCGGCCTTCTCTTCCAGGGCGTCAACCTGCGGAAAGCAGTTGCGGGGCCGCTGAAGATAATTGACTATATCGGAAGCGCCGCGGTAATCGGCGGCGCGCTTGCCCTTTTTCAGTTTCTCGCCTTCCTCAGCGTGGTTCTCTTCATCATGAACCTCCTTCCCATTCCAGCGATGGACGGGGGCCAGATCATCCTTTTCCTCATAGAAGTAGTGAGGGGCCGCGCGGTGCCGGCAAACCTGTTCTGGAGAGTCCAGATCATCGGCTTCTCCATCCTGCTCGCGCTGATTGTCATCGTTTCCTTCAATGACATACTATCGTTCGCGGGGCACTGAGGAATGCACTTCATTTCCCGGCGGATAGCGTGCTTTTGCGGACAATGTTTTCGACGCGGATGTCCCGGATTCCGCGGACCTGCAAACCGAGCCGGACGTTGAAAAGCTCATCACGAGCGGGGATTTCATGGCTGTTACGTGCCCCCGTTGTGGCAAGCGGCTCACGCCGGAGTTTCCGTTCCGCCTCTCTCTGGCGGGCGGCCGGGGGGAAATAATGCTGGTCCCGGAGAAGGACAGGATCGGGCTGGCGCGCGGCAAGCTGGACTACGAGCTGGGCAGCCCGTACAGGGTCGTGGTGGGCTTTCCCGAGCTGGCGGAAAAACTGCATATCCTGGCGGCGGGCCTGGATGACCGCGTGATAGAGATCATGAAGTACTACCTTCTGACCGGCGCCGCGGGGGGGGAAGACCAGGACCGCGACGTGACTCTTCGGTACAAAGGGGAAGAAGAGGGGAGGCACGTGTTCCACGTCATCGGCTTGAAGCAGGGGGAAATCGGGGTGGCCCGGCTGGGAGAGGAGATCTACAGCAAGATTGCCGCGGACGTCGAGACGCGGGTCAAAGAGGAGCCTTTTCAGGATTTCTGCTCTCCTCCCTGGGTTTCCGTGCTGAGGCTGGACGGGGTGGACGAGTGAGATCGCTTCGCGCCAAAGGCCTGCTCCTCCTCGGGTTTCTCTTTGCCGCCCAGTCCGTGATTGCGCAGGCCGCCGACGCGGCGCCTGGCGAAGGGGCAACAGAGGGCTCGCTGACCTCTGATGTGCACAGCATCGTCAACACGAGCCACCTCGGCGCGGTGCTTGACCTCCAATACGATGAGCAGAGGGACCTCCTTGTCAGCGCGGGGGAAGATGGCACGGTCAGGATCTGGATCGCGGCGGAGGGCGTCCTGTATCGCAGCCTGCGCGTGACGCGCCTGGCCGCGCAAATGATTGCCGTGGATCCCGCCGGCCCCCGCGTGGCGGTGGTGGTGAGCGACGGCCTTCGCTCATTTTCCCTTGTCGTATGGGACTGGGAACAGCAGAAGCAGGTTCTGAGGCTTCCTCTCAAGGACGCCCCGCTTTTCCTGCGGTTTTCCGGCCAGGGGAGCTACCTCGTCTACGGGGAGTCTTCCTGGCAGAGCTTGAAGATCCTGGATGCTTCAACAGGCGCCCCCATGCAGTTCCATCCTGAGGGTTTCGGGATCGTTGCTTTTGCAGAGATGTCCCGCTCGGAAAAGACAATCATGACCTACCAGGTCTCCGGCAGGATTTCCTACTGGGACGTGGCGTCCGGCGCGCTGACCCTCGAGCTACCCACGACACCGTATCTCTCCCACATACGCATCTCACGGGACCGGAGGTACATCGTCGGAAGCACGGGCCGTGAGGCGGTGCTTGTGGATACCGTCAGCGGCGCGGTTCGGGGCCGGGCGGCACTGAGCGGTGATGCCTGTCTCGATATTTCTCCCGCCGGGGATCAGATTGCCGGAGTTCCGACGGCGGGCGGAAACATGGCGCTGTGGAGCGTCGGCTCCGACTTGACGGCGCAGAAGCCTGCGGCATCCGATCCTGGTGAAGCGTTCCAGGTCCTCTGCTACGGTGAAAACGCCATGTACCTTGCCGGCAAGAGCGGTGCCATCAGCGAGGCTTCCCCCACGGGGGAGCT
The DNA here is from genome assembly GCA_963745235.1 of uncultured Spirochaetota bacterium. Taxonomy (GTDB): domain Bacteria; phylum Spirochaetota; class Spirochaetia; order SZUA-6; family Fen-1364; genus Fen-1364. The sequence goes on along the minus strand of CAVUXE010000052.1, from coordinate 137,057 downwards.
GCGCGTGATCAACCGCAACGTCCTGGCAGACGTCACGGGGATCGACGCGAGGCACGGCTTGCTGGCCGAGGGCTCAAGGGACTGGATCCGCGTGTTCAGCTCTGATGTCTTCACGGGGTCCCCATCTCCGAGCTACGTCCATTCGGTCCTCGTCGATAATCCGTGGAAGAGCCCGGTCGGGCTTTCGTTCATATCGGATACGTCCTTGCTAGCGTGGACGCGGGACGACAGCCCTCCTCGATTCGCGCTGCTGGACGTTCCCGAGTCGGCAATTGTGCGCGGCAGCCCGGGCGGCTCTCCGCCTTCTCTCAGGTTTCGGCTGCTGCCTTCGGGATTTCGAGCCCCGCTGACGGACCTCTCAGTTCAGGGCGGCTCCCTCCTCGGGATCGAAAACGGCGGGATGATACGACTGGTGGACCTCACAACAGGCGTTCCGCGGTTCGAATCCCGCGTCCCTGCTCTTTCAGCGGTTGTCGCCACCGCGGCCAACGAGCTCATTGGAGGCAGGAATACTGCCCTGGCCGCGGGCGGGTCGCTCGTGCGGATCAACACGCGCACGGGAGAAACGGTCGGAATGTCGGACAGGAATGTTTTCACGTGGGACCTGGTTTTCGATCCGGCCGCACCGGGGGCAACAGGTCCTCTCCTGTACTCCCTTGGCGTGGATGCCTCCGGCGCCACGAACCTTGTCCTCCACGATGGCAGCGGCTTCGAGAGGGAGACGCTCCTGGCAACCGACCCGGAGGAAAACCTGGATGCCGGCCTGGCCCTGGATCCTTCCACCCACGTCCTCTATGCCTCGCTGGGCCGGGCGCGCATCGTTTCGTGGGACGGCCAGAAAGCCACCACCCTGCCATCCGATTATGCCAGCTGGCGGACGCTGGTCGCCTGCGCCGGCCTGATCCTCTCGCTGGACAGGAACTCGGTGCTGGTCATCACGGAGCAATCCACCGGATCACGGGTTGGCGAGCTTTCACTGTTCTCCGACGGAGAATGGGCGGCGACGGTCCGGGGAGGCGGCTACGTGGCCTCCCCCGGGGGAGACGCCCATGTGAAGGTCTTTGTGAACGGAGCTCCCGTCAAAGCGAACGAAGACTATCGGCTGCGCGTCGAAAGCTGGTAGCCGGCTCCGGGGGCCAAGGTGCCTGGGGCCAGGGCGCGGCGTTGGCTGTCAGCTCGCCGCACCCTCTAACGACAGGCGCTTGCTAGTCGTGTGACGGGTTGGCCCGTATTTTCTCCACTGCTTCCCGGACGGCCACCGAGATCTCCCGCAGGTAGTCCGGCCGGGCCGCCCCCTTTGCGTACACGCTGCCCATCAGGGATGCCCTGTATGATGGCCTCACCTTGTTCAATGCGTACGCCGCCATGTCCAGCACGCAGTCCTGGCATGTGCACAGCCCCTTGCTGCGGGACATCTGCGCTTCCAGCTCCGTCAGGACAAGGCCCTCCGCCTCGTTCACCAGCATGTCGAAATCGTACGTGTCTTTCAAAGCCATTGCATTCAACCTACAGGCCGGATCCTCGCTCCAACGCCTCGAACTTAGTGTACTTCGCCAGGAACGCCAGGGCAAGGTCACCGACGGGCCCGTTTCTCTGCTTGGCGACGGCAATCTCCCGAACTTCCGCCTTCAGGTCCTCCGTGTGAAGGAAGATGACGACATCCGCATCCTGCTCGATGGAGCCGGACTCCCTCAGGTCGGCAAGGTTGGGCTTCTTCCCTTCCGTCTCACGGCGGACCTGCGAAAGGGCAATGACGGGGAGGTTCAGCTCCCTGGCCAGTGCCTTGAGGGACCGCGAGACCTCCGCAATCTGCTCATGCCGCGGCAGCTCCCTGTTCTCGGACCCGATCAGCGTGATGTAGTCCACGAAGATGATCTTCACGTCCTGGTGGCTCTTCATTCTCCGCGCCTGCGCGCGCAGGTCCAGGAGCTTCAGGTCCGGTGAATCGCTGATGTACAGCGGCGCCTCGTAGAGCCTTCCGCACGCCTCCGTGATGCGGCTGAAATCCGCCGGGCTGAGCATCCCCGTGCGCATCCGCTGCGAATCCAGCCGGGCCTCCATGCTGAGGAGGCGCTGCATGATTGCCATGCTGGACATTTCAAGGGAAAAGAAGCCAACGGGAATCTTCTGCCGGATGGCCATGTTGGCGGCGATGGTGAGGGCAAAAGCGGTTTTCCCGACGGAGGGGCGGGCGCCGATGACGATGAACTCGGAGTTCTGGAAGCCCATTGTCAGCTGGTCCAGATCCTTGAACCCGGATGGGATCCCCGTGTACTCGGTCTTCGAGTGGTAGTGCTTCTCGATGGCGTCGAAGGTCTGTTTGACGATCTCCTTGGCGGGATAGTAGGTCCCGGTCTGGTTGCGGTCCGAGATCTCGAAGATCCTTCTCTCCGCTTCCTCCAGGATGACGCTGATTTCCGCGGAATTGTCATGGGCCTGGGCGATGATCTCCTGGGAGACGCGTGCAAGGGTCCGGCGAATGCTGGCGGCCTGGACGATGCGGGCGTAGTACTCGACGTTTGCGCTTGTCGGGACGGAGGAGGTGAGGCGAGAGACGTAGGCCGCGCCTCCGCACTGCTCCAGGGTGCCGCGGGCGCGCAGCTCCTCCGCAAGGGTAATGAGGTCAATGGACTGACCTCTGTCGAACAGAGAGAGGATGGCCTCATAGATTCGCTGGTGCGCGCCCTTGTAGAAGTCCTCCGAGCGCACCAGGTGGACGACGGAGGACAGCGCCTCGGAGTCTATCAGCACGGCGCCGAGGGTCGCCAGCTCCGCCTCCTCGTTGTGGGACGGAACGGCATCCCTGAGGTTGACGGGATTCATTGCCCCGCTCACGGCATCCGCCTCCTGGGGCCGGGCCCCTCTACTTCGTGTCGGCCTTCTCAGAGGGCTGCTCGGCGGCCGGCGGCGCGGCCGGCGGCGCCGCCGGACCAGCCTGCTCCGACGCAGCGGCGGGCTCTGGGGTCGCTCGTGTCCTTCTCTGCCGGGGCTTGGCCTCCGCCGGCGCGGCCCCCGGTTGGGCGGCCCCTTCGACGATCAGCTTGATCACCGCCTCTTCCTTGTCGTACAGCTTCACCTTCACCTTGTATATCCCGACGGCCCTGATGGTGTGCTCCGGGATCTCGATGCGCTTCTTCTCGATCTGGAAGCCTTTCTTCTCGAGCTCCACGGCGACAAGGGTATTGTTCACGGAACCGAAGAGCTTGCCGTTCTCTCCGGCGGGCACGGCGAACTTGATCTCCTGGGCTTCGAGCCGCTCGCGAAGGCCCTGCGCCTCTTTCCTCTTCTCTTCTTTCCTGTTTTCGATTGCCGTCCGCCTGTGCTCGAGCATGGCGAGGTTCTGCCGCGTGTGGAGAACGGCGAGCTTCTTCGGGAGGAGGAAATTGCGGGCGTAGCCGTTGGCCACGTCCTTGATGTCGCCCTCTTCACCGAGTCCTATGACGTCCTGGTTGAGAATCACCTTCATGCCGGTCTTCTCCTTTCAGTTGAATGCCTTGCCGCGGCCGTTGCCGCGGAGTCTTTTTCACTCTGATGCATTCGGCTCTCTTTCTGCCGCAATGCGGTATCGTATCCAGTTCTCCGACACGCCGAACGCGGGAAGCGCCACGATGACCAGTAATCCTGCCTTCGGCGACGCGGCAAGCGCAATCAGCCCGACCAGGAGGATCAGCCAGAGAAGGCGCGGGAGACCATGCTTTTCGAAAAGAAAGCGCAGGATGGAGAGCCCCTGGAGCCCGTAGAGAATCAGTACGACAAGGCCCACGTTCCATGCGCAGTAGATCCAGAAGGGGCTTCCGCTGTCCGCCGTCATCCCCTGCGACGTGCCGGACGCAGCCCGCCCGAAGCCCTGCGCGTGCAGGAAAAGATCCAGCAGGATGAGGGCCCAGGCGGCGATCAAGGGCCACAGCCAGAAGCCCTCCAGGCGGAAATCCGCAAAATCGAAACCGCCTCTGCGCTGGCCCACGCCGCACGCGACGCTGAGGTCTGTCCCGCCCACCAGGAAAATGAGAGCAGGCGAAATAGAATGCCAGGAGGCTCCGGGAAAGATATGCACTCGACATCTTTTGAAGGGCGGACGGGGAAGCAGGATTGCGGCGAGCGCGGGGTCTGCCGTCGTTTCCGCTTCGCCCGTGAACAGGGAGGTGAGCATCCGCGACACTTCAGTGAAAGCGGTCCCCATTGCAGCCTGGAACTGGGCGTTCCTCGCCAACCAGACGGCCAGGGGAATGGCGGCCAGACCCGCAACTGCGGTCACCCCCAGGAGCCTGAAGAGGGTTCGCTGCCCTGCGCGCAGGGGAGGTTCACAAGCAAGAAGACCGAGAAGGAGGGAAAGAACAAAAATGATCTCAACAATCGTGAGAACATCCGGTTGCAGCTGCCCCCCGAGAAACGGAAGAAAACGCAGGGCAAGAAAAACAAGCAGGAAAAGCCCGCACGCGGCGAGCAGGGTGTTTTCACCGCGTCGCGACGCCACGACCTGCAAGGGAATGAGGAACACCCCGACGCCGATCCCGATGTGGTACAGGACGAGCGACGAGAGCGTGAAGAGGAATACTTCGAGGAAACGTCCCCCCGCGGATCTCTGGAGCATTCGACTCTGGGCCGGAAAGGTTTCTGCCCAGGCCCCTATTTCGACACGTAGGGAAGAAGGGCGAGGCTTCGGGCGCGCTTGATGGCGCGCGCAAGCTCTCTCTGGTGCTTGGCGCATGTCCCCGTGATCCTGCGCGGCATGATCTTTCCGCGCTCCGACGTGAAGCGCTTCAGGCCTCCCGCGTCCTTCCAGTCGATGGTGGCCTTCTTGATGCAGAACTTGCACACCTTCCGCTTGAAGAACGTCTTGTGCCGTCCGCGGCCGGCGAAGCCGCCCCGTTCGCCGCGATCCCCCCTGTCACCGCGCGGACCGCCCCTGTCCGAATCCGGGCGATAGCCGCCTTCCCGCCGGGGACCCGGGCCGCCTTCCGGACGATCCCCGCCCCTGTCTCCGACAGGACCGCCCTCCGCGGGGCGCGGAGCCCGATTTGCAGTATTTTCCTGGTTATCCGACATATGCTTCCGTCCTCTCTCTCATCTAGAATGGGATATCGTCCTCAAAATTCTCGCGGGGAGGAGCTTCGGGGAAATCTCCCCCTCCTCCGCCCTTCGATTCAGGGGCCGGCCCGGCCTGGCGACCGCCCCCTGGCCCCTCCCGCCGCCTCCAAGAAGCATGACGTTCGTGGCAAAGATCTCCACCCTGCTTCGGGACTGGCCTTCCTGCTCCCACCGGTCCTGGCGAAGCTGGCCCTCGATTCCGACCTGCTTTCCCTTGACCAGGTACTGGTTGAGTGATTCCGCGGTTTTTCCCCAGAGGACGATGTCGAAAAAGTGGGACTCATCCACCCACTGGTCGTCCTTCTTGCGTCTCTGGTTGATGGCGATGCTGAACTTGCTGACCGCGGCGCCGCTGTTTGTGTACTTGAGCTCCGCGTTCCTGGTCAGACGGCCCACGAGAACTACATGGTTGATGTCTGCCATACCGTCTCCCCGGGGAGCTTAGCTGTCCTGGCGGACAAACAGGTATTTCAGTATCTCCGGCCTCAGCTTCATGGTCTTGGAAAGCGTCTTGAGCGGCTCCGGCAGCGCTGTCGATGTGGTAGCAGATGTAATGGCCCCGGTCGTTCTTCCTCACGGGGTAGGCGAGCAGGCGGTCCCCCATGTCGTCTTCTTTCTTGATGGTGATCCCTGAGCCTTCGAACTCCTTTTTCAGGAACTCGCGCCCCGCCTGGTACTGGGCGTCATCACTCGAAAAGATCACAACTGCTTCGTAAGCCTTCATTCCTGTCGTTCCTCCCTCTGGACTGACGGCTCGCCACAAGGACGAGCAAAGAGGATATACTTGTAGCAGGGCGCGGGAATACCGCGCCGATGCACGAGGCACCATAGCCGGGGGGAGGAGTCTGTCAAGTGACTGAACGGTCGCGCCGATCATCACAATAAGACAGCAACAGCAATGACCAGAAAGATCAACTACGAAGACGATATCTTCAGCCTCGCCCTGCAGGTGCGCTGCCTTCAAGACATCCTCAAGCTGGAGATAGATCCGGAGTTCTTCCGCGAGAGGGTCCTCGGAGACATTGCCTGGGCTGACGCGATGATTGCAAAAGTGTACCAGAGCCTTGCCGCGAGCTCCCTGTTCGTCAAACGCCAGGAGCACCTGCGGGAGATCCAGAAGGTGAAGAGGGCCTTCATCGAAGCAATCGACGGGCTCCTGGGCAAGCGTGTGCCCTTTGCGCAGCACGTGGCGGATTCGACGGAACGGCTGCGCGCCATTCGCGACTCTCATGAGAAGGACATCGCGGAGATCAGGGAGCTTCTTGCGGGCCGCGGGCAGGGCGCACCCGAAGAAGAGCACATGGTGTCCCCGGAGGAGCTCAAGTTCCTCATGACCGCCTCCGACGAGGAGAACTGACAACCCGCCCTTGCCCGACGCAGGCAGCCCGCCCGACATCCGCCCGACGCAGTACTTGACCAGCAGCACCCAAAGCAGTTAGTGTAGCCGCTGAATCTCACGGCAATCCGTAGCGCCCGGGAGCGGGCGTCCGTGGTGAAGCTCGTGATGTGATGTCGGCGCGGGGCGGCCGCGCTATCAGAGGTTGACGAACATGTATGCTCTCGTGGACATTCTCGGCAAGCAGTACAAGGTGGAACCGGGCAGCGTTCTCAAGGTAGACCACGTTGTCCAGGAAAAAGGAAGCGCGATCGACTTCCCCTCGGTGCTCATGGTCTCGGACGGAGACAAGGCGCGGATCGGCAGCCCGTACCTCGCCGGCGCCAGCGTGCACGCCGTGGTGACGGATCACGGGCGTGACCGCAAGCTGGTGTTCGGCAAGTACAAGAAGAAGAAGAACTATCGCCGGCGCTACGGCCACCGGCGGGAGTTTTCCCTGATCACGGTAGAGGCCATCAACGGCCTGACGTAGCGGCGGTGTTGCGGATCCTGCTCCAGGTTTCGAGGGACCAGCTCCTTCGCGGATTCAAGGCGCAGGGGCACACCGGAGGGGACCTGGGGAGGAACATAGCGTGCGCCGCGGCAACCGCGCTCCTTCGCACAACCGGCCGGGTGTGCACGGCCCGGGGCGTCGTGGCCGGCGGGTCGAAAGGCCCACCGGGAGACATGGCCATGGTCCTGAGAGACGACGGGGAGGGAAGGGGCGAGTGGCTGCGGGGTGTGACGGATTTCCTGGTGCGTGGAATGAGCGATCTGCAGACAGAGTTCCCGGATCAGATCGCTCTTCGGGTAGAAATGACGGAGGATTGAAATGGGTCGCAAGAAGGGCGGAGCGGCAAAGAACGGACGAGATTCGCAGGCCAAGAGGCTGGGGATCAAGCGGTACGCCGGACAGCAGGTGACGGCGGGCACCATCATCGTCCGCCAGAGGGGTACGAAGTTCCACCCCGGGGACCTGGTGGGGCGGGGGAGTGATGACACCCTCTTCGCTCTCTCGGACGGCCAGGTCGTGTTTCACACAAGAAAGGGAAGGAGCTTCGTCGCCATCCACCCCACGCAGAGCTGAGCCCTTGTGAACGGCTTCGTGGATGAGACAACAATTGTCGTCTCGTCCGGCAGCGGTGGCGACGGGGCGGTCTCCTTTCGCCGTGAAAAGTACGTTCCGCGGGGCGGACCGGACGGCGGTGACGGAGGAAGGGGAGGGAACGTCGTCTTTGCGGTCAGGTCGAACCTGAAAACCCTTTCCCACCTCAAGCTCAAGCGGGTGTTCAAGGCGGAAGACGGCAAGCGCGGGGCCGGGCAGCGCATGTTCGGCAAGGACGGCCGGGATGTCGAGATCGCCGTTCCTCCCGGCACAATCGTTCGGGACAAGGAGTCCAACGAGCTCCTCGCTGACCTCACGCGGGATGGGGACCGCTTCATCTTCCTGCGCGGCGGCCGCGGGGGGAAAGGCAACTCGCACTACGCGACCTCGATCAACCAGGCCCCGCGCTATGCGCAGAAGGGCGTGGAAGGTGAAAGCCGCGAGGTACGGGTGGAGCTTCACCTCATCGCAGACGTGGGATTCGTGGGCCTGCCCAACGCTGGAAAATCAACCCTTCTTTCCCTGCTCACAAACGCGCACCCGCTTATCGCGGACTACCCCTTTACGACCAAGACTCCCAACCTCGGGCTGCTTCGGCTCGCGGAACGGGATCTCATCCTTGCCGACATCCCCGGCATAATCGACGGGGCGTCGCAGGGGCGCGGGCTGGGCCTCCGATTCCTGAGACATATCGAGCGGTGCGCTGCCCTGCTTTTCCTCGTGGACCTCGGCGGCACTGACTGTCCGTCCGCGGTGGCAACCCTTGAAAAGGAGCTCGCCCTCTACTCGAAGGAGCTGGCATCCCGGCCCCGCTTGATCGTCGGGACAAAGGGAGACATGGAAACTGCCGCGGACGGCCTTGCTGCCCTCCAGAAGGCCTTCCCCGGCGACAGGATCCTGACTGTTTCTGCCTTCGCGCGCACGGGGATCGTGGAGCTGAAGAAAGCCATTCTCGGCCTGGTCGGAGAGGCCGGCAGGCAGCAGGCGGGAGCAGTTTCGCGAACCGAGGGCCCGGGGGGTCGCTCGTGAGAGCGGTCATATTGGGCGGCACCTTCAACCCGGTTCACTTTGGACATCTCTTTGTCGCGGAAGAGGTGAGGAGCGCTTTCGGCTATGACGCGGCCATCTTCGTCCCGGCGAACCAGCCCGTTCACAAAGACCCGTCCCCAATCCTGCCCGCCGTGCACCGCCTGGAGATGCTCCGCCGGGCCGTGAGGGGATATCCCGAGTTTCGAGTCGTGGAGAGCGAGATCAAGCGAGGCGGACCCTCATACTCCATAGATACCGTGGAGGAGCTCGTGGACAGGCTGGGCCTGAAAGAGAAGCCGGGGTTCCTGATCGGGGATGACCTCGTGGAAGGCTTCCCGTCGTGGAAGGACGCCCAGAGGCTGTCGCGGATGGTGGACCTTTTCGTGGCGCGCAGAACTATGGCCGGGGATTTGCCGTTGGAGTATCCTCACCGTGTGGTGTCCAACACGATCCTCCCCATATCCTCCTCAGAGATCCGCCGCCGGATTTCCGAGGGTCACTCGGTGCGCTTCCTTCTTCCCGACGGAGTGCTGGACTACATAAAGGCGAACAAGCTGTATGGATGAAAGGAATGTGTGGCGTTCCCGGGCCGCGGCGCTCGCGGAGGCCAGCCTCTCACGGCCCCGGCTTTCCCACTCCCGCGAGGTTGCCCGGCTGAGCTGCGAGCTCTGCGACCGCTTCCACGTGGACGAAGAAAAGGGGTACATCGCGGGAATGTGTCACGACCTGGGACGCGAGCTGGAGACCTCCGAGATACTGCTCTTGTGCGAGGGCGATGGTCTGCCCCTGGCCTCCTGGGAGCGTGAGAACCCCCTGCTCCTCCACGGTCGAGCCGGGGCGGCAATACTTCAGAAGGACACCGGCTATTCCGACCCCGTTGCCCTGGATGCCATCCGGGACCACATCACGGGTCGCGCGGGGATGGGAAACCTTTCCAAGATCGTCTTTGCGGCAGACTACCTTGAGCCGACGCGGGAGTTCGTGTCCCCGGAGTTCCGACGGCGGACTCTCGCGCTGAGCCTCGACGAGATGGTGCTCGCCGTTCTGGAAAGGAAGATTCATCACGTGCGCGCCCAGTCGCGGGAGATAGCCCCCGCCGCGAAGGCCCTGCACGAGGAGCTCACTCGGAATGCTTGAGAGAAGAAGCCGCAAGCCGGACCGCAGCGTGATCCTCCTGGCCCTCATCGTCCTTGTCATCGCCGCCTCCGCCGTGTACGCGTACCTTCAGCTTCGCGTTGATCAGATCACGGATGCCTTGAAGAAGAAGCTTCCCCTGAACACCCTGTTCATCTTCTCAGATGGTGAGAGGGCGCAGTTTTTCGAGGTGTTCTTCTATACGCCGGATACCCGCAAGGGATCGCTCTTCTACGTGCCGGCAAACCTTGGCGGCGTCATCCCCCGGCTCAACAAGGTTGACGGCCTGGATGCGCTCTACCGACGGTCAAACCCGGCGGAGCTGAAATCCAGGATCGAGAACCTTCTGGGCGTGGGGATTTCCTGTGTCATAGACATCGGCGGCGACGACGTCGGGAAGCTGGTTGACCTCATCGGCGGCGTGGATGTGTTCATCCCGAACGCGGTGGACCTCACGCGTGACGGGAAGCGGGTGCTGCTGCCTTCCGGCAGCGTGGTCCTGGACGGGGAGAAGGCCCGGGAATACATCAGCTATGTGGACCCGCTGGAGACCGACGCGGACATGATCGGCAGGCGGCAGAAGTTTCTCCAATCCCTGTTGAAGGGGCTGGGTGAAAAGAATGCCTTCCTCCTCCAGCGTCCCTCCCTCCGGGTCCTCCGCTCGATCGTGCGAACCAACCTTTCCCTCCGCGCCCTCGCCTCTTTTGTGCAGGAGATGGGCCGCTTCGATTCCGAGCGCATGGTGCTGCAGCGGGTCCTTGGCACCACCCGCGCCGTGGACGGCCGTGACCTTCTCTTCCCCCACCAGGAGGGGGAGCTCCTGAAACAAGCGGTGAAACAGGCTGTTGCCGCGAACGCCTCCAGCGAGTTCGTGGCCCCTGATTCACTCTCCATAACGGTGGAGGTCCTGAACGGCACAAAGACTCCCGGGCTGGCCACGCGCGCACGGGACCTGCTGCAAAGCTATGACATGGAGGTCATGCCCGCGAGCAACGCCGACAACGACCAGTATCAGAATACAGTGGTTCTTGATCGCAAGGGCAAGCTGGATGACGCAAAAAAGGTGGCTGATATCATCAAGTGCACCAGGATCTACTCCAAGCCGGACCCTCAGATGGACCAGGCGGTCGATGTCACGGTGATCCTGGGAAGGGACTTCGATGGCAGGTTCGTCAAACAGTAGGGATACCGTCCTCGAGGCGGCCCGGCTGATCACGGATCACAAGGGAGAGGACACCGTGGTGCTGGACATCACGGGCACATCCACGTTTGCCGACTTTTTCGTCATCACCACGGCGCGCAGCTCGGCTCACCTCGCCGGGCTCCTTCGGGAGCTGACTGAGTTCTTCAATTCCCGCGGAATCCAACCGCGGGGTCATCACCGCCGGTCGGCGGTCAACGGGTGGCTTCTTCTGGATTGCGGGGACTTCATTGTGCACTTGATGGAAAAGGAACAGCGGGACTTTTATGACCTGGAACGGCTCTGGTTCAAGGCAGAGCGCATCCCTTACTGGTCGAAGTCCTCGTAGTCGAGGTCTTCGTCAATGTCGTATTCTTCTTCGTCGAGATAGTCTTCCTCGTCGTATTCTTCTTCTTCCTCGTCCTCGTCAAAATCCTCTTCGTCTTCCTCCTCTTCCTCTTCCTCCTCCTCTTCTTCCTCTTCTTCTTCCTCGAAGTCCTCATCGAGGTCCTCTTCGAAATCCTCGTCTTCCTCTTCTTCTATTTCTTCCTCGTCATAGTCCTCTTCGAGATCATCCTCGTAGTCATCGAAGTCCTCGTCCAGATCTTCTTCCTCCTCATCTCCACCGGAAGCGGGCTCTTCTTCTTCTTTTCCTTTGCCCTTTGCCAGGGAATACGGGAGGAATCCGGCCGGGATCTCGCCGTCATTGTTTCTCATATTTTCCAGCATGTTTACACCCCGTCTGAGCCCGTGAAGTATGAAACCCAGCTGAATCTACGTCCAGATTTTGAGACTTGTCAACTAGTTTTTTCCTTTCAAACGTGGGATCGTTGAATCACGGAAAAGGCACGGGCGCGGCGCCACTTCGGGCCCCTTTTCCGCACCCTTTTCACCCTTTTCCGCGCCTCTTGCTTCCCTTCCCGCCGTCTGTTAGAATGGCCAGATGCGGATTCGCCAGTGGGAGGCCACCCATGGAGATAACGGACATTCGCATCAAGAAGGTAGAGTCTGACAACAAGCTGAAGGCGTACGTCACGATCACCTTCGACAACTGCTTCGTCGTGCACAACCTCAAGATCATCATGGGCCAGTTCGGTCGGTTCGTGGCGATGCCGAGCAGGAAGACGCGGGATGGGGAGTTCAAGGACATTGCCCATCCCATCAACTCCGAGTTCCGCAGGAAAATCCAGGCGAAAATCCTGGAGGAGTTTGACAAAGGGGGCGGAGAACAGCATATTTCGGGCCAGGATATGGATGTGACGCTCTCGGATGGCGCTTCGGATGACGGTGAGCCCCTCGAGAGCGGGGAGCCGGAGCCGGGCTGAGCCTGGCCGCAGCGGCCCCTCACGCGGGAGGGCTCCGGGTTCCGGGCGCGGAGGCAGCCAGATGCTTCAAACCCGCGCCGCCTTGGGACGTCGGCAAGCGGTAAGCCACCGGATTTTGGTTCCGGCATTTCGCAGGTTCGAATCCTGCCGTCCCAGCGATCGTGCAGGCGGTACGGCCGCCGCTCACCCGGTGCCACGGGTGGGTTGCGGCGGCCCCAGGCACATATCTGCTTCGCTTCCCTGGCGGGGAGACGAGGCTACCAAGGAGTCTTTGCATGGAAGCGAAGAAACTGAATGTCGAGTCACGCCAGGGAGGCGGCAAGTCGGCCGCCGGCCGGCTGCGGCGTGATGGAAAGATCCCCGCGGTCATCTACGGGCACACCTCACCCACGGCCATCACCGTAGATGCCCGCGAGTTCAGGAATGCTTTCAAGAGGATCACGGAGAACACCATCGTCGAGCTGCGCATGCCGGAAGGCGTTCATGAAGTGCTGGTCAAGGACTACCAGAGGGACAACCTCACCGGGCAGATCCTCCATGTCGACTTCTACGAGTTCGAGAAGGGCAAGGCTCTGCGGACGAGGGTCCCCATCCGCCTGACGGGCAACCCCGTTGGCGTGAAGGAAGGCGGTATCCTCGAGACGCAGCTGCGCGAGCTTGACGTGGAGTGCCTCCCGAAGGACCTGCCGGAAGAGATCATCCTGGACATTTCGGAGCTTGCTCTCGATCGGGCGCTCCACGTCAGGGACCTCACGCTGCCGCCTGGTCTCAGGGTGCTTCTGGCCCCGGACCAGGTTGTCTGCCTCGTGGCCCATCGGAAGGCGGAAGAGGAAGTCGCTCCCGTACCCGTGGAAGGCGAAGTCCCCGCGGAAGGAGAGGCCGCTGCGGAGGGAGAGGGCGAAGCCACCGAGGAATCAGAGGAGAAAGAGGAGTAGTCCCTGCCCCTGGTCGTCGTCGGTCTGGGGAATCCCGGCGAGAGGTACGCGGATACCCGCCACAACGTCGGGTTCTCGGTCGTGGACAGTCTGGCGGAACGCCTTGGCGTTTCCTTCAGGAAGAAGCTTTTCCGCTCCTACAGCATCACAAAGGCGTCTGCGGGGGGCGGAAGCTTCTACCTTCTCAAGCCGTTGACCTTCATGAACAACTCTGGAAAGGCCGTCCGTGAGGCGCTCAGGGAGACGGGGAGCTCACCGGCTGAGCTGGTGGTTGTTTGCGACACCTTGGATCTCTCCCCCGGAAACTGCAGGTTCCGGCTTCGCGGCTCTTCCGGCGGCCAGAAGGGATTGGAATCTGTCATCCAGGCTCTGGGCACGGAGGAGTTCATGCGCCTGACGGTTGGCATCGGAAGGCCGTCGCACAAGGGAAAAGTCATTGGCCACGTCCTCACGCCTCCGGGCAGGGACGAGGCCGCCCTGATGGCCGAAGGGGTAGGCAAGGCAGTGGACGCTGTCCTGACGCTGGTCCAGCATGGGCCGGAAAAAGTGATGAACACGTACAACCGCAAAGAGCCAGCAAGCCAGTCATGACGCTCTTGGAAGCACGCGCGCGGGATGCTCTTCGTGACTGTGGAGTTTCAAGCGGAGCCTCCCTGGTGATCGGTCTTTCAGGCGGACCGGACTCGACCGCCATGCTGCGGTTTCTTGCATCGATACAGGCTGAGTGGGGCATGACGCTGCACGCATGCATCGTGGATCACGGCATACGCGCTGCCTCCGAGGTCGAAGCAGACATCGCTTTCGCGGGGTCGCTCTGTGAGTCTTTGCGAATTCCCCTGACCATTTGCCCGGGTTGCCTCCGGGCACTGCAGGCAGAGGGCCAGGGACGAGTCACGGAGTCTCGAGGAGATTGCCAGAGAGGAGCGTCACAGGCTCCTGCTGGACACGTCGTCCCGGCTCGGCCTCGATTGGATTGCCCTCGGCCACACGCAGGACGACCTGCTTGAAACCATTCTGATGCGATTCCTCCAGGGTTCTGATGTCGCCGGATTGGCCGGGATGGCGATGGTGAGGGGACGGCTCATACGCCCCTTGCTTGGATGCACGCGGATGGAGATCATCGAATACCTGAGGTCCCTCGAGCAGGGATGGCGGGAGGACGAGACAAACCAGGACCTCGCAATCCTTCGAAACCGCGTTCGCCATGTTCTTCTGCCGCTGCTGGCAAAGGAGTTTCCAGGCTCCCGCTCGGGCATCCTCGGCTTCTCACGCAAGGCGCCCCTGGTAGCTCAACTGCTGCGCGAGGAAGGCAAGCGAATGGGCTGGACAAGCACTCCCGAGGGGTTTTCCATCCCCCGGGGGGCGTTCTTTGCATCCGCCCCAGCGGTACGGGCTGCCGAGCTCATGAGAATGTACGATTTGCTGAGAGCGCCGTCTTCCCCGCGAAGGCTTCCGTGGCGATTTATCGCGCCCGCCCTTGGGCGGAGCCTGCCCGCGACGGCGGGGACGGTTGTCCGAGGACACGGTGTTCAGCTTGTTGTGCGCTCCGGAAGCCTTTCCTGGGAACGCCATATTGTCAGGCCCGGCAAAAAGAGCTATTTTATAGAAGTCTCCGAAACCGGAAGCTTCAGCGTACCGGGAATCGGTGTGCGCGTGAAGTTTGCCCGGTGCAGTGGAAAAAGGAGTCCAGCGGCAGAAGAAACCGCGTTGCTGGCGCGGGATATCGAGCCGCCGCTCGTCCTCAGGTCAAGGAGAAGAGGAGACGAAATTCTTCTTGAACACGGTGCAACACCTCTGAAAGAGCTGTTTGCCGGGTGGAAGGTTTCCGTGGGACACAGGCAACAAGTCCCCATCCTGGCTGACAGGAAGGGGGTGGTGGCTGTCCTGGGGCGCGCGCTCGGATACCCGAGCCGGACGCGGTGGGGCGCTCTGGTTCCCGGCGGCGGGGACGCGGATCGCATCGTTGTACGAGCAAGCAGGGAACATGGAAGAGGGACGTGAGCAACAATAACGACAACAGAGACGACAAGGGACCGGATCCTCGGATCCCGCGGTTCAACTTCAACAACCGCATCGCCCTTATTTCCCTGCTGATCCTGGTCTCGTTCTTCATCTTCTTCTTCGTGTACAACGACAGGACCCTCTCCCAGGAGCTGTCCTATTCCGCCTTTCAGACCTATCTCGACGAGGGACAGGTAGACTCGGTGAAGATCATTGACCAGTACGAGATCCAGGGGACCTTCAAGTCGAAGTCAGGTGAGACGAACTTCTTCAAGACCACCATTCCCTACCCGGACAACGACCTGATGAAGACGCTCAAGGACAAGGGCGTGAAGGTTTCCGGAGGGGCAAAGGCCGTATCACCGCTCGCGGTCCTGATCCAGTTCCTTCCCTGGGTGATCGGTTTCTTCTTCATATGGTTCATGTTCCGCCAGGTGCAGGGGAATGGGAACAAGGCGTTCTCATTCGGCAAAAGCAGGGCCAAGCGCTACCTGGAAGGGTCGAAGCGGATCACCTTCACGGACGTCGCGGGGCAGGATGAAGCCAAGTACGAGCTGCAGGAAGTGGTGGAGTTTCTCAAGAGCCCGCAGAAGTTCTCCCGCCTCGGGGCGAAGATCCCGAAGGGAGTCCTCCTGGTCGGCATGCCCGGGCACGGGGAAGACCCTCCTCGCAAAGGCCATTGCGGGAGAAGCCAACGTTGCTTTCTTCCACATGTCCGGTTCTGACTTCGTTGAAATGTTCGTCGGCGTGGGCGCAAGCAGGGTGCGTGACCTTTTCGAGCAGGGCAGGCGCCATGCGCCGTGCATCCTTTTCATTGACGAGCTGGACGCCGTGGGCCGCACCCGAGGCGCCGGCTACGGCGGCGGTCATGATGAGCGGGAACAGACCCTCAACCAGATGCTGGTGGAGATGGACGGCTTCGACACCAAGGACGGTGTGATCATCCTGGCGGCCACCAACAGGCCGGACGTCCTTGACCCTGCGCTCCTTCGGCCCGGCCGCTTCGACAGGCAGGTCGTGGTCGACATGCCGGATGTGAAAGAGCGGGAGCTGATCCTGAGGCTTCACGCCCGCAAGCTTCCGCTTGCCGCAAACGTGGAGCTCTGCCCGGCTGGCGCGCGCAACTCCCGGGTCTTCCGGGGCGGATCTTGCCAACCTCGTGAACGAGGCGGCCCTGTTTGCCGGCCGCAAGGGCAAGGACGCCGTGGACATGGATGACTTCGAGGAGGCCCGGGACAAGACGCTCATGGGAGTTGCCCGCAAGTCCAAGGTCATCCCCCCCAAGGAAAAGCAGATGGTCGCTTGCCACGAGGCAGGCCACGGGCTGCTCCACTATTTCCTGAAGAACGCGGATCCTCTGCACAAGATTACCATCATCCCTCACGGCCGGGCGCTTGGGGTCGCCTTCTCTCTGCCGGAGAACGACACGTATTCGCGCAACAAGGGATGGCTGGAGGACCGCATCACCATCGCGATGGGCGGCTACGCCGCGGAAAAAATCTTCTATAACGAGACCACCACGGGAGCCGCGAACGACCTGGAGCAGGCTACGGAGATTGCCCGGAGGATGGTCTGCGAATGGGGGATGAGCGACGTGCTGGGGCCCATCGCGTATGGACAGAAGGAGGAGCCCATCTTCCTCGGCAAGGAGATTGCGCGCCACAAGGACTACTCTGAGGAGACCGCTCGCGCCATCGATGACGAGATCAAGAAGATCGTCGAGGCCTCCCTTTCCGACGCCCTTCGGATCCTCACGGAGCAGAAGGACAAGCTCAAGCTGCTCAGCGACACGCTCCTCGTGAAGGAAAATCTGGACGATGATGAGATCCGCACCCTCCTTGGGTTTCCCCCGAGGAAGCGGGAATACGATGTCGACACAACGCCGGTGATCCCTGCTTCCGTCGGCCCTCGATAGAACGGTCGGCCCGCGCCGATATTCAGGGTAGAGTGAAGAAGAACCCTGCCGTCGCTTTCCTCCTGCTCTTCGCAATTCTCGCCTCCGGTCGACCGACCCGCGCGGCTGCGCAACCGGTGGGCGTCGATGCGGCGCGCGCGCAGGCGGATGCCTTCCTGGTCCAGGCGCGCTCATCGCTCGCCGCAGGCGCACAGTCAGATGCCTCTGATCTCGTTGCCGCGGCACTCCAGCTTGCACCTGACTATTCGGAGGCGCTTTACCTCCGCGCTCGAGCTGGAGCTGACGGACCGCGCCAGAACGCTGGGAGCGATGGATGATTTGCGCCGGGCGATTGCCGGCGGATCGTGGACCCTGACTGATCCCTCCGCCGCGCGGAAGGCCCTGGCTGGACTTCTCCTTCGCATGGGCAGGCTCCCCGAGGCGCAGGATTTGCTGGTGCCCCTTGCGGCGCAAGACCCGTCGGATCCGGAAGCGCCGCTGCTTCTTGCCATGGTGTACGAAAGAGATGGCAACACCGGCGCGTTGCGGCGCCTCCTTACAGATGCAGAGGCCAGGTTCCCGCTTGAAGACCGGTTCGCGCTCATTGCTGCGGGGGCGCTTGAGCGTGAAGGGAGGAGGTCCGCGGCTCGTCAGCTCATCGCGACCCAGCTCGATGTGCATCCGGGGAGCCTTGCCCTCCTTCTGCGCGCGGCGGAGCTGGAGCCGGGCCCCGCCGCAAGGGTGGCCGCGGTGGACCGCTATGCGGGAAGGGGAGGCAAGGATCCGCTTGCGGCTGTCCTTGCCCTGGAGGCCGCACGCTGGGAACCCGCAGAAATACCTGTCGCAGTTCATCGACAACGGGGGACTCTCCCGGGAGGACCTGGTGGAGAGGGTAGCGGCCGCTGTCCGGGCAGGGAGAGGCCTGACCGCCGCATTCAGGTCCGCTCTTTCGCGCTTCAGCGGAAACCGAGATCTGGATCCTCAAGGCGACGGCTACTATCAGGAGCGGTGGGTATTCGACGGAGGATCCCTTGTCTCATGGGTGCGGGATACGCACAAAGATGGGTTGCCGGAATACACCGCAGGGTTCAAGGGGGGAATGCCGGTCTCCTTGACCGTCCGCACGGGCGCGGATACGATTCTCACCCTGAGCTACAACACCTATCCGTTCGTCGACTCTGCAAAACTGAGCACCCCCGGGGGCGAGACGGCGCGCACTTTCCTGCTTGTTCCTTACGAAATGAAGTTCCCCTTTCTCGCGAGCCAGACGCTCCCCGTTCCCGCCGGACTGGCTCCCCTCGCAACTCGAACAGCCGGGAAGCCCATCCGTCGACCAGATCCTCAGATCCTCCTATATCGTCGAAGATCTCGATCCGGAGGGAGGAGTCACGCGGAGGACCGATCTCCTGCGGGGCAAACCAGTCTTCATGGAAGAAAAGACCCAGGCAGGGATCGGCGCTTTTGACCACCTTGTCTGGTACGAGAACGGCCAGCCGGTTCGCGGAGAGCGCGACCTGGACGGATCAGGCAGATTCTCCGTCAGCGAAACGTGGCGGGATGGCAGGCTTGCGGGGATTGCTGTGGACACCAACGGGGACGGCAAAGTAGATTATCGTGAGAGGTACCTGCCGAGCCCGATGAAGTCCTGGGACTACGACGAGGACGGAGTTGACGACGCCCGGGAGTACCCCGCTGGGCCGGACACGGTTGTGAGGGACTTCTCCACGGGCAGAAACGGCGTCTTCGATGTCAGCTACGTGTGGAAGAAGGGAGACCTGGTTCGCGCCACGATCCGCGGTCACGCCGTCGCGGTGACGCATGACGCCGCCCGCGGAGTGGTCTGGATTGGTCCGCCTGCCCCCGCAAGCGTCCCGGTTGACGCCGGCAGCGCGGAAGGGTACCGCACCATCAGCGGGAGCCGGTACCTCGTCTTCCGCCAGGAGGGCGTCACATACATGGAGGAGCTGCCGTGAAGTCATTTTCTCTGATCGTTGCCCTTTCCGCGCTGCTCCTCGTCTCCTGCGCCTCCACGCCTCCTGCGCCTCCGGCTCCTCCACTTCCCGCCGTGCGGGTCAAGGAAATGCAGGACAGCATTTCCTCCGGCTCCTTCCTTCAGGCGCTGCAGGAAATCTCCTGGCTGCGGCGCGAGAAGCCGGGAGAGGTGTCAGCCGCTGACCTGGATTCCCTGGAGTCCAAGGCCCTTGACGCCCTGTCCGCTTCCTTCACGAAAGCCATCAACGACAAGAAGTACGAGGATGCGTTGCGCCTCCTCGATTCGGCCACAGCGTTGGGGAAAACCACCTTGACGGGGAATTGGACGGAGAGAGCCCTCCTTGACCAGCTCGCCTCGGCAGAGCAGGCGGACGGAAACGATGTGCTTTCCCTCATGAGCCGGCAGCGCTCCATCTCCCTTCCTGACCCTTCGGAAGCGGACTTGAATGCCGCCCTTGAATCCGCCCGGCGCGTGGGCAACAGGGCCGTGGAGCGGTTCATATTGGGGAAGATGAAAGAGAAGGGCTTTGCCATTCCGCCCGCGGCCGTCGCGGAGGCGGATGCGGCGCCGTCCTTCCCCCAGATGCTGACCGGAACCGTCACCATCCTGGTGGACCGGGGAATCAAGGTGCAGAACGGCGTCGGCTATCCCGATCAGATCATCGGCAGCGGGTTCTTCATCGACCGCAGAGGATACATTCTGACCAACCACCACGTCATCAAGAGCGAGGTGGATCCCAAGGACAAGGGCTATTCGCGCCTGTACATCCGGCTGTCCGAAAGCCCGGCGGGGGAGCGGATACCGGCCAAGGTCATCGGGTATGACCCGACTTTCGATCTCGCGCTCATCAAGACTGAGATCAATTCCTCCTTCACCTTCGGGGGTTACGGCGGAGAGCAGGTATTGCCGGGAGACCGGATATTCGCCATCGGCTCTCCCGCGGGGCTGGAGAAGACAATTACCTCGGGCATTGTGTCCGCAATGGGCCGTCACCTTCTCCAGATGGGAGATATCATGCAGGTGGACGTCCCCCTGAACCCCGGCAACAGCGGCGGGCCCATGTTGAACGACAAGGGGGACCTCATTGGGGTGGGGTTCGCGGGGCTGGAGCAGTTCCAGGGGTTGAACTTTGCCGTCCCCTACCATTGGATAGAGAAGATTCTCCCGGCCCTCTACAAGCCAGGCGAGGTTGCTCACCCGTGGCTCGGCATGGCTCTTGCTGAAACGAACCAGGGGCTGGAGGTCGTGTACACCGTTCCTGATGAGCCCGCCGCGCTGGCGGGAATCCTCTCGGGAGACATCCTGGAGTCAGTGGACGGAACGAGCTACACGAAGATCCAGGACGTGCAGGAAGCCATGCTTTCCCATGCCGTGCCGGCTCTCGTGAAAATCACCGTGCGCCGCGGAACGCGCACCATGGACGCCATCCTGTGCCTCTCCAACCGACCCGAGCGGCCCATTGAGGTGGCCCTCCAGCGGGACACCCGTGACAACGTCCTGTATCCCCTGTTTGGCATGAAGCTGCAGAAGGTGGGATCGTTCTTCTGGAGCAACGACTATATCGTCACGCGCGTTACGCGGGGCTCGGTTGCAGACCAGTCGGGGCTCTCGGAAAATGACCCCCTGTCCATCCAGGACTGGAAGGTGGACAGCGACAAGGGGTTTGCAGCGCTCCTGCTCGTCATCAAGAAACGCAAGGCGGGCTTCATCGAGAGTGCTGTCCAGATTGCCACGGACCTCGAGACCGACAACTTCGTGTGAGGCCATCCGGCCCGGCCATCGCGGTCACCGGGCGTTCTTGCGGAGCGTGACCTGGTTGCCTGTTTCGTTGTACTCCACCTCGTCGAAATAGATCTTGGTGAGGAATATCCCCCGGCCGCTGAACGCCAGGAGGTTCTCCGGGGCAACCTCCGGCAACCCCCTCCAGTCGAATCCTGTGCCCTCGTCGCGGATTGTGATCTCAAAGGCATCCGGGCGAAGCCGTGAGGTGATGAAGACCCTGCGCCCGGCTCGCTCGCTCTGCGCGGTGCGCTCCGCAACGAGCTCTGCAAGCCGGCCCTCCCGGATTGCGGCCGACTTTTCGTCGAAGCTGATGCCCAGGTTGCCGTGCTCAACGGCGTTCGTGATCATCTCCTCAATGCCGATCTTCAGGTTCAGAATCTCCTCCGGCGGCACCAGGCAGGGGAGCTGCAGCGTCACCTGGTTGATGATGGGATAATAGCTGGAGACGAGCGGGGGCAGCACGAATGACTTCGTCTCTGCCGTGAGATAGGGGGAGAACAGGCTGGACCTGGCGGCTTCGAGCCGGAAACCGACAATCCTGCGGATCTCATCGATCAGCTCCCTGCTGCTGAACGGCTTCTTGAAGAAGTTGGTGGCACCCCCACGGAGGGCCGAGAGAAGGATCTCCTCGTTTCCCTGGCCCGTCATCAGGATGACCGCCGCGCTGCGGTCCATTTTGCGGATCTCCGTGAGCATGGTGAGCCCGTCCATTCTCGGCATCCTGATGTCAGAAACGACGACGAGGGGGGACCTCTCCCGAAAGAGCCTGATGGCTTCTTCCCCGTCGTTGGCCGGGAAGGACTCGAAACCCTCTTTCTCAAGCAGGCGAATGAGCAGAGACCTCAAGGCCTCTTCATCGTCGACGACCATTATTCCCGGACTCGCGCTGGTGCCCACGGGGTTCAAGCCTATGGGCGGGGTCCCACCCTGTCAAGCCTGGACCTCCGTTCTCTCCGTTCTGGACTTCCGTTCCTGGACCCGCGTTCCGGACCCGCGTTCCAATTGAACCAAGACGGTGCTTTGTCTATACTGCGCCAGCAGTGGAAAATCAAAGAATCAGGAACTTCTGCATCATCGCCCACATAGATCATGGAAAATCCACCCTGGCGGACAGGTTCATCCAGCGCGCCCGTCTGGTGTCCGACAGGGATTTCCATGACCAGATCCTCGACAACATGGACATCGAACGGGAGCGCGGCATCACGATCAAGAGCCAGGCTGTCGCCATTCCCTACACGGCAAGGGACGGCATGGATTACGTCCTGAACCTGGTGGACACCCCGGGGCACGTGGATTTTTCCTACGAGGTTTCCCGCTCCATCTCCGCCTGCGAGGGCGCGGTCCTCCTCATAGACGCGAGCCAGGGCGTGGAGGCGCAGACCCTGGCGAACATGTACATGGCGCTGGAGCACAACCTGGAGATCATCCCCGTTATCAACAAGATCGATCTCCCCAGCGCGGACATCGAGGGCGTGAAGAAGCAGATCAAGCACGATCTCGGCCTGGATCCGGAGGGCGCACTCCTGGTCTCCGGGAAGCTCGGGACGGGCGTGGATGAGCTGTGCGAGGCCATTGTCCGGCGCGTGCCGGCTCCGGCGGGAAGCCCGAGCGAGCCGCTCAAGGCCCTGATTTTCGATTCGCACTACGACGTGTATCGCGGGGTCATTGTGCACGTCCGCGTTTATGAAGGCACGCTGCGGCCAGGCATGAACATCCGCTTCTGGTGGAACGCGTCCGCCTACAAGGTGGAGGAAACGGGCCTGTTCCGCCTGAGCCTGGTGCCTTCCCCTTCCCTTGGCCCGGGGGAGGTCGGCTACCTCATAGCCGGAATCAAGACCGTTGCGGATACCCGGGTCGGAGACACGGTCACGGACAACGACAGGCCGTGCGCCGCGCCGCTTGCCGGCTTTCGGGAGGTCAAGCCGGTCGTCTTTTCCTCCATCTATCCGGTTGACGCCAACGACTACGAAGAGCTCGTGGAGGCCATGGCGAAGCTCAAGCTCAACGATGCATCCCTCGTCTACGAGAAGGATTCCTCCGTGGCCCTGGGCTACGGGTTTCGCTGCGGGTTTCTCGGGCTCCTCCACCTGGAGATCGTCCAGGAAAGGCTGGAGCGTGAGTTCGAGATGTCGGTCGTCTTCACGGCCCCGTCGGTCCAGTACAGGATCACGCTCCAGGGCGGGAAGGAAACCCTGGTTGACAATCCGGCAAACTTCCCGGACCCCTCCCAGATCCAGCGGGCGGAGGAGCCGTTCATCGCGGCCTCCATGATCACCCCGTCGCAGTATCTGGGCAACATCATCACGCTCTGTCTGGAGAAGCGCGGCGTGCAGAAGAGCATGACCTACCTGGACGAGAAGCGAATCGAGCTGGTGTTCGAAATGCCTCTCGCGGAAGTCGTGTTCGACTTCTATGACAGGCTGAAGTCCATCAGCAGGGGCTACGCATCGTTTGATTACCAGATCCTCGGGTTCCGCGAAACGCAGCTGGTCAAGCTGGACATCATGTTGAACGGGAAAGTGGTGGACGCCCTGGCGCAGCTCGTGTTTCGGGGAAACGCCTATCAGACCGCGCGCCGCGTCTGCGAGCGCCTGCGGGACGTGATCCCCCGGCACCAGTTCAAGATCGCGATCCAGGGCGCAATCGGGAGCCAGATCATTGCGCGGGAGACGGTCAACGCCTTCCGCAAGGACGTGACGGCGAAGTGCTATGGCGGGGACATCACCCGCAAGCGGAAGCTGCTGGAAAAGCAGAAGGAAGGAAAGAAGCGCATGAAGATGGTGGGCGACGTGGAGCTGCCCCAGTCCGCGTTTCTCGCCGTGCTCAAGACCTCAGAGGAGTGATTCCAGCCTGCGAAGCCGCTCAGCGTAGTAGCCTGCCGCCGCCCGTGCCCTGGCAAGAAAGCCTCGGTCCGGCATCCCATCCCCGGGCGCATCCGGGAAGTGAACCCACGTGTAGTCCGCTTCACGGAGAAACGAAAGGCACTCCTCGGAGGCGGCCCCGGAGCTGATGGCAGCTCGAAGGAGACCGTCTCCGTGGCGCAGGATCTCACTCTCGGCCCGGACGAACGCGCGCACTGACTCCGGCGAGCAAAGAGGAGCACACCCTGGTTCAAGGGGCGCCTCTTCTTCCTCCCGCGCCGCGCACTCTCTCTTGCAGCTCACTCGGGGTGATGAGCGGGGCTCCCAGGGGAAGACCCGTGGACCCTGCATCCAGCACCCGGGCGCCGGCTCCAGCGACAATTCTTCGCAGGCTTTCACCGTAGGACTCCAGAACGGAATCGGTCAGAACGCGCTTGCCGTGCTTGTCCTCGGCGAGCCTCCGTCTCCTGGCGGAGATTGCGCGGAAAGAGGGGCCGTCAGGAGCGCTCAGACGGGAGGCCCCCGCCAGCGCTGAAAGATGGTACGGCGTGCCCCGCGCATGGGTCTGGAGGCGCGGATAGCTGAAATCCAGCCCCGTGAGGAAGATTTCCCCGCTGGTGAGACGAAGAGCCGCGTTTACTGCCGCCACGCCGACCGACCCGAGAGCTGGAAAAGGGCAGGGGAGAAGCCGCGCGCTCGCCATCCTGGCAAAAAGCTGCAGGGGCGCGAACTCCGAGGAAAAGAAGCGCACTCTGTCCCGAAAAAGACGCGGAATCGACGGGAGGGAGGAGAGCTCGCATGCCAGGAGCATTCCCGCCGGTGGCGGAGGAAGGAAATCGCGAAGGTTCGCCTCCTGCGCTTCGAGGGCAACAACCAGGTCGGGCCACAAGGACTCCGTGGCAAGCCGTGGCAGCGCCGTGTCCACCGCGACCAGGAGAGAATCCTTCCTGACGGCGTGCAGCGTCGGGATCATTTCTTCCAGCGAAGGTCCCGCACCAGCAACAATCACCGGCAGGGAAGTGGAAAGCGCCGCGAAATCTCCGGCCATGGGAAACAGGGCGATGTTTGCAAACACGTTCCGCACCTGGAGGCTGCCCAGCGCAATCAGCGTGAGCCTGTTCCTCCAGTACTCGTGAACCTGGCCTTCCAGCGCCCGACGAATGCGGGCATACACCGCGGGAGCCAGCCGGTAGCCCGCGCTCAGCGGGACCTCAACGACCCTGCGAAAACGTGACACGCCGATTTCCCTCACCGTGCGGGTCACCGCGTTTTCGTCGTCCGCTCGAAGGATGAACAGCCTGGCATCTCGAGGCAGGCCCCGCGCCATTGCGAGCGCCATGAGCGGCTGGTGCGCTTCGACGCACAGAACGGACGAAGTCGGCGGGAGACGGGAGAGAAGGTCCTCCAGGCCGTATCCCAGGCCAACGGACGGCACATAGACGAGCGTGCGAGGCGGGAACGAAAAAACGCGCGCCTTTCGGCGCGCGTATTCAACAGGATCAGAGGCGGGGTAGAGATTCAGGCCCCTCCAGACCGCCGTAAAGCCGTTTTCCGTGCGGACAAGGGAGGGCTCCTCTTCCGTCATGCTCGGCCTATTGCCGCCGCGGCATGACGTACTGTGAGAAGACTTCCTCGAAGTTGTCCGTGAGCTTCCCCGGGGCCATCAACTGGGCCGTGAGGTCCGCCTGGGCAGACTGCCCTGCCATGTAGTCTATCCAGTTCCCGAGCAGGTTGACGGTCGTGTCGGGCATTTGGCGTTCTCCGAGCAGCTTGAGAACCATGACCTGGTCGTCAAGGACAACAGGCGCCGAGGCCTGGTCCTTGCCCAGGGAGAATGCCCGATAGAAGAAGTCCTCGCTATTGACAGCATTGGAGGGCGTGTCCGTCTCGGGGACCGCCTGCAGCGGCGCAAAGGAAAAGACGTTCTCCAGGTTGACGGGGAAGTAGTCCGTGCGCTTCACTTTCAGCCCGGCCTGCATGGCCGCCTTGTCGAAACCGATGTCAGCGGCACCCCGTGTCAGCTGCGCGGCCTGCCCGTTGAAGTAGTCCTCGATTTTGCCTTTCTCGTACTTCGTGAGGTACGCCTTGACGTCATCAAGAACGCTGGGGTTTGACAGATCAGGGTCCGTCGGATCCGCGTCGCAGCGATAGACCATCCAGCCGTACGTCCCCTTCAGGACGTCACTCACGTCACCCGTCCTGAGGTTGAAGATCTGGTTCACCGTGTCCTTGTTCTCGAAATCAGCCTGCAGGTCGTACGCGTAGCGCCAACCCATGTCCCCGCCGTTGTCGGCGTATGCGTCCTTGGAGTAGGTCTTGGCCAGCTCCTGGAAGGTGCTCGTCTTCTCCACGATTTTGCGCCTGATCTGCGTCGCTTCCGCGTCCCCGCTCTTCACGAGGATCCTGCTCACCTTGATCTTGCGGAAGCGGGACTTGTTGGCCTCAGCGTATTTTCGAACCTCCCCCTGCGGGAAGGTGGAGAAAGAGAAGCTTGCGAACTGGAAGCTCCGCTCAGGCTTGACCATGGAGACGATGAAGCTCGATTCCTTCGTTCCGGTCTTGACCCCCGCGAGGATGTCCGTGGCTATCAGGGAGGTCAGCAGGTTCTCTCGATAGAGCTTCCGCGTGCTCTCCTTTTCCTGGCCCGAGGCTTTCTGGTACCTCTCTTCGCTGAACCTGCCGTTGTCATCAAGGTAGCCCGGGTAGTTTATGAGCGCCTTGTCCACCGCGTCATCCGAGACATGAAGGCCAGCCTTCGCGCCAAGAGCCAGCACGGCAACATGCATTGCGGTCTGTTGGAATGCCTGGTACCAGACCGCCTGGACCATGGCCTCCGTGTTCTGCTGAGAGGAGCTCTGCCGGACCTGCGCCGCAAGCCTGTCCCGCTGCTGGGCGAAGTACCCGCCGGGGTAGTAGGCAACATCGTGCCCTTCATAGGAGCCGAATACAATTGACTGCCCGCTGCCGAAGCTGCCGCGGGTCATTGGACCGCCGGGGCCCGCCAGGACGAATGTGACGACGATGACCACAAGGACGACTATGCTGAAACCGTAGATGAAGGGATGGCTCTCGTGCCTCTTTTCTATCGCGTCGGAGACGGTCTCTCCTTTTTTCCCTTGTGCTCGTCTGATGTCTCGTGATGGCATTGCCTTTTCCTGTATGGAGGTTAAGTGTCGACAGGAAAAGTTACCACGCGGCATGCGCGGCTGTCAATGCGGCCCGCCGCCGCTGGGCCCCCCCGGTATACCCCATGCGGAGGCCGCGGCCGCCCGCACCGTCATGTCCATGCCTTGACATTGCGCGTGCATGGCTGGTACATTCAGCTCAACGGGGGCGTGGCGAAGCTGGTTATCGCGCTGGCCTGTCAAGCCGGAGGCCGCGGGTTCAAGTCCCGTCGCTCCCGCTCTTTTTTTCATCGAAAATACAGGGCTTCGTCGGGGATGCTCCGTCCCGCAAGGGTTTCAGCGGGTCGCGGCATCAGCAGCAAGAATCGCACTCTTCGGGCTGTAGCGCAGTTGGTAGCGCGTTCGGTTCGGGACCGAAAGGCCGCCGGTTCAAACCCGGCCAGCCCGACTCAATCCCCAGCCCTGTAAGCAATTACAGGATTGGGGATTTTTTATTCCACAAGACATTTTTCGATTGACTTCCATTTGCCAGGATCCTACAATCTGCTTAAAGAAATGCGCAGATACAGGCCCTTCCGGCCTCTGGTCAATGGTGTCCGCCGCTGGGCTCTCAACGCGACTGAAAACGGCAAGCGCCGTCGCATCATCGTTCATCCAGAGACCGGGGATCCCTTCCAATCGCGCGCGGAGGTCGAGCGTCTGATCGAGGATCTCCGCGGGCAGAAGGTTCGGGGATCCAGCGCGAAGGTGAAGGAACTCGCGAAGCACCTCTTCACTCCCGGGGGACCCTGGGCACAGCGCCAGGCGCGGAGACGCGGCAATCGGTCGCTCGCCCCGCATACGCTGCAGGAGCACGAGCTCAATGTCCGTTTGCACATTATCCCAGGCCTGGGCGAAGAAGCCCTGGCAGATCTGACTTCGGAGGGCATTGACGACTGGATCTACGGCCTGGACATGAGCAATCGTGGACGCCGCAATGTGACTGCGACGTTGATTCGGATACTCAAAGAAGCAAAGCGCCGGCAGATCATCCACGTCGTCCCTGACATTGAGCTTCCCTCAAAGCAGTCCGCGAAACCCTCAACGCTGACGATCCAGGAGCTGAAGCAGCTCTTCCCGCGCGACAAGGCCTCTCTGCGCGAGCTCTGGGGCGATCCCCGTGAAAAGGCACGGCGGGAGCCCAAGGACGCAGGCCTTGCCCTGGCTGCATGCGCCTCCGTGCTGTTTTTCGGAGGGCTTCGTCCCCAGGAGGCCCGTGCGGTAGCCCCTGAGCAGCTTCTCAAGAAGCTTTCCGTCCTGCTGGTGACCAGGTCGATGAGCTCCGAAGGGAAGGTTCTGCCTTACCTCAAGATGGGCGGGGAGCGTGACAAACGCTATCGAGGGACATTCCTGATCGATTGGGCGATGAAAGTCCTCGAGGCTTGGCTATCAGCGCAGAAGCCGCGGGATTTCCTTTTCATTTACAACGGCGCGCCGATCCGGCCGGAGCTGCTCCATTCCCGTCTACATGTGGCCGTCGATCGCGCGAAGATCCCCGCAGCGGGGCGGAAGATCATACCGTACTCGGGACGCTACACCTTCGACTCGGTCTTCCGCCCGATTCTCCCACAAGAAGTCCTCATGGCCATTATGGGACATATCGATCCCGCGATGCCGGAGCACTATGATCAGCCAGTGTTGATCGACCGCATGCGCCAGCTCACACCCTGGAAAAAGAAACTCAACGAGGCGATCCAGTGAGCGTTTCCGAGCGCCATATGTCCCGGTCCTCCTGGAGCGGATGCGTCAACTCGCTCCCTATAGGGAAGAGATCAACAAGGCGATCGGCTGAAGAGATCGAGCTACAGGGACCGAGTGCATTTTCTCGAGCCATAGAGCGACTCGCACGTGAAGCCAAGGAGAAGCAGCTGCCGCCTCCGATTGTCGTAGGCGACCGCAACCTGGTTGCGCACTCCTTTCGTCACACTTTTACCACCGTCTTTCGTAGGAACATGCCGAAACCGGGCTTATTGCCCAAGCTGCTCGGCCATCCATCGGAGGAGACGACGGACATCTACGATCATCCTTCGATCGCGGAGAGGGTAGCGGAACTCGAGGCAGCGAGAGAGGCCATAGAAGGGCTGCTATGATCGTATGTGCCAGCTCACGTCCAACAGGGACGAGATCAATAGGGCAATCTCAAGAGACACTGTCCGGAAGGGGAGCAGAAGACCATTATAAGGCCATATCACCCCGTGCACTCTTGAGAAGGTTCAACTGGCTTTGCAGATAGGCCGATAGTAAGCATGAATGATATTAATTGTCAGAACACGTTTCAGCGACAAAAAAGGCTATGATCAATGAGTACTTTGTCAATTGAGCGTGACACTGAAGTCCTGATAGATACTCAGCTTAGGAATCTGGGATGGAGTTCGAATCCGAGGGCGCGGGACCGAAACGTCTATCAACAGCGTGTGAAAACGGAAGCGCAAAGACGAAACTTGCATGGCAAGAGACCTGACTATGTCCTATATCCTAGTATGGGGAACGACCCTATTGCAGTAATTGAGGCGAAAAGGCCGGGACGAAATATACAAGAAGCTCTCGGTCAAGGAATCGAATACGCCAAAGCCTTAGAGGCACCCATCGTCTTTGCGACGGATGGTGTCTTTACGAAAACGATGCATGTGAAGTTTGATAGACCGCTGGTGTTGAACGGCGAAGAAGTAGATGAGCTCATACGTGAGGCGCTGGCACTCCGGTTTCTGTCTTCAAACGAAGTCAATACACTCAATAAGAGGGTAATAAAGTCGAGGAGCGAACTGATTTCCGTTTTTGAGCGCGTTAACGATTTGCTACGAGAAGAGGGATTGCAGCAAGGTCTCGAAAGATTCACCGAGTTCTCCAACATCTTGTTCTTGAAAGTTCTCAGCGAAGTCGAGGATGGCAAGGAGGCTACCGGTAACCATCGAGCATCGATCATGTCTACCGCTGGAACTACTTTAAGGAGAAGAAGGGGACAGAATTACTTAGTTACGTTGGCGATACGGTGCTGAAGTGGTTTTCAAGCGAGTATAAAGACGAAAGTCTGTTTAGGGGCCTAAAAATCCGGCACCCAGATAACTTGAGAGAGATTATCAGATTACTTGATGACTTGCAGCTGACGGATATCAACGCTGACGTCAAGGGAGACGCATTCGAGTACTTCATACGGTCTTACAGCGCAAGCAATCCATCAGATTTGGGCGAGATATTTACGCCACGACATATTGTCAAGACGCTGGTCAAACTCGTCAATCCACAAATCGGAGAAACGATCTACGATCCATTCTGTGGCACGGGAGGAATGCTGATTGTAGCTTTCAAACATATTATGGCCAATATGGCCCATACAGAAGTAAATCAAAAGCGCTTAAGAGAATCTACTCTTTATGGTCGTGAATTGACACGGACAGCAAGCATCGCAAAAATGAACATGATCCTTGCTGGGGACGGCCATAATAACATAGAGAGACTAGACAGTCTGGCGAATCCCGTTGACGACAAGTTCGACCTTGTTATAACAAACTATCCATTTGCTCAAAAGACGCGCTACGGAGAGAAATATTCTGTTCCCAGTAGGAACGGCGACCTCGTTTGTCCACAGCATTGTTTCCGGTCCTTGAAGCGCGGTGGCCGCATGGCAATAATCGCGCCTGACGGTTTTTTGTCGAACAAGAACGACAGAAGCTTCGGCAGCGTTAGAAGATTATTGCTTGAGAATTCGACGCTAAAGAGCGTCATCTCGTTGCCAAGGGGGGCTTTTGAGCCTTATAATCGGACTAAGGCTAGCATTCTCTATCTCACGGATGTAAGGATTTCAAAAACCAAAGATCATTATTGGTTCTTCAACGTTCAAAACGACGGATACACTTTGGACAGAAAGCGTAGGAAGGTCGAGGGAATAAACGATCTGGAACTAGTATTGTCAGAAAAAGAACTCGATATTCAACCTCAAGACTATGCTACGAAGATAGGTGTTTCGAAAATTGAAATTGGAGAGGTCGCCAACAATCAGTATGTTCTGACCGCTGGGCCTTATATACGAATGAATGAATCGTTTGCCCCTGGAACGACTGAATTGACTTTTGGCGATTTATTGGAGATTTCCGGGAAAGACCGCGTAGGAAATTTAGACTTGCCAATTATGTCGATAACAATGAACGATGGACTGATCGACCAGGGAGATAAATTTAGAAAAAGAATTGCAAGTAGCGATATCGCACATTACAAGAAAGCCTATCGTAATGAACTCGTCGTTGGCTTTCCAATTGATGAAGGAGTATTGGGATTTCAAACGAAGTATGATGCAGCCGCTGTTAGTCCGGCATACAAGATTTGGAAACTGAGGCGTTCAAAGACTAATATGACCTTTTTGGAGTTGCTATTGCGATCGCTAAAAATGCGTGAGGTATACAAACAACTCATGCAAGGAGCCGTTGATCGGAGAAGAAGCATTCCAGATGATATCTTTCTCACAATCAAGGTTCCACTGCCTAATCGACAGGCACAAAAGCGGATCATTGCGATCCACAGAGCCATGGAAAAAAAGAAGAGTCAGATAAAGGGTCTGGCAAGAAATATCCAAGAAGAAATTTCGACGCTCTGGGAATAGAAAGATTATCTCTCCTGGAAGTTCTTGAAATGGATGAACTGTGATTGTTCCAGCTACCATAAAGAAATTGGGCTTTTCAAGAACTTTTTTTCTTGATAAGAGCGCTGCGTCGGCCGGATCCCGCCGAGAGCCTGTCGTCCAGCACTAATCGCGGAAATGGAGCTCGATGTCCTGGCGACCGAATTCGAGGCATGCTGATCTTTGCAAGCTCTGCTTAGCTCCCTACCGAGTCAGCGAAGGGCGTACTCGTCTTCTATCGTGCGTTCATCGTCATCGTCTTTGCCGGGCAGAATGGCGGCCAGATCGTCTTCCACGTCCAGGCCATGGGCTGCAGCGAGCCTGGCGACATGAATGCCGAAGACGCCCCGGAGCTCTCCGAGTGCACTGTTGAAAACCCAAGTCGCTGGGCCATTGTTTCCGCGAAAACGGGCAACATCTGACCGAGGACCTACTGCGTCCATGAACTTGCGACAGGCAGATCGCATGGCACGGAGTGAATTGGCGATTTCGGTGATAGCTTCGAGAGGTTGTAGTTCCTTCGTCAGATACCCGCGAATCTCAAGTACCGATTCGATGCAGTGATTCGGCAGTTCCATTTCAAAAGGGCTATAAAGAACGCGCCGATCCTCGAGAAAAGTAACGACTCGCCTGGCGACAGCGATGTGTGGTTCAGGAGGGTTCCATGACACACCAAATACCGGCGAACTCAGTCCCGTAAGGCGTGCCAATATCTCTTTGAAACGCATTTCTCACCTCCGACTTCAAGGGACGAATCCGGATTTCCATCTGAGGTTGTCGCCGTAGTAGAGCAGATTCTCAGCCATCAGCGCGATTCCTCTGTCGCATCGGCCAGAGGTTCACTGGCCAAGGGCGACCTTTCTTATGCGATTATTGATGCGATCCGCTATGAGAAGATTGCCAGAAAGGTCGAACGCAAGTCCCCACGGTTCATGCAGCGCCGCCGCCGTGGCGATATTGCCGTCCCCGCAACGCTTCAATAATCGACATCGACTTTCACTATCTTGTAAGATCTCACGCTGTCATCGTAATAGGCTATCTTCCACTTCCATGTCTGGCCTGGCGCGAGATTCGCAATCATGGCAAGATCGGAGCTTACCTGCGCTCCGCTTTGGTCGTAGAAGTTGACCCAGATTGTGACAGAGGCCATAGTCGTGCCGGTGGTATTTAGAGCTGTCCCTGGCAATGTACCGCGTTGAATCATCGTTATAAGAAGTCGTAGGGCCAAGTTCGACTTGAGGCCTACGGGGGCTTGGACGATGCTTTGTTGTTGCCTATCTGATTCAGCACGCTTCATTTGTTCCACAGCTTCCTCT
Organism: uncultured Spirochaetota bacterium; assembly: GCA_963745235.1. GTDB lineage: Bacteria > Spirochaetota > Spirochaetia > SZUA-6 > Fen-1364 > Fen-1364. The sequence continues at coordinate 104,263 of CAVUXE010000052.1, read as the reverse complement.
TTGGCCTTTTCCCTTGCGTCGGCTATCGAACGATCATTGATCGGAGCGAAGACAATACCTTGATTGTTTATCGAGTTCCCGATCAACCGCGGGAACCAACTAAAGCCGATCGAGACGTCTTGAAGATCGACCTTGCAGACATAGAAGCTTTGAGAAGAGAGTCTATCGCCGGACTCGTCCTTTCCCAGCTGACGTGTGTATGTCCCAATAACCGTCGCATCCCTTCCAACAAGCGGCCCATCCACAAATTGACTCCCCTGCGGAGCTCCAACAGGTGGAGACGAACATCAACCTCGCGACCAACCATCTCTACGACGATCGGATGCAGGCCGCTCCACTGGGAGACGCCAAGATCCAGGCGGACGCCCTGGCCACGGAGATCACGGTGCTCAAGGTGGGCATCGTGACGGTGAGCGTGGCGGCGGCCGGCGAAGGAGTATACATCATAGGGCACGCACTCAAAGCGTGGTAGGCGATTTGATTTGTTTGACCTGATTTTGCCATTTCGCGCGCAGATGCGCTCACTTGCTCATGCATTACTATTGAAGAAAGTTGGGCTTTTCCTGGTCAAAAAGGCGCTTTTTGGAGCTTTTTGCGGTTCGGGACCGAAAGGCCGCCGGTTCAAATCCGGCCAGCCCGACTTCAAATAAGGCATCAAGGAAAGGCAGATTCTGCGGCCCCACACGGAGTTGTTCGTGAGGGAGCCCGCGAACGAAAGCGGACGGACCCCCCCGATTGCTGCGCTGGCTTGCTGGTCTGCGGGCGCGTTTGTATCTTTCGAACTATGACAGGTGGCCACCGCAAATGAAGCACAAGGCAACGCTTGCATCGATCGATGAATACATCCAGGTACGCCAGGATGAAGTCCGAGAAAGGCTGCACTCGATTTGCCATGTCATTCGGGAAGCAGCGCCCAAGGCCGAGGGGAAGATCAGCTACGATATGCCCGCTTTTTTCTACAAAGGCAGGTTGGTTTACTTTGGCGCATTCAAGGATCACATCGGCTTCTACCCGGCAAGCATGACGGTCTTCAGCCGATTCAAACACGAGCTGAAGGAGTTCAAGCAAAGCGGGCATGGAACAATTCAGTTTCCCCATGCCATGGATTTGCCGATCGAATTGATAAGGAAGATCGTTGAGTTTCGGGTAAAGGAGAATGAAGAAAAGGCGGTGTAAAGTATCCCCCCTTTGTTTCTACGCGCCCAGCCCGACGACCTCCTTCTTGTAGAGCCCCCCTTCCGCCGCGTCCAACATGAATCGAGCCAGGGCCCGGAAGGACATCTTCAAGGCCCTGGGCGGAGAACCGTGAACGACTTTCGCCCGCCAGTGCTTTGCAAGGTGAATTTGTCTGGTGCCAGCGCCGCTCTCATACCGGTGTTGAATAGTCTGAGAAGGAGATCCCCATGCCAGATGCCATTCTTGTTGGTTACGCCACGCGCAGTGGTTCCACGAAGGAGATTGCAGATGCAATAAGCGAGACACTCCGAGCGGGCCCGCGGGAAGTCGCCGTGAAGCGGCTCGAGGAGGTGAAGTCCCTCGAAGGGTACCGGTCGGTGGTGCTCGGAGCGCCGTTTTTCATGTTCCGTTGGCACAAGGATGCAGTGAGCTTTCTGTCCCGGCACAAGGGCACTCTGGCAAACATGCCGGCGGCCGTTTTCGCCCTCGGACCTTTCCATGACGTGGAGAAGGAATGGAACGACGTACGCGCGCAACTTGACAAGGAGCTCCAGAAATACCCCTGGTTCAGCCCGATTACAAAGGAGGTTTTCGGCGGCAGGTTCGACCCGTCCCGGCTTGGTTTTCCCTGGTCCATGATCCCAGCGCTCAAGAAGATGCCTGCATCGGACATTCGGGACTGGGAAGCCATCCGAAAATGGGCGCAAAAGCTGTCACCCCTTCTCTGAGCTTCCCTGGTGGTTCTGGTAGACCACTGAAAATGACTCTTTCGTTGTCGAGGAAAGATGCCAGTGCTCCGGTGACATGGAGAGGGCGCCCGGCTTGCAGCTCACAACGCACTGGCCGCAATAGACGCACCGGTCAGTGCGGTATCGGAAGATCAACTTCTTCGCGGCCCTGTCCACCACGGTGACCTGGATGGCGTCCGCGGGGCAATCCTTCACGCACAGCATGCAGCCGGTGCATTTCTCCGCATCCCATTCCAGGCGGCCGCGCGTGCGCTCGGGGGCGGGTTTCACGACGAAGGGATACCGCTCGGTGAACGGCCTGCGCACGAGCGAGCGCATGATGTCACTCAGCATGGAGCCTATCCTCATCATATGGCCACCCCCAGTGTCTTCAGCCCGATCAGGATCAGCAGCTGGGTGAGGGCCAGCAGGGCACCGATCCGCCACCAGAGGCCGACGGTCTGGTCGATTCGCAGCCGCGCGAAGAGGGACTGCAGCCCCGCGGTCACAAACAGGAGCGCGAGGGTCTTCACCAGGAACTGGAGCGGATTGGCCAGACCGCCCAGGTAGAAGGCGGAGATCAGGGTGAGACCGACGAAAAGCTCGATGTCCCTGCCCAGGCGGAAAAATGCGAGACCTCGACCGCTGTATTCGGTGAGGGCACCGGAGACGATCTCTGTCTCAGCCTCCGGAGCGTCAAACGGCGACAGCTCGAGCTTTCCCATGAGCCCGATGAGAGCCACCAGGAAGCCCAGGGGCTGCGTGACGATCATCCAGAGCCTTTCCTGGGCGAACGCGTTGATATCCGCGATCCTCCAGCTTCCCGCCACCACCGCGGGTCCGAGGAGTGCCAGGAGGAATGGGGCTTCGTAGGAGAAAAGCTGCGTCAGCGCGCGGACGGCTCCAATGACGGAGAACCTGTCCGACGTGTTTGCCCCCGCCAGCCCGATGCACAGCGTCATCATCATGAGAAGGTAGACTGTTGCGACAACGTCCCCCCGGAAGCTCCAGGTCGGGTTCAGGCCAGCCATGGGGACGTACAACGCCGTGGCAAGCGCGGCGGCGAGCGCCACAACCGGCAGCCAGACGAACAGGCCCGGGTTCACGCCCTGCGGTATTATTTCCTCTTTCACGAGCAGCTTCACGAAGTCCGCCAGCGGCTGAAACCAGCGGGGGCCTACTCGATTCTGGAACCTCGCGATGAGCTTGCGATCCACGTATTCATAGGCCAGGCTTCCTACGACCACGAAAAGGCCCCCGGGGAAAATAAGATACGCCATGACGGCCAGCAGGCTTTTCACTCGGCATTCCTCCCGACCTGGTGGACGCTGAACATCCTGTCGTTGCAGGAGAAGCACGGGTCGATGCCGACCACCACCATGGGGATGTCTGCCAGCTTGAGGCCGACGGCAACGCTCAGGACGTAGGCCCAGTTTGCGAGGCTCGGAGTGCGCACTTTCACCCGGTCAGGCATTGGTCCGCCCGCGCTCCTCAGGTAGTAAAAGAGCTCCCCCCGCGGCGCCTCCACCCGGCTGATCACCTCGCCCTCCGGGATGCGTCGGGGGACGTCCACGCGAAGCTCTCCCGGTGGGAAGGAGCCCAGAATGGCTCTGATCAGACGGCAGCATTCGAAAAGCTCCTTGATCCGAACGACAAACCTCGCGGCGAGGTCGCATCCCTGATCCGTAACCGGGGTCACGGGGAAATCCCTGTAGGCGCTGTAGGGCGCGTCCACGCGCACATCCCGCAGGATCCCTGACGCCCGTGCAGTGGGGCCGACGACTCCCAGGACATCAGCCTTCTCCGTCGGGAAAACCCCGACTCCCCGTGTTCTTCTCAGGAAGCTTTCATCCGCTGTGACGATATCCAGGTAATGGTGGATCCGCCGTTCCAGGCTGTCCACGCCGCGGCGGATGGCATCCGCCCGCGGATCATCGATGTCGTACTTGACCCCTCCCAGCACGTTCACCGAATAGTTCACGCGGTTGCCGCTCACCTCGTCCAGCAGGTTCATGATGGTCTCACGGTCCCGCCAGGTGAACATGAACAGCGTGTCGAACCCCGCCTGATGGGCGGCCACCCCCAGCCAGAGGAGGTGACTGTGGATCCGTTCCATCTCGGCAAACAGGACCCTGATGGCCTGCGCCCGCGGGGGCGCGGTGATGCCCGCCAACTGCTCGACGCCAAGGGCGTATGCGGTGGCGTGGATATGCGAACAGATGCCGCAGATCCGTTCCATGAGGTAGAGGTTGTGGATCCACGACCTGCTCTCAGCGGCTTTCTCTATTCCCCTGTGCACGTAGCCGAGCCGCAGCGACACGTCCTTGACGATCTCCCCATCGACTTCGAGCTCGAAGTGCGCGGGCTCCTTGAGCGCGGGATGCTGCGGGCCGATAGGCACCACGAACCTGCCCGGCCGCTCGGGCGAGGAAGCCGGCAGAGGCGCCGGGGGAGGCTCGGAGATCCTCGCGCGGATGGCCTCCGGCGTGTTCTTCTTGCGCATCGGGAAGAGGTTCTCGGGCCAGTCCTCTGACAGCAGAAGCCTTCCGCGCGCCGGGAGGTTCGTGATATGCATGCCGAATACCTCGGCGAGCTCACGCTCCTGGAGGATGGCTCCGGGAGCGACAGCCGTGATGCTGGGCAGTGTCGGGTTTTCTCCTGATGCCTTCACTCTCAGGGTGAGCACGGTTGCGCCCCGGCAGAAGTGATACAGCGCCTCGAACTGAGCTCGTCGGGGGGGCGCCGATTCGCCGCTGTCCGCTCCTTCCGTCTCCCCCGGCGTGCGATCCAGGCCGGTGATGGCGGAAAGGTAGCCCCATCTCGCCTTGGTCAGCGCTTCGACAGCAGCCGGGAGATGCTCAACGGCCAGCTCCACGCTGAGCCTGTTGTCACCTGCCCGGCTGTGCCCTGCCCAGCCGTGTCACAAGCTGAGGAACCGCTTCCATCTCGCTGCCCGTGCTCATGCTTTGGCCTCCATTCGCAGGGGAGATTGCACGACCGCGCTTGCCCTCAGCTTTGTCAGGAGCTGCACAACGCCGTCTATGATCGCCTCTGGCCGCGGAGGGCAGCCCGGGATGTAGACGTCCACGGGAATGATGTCTCCGATGTCGCCGACGATATTGTAGCAACCGTGGAAGGCTCCGCCCGTGATCCCGCAGGACCCCACCGCAACGACGAACTTGGGGGCCGGCATCTGTTCATAGGTCCGAAAGAGCCTGTCCCGGGACTGGCGGGTCACCGGCCCGGTGCAGACCAGGACGTCAGCGTGCCGGGGCGACCCCCAGAGCTTGACCCCGAGCCTTTCCAGGTCATACCGCGGCGCAAGGGTGGCAAGTATCTCGATGTCGCATCCATTACACGACCCGCTGTTGAAATGCACGAGCCACGGGGAATTGATCCGGGACCAGAGCGCTATGCGGTCCACAATACCCCTGAGAGATCGCGGAATCTGCGCGGGCACGGGTCCTCCTTTCCCTTCAGCCCAGGGCCAGGGCAACCAAAGAAAGAATCAGACCCGGCAATGTAGGCGCCTGTCATTATAGTGAGACCTCCACTGCCGACAATGACCACGCCAAGGTGGAGCATCGCGAAAAAGAACGCCGTCATGAAAAACGGCCGGTAGCCGGGGGAAGCGGCGCTGGACCGGGCCGCCTCACCGCTCCCATACACGGCGGTCTTCAGGTCACTCGCCTTGCCCCTTGCCGCGGCGGCGCCGGCAATCGCAAGCAGAATTGCGGCGAGCGCCAGGTACACGGCGAAGGCCACCGGCGGTGAGAATGGATGCACCATGTCACATGCCTCCCGTTCCTGCAAAAAGGTCAAGCACGGTCTGCCCCGCGGGCGCCGTCACTCCTGCGGCCAGGGCGGGCCAGACACCGAAAGCCAGCACCGACAGGATGAGGATGATCATGGTAACTGCCATTGCCGGCGGGACGCGCGTCCCGGCCCTTACCGCGGTTGAAGGCTCTCTTCGGTACATGACGTTCACCAGCGGCGCATAGTAGGCGAGGGAAAGCAGGCTGTTGAGCAAAGCGAAGACGACAAGGGCTGCCATAAGAGCGTTTCCCGTGCTGAATCCTGCCGCGAAGATCTGCCACTTCGACATGAAGCCCGCAAACGGTGGAAGCCCGCCTAATCCAAGAAGCGCTACGCTGAATGCGAGGGCGGGCAACGGGTATTTTCGCGCCGCCCCTGCCAGGTCCTCCGCCATCAGGGGACCCTGCTGGCCACGGGAGATGCGAAACACGTACAGGAACGCCCCCGCTGAAAGGAACGCGAGCCCTTTCATCATGGCGTGAGTGAGAAGATGAAAAAACCCTCCCTGCGCGCCGCCGAGCTGTCGGAAGGTGATTGCGGTTCCGAGCCCAAGGAGCATGTAGCCCATATGGCTGAGGCTGGAAAAGGCAAGGAGGCGTTTCACCTGGGTCTGCCTGAGGGCAAGCAGGTTCCCGACCAGCATGTTCACGCACCCGAAGGCCAGGAGGAGCGGTCCCCAGCTCACCGACGCGCCTGACACCACGGAAAGCGCCCGCAGGAGCGCCACGAGCCCGGTTTCAATGACCACCCCCGAAAGGACGGCGCTGATTCCACTTGGCGCCTGGGAGTGCGCATCCGGGAGCCACGTATGCATGGGAACGATAGCGATCTTCACTCCAAAGCCGACTGAAAAAAGCGCGCCGGCCGCCAGCAGCGGAAGCCGTCCGGGCCCCGGCGCGGCCCCGCCCGCCAGGGCCTTCAGCGCGGGCAGGTCCAGTGTGCCCGCTTCGGCGAACACCAGCCCGATTCCGATGAGGACGAGCATGGAGCCCACCGAGTTCTGGACGAGGTATTTCACTCCAGCCTCGAGGCTTGACGGCTGCTGCGCGTGATAGGAAACGAGCATGTAGGAAGCCACGGCCGCGGTCTCGAACCAGACCCACAGGTTGAACAGGTCCGAAGCGCACCCGAGGCCTATCATCGCACCGATCATGGTGTTGAGCAGGGCGTGATATTTCTCCTGCCCTCCTTCGTGGCCGATGTACGGCCCGGAGAAGAGGGAAACCAGGACCCCAAGGGAAAGCACGGCCGCCGCGAGCAGGAAGCTGATCCCGTCGAATCTGAGCGCAATGATCCCGTACGAGAATTGCGCCACTTTTCCCTGCGCCAATTCGCGTCCGGCAAGAACGAGCGGGACCAGCGTGCAGAGCAGGATTGCGAGGCTGACCCATCGGACCGGGTTCGACCTCCACTTCCTTCCCGGATGGACGCCGAGCCGAGTCGCGGGGATGCCTCCGTGCGCTTCAAGACCCTCCAGTGATCTCTGGAGGAGCCGTCCAACGATGTAGACGAAAGGAGAAGAGACGATGGGGAGCAGCATGAGCCAGACGAAAGGAGGCCAGCTCATGTCACCCTCCTGCTGCCAGGATGGCCAGGACGGCCACGACGGCCATGACGATTCCAGCCACGTTCCAGTTGAGGACGCCGGATTGCGTCACGCGAAGTTTCTCCCCCGACCATTGAACGGCGCGCGTGATGCCCCTGTTCAAAGCTTCGAACCCCAGACCAGCTTCAGCCGCTTTTCGCGCGGGCTCGAGCCTGTCCGCCGTGCGGATGAGTGTCCGCCAGAGCACCCAGGCAAGGACACCGACCGCGACCACGCCCATTGCAACCAACGTTCCCGGTGAGTTGAGGACCTCCTGCGCAATCTCCCGCGTGCCGCGGATCACGGGTGCGCCGCCGAAATGCAGGGGGAGGGTGCGGGCAAGCAGGGACTGGAACGGCCCCGCGAGGAGCCAGCTCACCAGAGTTCCCGCCGCAAGCGGGATGAGCGCAACCTGCATTCCGGGCCGGCCTCGTGGGCATGGGGCTCGGCCGCGGCACGGGCGAAGAAAACCATCCATACGCAGCGGGCGCTGTAGAGCGCCGTCAGCCCGACCGTGACCATCATGACGATAGACGCCGCCGAAGGCGCGTGCAGCTTGCCGGCCTCCAGTATCAGTTCCTTGCTCCAGAAGCCGTTGACCGGCAGGACACCGGCAAGGGCCAGCGCGCCCATGATGAACACGGTGCACGTGAGCGGCATCTTTCTGGAGAGACCGCCCATGGCGCGCATGTCACGCGTTCCCACGGCATGGATGACCGCGCCCGCGCCGAGGAAAAGCAGGGCCTTGAACAGGGAGTGGCTGAGGAGGTGAAACTGGCTCTGGAAAAGACCGCCAGAGCCGATGGAGAAGACCATGAATCCGAGCTGGCTCACGGTGGAGTAGGCGAGGACCCGCTTCAGGTCTGTCGATGCAACGGCCATGATGGCCGCCAGGATCGCTGACACCGCGCCTACCGCAACCACGGTGGTGGACCAGCCGGTGACGCCGCTGCAGGCAGGATACACGCGCGCCAGGAGGTAGACTCCTGCATTTACCATTGTAGCGGCATGAATCAGGGCGGAGATCGGGGTAGGGGCTTCCATGGCGTCCGGCAGCCACGTCTGAAACGGGAACTGCGCTGACTTGGCCGCGGCGGCGGCCAGAAATGCGAATGCGACCCAGGCAAGGAGGTCGGGGCGCATGGCGCCGGCCCGGGAGAGGAATGTGGGAAGGTCGAAGGTGCCAATCTGTGCGTGGATCAGGAATGCGCCTCCCAGCAGGCCGACACCGCCCAGCCCCGTAACGATCAGCGCCTTGATGCCTCCGGCTACCGCCTTGGGATCATCGCTGTGGAACGAGATAAGCGCATACGAGCAAAACGCCGTGATTTCCCAGAAGACGACGACCATGAGGAGGTTCGAGGAGAGGACAAGCCCGACCATGGAGCCAATGAAGAAGAGCACGAGGGCGTAGTAGCGGCCCAGGCTCTCTTCACCGCGCATGTAGTCCACGGAAAAAACGACCGCGAGGCATCCAACCACGGCCGCGACAGCCGCCAGGAACACGCCCAGTCCGTCCCCGACGAGGCTGAAGTCACCGAATATTCCGCCGATGGAAACAGAAAAGGCCGTGGCGCTGCCGGCAAGCGGGATCAGGGCAACGCTCACCAGCCCCTCAGCGGCCGCGAAACCAATGGCAAGCGCCGTGCGAAGGCCGCCGTCCCGCCCGACTGCCAGCACGGCAAGCGCGCCAACCCAGGGGAGAAAGATGGCCAGCGGGAAAAGCAGCGAGGTGTCCATTCTCATCTCTTGAGGCTCGAGATGGCCCGGGAATCCAGCGTGCCGCAATACCGGCGAACCTGGATCGCGAGCGCCAGGGCTATGACGGTCACCACGGTATCCGCGACGATCACCGTGATGGCGAGGCTCGAACCGACTCCGGGTTGCCCCTGCATGCCTCCGGCAACCACCATGATCAGGATCGTTCCCTTTGCGAATATCTGGAGCGAAACGACGATCTTGATCAGGTTGCGGAGGATCAGAAGGCCGTACAATCCAGTCATGACCAGCGCGAACACGGCAACCAGTGAGATGCTCCAGATGGAAACGCCGCTCATGGCGCGCCCCCCTTCACCGCCGAAACAACCGCCCGAGGCTCCGCCAACAGCCCAAGGGACCCGAGCACTCCGCAGAAAATGAGCGTCACCTGCAGAAGCGTGTCCAGGGCGCGCATTTCCCACACTGCCCGGACCACAGACTGGGACTGCGGCGCCAGGGCGGGGGCCACCAGGCGCGGCACTACCAGGAACACCAGCAGGACGAAGAAAAGAGTCATGAGCACCCACGCCAGGGAGCGCGGAACGACGCTTCTGTACGCGGCGGGCTCCTCGCCGGCGATGCTGATGGCAAAGACGAATATGACAGTGACCAGCCCGGCGCCCACGGATAGCTCGATGACGCCCACCTCGGGAGCTCCAAGCAGCGCGAGCGCCACCCCCAGCAGGGCGCTGCACCCCGCGAGCCAGAGAGCAGAGACAAGGAGCCTTTCTGATCTGATTGCCTGGACGGCACAGAGGAGCATGCTGGCCAGCACCAACGCCTGTATGGCCATACAGTAACCCTCTTCGTTGAAAGCCTCAGATTATCGCGGTGGGGTTAGCTGTTGAACCGACAAACGGTGCCTGACTCGCTCCAGCACACGCGTTCACATTATTTACGGGCATTATAAATCCGCCCGGAAGCGCTGTCAAGAAACACAAGCGTTCCTACCGCTCTTTTTTTTGGTTGCGGATTTCCGCGCAGGCGTGTACTATCGGAATCAACAACAAGTGTGCTGCTTCATGGCCGCGGAATGAGGGCGGCCAGTAATGGAGCAGAAGGAATGGTTGGAGGGCAGGACTCAGAGCTGCTCATCCGGACACTCGCCCGGGAGATAGGGCAGTTCGAGGAAAAAGTCAGCGGCCTTGAAGGAAAATGCAGGGAGGTCCGCGGGCGCCTCGCCGGGCTCTCTGAGGAGCTTCGCGCAATGCGCGGCTCACTTTCGCAGACGCTTCCCGTAGAGAACCCCACGGATCAGGACATCTCCCTTGCAGAGGCAGCGGAGCTTTGCGGCATGAAAGACCATGTCGACATTATCAGGCGGGAGGCCGGTGACAACGTCGACCTGGTCATTCATGAGCCCGGCGGGGAAACCATTCTTGTGGACGGCCGTCTCCGCGGCGGCAGGCAATGCGAGGCAGATCTTTACGAAGCGCTCAAAGAGATCCCCGCGCGCGACGCAGGCCACGCCAGGCGCGGATTGACAATGGTGTATGTGCCTCGAGAGCTCAGCCGCGTGAACTGCCGGGACCTTTCAGAACGTGGCATCATGGTGGCGCCCCCGTCCGTTCTGTTTCCACTGCTGAGAACCATCGCCCTGCGATGGCTCCGGCTCGCGTGCGGGCAGAATGCCCGCGGCCTGGTTGACCGTGGACAGGACCTGGTGGACGACCTCTCCGCATTCATCAGCGATTTCACGGAAAAAGAAAAATACCTGTGCGCATTCGTCGAAGACTGCAATCAGTCCTTGCGGCTACTGGAAGAGCTGAGCGCGTCAATGCCGGGGTAGCTGCTGCTCCCAGATCCCGGTATGGTTCAGCCGTGCCTGCTGCTCGTACATTTCAAACTCGCTCCTGAACTGAAAGGGGACATCAACGGGGGCCACGCGCGCATATCCGTCGCGAACCAGCTTGAGGTTGACGCAGGTTCCGTCCTCCGGCAGGTAGACGTATGCAAGGAGCGCTCCCGAGGCGCTTCGTTCAACTCCATCGAAGGCCAGCAGGACATTGCGCCCAATCACCGCGCGCACAAGGTAGCGGCTGGCTTGGGCCGGGAAGTCCGCCGCAAGGATCCCGAGAAGCTGCACTCTCTCCCGGACCTTGATTCCTGCAGGGGGCCGGGGAAAAGACACTTCAAGGGCTCCGGCATCCAGGTATGCAAAGACGTATGCGGAGAGCATGAGGGAAAGGTCCGCGTCGTAGCAGCTGCCGACTCCCTCCACGTCAACCCGGTAGAGTCCCGGGGCGTTTCCTCCTTCTGCGTGCAGCTGACCGGGCAGAAGGAGCAGCGCGCCGGCAAGGAAAAGGATCAGGACCCTGCCGATAGCGTCACATCTGCAGGGGAGGAGGAGGCGCGCCACCTTCCCACACCCCCTCGTACAACGGGTCAAAGGGTTTTCCGTAGAGGTACGCGAAGAGGAAGGCAAAGTCCTCGGGATCCACGCGCAGGAAGAGGACGCCGAAATAGATATTCTCAGCATCCCTGAACTTCCTCATGACACGGGCGCCGACCTTGAAGGTCCTCTTGCCAAGCCTCACGGTGAGGTCGAGGTCCGTGTGCACCAGAAGGTCGCGCACGAGGTCACTCGAGCTGTGCGCAAAAAGGAGCCCCGAAGCGCTCATGTCGATTATCGGCGCTTCGTAACGTCTTTCCGTGGCGCTTTCCGCCTTGAAGTACCCGTTGGTGACAAGGGAATAGCAGAGGATCCGGCCGAACTGCCACGCATACTCAAGAAGGTCTTTTCCGATCCGATTCTTCTTGTCCAGGGTGTTCCAGAGATGAAGGAAACCGACCACATACTCGTTGTAGAGGACCGGGCACCAGAGCTCGGAGAAGAGGCCCTTCTTGAACTTTTCATAGAGAATGTTGCCCAGCTTGCCCGTGATCACGTAGGGCTGCGCTCCGCTTTCTTCCTCCAGCCTGATGAGGTCAGCCTTCGTGATCACCCGCTCATCAGGGAACGGATCCTTTGCGGGGAAGTCCTCGTCGGTGGACGGGATCCAGAGGCACTTTCCGAGCCGAACCATGACCTTCTCTTCCCAGGCACGCGGCAGCCGATCCCGCATCATGACGATCTTGTTGTCGGACACGATGGTGTTCATTTTTTCCCGAAACGCCCTGACCAGCTCCTGGATCCGCCTCGAATCGAACTCCGGAGAAATCTCAGGAGGCTCCACGGGACTGAACCTCTCCGACTTCGGGAAATTGAGCTCGATCTTGGTGCCCTTCAGGCTGAAGGATACCTGGATGTCCTCCGCCGGCCTCACGCGCTCGTATTTCCTCTGGAGGTTCTTGTACACGCCCCGGGGGTGCTGGACCACCATCCTCTCCGGGCTTGACTCGATCACCCGGGCGGCAAAGGTGTGGTAGTTGTTCTTGAGATAGAAGAAAACCCGGACCTCTTCGCCCCCCTGGAAGCCCGGCAGGACCCCTTCAAGGGGAACCATTTCGAGACGTTCTTCAGTGACCTGGGAAAATCGACATTTGGCCTCCTTGCCTGAGCCGTGCACATCGCAGGGAGTTGCGTCGTCGATCAGGGCCTTGAACACGAACTCTTTTTCTATCCTGCCGACTGCTGTGCCCACGTGCTCATTCCTCCAGCATCCAGCGGTATGAGGACGGGAAGAAGCGCTCTTTCGGCTTCTCCGTCTTCACCTGAAGGTCGTCCATGCTGATCTGGAGGTCCTTCACGAGCCAACGGCCGCCAGTCCGTGACAAGGCAATCTCTCCCTCGCTCGTACCCTCGGGGCCGAAAAGCCGAACGGTCGCGGTCACCTCGCCGCTCTCATGCTTCTTCGGCGCGCCGACACGGTACGCGCGGGGAAGGTCTCCCCGTTCGAGGCCGAAGGCCAGCATATCGGACACTCGCCCTCCCGTCTCGGGATCCAGCAGTGAAGAATCCACCTTGCCGGCAACCAGGCGGGAGAGGAACGAGATGGCGGTTGTCATGGCCTGTTGCTCCTCCGCGTCCCCGACGCGTGCGTCTGCAAGGACGCCAATCTTGAAGTCCTCAGGGAGAACACGCGCAGCGCGGCCCAGGGGAAGGAGGGAGGAGACATCCGTGTTCTGGCGCGCGGCCACCGCGGGCGCACTGGGAAGCTGTTCCTGGGCGAGGGTGATTGTTCGAGCGGCAGGCCCGGGTTGGGAGGGAGCGCCGGCCGGGGAGGGACCCGCAGCAGAGGCCGGGGTGGGAGGAGCGGCAGCTGCCGGGGAAGAAGCTGCGGGAGCCGTCGTCGAGGCTACGGGGGCGGGTGGACTTGCAGAGCCCGGAGCTTGCGCTGTCCGCGGGCTCCTGGTGCAGCTCGTCAGAGCCAGGAGGAGAATTACAGAGGTCAAGCCCCCCAGCCACATTCTCACGATTTCCTTGTACCAGAAGCCGCTGCGTTCGTCAAATGCGCAACTCCGGGCCGGCTTTACATGACTTTTCCGGCGTCATACTGTGGTGCCAGATGGGCGAACGGGAGAAGATCCTCGACCACCTTCAAAACGACTACACCGAGCCGGTCCGTGACCCGGTCTGGAAGCACATTTCGCTCTCCCGCCCTCTCCTTCGCGTCGCGGAGCACGCCCAGTTCCAGAAGCTGGACCGCATCCGCCAGCTGGGCCCCGCCTACCTCGTGTACCCGGGGGCAACGCACACCCGCCGCAGCCACAGCCTCGGCGCGTTTCACATTGCCCGCCGGATGATCACCAGCCTGATCAGGCGAAACACGGAGGTGCCGGTCTCTCTGCCGGGGGTCAAGTCGTTTCTCTGCGCATGCCTTCTCCATGACATCGGCCATTATCCTTTTGCCCATTCGCTGAAGGATCTCGACGTGGAGGCGCATGAAGCGCTCGCCGCCAGGGAGATCCTCGGCGGGCTCTCATCCGTAATCCGCTCCCAGCTGGAAATCGATCCCGCCGCCGTGGCGGCAATCATCGATCGTGGCTCTCCGGGCGCCGGCCTCCCGGCAATCGGGTTCTACAGAAGCATCCTGTCCGGCGTCCTGGATCCCGACAAGCTGGATTATCTCAACCGCGACGCGTATTTCTGCGGAGTCCCGTACGGCATTCAGGACGTGGACTTCATCCTCGAGGAGATATTCCCGGACAGGGAGAGTGGAGTTGCAATCAGCCCGAAGGGAATCACGGCGCTGGAGAACATCCTTTTCTCCAAGTACCTCATGTACAAGACCGTGTACTGGCACAAGACGGTGCGAATCGCTACGGCCATGATCAAGAAAGCCATCGCAATGGCCTTGAAGGACGGCGCCATCACCCGCGGAGATCTCTACGGGCTGGACGATGAGGAGTTCTTCGCCGCGTTTTCCGCTTCGCGATATCCGGCCTTTCAGTTGATCCAGCAGGTCAGGCGACGGGAGCTGCACCGCCAGGTCTGGAGGGTCCCTTTTGACGACGGGAACCCGGCGCACCTGCGCATAGAGGACATCGGTGAGCGGCTCCGCGCGGAGGAGAGGATAGCGCGTGAAGCGGCGGCAATCTCCGGGAAAAGAGTTTCCGTCGAGGCTATTGTCGTGGACGTGCCGGAACGCGTCTCGTTCGACTTCGACGTACCGGTCATCGAGCCGGGATCAGGTCGCGCGTTCCGCGCGAAAGGGGCGGAGGGCAGCTCGGTGTTTTCGGGGATGGCAAGCGATGATCTTCCCCGGTCCATCCGCTACATCTCCGTCAGCGCGAGCCGCGACGAGGCCCTCCTGGCGGCGGTCGAAAAACTGAACATCGGGGAGATCCTTTCTCAATGATCCTGACAGACTCGCAGGCGAGGCTCCTGGAGCGCTTTGCTCACCGGGCCGGACGCGGAATCCATCGCTTCCGCATGATCGTTCCGGGGGACAAGGTCCTCATTGGCGTTTCGGGCGGCAAGGATTCCCTGGCAATGACCCTCGCGCTCGTGGAAAGGAAGAAGTGGGTCCCCGTGGACTACGAGCTGCATGCCATGCATATCGAGTGGCGGGAATATCCCCTGACCGATGCGGAGCGGCAGGCCATTGAGGGATTCTATGCGGATCTCCGCATCCCGTTTCGAAGGGTCCTCGCCTCGATCTGCCCGCCGACTTTCAGAAAGAAGTTCAGCTGTTACACATGCTCGCGCAACAGGAAAAGGCTTCTCTTTGACGAGGCGGCGCGGATCAGTGCAACGCGGATTGCGCTGGGCCATCATTTGGACGATATTGCCCGCACGACACTCATGAACCTCTTTTTCCGGGGCGAGTTTTCCACGATGATGCCCGTGCAGGAGTTCTTCGGGGGGAAGGTCTCCATCATTCGTCCCCTGTGCGAGGTGCGGGAAAACGAGGTCCAGCGGCTTGCCTCCCGGCTGTCCCTCCCCGTGGTTCCGACGCGGTGTCCGAATGCCGAAACCAACCAGCGCCCGCTGATGAAAGATGTCATCAAGCAGGTCTCCCTCGTGGACAGGCACGCTGCCACCAACGTCTACGGGGCGGCGTGGCGGATCAACCGGGACTATCTTCCATGACTCTCGCCATCATCAGCGACATCCACAGCAATCGGGAAGCTCTTGCCGCGGTGCTGCAGGAAATTGCGGCCCTGGCCGTGGATTCCATCTATTGTCTCGGGGACATTGTCGGATACGGAGCAGATCCCGACCACTGTGTGCGGGAGGCTCTTGCCCGCAGCGCCTCGATCGTTCGCGGCAACCATGACAAAGCGGTGGCAGGGCTCATCGACCTGGAGTGGTTCAACAGCACCGCACGGATGGCGGCGCTCTGGAACCGGAGGCACGCGAGCCGGGAGACGTTGTCGGCGCTGGGGGCTTTGCCCAAGGGCCCGGTCGTCCTGGAAGACGGTGTTGTCATCTGCCATGGGACGCCGGTGGATGAAGACGAATACATGTTGAGCTCTTCCGCCGTGGAAGAAAGTCTGGTCTGGATGGATGGTCAAGGTCCAAAGGCCATGGTCTGTTTCCACGGGCACTCGCATCTTCCCATGGTTTTCGAGAATCCGGAGGGCCGGGAAAGGGTTCGGGTGATCCGTGACGCCCACGAGGTCCGTCTGAAAGCGGAAACCAGGTACCTGATCAACCCCGGGTCCGTGGGTCAGCCGAGGGATGGTAATCCAAGGGCATCTTTTGGTATATTTGACACTAGGAGCCTGGTGTACAGGAACCTGCGGGTCGCCTACGCGGTGGAGGATACCCAAAGGAAGATCTTGGCGGCGGGGCTTCCCGACGAGCTTGCGCTTCGGCTTGCCGAGGGGAGGTAGGACTTGAGGAGGGGGGAATGAAATCGCAGCTCATGGAGGAAAGGATACGCCGTGTCACGGTGCTCTTTTCCGAGCTCAGCTTCCGCGTCATTGAGGACGAACGGTCGCACAATGCGTACTCGGCGACGTTCGAGGACGACGATGCGTTCCAGGCGGGAGTCCTCATCGAGAGGGGAAGCAGGTTCCTGGAGCTGGCGTATGCCCTGACCTTTCCGCCTTCCTTTTCCCAGCTCATGAAGGGAAAGCTGGAGGAGATGCTGAAGACCTGCTACGAGTTCGGCTGCTACGTCAGCCTTCAGCAGACGGCAAGCGAGATCAGCTTCTCGGTCTTCACGAAGATCTACTACTCCGGACTGAACTACTATTCCCTGCGGGACAGCCTGCGCGATTTCCGGGAATGCGTCGGCGCGCTGATGGACCTGCTGGAGATGGGCAAGAGCGGGGAAGAGGCGTAGCAAACCCGCCGGCTGAATACGTCTCCGAGAATATCTCCGCGCTTTCCAACCTGCCTTCAGCGTGGTTTTCCACCAGGGCGAGGGCCTTGTGCATCACCGATTCCCCGAACTTCTTCGAGTTCGAGACGAGCGCCGCGCCGATCTGCGCGTATCGCAGGGAGTCCAGCAGATCCACCTCCGCCACCGAAAGCCTGAACTTCTGGTAGAGCTTTTCCTTCAAAGATGAGACGATCCTTCGCTTTTCCTTGATCGACTCGATGGGCGGAAGCTCAATGAGGAACTGAATCATTGACACAACCATTCCGTCATTCTTTCTCTACGAAAGAGCGTATGTCGTCAATTCCCAGGGCGGCTGGCCGGTCCTCTGCGGCGCTTCCCCGATCCTTGAGGGGAAGAAAGACGCTGTTATAGAGGCGCGCCAGCTCGAAAACATCGTCATCCGCCTGCCGGGGTGGGATCTTGACCTCCAGGTTGTAGGCGCTTTCTTCCATGCCCCGCTTCATGACATGGATGGGATCAGTGATGCCCAGCGCGAATCGGGGGCTGTACAGCACGAGGTACGCAAGCACGCTCAAGAGGATTGCCACGAAGAAGACGATGCCTTCCCTCGCAGCGGCCTGCGCGACGGGCCTCCCGTCGAAGAAAGACTCAACCCCGTTCACGCTGAAGTACTGGTAGTCGCCGGCCAGGAAGTGTGCCGAGTAGTATACATCGTCGTATCGGGTCCACGCGGTTGACCCACCCGGGGACCGCGCAACCAGCAGGGTGGAATCCAGGGCTGCAACCTCGCGCGCGCGGGCAGCGAGGCCCGTGGCGTCGGAGCCTGCCCGGGCGAGGTAGCGCGCGTGTGCACTTTGCGAGCCGAGAACAGTGCTCTCCAGGCCGGGCAGGATCCCAAAGCCGCCGAGCAGGTTCGCCACCAGCACCCAGAGGACCAGCACGGTGACACTGATCGTCGTGATGATCGCGATGTGCCTCTGGGCCATCGGGGACCTGGCGTAGCGGATCCCCCGGAACAGCTTCACTATCCTCAGGAGCCTGAGGATCCTTGCGATCCGCACCGCCTTGATGACCTTGAGCACATTCAGGAAGCTTCCGAGGCCCGTCACCAGGCCCGCCCCGGCCAGGAGGGCAAGCGCGTTGGGCAGGGAATTGAAGAGCAGGAGCGGGATGGAGGCAACAAAATCTATCCACCCCCTTTGCCGGAGGAGGTAGTCCGCTGCCTGGCCCGCTGTCAGAGCAAAGTACAGCCGGCAGAAGAACTCGAATGGTAAAAAAAACATCGATTCCCAGCCCGGCCCAGATGATCCAGCGCCGAGCGGCAACCGTCCAGCCCGCAAGGATTGAGAAATCCTCGACGAACGTGTGTCCCAGCGCCACGATGATGACCACGACAACGAGGGACTCCAAAAGAAGGCCGATCCTCTTCATGCAGGCTCCTACCATCGGTTCTCTGAGGCAATCGAATACAGCTCGTCCAGCATCCGGGGATCTATCCCCCGCCATCCGGCGTTGCGCCGCGCGATGTTGAACCAGCTCTTGTCCGGTGAGTCCGCGCCCCTGTCGACGACCAGCGCCGGTGTCATCGCCCGTCCCCGCAGGGCAAAGATCGAGGTCAATCGGGCTGTCGCCTCCAGCCCCTGAGTTGCCGGGAAGGGGAGAGCACTCCGCAGAGCCATCCTGACGAGATCCGGCGGCGTGGCGGCCAGCTGCGCGAACAGCCCCGGGAACGCCCTCTGCAGAGACTGTTCCTGGACCGGAGCGAATCCGGACTCCGGGGCCACCTGGCCGTCGGACATGACGTGAAGATAGGCCGCGGGCCGCACCAGGAGGGTGAAGCGCAGCAGATCAACGCATCCCCCGGCGTTCACCCCGAGTCGCTGAACACGTGTCAGCTCCACGTAGGTGTACTTCCGTCTGTCCCAGATCTGCGGGATATACTTTTCCGTGAGGTCGGAGAGAACCGCGGAAAGGGATCCGGCCAGCGCTCTGCGGCCGACCGGATGGGTGGCGTTCCGTCGACACAGGGCCCTGAGCTCTTCCCGCGCGATTGCAGGAGGCTGCTTGCTTGCGCCCACAGCGGGGTAGAAAGAAAATTGGAGCCGCTCCTCGACCGCTCGAAAGATCTCGCTTTCGAGCGCCTTGTCTGCGAGCAGCCGTATCTCCCGCGCCAGGCGCGCGGTGGTTTCGTGCCAGCCCGCGGATGCGGCAATCCCCATCGAAGCCAGAAGGGGCTGAAGCTGGGCGCCGTTCACCTTGAGGAACTGCAGGGCCTGTTCCTCCTTCTGGAGCGCGGGCAACGCCTTCAGCGCGGGGGCTTCGAACATGCGGGAGACGAATCGTGGGATGGCGTCGCTGTGAGCGTCCATTTTTCTCATTTTCGGCCCGGACAAGCATTTGCATGAATCGGGGTTCCATTGGATAATGCCGGCAGCGTGACCCGATACAGCGCCCTGACCGCCTCACTAGCCCTCCTGGCGCTCATCGCCGCTGCATCGGCGTTCGGCCAGACCGTCACATTGCCGCAACCGGAGGCGCCGACCACTGTTTTTTCCAGCAAGCTGGGAGGCGCGGATGTGGACCTCAGCCTGCAAGGGTCCTGGAATGCGAGCCTCCTCTTCACAACCGGGTTGCTTTTCTCGCCGGGGCTCCCCGTGCAGGCCCTCGACTCATTTCCGGGGCTGGCCCCTGGTTTTGTCTTTACCCAATCACCGGATCTCCTGATCTCCCTCCTCTTGATGAGGAAATACTTCCTCGACGTATCCGTGCTGAGCGGCGCGCAGGGCAACACGATCCGCATGGGCTACAAGGGAGATCCTGACGAGGTGCTCAGGTCCCTCGTCATCGGAAACAGCGGCATAAGCATTCCGCCAAGTCCTTTCCTCGAGATTCCCGCGCAGCCGACAAGCTCCATCGGGGCGTCCGCGGAGCTCGTCTCCGGCCCGTCCACGAACGACTTCCTGCTGCGCTGGGATTCCACGGCCATCAAGCACAAGACTTTCGTCGGAAAGAACGAGCTGATCCAGCAGGACGTTGGCCTGGAAACCTACACCAAAGGACGGTACTTCTTCCTGCCGGACACGAACATTGATGTGGGCAGCCTGGTCGTGTACCTCGAAGACAAGTACGGGACCGTGATGGGCACGGACACTGCTGGACACGCCAGCACGTACCGTCTGGCGACGTTGACCGACGTTACGATCGACACGACGAACGGGCTGGTGTCGCTGAACAACGCGGTGAAGGGGAGGGTGCTGGTCTACTATACGGTCGGAAATCAACCGGTGGGGACCAACCTGCTTGTCAACGCAATTCCGCGAGACTCGACAACCGGCCTTCTGAAGTTCTCCGGTGCCACGACAAACTTCGACTGGAACCCGCTCACGACCTATTTAGGGCAGAGTTTCGTTTCGACCAGGCGGTTCAATCTGCAGGGGGTCGGCCTTGCGCTGATGATCTGGCAGCCGGGGGACAATTCACCCTTCGAGATAGACAACTCCTATGCCTTCTCCAATACGCCCCCGACCGACCCCTCGAACATCGCGTACCAGTTCGTGGCCACCGCGCCGACATCGGCCTCTTCGTCCGCATCCGCGATCCCAACGGGATTTGCATTTCGGACAGTCGTGGGGCAAAGCCGGTTCATGGTCGTGCAGGATTCGCTCCCGCGCAATTTCCCGGACTTCTATCCCTTCGTGAATCAGGACCCATCCAACCTCCTCTACGGACCGAACCGCGACTCTCTGGCCGGACAGTTCAGCTTCGGCATGCGCGTCCAGTTCGTGGCGCCCGTCACCGCCTTCGTTCTGGAGCAGAACATCGTTCCCGGCTCGGTCCAGGTCACCATCAACGGCATCACGGAGACGCGCTTCCAGGCGGACGCGGCTTCCGGCACGCTGACCTTCCAGGTGCCCATCCAGCCCACGGATCAGATCGATGTCACGTATCGGGTCGCGGAGCAGGGGCTGTCAGGAGGCGACATTCTCTTTGCCTGGGAGGACAAGATTGACCTGAAAAACAATCTTGCCCTCACCCTCTCCGCGGGGCTGCGATGGAACGCGGATCCATGGACTTTCACGCAGGAGGCGTACTCGAAATCGGGCACGGTCATCGGGGCGGCAGAGCTGCAAGGGAAGGGGAAGAACTACTCATGGATGGCGCAGGGCGCCGTGTCATTCACGGACCCAGACACCACGGGAATTCTCCGCCTCTTCGGCATGGAAGGCCACTCGATCAACCTCGATCTTTCCGAGGACCAGGCGTATCCGGCCAGCCTTCCCCTGGAATCCGCGTTGAGCGGTCTCGGCCTCAGTCAGTCGAACCGCGGATATCTCTATTACACGGACTACCGACAGTATGGCGCCCTGGGCTCGTACAGCCTGGAGCCGATTGACTGGTCAGGCGCGCCCGCTCCCTTGCCGTACGTCAACGGTTCCCGCGCGGGTCCGTTCAATGTGCTTGGCAGCTCGCAGGGAGACTCGAACGGAACGAGCCTCGTGCTGCAGTACCAGTTGGACAACACGAGCAACCTGTGGGTCGGCACGCAGATGCCAATCTCACCTGGCAGCGACGTCGACGTGTCGACGGCGCGAGCGCTCACGATCAGGCTGGAGGGATACAACATCACCGGCCAGACCGACGTCTACGTGCAGATTGGAAGCATTTCGGAAGACCTGGACGGAAGCGGGATCCTGAAGGCCAAGGTTTCTTCTGCTGACGTCGGTTTTCCGTTTACGGATTCGAATCCCAGTCACGGCAACATCAGTCTCCTGGTGGGTGCCGGCCCCAAGCTGCAGGGCAACGGGAAGCTCGACTCCGAGGACAGGAACGCCAACGGTCTCCTTGACCAGGAAGATGCTACCAGGATCGTGACCATCGGACCGGGAGCTGGCTCGGATGAAATCTCCTCTATCCTGTCTCTTGCGTCGGGAGCCACCTCCACCACGCCGATAACGACGGGATGGTTGACGGCCACCGTTGCCCTCAGCGACCAGGACCGCGCCAAGCTGCTCCAGGCGCGAGAGGTCCGGATCATCCTGGTTCCGCACACGGGCGTGACGAGCGCAACAGGGTACGTCCTCATCGACTCGATCTCCGTTGAGGCTACCCCGTTCTGGGTGCAGGCCGCTCCGCCGCCTGCAACGGATCGCAACAACATCACCGTTCAGGAAATCCAGGAGCAGTTCGCTCCTTTCGATCCGGGCGCTGGAAACCGTCTCCCTGACAAGTTCCCCCAAAAACTCCAGCAATTCCATCCCAACGGAGAAGAACAGGATGTCCTGGAGGTGCAGTGGGGCTCTCCTGCAAATATCGCGAATCCATTTTCGATCAGGGGGTTTACGACTCAGGGCACGGGAGGGATCAAGTACCAGACAGTGGTGGCATATGTGAGGATGCCAACACCGGCGAGCCCCGGGACGACATTCACCTTCACCCTCTACGATTCGGGCGGGTTGGGGGTATCGTGGCAGCTCAACGACACCGCTTTCAGCGGCAACGTCTGGCATGAGCTGAGAGTCTCCCGTTCGGACAACACGGTGAAAATCGACGGGAACACCGTCGGCGCGCCGACGAAATTCGATTCGTCAACGGGTGACATAACGCAGCTTCAGATATCCGTTGCCGCCACGAGCGGCTCGACGAGTCCCCCGCCCGCCCCTGGTGTCTTCTTCATCGACGAGATCTATTTCACCGACCCGCAGGGTTCGCTGGGGGCGGCCTTCACCGGCTCCTTCGCCGGGGAGCTTCCCGGCCCTGTGCTGAAGGCAGGCAACGTCGCAATCCTGTCGAACCTCAAGATCCAGCAGGACCTGAGCATGATGTCAGCGGGCTTTTCCTCCCTGTATGGAGTCCCCTCGGCGGCGGAGAACCTCTACTCGCGAACCGAGGTGGGGGCGGACGTTTTCGTCGCGCAGGTGCAGGCGGACATCAAGGTGAGGGAAGCTGCCGGGAGCTTCGCGGTGTTCGGCGGGCACAAGGTGACGGTGCCCGCGGTCATCGTCCCTCTCACAGTCATGGATGCATTCTCGATCGACGGTGGGGGCGGGTTTTCCCGGGAGAACCGGGTGGATCTTGGCCCCGTGCTGGCCACAACTGCATCCGCGGATTCCCAATCCGCCCTTGATCCGACAACGGGTCTCCTGACCCAGACATGGCTGGGACACCTGTCGGTTGCCCCGCCCATTCCCCTCACTCTTACATCTGACCTGCAGCTTTCCCAGTCGCTGCTTGGCTACTCCCTCAGCTCGGAGGCCTACATTACCCAGTGGACGCAGGGCTTCTCCCTCCTTGCGCCCTATGAAAGCGGTCTTGACTACGCCCGGCTTGAAAAGCTGGGCGCCAGTCTCAAGATGCCTGTGAATCCGATCGGCGTGGACCTGGAAGCCAGCACGCAGGCCCAGGGAAGCAACTACGCCCTGCCGGCCGCCCCCGGACCGTATACGCAGGAGAACGACGTCCTGCTCTCCGCGGCAACGCTGTTCAAGGTCGGCCAGGGGGATTCCACCCTCAGCGTCGGCTACAAGCGTCTGCTCTCCGTGACCACAACTCCCATGCCCGGTCCTCGATTCGTGACGGAGACGAACGAGCTCCTGAACGTGCTCGCCCAGCAGGGATACCTCCTGACCTCGCTCCCCCTGATCGAGCTTTTCACTGACAACACGAGCGCCATCCTGCCCATCTGGGAAAGTTACGGCGCCACCACGCAGGCGTCGTACAACCCCGCCCTCACGGTGGGCGTCAAGAGGAACTACGGCTCACATCTCAGCGACCTGTTCATTCCATCGAGCGCGGACCTTTCCGTGGGACAGATGCTTCGTCTCGCATCCTCAATTTCGCAGACGAACATCTACATCACGATGGACACCGCCTCCCATGCCGTCAACCTGTTCGGAAGGCTTGGATCCATCCCGCGACTGCCCATGATCACCACCGACGAATACGGCATCAATCTGAGCGCTTCCGTGGAAGGCGACTCCGCTGACAGCCTTCAGTTCTCCGAGGCCACGGCGGTCCTCTCCGCGAGCCTGCTCGGGGAAAAGGAAACGGGTTTCACCCTGGCGGACAGCTTCAAGTGGGATCAGAACGTAATAACGGAGCAGATCTCTTTGATCAATTCGATTCAGACCTACCTGGACTGGTCCATTCATCCCGATGGGGGCATCAATGTGCCCTATGTCTCTGCCGCGCTCGGCAAGGACGCCTGGATCGCCCATCGGGAAAGCGCGAACTTCGCGCTCAACTACGCCCCCGGGAGCGACTACCATCCCGCCACTCTCCTTTTCGGGCATGCGACCTCACTCGTGTTTCGAAACCATGGCTCGGTCAAGGGAAGCGTCGACCTGGGGGCCGACACGGAGACTGCTCTCACGGGCGGCCTCATCTGGCGCCTCGCTGTCAGCTTTGGCATCGAGGCGAAGCTGACTTTCTGAGGTCCGCGACTGTAGTTTTGCCCCTTGTCCGGCGATATACTTAGTCGTTGGTAACAAGGAGGGCTCGAATGGTGAAAGTCCTGGAGCGCAGCGCGCTTGCGCTGCTGCTGATCTGCCTGGCAGCGAGGCCGGCATTTTCGCAGGCAACCTCCACGGAAAACCCGACGCTCGGCTTTGGAATGAGCCTGGGCATTGGTGTGCAGACATTCAACGAGCCTCAGCCCGTGGCCTACCAGTCCCTCTCCCTGTTCCCCGACATTTCTTTCGGAAAGCTCGGCGTGGGGTTGGCAATAACGCTGAACTACAACTTCACCGGCCCGGGAAACTCCATCTACGTTCGCCAGGCGGACTGGGTCCCGACCACCTTCCAGACCTTCCTGCAGATCTACCTTGCGAAGATCAACTACATCCGTTGGGGCCTCAAGGGAGACCCCTTGTTCCTCAAGCTCGGGTCCTTCGACGACGTGACCCTCGGTGACGGTTTCATCGCGGGGGACTACACCAACATGTACTTCATTCCTCAAGACAGGCATTTCGGCCTGGAGGCCGATGTCGACGGCGCGCTGCTGAGCTTCCCGTACCTCGGGGTCGAGACATTCGCGGGCAACCTGGCTCTCATGGACGTCCTGGGCGGAAGGCTGTACCTTCGCCCGCTTGCCGGGACCGACATTTCCATCCTGAAGGACATGCAGGTGGGCGGCACATTCGTCACGGACACCGCGTCCGCGAACCCCCTGCAGACGAGCACTGAGCCCGCCGCGGTGGCGCCGGCGGCGCCGGTCTACGTGTACGGCGGTGACATCCGCGTGCCTGTGCTTTTCGTCAAGGACGTCGCCTCCATGACCGTCTTCACCGATGTCGCCAGCATCAATTCGCTGAATGTTGGAGGAGCGCTGGGAGTCAGCGGCAGGTTGATTAATATCTTCACCTATGGCGCCCAGCTTCGGCTCATGCAGGCAAGCTTCATCCCCGACTACTTCGGACCCCTGTATGATGTGTCCCGGCAGACCGACTATGCCTACGTGACCTCCGGGGTCACCGGCTCCACATTCGGATACCTGGTGAGCGCCGGCACCTCGCTCCTGGGTGACAAGCTCGTCTTCACGGTGACACTCGATGGCCCTTTCCAGACGTCAGCCACCCTCGCGTCCCTGCAGGATCCTGAGCTGCGCGCCAGCCTCACTGTCGGGGAGGGAGTCGTGCCAGGGTTCTTCTTCAGCTTCTCGTATGACAAGCAGTCCATAACGAGTCTCGGGGACCTGGTAAGCCAGCAGAACGGGTCGGTCGGCGCGCAGATAAGCTTCAAGTCGGGGCCCGCCGTCATTTCGTTCGTCTACCAGCTCTCCTACCTGGGGCCGGGGCAGTCTCCGAGCACAATCATCACGTCCGGGCTGCAGAGCTCCATCGCTCTGTTCTGACGGAGGACTGTATGAGGAAGAGATTCTCCACGGCACTTGCACTCGCGGCCCTCCTGGCATCGCCCGCCATTCTCCTGGCGCAGGCCGCTGCCGCAACCGCAAAGCCTCCCGCGATCTCCGTGACCCTTTCCTATCATGAAGACAACAGCGGAACATTCAGGGTGATGTCCGGCAAGACCACCGAGGTGACCGGAATCCAGGATGGGGATGAGCTGAAACCCGGATGGACCATCGTCACGGGTGAAGGCGACCTGGCGGAGCTGAAGGTCAACCACACCGGAACCATCATCAAGATCTCCCAGAACACCAACTTTACCGTGGAGGCCTTGCGGACCGAGACCAGCGGCCAGGACATCTTCTCCCTGGGGGTCGGCAAGGTGCGCACGGTCGCCGGGAGGGCTTCCACCAAGGACAAGTACCAGATAAAGACGGGCTCCGCGGTCTGCGGAGTCCGGGGGTCCGATATCGTGGTGGAGTTCGTGGAAGCAAGCACCTCCAAGCTGTACACCCTGGAAGGAACGGGGTGGATCCAGGACATCAAGACCGGCCAGGCCCTGGATGTCCCCCAGGGAGACTTCGCTGACGCTCTTGCCGCGTCCTTCAAGCCGGAACCCATCCCGCAGGATGTGCTTTCCGGGCTGCAGCAGGAAATGAACTTCGTCAAGCTGGATCCTGCTGACGCGCTGTCCCAGGAGAAGGCTTACGACCAGGAGCAGGCGAGCCAGGCGCAACAGGCAGCGCAGAACCCCGCCACGCCGCCGGCCCCCGCGCAGAACGGATTCATGGACAATCTCTTTGCTGCCTTGCATGACATTCTTGGATTCGAGATCGGCTCGGTCACGATCAACGGGCAGACCTATGGCAAGGCTGTTCTCGAGCCGACCTTTACCGTTGGCAACCTGAAAATGGCGCTCTACCTGCCCATCATCTACCAGGACAACATGCTGGACCCCGGGGACTGGTACCACCCCCAAGGCAACGACGAGTGGAGCTTCGGAACTGACCAGGGCGGGGACCCGGGGAGGGTGGTTGCAGACATCAGCCGCGACCTGCTGCTGAAGTTCAAGTACGTCGAATACGGACGGCAGCGTGATCCGTTTTTCTTCAAGCTGGGCAACCTGGAGGACATCACCATCGGCCACGGGCTGATCATGCGGGATTTCTCCAACGACGGGGACTTCCCCGTGGTTCGTCGAGTCGGGGTCAACATCGGGGCGGATTTCGGCGGGGGTGGTTTCGAGGCAATGGTCAATGACGCCGTCCCCACCATCGTCAACGGCTCCGTCTATCCCCCGGACATCCTGGGCGGCCGGCTCTACGTGCGGCCCATCCCGGGCTTCCGCGGAGCCATCGGATTTTCCGCGATCGTGGACCTGAACCCGGCACGGGATTTCTATGATCCGTCCACGGGAGCGGTGGGCCCGGCAGCGGCAGGGTACCCCATCTTCATCGACCCGGGGATAGACCTGGATCTGCCTTTCGTGGAGAGCGACGCCTTCGGGCTCGTGTTCTTCACTGACGGAGCGCTCATGCTCCCGTATTTCCGTTCGACCACTCCGACCTACCCCTGGATAGCACAGGGGTTCGCAACGGACGCGGTCTGGAGCCCTTCGTCCACAATCGCCTTGAAGAACTGGGGCACTGCCGCTGGATTCTTCGGCAACCTGATCACTGCGGACCTCACGTGGAGGCTCGAGTACCGGTATTTCACCGGGACCTTCCAGCCGCAGCTCTATGACACTGGCTACGAGCGAAACAGGTCCGCCTACGTCTTGAACGTCCTGAGCTATCTCCAGAATCCTTCCAGCCCCCTGTTCAACAACTACAACATGGGCATTTACGGAGAGGGCGGGTTCAAGCTGAGCAAGGTCTTCGCGTTGAGAGTGGGCTACTTCTGGCCATGGACCATCAACTCATCCAGCGGTTCTTGGGGGCCTGACCCGAACAACCCGGACCACTTTATCGCGAGCTTCGAGATAGAAAAGGGTGCCATACCAGTCGTGAAGATCTGGGGATCAGTTTCGTACGAACGCACAAGCCTGTTCTCGGGGAACAACATCCCGTCCACTTTGAATGACGCGTTCTTCAATGCGAACACGGACATCACGGCGCAGATCAACTACCCGGTGAGCCCTATCATGGAGCTCTCTCTTCTGTACACAATCACACCCGTGCTCAACCCGGATGGCACGCTGCACTATTCGCCGGGGAACACCCTGCCCGACATGGCGACCTCCGTTTCGATAACCACGTCGATCCAGTTGTAGGCGGGATGAGCGACTCCCAGCTTCGTTCCCGGAGGATCAGGATCCTCCGGGACGAGGTAACCCGAAAGATAGCGGCCGGCGAGGTCATCGACCGGCCGCAGTCCATTGTCCGCGAGCTGCTGGACAACTCCGTCGATTCGGGAGCCGCTTCGATTGACGTATTTCTGGAGGCGGGCGGCCTTGCCCGCGTTCGCGTGGTGGATGACGGAGCGGGCATGAGCCGGGAAGACCTCCAGGTGTGCTGGAAGCCCCATGCGACGTCGAAGATCGAATCGGAAGACGACCTGCTGCGGGTGTCGACCCTTGGATTTCGAGGAGAGGCGCTGTCCAGCATCGCCATCTGCAGCAGGCTTTCCATCACGAGCTGCCCGGCTGCGGACCAGCCTGCGTACCGGCTGGAGGTCCTCGGAGGCGCGCTCCAGGGAGGAGAAGCCTGCCCGGGGCGAAAAGGGACAGTGGTGGACGTCGCGGAGCTATTCTACAATTTCCCCGCTCGAAGGAAGTTCCTTCGAAGCGCTTCGGCGGAGTCCGCGATGTGCAGAGCTGTCTTTGTGGATCGGGCGGTGTCTCACCCTGCTGTTTCTTTCCGCCTGTTCAATGACACGGAAGCGAGACTCTCCCTCCCGCCGGCGAACGCGATGGACCGAATCTCGCTGTGCTACTCCCAGCGGCTGGATGCGCGCATGCTCGTGTCATCTTCGGCTGAAGGGAACGGGTTCAGGGTTGAAGTCGTTGCGGGTCGGCCCGAGCTGCGCCGCAGGGACAGGAAGCTCGTCCAGGTCTTCGTGAACCGCCGCAGGGTGTCGGAGTTTTCCCTGATGCAGGCGGTCGAGTATGGATTTTCCGGCTTCATGCCCGGGGGCTGGTTCCCGGTTGCATTCGTATTCGTGGACATAGACCCTGGCCTGATCGATTTCAATATACATCCCGCAAAAAAGGAGGTCCGGTTCCGCAACCCCGCTGATGTCCACTCGGTGGTGGTGAGCGCGGTGCGCGCGGGGCTGGCAGGGCAAGCCCATGCAGCCCTGGCGGGTCAAGCTCACGCTGGCCTGCCGCCGGCGGGCAATCCCGTGCCGTCATCCGCGCGAACCCAGGCCCCGGCACCCGGCCAACCGAACACGCCCGTGTATCCTCCGTCCTACGCTCCCGGACAGACTCTTCCTTTTGTTCCCCGGGAGGGTGGTGCGCCGCAGAGACTGGAAGAAGGGCCGGACATTCGATTCCTGGGCCAGGTGTTCGGCGTGTTCCTGGTGTTCGAGGTTTCCGGCCGCCTGCTGATCCTGGATCAGCACGCGGCGCACGAGCGGATCATCTTCGAGCGGCTTGCAGGGACCGCGCCACGAATGCAGGAAATGCTTTTCCCGCTTTCTTTCGATGTCTCGGAGGAGGAGGGCGTCCGCCTCGAGCGCATTCAGGAGGAGCTGGCAGGCCTTGGCATAGAAGTCCGGCGCGTGGGATCCCGTTCCTACGAGATAGCGGCATTGGCAGATGACTTTCGCTCCCTTCGCGAAGAGGTCCTAGTGGAGCTGGTGCGCGGCGCCGGCGGAGAGGAGTGGCGCTCGTCTCTTCGAGCAACGGCGGCATGCAGGCTGGCCATCAAGGACGGAGACGTCGTGGACCCGGTGACCGCGCGCGAGCTCTGCGCCCAGGCTTTGCGTCTGCCTGTCCCGCGCTGCCCGCACGGGAGGCCTATCTGGCACGAGCTGTCGGAGGAGAGCCTTCGAAAGCTCGTGGACAGGCCGCCCCGGGCCTGAGCGCTACTTCAACTGGTCCAGCAGCTTCTGCGCCTCCTGTTTCACGTCAGCCTTCGGGGTCTTGGCAATGAGCTTCGTCAGGATGTCCCGGGCGTCCTTGTTGTTTCCTTCCTTCACCAATATCCGCGCCAGGTTCAGGTACGCGTCCCAGTAGGTGGGGTCCAGGCGCAGGACGGCTATGAACGCGGTTTTTGCCTCCGTGGTCTGGCCGTTCGCCGAGTAGGCAAGACCCAGGTTGTACTGCGTGTCGCGCGCATCGGGCTTCAGGGAGAGCGCCTTGGTCAGCTGCGTGATGCTGTCCTGGAACTGCTGCTTGTGAAGGAAGACATTGCCGAGGTTGTTGTGCACCTCGTAGGATTCCGGGGCAATCTCCACCGCTGACTGGAGGTAGCTCAAGGCCTGGTCAGGCATGCCCTTGCTGTCGTAGATGCCGCCAAGATTGATGAGCGCGGGGCTGAACTTGGGGTCCTTCTGGACGGCCATCCCGTAGTACCTGATTGCGTCATCCGAGTTGCCCAGCTTCTCGTTGGCCAGCCCGAGGATGTAGGCGCTGGGGGCCGAATCCGGGTCCTTGTCCTCCGCTTTCTGCGCGTACGGAAGGGCCTCGGAGGCCTTGCCGAGCTTGATCTTGACGGAGGCCATGTTGTAGTTGGCCGTCGCGCTGTCAGGCTGCAGGGCAAGAGCCTTCGCGTAGGAGCCTTCCGCGTTGCTGAAATCTCCCCGCGTCATGTACGCGGTGCCGAGCTCTCGCAGGAAGCCCGGGTTGTCGGGAGCGTACTGCACGGCCTGCTTGAAGTAGTCCACTGCTCCGGCGGTGTCGCCCTTCTGTCCCAGAATGCTTCCGATCATGTAGTAGGCGTCAGCGAAATCTTTCTTCGTTGCCAGCGCCGATTTGAACGCGTCGATGGCCTGTGCGCCCTGGCCGAGCTGAACGAGGCTCATGCCCCTGTTGAAATGGGCTGACGTGAAATCCGGGCGCAGCGCGCACGCACCCGTCGAATGACTTCAGGGCGTCGGCGAACAGCTTTGCGCGGTACTGCAGCTTGCCGAGCGCGAACAGGGTGTCGGCGTCGTCAGGGTTCAGCCGGGCGGCCATCTTGTACTCCCTCATGGCGTCGTCGGCGAGCTTCCGGCTGTCGTAGATCTCGCCGAGGGTCCTGTGCGGCAGCCAGTTGTCGGGGTTCTTGTCGATGGCCTTGTTCGACAGGTCCACCGCCTTCTGGACGTTCGTCGGGATTCGAGGGATCCTCGCGAAGATAGGAAAGGCCGGCATAGGCGAGGGCGTCGGAGTTTCCCGGGTCCAGAGCGGCTGCCTGCTCGAAATCCTTGCGGGCCTCGCGCGTACCGGCCCGCGTTGAAGGCCGCGGCGCCCTTTTTGCAGCAGGTCCTGGACCTTTTTCTGGCGCTCTTTCTCCGCGGTCGTTGCGTTCTCAGCGGCGGTCTTTTCCGGGGGCGGCTGGATGACGATCTTCTGGGGC
Source organism: uncultured Spirochaetota bacterium (assembly GCA_963745235.1). Classification (GTDB taxonomy): domain Bacteria; phylum Spirochaetota; class Spirochaetia; order SZUA-6; family Fen-1364; genus Fen-1364. The sequence continues at coordinate 73,177 of CAVUXE010000052.1, read as the reverse complement.
TGGTTCTTCAGCTTTTCCCCCAGCTCGTTCAAGCCCGCGCGAAGCTGCTCCTGCTGGGCCAGGAGCGCGGAAAGCTCCTGCTGCCGGGCGGCCTCATCGGCAGCCTTCTTCTTCGCAAGCACGTCGTCCAGGAGCTGCTTCACCCGGGGGTCATCGATGTCCAGGCCGTTGAGGATCTTCAGGGCTTCCTCGTATTCTCCCTTTCCCTCGTAGTACGAGGCCTGCTTCAGGCTGGAGGCGACGCGGCCGGCGTCCGCGGCTTTTTTCAGGGTTATCCCGAGGAAAGTCCCCCCCGCTGCCAGGACGCACAGGACGATGATCCCGGCGATGAGGAGACCCCGCGGTCGCCTGCGCTGTTCCGGCTGCCGCGGAGGGAGATCGTTCGCCGCGCGCGTGGCCCGCGAGCGGCCTTTTCCTGAGGCGCTGTCGCGGCCGGCCAGGGGTGTTTTCATTTCTTTCAGTCCTTGATGTCGACGCTGACCGGGTCGTCCTTTGCCTTGATGGACTCCACGGACAGGTTCTTCGTGTCGTCCCCGGCGTTGTTCAGGCTGCTCATGACGTCATTCATGAGCGCCTTCTGCCGGGCGATGTCGTCTTCCTGCTGCTTCACCTTCGCTTCCTTCATCTGGCGAAGCAGGCGGATCAGCTCTTCGATCTTTGGTCTCTGCGGGTCCTGGGGCTGCAGCTGGAGGAAGACGGTGTAGTCGTCCACGGCCGCGTCATAGCTTTGCAGTTGAAGCCTGGCATTCGCCCTGTTCAGGTAGCCGTCGGCGAGGTTCTTGTTCACGCCGATGGCTTCCGAGTACATCTGTTCCGCCAGGGCGTAGTCCTTCCGGGCGAACATGTCGTTGCCCATGTTGTAGTACATGAGGTCCTTGTACGAGGTCGAAACCGGGAGGCCGCGCTTCAGCACGTCGATGGCCTTGTCGAGGTCTCCCAGCTGCTGGTAGATGATGCCAAGGTAGAGATAGATCTTCTCGTTGGAGGGATCGTCATCGAGGGCGCTCTCCAGCAGGGGCTCGGCCTCCCGGGGCTGGTTCTGGATGAAGAGGGCCTCTCCTTTTTCCAGGAACGTGGATGCGCTGAATGCCGGAAGGCCTGCCAGCAGGACAGCGACAGTTACCAGGACACGCTTCACCATCTCATCCGTCCTTTTCCAGTATACCTCGCCGGGTCGGCAAGTGCACGGATATTCGCCGGGGGGGACCCCATGCTTCAATGGTCGGCATGGCCGGGGGCGATGTAAACACTCGACTGCCGGGCCGCATTCGAAGCGCTCTCCTCCTTTGGCTATAGTGGGATGCACAACGGGATGAAGGTCCTCTGCATCGCCGACCACATAGATCCGGTCATCTACAGCGCGAACCTGAAAGCCAGGTTCGCGGATGTCGACCTCGTGCTGAGCGCCGGAGATCTCGCACTGGAGTACTACGATTTCATCGTGAGCACCCTGAACAAGCCCCTTCTTTTCGTATTCGGGAACCATCACCTGGAGGGCCGGCCGAGTACCGGCACGACCCCTTCGAGGAGACGCCGTCATGGCAGAAAGGGGTCGGGGCGACGAACGTGGAGGGGAAGGTCACGCGGGTGAAAGGGCTCATCGTCGCGGGGCTGGGAGGGAGCATCTGGTACAATGGGGGAGACAACCAGTACAGTGATTTCACAATGTTTCTCGTCATGTTGAGGCTGCTCCCCCGGATGATCTGGAACAGGATCGTCCATGGCAGGTACCTCGACATTCTCCTCACCCATTCCCCTCCGTACGGTATCAACGACCTTCCTGACCCCTGTCATACGGGCTTTCGGGTCTTTCTCTGGTTCATCAGGAGCTTCCGCCCCGCTTTCCTGGTGCACGGGCACGTGCATCTCTACGACCGAAACGCGGCGCGGGAAGCCTCTTACGCCGGGACCACGGTGCTCAACGCGTATGACCACACCGTGTTGAACCTGGAGGTCTCCCGATGAGCGGCAGCAGCATGTACTCGTCGATGACCCGCCAGGATTTCGGCAGGGCCCGCATGAAGGAGACCCTGGGGCGCATCCTTGCGCTGCTCAAACCGCAGAAGGACGAGATGCTCTCCCTGGGAGACATCCGGTCGCTGCTTCGCCCTGAATCGGAGACCTACAAGGGGATGCAGACCGTCCCCATAGAGAAGATCGTGGGGAGCGAGGGGCGCTACCGGGACTTCAACAAGGCCTTTCTTCCCAGGCACGACAAGCTGATGCGCCGGTGGATGAGCGTCGATGAGGCTCACTACCGCAACATCATCCTTCCCCCCATCAAGCTTTTCGAGATCGGCGGCGCGTATTTCGTGCGGGACGGGAATCACCGCGTCTCCGTCGCCAAGACGCAGGGGGCGGAGTTCATTGACGCGGAGGTCATTTCACTTTCCTCGGAGATTCCGCTCACGCCGGACATGACGCGGGACCAGATCAAGCTCGCCGTGATCCAGTTCGAGAAGCGCAGGTTCTTCGAGGTGACGAAGCTGGACAAGCATCGACCGGGGTGCTCACTGGAGTTCACCGAGGTCGGACGCTACGACGAGATCCTTTCCCATATCCGCGAGCACAAGTGGTACATCAACCTGGACAAGACCGAAGAGATCCCTTTCGACGAGGCGGCTGTCTCCTGGTACGACAAGGTCTACTCACCCATCATTGCCGTCATCCGTGAGACCAGCCTCCTCTCGCGGTTCTCCGGCGCGACGGAAGCCGACCTGTATGTGTACATAGGGAAGCACTGGGGAGAATTGAATGCCCGCTACGGACCGCTGTTCACGCTGGAGGAGGCGGCGGAGGACCTTTCTTCCTCCGGCAGCTCGCGCGTGCTCAAGGGCGTTCAGTCTCTGCTGTCACGCGTCGGGGCAATCCTTCGGGGCCGCTGAGTCCGCGCGCCGCCCAAGAAATGCAGTTTGCCGAGAAGGTCAGTTGCCTTGGACGAAGGCGAGGTAGTCCTTCTCCGGGAGGAGATAATCGAGCTCGGCGGCATTGTCCATTTCCAGCTCGAACAGCCACCCATCCCCCAGAGGATCGCTGTTGATGAGGCCGCAGCTCTCCTCCGTGGCCACCATGGCGTTCACCTCGGCAACGGTTCCAGAGACGGGGGAGTAGACCTCGCTGGAGGTCTTCATGGAGTCCACCGTACATCCGACCTCGCCACGCTGCAGCCGTCTCCCCACCTTGGGAAGCTCCACGTAGGCGATCTCCCCGAGCTCTTTCTGCGCAAAGTCTGATATCCCCACCCGGGCCCTGCCCCCGCTGACGACGACCCACGTGTGGTCCCTGGTGTACAACCGCATGCCTGCGGGCTCCATTCCGCGCTTCAGTCCAGAAGGGGGTTGCCCTTGCCCGTGGTGGGGGTGCTCGCGTCGGGCGCCGGCACGTCAATGGGGGCAACGGTTGTATCCCCGCCGCCTATGTTCGAATTGATGAGAGACTTCCTCAGGTTGTCCTCGATCGTTTCGGCGCGGTTCGCATTGTATTCGTCGATCTCGTCGAACGCCTTGGGCTCCGTGCCGGCAAGGAAGATCTCCTTGATGGTCTTCTTCGTAAACGCGGTGGGCAGCAGGCCCGAGGTCGCGCTGACCTCCACGCTCACCAGGCCGCTCTCCGGCCGGTCGAAGGGCCTGACCGGCAGGTTCTTGTGCACGTCCTTCATGTACTTCGCCCACGTGGGCCCGGCGATTGCGGCCCCCGTCATTTCGGTGCCGAGCGACCGGTTGCCCTGGTCGAAGCCGTACCAGACGGCAGTTGTCATGTAGGGGGAAAAGCCGACGGTCCAGGCATCAGACCAGTTCTGCGTGGTCCCTGTCTTGCCGGCAAAGGGCTGGTTCTTGTCGCTCCAGATGTCCAGCAGGGAGGCCACGCCGCCAAGGGTCCCTTCCTTGATGGTGCTCTGGAGCATGCTCGTCATGATGTACGCGGTCTGCGGGCTCATGATCTGCGCGGAATCCCCCTTGCGACTCTCCTGGGCCATGATCTCCTTTGCGGGCTCAAGGATGATCTTGCCGTTGCGGTCTTCGATGTACCGGATGGCAACCGGCACCACCTCCCGTCCCCCGTTGGGAAAGGTGGAAAACGCCCTGGCCATCTGCAGCGGGGAGACCGTGATGACGCCCAGCCCGAGGGGATAGTAGCGGGGGAAGGTCTTCTCGATCTCCGCCGGGTCGGTGATCCCGAGCATCCGGCTGGCTCGCTGGATTGCGGCATCGAAGCCGATCCCGTCCAGGATCTTCAAGGACGGGACGTTCATGGATTCAGCAAGGGCGTCCCGCATCAGGACGCGCCCATGCCACTCCCCCTTGTAGTTGAGGGGCTCGTACAGCGTTCCGTCAGGATTGGTGAACACCACGGGGGCGTCGAGGATCATGGTGGCGGGGGTGAACTTGCGGGAATCTATTGCCGCTGAGTAGTACAGCGGCTTGAACGCGGAGCCGGGCTCCACCTTCGCCATGGTTGCCCTGTTGAACTGGTCCACGCCGAACTCCTTGCCGCCGACCATGGCAAGGATATAACCGTTGCTCGGGTCGATGCTGACGAGCGCTCCCTCCACCTGGGTTCGGCGGGTCACGTTGAGCGAGGCCTCGTTTCCAGCCGCAACGATGTCCTGGGGGCGGTTCATGGAAAACAGGGACGTGAGAAGCTCAACTACGGGGGTGATGCTCTTCGCATACAGGCGCTTCGCGTTCCCGCTGGCGTTCCTGTTGCGGTACATCAGGTCGTCGATGTTGAACCCCAGCCCCAGCATGTCGATCATGGGCAGGAACTGCGCGTTGGAAAAGTTGATGCGGCTGTTGGAAAGAGCGAGGTAGCGGTTGTTGACCTCCTCGAGGTCTTTCTTCATGCGGTCTTCCGCGATGCTCTGGTAATCGAGGTTCAGCGTGGTGTGGACCACCAGTCCGTCCGTGAGGACGTCATAGGAGCCAAAGAGCAGCTCGTCGAGCTGATTGCGGATGTATTCGCTGAACCAGGGCGCCTTGTCCTCTCTCTCGAAGTAGGCGGTGCTGTTCCCCCGTGTGTAGTCGTATTTCGACCAGTACTCGTCGAAAGAAGAATCAGCCTCCTTTTTCGTGACGTATCCCAGGCCGACCATCTGGTCCAGCACAAGACGCTGCAGCTTGCGGGCGCGCTGCGGGTTCTTGAAGGGGGAGTACAGGCCCGGCTTGGCCAGCTGGATCACGAGCATGACGGACTCCGCCAGCGTGTCCTCCTGCACGGGGTGCTTGAAGAAGAACTTGCTGGCCGCCTGCACACCCTGCGTGTTGTGGCCGAAGGGCATCTCGTTGAGGTACATCTGCAGGATCTCCTGCTTGGTGTACCTGCGCTCCATCTGGATTGCCCACCACAGCTCCACGAGCTTTCGGCGAATGGAGATGTCCGACCGGTCCGCGTACAGCCGCCCCGCCAGCTGCTGGGTCAGCGTACTGGCCCCCGAGACGTACTGGCCCGTCACGATATTGAAGAGCGCGCGCAGGAGCCCGTGGAGGCTGAATCCATGGTGAGAAAAAAAGTTGCGGTCCTCCCGCGTGAGCAGCGCGTCAATGAGGTGCTGCGGGATCTGGTCAATCGTGACCAGCTCCCGGTTCTGGTCACCGAAGAACTCGGTGATCTCCCTGTCCTTGATGTCCAGGATCCGGGTGGGAAGAGCCGGCTTGTGGTCGCCGAACTGTTCTTTCCTCGAGATGTTCCGGGTAGCCGCAAGGGCAAGACCAAGGGAAACGCCGAGCAGGACAGCCACGGCGAAAGCCGAGATCAGCAATATCTCGAAGAGGGACCTTTTGCGGGGGGTTTGACGCACGGGAAAATGATAAGAACCGGCGTAACCTTTGTCAATGGAGCACGGCAGTCACTGTCAACGCGCCAGTCGCAAGAGGGAAACTGCAACGCCCAGAACCTGCACACGCCGACGCGCGCAATCGGCGGGAAGGGGCGCAGCGAAGACGCGAAGCGAAGACTCGCGCAAAAAAAAGAGGCCGACCCCCGAAGGAGCCGGCCTGCCTGGTGTGGTGTCGTCCAATATAGTAAACTGGGAGGGGAACTATATCTTGGACACCAACACCTTTATTATCGTCCCTGTACCTCCGGAAACTTTAATCTTTTCTGACAGCGAGCAGCGGAAAAGGATCCGTGACTCTTCCTTTTCTCTTCACCTCGAAGTGCAGGTGCGGCCCCGTGGCCCGGCCCGTGTGCCCCACCGCGCCAAGCACGAACCCCGCGCTCACCTTCTCATTCATAGTAACACCAATCACCGACAGGTGTCCATAGACGGTCTGGTAGCCCCCGGGATGGTCCAGGACGACGAAATTGCCCAACCCCTCGTCGCGTCCCGCCTCTGAAACCACGCCGTCGCGGGCCGCGTGCACTTCGGTGCCGTCCGGCGCGCCGATGTCGATGCCCGTATGAAACTCTGCCTTTCCCGTGAAGGGGTCTTTGCGTGGGCCGAACAACGAGGTGATGTGGCCCCGCGCAATAGGGAACTCGAACAGGATGCCCAGGAAGTACGCCCGCTCGATCGGGGTGAACTGCTCACCGGGAAAAAACAGAACGGGGAATCCTCGTCCCTGGCGCAGAACAACCAGCTTCTGCGGGGTCTTCCCGCTGGCCCGCAGCGTTGAGAGCATCATGTCTTCAAGGGCCGAGCGCGGAGGGTTATTGACGAAAAGCCCGGCCTGGTTGGCGATCAGGATCTGCCGGGGGAGTCGAACGCCTCCTTGCTGGTCACACCGTTGAGTGTCGCAAGGGTGTCATAGGGGAGACCCAGGCGGGCGTTGACGGAAAAAAGGTCCTCACCGGCGCGCGTCCGGTATTCGAATATGCTGAGCGGGGGCAGAGCACCGGGCTCCCGCGCCCTGGCCGCGCGATAGTAGTCCTCCAGCTCCGATTGGTGCTGAACGAAGAGAGGATCATCAGAGCTCAACACGCGGATCTGCGGATAGTCAGCCGCGCCGGCCCGCGCCGCCATCACGAGGAACAGGAAAAGACTGAAGAACCGGGGCTTTCGACTCACTCTTTTCTGATTTTCGGCAGGATCGACCGGGGTCTGGACGCCTTTGCGGCGCGCCGGGCCAGCCCCAGGAGGACGAGCAGTGCTGCGCACACCAGGACAAGGGGCACGGCGAAGATCCACACGCCGTGGAAGAACAACACCGCTGCCAGGTACAGCCCCGCGAGGAGAACGATTGCCTGGACAAGAGCAAGGAAACCTGAGAGCGCGGAGCGTCGAGGGCCCGCCGTCTCACGGGGGGCGCCGCGGGCCCTGAGGATTGCGCGGACGATCAGGAAGACCACGCCCGCGGCCGCAAGGATGAGCGCGAACGCGGTATATGCGCGCCGGGCAGAGGTGGCAAAGTACCACAGCGGCCAGGCAATTGCCGCGCCCACCGCGGCGCTTCCCAGGACGAGCAGGAGGAAGAAGCCTATCTTCTGGCCAAGCTCCCCCCAGGAGCGGACAAGGGATCGAAGCTCGCGGTTCACTGGGCTCCCGCCCTCTGGAGCGCCTGCCGGTAGCCTTGCGCTTCTTCTGTTCTGCCCAGCCCTTCCGCGATGGAGATCAGCTCGGTCAGGCTCTTCTTCATCCCGGTTTTTTGGCCGAGAGTGGCAAAAACGCCGTAGGAGCGCTGGAAGTAGTCGTACGCGGCTGCCGCGTCACCCTTTCGTGACGAGATGAGCCCGAGGGCAAAGAGGTCCTTCGCGATCCCCGGAGAGCTTTCGACCTTCTTGTCCAGCTCCAGGGCCTTCTGCGCGTTGCTCAAGGCGTCGGGGAAATCCCCCTGCTTGGAGTGGACTGAAGCGATCATGTAGTAGTCCGCGGCAGCCTCCTCCAGGAGCTTGTGGGAAAGATTGCTCTGGAGTGACCGGGACAGCCAGTCGAGGGCCTTCGCCATATCGCCCATGCCCTTCCACGCGGACCCGATGTCATGATACAGGACGCCTGTCTGGGCAGGGGTCGGCTGCGCCTGAGGGGTATCAACGACCTCTTGAAAGACGGGCAGGGCCTTCTGCGGGTCTTCCTTTTCGAGATAGAGCTCACCAAGGCTGATGGATGAATCGATGAAAAGCGACAGGCTCCGAGCGCGAGCCTGTTCCCTGGCCCGGATCAGCATGTCCTCCGCGGCATCCACCTGGCCTGTGGCAAGATACACCTGCCCAATGGAAATCCGCGCCTTGATGACCCCGTCAACGTTGTCCACTGAGGCGTTGTCGTTCAACGCCTGCGTGAAGAACTGCAGCGCGAGGTCATAGCGTCCCTGGCTGTAGTATTGCTGCCCCGACACCGTGGCATCGATTGCCTGGTTCTTGACGTCCGTGACGGTGTCACTCTTGGGCGGGGCGGACGAGCAGGAGAGGGCCGCCGTCACCAGCACCGCGCCCGCGAGGCCGCAGACTGCAAAACGCGCCGGTCTCATCAGAAGTCCTCGTCCCGGTAGCCCTTCAGAAGGTCGGGCGGCTCGGTCTTCTTGGGGACACCTCCCCTCAGGAGCGGGTTGTTTTTCGCGGCTTCCAGGACGTCCTTGCCCGTATCCAGGGCGGCGCTCCCCTTTTCAAGGACACTCGATATCTGCGGGCGCGTTCCGTTGACGAACTCCATGAAGCTTCTCATCTGGGCGATGATCTGGTCCGCGTTCTTGATGGAGTCCTCCACCTGGTTGTACAGCTGGTTCTGGTCATTCAGGAATGTATCAATGGAGCCCTTGGGGTCAATGAGCCGTTTCGCGAGCCCCTGCGTATTTTTCAGATCTGCTGTCATGTCCTTGACGTTTTGCGATATCTCGTCGAGGTTGGTGGACAGGTCCCCGATCACACCCCGCGTCTTGACCGTGATGTCCTGGAGGTTGTCCGAGATCACCGCCAGCTTGTCAAGAAGGGTGTTGACCCTCACCGATACCCCGTCCACCGCCTTGTTCACCTTTGCCGGCGTCGCGGAGAGGTCCACGACCATGTCCCCCACCGGTCCGCCCCCGCGGCCGCTCATGGCTGCGTCCAGCGTGCCTGCCATGTGCCTGATCTCCGAGATTGTCATGCGCGTCTCGTCAAGGATGGGATTGAGCTTCGATATCACGGAGCCGATCACGTCCTCCCCTTTGGGGATGTCCACCAGCCCCTTGTCCACCAGCTCCCGCCCTTCCCTGGAATCAAGGGACGGAATGAACGACATCTCGGGGAGCGGCGGGCCCTGGTCCTTGCCGGAGTGAAACTTCAGCGACACGCCAAGCCCGATGGGGCTCGTGGCAAGCTCCAGGACGGAATACTTGTGGACCCTGTCATAGTAGGTGTCCTGGACGTAGAACCGCGCGTCAACCTCGTTCTGGGGATCCAGGGAGATGCGGGAGATCCTTCCGATCTCGAAGCCTTTCAGAGTGATCGGCATGCCGACAGCCAATCCTTCCCCGGAAGCGAACTTGCTCGTGAAGGAGTAGTTGCGCGCGAACCACCGCTGGTTGACCCCGATGAAAACCAGAATGACGCCGACGCCGACAATGGCGAGGAGCACGAACACCCCGACCACCTGCTCCGCGAACCGGATCCTGAGCTTCATGATCCCTCCTGTGGCTTCATTCCGGCCTGTCTTCGTCCAGGAGCGCAAGGAGATCGGTGTCATAGGAAGCGATCTCCCCGAGCACTTCCGCCAGGATCTCCCTGGTGCGGACGTCCCGGCTTCGCTTCACCGTGTCGAAGTCTCCCGTCTCCCGAACGGTCCCCGCATCCATGATGACCAGCTGGTCGGCAAGGGTGGACGTCAGCCGGGGGTCGTGCGTGACGGCAATGATGGCGCATCCCCGTGCCTTTGCATCGGCAATCATCCGCGTGACCCGTTCCTCCATGGTGTGGTCGATGGAAAGGGTCGGCTCGTCCATGAACAGGACGGCTGGCTCGGTGATGAGCGCCCTCAGGAAGGAGGCGATCTTCTTCTCTCCCCCGGATAGCGCCACGGGGCGCAGCTCCGCGCTTTCCTCCAGCTCCACGCGTTCCAGGGCCCGCACGACCCGTCTCTGGACCTCTGCCTCATGCAGCTCGGGGAAATGCACCTGGAGGGGAAGCGCGAGGTTCTCCATGAGAGTCTTGTTCTCCCAGAGCGCGCCGTCCTGGAAGACGAACCCGCTGCGCTTGCGCAGCTCGCGCATCCCGCCTTCGGACAGGAGGGACATGTCCTTCCCCTCGAAAAACACCCTGCCCGAGTCCGGTGGGATCAGGCCCGCCGCCGTCTTGAGGAGGGTGCTCTTGCCGCTGCCGGAGCGCCCCATGATCACGGTGCTCCTGCCGGCCGGGAGGGAGAGGGTGACCTGCCGCAGCACGTCACGGCCGCCAAGGTGAACCGTGACATCTTCGAGGCTGATCAGATTGCCGGTTTTTTCTTCCATCGGAAGCTCACACGTAGGAAACCAGGGTGATCAGCGCGTCAGCCAGGAAGCAGAGGACAAACCCCTGCCCGACCGCCTTGATGGCCGCGCGCGGGATCTCGGTGACCGAGGTGCCGACCTTGAATCCCTGGAACGTGGCTACGACGGAGACGATCACCCCGAACACGCAGCTCTTCACGAGGGTAGACACGAGGTCCCGAAGCTGCAGCGCCCGCAGGAGCGCGCGGAAGTACTCCAGCAGCGGCACGGGTTTCACCAGCTGCGACACGAGGTAGGAGCCGAACAGGCCGAAGAAGTTGAAATAGATGGTCAACGCGATCATGGATATGGTGACCCCGAGGACCCGGGGAACCACGAGGTACGAGATGGGGCTGATCCCCACGGAGACATACGCCTCTACTTCGTGGGAGACCACCATGTTGCCCAGCTCGGTGGCAATGGCCGTGCCCGAACGCGCGGTGATGATGAAGGCGGTCAGGATGGGCCCGAGCTCCCGCGTGATCACGACGATGAGGATCGAGTAGACGAGGTTCGTCTGCCCGAAGCGCGGCAGGATCGTGCCGCCTTCTACAATGATGACCGCCCCGATGGAAAGGGCAATCAGGGAAACGACGCTCAGGGCCTCCACGCCGGTGAACAGGATCTGCAGCACCAGCACACGGAATGCCACCTGCCTCCGCCGGATGAAGAGGGCGGTTTCCCTGAGCACGAGAAAAAAGAAGCCCAGGGCATAGGAGTAGTCCCTCGCTTTCCGACCTGCCCACCTGCCGAGAGCCTCGACCATCAAGCTGGCAGTATAGTTCAGCCGGGCGCCAGTTGCAATGGAAGAGACGTGAGAAGCTCATCCGGAATGGCTCGTCCGGAAGCAGCGAAGCCAAGTTTTCTCTGGGGTATGTGCTCGCCGTGGAAATCCGACCCCCCGGTGACGAGCAGGCCAAGGCTCGCGGCCAGACCCTGGAACCGCCTGCTTTCCCGCAGGGGTTGGTTGGGGTGCCAGGCCTCCAGGCCGTCAACGCCCCGGTCCTTGCAGGAGGACAGAAACTGACGAAGGGCAGGGCCTTTCAATCCGAGGGAGATGGGGTGCGCAACCACTGCTATCCCGCCGGCCAGATGGATGAGCCGGGCGGCCTCATCCAGCACGAGGCAGGCGCGCGGTTCGTAGTAGGCCTGGCCCTTCCCGATGAGGCGGGAGAATGCCGCGTCGATGGAGCTCACCACTTTCTTGCGCACGAACAGCCGGGCAAAATGGGCGCGGCTTACCACCGTCCCGCCCGCCATCTCGGTGAGCTCTTCCATGGAAACGGAAATGCCGTCCCGCTGAAGCTTCTCCACCATCCGCAGGTTCCGCTGGTGACGCGCCTCCCGCAGGCGCACCAGGGCTTCCTCCAGCCCGTCCCGGTGATCGGAAAGCCCCAGGCCAAGGAGGTGGAACTCTCCTGCTGAAGCCGGTGGTCGGGTGGCCTCGGCGTCCCAGTCTATCTCGATCTCGACTCCGGCAACGAAGCGCAGTCCGGACCCGGAGGCCCGGGAACGCGCCGCGGTAACTCCATCCAGCGTGTCATGGTCCGTGAGCGCCAGCGCGGTGAGCCCGGCCTCCAGCGCCAGCTCGATGAGTTTCTGCGGCGCGCAGGATCCGTCGGACGCCGTGGAGTGCGTGTGCAGGTCGATCATTTGACATGAATATAACTCATCGCTTACTCTCGATCCATGAACCCGACCTTCCGCGCCCCGCGCGGAATAGGGGGTGAGTACACGCCTCCGCCTGACAAGTCGATAACGCACCGGTCCCTGATGCTCGCGGCGGTCAGCTCGGGAAAAAGTACCGTGATCAATGCGCTTGCAACGGGTGATTGCGTGTCCACGCGCCGCTGCCTGGAGGGCCTCGGTTGCTCCATTCAGCAATCGGACCACCACCTGGTGGTCCAGGGCGCCGGCCTGCGCGGCCTGGAAGAGCCGAAGCGCCCCCTTGATGCTGAGAACTCCGGCACCACGACGCGCCTGCTGGCGGGTCTCCTGGCGGGTCTTCCCATCTTTGCCGTGCTCACGGGAGACCAGTCGCTCCTTGCGCGGCCAATGGCCAGAGTGGTGCAGCCTCTGCGCCAGATGGGGGCGCGGATCGAGGGCAGGGACGGCGGCAGGTTCGCGCCGCTGTGCTTTCTGCCCGGGCCGCGGTGACCTCACGCCTCTGTCGTATTCGCTGCCGGTGCCCAGCGCGCAGGTGAAGAGCTGCCTTCTCCTGGCCGGCCTTCGCGCGGGCGGTCCGTCACGAATCACCGGGAAGACACACTCGCGGGACCACACGGAGCGGATGCTGTCCGCCCTCGGCGTGCGCCTTTCGAGCAGTTCGGAGGAGCTTGTGCTGCATCCCCCTTCCGCGCTGCCTCCGTTCCAGGTCGAGGTTCCGGGAGATGTGTCCTCAGCCGCCTTCTTCATCGCGGCTTCCCTCATCTCCGGGCGCAACCTCCTGGTGCGCGGCTGCGGCGTCAACCCCACCAGGAACGGCTTTCTCAACGTGGTCCGCCGCATGGGCGCCAGGGTGGATATCCGGGAGGAACACGCCTCACTCGGTGAGCCCTCGGGGACCATCGAAGTGAACGGCGCCTCTCTCTCCGGCACCCGCATAGACGCGGAGGAGGTTCCCGAGCTCATCGATGAGATCCCTCTTCTGGCGGTGCTCGGGCTTTTCTCTGACGGCGTGACGGAAGTGCGCGGCGCGGAGGAGTTGCGCTTCAAGGAGAGCGACAGGCTCGCCATGATCACCCGCCTCGTTGAGGGGCTGGGAGGCAGGCTGCAGGTCTTCGACGACGGCTTCGCGGTGGAGGGACCCCAGAAGCTTCGCGCGGGAACGATCGACCCCCAGGGTGACCACCGGATTGCCATGGCCGCGGCTGTGGCCGCAGCGGGGGTGCCTGGCGGCGTGCAAGTGGCGGGCTTCGAATGCGCGGCCGTCTCGTATCCGGACTTTGCGCGTGATTTCGCCGCCCTCGGCGGGGAGCTGACGTGAAGGGAAATCTCTCCTTCGACGTCGGGGGGACAAGGACGGATGTCGTCTTCGGAGCGCCTTTGGAGCCCGCCGGCTCTCTCCGCGTGTTTGACGCGACAACGCACGGCCTTTTCGGCGCCGGCGTGGAGCGCTGGGTGGCCATCCCGGCGGGGGAGCCCGCCAAGTGCTGGAAAAGCGTCGAATCCGTGCTGGAAAAATGCGCATCCCTCGGGCTCGGGCGGGATGACGCTGTAGTCGGCATGGGCGGCGGCGTGGTATGCGATGTCGCTGCTTTTGCGGCTTCTCTTTACATGCGGGGATGCGGGCTCGTCCTTGTTCCGACAACGCTCCTTGCCATGGTGGATGCCTCCCTTGGCGGCAAGACAGGCATCGATTTCATGGGCTTCAAGAACCTGGTGGGAACCTTCTACCCCGCCTCCCGCATCTACATCGACGTCTCTCTCCTGAGACCTCTTCCCGCCAGGGAATACACCTCGGGTCTCGCGGAAGTGATCAAGACCGCGCTCATCGGAGACGGGGAGCTCTTTTCCCTCCTGGAACGCTCATCCGTTGACGTGATTGCGCGCGAGCCCGCGGTCCTGGAGGAAATGATCCGGCGGTGCATCGCGGTCAAGGGACGGATCGTCCAGGAGGACCCTCGGGAGAGGGGAATGCGGGCGGTCTTGAATCTGGGGCATACTTTCGGGCACGCCCTGGAGAGCGCGACGCGCTTCTCCGGCTGGACCCACGGGGAAGCGGTGGCCTGGGGGATCGGAAGGGCGCTTTCCGCCGGGGTCCACCTGGGTCTGACGGAGGCCGGGTTTCGAGACCGTGTGCTGTCTCTCCTGCTGCTGTATGGCTTTCGGTTGGAGGCGGGCACTCGGTATGACGAGCTGGCACCCGCCTTCGAAAGGGACAAGAAAAAGCGCCAGGGACGGGTGAGGCTGGTGATCCCGCGGGGTCTCTGCGACATAGTGCTGCAGGAAGTATCCGGGGGGGACCTTGCCGCGGCTCTGGCAAAGGACACGATGTAGATGAAGATCGACAAGAGCACCTATGACAAGCATCTGCGCTTCTTCAGCGCCGGTGACGTGATCTTCCGCGAGAACGAGGAAGGAAACGAGATGTTTGTCATCGTGGAAGGGCAGGTGGAGATCCGAAAGGCAACGGGACCTTCCTCGAGCAAAACGCTGACGGTGCTCAACAAGGGAGACATGTTCGGGGAGATGGCCATCATCGAGAAGATGCCCCGCTCCGCCACGGCGGTAGCCGTGCACCCCACGCGGCTGCTCGTCCTGAACGAGAAGCTGTACGAATCCACAATGGGATCAAATCCTGATTTTGCCCGCAAGATGAACAGGATCCTCTCGGAGAGGATCCGAAGGGCGAACGCAATCATCCAGAACCTCATGTCCACCAACAGGCAGAACCAGCTCTGGGCGGGGCTCGTGCAGTACGCGCAGGAGCACGGCGTCGCCACCTACAAGGGGAGCCGGGTGAACCTCGCGGAGTTCACCCTGTGGGCGGCGGAGCACCTCGGAATGAGTGAGAAGGAAGTGCAGGCAATGCTTGCCCAGCTTCTGAAGCGGGAGGTCATCGCGTACTCCGCCCGCGGCAAGGAAGAAATTCTCGTCCAGCCCCGTGAAGGCATAAGCCTTCCCGAGGGCCCTCCAGAGGCGTAGGCCTCCCCGAGTCGCGGGCGGCCCTCTCAGGGGGCGTTCTCTATTGTCGCGGCAAGCCTGGTGAGAGTACACTATAGGCAACAGGGAGGAGATCGCCATCCTCACACCCGGCAAGAAGGGCGCTCGGCCGGAGCGCTTCGACCAGGAAGTCGCGGCCTTCGTGCGAACCATTCCCGTGCTTCTTCCGCGCGAGATCGAGGCGCACATAGCTTCCTGCGGGTACGTCGGCCAGCTGAAGGCGGTCCGCGCAATAGCCCTCGGCGCATATCGCCATGTCGAGCCGGCTGCGACGAATCTGGCTCGAAGGGGCCCGGCGGGAGAACCTGCCGCCCAAGACCACCATGCTTTTCGTCGGCCCGACCGGCTGCGGAAAGACGTACCTCGTTGAAATCCTTTTTCGCGACATCCTGAGGCTGCCGACTGTCGTCATCGACATGACGGGCTTCTCCGAGACCGGCTACGTCGGCCAGGACGTCAACTCCATCCTCACGCGGCTCCTCTATGCGGCGGACATGAGCATCGCCTACGCGGCCATAGGGATCGTCTGCCTCGATGAGTTCGACAAGCTCGCCTCCGGGCAGAACAGCGCGGTCTTCTCCGGGGCAGGGACCACCAAGGATGTTTCCGGACTCGGCGTTCAGCGGGAGCTCCTCAAGATGCTGGAATCCATCGAGATGCCCGTTCCCCTGGAGTACACGCATTCTGACTACGCGCCCAAGGCGGTGATGTCGACGCAGGACATCGGCTTCATCGCCTGCGGCGCTTTCTCCGGCCTCAAGGGGATGATCGACCAGGGAAACACGGAGCACATCGGCTTCGGTCGGGAGCCGGCAACGGGAGAGCTGGGCAAGATAGCCGTTTCATACACCGAGGACGACGTGACCCTGGCGCGGAACTTCATGAACTACGGGTTCCTTCCCGAGCTCATCGGGCGGTTCCGCCGCATCGTTCCCTTCCAGGCCCTCACGCGTGAGCAGCTCGCGGAGATCCTCCGCGGCAGCCTCGTGGCTCAATACATGAACGAGTTCCATCTCGAGGGAAAGGAGCTCGTGATAGAAGACAAGGTCCTGGAGCGGATCGTCGAAGAGAGCGTGCGCAAGGAAACCGGCGCCCGCGCCCTGGAGGCGAGCTTCATCAGGTACCTCGAAGAGGCGGCCTTCGAGGCCTTCTCCGAGCCGTCGTCCAGGCGGGTAAGCCTGCGCCTTGTCGAGAACCAGATTGTCCACGACATCACCTGAGGAGGAAGCCGGGCGGGAGATCCTTGCCCTGGTGGAGGAGCAGGTGGCCCTGGGCCCCCGGGTCCCCGGGACACCCCCGCACGGACGCCTCCTTGCAATGCTGGAAGATCGGCTGCGTTCATCCGCCACGGAGGTCATGCGGCAGGACTTCCGGGTGCCCTTCCGCGGTCAAGCCGTCAGCTGTGCCAACATCATAGGCGCATTTCGTTGCGCCAACCCTTCCGGCGGCCCGGTTCTCCTGGGCACGCATTTCGACACGCGGCCCCGGGCAGACAGGGACTCGGACCTCGCCCGGCGGGAGTGTCCCATCCCCGGCGCCAACGACGGAGGCTCCGGCACCGCGATCTTCCTCCACATGCTGGAATGGCTTGCGCTGCAGAGGCTTTCGAGGGACGTGCTTGTCGCATTTTTCGATGCCGAGGACCTGGGGAACATCGATGGGAACGACTTCTCCATGGGGGCAGAGTGGTGCGCCTGCCATCCGGCCTGGGGCGTGCCGCCTGCGGAGGTCGTCGTGCTCGACATGGTGGGAGGCGTCGGGATGGTGTTTGACATCGACGCCCATATCTTCATGTTCCCGGCGGAAAGGCGCCTCACCCAGGAGCTGTTCGGCTTGGGAGCCTCCCGCGGATGGGCGCCATTCACGCAAAGCAAGCCCCAGCGCCTGAAATACATCATCTCGGATCATCACCCTTTTGCGCGCAGGGGGGTCCCGTCATGCCTCCTCATTGACCTGGACTACCCCCAGTGGCATACGCAGGAGGACACTCCGCGCGCGGTTTCCGCCGCGTCCCTGGGGATTACCGAAGCAGCTCTTTCGCTTTACCTATCGCGGTTTCGAGTGTAAGCCCGTCATAGCTTTGACGGGAGCGGAGGTCTTTCAGCCCGACTATCCCTTCGCCGCTTTCCTTTTCTCCGATCACAAGGGCCAGGGGTATCCCCCTTTTCTCCGCATAGGTGAACTGGACGGCCAGCTTCTTCTGCTCCGGGTAGACTTCCGCCGGGATTCCCGCCTCCCGAAAGGCTTCCGCCTTCTTGTGGTAGTCTCCCACAAGCCGCTCCGCGAGGCACGCAATGAGCAGGGACGGAGCGGATGTGGCGGACGCTTCGAGGCCCAGCTCTTCGATTGCCGCCATCAGGCGGTCGATGCCGATGGATGCTCCCACGCCGGGCAGCCTCTGGTGCGTGTAGAGGGAGGCGAGGTCGTTGTACCGGCCGCCGGAGCAGACGGAGCCGATTGCGGGAAGCTCAGAGAGAAACGTTTCGAATACCACGCCCGTGTAGTAGTCCAGTCCCCGTGTGATGGAAGGATCCAATGAGAACGAAGAGGAGACACCGGTATCATCCAGGCAGGAGGAGATTGCAGAAAGCCTCTGCACACCTTCGTTTTCACTCCCCACCATCTCCTGCAGCCTGTCCAGGGACTTCATCCCTTCCCGTGGCTCGATGAACTGCATGATCGTGCGGGCATTTTCCGCACCAACCGCCTGTTCCAGGGCCTCCCCTGTTTTTTCCTCGCCCACCTTGCGCGCCTTGTCGATGGTTCGAAGGACCTCGACGGTCTGGGATTGGAGCCCGAGCCCGGCGATGAATGAGTTGAATACCCCCCGGTGCGC
Organism: uncultured Spirochaetota bacterium; assembly: GCA_963745235.1. Classification (GTDB taxonomy): domain Bacteria; phylum Spirochaetota; class Spirochaetia; order SZUA-6; family Fen-1364; genus Fen-1364. Next base: position 55,300 of record CAVUXE010000052.1, on the reverse strand, counting down.
GAAGTGAATGGTGGATTTCTCCATGCCGAGGGCTCTCATGCATCGACGCATGAGGAGGAGGATCTCCAGGTCTGCGGAGGCCGAGTCAGGGCCGACGATGTCGAAGTCCACCTGCATGAACTCGCGGTAGCGGCCTCGCTGCGTGTTCTCCCCGCGCCACACCTTCGCCCCGTGCCACCGGCGGAAGGGCAGGGGAACCTCGTTCAGGTGGGCGGCCATGAACCGGGCAAACGGCACGGTGAGGTCGAACCGGAGAGCCACGTCCCTGTCCCCATGATCCTTGAACCGGTACACCTGCTTGTCGGTTTCCCCGCCGCCCTTGCCCAGCAGGACCTCCGCGTATTCCAGCACGGGAGTATCTATGGGAGAGAAGCCGCAAAGCCGGAAGACCTCCTCAAGTTTCCTGAGGATTGCCAGCCTCTGCGCCTCCTTGTCGGGAAGGAAATCGCGAAAGCCCTTGAGCACGCGAGGTTCGATGAGGTCCTTCATGCTGAGAGATCCTTTCGGTAAATTCTCCACGTTCTGTAGCGCTCCACGGGCATCCGCTCCGCGGAGTTGATCATGGCCTCGTTGGTTTCCACGATCATTGACATTTCCACTTCCTCGAAGCCCCTGCGCATTCCTTCCTGGATGACATGGGAATACATGGCCACCTCGATCCCCTGGTGGCGGTACTCCTCCAGGACGCCCATCAGGACCAGGCGGAACCTGCGCGTCTTCTTCATGGTGGCGAGCAGCGTGATGAAGCCGAACGGGAAAAGGCGGCCGTTGACCTTCTTGACGGCCACGTTTGCGTCATAAATGGCAAGGGCAAATCCGACGGGCCTCCCGTCCAGCTCCACGATGAAAGTGAGCTCGGGGATCACGAACTGTTTGACGCCATCCTTCAGCCGGTCGAACTCCTTGTCGGTGAGCGGGACATGACCCCAGTTCCTGTTCCACGCGGTGGCGAAAATCCGCTGCACGATCTGCGCTTCCCGGTCGAGGTGATGCCTCATGTCCGCCTGGCGGATGGTGAGCCCGTTTCTCTTGATCACTCTCTGGGAGAGCACGAAGTAGCGGGGGTTCAGCTCTTTCCTGAACACGCTCGCCCTGCCCCGAAATGCGTACCAGTCCACGGACTTTCCCCATCCGTTTGTCTCGAACAGGCGCTGGTAATAGGGCGGATTGTGCCCGGTGAGGACGTAGGGGTCCGTGTCGAACCCGTCTATGAGGATGCCCGTTTCGTCGTACACACCGAAGCTCATCGGCCCCTCGGCGAACTTCCTTCCCTTCGCGCTGAGCCAGCCGCCGGCCGCGGCGAACAGCGCCTGAGCGGTGTCCGCGTTGTCCTCGCACTCGAAGAAACCCACGAACCCTTTTCCGTCCGCATAGTACTCGTCATAGCGCGTGTTGACGTGCGCGCTGATTCTTCCCACGGGTTCAGCGCCCCGGTATGCAAGGAAGAGCTCCGCTTCTCCATGATCGAAGAACACTCCGCGGGACGGGTCGATGAACTGCATCTGGTCACCGATGAGTGGTGGAACCCAGTGATGGTCTTCGCGATACAGCTTCCAGGGCATTGTGACGAATACGGCCCTGTCTTTTTTCGACCTCACCCTGCGGATCTCGATGGGCAGCATGATACCTCCATGGGATCGCCTATGGTAAACCGGTTGGCTGGCGGCTGCAACAGAGATTTTGACCGCTGCCTGCCGGTTCGCCGCCTTGCATCCCAGCCCGCGGTGAGTTACCATGGGGACACTGGCGCGCAATCTGGCCGCGCCGCACACGGGGGCGGAGGAAACCGGGATTTCAGCTTGCTTTTCAGATATAGAACAACACCAGACGGTGCAATAGAAAAGAAAGCGCATATCTACACGGAGGGTGAGCACGGGATAAACCTGGGGCTCGTGGACCCGGATGCCGTTTGGGTGGTGCGTCGTCTGCGAAAGGACGGCTTTCACGCCTACATCGTGGGCGGCGCGGTTCGGGACCTCGTCGTGGGCCGCACTCCGAACGACTTCGATGTCGCCACCGACGCCCATCCGCAGCAGGTCCGCCGCGTGTTCAGGTCTGCGCGGATCATCGGCCGCAGGTTCCGCATCGTCCACGTCTATTGCGGACGGGAAAAAGTCATCGAGGTGACGACCTTCCGCGCGCGCGGGTCGGGAGCCGTTGAGGCGTCAAATGATCTGGACGGCGGGGACGTCAACAACCGCTTTGGGACCATGGAGGAGGATGCGGAGCGCCGGGATTTCACCATCAACGCCCTGTACTACTGTCCCGTGGACCGTCACATCATCGACTACGTCGGAGGATTCGCGGACATCCGCCAGCGCAGGCTTCGCACTCTGATTCCCGCGGAATCCTCGTTCACAGAGGACCCCGTGCGCATGATCCGCGCAGTGAAATACGCGAGTCTCATGCGGTTTCCCGTGCCCCTGTCCGTCTCCGTGCTCATCAAGCGGTATCACGAGTCGCTGTTGACGTGCTCCCGTGAGAGGGTCACGGAGGAGATCTACAAGATCCTGACCTCCGGTGGGGCGGCCGAGATATTCGATATGGGATTCCGGCTTCGCCTGTTCGAAACGATATTCCCGGCTCTCGCGAAGGACCTGCATGAGAGAAGGGCGAAGTTCACCGCTGGCCCATTGTGGGAGAGGCTCCGTCGCATCGACCAGGACTACGATGCCGGTCATGCGCTTGCACGCACATCAATGTTTGGCTTGCTCTTCCGGGATCTCATTGCGGCCCGGGAGGACATTCTGCGGGATCCGGATGCCCGTTTCCTGATCCAGCAGTACCTGCGGACCGTGTCTGAGCCCCTGTTCCCGTCGAAGAAAGACCTGGCCGAAGCCGCGGAGTCCTTCGAGGAAGAGATCACCGCCCGCCAGCCCCGCGCTCAAGCGCGGGAAACGGACCTCCCCCCGGGAGCGGGGCGCGACGGTGCACCGCGGAGGCATCGACGCCGCCGGCGCCGCGGGAGAAAGAGGAGTCAGGGAGGTCAGAAAGAGTAGGGGGCCATCTCGATGGCCGTCTATCTTGACGACTCCATCCTCTTCAGGAGGGCGTTCACCTTGTCCCCGTACGTGGCGGGGTCCGCATCCTTTGCGAACGTGAGGTACTTCGAAGCGTCGGCATTCCTGCCGGCAGCGAATGCGTTCACCCCCAGGGCATAATTGATGGTGGCCGCGTTGGCCCCGAGCTGGAACGCTTTCATGTAGAGGTCGTCAGCCTTCGCGTAGTCCTTGCGGGAGTAGGAGATCAGGCCAAGATAGTACCAGCCCGCGCTGGTCTCCGGTTGCAGGTCGACCGCGTTCGTCAGGGTCTTCTCCGCGGCGGTGAGGTCTCCCTTGGTGTACTGGTCAATCCCGTCACGCACCAGGTCGCTGCCCGTCTTGAGGGAAAGCATGAAAGTCTGGAAGTCAAGGTCGAGCTTCTGGTCAGCGATCCATGAGAAAGCGCGTTTGCGAACCTTGACGGAGTTGATCTCAAGGCTCGCCTTGGGGTCAAGGGCGCTGATTGCATCCCATATGACCCGGTTGTACTCCGGCTGCGGGGAGGACAGGAGGAAGTGCACGAGGCCCCAGGATTCCTGCATGAAGATCTCCTGCTGCGCCTGGGCCATGTCACGGGTGAAATTGAGAAGGTCCGTGAATGGAATCTCCTTTTCCGGGGTCTCCCCGCGGATGTTCGCCTTCAAGCCGTCCAGCCACAGGAGGTTCGCGCGGAAAGTGAAGGAGCCTGTCTTCGGGTCATAGGGTGATGCATCGAGGTAGGTGGCGACCCCTTCGCGAAGCCAGAGGGGAGCGTTGTCCACGAATCCCTTCAGGAACTGGATGGCGCCCTGGTGAAGCATGGACACGGTGAAGGCTTTCTCCTCCTTGGGGAAGCAAAGCAGCTCCGATTTCGAGGGATCAGACCACGAGATGAATACGAAGTCCGTCCGCGTCTGGGAGATCACGCTGGAGACATAAGCGTTGAAGCTGTCCAGGTCCTTGAAGATCTTCACGTTGAACTTGGCCGGAAGCTGCGTGAGGTCGAAGTGGAATATGCCGTTGTAGAGGGTGAGGGCCGCCTCCATCCGGCGGGAGAGGTCCTCAGCCTGGGACTGGCTTGTCTCGGAAACCACGCGATAGTGGTCGGACTCGGAGACGAACAGCGTTGGCTGCTGCGCGTAGGCCAGAAGCGGGATGCTCACCAGGAACGCGAGCACGAACGTTTTCCGCATATGACCTCCTGGAAGGATCATAGTTTGCGCGTTTGCACCTGTCAAACACAATTTGCCCCGGCACGCCGGCTCTAGCGGGGTTGCCGGGTCGAAGACCGGCTTCCAATTCCATATTCAGGTCGCACCACGGTCTTTTCCACGATCTCCGCCTCCGTCTTTCGAAGGCCTTTCTTCTGTTTCAGGAGGATCTTGACCGACTCGAAAAAGATATGCGGGTAGCTTCTTTTGATCTCGACGGCAGGAACAGGAATGATGTGCTTCCCCTGTTCGGCGCGGATCTTCAGCGCGCGCGATATTTCCTCGCGCGTGGAGACCTCCTCTATCGTGATCACGCGGGTTATCGGAGGGAGGGCCAGGGTGGAGACGATCCTCTTGAGCATCTTGAGCGACGTGCAGATCACGAGGATGCGCGTATTGCTCTGGCCCTACGATCGCTTTTCGCGCTTCCGCGATCTGGTCCGGGTTCGCAAAGACGGCGGTCTTGATGGCGCTCAGGATTCCCTTTTCCCGCTTTGCAGACCGGCCCGCGACAATCTTCTGTCCGCGGATGAGCAGGCCGTCGTCTATGATGAGGTCAATGCGAAACCGGCGGGCAACCTGGCGGGCCTTGAAGCTCTTTCCCGTGCCGCTTTTGCCGACCAAGGCAAACGTGCGGGGTTTAGGCGCGAGCCAGGGAAAGAGTCGCTTGAGCGCTGACAGTGGTCTCATTCAGTGAAGGCCTGGTCCTCAACTCAACAATATACCCGGCCGGCACGAAGGCCAATACGGGAGTACCCGTTCGGCGAGTTCGGCGAATACGCGGTACGCGAGTACGCGTTCGGCGAGTACGCGGTCAGGCAGGCAACGGTCTCAAGCGCAGCCGGCGGATCCAGGCAAGGTAGTCATGCTCCTGCCGTTGCCAGCTCCTGTTCAACGCATGTGCGTACAAGCCGACAACGAACCCGCCGAATCTTCCCCGCAAGAGCCGCGCGGCGACCCGCAGAAGCGAATAGAACCGGGAGTGCGCCTCGATCTGGGCGTTCTGGAGCTCCCACGGAGTGAACCCCCTCGGAATGAACTTCACGTGATGAGCGTCGAAGGTGTCCCACTGCGTGTCCAGAAGCCTGTCTTCCGCGACCATTCGCTTGTAGAAGCCGGACCCGGGAAGGGGCGTCAGGATCATGAACTGCGTCGTGTCGATTTTTTCAGCGATTGCGAAATCCACTGTCGCGCGGGCGCTGGCAGGGGTGTCGGAATCGAAGCCGAAGACGAACATTCCGTGCACGTGGATCCTGCGCCTCCTGACCTCGCGGATGGCAAAGCGGATGTCGTCCACGGACTGGCTCTTCTTCATTTCCCGCAGGGCCTGCGGATCCACGGACTCGAAGCCAATGTACAGGGAGGTGCATCCTGCCTGGACCATCAGGTCAAGCATTTCAGGGTCCTTGGCGATGTCGGATCTCACCTGGGTGGACCATTCGAACCCAAGCTTGCGCCGGATCATCTCCCGCAGCAGCTCCTTTGTCTTGCGGGGGTTCGCGGCGAAGTTGTCATCGTAGAAGAATATGATGTTCTCTTTGCGATCGTACTGGCTGAGCTCCGCGATGATATTCTCCGTCGAACGGTGACGATAGCGCTTGCCGAACATCCCGGTGACGGAGCAGAAGGTGCAGTCGAACGGACAGCCGCGGGAGGTCTGCATGGGGACGGTGGAGCGCCCCGGTCCCTGGATTCCCATTTTTTTCCTGGAGCCCATGTCCAGGAGGGAAAAATCGGGGAAGGGGAGGGAGTCCAGGTCCTCTATAGGAGGCGCCGTCGGATTGCGAAGGATTGTCCCGTTCTCTTTCCAGACAAGCCCCGGTACGTCGGACAGCGAGCCCTTTCCGTTCAGGGCGTCAACGAGCATGGGGAACCCTGTCTCCCCTTCTCCGGCAATGACGTAGTCACCGTGCTCGAGGGCCTCTTCGGGCAGGAAGCTCGCGTGAGGGCCGCCGAACACGACGGGTGTGCCCTGCGCGCGAAAGAGGTCTCCCAGATCGTAGGCGCTGCGGGAGGTCGGGGTGATGGTGGAGATGCCCACGAGGTCTGTCTCCGTCTGCCGGGCGCGCACTTCCCTGCTCTCCATGAAAAGAGCCTCCGCCTGGTAGCCGTGGTTCCTCATGAGGGTTGCCAGGAGCACTCCTCCCAGGCGAGGAAGCTCATACTGGGAATAGATATGCAGGTGATCGTTCTTCGGCTCGATCATGGTGATCTTCCTGATCATGATGCCCCCCCTCTGACGTGAAGGTATTCGAATAGGTTTAAGTAACATGCAACATATACGTATACGTACGATTTGTCAAGAGACGGAAAGGCTGAGCGGCATGAACGGACAAAAGCGGCTTACTTCTGTTCTATGATGATACGCACTCCCTCGACGATTTTTTCAGTATCCTTGGACACGGCAAGAAGGCTCTTCGAGATCTCTTCCAGGTTCTTCACGGTGGAATCCAGGCTCTGTGCGACCTGGGGTGAGCTGAGAGTCGAGATGACCGATTTCTGCGCCGTGAGCCCGTTGACGGCTCCCTGGATCTCGGCGGATGTCTGGCGGATGTTCTTCATGGATGCGGCCAGGTCGTCCGAGCTCGTGGTCAGGTTGGTCTCCATCCGCGCCACCAGTCGATGGGTGGTGACGGCCACGTCATTCACGGTGGCCTGGAGCTCGTCAACGGAGGTCGCTATTTCGTTGGCAAGGCGCGGGACGGAGTCAGTGAGCTGAACGGCCCGGTCGGTGACGATGCGCACGTTCTCCGTGGTCTTCTGAATGTCCCGGATGGAGCTGTCCAGGGCGCCCTGGTTCTTCTTCAGCATGCCGACGATGTCCTTGATGCTGGATGCGATGTCCGTCACCATTCCCATGGTCTCCCCGCCCAGAAGGTCGGAGAGGCTGAAGAACGGCTGGCCTTCAAAGAGCTGCCCCTCTTTCGCCAGGGGGCGAATCGATGGGCCCCGGGTGCTGCTCGATGTACACGTCACCGAGGATGCCCTTTGAAACCAGGGCGAACTGGTCCCCCTGACGCACCATCTGCCCGGGCCGGAAGGCCAGAGTCACGATGACCGTCTTCTCATCCGGCGCCGGAGTCAGTCCGGTGACCGATCCCACCTTGATGCCCGCTTTCCTGACCCAGGACCCCGTGTTCAGATCTCCGATGCTCGTGAAGTGGACGCGGACGGAGACCCCGCGGGTGAACTGGAAGTTGTTCATGAGCAGGTAAAGGAACGTTGCGGTGGCGAGCGCAATGATGACGATGACGATGACACGGATGATTCTATTGGCCTTCACTGACCTTCTCCTGCCGGATTTTCTCGCGGTTCTCGATGAAATGCTCGTAGACCGGCGAACCTTCCTGGAACGCCTCATCTCGCGTCATGAGAGCAACGATATGGCCGTCTTCCAGCAACGCAATCCTGTCCGCGATGTAGCGGGTGAGGTCGATGTCGTGGGTCACGACAAGGGACGTGATGGAGCGCTCGGCCTGCAGGCGCATGATCATGGCCTCCACGACCGCCGAGGACGACGGGTCGAGCCCCGCGGTGGGCTCGTCGTACAGCAGGTAGCGGGGCTCGAGGATCATGGCGCGCGCCACGGCGACCTTGCGCTTCATTCCCCCGGAGAGCTCTCTGGGCATGGCGTGCGCGTATTCCGCCATGCCGACGAGGTCCAGGTACGCCATCACCTTGCGCTCGATCTCCCTCGCGGGGAACAGCTTGTGGTAGGAAAGCGGGAATGCCACGTTCTCGAAGCACGGTCATCGAGTCGAAAAGGCGCCCCTTCCTGAAAGAGCATGCCCGATCTTGCGCCGGATGCGCAGGAGGTCGTTGCGCTCCGCGCCCACCACCTCGTCTCCGTCGATGGTGATGCTGCCCGCCTGCGGGTTGCAGCAGGCCGGTGATGCATTTCAGGAGCACGGACTTTCCGATGCCGCTTGCGCCGATGACCACGGTGGTGAGGGACTCCTCGATGTCAGGCTCAGGTCCCGCAGAACGGGCCTCTCGGGAAAGGCGAAGGTGAGGTCCCGGATGCGGATCAAATCGAGCTCCAGCCGGTCAGCTGGTCCATGACTCCGTAGAGGCAGTCGATGCTGATCACGAAGATGAAATTGAGCACGATGGACTTGGTGGTGGTCCTGCCCAGCTCGACGGCCCCGCCCTTGAAGTTGAACCCGAGACCGCAGGCGTTTATGGCAATGAAGAACGCCATGATGGCGGAGCGGATGTAGGAGTTGGTGAGGATGGGATAGCGCAGGATCTGGAAGACGTGCTGCAGAAAGATGGTGAACGAGACGTCGAACCACCACCGCACAGCGACCATGGCCGCGATGATGGCCGCTCCCTGGCTGATCATGTTGAGGAAGACGAGGCAGATGATGGAGGAGAGCACGCGCGGGATGACGATGTGCTGGACGGGCTCCACGGCCATGAGCCGCAGCGCATCCAGCTGCCCGCTCATCTGCATGGAGCCGATCTCCACCGTGAAGGCGGTCCCGATCTTGGCGGCAAAGACAAGCCCGCCGAACATGGTGACCGCTTCCGAGAGGAGCAGGTAGACCGTTGCGGCCCCTGACCAGTTCACCACGCTGAACTTCATCCCGTTCCAGCCGGCGGTCCAGGCCATGATCAGCCCGATGACCACGGCGGTCACCGTGCTGACGGCTACGGCATCCAGCATGACCAGCACGATCTGGTTGCCGAGCTGGCGGACGGGGAAGGGCTCCCGGAAAAGCCAGTAGAAGAAGTTCCCGTACATGCTGACTGCGGATTTTCCGGCGTGCAGCCATTCACCGGTGGCCTCGTTCCTTGCCTGCGCCATGTAGCGCAGAATAGTAGTAACGTCGGCAGGGGGTGTCAAGGATTGCGCGGAATTCGCGTCGCGCCTTGACATCCAGGAGGCATCAAGGGAAACTCGACCGATGCTCTCTCACAGCGCCGTGGGCCTCCTCTCGAGGGCACTGGCGAGCCCGGTGTTCCTTTCCGCCTTCTCGAGCTGGTTCATCGCGCAAGTCCTCAAGTCCTGCATCATGCTCGTTCGCAACCGGCCGCGGACGGCAAAGGAGATCCTCATCCACATCCTCTGGTCCACCGGCGGCATGCCCAGCAGCCACTCCGCGGTCGTCGCATCTCTTGCCACGGCGGCCGCCTTCGTTGAAGGCGTGGATTCGACGCTGTTCTTCGTGACCCTGTTCTACGCCCTGCTCACGTTCCGGGATGCCCTGGGAGTCCGGCGTGCTGCCGGCGCTCAGGCCCGGGTGATCAACCAGCTCATCCGCGATCTTTCGCGAAATCACACCCTCAGGAGCAAGCCCGTGAAGGAGATCCATGGCCACACCATCTCAGAGGTCTTTGTCGGCGCCCTGCTAGGATTCTTCATAGCGGTGGCATTCTGCACGCTGTGAGCCGAGCGGCTGCCGTGAAGCGGGCCCGACCCCAGCAGCGCACGCAGGGGTCCACCGGGCGCCCAAAACCCTCCACGCCTCGAAAGAAGCGCCGGCCGGCCCAGGAGGCGCCGCCGGTCGCAGCCGGAAAACGGTCGCTCATGCCTTCCGTGCTTCCGGTGCTTGCGGTGGCGCTTCTTGTGCTCGTTGTGCTCTGGATACCCTTCGCGCCGTTCGTCACGCCTAAGCCAAGCCGCCTCTGGCGCGGCTACTACACGCTCCTGGTCCGCGTGGGCGGCCCGGCGGACACTCTGATGCCGGGCGCCCTCGAGCGGCTCGGTCCTGGAATTGTCTCCGAGCGCACCGCAACGGTGGATTTCTACGATTTTTCCTCCAGCGTTCGGTCTGCCTACGCCGGCCTTCGCGAGCGCCTGGATCCCCTGGATCCGCGGCGTGACCCGTACATCGACAGGATGGCCGGCTATTTCACGGTGACCTCGGGAGAAGCTGAGCAGCACGCGCTGTACGTCCCCGCGCGTTTCATGTCCCTCCGTCTTTACTTCAGCCTGTGGAGCATGTTGGGTCCTCCAGCGCGGAGCGCCTGGCGGCTGGTGGACTTCGATCCGGTGGAGAAGCTCATCAGCCTGGTCGCGCTGATCGCATTCGCCGCGCTCATGAGCCGGGGCACACAGAGACGGAGCCGCTGGCCACCAGCGCTTGCCTCGGTGTCGCTCCTTTGGGTTCCCGCCATCCTTGCGAGCGGCCCTTCCCTGCTGGCTCTCTCCTTTTGTCTTCTCGCGTTCTGCCTTCCCCTCCTGCGAATGCGTCTTGCCTTTGCCGGGAAGAGCTGGACCGATCTGGGCAGATCAAGGGGACCCCTTCTTCGCTACCTTGGCATAGGCGTCATTTCCCTGCTCGTCTTTTTCCTCGTGAATGGTCGTTCGCTCGCCATGCTTCTGCAACCCGTTGCGCCGTTTCTCTGTTCTCTGCTCGTCGTGCTCGCAGCCCCCGTGGTGAGGCAGGCCGCTGATGAGTGGCGAAGGGCGCTCGTGTTCGCGGCGGTCCCCCTCGTCAGGAGTGGCAGGGAGCCCGGAAAAGGAGGACACCGCGCCCTGTCCCTGGCGCTCTTCTCGATCGCAATCGTCGTTCTTGTCCCTCTCTCTCGGGGCGGGGCCTTCCCGGCTCCGATTGCGGTTTCGGGAGCGCACGAGTTCTCCTGGGATGCCGTGGCCCGCCTTCGGCAGGGCTCCAAAGCGGACCGGCTGCCGGACTTCTCGGACCTGGTCGCGCATGAGGCCTACCAACAGACCGTGGGGTTCGGAAGGAAATGGAGAGAACCGGCGCCCGATGAACGCGTCTATCGACAGGAATACCTGGTCAACCCGATCACCGGCGTCGTTCGCGCCAGGCTGCGGACCGTGAAGGTATTCGATTCGACCTGGCTCGCCAGCGTGAGCGCCCACCCGGCTTCGGCCAGCCTCGACGCGCTGCTCCTGTCCCAGGGCCGGCCCGTTGAAGCAGCGGTGCGCGGCCCCGCCCGGGCGCTGGCGGGAGAGCTGCCATTCACTGCTCTTGCTTTCTGCGCGCTCCTTCTCCTGTTGGGAAGGGATCTGCGCCTGGGACTCTTGATCCGCGGCAATCTTTGGCGCTTAAATGGAGAAGCGCGGCGAGACCAGATTCCATGAAGAGACAGCAGCCATTTCTCTCGACCGGCGGGGTGACCCCGCCGTCGGTCAATCTTTCGCCCGGGGCGCAGCGTATCACCAACGCCTCGGTTCCGGCATTCGCCCTCATCCCCATGCTCCAGCATGCAGGCACCCCTGCCTCATGCCTGGTGCGCCCGGGTGACCGCGTTCAGGAGGGCATGCTGATCGGGAAGGCGGACGGGGCTCGCTCCGCTAACGTCCATTCATCCATTCCCGGCACCGTGGTGAGGGTGGATCGGAGGGCCGGCGCGGACGGGACGGTCTCCGTGGCGGCGCTCGTCGAGCTCGGTGGTGAGTTCGACCGGACAGGAAAGCCTCGCGCCACGAACGACTGGGAGAAGCTCTCCCGGTCCGACCTCCTGGCGCGCATCCGCGCCGCCGGGGTGGTTGGCCTGGGCGGTGGGCTTGTCCCGACCCACATCAAGCTGGCCCGTCAGCCTGGTCGGCAGGTGGCGTTTCTGATCGCCAACGGGATAGAGTGCGAGCCATCCCTGTATGCGGATGTTTCCCTCATGCGTGAGAGGAGCCGGGAGATCGTGACGGGGATGCGCATCTGCCAGAAGATCCTTGAAGCCGCCAACGTCGTCCTGGTCATCGGTCAGCCATCGGAGGAGGAGCTGATCCCGTTTTTCAAAGAGGCGTTCGATGACATCGCCCGGGGGTTCCAGATGATCGGCGTTTCGGCGCGCTACCCTCAGGGACACGAGGAGCTGGTTCGCGCCTCGGTTCTCGCTCACGCCGCTTCCAACGGCGTTGCGCATGACGGGTCGGAGTGCGTCGTCTTGAATGTCGCAACGCTCTTTGCCGTCTACGAGGCCGTTGCATTCGACAGGCCGTTGATCGAGCGATGCGTCACGGTCACGGGGGGCGCCGTGAGGAGGCCCGGCGTCCTGAAGGTCCGCGTGGGAACCCGGGTGGGTGATCTGTTCGAAGAATGCGGGGGCCTTTCGGAAGCGCCGGGCAAGATTGTCCTGGGCGGGCCCATGCGGGGAGCCTCCATATCCTCCCTGGATTTCCCTGTGACCAAGGGCGTGTCGGGGGTCATGGCGTTCACGCAGGCGGAAGCGCGAACCGGCCCCGAGCTCCCGTGCATCCGCTGCGGAGCATGCGTTGAAGCCTGCCCCTGGGGGCTCGTTCCCACGCGCCTGCACAAGCTCATCCAGCGGGGCGACGTGACGGCCGCGCTCGCGGAAGGGCTTTCCTCCTGCACGGAATGCGGGTGCTGCTCCTTCGCGTGTCCGTCCAGGATACCCCTGGCGGACAGCCTGCGCCGCGGGAAAAGGTCAGGAGCCCTGAGCAACAATGGCTGAGCCTCACCCGGACGTCGCATCCCCCCCGGCTCTCGCGGTTTCTCCGGCGCCCCATCTCCGCGGGCTTGTCAGCTCGGCTCGCCTGAACTGGAGCGTCGCCTGCTGCCTGCTGCCGGCCGCGGCGTGGGGCGTGTTCCTCTTCGGCTTGCCCGGCGCTCCGCGTCCTGGGGATGGCCGCAGGCGTTTCCCTGCTGGCGGAGCTCATCACGTCCCTGGCCTGGGGCAGGATCACGGTCCGGGACGGCAGCGCCATGGTGACCGGGCTGCTTGTGGGGATGCTGATGCCGCCCGGTGTGCCGCTGTATGTCCCCGCGGCCGCCTCCGCGTTCGGGATCATGGTGGTCAAGCAAAGCTTCGGCGGGCTCGGCCGAAACTGGATGAACCCGGCGCTGGGAGGGGTCGTGTTTGCCCTCTTCTCATGGAGCGACTCCATGAGCCGCTGGCTCCCGGTGAGGGGCGCGGGTTCCGCCGTGGCTCCTCTGGCTGCCCTCAGGGATGCGTTCGCCGGCGGGAAAGCCGGCAGCGGAGGCCTGCTTGCCGTCCTTGGGGCGCATGGCTACCCCTGGAGCGCGACGGACGGGCGGGTGGTGACCTGGGTGAACGACCACGTGCTTTCGCTTCTTGGTGCTTCCTTGCCCCGTGGTGTTTTCGACATGCTGGTCGGCACGGTGCCGGGGGGTATCGGGGAAATATCGGTTCCTCTGCTCCTTATCGGCGCGGCGTACCTCATTGTGCGCCGCGTCATCCGCTGGCAGGTTCCCGTGACGTACCTCGTGACTTTCTGTGTCGCGGCGCAGCTTTTCGGCGGTCTGCCGATGGGACGCGGGTGGCTTGCCGGCGGCGTGCTGTTCCAGCTTTTCTCCGGCAGCCTCGTTCTCGGCGCCTTTTTCATGGCAACGGACCCCGTAACCTCTCCCCTGACCCTGCGGGGGAACCTGATCCTTGCCGCAAGCCTCGGCGTTCTCACGTTCTTTCTCAGATACTTCGGGACCCTGGGGGACGGGGTCCCGCTTGCCATCCTCCTGGGCAATGCCGTGGCGCCCCTCATCGACAGATTCACCCAGCCCCGGGTTCGTTCTGCGGGAAAGGGAGTCATCGGATGAATGGTCCCTCAACACGGTCGGGCGGATTGTTCCGGAACAATCCCGTCGCGGTGATGCTGGTCGGCCTCTGCCCCGCAGCGGCGGTGACCGGCCGGGTGATCGATGCCTTGTGGATGTCAGCGGGGCTCATCCTCGTCCTGCTTCTCACGCGCCTCAGCCTGGAAATCCTCAAGGCCTTCAGCTTTCCAGGGTCCGGCACGGGGCACATGACGGACTGGCTGAGCCTGTTGTTCCTCGCCTCCTGCTTCACGGCCAGCTTCGAGCTGGTTCTGGGGGCATTCGCCCCTGATGAGAGCGCCGGCCTGGGAATATACGCTCCGCTCATCGCCGTGAACTGCATCGTGTTGGACCGCCTCGCGGGGAGGGGCTCCCAGGAACCGGCGGGTCCTGGAGAAATCGGCAGGTCGCTGGGGCAGGCCAGCGGTCTTGGCGCGGGATTCGCCCTCTCCCTGATCGTGATCTCTCTCATCCGCGAAACCCTTGGGTCCGGGACCATAACGCTCTTCCCCATAGGTTCCTTTGGCGGGACCATCGCCGTGGGCGGTATTTCCCTTGCCCCTGCACGCGCCCTGGTTTACGCGGGCGGCGGCCTTCTCTGCCTGGGCTACCTGGCAGGCGCCGCGCGGCTTGTGCGGCGGGTGAAGGGGGCTGAGCGCGCATGAGCCTGCTCGGGATCATCCTCACATTCTCGCTGGTCGACAACATCGTGCTTTCGCGGCTCCTGGGGATATGCCCGTGCGTCGGATCGCCGGGGGGAATGCGCGCCACCGCCGGCACCTCGGCGGCAACCGCATTGCTCATGAGCCTGTCCGCGCTTGCCGCGTGGGCGCTTGAATCCTTCCTGCTTCGCCCCCTCGGCCTGGAGTTCCTCCGAACTCCCGCATTTGTCCTGGCGGTTGCGGGCCTGGCCGGCCTCCTGGATGTCGTGGCGCGCCGCGCCGTCCCCCAGCTCCTACGCGCCGCGGGGATTCCCCTGGCCGGGATAGCCGTCAATTGCGCCACCCTGGGGGTTGTCCTGATAGCCGCGAAGGGCGGCTTCACCGCGTTGCAGAGCCTCGTCGTGGGGCTTGCCGCCGGCGGAGGGTTCTTCATCGCGCTCACCCTGCTGACGGCAATCCGCGAGCGGCTGGAGGTGGAAAAGGTGCCGGAATGGCTGCGCGGCCTGCCGCTGCACCTCATATCCGCGGGGCTTCTTGCGTACGCCTTCATGGCATTCGACAGGGCCTTTCTCTCCCGGCTCTTTCAGGGGTGGTAGGAAAAACAGATCATGGGAAAAGTCCAGCTCATCCTGGGCACGCACAACCACATCCCCATCGGCACGGATCAAAACGCCGCGGAAAGACGTTACCAGAAGGCCTTTAAGCCTCTGCTTGCCGTGCTCTACCGGTACCCGGACTTTCCCGTGGTGCTGCATTACAGCGGCGTGCTCCTGGAGTGGCTGGAGGAGTTTCACCCCGAGTTTCTCATGCTCCTGGAGGAGATGGTCAAGCGGGGGCAGGTGGAGGTGCTCGGCGGGGGATACTTCGATCCCGTCCTCTCCCTCATCCCGACCAACGACAAGCTCGGGCAGCTCGAAAAAATGACCACGTGGCTTCGGGGTCGGTTCGAGATCCGACCGCGGGGGTGCTGGATTGCGGAGAAGGTCTGGGAGCCTTCCCTCGCATCGGTCCTGCGGGTGAGCGGGATCGACTACACGTTTCTGGACGACGGACAGTTCCGCATTGCCGGCGTCCGGGAAGACCGCGTGCTCCGGCCCGCCATCGCCGAAGACCAGGGCAAAATCATATCGCTTTTCCCCATCTCGGGCCATCTGCGCTCGCTGGCCGCGCGGGAAGATCCCGCCGCAGTCATCTCATTCCTGAAGTCGGTTGCGGAAGGTTCCTCATCCGGCCCCCGGGAGGTCGCGCCCGTCGCAATCCTGCTGGAGGACGGGATCTCCGCCTCGGAGGGCTTCCTGAGGGGAGACTGGCTGGAGAAGTTCATCCGTATGACGGAGGAAAGCCGCGGCTGGCTCCAGGCAACGACCCCGGGTCAATACCTGAGAGAGCATCCGCCCGGCGAGCGACTGTACGTTCCCTCCCTGTCGTCCATGGACATGATGGGATGGGCGCTTGCCCCCGACGTACGCGGGAAATACCTCGAGGCCCGGCAGAGGAGCCTCACGGAGTCAGATTCAGAGAGGTTCGTCGTCGGCGGACATTTCCGCCAGTTCCTCACCCGGTACCCCGAGGCGTGGCTCATGTACGCGAAGATGATGTACACCCATGTGATCGTGAACCAGGTCCGGGGGGACAGGTACAAGAAAAAGGCGGCGCAGAACGAGCTGTGGAAAGGGCAGTGCCACTTCGCGTACTGGTCGGGAGTCGAAGGCGGGATCTACGACAACCTGCTGAGGAAGGCGGTCTACCATTCCCTGATCGAAGCGGAGAAGATCACGCGCGCAACGGAAATCTTCGTCCCGTCCATCATGAGCGTCGACTACGACCTGGACAACGGCATCGAGTACCTGTACCAGGGCTCCGAGCTCAACGCCTACATTCATGCCACGGGAGGAGCGCTGTTCGAGCTGGACTTCCTTCCCGCTTCGTGGAACTACCTGGACACCATGGTGCAACGGGACGGCGGAGACGCCCGTCCCGGGACACTGTACCCCCGCAAGGCCTTCCTGGACCACTTTCTCCCGCCTGACTGCTCACTGGAGGAGTTCCGCTCCGGTCGATATGCCGAGGCCGGAGACTTCCTCGCGGGACCCTACGACCTGGTGGAGCTCAACCGCGCGCTGCCTGAGCTCCTGATGAGAAGAACAGCCGCCGTGAGCCCCGGCCAGATGGCGGGGATCGAAAAGAGGTTCGTGTTCCGCCCCCGGTCGATCGACGTCTACTACAAGGTTTCGAATCTCGGAGACGCGGAGATGGCCGCGAGGTTCGGCGTGGAAATGAACGTTTCCCTCGCGGAGCGCAGCGTGGAGAGCGGGAGGTTGTTCCTGCTCGATGAGGACAGGAAATCGGAAATAAGCTCGGACCAGCAGCAGATCGAAGGTGTCCAGGGACTTCTGGTGCGTGACGTGCGAAACGAGGTTTCCATAACCCTTTCGTCAGCGAAGCCTTTTCTGTGCTGGAGCCTGCCCGTGGAAACGCTGACCCCGGGCGTGCCTGACCGCAGCCCGATCTTCCAGTTCCACTGTTTCATCCAGCAGTGGGATCTGCGCCTGCAGCCCGCGGAGTCCTGGGAGAATCACCTGAGCGTGGGCTTCGAGAAGACACCGAGCGCCTGAGGCGGGCTCCTAGTCGTCTTCCTTCTCCAGCTGCTGGAAGCACGCGTCCTTCCACTGATCCACTTCATGGTAGTAGGGGTCTTCTGCAAGGAGGAACTCCAGGAGCGCCTCCCGCGGGCGCTTGTCAAAGAAATAGGCCTGGCCGAGGTAGTAGTGGGCGCGGGCCTGCACGTCCGCGGCGCGCCGCAGGGAAAGGAAGTCCAGGAGCTCGCCCTCCGCGGACGGGACGTCGCCGCTCATGAAAGGGCCCTTGACGATGGCCTGCAGAAGGGCCTCCTCGCTGTCGGGAGAAGGCGTGGCTTCGGAAGGCAGCACGGTGCGGACCATTTCCTTCTGAAGGGGACGGGGAGCTGCCGCGAGGAGGATCGACAACGCCTTCTGGGTTGCCGCGGAGATTGACCGCTCGGGAGGCAGTCCGGGGAAGGAAACTCCGGGCAGCTGCCGTCCGGTCTGTATTCCGTAGGTGATCTCCAGGGAGGGCAGGGGAAGAGGTCGCCGGGGCGGCATTGGAGGGAGGGAAGCGCTGCCGTTTCCCACGGGAATCTGAACCGGATCCAGGGTCGTGTTGGTTCCCCGAGCAAGGGGAACTCTGCCCAGCTTGTACAGGCCGGCGTCCACCACGGTGAACCAGTAGTCGACACCGGGAAGCACAGGGACAGCGGTTTGAGTCGTCCCCGCGTCCAGCTGCGTTGCCGAGGCGGAGCGCAGGAGATCTTCCGCGATCATGATCGGGGCCGTGCTTCGGAAGAGAAGCAGGTCCCTGCCCGGGTTCGAGGATTGGAATGTGACCTCTATTCCGTCACTGCCGGGAATGGGTGCCGCATGGATGCCGCTGATCCGCGCGGCTGCCTGCTCTTCGGTGGCTGGCGTGGTGACGGCCACTCCGGCGAGGGTCTTGTTGCGAAACGGGATGAGAGTGGAGAACATCTTGCCCCCGGAATCCTGGGCGAGGACCGAGTAGAAGTACGCTTTCTCATCAGGCGGAGTATCGATGAAGAACTGCACGCCCGGGGCGACCTGGCCGATCATCTGGGCCATTGCGAGGTTCTCCGCCGTCAACTCCTCCGTGTACCGGTAGACGAGGTACCTCGTCACGGTTTCCGGAGCGTCTCTCCAGCTGAGCTTGATCTGGAAACCAGCCACCTCCGCCTTGAGCAGAGAGACAAACGGAAACGGCAATTCCTCTTCATCCAGAGAAAAAACGAGGACGGATGAAAGAAAAAAGAGCGCAATCACGGCCGCGCGGCCGCGTCCCCGCGTCATGATACCTCCACAACCTCTATTGTTGTGAGATTCCAACCCATTGTCCAGTGCAATCGGTTTCCGAACGGGACAGGACGGGACGGGTTCTCCATTTGACAGATGCCGGGCAAACTCATACACTCAAGCGATATGTTTGTCGCTGTAGCCTGCGAGTTCGCGAACGATGACCATCGCAGGTCCGGCCATGATATCCTGGGCCAGTACGGCTTCAAGAAGGTCCTGAAGGACGCCTTTGAGAGCACCACGGTTTCGGAGACCGCGCTGCGTCGGCTGAAAAGGGATCTTGACGGCATTGCGGACTCGTATGACAGCATACGCCTCTACCAGTATCCGGTGGAGGGAACACTGGCGATCACCATCCTCAAGGAAAAGAAGTGGCGAAGGCTGATCGTCAAGACATGAAGGGGCACCCGTGCTAGGAGAGCTCGAACAGAAACTCACATCCCTCGGAGAGCAGATCCAGGAAACCTGGAGGGGTCTTTGACCCGGAAGCTCTGAAGAGGCAGATCGCGGAGATCGAGAAGCAAACCGCGCAGCCCGATTTCTGGCTGGACAAGGAACAGGCCGGCAAGGCGTTGTCCCGGCTGAAAGAGCTGAAGGGAAGGTACGAGCCATGGGAGAAGCTGCGTTCCGAGTATGAGGACCTCGCCGGGCTGTGGCGCATGGCCCTGGAGGAGAAAGACGAGTCCCTTGAGGAGGACCTGCGCCGCACCTGGGACACCCTGTCGAAGAAGTACTCCGACCTGAAGGTTCTCGAGCTCCTGGGGGAAGAGGCGGATGCCTCGTCTGCCTTTCTCACCATCCATTCAGGGGCCGGCGGGAACGAAGCGAACGACTGGGCGGCCATGCTTCTGCGCATGTACACGCGGTGGTCGGAGCGGCGCGGGTACACGGCGGACATCATCGACATCCTGGAGGGGGAAGGGGGAATCAAGAGCGTCACCCTGCAGGTGAACGGGGACTACGCATACGGCTATCTCAAGTCGGAAACCGGCATCCACAGGCTCGTGCGCATTTCCCCCTTCGACTCCAACGCGCGGCGCCATACCTCCTTTGCTTCCGTCTTCTGCTTCCCGGTCCTGGATGACACCATCGAGGTGGACATCCGTCCTGAGGACCTGCGCATAGATACGTATCGCGCGGGAGGCGCCGGCGGTCAGCACGTGAACAAGACGGACTCAGCGGTGCGCATAACGCACCTCCCCACCGGGATCGTCGTCCAGTGCCAGAACGAGCGCAGCCAGTACAAGAACAAGGCGTTCGCGATGAAGGTCCTTCGCTCCCGCCTGTACGAGCACTACAAGGAAGAGCAGGACAAGGAGAAAGAGAAGCTGGCGCAGGAGAAGAAGGACATCTCCTGGGGCAATCAGATCCGATCGTACACCTTCCAGCCCTATACGCTGGTCAAGGACCACCGCACCAAGCAGGAGGTCGGCAACATCCAGGCCGTCATGGACGGGGAGATCGATCCCTTCATCGAAGCGTACCTGAAGCAGCAATGGCTCGGGAAGAAAGATGGCGGTCAACGTACTGATAGTTGACGACCTTGCTTTCATCAAGATCGTCCTCCGCGACATCCTGGAAAAGTCCGGCTTCCGCGTGGTAGGGGAAGCCTCCAATGGAGACGAGGCGATTGCCCGGTACCTCGACACGAGGCCGGACGTGGTGCTGATGGACATCACCATGCCGGGAATGGACGGTCTCACCGCGCTCAAGAAGATCCGCGAGGTCGACCCCGCGGCCCGCATCATCATGTGCTCCGCCATCGGCCAGCAGCGCCTGATCATCCAGGCAATCGAGATGGGCGCGAAAGATTTCATCGTCAAGCCCTTTCAGCCTCAGAGAGTGGTCTCGGCCCTCAAGAAGGCGCTCAACATCGTGTGATGAAAAGCGCTGAGGCCGTCCTGCTGCTCCTGTGCCTTCCTCTCCTGCCCCTCGCGGCGCAGGTGACGCTCCCCGGCGCATCGCAAGCTCCCGGGTCCCCACGGCCACCGCCCACGGCCGCCGGGTCCACCACTCCGCCGTCGCCGGCCGCCGCAGTCAGGCACCGGAAAGCCCGATCTGTCGGTCCCGGTGGACAAGAAGGACACGTGGGTGGTCGGGTTCTGCGCCCTCAATGCGGAACGGGTGCCCCCCGAGGACCAGTACCTCACGTACAGCATCCCACTGATGCTGAAAAACCAGCTGGCGGGGATCTCCGTTCATTCGCTGCCCGCGACGGACCGTGACAGGGTGCGCCATGCCCTGATAGCTCACGAGCTGACCACGGTGGACCAGAACGTCACTGCCCTGTACAAGGAGCGTGACGCGCTTCTCCTCAACGCCATTGACGCCACAATTCCACCCACCTCGGCCGTGGACGCGAAAATCACCCTTGCGCTTGCGCGAAGAGACTTTCTCAAGTCCATGGACCTCACCCTCATCAAGGTGGCGGAGCAAAAGCCCCTTTCGGTCAAAGAGGGAAGCGGGGTGGGCAAGCTGTTCGATGCGCTTTCCATCCCGGCCTCCGTGTTCTGCGAGCGCCAGGGGATCGACCTCCTTGTCGGCGGCATGGTCCGCGACGTGGAGGGCTACGTGCTGCTCGACGTGTGGGCATACGATGCGGCCAGCAACTCCGTGGTCGTGAGCTACCGGGATGCGGCGCGGAGGGACGAGGTGTACCAGTCCGTGCCCCCGGCGGGCAGGCAGCTCACCGGACTGTTCCTCGGGAAGCCCTGGGCCGCCATTTCCTTCACCCCGGATCCGCCGGGGGGCTCCCTGTTCGTCGGCGGGAAGCTGGTGGCGACCGGGCGGACTCCGCTCCTGTACGTGACGCCGGGGACCCTCGACATCAAGGTGTCTGCGCCGGGATATCGCGATCTGACCCAGACGATGTCGCTGGGGGACGCAGAGGAAGCTTCAGTCTCCGTAACCCTGGAGAAAGAGAAGACGGGAACTGTCGTCATCTCATCCACGCCATCCGGCGCGGACGTATACGTGGAATCCGTCTGGAAGGGCAAGACCCCGCTGTCCCTCGAAACGCCGTTCGACCGGACGCGCGTGGACATCACGGCGCAGGGCTTCTACGACATGCCTTTCTCCATCAGCGAAAGCTCCCCGGCGGAGCTTTCCCTCGTCCTGCAGCCTGACACGGTTTCCCGGGACGCGGTCCAGAAGAAGGCGCGGAACGACTTCTATGACGCCTTTACGTGGTTCGCGCTCTCGCTTCCCGTTCCCCTCTTCTGCTACGCATTTGCGCTGGACTCCGCCGTGCAGGCGAGGGAGCTTGGCAGCGGCCCGCAGTACACCAGCGCCCAGGTCAGGGGCACGCTGTTCTACGGGGGTTACCTCGTCGGCACGGTGGTGAGCGCTTCGCTTTTCACGTGGATGCTGTTCAGGATCATCCATTACGTCACGGTGTCCACCAGGACCGCCGGGTAGGAAGCACACATGGCATTTGCAGGTCTGGGAAAGCGGCTGCGGGAGATCTTCGGATCACGGGAGATCGACGGAAAGTTCTACGAGGAGCTCGAGGACGCGCTGATCGAGGCGGACGTCGGCGTGCGCTACGCTTCCGAGACAATCGAGGCCCTGCGCGAGACGGCTCGCAAGGAGGGCATCAGGACCCGTGAGGAGCTCCGCGGGGCGCTCACGGAGGTGCTGGGAAAGAACCTGATTTCCGCGGAGCTCGCCATTGTCCCGGATGCGCTGAACGTGATCCTGGTGCTCGGCGTGAACGGCGTCGGGAAGACGACGACCATCGCCAAGCTGGCACGGCATTTTCGCGCAAACAGGGGCGTTGAACGCATTCTCCTGGTAGCCGGAGACACGTTCCGGGCCGCTGCCATCGACCAGCTGAAGATCCTTGGACAGAGGCTGGACATGCCCGTTGTTGCACAGGACCCGGGCGCGGACCCCGGCGCGGTCATCTTTGACGGGATCTCCAGCGCCGTGGCCAGGGGGATACCGCTGGTCATTGCGGACACGGCGGGCAGGCTCCACACCAGGGATGCGCTGGTCAAGGAGCTTGCCAAGATCGACAAGATCGTGATGTCGCGGACGGGAGGAGCGGGATACCGCAAGATTCTCGTCGTGGATGCGACAACCGGCCAGAACTCGCTGGCGCAGGCGGAGGTCTTCCACAAGGCGGTCGGGATAGATTCCATCGTGCTTACGAAAATGGACTCCACGGCCAAGGGGGGGATGGTTGTACCCATCTGCCGCGAGCTCGGAGTTCCCATCTCGTTTCTGGCGGACGGGGAAACGCTCGACGACCTTCACGTCTTCGATCCGGTCCTCTATCTGAAATCGCTCGTCGGAGAGTCATGAGGTGAGACTGCGTCTCTGTATTCCGTGCCTCCTCCTCAGCGCTCTTCCCCTCCTTGCGGCAGCGGCCCTCTACAGGTCGAATGACTTCGGCATGCAGCTGGAGCCCATCCCTTCGTGGCGCCGCGACGAGCTGAAATGGGTCCTCGAGGTAACCGCGAAGACGGGCGGTGAAGTGCGGCGCCTTTTCCAGGACGGCAAGGAAACACGACGGTGGGAGATCACCGGCACCGCCGACGGCGGGAGGGAAGAGCGCGAGCTTGCCGGTGGGGCGCTGGCTGCCCGCAGGGTGTACGCCGCAAACGGGGATCTCACCGAAGAGGATCAGTACAGCAAGGGAAAGCTCACCCAGAAGTCTCTTTTCACCTACGCTTCCTCCCGCGTCCTGAGGGTGCGGGTGCTTGCGCCGGACGGCACCCTCGTGTACGCGGAGGAGTATTTCTATACGTCTCGGGGGAGCCTTCGCGAGGTGAGGCGCACGGGAGAAAAAGAAGAGGAGCGCGTTTCCTCATTCGTCGCGGGACGCTCGGGTCCCTCGGAGGAATGGAACCAGGACGGAGATGACGCCTACATTGCCCGCTATGACGACAGGGGGCGCGCCATTCAAAGAGAGCACCGCAAAGGAAAAGACCTGGTCTCGCGGGAGGACTTCGTCTACCGCGAAGACACGGACAAGCTCCTCTCTTCCGTCGAAAAGCGCCCCGGGGAAGGCAAAGTGAGCACACGCGCCTTTGACCCTGCCGGAAGGCTCCAGTCGGAATCTGTTGCCATTGCGGGCAAGGTCGTGGAGGAAGACGGGTATTCGCGTGACGAGAAGGGGAGGGTCACCCGGAAGGTGAGCAGGAGCTCGGCCGGCCTGGAGGAATGGCGTTACACCCTTGACGCGGCGGGAAAGACAACGCGGGAGGAATACCTCAGGCGTGGTTCCCTGGAGAAGGTCACATCCTATGGCCCCGACAGCTCGCGAACGGAGGAGCTGTATTCCGCCGGTGTCCTGTTCCTGAAGGTCTTTTACGAGGGGGACCGGCGCACGCGTGAAGAAGTCTGGGCGGACGGAAAGAAAGTCCGGGACAGGAGCTTCGATTGAGACCGTCTGTTACGCTCCTTGTCGCGTCGCGCTACTTCCGCACGCGTCGACGGGAGACCGGAAACACCTCTTCCATTCTCTCCGTGGTCGGAACGGCGGTGGGAGTGATGGCGCTCACCGTCGTCCTGGCGGTGATGAACGGGTTCCAGCTGGGCTTCATCGAGCCGCTCGTTGAGATCAGCTCGTATCACCTGCAGGTGAGCCGAAACGGGCCGGCCGGAGGGGGGAACGGGCCGGCCGAACCGGCCTTCGTGAAGCGAATCAGAGGCCTTCCCTCGGTGACCGCCGTCGTGCCGTTCGTCGAGAGGCAGGCGCTCGTCGAAGGCCCGTTCCAGAGGCCCCGAGCGTGCCAACTGCGGGCGGTCCCGCCGGACCTTTTTGCCCTTGACCCGGTCCAGGCCGCCATGCTTGCTCCCCGGGAAGGGTCCTTCGACCTGAGCGGGCCGCGCTCCCTGGTGATAGGCGCCGAGCTTGCGGCGGTTGCCGGCGTCCGCGTCGGGGATTCCCTTTCCCTCACCTCTTTCGCTGCCGGGCCTGACGGCAGGCCGGTGCCGCGAAAGGCGGAGTTTCGCGTCACGGGAGTCTTTCGTACGGGCTACTGGGACTTCGACATTGGGCTCGTGTTCGTTTCCCTCGCCACCGCCGACGAGGTGTTCGGGTCGGGAAGCCCGCTCCCGCGGACCTATGGCGTGAAGATTGCGAACAGGTTCCTTGACGGGCAGGTCCTGCGAAAGATCGCGCCGCTCCTGTCCGGCACCGGGTACTCCGTGGAAAGCTGGCGGACCTACAACAAGTCCTTCTTCGACGCGCTGTTCATGGAAAAACTGATGATGATGGTCCTGGTCGGCCTCATCTTCATCGTGGTCGGATTCAATGTCTTTCATTCCCTGCGCCGGAGCGTCCATGAGCGGATGGAGGAGATCGCCGTCCTCAAGGCCGTAGGAGTTCCACCAGGGCGCGTCCAGGCCATCTTTGTGATCGAGGGCTTCCTGATCGGGCTGGCTGGGGCCTTGAGCGGGCTGCTGGCCGGGCTGGGGGTAGCGATGAACGTGAACGCCGTCTTTGCGGGAGTGGACGCGGTGATAAACGGGCTGACCCACGCCGTTTACGCCCTCGCATCGGTCTTCGCCCATGGCGGCAGCGAAGGGAGCTTCGCAATGTTTTCCCCAGCGTATTTCTACCTTTCCCAGGTACCCTCCCGCGTCTTCCCGCAGGAGGCCTTCCTCGTCTGCTTCTTTGCGGTGCTGGCATGCACGGGCGCCGCGTGGGCCGCCTCCCGCGCGGTTTCCAGGTTCCGTCCGGCGGAGGTGCTGCGGAATGAATGAGCAAATGAAGAGCGCGCTGCGGGATCCGCTTGTCAGTGTGCGGTCGCTTGCCCGGCGCTTCCCGACAGGGGCGGAGTACCTGGAAGTGCTGACGGACGTGAACCTGGAGGTTCCCCGGGGAACGACAGTTGCCATAACGGGTGAAAGCGGCTGCGGCAAAAGCACGCTCCTCGCGCTGATTGGCGGGCTGGACCGGCCCACCGCGGGAAGCGTGTACGTCGGGGAAACGGAAGTGACCGGGTTGGAGGAATCCGGTCTCAGCAGGTACCGAAGCAGAGACGTGGGATTCATCTTCCAGTTCCATTTCCTCCTCAAGGACTTCACTGCGCTGGAGAACGTCATCATTCCCGGGATGCTTGCAAGCGCCTCCGCCCGGTTGCTTCGCGAGCGCGGCCGCGCGCTCCTGGAGGAGGTGGGCCTGGAGAAGCGCATGAATGCGTGGCCGGTGGAGCTCTCCGGAGGTGAGAGGCAGAGAGTTGCCGTTGCCCGCGCGCTCATCAACGAGCCGCTGCTCCTTCTTGCGGACGAGCCAACGGGGAATCTGGACGAGCGCAACGCCCGGGTCGTGGAGGACATGCTCTTTTCCCTCGTAGAGAAGCACAGCAGGACCATGATCATTGTCACCCATGACCACGGGCTTGCCCGCAGCGCGGACACCCGCTTCTCGCTGAGCGGCGGGATGTTGAGGGGCGAATGAGAGCGCGGCTTGCGTTGTTTCTCAGCTCCCGCATGCTCAGGGGCAGAGACGGCACGGCGCGGTATTTGCGCGGGTCGGTGATCGGCATCGCCCTGAGCCTGGTTCCGCTGATCGTGGTGATGGAGGTCTCGACGGGCATGATCGAGGGGATCACGGCGCGCCTTCTCGAGGTGGGCACGTACCATGTCCAGGTGTCCCTGCCATCCGGCACCCCGCTTGCGGACATGCAGAGACGGGCGGAATCGATTGCCGGTGTCTCCGGCGTGGTTGCCGCCGTGCCTGAGCGGCAGGGCACAGGCCTCCTCGTTACCCCCCGGTCCGCGGCCGGGGTGAGCATCCGCGGCGTGCCCCCGGACATCTTTGCCGTTGACCCGGGATTCCGCTCCCACATCACGCTGACCTCAGGAACGGCTGATCTCTCCCGCCCGGACTCTCTCCTTGTCAGCGCCGCGCTCGCGGCGTCCCTGGGAGTCAAGCCGGGCGACCAGATAAGCCTCCTCACCACGTTCGGGGAAAACCTGAGCGGCGCGGCGCGGCTGACTCCCGTCGTTGTGAGCGGCATTTACCAGACCGGCTACCAGGAGCTGGACAAGACCCTTGTCTACGGTTCCCTTGGTCTTGCATCCCGCGTCCTTTCCCCGCGCGGCTCACGGGCCCTGATCGGGGTCAAAGTCAAGGATCCGTTCGCCGACCTGACCAGGATAACGAACGCCATCTCGAGGGTCGCGGGAAGCGAAACGCGGATTGCCACGTGGCGGGAGATCGAGTACCCGCGCCTGGCGAGCTTCCGCTTCACCAAGGCCATCCTCATATTCATCATGGCTCTCATCGTTGTCGTGGCCGCGGTGAATGTGTCCTCCTCCGTCATCATGATCGTGTTCGAAAGGCGGAACGAGATCGGCATTCTCAAGAGCGTCGGCGTCGGGGAGAGATCTCTCTCTTTCTCATTTCTGCTCACGGGATTCGCGACCGGCGTGATCGGCACGGCGGCCGGCATTGCCGTGGGGTTGCTGGTGTCCGTGAACATCAATGAGGTCATAGCGGGCATCGAGTGGATCGTGAACCGCGTCCTCGAGGCCGCCTCACTGCTGATGTCCGGATTCGAGCCTTCGGCGCCTGCACGAGGAACGTTTACCCTTTTCAACAGCGCCTATTACCTGCAATCCATTCCCATCCGGATCAACGCCCCCGAAGTGCTCACCGCGGCCATTGCAACGCTGCTTCTCTGCGCGCTCGCCTCCTGGGTGCCGGCTGCCCGCGCCTCCCGAGCGCGGCCGCTTTCAATTCTCCGCAAAGTCTAGGCGTTTCGCCATTGTCGGACTGAGCTTGCCACGTAGATTTAGCCCCCAGGATTTTGTATACTGTCACTGACAATGAAGTGCGAAATTTGCGGGCTGAAAGACGCCGTCATTCACATTCGACAGATCCAGAAGGACCTGGTGCATGAGCTCCATATCTGCGAGGAATGCGCGCAGGAGAAGGGGCTGATCCGGGAGGAGGAGTCGGAGCTTCCCATCGCCAACCTGCTGTCGGGGCTGCTGGAGGGAAGGGACATGACCGGGGCTGCGGAGGTCAAGGAAGCCTGCCCGCGCTGCGGCATGAAAGCATCCGACTTCCGAAAGCAGGGCAAGCTGGGGTGCGCGGAATGTTTTTCGGCATTCGAGAAGGACGTTCGGGCAATCGTATCCCAGATGGCCGCCCGCCCGCATCATGCGGGAAGACTGCCGCGGTCCTTCGCGGAGCAGTCCCACGCGGAGGTGGCGAACGACGGGCTTCGGGAGGAGTTGAGGGAGGCGGTGGAGAGAGAGGACTACGAGGAGGCGGCTCGCCTGCGGGACAGGATCCGGGAGATGGACAGCGGTGTTTGACTTTACCGGTCTCTCTGACATGAAAGGCTGGATGCGCGCGGAGACTGAGGCACGGGTCTCCACGGAATCACCGGGCGGGGTGGTCATCTCCAGCCGCGTGCGCCTGGCACGGAACCTCGGCGCGTACCCGTTTCCGGGCAGGTGCTCCGCGGAGGTGGAGAAGGAATACCGTGACCGGATCATTGCCGCGTTTCGCCGATTGCCGAACGCGGAAGATTTTGCGATAATCTACATGGACGATCTCTCCGCGCTTGAAAGACGGATCCTCTTCGAGAGAAACCTCATCTCCCAGGGATACTCGCTGGAAAAGCAGAGAGCGGTAGCGCTCAGCACGGATGAGACCGTGGCAGGGATAATCGGGGAAGACGACCATCTCCGCCTGGTGGGCATGCGGTCGGGGGCATGCCTCGAGTCGCTTCTGGGAAGGCTCGAGGCCATTGACTCCGGACTGGAGGAGCCGCTCGCCTTTGCTGTGTCCGCCGAGTGGGGATACCTCAATACGGCGATCACGAACCTCGGCACGGGACTCAAGGCGTCCATGATGCTCCACCTGCCGGCGCTGACAATGAGCGGGCTCATCAAGCGGGCCATCAAGGCCTCAGCGCAGCTGGGGCTCTCCATCCGTGGATTCTTCAGCGAAAGCATGGAATCCCTGGGTGACATGTATATCATTGCAAATGAGATCACCATCGGGCTGGCGGAGAAAGAGATCATCGGAAACCTGGGCCGCATTGCGGTCCAGCTTGCAGGCTACGAGAACAGGACGAGAGAGGAGTTGATGGACAAGAGGCGTGTCGACATCGAAGACAGGGTTTTCCGGGCGTGGGGGCTTCTCTCCTACTGCCGGTACATCTCGCATCGAGAGGCCATTGAATCCCTGTCCGCCCTCCGCCTCGGGATTGCGCTGGGGCTGATAACGGCGCTCGATGCCCCCACCATCACGGCGCTCCTCTTTCTCTCGCAGAAATCTCACATTCAGCGGGTGCTCCAGACCCAGGCGGAGGCGGTGGATTCAAAGCTCATCGACTACACGCGGGCCAAGATCATCCGAGAGGCGTTGACGCAGGGAAGGGGAGGCTGACGCCATGTTCAAGGGTCTTACGCAACGGGCACAAAAGGTTCTCACCATCCTGGCGCAGGAAGAAGCCAAGCGCTTCCATTCGGACCAGCTCCTGCCGGAGCACATCATCCTTGCCCTCCTGAAGGACGGGGAGGGTGTTGCCGTGAAGGCTCTCCAGCGGATCAAGGTGAGCATCCCCGAGATGCAGTCCGAGATCGAGAAGAGCCTCCCGAAGGGGAAGGGCGGTCTCATCCTTGGGGATGTTCCCCCCTCCAAGCGGGGGCAGAAGATCCTGGAGGACTCCGCGGAGGAAGCCCGCAACATGGGCCACGAATACATCGGGACCGAGCACCTGCTGCTCGCCTCCGTCAAGGAGCAGGGCAGCATCGTGGCGCGCTATCTGGCGCGATACAACCTCACCCCGAACGGCCTGCGGGAAGCCATTCTCCAGATCAGCGGGACCGGTGACTACAAGGGGGGACAGTCCCTGGCGGGGAAGAAGAAGGCCCAGACACCAACCAAGAAGCCCACTCCGACACTTGATGAGTTCGGCCGGGACCTCACTGCCTTCGCGCGGGAGAACAAGCTGGATCCGGTGATCGGACGGGAGAAGGAAATCCAGAGGGTCATCCAGATCCTGGCCCGGCGCACAAAGAACAACCCCGTTCTTATCGGAGAGCCCGGAGTCGGAAAGACCGCCATCGTCGAGGGGCTGGCCCAGAAGATCGTGGACGGCACGGTCCCCGAGGTGCTCATCGGCAAGCGGGTCCTCACCCTGGATCTCGCCTCCCTGGTCGCGGGGACCAAGTACCGCGGCGAGTTCGAGGAACGCCTCAAGAGGGTGATGAAAGAGATCCTCTCCGCGGGGAACGTCGTCCTTTTCATCGACGAGCTGCACACGATCATTGGCGCAGGCGGCGCCGAGGGGGCAATCGACGCCTCCAACATGCTGAAGCCCGCGCTGTCGCGCGGAGAGCTGCAGTGCATCGGGGCCACCACGCTGAACGAATACAAGAAGCACATCGAGAAGGACGCCGCGCTCGAACGGCGGTTCCAGCCCATCTACGTGAGTGAGCCGTCGGTGGATGAGACAATCGAGATCCTGAAAGGGATCAAGAAGAACTACGAAGAGCACCACCACGTGACGTACACGCCGGAGGCAATCGAGGCCGCATCCACCCTCTCCCGCCGCTACATCACGGAGCGCTACCTGCCGGACAAGGCAATCGACCTCATCGACGAGTCGGGGTCCCGCAGGCGCATCCGCAATTCCATCAGGCCCCGGGAGCTTGCGGACCTGGAAAAGGAGATCGAGCGGCTGAACGGGGAGAAGACGAATCTCGTGAACACCCAGAATTACGAGAAGGCCGCCGCGGTGCGGGACATGGTCCGGCAGCTCAAGGTCAAGGTGGACGAGATCAAGAAGACGTGGGAGAGCACCATCGCGGTGGAGGAGAACGTGGTGGATGTCGAGGACATCCAGCAGGTCATCTCCGACATGACCGGCATTCCGCTCTCACGCATCGTTCAAAGCGAGTCCGAGAAGCTCCTTCACATCGAAGAGGAGCTGCACAAGAAGGTCATTGGCCAGGAGGAGGCCATCTCCGTCATCGCATCCGCCATCCGCCGTTCGCGCACGGGGCTGTCATCAGCGCGCAGGCCGCTGGGGTCCTTCGTGTTCCTGGGGCCCACCGGCGTTGGAAAGACGCTGGTGGCCAAGACCCTCGCGGAGTTCCTCTTCGGGGACCCCGACGCCCTCGTGAGGATCGACATGTCGGACTTCATGGAGAAGCACAACGTGTCCCGGCTGGTCGGAGCGCCCCCGGGCTACGTCGGCTACGAGGAAGGCGGGCTCCTCACGGAGAAGATCCGGCGCAGGCCTTTCAGCGTGATCCTCCTGGACGAGATCGAAAAGGCGCACCCCGACGTGTTCAACATCCTTCTGCAAGTCCTGGAGGAAGGCCAGCTTTCCGACAACCTGGGGCATTCGGTGTCATTCCGCAACTCGGTCATGATCATGACCTCGAACCTCGGGGCCCGGGAGATCAACAAGGACTCATCCCTCGGGTTCCAGTCCGAGGAAGGGGGAATGAACTTCAAGGACATCCGCAACTTCGTCATGAGCGAGGTGAAGCGCGCGTTCAACCCGGAGTTCATCAACAGGATCGATGAGATCGTCGTATTCCACAACCTCGACAAGACGCACCTGGGCCAGATCTTCGACCTCATGGTGAAGGAGATCTCGGATCGGCTCGTGGAGCAGAAGATCACGATCTCCGTGAAGAAGAAGGCCCGCGAATACCTCATCGACAAGGGCTTCGATGAGAAGTTCGGCGCGCGGCCGCTTCGCCGCCTGCTCCAGAAGGAAGTGGAGGACCCGCTTTCCCTGGAAATCCTCCGCGGCAAGTTCAAGCAGGGGGATGCGGTAGACATCGAGATCCGCGCGGAGAAGATAACCTTCCGCAAGCAGGAACCTCGGAACGTGCTCCCGCTGTCGCCGCAGCCTGCGGGACTCCTGCCCGGGGAAAAGGAGCCTGAAAAGGTCACGACGTGAGCATAGACAGGACGTCGAGGCCGAGCGAGCACAGGGATGTGCGATAGGGAGGCCATAGACAGGACGTCGAGGCCCAGACTGGGATGCGCGGTAGGCTCCCAGCTCTCGCCCTGATCTTCGCGCTTGTCGTCGCCGCAGCCGGTTGGGCGCAGTCCGCGGATGACCTCCTGAAGGCCGGAAAAAGAGCATTCTCTGACGGTTTCTACCCCGTGGCAGCGGGCAGCTTTCCAGCGCATCATCTCCGACTACCCGCAGGCACCCGCTGCCGCCGAGGCGGAGTACCTTCTCGGCGTCAGCGACTACTACTCGGGCAAATGGCAGGAAAGCATCGCCGTGCTGGAAGGCTTCCAGGCCAGGCACGCCGGGTCCGCGCTCGCCTCCCGGCTTCCGTACTGGCTTGGCGCGGCCTGGCTGCGGCTGGGAAGCTACGAGAGTGCGCTCCGCTTCCTCGGCGGGGCGGCGGCCGCGGAGGGGCCGTATGGCAGGCATGCGGCCCTGCTGTGCGGTGTGGCCCTGGAAGGGCTGGGAAAAGACGCGGAGGCCGCCGCTTATTATCGCAAGGTCATGAGCGCAGGGGATGTGTCGCTTGCCCCGGAAGCAACCTACAGGCTTGCAGGGACGGAATACCGAGCGGGTCGTTTCGCGCCCGCGAGGGATCTCTACAGTCGGATGCTTCTTGACTTTCCCCAGTCCCCGTACGTCCGTGATTCGCTTTTCTTCCTTGCGGAGTCCGAGCTGGCGCTGGAGAACCTGGATTCCGCGGAGAAGAAGTTTTCCACCGTCACCTCGGTGTACCCAGACTCACCGTATCGCGAAGCGGCGTTGTACAGGCTCGCGGACATCGCCTACCGAAGGCATGACGCCGCTGCTGCCGCGCGGCGCCTGGAGGAGCTCGGGAAGCTTTATCCCCGGGGCGCATACAGGGGCAGCGCGGAGAGGATGCGCGCGGACGTTCTCCTGGACCAGCAGAAGTACCCGGAAGCGGCGGCAGGGTACGAGCGGGCGCTGTCTGAGCTGAGCGAAGGAAGCGAACGGCAGGCCGCGTGGTATTCCCTGGGCCTGGCAGACATCATGCTCGGCAGGAAGACCAGGGCGGCAGAAGCATTCGGGAATGCGGGAAGCGGCCTCGCCAAGGACCTTGGTGAGAAGGCTTTGTTCCAGAGGGCGCTGGTTCTGGCCGGGCTCGGTCGAAGCGAAGACGCCATTGACGCCCTGGACAGTTTTGTCAGCACTTTTCCGGGAGGGCCGCACGGGGAGCAGGCGCTCAAGCTCCTCGCCTCTCTCCTTGATTCCCGGATGGTTTTCGATAAGTCCCTTTCCCGCTGGGATGCCCTGGTCAGGCTGTATCCACGGTCCGCGTCTCTGCCGGAATACATCTACAGGCGGGGCGTTGCCCGCATGAACACCGGGGAACCGGCCGCGCTGGATGATTTTCAGAGGGTCGTGAAGGATTTCCCCACCTCTGCCTTCCGGGATGAAAGCGCCTATTCCGTCGGGTTCGTCTATTCGCAACGCGGAGAGTATGCCCGGGCCACCCCCTATTTCCAGGCCGTGGCGCTGCGGGCGGCCGGTTCTGACATCGGGAACAGGAGCTCACTGGCGGTCGGGGTATGCCTCTTCAACATGGGAAGCTTCGAACAGGCCCTTGCCAGCCTCGAGTACCTGCGGGCGCGGCAGCCGGGCGGAGAGACGCAGGCAACTGTCGCCCTGTACTCCGGAAGGACGCTCTACCGTATGGAGAAGCTGCCTGCCGCTGCGGAGCGGCTGGCGGACGCTGTCGTGCGGTTTGAGGCGCTGGATCAGCCGTCGGCGCATGCGGAAGACGCGGCTGACGCCCGCTACTGGCTGGCGTGGTCCCTGTACCGAATCGGCAGGCTCGAAGACGCGCGGGACGCTTTCATTTCCCTCGCCCAGAAGTACCCGTCCGATCGGCGTTCCGGGGAGGCGTGGTACCGCGCGGGCATGTGCGAGTCCGTGCGCGGGGACGATGCCGCCGCCATCAAGCTCTTCGAAACCGTGGCCCCGGGGGCGGACCCGTGGCGCGAGCAGGCCTTGTACGAAAAGGGATGGGCGCTTTCGAGGATGGGCAGCCTGCAGGAGAGCACCGAGGCTTTTCAGGAGCTTGCGGCGAAGTATCCAGGCGGCCAGCTTGCGCCGGAGGCGTTCTTCAAGCTTGCCATGAAAGCCTATGATGAAGGCCGATATCCGGAGGCGAGAGCGGGGTTCACGGCGATGATCCGGGATTTCCCAAGGAGCGGACTGGTGAAGCAGGCCCTCTACTGGATTGCGGAATGCACGCTGCAATCGGGGGACGCGCGGGATTCACTTGATGATTTCTGGACCAGCCTCACCTCTGACCCGGGCGCCGGCGTCCTTGCAAACGCCCTGCAGGGATTTGCGGACGCGTTGAAAGCATATTCCAGCCTGGAAACTGCAAGGGATTTTGCCGAAAAGGCACGTGAGACGCAGGGGCTCGATGTCCGGGTGGTGGCCGGCGTGCAGCTGGAGTACGCGAAATTGCTTCTTGCGAAGGATCCCCCCGGTGCCATTGATGTCCTCGAAGACGTGCGCCGCCGTTCACCGCCCGAGCCGCTTGCCGGTGAGACCAGCCTTCTCATGGGCCAGGCCCTTGCCGCGCAGTCGCAGTGGCAAAAGGCCATCGAGATTTTTGCCGCGCTTTCCGACTCGCGGGCTGACGAGGTGGGCGCGCGAGCCACCGCGGAGCGGGCCCGCGCCCTGGAAGCCATCGGAAATCTTGCGGACGCGATGACCCAGTACCTGAGGATCTCCTACATCTTCCCCACCGACGTTGAGCTGTCGGCCGAGGGCATGTTCAACGCGGCCCGGCTGGCCGAACGGGTCGGCGACAGGGACGCCGCGGCCCGGATCGAAGACGCCCTTCGAAAGCGATACCCGGAAAGCCAATGGGTTCCCCGGTTGCAGGAGCTGAAGCAGGTTCCGCATTGACGGAACAGACGCCCCGCTGTCAGTTTCCGTAGCGCGCGTCGTACAGGTCGTTCTGAAGGGTCCGCGAGATGGTGAGAGCCGTGTCCCGGGCCAGCTGGTCGAACCCGTTCTGCAGGTCTTCCTCGGAAAGGCTCGCCAGGGCGGCGGTCGTGACGAAGTTGCCGATCGTCGAGTCCAGCCCGAACATCTCCGGCGTTGCATCCCGCTCCACCTCGATGTCCCGGCGCCACACGATGGTTTTCTCAGCGTTGCTGTACAGGATGGCGGTCAGCTTCATGCGAAGGGACACGGCGCTGGTCCAGGAGCCCGCGTGGATTCCCCACTTGTGAATATCGAAGTCAAGGAGGTAATCAGCGGCAAGGGGATCCTCCTCCTCCTGGGCTCCGAGCACCGTCAGGGACGTGGAGTACGATTCGTCGCGGACCATTCCCGGCACGTCGACTACCTGGAGAGCGTCCCGCATGAGGGAATCGACGCGATTCGCGTTCGCGGCCTTGGCGATGTTGGACCCGACGTTCAACGCCGTGCCGATGGGATTGGAGAAATCGATCTTGACCTGGTAATTGACATCCATCTTCGGCTCCGGCGGCAGGCGCATCTCTGCGGCCATTGTCCGTCCCTGGAGATCGAAGTCTCCGAGCCTGTTCACTGTTGTGCATGACGCCAGAACCACGGCGGCCGCCGCAACCGCGAGGGTTCCCGCCAGAGAAATGGTGTTTGCTCGCTTCATTCCTTTTCGCGACCTTTCCTCTAGAACAACTCACGGGCCGTTTTCTGCCACCCCTCAGCGGGTTGAGCGCTTTTCAGCGCCCGGGTGCGAGACATGAGCTCCTGCCACGCCTCTCGGTTGTCCGCCAGGCTGACCGTCCCGCCGCGGAGACGGACGGGGAAGGCCTGCACGTAGCGCACCTTCCCATCATAAACCCCGAGCCTCAGGATGACGGAGTCTTCACCGCCGGGGGTCCCCTCCATTCCGGGGAACAGGAAGTTACCCAGAGAATACGCTATCAGGCGTCCATCCAGCGCTTCCATTCCCTCCAGAACATGCGGGTGCGCGCCTATCACCACGTCAGCGCCGTGGCGCACGAGCTCCCGGTAGAGTCGCTTTTGCTCCGCTGTGGGAGTTGCGCTCCATTCCTCCCCGCCGTGGACAAAGGCGATGTTGAAGCTCGCGGCTCCGCCGGGGATACCGGCGGCAAATGCACGCGCCGATATCCGAAGGCCCTGCTCGTCGAGCCACAGGATGCCCGGCCGCGAATCCCGCGCGCGCTCTTCCGCCTGCCCATCGAAACCGGTCCTTTCCACGGGAAAGGCGCCCAAAGAAAGGATGCGGACCTCCAGCGGGCCCGCCGTCATGACTGCCGGACGTCCGGCGTCCTGAAGGTTCGCGCCTGCCCCCGAGGTGCTTACCCCCCATCGTGAGAGCGCCGCAAGGGTCTGGAGAAAGCCTTCCGCGCCGAAGTCGAAGGTATGATTATTGGCCAGGGAAAGATAGGAAAACCCCGCTTCTTTCAGCTTGCCGACTGCCGCTGAACGAAATCGGAATGTATAGCTCTTCCGCTGCGGAGCGTCCCCGAGGGAGGTTGAAGACTCCAGGTTCCCGATGAGGAGGTTGCTTCCCCGAAGGATCCCGAGGGCATCTCCGAAGACGCGTTCCAGCCCGCCTTCCTGCAGCAACGCATCGTCCACCCCCCTGGCCGGCATCACGTCCCCGACCGCTTCGATCCAGGCGATCGCCGGCCGGAGGGGCGCCGGCGGGAGCCTCGAAAACCAGGCGCGCAGCCGGGCATCTGAGCTGTCCAGCTGAAGAGTCACGTCCTGGAACACAGCGTACCCCGGCTGGTCAGGGAGCAGGTCATCGAGCGGCAGGGCGGTATGGGGGAGTGAAACGGAGCACAACGGCTGGATGGCAACCGTTCCGCGCTCGACATCTGCGCGGGTCACCGACGCACGTTCATCTCCGAGCCTGACCACGGGGACGAGCGGCATGTGAGCCACGATCTTCCCGCCTCCTCCCATGCTGAGAACCGCACTGTCTTCAAAGGGCTGAGAGCCCGCGGGAAGACGAATCACGTCAGTCCCGGCAGGCAATGGTGACACGGAAACGAGCCGCTGCCATTCCGGCCACAGGTCGTCCGATGACTGGACGGCCAGGGGAATGCACGGGACGCGGAGCGCGTTGGCGGCCAGCGCCAGCATGATGATCACGATGCGCCGCATGACAGGCGGGGGGAGCATAGACTGAGGGCAGCCCGGTGACAAGGCGTCTGCGCCGGGGTATCATGGCCCATGGCCCGACACATCGAAGTCTTCGATACGACGCTTCGTGATGGGAACAAGCTTCCCTTTGTCGTGCTCTCACCGGATGACCGCGTTGTCCTGGCCCGGCAGCTTGCGAAGCTGGGCGTTGACGTCATTGAGGCGGGTTTTCCGTCCGCGTCCCAGGAAGAGGCGGATTGCGTGGCACGCGTGTGCGATGAAGTCGAAGGACCCTACGTCGCCGCTCTTGCCCGGGCGCTGCCGGCCGATGTGGAGAAAGCGCTCACGGTGCTTGCCCGGGCGCGACGTCCTTACCTTCACATCTTCATGGGCGTCTCCCCGGAGTTCCTCCGCCACGTGCTGAAGATCCACGAGGGGGAGGCGCTGGCTGCCGTTGCAGACTGCGTGCGCACCGCCAAATCCGCCGGGGTGAGGGTTCAGTTTTCCCTCAGCGAGGCCCCCCACGCGCCGCACGAGTTTCTTCTCAGCGTGTTCGAATCCGCCCGGGATGCAGGCGCTGACGTGATAAACCTTGCGGATACCAACGGCATCCTCACGCCGCGGGACACTTCGGCAATGGTGCAGGAGCTGTCAACCCTGCTCGGGTCCGGCTCGAAAACCGTGATCGGAATGCACTGCCACAACGACCTCGGCCTGGCCACGGCAAACACCATGGCAGCGGTGGAGGCGGGGGCATCGCACGTGGAGGTGACCATCGGCGGATTCGGCGAGAGGGCGGGCAACGCGGCCCTGGAAGAGGTGGTTTTCCTCATGACCGCCTTTGCAGAACGATACGGAGTCACGCATGGCATCCGCCTGGAAGAGATCTCCCGAACAGCGCGCCTGTTCGACAGCCTCACCGGGGTGCGCACCCATCCGAACAAGCCCATCATCGGCCAGTGCGCATTCATGCCCGCCCCCGGCGGCTTTTCCGGCAGGTCGCTCTCCGCGGACATGCGCAAGCTCATGCGAGAGACCACCATCGGCAGGCTCCCTGAGCACAGCTCCGTCCTTCCGCCCATCCCGGAGCGCAAAGGCCCATATACGCTTGAGTCTTTCAACGTGATGACGGCGTCCCATTCCCCTCCGGTCGGCGTCGTCGTCATCCGGCGGGACGGGAAGACGCTGACGCAGACGTCCCACGGCAACGGCCCCATCGATGCGCTGTTCAGGGCCGTCGACAAGGCGCTGGGGTTCGCGACGCGCATGGTGCAGTACTCCGTCTCCACCATCGGAACGGGCACGGATGCGCTGGCCGAAGTGATCGTAACCGCTGAGCTTCGAGGGAGGCGCTTCCACGGCCGCTACCGCAGCACGGACGTCATCGAGGCCAGCCTGCGGGCCTACATGAGCGCGTGCAACGCCATTGGAGACTCGGGGATACTGGAGGGGCCGACGGATTTCCACGTCGCGGGCGAATACCTCTGGGAATAGATGCTCGCTGCCCGGCGCTGCCTACTCGCGGGGGACGCGAAGGCAGGACACTGCCGAGACAAGCGGAAAAACGCAGACGACCGCAAGCGTTCCTTTGAGCCCGACGAGCTCGCCAAGCGCGCCCAAAGGCACCATGAGAAGCCCAGCCAGACCCCACGAGATTCCCATGATGAGGGAGGAAGCCATCGCGGGCGACCCGCTGGAGTGCTTCTGGGCAAACAGGATGAGAAGCGGGTTGGAAAAGGAGAGCGAGATCCCGCCCAGGACAGCAAGGGCGTAGCCCCAGCCCGAAGGCAGGAGGAGGAACCCGGCCAGGCACAGCGGGACGCTCGCCGTGATGGAAACAAGGATGAGCGCTTTCTTGCCGGTTCGCCGGGAGAACGAGCTCACGAAGACGGAAATGATGGCCCCCAGAGCGAGCATGACCGTGAACGTGATGCCGATTCTGGGCAGGGGGACCGAAAGCCCGGCCATGTAGACGGGCAGGTAGGTCTGCAGGCCCCGCAGGGCCACCTGCAGGGAGAAATTGATGAACACCAGGCGGATGAGGGTGGCCAGCTCCCTGCGGTCGGAGAGCAGGCTCCTCCACGTAATGCGTGTCTCCCCGCGGGTTCTTTTTTCGATTTCGCGCGTCGGCAGGAGCAGGAACAGGACCAGGGCCACGACTGCCGCGGGCGCGGCAAGGACGGGAGTGGCATGGAATCCCCACGCGGAAATGAAAAGCGCCATCACCGCCGGCCCGCGGCAAAACCGAGGTTGCCGCCCGCGCTGAACACGGCCATGCCGATTTCCGGGTGTCGGCCGCTCAGGGCGGGAGTCACGGAAGCGCCCTTGGGGTGAAACGCGGCGGATCCCAGGCATCCAAGAAAGAGAAGCGCAAGAAACAGGGGATAGTTGGTCGTGATTCCCAGGCAGCTGACGAGAAGACCCGTGAGCAGCGGCGCGAGGTAGACAGATGAAGTGACGCCGAACCGGTCGAACAGCGTACCGAAGAAAGGCTGGGAAAGCGCGGACGCCAGGGCGGCGACCATGGAAATGGTTCCGACCATGGAGAGGCTGAGGCCGAACTTCTGCATCGCAATGGGGAACAGCGGCGTCAGGAAGCCCATGTAGATGTCGTTGAAGAAGTGGGCCGCGGAAACGAGGTAGAGGATGGGAGAGATCGACATGTGTCTGGCTGCGGGGGCGCCCGGGGGCCGAAGGGTCTAGTTGTTGACCCGCTCCTGGTATTCCCTCGTCTCGGTGTTCACGAGGATCCTGTCTCCCTGCTTGATGAACAGGGGCACTTTCACTTTCAACCCGGTCTCACAGGTGATGACTTTCGTCGCGCCGCTCACCGTGTCCCCGCGCTCCGCCTTCTCCGCCTCGGACACGGTGAACACCATCTTGGTGGGCAGCTTGATGTCGATGGGAGTCTGTTCCCAGAAGACCACCTGGTAGTTCTCCCCATCCTTGAGGAAGTCGCGTTTCTCCTCCTCACCCTCGATGGGGATGGTGAACTGCTCGTAGGTCTTTGTATCCATGAACGCGTAGTTCTCCGCGTCCGCGTAGAGGAACTGCACTTCCTTGTACTCCACGGAAACATCTTCCAGGTTGTCCTGGACCTTGTTCGTCTGGCGAAGGACGCTGCCGGTCTTGATGTTCTTCAGCTTCAGGCGGACGAATGCGGAGCCTTTTCCCGGGTTCACATACTCCCGCTCGACGCAGACGTGGGGCTGGTTGTTGATGAGGATGAACGTTCCTTTCGCAACATCACTCGCCTTGATCATGTGCTTCCTTTCAGGATGTCCTGGATTGTCAAGGCACTATATCCGAAAACGGAAATAAAATCACCCCCTCGAGGGATTTTTCTCCGGAGAATACCATCTCCAGTCGATCAACACCGAGTGCCGCTCCCGCTCACCGTCGGGAAGCCCCGCGGAAACGCGGCGGCCAGGCCGTCGTCAACTGCGTGCTGGACGCGGGAAGCCTTTTTCCTTTCTCCTTCCTCGCGAAGCAGCGCGGTCAGGGCCTCCGTGTCGGTTTCCTCCGTATAGCAGTTGGCGATCTCCACCCCGTCCACGAACAGCTCCCACCGCTCCGCCCACGGACCCGCCGCCGCGCGCCGCGCCGTTGTCGGCACGAGGGAAGGGTAATCGAGGAGCACGAGCGGAGCATCCCGCGGCAGCGCGGGCTCCACGGATGTGAGAAAAGCGATGTGAAAGGCCTCCTCCCAGGTGCTCTCCTCCGGCATGCGAACGCCGCGGCGCCGGGCCGCTCTCACCAGGTCTTCCACGTCCTGGCAGCCTGCGAGGTCGATGCCGGCGTAACGCTGGAACGCCTCATTCATGGTCAAGCGGTGAAAGGGCGGGGAGAGCTGCCGGGTGGCGCTTTTCCCACCCTGACGACAGGAGGTGTGAGAACAGGCCTTCCAGCACGTCGATTGATTCGACGTAGCCGCTCCCCACGGTGTACCATTCCAGGAGACGGAACTCCGGATTGTGAAGGGGGCTTCCGACGTCTCCATTCCTGAAGCTGCGGCTGATCTGGAAGATGTTGCCGCTCCCGCGTCCCAGGAGGCGCTTCATCCACAGCTCGGGGGAAGGGATGAGCCAGAGGTCGCGCGGGTGCCCGCCCGGCCCGAGGTACTCGGTCTGGAACACCTCGATGGCGGGTTCCGGGATGAGGAAAGGCGACAGCGTGGGCGTTTCGACCTCCACGTAGCCGCGTGCGGTGAAATATCCCCGTATCTCGCTCGCGAAGCGGGCGTGGCTCTCCAGGCGTCCCCTCAGGCCGGCATCCGTCACGGCGCGAGTATAGCACGAGGAAGAATAGACACGGCGCTGGCCGGTTCGTATATTGGTACAACCATGACTACCCCCGCTTCGATCGGCGCCTTCCAGGTGCTGGCACGCCGGGATCTCCCCGAGTACCGCTCCAGCGCGCTGCACGTGCGGCACGCGGCCACGGGCTGCGAGGTCCTGCATATCACCGCCGCCGACAACGGAGAACCTGTTCGCATTCTGCTTTGCAACTCCGCCCCAGGATGACACGGGCGTCTCCCATATCACCGAGCATTCCGTGCTGAGCGGCTCACGCCGCTTTCCCCTGAAAGAGCCCTTCTCCGCGCTCATGAAGGGGAGCATGCATACGTTCCTCAACGCCTTGACCTATCCCGACCGTACCGTGTACCCGGCGGCCAGCTGCAACCGGACGGACTTCTTCAACCTCCTGGAGGTCTACGGTGACGCGGTATTCCATCCCCTCCTGCGCAAGGAAACCTTCATGCAGGAGGGTTGGCGGCTGGAGCCGGTGAACGGCAGGGAGGATGAGCTTCGTTACGCGGGAATCGTCTACAACGAGATGAAAGGGGCGTATTCGAGCCCCGAATCGATTGTCGGGGAATGGGCATTTCGGTCCTTGTTCCCGGACACCCCTTACCGGTTCGACTCCGGCGGTGACCCCCGGTTCCTGCCGTCCCTGACCCTGGAGCAGGCGCGCAGCTTCCACGCGCGGTATTACCATCCTTCCAACTGCCGCATTTTTCTCTACGGCAACATCCCCGCGGAGGAGACCCTGCGTGTCCTTCACGACAGGTTCCTGTCGGGATTCACCGCGCAGACCATCGAGTCGTCGATACAGCTTCAGCCCCGCTGGAAGGAGCCTCGGAGGCTGGAGAAAACGTTCCCGGTCAAGCCTGACACACCGCTTTCAGGGCGCTCCAGCGTGACGCTGAGCTGGCTCCTTCCCGGCGGCTCCGATCCCCAGACCATCCTGGCGCACGAAATCCTTTCCGAGGTCCTGATTGGCAGCGCAGGTTCCCCCCTGCGGAAGGCCCTTGTAGACTCGGGGCTCGGCCAGGACCTTTCCCCGGTCAGCGGGCTGGAAACGGACCTCAAGGAGCTCGTCTTTGCAGCTGGGTTGCGGGGCACGGAGCCGGACCGGGCGGAACAGGTGAGCGCCCTGGTTTTCGAGACGCTGGGGA
Organism: uncultured Spirochaetota bacterium; assembly: GCA_963745235.1. GTDB lineage: Bacteria > Spirochaetota > Spirochaetia > SZUA-6 > Fen-1364 > Fen-1364. The sequence goes on along the minus strand of CAVUXE010000052.1, from coordinate 13,521 downwards.
CGCTTGCCTCGCGCGGGCTGGAGCGCCAGCTCGTTGAGTCGATGATGAACAGGGTTGAGTTCCGTCATCGGGAGATCCGTGGAAACGGCTCTCCTTACGCGCTTCGTCTCATGGGAAGAGCGTTGCGGGGGTGGGTGCATGGCATCGACCCTCTGGCCTCGCTGGAGTTCGATTCGGCGTTTGAGGGGATGAAGTCCCGAATGTCCCGGGACCCGCGCCTGCTGCAGGACATCATCCAGACGGGGCTCGTGTCCAATCCCCACCGCGTGACACTCGTTGTGCGGCCCGACAAGGACCAGGAGCAGCAGGAGACGGCCTCGGAGAAGGCCCTGGTGGCAGATGCCGTGCGGCGGCTGACTCCGGATCAACGGGCGCGCCTCCTGGCGGACGCAAAGGATTTTCGAACTTACCAGATGACGCCGGACTCTCCCGAGGCCCTTGCGCTTCTGCCCTCCCTGAAACGCGGGGATCTGCCTCGGGAAATCGAGGTCATCCCGGCGGAGGAGACGGCCACCGCCTCCGGCATCCCCCTGTCACTGCATGACATCTTCACAAACGAAGTGGTGTATATAGATCTCGTATTTCGAACGGAGGGCGTCATCGGGGAGAGAACGCTTCTCCTTCCCCTTTTCGGCAAAGCGGTTTGCGGATGCGGGCTGCCGGGCAGAAGCTACGACAAGGTGGCGCTTGACCTTTTCCGCCTGACGGGAGGGTTCTCCGCTTCCCTGGATGCTGGCGGGATCGTGGGCAAGCCGCAGTCCTTCGGGCAGCACGCGTTTTTTCGAACGCGCTGCCTGCGGAAGAACCTTGCGGAGGCGTCTGCGCTCATCGCGTCCCTGCTCTCCGAGGCGGATTTCCGGGATCTGCCCCGCCTGCGCGACCTCGTGCTGGAGCTGCGCAACGGCATGAGGGCTTCGCTCGTTCCGGGGGGCCACCAGTTCGCAATGCTGCGCGCGGCAAGCATGCTGTCGCCATCCGTTGCCCGGGAGGAGGAATGGAAGGGCATCACCCAGCTGCTCTTTCTCGAAGGGCTCACCAGGGACCTGGATGGGCGCCTTCCCTGGATCGCAGAGAATCTCGAATCCATCAGGAAGGAGCTCCTTACGCAAGTGAATATGCTCGCCAACGCCACGGCGGTCCGGGAGACTTTCGCCGAAGCAGCCCAGGCGGTGCATGTCATCTCGCAGGTCCTCCCCCGCGGTTCAAGCGCCGCGTCAGAAACGGGTGCATCCGTGGCGGGGGGAAACGGCCTCCCGCGGGCTGAATCTCTCCTTTCCAGCGCATCCGTCGGATACGTCGCCCGCGCAATACCGGGCTTCCGCTACGAGCACCCGGACAACGGACCCGCCGCCGTCCTGGGGCATCTGCTCTCTACGGGCTTCCTCTGGGAGAAGGTGCGCATGGAAGGAGGCGCGTATGGCGCGTTCTCCTTCCCGCGCAACATGGAGGGCCTCTTTCTCTTCGGCTCCTACAGAGACCCGCATATCGTCAGCACCCTCTCGAAGTTCCGGGAGGGGCTCGCCTACCTTTCCAGCGCGGCGCTGAACGAGGACGAAGTGGAAAAGGCGGTGATCGGGACCGTTGGCCGGGAAGACAGGCCCCTGGACGCCGGAGAGAAGGGCTTCGTCAGCCTGCAGCGAAGGCTGCACGGGGTGACCGACAGGATGCGTCAGGAGCGCCGCGCCCGGCTCATTGCCACGCACAGGGCGGAGGTGGTGGAAGCCGCACGGGGGCTTGCGAGGGAGTTCGACAAGGGCTTCACGTCGGTGATTGCAAACCGCGCATCCCTGAGCGAGGCAAAAGTCGCCATCCCTGAGCTTGGCGACAGGTCGATAGATCTTCCGGAATAAAGGCGCATCATGAATCTCGAAGTATTCGTTCTCGGAACGGGCGGGATGATGCCCCTCCCCGGCAGGGGACTGACGTCGGTCCTTGTGCGGAGGGAGGGCGAGCTTTTTCTTTTTGACTGCGGGGAAGGCACGCAGATAGGACTGCGCAGGCTGAACCTGCGCTGGAAGAAGATCACCTCGATATTCATATCTCACACGCACGCGGATCACGTGACGGGGCTCCCGGGGATCCTCATGCTTTCATCCCAGGTCGACAGGGATGAGCCCCTGTACATTTACGGCCCCCCGAAGATACGCGAGTTCGTGGAGGCCATGCGGCGCACCCTCGACATGTACATCAATTACGAGATCGTGGTGAAGGAGATCGAGGGGAAGTGCAATGTCTTCGACGCGGAGGAATACGGCATCCGCTCGTTCCCCTTGCAGCACACCAAGCAGTGCCTGGGATACTGCATCGAGGAGAAGAAGCGCCCCGGCATCTTTTTTCCGGACAAGGCACTGGCCCTGGGGGTCCCGCGCGGTCCGCTCTGGTCACGCCTCCAGGGCGGTGAGACTATCGGGTTGCCGGACGGAACGATGGTGACCCCCGCCCAGGTCATGGGACAGGAGAGGAAGGGCCGCAAGTTCTGCTTTGTCACAGATACGATTGCCGCTTCCGGACTGGCCGGGTTTGTGAGCGGGGCGGACCTACTCATCTGTGAGGGCATGTTTGCCGACGAGCTGGCGGAGACGGCGGCGGAGAAGAAGCATCTCACTGCGGCGCAGGCGGCGCGCATAGCCCGCGAGGCCGGCGTCAAGGAGATGGGCTTGATTCACTACAGCCCTCGCTATTCCGAACGGGAGCTGAAGAAGCTGCTGCAGGAAGCGCGCGAGATCTTTCCCGCCTCCTTCCTCACCCGGGACCTCCAGCACATCGAAATGCCGCTGGAGGACTGAGCGTCGAGCCGCGCTGCCTATGAAGGCCGCCCCGGCTCTGGACCATCCCTCCGCCAAACACTAATCTTTCCCCGATGAGAATCTCGATTATCGGGTCTGGAGCCATGGGCTCGCTGTACGGAGGCAGGCTCTCCCTTGCCGGTCACGACGTCGTTCTGTTCGACGTCTACCGTGAGCACGTTGAGAAAGTCTTGCGTGATGGCCTTGTCATCGAGGATGCCGCAACGGGGAGCTCAGTCACCGCGCATCCCGGATGCAAGCGCGGAGCCGCAGTCAGTGGCGGGATCGGATGTCTTTGTCGTTTTCGTCAAGTCCACGGCGACAGAGGAGGCCGCAATCCGGTTCAAAGATCTTGCCGGTCCGCAGACCATCGTGCTCACGCTGCAGAATGGGCTGGGGAACGAGGCAATCATTCGCAGGCATTTCGGCGCTGATCGCACCGCCGCGGGGGTCACGTCACAGGGCGCCACATTCCTGGGACCCGGCCGGATACGCCACGCGGGCAAAGGCCCGACCCATATCAGCATGGCAAACGGGGAGAACCGCAGGCTTTCCGCCCTGGCGGATGCCCTCACCGAGGCGGGGTTCGAGACGCACGTAGAGGAGGATGTCGCCGGCCTCGTGTGGAGCAAGCTCGTGATCAACGTCGGCATCAACGCCCTCACGGCGCTCATTGGACGGACCAACGGGGAGCTCCTGCGGCATGAGGAAACGAAGGCCGTCATGGCGGACCTCGTGCAGGAGGCGGTTGCCGTTGCTCGGGCGCGCGGGGTGGCATTCACGTACGCGGACCCCCTGGCCACGGTCTATGAGGTGGCCGGAAAGACCGGAGCAAACCGTTCCTCCATGCTCCAGGACTTCGACAGGAAACGGGAATCGGAAATCGATTTCATGAATGGCGCCATTGTGAAGGAAGCGGCGGCCCTCGGCGTTCCCACCCCGGTGAACGCGACAATAGCGCGCCTGGTGAAGACGCTTGACCGCATTCACACGAGGGGACCCGGCGAATGATCTCAGAGCTCGAGCGGGAATTGCTGACGGGTGTCGACCGGGAGGAGCTGGTCAGCCTGACCCGGGACCTCGTGCGCATCGACTCCGTGATCCGCCCGGAATCGAATGGGACGGAACGGAACGTCGTGCGCTTCATCGCAGACTGGATCCGCCGAGAGCTGCGGATCGAGCCTCTTGTCCAGGAAGTGGAGACGGGGAGGCAAAACGTCATTGCCACGTTGGACTCCGGCGTGCGCGGGCCTTGCCTGATGCTGGAGGGGCATACCGACGTGGTGAGCGAAGGGAACAGGGCCGCGTGGACCCATGACCCGTTCGGAGCCGATGTTGCTGACGGGAGGATCTACGGGCGCGGGTCCTGCGACATGAAGGCGGGGCTCGCGGTGGCGCTTGTCACGGCCAAGGCCCTGGGGAAGCTTCCCGGCAGCCTGGACGGGGAAGGTTCGGCTCGGTTTTCCCTGCGATGAGGAAGGCATGATGATCGGCATCAAGCACTTCATAGCGTCGGGTCACGCGGACGATGTCACCGCGTGCCTGGTACCCGAGCCGGAGGAGAACAATCTCTGCATCACCATGAAGGGCGCCATCCGCGCGGTGGTCCGTGTTCACGGCAGAATGGCCCACGGCGCCATGCCGCTGACCGGCGTCAATCCGAACACCCGCCTCGCCCGTATCATCCTTGCATTCGAGCAGCTGGAGGCGGAGGAGAAGAAACGCTGCGGCGCAGATCCCCTCATTGGGCTTCCCTCCATCACTTTCACGGTGCTCCAGTCTCCGCCCGCCGGCAGCCCCGCGCAGCTGAACGTGATGCCGGGGGAAGCGGTGGGGTACGTGGACATCCGCACCACGCTCATGCAGTCCCATGACGCGCTTCGCGAACGCCTGCGCGCGCTCCTGACGGAGCTTGCGGCGAAAGACCGGGACTTCAAGGCAGAAATCGAGTTCATCGAAGACAGGCCGGTTGTCGGCATCTCCCGGGATGAACCAATTGCCAGCGTATCCGCGGAGGCTTTCCGGGAGGTCACGGGCCGGGAGCCGGTATGGAACGGGGTCCCGGGAGCGACCGACGGCACTTTTCTCAGCGCGTGGAAGAAGATCCCCTGCCTCGTCAACGGTCCCGGTCCGCGGCACATCCCTCACCAGGTGGACGAGTACGTGGATATCGACCAGCTGGTGGAATGCGCCCGGGTGTACGCCGTGGCCTCCTCGCGCTTCCTGAGGGCGGTTCGCGTTGACACATGAATCCCAATCACCTACACTCCCACCCACCCATGGACCACTGCATCCTCCGTGTCGCAGCGCTCAGCAAGTCCTTCGGTGCAATCAAGGCCCTCGAGCGGGTGGATATCCAGGTCCAGAAGGGCCACATCCATGGCATCATCGGACCCAACGGTTCAGGAAAGACCACGCTCTTCAACTGCGTCACCGGGCTCCTCAGGCCGGACGCCGGCTCCGTGCATCTGGACTCGCTCGACATCACGGCGCAGCGTCCTGACGCAATAGCGAATCTCGGAATCAGACGCACTTTCCAGGCCGGAAAAATCGTTGCCGGCCTCTCGGTCCTGGAGAATGTCATGGCGGGAATCAACGACCCCGTGGGGAGATCCGCCGCGGACGTCATGCTGCGTCTGCCGTTCCTGCACTCGCGCAGGGAAACCGAGATCGAGGAAAGCGCCCGCAGGGCGCTCGTCCTCACCGGCATCGAAGCAGCCGCGGAGCGATGGGCGAGCGACCTCGCGTGGACAGAACGGCAGCTCGTCCAGATAGCGCGCGCCGTCGTTGCCGGGCCGAGTGTCCTCCTTCTTGACGAGCCGGCCTCCGGGATGGGCGTGCGTGAGATGGAGAGGGTGGAAGAGATCATCCGGAAGGTCCGGGAGTCCGGAGTCACCGTGGTGGTCGTGAGCCACGACGTGAAGATGCTCATGAACCTGTCGGATCGCGTGACGGTCCTCAATTTCGGGGAAAAGATCGCCGAAGGGTCTCCTTCACAGGTCCAGAAGGACCAGCGTGTTCTTGAGGCATACCTCGGTGTCGACTGAGACGCGCGGTCCCCTCCTCAAGGTGGAGCACCTTTCCGTCTCCTACGGGCACGTGAACGCCCTCAAGGATGCCAGCCTGGAGGTGTTTGCGGGGGAGATCGTCGTGCTCATTGGCGCCAACGGGGCCGGCAAGACGACCCTCCTGGAATCCGTGCTTGGAATCAACACGCCGCGCTCGGGGAGTATTGTCTTCGAAGGAAGGGAAATCGGCGGCGTGGCCGCCGACCGCAACGTACGGGCAGGCATCTGCCTGGTCCCCGAAGGGCGGGGAGTGTTCGCCTCCATGAATGTGCTGGACAACCTGCTCCTGGGAGCACACAACAACATGCGCAACGTCCAGGCGAGCCTGCGCCGGGTATTCGCGTGGTTCCCTATTCTGGCGGAGCGGAAGAACCAGATCGCAAGGACGTTGAGCGGGGGGGAGCGCCAGATGCTTGCCATCGGCAGGGCGCTGATGTCGGCCCCGCGGCTGATCATGGTGGACGAGCCGTCAATCGGACTGGCGCCCCTCATCGTGAGCGAGATTTTTTCGATACTGAAAAAGCTGAACGGGGAGGGGTACACTATCCTCCTCTCCGAGCAGAACGCGAACAAGGCGCTGCGGTGCGCACATCGCGGGTATGTCCTGGAAACAGGGACAATTGCGCTGACCGGAACCGCGGAACGGCTTCTCTCCGATCCCGGTGTCCGGGAAGCCTATCTCGGAGCGTAAGACGTGCAGGAACTGATCGCCCAGATCATCAACGGGCTCTCCCTTGGAAGCATCTACGTCCTGCTCGTGACGGGCTTCAACCTTCTCCTGCTCGTCGCCATGATCATCCACTTCTCCTATCCCCAGGTTGTCGTCTTTTCCATGTACATCACCTGGGTCGTGCTCCAGCTCACGGGGAACAACCTGGCCCTCGGGATCGCCGCGGGAGTGGCCTCTTCGGTCGCCTTGAACCTCCTCTCCGCCCCGCTGTTCCAGAAGGTGATGATGAAGAGGGGAGAGGTCGACATCAACAGCACCATGGTGCTTTCCCTGGGCATCGGGATGATCATCACCGACGTGCTGTCTCACACCTTCAACAGGGGGCTCCCCATCGCCTTCCCGGATCAGCTGTCCGGGGAGACACCCCTGATCAGGGTAGGCCTCATCAGCGTCCTTGGCGGCCAGGTCTGGTCTCTGGCCGTGGGGATTGTCGCGGTCTCCGCCATCTTCTTCATCCTGTACAAGACGCGGCCCGGGCGCGCCTTCCGCGCCATTGCGGAGGACCCCAACGGCGCCCGCCTGGTGGGGATCCCCCTGCTGCGCACCGCTTTTGCAAGCTATGCCCTTTCGGGCGTCCTCGGGGGCGTCATAGCCGTGCTCCTGGCGATGGTCCTTGGCTCGGCATCGCCGGGGCTGGGAGAGCAGGTCGCCCACAAGGTGCTTGCCGTGTCAATCATCGCGGGGCTGGGGAACCTGGCGGGAGGGCTTGTCGTCGGGCTCGTCCTGGGCGTCCTGGAGGCCATCGTGCAGGGATACATCTCCGGCACCTGGTCGAATGCCATTGCGTTCGTCATCATGCTGGTCGTGATCCTGGTGAAGCCGCGGGGACTGTTCGGGTCCAGTGTCTAGGAGGGACGAAGGTGCCGCTTCCGTTGTACTACTACCTCTCCATTACGGCCGTGAACATCCTCATGAGCTGGGCCCTTTACCTGCCGTACCGCGTGGCGCACCTGCATTTCCTCACCGTCGCAAACATGGCTATCTCCGGCTACACGGCCGGATATCTCGTGATGAGCCTCCACGTTCCTTTTGGCTGGGCGCTGGCAATAGGTTTCCTCCTGGGAGGCCTCATCGGCTACGGGGTCTCCCTGTTCATCGGGGATGCACCGACATTCGCCGTGGTCATCGTCGGCTTCACCTTCATATTCATCACCCGCACCGTCATCCAGAACCTGCCCGCCGTGGGAGGGACAATGGGGATGTTTGGCCTGCCGAACATCGGCGGCAGCCCGACATCGCACCGCCTCATCCTCCTGGTCATTCTCTACGCGCTCGTCCTGATCGTCGGCTGGCTCATCAATCGCTTCGATCATTCCCGGCTGGGGAGGGCGGCGTCCACCGTGTTCGTGGACCCGGATCTTGCCGCCTCCCTGGGCATCAACCGCAAGAGGCTGGGGATGCTGGTGCAGACGGCCAGTTGCACGATTGCCGGCGGCAGCGGCGTGCTCTACGGCTTCATCTACAAGAGCTTCCACCTCGACTACTTCCCCTTCGCTCTTGTCGGTTTTTTCATGATCGTCATTTTCGTCGGCGGATATGCAACGCAGTGGGGCACGGTCGTCACCGCGCCCATCCTGTACGGGGCGCCGCTCCTGTTCCCGCCGGAGATCCAGTCGTGGCGGATAGTGATCTACGGCGCTCTCCTGATCCTGGTGCTCGTTCTGAAGCCGGAGGGGTTCGTCACCCCGCGGTTCGTCCGCTCAATCGAAACCTTTCTTTCGGGAAAACGAAGGAAACGGTATATTTCACTCAAGGAGGTCCCATGAAAAAGCTGATCGGTGTGCATTGTTCGTAGTTTTGTTTGCAGCCACGCTTCGGGTTCGGCCAGGCGAAGGTGGTAGCCACCGAGTGGCAGGTACCGTTCCTCAACTGCCTGACCGGCCCTATTGCGGCCATTCGGAGAGTTCCTGGAGTGGGGTGCCGAGTACGCCGCAAAGGAAATCAACGCCTCGGGAGGGATAGCCGGCGTGCCCGTGAAGGTGGTCCCGGTCGACACGGCACTGGACCCCCAGAAGGGCTCCGTGGAGATGGCCCGTATCGTGAAGGACAGCCTCGTCGCAATGGGCCCGGTTCCCGAGCCGGTCATCATGGCGGCCATGCCCATCGCGGTGGAGGCCGGGATGATGTCCATCACGGCGACGACTTCGCTCGAGTACGCGCAGAAGTTCTTCCCCTGGACCGTCTCCTGGTTCCCCGCCAACGCTGGACAGGCTTCCGCCGCTCGTGGTGGCGTGGGCGAAGGAGTTCACCGACATGAAGCAGGCGGTCCAGTTCGTCGAGCCGTACGGCCCCTGGCCCGGCATGGCCGACGGCGCATGTGAAGGCGCTGCAGGGCCTGAACATCAAGGTGCTGACCACGTGGATGTCCCGGACGATGCGGTGACCTTCGGACCGCTGGTCGTCAAGGCGCTGGAGGAGAAGCCGGACGGGATCATCCTGGTCTGCAACGCGCGAGAAGGCCGCCAAGATCATCAAGGAGCTGAAGAGCCGGGGCTGGAAGAAGATGAACCACATCCTCGTGTTCAGCAGCGCCGATGATGCGCAGCTCTACTCGACCGGCGGCGCGGACCTGAACGGGGTGCAGGTCTACAACTACATCAACCTCGACATCTCCAACCCCCGGTGGGACGCGTTCAAGGCGGCATTCGCGAAGGACCACAAGGGACTGGCCCCCTTCAGCCTCTCCCCGAACTACTACGACGCCCTCTACATGATCAAGGAAGCCATCGAGAAGACAGGCGTGACGGGAGACCCCTCGAAGCTGGCTGAGGAGAGGAAGAAGATCGCGGACTACTGCGCGAACGTGAAGAACTTCCACGGCCTGCTTTTCAACTGGGACATGAAGGACGGCATTCCGACCAACAAGCCGACCTATATTTTCGAGATCCAGAACGGAAAGAAGAAGCTCGTGAAGGAAGTCAGGTAGTCCTCTGCGAGGACTGGGAGTGGGCGCCGGACGGCTTGCTTGGCGCCCTCTTCATTTGCGGAACAGATCTCGGGACGCTGGCACGCCGAGCAGGCTCGCAGCCGCGCGCACGGCGTTCACCACCGCCTGCGCCATGACCCATGCCGCAAGCGCCCCGACGCGGTCGGTGTCAGCCTCCACCGTGCCAGCGGCCAAAGTGAAGATCACATCCCCGTCCCCCAGGGTATGCACAGGATTGATTGTCCTTGCGTAGCCGTCATGGGCCATGATGGACACGCGTGTCGCCATGGCCTTTGTGAGCCGGGCGTTGGTGGCCACGGTGCCGATGGTGGTATTGGTGGGGAACCCCCCTTTGTAGCCCGCCGTTTCACCGCTGATCATTTTCATTGCCCCGGCAAACCCGTCCCGCGCAGGCGTCAGTGTCCCCGCAAGGACCTCCCCCGTGGCCGGGTCCGTGACATCACCGTTGCAGTTCACCGCGACAATGGCCCCGACCACCACGTCACCAAAACGGGCACTCGCGGTTCCCAGGCCGCCTTTTACCATGCCCTTGGAGTTGCCGGCCAGTCTCCCGATTGCAGCCCCGGTCCCCGCGCCGACGTTGCCCTGCCGGGTCTCGGATGCACTCGCCTCTTTGCACGCGCGGTAGCCCATTTCGGCATCCGGGCGCGCGGCGCCGCCCGTGAAGCCAAGGTCGTTCAGGACGGCCCCTGCCACAATGGGAACCACGGTCACGCCCACATCGAGGCCGACCTTCTGCTCTTCAAGCCAGCGCATGATCCCGGCAGCGCAATCGAGTCCGTATGCGCTTCCCCCGGTGAGAAAAATGGCATGGGCCACAGGCACCATGTTCTCCGGCCTCAGGCAGTCGGTCTCCCGGGTGCCTGGCGCGCCGCCGCGTGAGTCCACCCCGGGGACGGCTCCGGCCCTGCAGAGGATGACCGTGCAGCCGGTGCCTGCCGGAGGGATGCTGCGCGTGCCCGACCTGGATCCCGGGGACGTCTGTGATGCTGCCGCTCATGGTGTGGCACGGTAAAGAGGCGCACGGGATTTGTCAACGCAGCGTTCGCGCCGGCGGTGAGCGATTGCGCCTGCGTTGCTTGTGCCGGGCCGGGTTTTCCGCTACGCTGGCAGGCACACCACAGGAGGGCCAAAGCACCATGAGCGACGTCAAGAAGGTTATGATTCCCGACCTGCACGGCATGAAGAAGGAAGGTCGAAAGATCACAATGATTACCGCCTACTCCTACCCCCAGGCACTGATCGTGGATGAGGCGGGAATAGACGTGATCCTGGTCGGTGACAGCCTCGGCATGGTGGAGCTTGGGTACCGCGACACCGTGCCGGTGACCATGGAGGAAATGCTGGGCCATACGCGGGCCGTGATGCGGGGCGTCAAGCGGGCGCACGTGGTGGGCGACATGCCGTTCATGTCATACAACATTTCCCGGGAGCAGGCCGTCGCGAATGCCGGCGTGCTGTACAAGGACGGCGGGGCGGACTCTGTGAAGCTGGAAGGCGGCCAGGATATGGCCCCCGTGGTGAGCGCAATTGTCAAGGCCGGGATTCCGGTCTTCGGCCATATCGGTCTCACTCCGCAGACAGCGAACCTTCTTGGGGGATTCAAGGTCCAGGGCAAATCGCTTGACCAGGCCAGGAGGGTGGTGGATGACGCCCTTGCGCTGCAGGAGGCCGGCGCTTTCGCCATCGTCCTGGAGGCCATTCCCCGACAGTTGGCGGCCCTGATCACGGAGAAGCTGGACATCCCGACCATCGGCATTGGGGGCGGGCTGGAATGCGACGGCCAGGTCCTGGTGCTTCACGACATGGTTGGGCTCTTCCGCCGGTTTACGCCGAAGTTCGTGAAGGTGTACGCGGACGTATATTCCATCCAGCTGGATGCCGTCAGGAAGTACGTCTCCGAAGTGCAGTCGAAGGCCTTCCCGGCTGACGAGCACACCTTCACCATGAAGGATGATGCGGTGGCCGAGCTTCGAAAATCACTGGGGCTCTGAGCGGGCGCTGAGCGGGCTTCTGATCAGGCGCCGGGCCGGTTCTATGCCGGGACGTGGGCCTGATACCGGGAAGGGTCGGCGCGGAAGCCGATCACCTGGTTCCCGCCTTCCCGGGACGCCTTTGCGAGCGCTATCTCCGCCTCTTCCAGCAGGGTTGACGCTGAAACCAGCCGTGCCCCGCGGGAAGATGCGCCAGCCGAAAGCGAACGGACCCTTTCCTCGATCTCCCTGCTGCCCACGGCCTTTCTGAAGGCGTCGATGGTTCGGACGGCCGCATCGATGTCAGTTTCGGGAATCAGGACCGTGAACGTATCGTTTCCGGACTCGAAAAGGCAATCATGCGCCGGGAACCTCAGAAGGAGGACCCGGGCGATCTCCGTGTACGCCTCGGACAGATTGGAGTTCGCGTAGGGCTCGTCGATCTGGATCCTGGCCAGGGAAATGTCCTGTCCGGCGGAAATGGCCTTCTCCAGCTCGGCGCGAAGCCTCGGTTCCAGGTGCTCCGCTCTGAGGAGGCCGCTGCGCGGGGAGGTGAGACCGCGGAAGTCAACCGGGCCGCGTGATGGACCGTCCGGCACCGCGGGCGCCTCCTGGACGCTCATGGCAATGAGGATCACGACGCCGCTCACAAAGAGAAAGGCCAGGAACAGGTACAGGTCATCCCTCACAATCGGGTACAGGTCTTCTCGGCCCATGATGACGAATACCGCGTCCACGACCGCTCCGGGCGGGTCACCATCCAGAGGCCGGCTCAGGACAACTTCGTATCCCCGGCTCACCTGGTAGGTCGGCATGCCTCGCCACGCGAGGTCGGGAGTTGCCGGCTCTTTCAGGTATGCCTGGTTGCGCGCCACAAGGTACAGGATGCCATCAGTAGGGGAGTACACGTTCATCAGGAGCAGTCGGGGCTCGGCGTCGAAAAGAGCGCGGAGATCCTTGCGCACCGCGGGAGCATCCAGGCTCACGTACGTTGTGCGGATGGAAGAAATCCTGGTGGCGATGTCGATGAGCTTGTCCCTGACCTGGAGAGAGTTTCGCGCGCGGGCTTCCTCCAATCTGTATCCGGTCAGCCCGACGATGAAAAGGAAAAAAGCAACGCTCACGCCGAGGAATGCCCAGGAAATACGTCTATTCATGCTCCCCTCCCCATGCGACGTCGAGTATAATCGACTTCATGTCCAAGAGCGTACGAAAAAGGTTCCTGCCGCCGGGATGGTATCCCTCCGGGGTGGAAGACACCACGGAGACAATCCTGGCGATGTCGCGCAGGGTGCCGAAAAGGGACGGCGGCGCCGTTGCAGGGGTTGTCCCGCACGCGGGCTGGGAGTTCTCAGGGATGCTCGCCCTTGAAGTGATGGCATGTATTTCCCGCAGCATCGATACCATCGTTATTATCGGCGGTCACCTGGGACCTTCTGACGGAATATTGTGCTGCGGGGAGGACTCCTTTGAAACTCCCCTCGGGGAAATGGCGGCGGACGGAGAGCTGCGCGACTGGCTCGTTGAATGCTTCGACATCAAGGAAGACAGGACTCCCGACAACTCGGTGGAAGTGCAGCTCCCCTTTGCCAGGTACCTGTTCCCGCGCGCGCGCCTGGTGGGCCTGCGCGCTCCGCCGTCACCGCGCGCCGTGCGGCTCGGCGCGGAAATAGCCGCGGCCGCCGGAAGAATGGAGAAGAAGGTCGCGGTGGTCGGGTCGACTGACCTGACGCACTATGGGCCAAACTATGGATTTTCCCCTGCCGGGCGGGGTGAGGGGGCGCTGAGGTGGGTGAGAGATGTGAATGACCGGCACGTGGTGGATGCCTTGACCCTCATGGACTGCTCTTCGGTCCTGGAGCTTGCATCACGGGAGAGGTCACTATGTTCCGCGGGGGGTGCGCTTGGCGCCATGAGCTTTGCCCTCGGGATGGGGGTCACGAAGGGGCAGCTCGTGCGCTACATGACAAGCCATGAGGTCCTCCCGGCTGAATCGTTCGTCGGATATGTGGTGTGG
>CAVUXE010000051.1:0-10488 GCA_963745235.1 uncultured Spirochaetota bacterium | reverse complement strand
GAATAGTCGAGAGAAATACCTTTAGTAATTGGCCGAATCAGATTTTCCCGAACGGCGACACGCTCACTGATCATCAGTCCGGCCAAAGGGGCTATCAAACGGGAATAAGCCCAACCTTATAGAAAAGGATTTTTCGACCGAACTTGGCTTGCAAGTCCGACTTGATACTGGCGATCTGCGTAGAATCAAAAGCCGGTCCAAAAAGAGCGGCTTTCAATCGAAGTGAGCCATTTTTTGCCGCCGTAAAGTCGATGTCGATTGGAGTTTGCCCTTGCGTGAAGAGACGAACCTCTTTCTCTCCCTTATGCTCCTCCTCCTTTACCAGGACATGAAGCGAGTCGTCAGTTGATCCCGTCTCAGCGGGCAGAGAACTCGCCTCTTTCACTGCATCATTGCTGTAGATGACACCATAGGGTTCATCGATCACTAAAATGGAATGTCCTTCCATATCGAGACCCGGGTCAGTGATTGGTATGTTGGCTCGTTCCAACGCCCGTTTGATTTCGAGGTCAAGGTCGCCGCTGGCGCTGCCCCAGGTTTTGCCGCAATGAATGGAAAACCAAAAGCACATTCCCTTGCCGTGATCAGAAAATGTGTCCCACATCTTGGCATTCAGACAGGCATCTTCCTCGCCAGAAAAGCAAGCGCCAATCAGATCAGGGGCTTGGCTGTATCCGCCGTTTTTGAGAGCAAGCGTCAGGTCTGGCTGGCTGCTGAAATGTAGTTTTCCCGAGACGATTGTTTTGATGTGCCGGGGTTTGACAAACTTGAACACATCGTTAGGACTTCCCTGGAAATGAAGTTCTCCAAAAGGAGTTAGCACCATCGCCAAACTTTTCTCCTTCTAAAAGTATCTCACGCCACGCTGCGATTGTCAAAACCAAGATGAGAAGGGGGATTTGCGGGCGCAAGACGATGTCTATTGTCCATCTCAGAATCTTGCTCCAGTTGTTTCTTGACTTCAATCATATCAGAAGGCAACCCCTCACCTGCTCGTTATTGACAGATTTTGGAGGGGTGCTACACTGCCCGAATGCCGCAAGTCCCCAGTCAAATCCTGAGGCTCGATGAGTTGTCTGCCTACCTCAACATCGCCCGTTCGCCTGTCTACAAACTCGTTCGTCCGGGCGGCATCCCAGGCAAGAAAGTTGGCAAGAACTGGCGATTCCATAGGAACGCCATCGACAAGTGGCTCCAAGGCAATCAGGTCAAGACAACGAAGCGGAGCAAGAGATGACACCGCCCGTGAACTTTGCCGAAAAAGCGAACTTCATCTGGTCAGTCGCCGACCTCCTCCGAGGTCCCTATCGCCCTAACCAATACAAGGATGTGATGCTGCCACTGGTCGTCCTTCGCCGTCTCGACTGCGTTCTGGAATCTACGAAGGACAAGGTGCTTGCAGGATACCCGTCCCTGAAAACCAAGGGCAAAGGGGTACTCGAAGCCCGCCTCAAGAAGATCACTGGCGTTCCTTTCTACAACACCAGCAAATACACTTTCGCTCGCTTGAAAGCCGATCCTGATGGGGTCAGACCCAATCTAATCGCATTCATCAAGGGCTTTTCGGACAAGGCGAGGAACATCATTGAGTCGTTCGGCTTTGAGGAGCATATAGACCATCTCGACAAGGCAAACCGCCTCTTCCTCATTGTCGAGAAGTTCGCCGACATTGACCTCCACCCTGATCGAGTTCCTAACGATGAGATGGGCTATGTGTTCGAGGAACTCATCAGAAGGTTCAACGAAGCATCGAACGAAGAAGCAGGAGACCATTTCACGCCCCGTGAGGTAATCCGCCTGATGGTAGATATGCTCTTCGACCCCGATTCAGCCCTGCTCACAACAAAAGGGATTGTAAGAACGATGCTTGACCCGGCGGCAGGCACCGGAGGGATGCTTTCTATCTCCGAGGATCACCTGCATGAACTGAACCCCGATGCCCGCCTCGAAGTGTTTGGTCAGGACTTCAACCCGCAGTCCTACGCCATTTGCGGGTCTGACATGCTCATCAAAGGGACAAGAGATTGACCATATCGTCCATGATGACTCATTCACCGCAGACGGCTTCCAGAACCGCAACTTTGACTATTTGCTCACCAATCCGCCGTTCGGAGTCGAATGGAAGCCAGAGCAAGCGTTCATCGAGAAAGAGTATGACGAGAAAGGGTTCGGAGGTCGATTCGGTGCCGGTCTTCCCCGCATCAACGACGGCTCGTTCCTATTCCTCGAACATATGATCTCCAAGATGAAACCCACAGAAGAAGGCGGCACCCGTCTTGGCATTGTGTTCAATGGCTCGCCACTTTTCACAGGCGGAGCAGGTTCGGGCGAAAGCGAGATTCGCCGCTGGGTCATTGAGAACGACTGGCTTGAAGCCATCATCGCCTTGCCCGACCAACTCTTCTACAACACGGGCATAAGCACCTATCTGTGGATCGTCTCGAACCGCAAGGAGTCCAGAAGGAAGGGAAGAGTCCAACTTATCGACGCCACCTCGTTCTTCACCAAGATGAGGAAGTCGCTCGGCAACAAGCGGAACCAGATTTCGGACGAACAGCGGGAGGAGATCGTTAGAATCTACGGCGAGTTTCGTCCTGGCAAGTATGTCAAGATTTTCGAGAACAAGGAGTTTGGCTACAACAGGATCGTCGTTGAGCGTCCTCTCAAAATCAACTTCCTTGTCGATGACGAACGATTGGAGAGGGTCAAGGAAACGACCCAGTTCCAGGCGCTGGCAGCCAGCAAGAAACGCAAGGACACTGCTGCCATTTCCCGTGAAGAGCAGGAAGGTCGCAGATTCCAGGAACGGATAGTCGAAGCGCTGAAGTCGCTCGCAAACGGAGCGATCTGCAAGAACCAGCGGGACTTTGCCAGAACAACTTGGACGAGGCACTTGAAAAGAATGGACTGAAAATCAAGGCACCGCTACAGAAGGCGATCATCGACGCCCTCTCTGAACGAGATGAGACAGCAGATGTTGTGAAGGACGACAAGGGAAACAAGATGCCTGACGCTGACCTTCGGGACTACGAGAATGTGCCTCTCGGTGAAAACATTGACGCCTATATGAAGCGGGAAGTCCTTCCTTATGTCCCCGATGCGTGGGTTGATGAGACCAAGACGAAGGATCGGCTACGAGATCAGTTTCAACCGCTACTTCTACGAATACAAACCACCGAGACCTGTGGAGGACATAGCGAAGGACTTGGAGAAGATTGAGGAAGAGATTGCAGACTCGTTGAAGCAAGGAAGTCGGTAAGTGTCGAATGGAATCAAAGACATAGTTTTTTCAATGGGTTGGGCTTCAGGGATACCCGTCGGATGGCGCTTTCTTCCCGCCAAAACAATCTTCGAGGAGCGAAAAGAGGCATCTGCCGCTGGTGAAGAGGACTTGCTTTCAGTCTCGGAGTATTCGGGAATAAGCCGACGAGCCGACATTGCGGAGGATGGTGAGTTCATCACGAGAGCGGACACACTTGAAGGATACAAGATCGTCGGGAAGACCGATCTCGTAATGAACATCATGTTGGCGTGGAAGAGAGGGCTTGGAGTAAGCCCGCACGATGGAATCGTCAGTCCGGCTTATGCCGTTTTCCCGTTCAAGAAGGGATGCCCGTCTTATTTCCACTACCTGCTTCGGTCTGATTTGTATGTTGACATTTTTCGTCTCTTCTCGTACGGAGTGATTCCCTCTCGGTGGCGACTATATCCAGAGGTCTTCCTTTCAATCCCAATCCTCTTCCCTCCGCTGCCGATACAAGAAAAGATCGCTTCTTTCCTTGCCGCCGAAACCGCCCGTATCGACGCTCTCATCTCCAAGAAGAGGCGTCAGATCGAACTACTTGAAGAGAAACGCCTCGCCATCATTACCCGTGCGATCACGAAGGGGTTGAACCCGAAAGCCCGGATGAAGGATTCAGGTGCAGAGTGGATCGGGGAGATACCGGCTGACTGGGATGTAGCACCTTTATACGCCTGCTATGAACTTCAACTTGGCAAAATGCTGGATACTAAACAAATAACTGGGGAGTACCTCGTCCCTTACCTGCGTAATGTCGATGTAGGGTGGGGCAAAATAAATACGAATGACTTGCCTCAAATGGACATTTTGCCGCACCAGCGCAACGCACTTCGACTCCGAGTCGGCGACTTGTTGGTCTGCGAAGGCGGCGAAATAGGAAAAGCAGCCATCTGGAATGGGGAGATCGAGGAATGCTATTTCCAAAAGGCACTTCATCGACTGCGACCAAGAACGACCGATGCTATTCCGCACTTCCTCTACTACTGCTTGGTTGCCTTCGCAAAGCTGGGCGTCTTTTCCGCCGACTCCCCAACCAGCACGATAGAACATCTTACAGGCGAGCGACTTCGCAGATTTCGCTTTCCCTTACCGCCACGGCAGAGCCAAATAGAGATTTCAGAACTCTTGGATTCACGGGAAAAGGAAGGGCGGCTCCAAAAGAGGAGGGTAGAGCGATCCATAGAACTACTCCAAGAGTATCGCTCCTCACTCATTACCGCCGCCGTTTCAGGTCAGATTGATATTTCGGCAATGAAGATTGGGACAGGTGAATGAGCAAATACAACGAAGCCGCCTTTGAGACAGCGATTGAAATCTATCTCACCGAGCAAGGCGGTTTTATAAAGCGGGACAAGATGCAGTTCGACCGAGACCTCTGCCTCGACACCGAGGTCTTTATCGACTTCATCAAGGCGACGCAACCGAAGGAGTGGGACTATCTCTTCAACATTCACAAGAACAACACAGCGCGCGATCCTGATCGAAGACCTGGTGCGGGCGCTGAACTCCGAACACGAGGGCTGCCTCGATGTCCTTCGCCACGGCTTCAAGTGCTATGGGAAACTGATCCACGCCGCCTACTTCGCCCCGGCGTCTGGAATGAACCCAGAGACCAAGCGTCTCTATGACGCCAACATTCTGACTATCACGAGGCAAGCCCACTTCAGCACCAAACACGAGCAGAGTGTTGATATAGTCCTGACCATCAATGGGATTCCAGTCGCCACGCTTGAACTGAAGAATCCGATGACTGGGCAGACCTGGCGAAACGCTGTCCATCAATACAAGTCAGACCGAGACCACGAACGACACCTTGTTTGCCTTCAAGAAGCGGGCTTTGGTTCATTTCGCCGTTGATACTGACGAAGCATACATGACGACCAAGCTTGCAGGGGCGAACACCTCGTTCCTGCCATTCAACAAGGGTCGAGACAATGGAGCGGGGAACCCCGACAATCCCAATGGCTACAAAACCGCTTACCTGTGGGAAGAGGTTTTCACTCGTGATTCCTTGATTGAGATCGTTGCCCGCTTCCTTCACATCCAGGTCGAAGAGAAGAAGATCGGCAACAAGGTCATCAAGAAGGAGGCGATGGTCTTCCCCCGCTACCATCAACTTGAATGCGTGAGAGAACTCGTCCAAACGGCAAAGATCGAAGGAGCCGGACATAACTATCTCGTCCAACACTCGGCGGGATCGGGCAAGTCCAACAGCATTGCCTGGCTCGCTCATCGCCTTGCCTCTCTGCACGATGCCAAAGACGAGAAGGTCTTCTCCTCGGTTGTGGTCATCACGGATCGGGTCGTCCTTGACCAACAACTGCAGAATACCATCTACCAGTTCGAGCATAAGGCGGGCGTTGTCCTCAAGATCGACATTGATTCCTCACAACTCGCAGAAGCACTCACGACCGGCACACCCATCATCATAACGACGCTACAAAAGTTCCCCTTCGTCATCGACAAGGTTGGCGGCGACATTCACTCCAGGAGATACGCAGTCATCGTCGATGAGGCACACTCTTCAATGGGTGGAGAGACCGCCGCCGAGATGAAGGGCGTACTCTCCGCTGTCGGCTCCGATGAAGAGGACGAGCCAAGCACCCGATCTGACCAGGAAGAAGAAATCATCAAGGCGATGGGCAAGAGAGGTCGGCAGCCCAACTCTCCTTCTTCGCCTTCACCGCCACTCCCAAATACAAGACGCTGGAGATCTTTCGGACGACCTGGTGCGGATGGATCGCCGGAGCCGTTTCACCTCTATTCGATGCGGCAAGCAATCGAGGAAGGGTTCATCCTCGATGTGCTGGAACACTACACCACCTACAAGACCTACTACCGATTGTGAAATCCATCGAGGATGATCCCGAACTGGACAAACGCAAGGCAGCGGTAGCCCTCGCCCGCTTCGTCTCGCTCCATCCGCACAACATCGCCCAGAAGACAGAAGTGATCATCGAGCATTTTCGCAATCACTCCAAACACAAGATCGGAGGACTGGCGAAGGCGATGGTGGTCGCCCGAAGTCGGCTCCACGCTGTGCGCTACAAGATGTCGTTCGACGACTACATCAAGGCGAAGGGATACAGCGACATCCGCACTCTGGTTGCCTTCTCTGGAACCGTGAGTGATGGCGTTGCTCAATACACAGAAGTTGGATTCAACCATTTCGGTGAAAAGGAACTTCCCGAAAAGTTTGCCCTGCCCGACTACTGCGTGTTGATAGTGGCGGAGAAATACCAGACGGGGTTTGACCAGCCGCTGCTCCACTCGATGTACATTGACAAGAGATTGGCGGGCATCCAGGCGATCCAGACGCTCTCCCGCCTCAATCGCATTTGCCCTGGCAAAGAGGACACATTTGTTCTCGACTTCGTGAATGAGCCAGAAGAAATCCAGGAAGCGTTCCAGCCCTATTACGAGAAGACGATTGTCGGAGAGCGGGTCGATTACAAGAAACTCTATGAGATTCAGTCCAAACTTGCATCCTACCAGGTCTATTACCCGCAGGAGGTCGAAGAGTTTGCTCGGTTCTTCTTTGCTGGTCGCAAGAACGCAAGCGCTAATGACCACGCCAATATGAATAGGATACTCGATGTGGCGATTGGCAGATTCGTGCAGAAGACCGACGAGGAAAAGGAAGAGATAAGGAAAGCCCTCATTCCTTCAGGAATCTTTACGCTTTCCTGTCCCAGATCATTCCCTTCCAGGACTCTGACCTTGAGAAACTCTATACCTACATCCGATTCCTCTTGACCAAGTTGCCGAAGAGAGAACAATCGCCCATCTATGACATCGAAGGGGATGTCGCTCTTCAATACTACCGACTCCAAAAGATTTCAGAGGGGTCTATCGCACTGGCGAAGGGAAAGGGCGGCAGCGTCGATGGTCCGGTTGAGGTGGGAACCGAAGAGGCGGAAGCCGTGAAGGAGGAGTTGTCCAAGATCATTGAAATCCTGAATGAGAAGTTCAAGACCGACTTCACACCAGCGGACGAGTTATTCATCGAATCCGTCAGAGAAGACGCCATGCGAGATCAGCAGGTACGGGAGGCGGCTGCTGCGAACACGATTGATAACTTCTCGTTCATTTTCAAGAAGAGGATTGAAGACCTGTTTGTGGATCGGATGGAGCAGAACGAGGCAATAGCAGCCCGCTTTCTCAATGATGAAGAGTTCCAAAAAGTCGTGTATGCATTTCTGTTGAAACAGGTCTATGAGAAAGTCCGAAAAGAGATGGGAGTCATGGCATAGCGATTCCTCTTGTCATCCGCTCCTACAACCGCCCCATTCGGGCGCATTTGTCGCAAACCACCTCCCCTTCAACCAAAACTCCCGCACCCTCAAAGTAGTTATGGCAACGGGGGCAAAATCTCCTCGTGTCTCCCTGATCTCCCATCGAACGAAGAATCGTGGGAGGACAGAGTGGATGCCTTCTTGCCTCCTCTCTTTCTTCAATCTCTCTCTCCTCACGGGGAGTCAAGTCCTCCTTGATTTCGCTTTGACGACGCTGCTCGTCCAGAGCATCCATCTGACGACGCTTCTTGTCCAAATCAGCAAGAGAGATTGATTCTTGCGGTTCATCAGGGAGAAGGGCTTTCTTGAGGTTCCGCCAGAATTTGCTCACGAATCTTCGATGGGCGTCGTAGTATCTCTTGCGTCGGTCGCTGCTTGAAAGTCCGGTAAGGGACACACAACTCATCAGACCTATAGTAGCACGAGCGAGGGACTTTCGGAAAACCAATCACAATCACGTCTGGGCCGACAAGATAAATATATGAAATTCAGCGACCTTGCCAAGCACTTTCAATCTCGATGGAAGGAAGCGTCCGTCGCACGAAGGACGCAGCGGGCTGTTGATCGCTATCGCAACAGCGGCGAAGTCAAATACCCAAGAATTTACGGCTACCGCCAAACGCTTGACGGAGTAGAGGTCGTACCTGATGAGGCAAAGGTCATTAGAATCGCCTTTGGGCTTCTCGCAATGGGCAAGACGCTTGACGGGATCAAGCAGGACTTGGATAAGCGGGGCATCCGCAACCGATCTGGCAATCGCTTCACCTCGGACGAGATCAAGGCGATGGCGATGAAGCCCGTATATGCCGGTTTGATTCTGGGCAAGAACGGGCGACTGATTCAGTCCAAGCACTACGAGCCGATTGCTAGTCGAGAAATCTGGCAAAAAGCACAGAAGGCACTCAAAAAGGTCTCGGAGGGTGCTGATTATCGCCCACCGGTCATCGGAGACAGGGTATTGCTGACTTTGGCGGAGGGTAGGCGATGTTCTAACACCAACTTGGGCATTCGGGGACTTTTTTGAGGGCTTTCTTTCGAGCGAAAAGGTCTTTATCGAGCGCCACAAAGATCATCATGAGCATCAGAACCAAGTTGGGGTTGTGGCGACAAAAGAGGAACCACGCACGCCAGCGACACTATCTCTGGGACGTACTCTATCGGGGTCATCGTCTTGAAAAGATAACTTCTTGTTCGTGTGGAGTGTGGGAAGGTGTCTGCCATGCATACGGCGAGGTGTGCGCCGGGCGAAGTCAAGAACGACTAGAAAGTGATTTCCATTCACTTATCGACGATCCCGTTGCCTACCATCACCGACACTGGATTCGGATTCAATAGCCCGTACTCATCACTCGACCCACGCTGTCTTCCCTGCGATCTCCTGCAGGAGTTTGACGATATGACCGAACCTCCGATGCTGCTCGAAGACCATCTTGATCAGAAAGCGTTGTAGTTGTTGCTTGTTGGTTGGCATCCACGACATCATGATTATCTTTGCAGACCCCTGTCAGAAATCTGCAAAGGGTCAGCACCTGAACTGGGCTTCGCAATCGTCGCAAACCTCGCATCCACCTTCGAGGTAGAACTCGAACTCAAATCTTTGAGGTGTCCATTTTTCACAAAAATGACAAGGGATCATCAAGAGCAAGAGTGCCTCGCTTACCTCGGCTAGCTCTGCTCCATTCAGCATATTGCTGTCGATGTTCAACAACTCATTGTCGGTCATATGTCATTTGCTTTCTGCTTCTGCCACGGCTATCCCTTCGTTTGCGAGCGACGCAATCAATGCACAGACGCTGATACGGGCAAGGGTCGTCATCGCTCCAATAGCATTGGAGGCAGCCAACCTCACAAGGATCGGGCGGTACAAACCAGCGTCCGCATCGACATTGGTTCTCTCCGCACAGGAGTTTCTCCGCTGTTTCTGCATCAGTCATCGAGTGTCTATGCAAAGGGAAAAGATTGCGGGGCGAGTATGAAGTTTGATCGGTCGTCATATTGAGATCGACCTCGCCCCGCCCGTGTGGGGTGGGTCTTCTGTTCCCTGGCGTGTCCTCCTATTTTATCTTTGCTACGACGAAGCGACCATTTCCCGATTTCAGGAAAGGGTCAGTGCCGCCGCCGCTGTTGTCTGTTCCATTCTATTTTTTCATCACAAGCCGAACAGGTTTCACATCCGCCTATCTCGTAGTAGTGCGGGTCATGGAGCATCGGGGTGGGGCGACCACAGAGACCACAAGGCACCATGTCGCACAGCATCATTTCAGCAATCAGGGGGAGTTGATCGAGCGGGATTTTGTTAGGGTCGATGTGTAGGAACTCTTTCGCCGTCATCTGCCCTTACCTCGTGATGAGCCAAGCGGGTGAGTGAGCCGCCAGTCGAGGGCAGCAAAAGCGGTGGCAGATCGCTCGTGTCTTCGCCCTGGCTGCCGCCTCACCCCAGGTCTCGGTCTTGTCTCCCTCGTTCCAGAACTCGCAGCCCTGCAGCGAGTTCCATTTTTTCTGGTAGGTGTAGCAGGAAGCACAGGTAATGCCCCGCCGCTGCAACTCGGCGTATTCGTCAGCGGTCAGGGTTTTCACGAGTGTTGCTCCGGCTCTTTCGGCTGCGGGATGCTTGTGGATCGCAGGGAAGACATTTTCTGTTCGTCTTTCTCGATGTCGCCTATCACCAAAGCCGCCAAGTATTGATAGCCAAACAACCCTTTGATGGCACTCCTGGACTTGATGACATTGCGAAGCGTGTGAGGGACATAGATGCTGCTTTTTTTCATGCATTACCTTTGTCATAGAATCCAGGAAAGTGCAGATTCCATAACCCTTCGACGAACTTTTTTCGTTTCTGAAATAGTCGAAAATGCCACTTCGCAAATCTCGAAGTTGATTGCTCCGCAGGCA
>CAVUXE010000050.1:0-10107 GCA_963745235.1 uncultured Spirochaetota bacterium | reverse complement strand
CATTGCAAATGCGGCGGCTCGTTCCGGCAGGGAGCGTGACGAGCTTCGCGGCCTCGGGGAAGTGATCCTTGCCATGGCATTGGCGGGAAGCAGCGTGGTGGTCGGGAAGCTCCTTGCAGTCCGCATACCGGTCTTCCTGTCGGTGGAGCTCAGCCTTTGCGCAGCACTCGTCGCCATCCTTCCGGCGCAGATGGCGCGGAGGAAGGAGCTTCGCCGCCTGGGCCGGCGTGAGCTGGGCTACATGTTCCTCCAGGCGCTCTTCGGAATCGTTCTCTTTCGAGCGTTCACCCTGTACGGCCTGCATCTCACCTCAGCGCTCAGCGCCGGAGTGATCACGAGCGCCGCGCCCGCCATCATGGCGGTGCTCGCGGCCGTGGCCCTCAAAGAGAAGCTCCGCCGCGGCCAGGCACTCGGCGTCGGTCTCACGGTTGCCGGCCTCCTCCTCATCAACCTCTGGGGCCACGGGCGCGCCGAGGGGACCGGTTCCCTTCCCGGCAACCTGCTTGTCCTTGCGGCCACCGTCTGTGAAGCGCTTCTCACCGTTTTTCGAAAGTCCTCCGGCGGGCGCATCGGCTCGATCACCAATACGACGGTTCTCGTTTCCATGAGCGCCGTGATGATGCTGCCCTTCGCGCTGCTGGATCTCCGTGCCTTCAATCCTTCCCGGATAGACGCCGTGGGATGGATCTCCGTCCTCTACTACGGCGCGGTGGCGACGGTGATCGCCTACATCCTCTGGGGCCACGGCGCGCTGCGGATATCCGCCAACAGGACAGGGATAGCCACCGCGGCTCTCCCGTTGAGCGCGGTGGTTCTTTCCGCGATCGTTCTTGGTGAACCTCTGCGGCCGGCTCACGTCGCTGGATGCGCCGCCGTCGTTGCCGGCATTATCATGGGGAACATATGATCGAAACCTCACAGAGATGGAAGAAGCTCTGCCCGGGCGCAGTTGTCGGCCTCCTGGTTATGCGCGGAGTGAAAAACCCGGACCATGACGAAGAGCTGGACAGGCTTGGCGAAAAGACGGTGTCAGGGCTGCGGGAAAGGTTCTCCGAGGGCGGCAAACAGGCCCTCCGGGCACACCCCGTCATGGCGGCCTATGAAGGCTATTACAAGAGCTTTCGCAAGACCTACCATGTGGCGCTCCAGCTCGAGTCGGTGATCTGGAAAGGCCGCGGCATTCCATCGGTCAGCGCAATCGTCAAGGCCATGTTCATGGCAGAGCTGACCAACATGCTGCTGACCGCGGGACACGACCTCGGCAAGCTCAGCCTTCCGCTCAGCCTTGACGTCGGGAGTGACGCTGAAACCTATGCGGCGCTGGGCGGCGGCGAGCTGCGAACGGTCAAGGACGGAGACATGATGATTGCAGATGCCTCGGGGATCATCTCAAGCATCATCGGGGGCCCCGACCAGCGCACCTCCATCTCCGCGGAGACGAAAGACCTCCTGTTCACGGTCTATGCGCCGCCCGGAATCGGACGGGACCTTGTCAGAACCCACCTTGAAGATCTGCAGGGCCTGGTGAATGTGGTTGCTCCCGAAGCGGCTCGAGAGCTCATGGAGATCTGCGCGGCGGACTGAGCCCCCTCGTACAGCGTCCCTGATTCGTGCATGATTCGCGCACAGGGACTCATCTCTCATGAAAAATGCCCGATCTGAGATCACTCTCGGACACATGTTCGCTATCGCCGCCCCCATGGTCGTCTCCCAGGCATCAGAGACGCTGATGCTGTTCTTCAACCGCTGGGTCGTTTCATTTCTCGGCGCGGATCATATCCCGGCCTCCATGAGCGGCGGGCTCACCTCCTTTGTGTTCACGTCTTTCTTCACGGGGATCACCGGGTATGTGAACGCCCTGGTGGCTCAGTACCACGGCGCCCAGCGGGAAGAACGCTGCATCCAGGTCGCGTCCCAGGGATTCTGGCTGACCCTCGGGTTCTATCCCCTGCTGCTTCTCCTCATCCCCGCGGGGCATCGTCTTTTCATCTGGGCGGGGCACAGCCCGCACCAGGTGGCGCTGGAGTTTTCCTACTACCGCATCCTCATGCTCGGATCCTTCATCTTCATGCTGCAGAGCGTCCTCGTGGGCTACTTCGTCGGTCTTGGAAAGACCCGGGTCGTGATGACGGCAAACCTTCTGGGGATCCTCGTGAACCTTCCTCTCAACTGGTGCCTCGTGTTCGGGAAGCTGGGATTCCCGCGGCTGGGCATTCAGGGCGCGGCGCTCGGCACCCTCGGGGGGTCCGCCTTCATCGTCAGCATCCTGCTTGTCTCCTACCTGCGGAGCCCCGGGTACAGGCGGCGTTCGCGGGCCATCTCGGCGTGGACGCCGCGGGGAGACCTTCTCAGGAAGCTCTTGAAATACGGCCTCCCCGCGGGAGCAGAGATGTTCATCAACGTCTTCGCTTTCAACGCTTTCGTGATGCTCATGCAGTCCTACAGCACGCAGGTGGCAACGGCCGTGACCATCACGTTCAACTACGACCTGGTATCATTCATTCCCATGCTCGGCATTGGGGCGGCAACGACTGCCCTGGTGGGACACAGGATGGGAGCCGGCGACGCGCAGGGTGCGCGCAAGGTGGCCTTCCTCGGATTGAGGCTCGGGTGGGCGTATGCGGCCCTGGTCGGGATCGTGTTCGTGGTGGGAGCGCCGGTCCTGGTCCGGTTCTTCGCGGGAGGCTTCACCACGCAGGACCAGTCCATCCTTCCGATCGCGCAGACGCTGCTCAGGATGGCTGCTCTCTACACGCTTGCGGACGCGGCCAACGTCGTCTTCAGCGGCGCCTTGCGGGGAGCGGGGGACACGCGCTGGGTCATGATGGTCTCCGGTATCCTGCACTGGGTCATGGCCTGCGGGGCATTCCTGTTCATCAAGGTCCTGGTGCTCCCGCCCGTCCTCGTGTGGCTTTTCTTCATTGCCTTCGTTTTCTCCCTGTGCCTGTCCATGTTCCTGCGGCATCGGAGGGGAAAATGGATGAGCATCAGCCTGGTGGAAAGGATCGCAGCCCCGGCCTGACGGGTCGCATGGACCAGCTCCCTCTATTGGACGAGCTTAAGAACCTTCTGCTACCAGCACAAGGTCGAGGAAATACCTGCTCTCCTTGCCGTTTGATACTTGCCTGCCGTTTGGCCTTCGACCGACGATCTCACTCGGACGGACTGCTTTCCGGGCGCGCCGGCGTCATCCTGGAAATGAAGGCGGAGAAAAGCAGGGGCTGGCGATCCTGGACTACAAGGTTTCGCAGGGAGAGCCCGCCGGCGCGGTATTGCCGCATCATGCCGTTCGCCGCCTGCTCAGCGCTGTTTTTCACGAGTTGGTGGTTCAGGTGATCGAAGACCAACGGTACACGTCCAATCCGTGTGAGTCTTTCCTGGTCGCCTCGGATGCTGAAGCTTTCAGCGCACCTGAGCGGCTGGCGAACCAGCGACCGGGTCGTTAACAGCAGTCGGCAGGTCGCTGGCTGCCTGTTTTGCTTTCTGGGCGATCCTGTGGATGATGTCGAAGGGAGGCTTGAAGGCCGGGCAGTTCCCCTCCGGGCCTCTTTGACCGTTCCTCCCAACGGACTGCGCAAGCTTCCAGAGCCGCCGGATTTCTGATAGTCTGAGGCAGGAACCACGCCTGAGAGTGCACGCAGCAGTGAGGATAGAGAACCGAAGGTGAACAGATTTCTCGAGAGCAAAAAAGCCCCCCTGGGAGCATTCTGCCAGAAGCATGGTATCCGACGCCTCTCGCTGTTCGGATCTCAGCTTAAGGGTCATGCCAATCCGGAAAGTGACATTGACCTTCTCGTGGAGTTCGACCGTGGGAAGGAGCCAGGCCTCCTTGGTCTGGCTGATATGGAACATGAGTTGTCAACTATTCTCGGTGGGCGGACCGTTGACTTGCGAACCCCAAACGACCTGAGCCGCTATTTCAGGGATGAAGTGATTCGATCCGCTCAAGTCCAGTATGCGCGGTGATGATCGTATTCGCATTCTGCACATGGTGGATGCTGCAGAATCGTCGAGCAATTCGCAACCGGAAAAAAGCGTGAGGACCTTGATACGGATCGGATGCTTCTCTTCGCCATCGTGCGGGCGATCGAGGTGATAGGAGAGGCGGCCAGCAAAGTAGCTGACGCGACAAAGGCGACTTCGCCGGGGATTCCTTGGATATCGATTATCGGAATGCGGAATAGATTGATCCATGGATACTTCGACATCGATTCGGATGTTGTCTGGAAAACTGTGACGGAAGAGATCCCAGAGCTTCACCGCTCGCTGAAGTTGCTTCTTGGGAAACCGTGAGAACCGGCGGATCACCGACCGCGGATTAGGAAAGCCACGAGCGCGAAGTGGACACGCATCGGCACATGAGTGGTGTCACAGTTTTGCTGGTTCATTCTCCTGGGCCACAAGAAACGGATTGAGCCTTCGATCAGTTGCACCGACAGCACTGTTAACGACCCGGTCGCTGGTTCGAGTCCGTCCGGGGGAGGAGGAGCGGACAGGCAGCCTGTCTCAAAGCTCCCTGTCCAATGCTGTTTCCCTCAAATAACTGAGAATTATACCCCCGTAACCCCCCATCTATGGTTATTGAAAGCCAAGGGTACTATGATGAGCACAGAGGTAAGCACCATGAAGCCAAACACGATCAGGCTTTGCACAGTTGCTTTCTGCGTCTGGACGCTTGCCGGCGTCTCCGCGCTTTGGGGCGACCCTCCCAATCGCGTCGGCCGTTTGAACTTCATAAGCGGGGCAGTCTCCTATCACCCGGAGAGCGTCGAGGATTGGGCCCCGGCGACCCTCAATTATCCCATGACCATTGGGGACAATCTATGGACCGACCAGAACGGGCAGGCTGAGGTCCATGTAGGCTCCACGGCTATTCGACTTGCCGCGAATACGGACATTTCATTCCTGAACCTGGATGACCAGACAATCCAGATACGTCTCTCGACCGGGTCACTGGATCTGCGACTTCGTCAATTGGGCGCGACCGAGCAGATAGAGGTCGACACCCCCAACGCAAGCCTTTCCCTTCTTCGTGCGGGCACCTATCGGATAGATGTTCAGCAAAGCGGAGACACAGCCGTCTCGGTGCGCGCTGGCGAAGTCGAAGTGACCGCGGGTACCTCTGTGTTCCCCGTGTCCCTCCAGCAGAGAGCCGCCATCACGGGTCTCGACTCTCCCACCTATCAGATAACGAGCGCGCCGCCCTTGGACGACTGGGACCTGTGGTGCCAGGCACGAGATCAGAAGGAGGACCACGTCGCTTCAGCCCAGTACGTGCCTCGGGACCTCGATGGGGTCGAAGACCTCGACCAGAATGGAAGCTGGACAGTCGACCCGACACTGGGGCCCGTCTGGGCGCCGACGGTGACAGTTGCAGGCTGGGCGCCGTACCGCTTCGGGCACTGGGCCTGGGTTGATCCCTGGGGCTGGACCTGGGTGGACGACGCCCCGTGGGGTTTTGCGCCTTTCCACTATGGCCGCTGGGCATATCGCAGCAACGCCTGGGTGTGGGTGCCGGGGGCTCACGTGAGCCGCCTGGTCTATTCGCCCGCGCTCGTGACATTCGTTGGAGGCGCTGGTTGGCGCCCCAACCAGGCCCCGGGCGACTCCGTTGGCTGGTTTCCTCTTGGTCCGCATGAGCCCTATGTCGCCCCGTACCGCAGCGATAAGACACGAATGCACAATATCGATGTCCAGCATTTTACCTACGTCAACCGGGCTGTTCCTGGTGCGATGACCGTTGTGTCGAACGACGCCTTTGTGCACGGCCAGCCGACAGGGAGAGCTGCGCTCAGGGTGCAAGCCGATGATCTCGGGAGAGCTCCGGTACGTGGAGCCGTGTCGCCGCTCGCCCCCCAGAAACAGAGTCTGTTTGGTAATGCTGGAAACGCAGGCGGCAGAGTTGCCCAGCCTCCTGCTTCTGTGCTGTCTCGGCCAGTGGTGGCCAGGCTGAATCCGCCGCCGCAGGCGGTCCCGTTCGCGGCGCGTCAGCAGGCCTTTGCCGCTCATCCCGGCCAGCCTCTTGACGCGGCAACGTTGTCCAACCTGAACCGACCTTCTCAGGGTGTTCGTCCGCAAGTCACTGTCCTGACCCCGAAGAAGGCTGTCGGACAAGCTTCCGCCTCACCTCAGGCGCAGGCAAAGGGAGGCCAGTCTTTGAGCACCATGCCTCGACAGCAGACCCCACCCGCGGCAGGGCACACAGGGACTGTGGCACAGCCTCCCGTGCGAAAGACGACTGCGGCGGCCACCGCGCGTCCCACACCCCCCGGGCATGTCACGGCTCCCGTCCAGCCGCCTCCTCGACAGCAGGCCGCACCTGCGGCAGGGCGCTCGGGGACTGGCGCGCAGCCTCCCGCGCGAAAGGCGACTGCTCCGTCCCCAAAGGATACGACCATCCTGAAGCAGCCCGGGAATTGAGCGATGAATGAATTGACGGTCCGCCCCCCGTCACGACGGTCGCAGCGATGACAGGATGCCTTCAATTTCTGTCATCTGCGGCCGTTCCAGGGGCCCGAGCTCCATCGCTTTTACGTTTTCAATGACTTGCTTTTCGTTGCGAAAGCCGGGTATCGGCATTGTGCTGTTGCTCCTGGCCCATATCCACGCCAGGGAGCCCTGCGCGACGGAGCGACCATTGCTGGGGAGACATCTTTGCCTATCCACAACCCCCAAGGTCCGCGGGCAGCCCCGAGCTTTCCCTGGAGCGTGGGCCGGAGCGAGCTTCACGGGAGATCTGCAGCCCCAGGATCAACTCTTGACGACAGCGTCGCACTCACAGGTTCTATATCTATGAGCTTCCTGAGAATTGACGTTGGAACAAGCGGTTGGAAGGCAGCGATATTCATCCGGCCTCATCGCGGGTCTCAAGGTGGAAACAACGAGGGGACACGTACTGAAGGGAATCCTTGAAGGAGTTGTCTTTGCTTCATGTCACATCGACAAACTCTATCCCCAGCAAGCGGCAGAAAGTGCTCCAGCGAGCGATCTTGTTTCCCAGGATCAGCACCTGGTGGTGTGTGCCGGCGCTCTCCAGCCAGAGCGTTGCCGTTTCCTCAACAGTTCTGCTTTTCGGGCGCAGAAAGAAGTAGGGCATCTCGATCTTCGGAAGCTCCCCCTCGTCAAGGATCACGCCCTCCATCGCCACTATCCGGAAACGGCCGGACCCGAGGTTGGCGAGCGACACGAGAGTCGCCTCGCCCGGCTCGGCGCTGAAGAGCACCGTGGGGGGGTCATCCAGTCCGCCGATACGGAGCTCACGCTTGATGAGTTTCGGCTTCCGGTCCCGCCGAGAGATCTTCCAGTTGCCTTCGCCCATATGGCTCATGAGAAATGCGTTTCGCTGGTAGTCCAGGGCGTACATCTCCGTGAAGTGCGCGTTCCCGGCAATCGATTGACCGGCAACCATGAGACTGGCGCAAAGCACGTCGCCTTCCGCGGCATAACCGAAGCCTTCGGCCATGAGGTTTGACGCCGCGAGCATATGGATCTGCTTGAAACGCCCGTCCTCTCCGAGAGCATCGAAGTGAACGCAGAAACCGTCGTAGCGCCGGGAGGTCAGGAACTCCTTCAGGCCGAGGTACAGCCTCGCGGCATATTCATGGCTTTCGCGCGGGAGATCTGCGGCCACCTCGAAGTTCTGGTGGTCGCGCTGCACCGCCTTCTCCACCGCGGACGCGCTCATCTTGCCCATGAGATCCTGGACGGCACCTGCCTGGACGTGATCTACCTGCGGACCGAGGACTCGCATGATGTCGTTCGGGTCGGCGGTGATGTCGCCCATTCCGGGCATCTGGCCGAAGGTGGCAATCCGGCTTGTCCGCATCTTGCAGGCCGTCCTGGCGGCGCATGACCAGTCGATCAACTGCATTCGAAATGAGGGGGATTTCCAGT
The DNA here is from genome assembly GCA_963745235.1 of uncultured Spirochaetota bacterium. GTDB lineage: Bacteria > Spirochaetota > Spirochaetia > SZUA-6 > Fen-1364 > Fen-1364. The sequence continues at coordinate 2,214 of CAVUXE010000050.1, read as the reverse complement.
CGCCGGTGATTACTGGCGGTTTGATCCCGAGCTTGTAGAGGCAGTTTGCAAGATCCTGGATGCCATGGATGCCCTGGTTGTAGGTCAGGCTCTTCATGTCCCACTGAGCCGAAACAGTCCGTTCGGGTTGGAGATTGGCAAGGAGAAGCGGCAGGGCATTGTTTTTGAAAGCGTTGATGCCCCAAAGAGACGGCGCATACGTCAGCATGACAATCATGATCCCATCCAGATTCTCCCGGTTAAACTGCGCCATTGTCTGCTCTATCTGAGCCCGGTTCTTTGCGGGGCCGGGATAGATGACGGTCAGGTCATCCTTGAACCAGGTTACAAGCTCGTTGCCGAACCTGCGCTGATAGTCGGTGATTCCTTCGACGACGTTGTCGTAGAGCTCTTGTGTGATCCCCAATAGGCCAATTCTCGGCGCACTTGTCATGCTCGTCTCCATGGATTACCGTTAATTAACGGCAACTATAGTCACACGGGTCCACAACGGTCAAGTCAAGGTTGCTTGGCGCCGTGAGCGAAATGTGATAAGGATTTCTTCGGAGTAGCTATTGATGGCATCCAACAAGAGGCCTCGCAAGGTCACAATGAAGGACATCGCTTCGACACTCGGTGTCTCCATCAACACGGTGTCGAAAGCTATCGCGAACAAGCCCGACATCAGCCTGGCGACAAAGGAGCAGGTCTACAAAACGGCAAAAAAGCTGGGCTACGAATACGAAATCATCCCGAAGGGCTGGCCCAGTCACAAGACGAACGTCGTCGGGCTCGTGATCGCGGACAACTCGAACCCTTTCTTTGCCAAGGTCGTCAGAAGCGTCGAACGAACACTGCAGAACAGCGGATACGCCCTGATTCTGTGCAATACCGACGAGGACTATGAACGAGAGAGAAACGCCATCGCCCTGCTCGTCGAAAGGAAAATCGACGGCATCCTGCTGATACCGACGCAATCAAACGACGAGGATATCGCCTTCCTACTCTCAAAAAAGACCCCTTTCGTGCTGCTGGGAAGGCACTTCTCAAGCTATAAGGTTCCCTGTGTCATTGCCGACGACTGCGGCGGGGCCTATGAGGCGGTAAACCATCTCGCGCGCCTCGGACACAAGCGAATCCTCTTCATCAATGCGCCGAGTTACATTTCCAGCGCCGCGGAACGGCTTGAGGGATATCGCTCCGCGCTCAAGGACAACGGCATCGAAGTCGACGAATCCCTGCTCCGTTCGTGTGAGCCGAGAATGGAAAACGCCTACAACGAGATGAAGGGCATACTCCTCGAAGAGATGGATTTCAGCGCCGTCTTTACGTTCAGCGATCAGATGATGCTCGGCGTGGTACGCCTCTTTCACGAAAGAGGGATTCGTGTACCACAGGATTGTTCTCTCGTCGGCTTCGACGACATCGACTTTGCATCGATCATGACACCGCCTTTGACGACCATAGTCCAGGACACGGGTCGACTGGGCGCGGAGGGCGTCGCGCTTCTTCTCAAGATGATAAACGGCCAGGAGATCACGGAGGCGACAAAGGTTGTCCCAACAAAAGTCGTCATTCGTGGCTCGACTCAGAAATACGGCGCCGCACAATAGACCTCTCATAGAAAGCATCGTTGCCCCTCCCAGAGCAGTTTCGCCCTGTGCCAGAGCTCATCCGCTTCCGTTGTGAGCGGGGGGTTTTTCCGTCTGCCAAAGAGATTTTCATGTTGACAAACGGGAAGCGTGGATATACTCTTCGTTGACGTTAATTCACGTCATGATCGAACGACATGCCTTGGAGGAGGTCTTCGAATGGTCACACAACGCAGAAAGATTGGGTTCCTGATGCTTTTAGCGGGAGTCTTCCTGGCTATGGCCGGTTTCGGGCAAGACAAGGTCCTGCTTCACGTATGGGCTCCGGTGCCCACGAGCCTGCAGTGGCCCAGGGTATATGCCGCGTTTGAAAAGAAGTATCCGAATATCCAGATCGAGTACTGGCGGGGCGAGACTTCGGACTACGTCCTGAAACTGCAGGTCGCGATGGCCGGCGGGGAAGGCCCTGATTCCCTGTGGCTCAACGGCTCCATGATCTCGAGGTACGCGAGCTTTCTCGATTCGCTGAACGACACTGCGTCCAAGTCCTGGGGAGCGGATTGGGAAAAGGATCTGGCTTCCGCCAAATACGTCAACGACATCAGTGATAACGGTAAGGTCGTTTCCATGCCATTCCTGGTCG
>CAVUXE010000049.1:0-54232 GCA_963745235.1 uncultured Spirochaetota bacterium | reverse complement strand
ACATTGCTACGTGCAGACCTGTGACTTTGATCCGTTGCTCGGCCGCACCTATGCCGAGATAGCCGTGAAGGGACGAAGCCAGCACAAGTGACAGGCCCAGGGGACCCTGGAAGAGTTACCCGAGGAGGACCTCGTCCTGCTGGACTCGACCCGCTAAGACGCAGCCTTCGGAGACGAGCGTATTCGATGGCATCAACATCTCCATTCCCGGCGGAGTCGGGACCCGACCGACGGGGCCTGGCGCCCGGCGCGCTTCCGGCCGAGCTGGACGCAATAGACCTTGCCGAAGGGAAAGGCCCTTGGTGGGTTCGACTCCGGTTTGTTCGGCCAAGCTACCCCTGGCGGAGGTCCTGGATGCAATCCGAGCTGCCCGGGAAACCTTGAAAGCAGGCGCACCCCGACGGGGCGGATGTTATTTATGGCTGAGGAAAGGCTCGCTTTCCTGGCTCTCCGCGAGGCCTCGGGTACCGTGATAGATGCAATCTCCGCCTCCGAGACAGTCGCGCTGGTAGAGTCATTCTCATCGACCGTACGGGTCTTCCTTTCGCAGCCGTCAGTTGTCTAGGATCACACGCGTCTAGCCTGAGGACACCGGTCGGCTGGCTTGTCTTCTGGTGAAAACGCTGCCTTCCAAGCCTTCGATGGCCGGGACGTTCGAGATCCGAGAGGCTTCCCCCGAAGAGGATTCCTTCATGATCTCTGTTCCCGTGGACGCCCGTTGCCGAGCCCCCGCGCCGCGCCAGGGCTTTCTCTACACGTGGCCTGATGCATTGTCTAAGGGGGCGCGATTCGGCTCCGCCTCAGGTCGTCGCCGAGGTCCAGGCGGTGATTGGCGGCGCCCAGGTGTCCCTCCCCCACCGCTTCGCTGGCGGCGAGCTTCCTCCCCGTCGCGCCCTCCGTCACCGTTGCGTTGTTTCTTGGAAACAGCGCCCCTCGTGAAGGCAGGGTAGTCCCGGCTCGGTCGTCGTCAAGCCTCTAGCGGGGCGGCGATATCCGGTAACGTGATGTCGCAGGCGCCGGTTTAAGGTGAGGCCACCTACCGAGCCGTTTGCCCTTGAAAGAAAGGGTGAACACTCCGCTGTCGCCTTCGAGGGTAGGGCCGAATTTACACTTAATTCTAACCAAATTGAGCTTGTGTTGAATAGCTGTGAGCAAGAAAAGGATGTTGAATTTTCTCTTTTCTTTTCTCCTGCCCAAATATCTAATCACATTGCAGTGGAAAGGGACCATCTGGAACAAATTTTATTAAGTTGTACTTTACAACATTTGGAAATGAATTATGGAAACCATATCAGCCTGTTGAGTACGCAATATCCATTTCAATCTGATTTTGTTCTCTCGGAACTCGTTAAAAAAAGTCCTGGACAAGTACAAGTATTATAACATTGAATTGGATTCAGATTCAGTGAAGATGATCATTAGCCATTTTATTCAAATGGGAAATTTAATATTGTGCTAAAACTTACTTCTAAAATTAATACAACAAGGCTGTCTGGTGCAGGTTGATTTTAATTTATTTTATTTATAAGGCAGTTAATTTTTATCTGGAATTTTTTGATAAAAATGTGAAAGTTTGTTTGGAATTATTCAAGAATTTGGAAACTATTCCCAAACAAGCAACTGAAGTATTATTTGATTCAGTTGTTGAGAAGCTTTGCTGTATGAATTGAAAGAATTGCTGGAGATTGTTGGAACCAGTGATAATTTATTTCAAACTGTTAATATTTATAAATTATTGGACTGTACTTTGAAATATCAAGATTATCCACCCAATTCTTGATTCAATTAATGAATTCTGGTGCTACACTTGAGGCTCATCATTTTTCGTATATTTTTGCATTCAATTGTTGAATTTGATCCCATTAAACAGGGATTCCTATTCAAAATTTGAGGATTTGAAAAGGTTTAGATACAGTTGAAGGATAAGGCACCAGTTATTGCAGGGACTGAGAGAAGTAAAAGAAGGAATTACGAAAACTTGCCTTCGGGCCTCAATTTTTAGTGCAAGTTTTCGTAATTCCTTCTCTTACTTCTCTCAGTCCCTGCAATAACTGGTGCCTTATCCTTCAACTGTATCAAAAACCTTTTCAAATCCTCAAATTTTAATTAGGATCCCTGTTTGAATAGGGATTAAATTCAACAATTGAATCAAAAATATACGAAAAATGATGAGCCTCAAGTGTAGCACCAGAATTGATTAATTGAATCAAGAATTCAATGCAGGTTGGATAATCTTGATATTTCAAAGTACAGTCCAATAATTTATAAATATTAACAGTTTGAAATAAATTATCACTGGTTCCAACAATCTCCAGCAATTCTTTCAATTCATACAGCAAAAACTTGTCAACAACTGAATCAAATAATACTTCAGTTGCTTGTTTGGGAATAGTTTCCAAATTCTTGAATAATTCCAAACAAACTTTCACATTTTTATCAAAAAATTCCTCAGCTTAACAATTAACTGCCTTATAAATAAAATAGATTATCAAATCAGAACACATAGCATCAACCTGCACCAGACAGCCTTGTTGTATTAATTTTAGAAGTAAGTTTTTAGCACAATCTAAATTTCCCATTTGAATAAAATGGCAGACGATTATCTTCACTGAATCTGAATCCAATTCAATGTTATAATACTTGTACTTGTCCAGGACTTTTTTAACGAGTTCAAGACTCTTTCCAAAATCAGATTTAAAGTACATTGGTACTAACAGGCTGAGATGGTTACGAGAATTCATTTCCAAATGTTTATATAATGAACAAATCTCTTTCCACATGGTCCCTTTCCACTGCAATGTGATTATATATTTGGCTGTATAAATAAAATAAAAAATTCAACATCCTTTTCTTGCTCACAGCTATTCAACACAAGCTCAATTTGGTTAGAATTAAGTGTAAATTCGGCCCTTGCCCGGAGTAACCTCGAAGGCGACAGCGGAGTGTTCACCCTTTCTTTCAAGGGCAAACGGCTCGGTAGGTGGCCTCACCTTCCACCCCGCCGGCGCCTGGAGCATCACGTTACCGGATATCGCCGCCTGCGCGTTTGACTGGAGGCGTACGACGACCCGCCGGGGCTGCCCTGCCTTCACGAGGGGCACTATTTCCAGCGGCGAGTCGAACGCAACGGTGACGGAGGGCACGACGTCCACGTCGCGGCGAAGCTCGCCGCGGGCCTGGTCCACGAAGCGGTACTGCAGAGGCTGGGTCAGGGACACCTGGGCGCCGCCAATCACCGCCTGGACCTCGGCGACGACCTGAGGCGGACCGAATGGCGCCCCCTTGGGCGATCCGTCAGGCCACGTGTAGAGAAAGCCCTGGCGCGGCGCGGTCAGCCAATACGGCTGGGTGGGCCGGGCATCCACGGGAACAGAGATCATGAAGGAATCCTCTTCGTTTGCCGCCTCTCGGATCTCGAACATCCCGGCCATCGAAGGCTTGGAAGGCAGCGCTTTCACCGACCGGACAAGCCAGCCCTCCGGTGTCCTCAGGCTGACGCGTGTGATCTTGACGACTGACGGCTGCGAAAGGAAGACCCGTACGGTCGATGAGAATGACTCTCCCGGCGCGACTGTCTCGGTGGCGGAGATTGCATCTATCACGGTACCCGAGGCCTCGCGGAGAGCCAGGACCGCGAGCCTTTCCTTGTCGGCCAGGATGAAGTCAGCATCCGCCCTGGCGCTTGCATTTGCGCCTGCTTTCAGCGCTTCCCGGGCAGCTCGGATTGCATCCAGGACCTCCGCCAGGTCCTTCACCGAGCGCGCAGGCTCCCGGAGGTCGAACCCACCAAGGGCCTTTCCTTCGGCAAGGTCTATTGCGTCCAGCTCGGCCGAAAGCGCGCCGGGCGCCAGCCCCGTCAGTCGTGCAAGGCCGGGAATGGAAGTGTCGATGCCATCGAATACGCTCGTCTCCGAAGGCTGCGTCTTCACGGTCGAGTCCAGGAGGACGAGGGTCGATTCCTCGGGTCCGCGCTCTTCCAGGGTCCCCTGGGCCTGTGACTTGTGCTGGCTTCGTCCTTCCGCGGCTATCTCGGCATAGGTGCGGCCGAGCAACGGATCGAGCTCGCCGGTCTGCACGTGCGTGGTCGGAGTCTCATCAGGGAGAGCGGCGCGGTACAACTTGAAAGGCCGCCATGGTCTCAGGCCCTCGGCAATCTGCTCGGGAAACTGGGCGGGATCTCCGGCTGCCCGATACGCCAGCGGCGCCAGCTTGCCCGAAAGCTGGTGGTGCCCATGGCCGTCCGCAGGAGTTCCACTGAAGATGGAATACACGACAAGCGGGCGGAAGGTCCGAATGACCCGCACCATGTCCCGAAGTACCTCCTGGTCCCCCCAGAGGCGGGAGGCTTCCTGAAGCGTCTTGGAGAATCCGAAGTCATAGGTGCGGGCGAAGAACTGCTGGCCTCCGTCAAGCGCGCGCGCCTGGAGCAGCTCTTCTGTCCTGATGACGCCAAGCGCGTCGTACTGCTCGGGCCCGATCACGTTCTGACCGCCTTCCCCCCTGTTGAGCGACAGGTATGCAACTCGAGCATGGTCACCCCGTGCCGCGCGGGCGATAAAGGCGGAATCCTCATCATCGGGGTGCGCGCCAATCAGCAGCACGCTTGCCGTTGTGCGCAGCTCCTCGATCCTCTGGAGCACCCCGGCGGATCCGCGGTCGTACACGTGACGCACCTGTGCCGAGACCGAAGAGGGCGGCCCTGCGAGGAGGAGGAGGGCGAGAGGCAGCAAAGAGAGCCTTTTCATCGTGAGTTCATTCTCTGGAAGGTCTGTTCCAGCTCGTCCCGCGAGGCGTGGCTCACCTTTTCGCTGAAGCCGTACGACACCTCCGTTTTTCCCTCCTGCAGTTGCCGCGCCACGGCAGAGATGAACTCCTCCAGGGGCGTTCCCGTGGTATGCAGGCCTACGCCGCCCAGGTCCGTGTTGACCGCGGGAGGTATGATCTCGATGACTTCGATGCCGCTGCCCGCGAGGAGAGGCCGCAGCGAACGCGTGAAGGAATGAAAGGCAGCTTTCGTTGCGCAGTAGACCGGGGCGCCAGCCAGGGGAACGAAGGCGAGGCCGGACGTGACGTTGATGAGGCTGGCCTTGCCGGATTTTTTCAGCGTTTCCAGGAGAAGGCACGTCAGGTGGACGGGTGCTTCCCAGTTGATGGCGATTTCTTCCTTTGCCCGGGGCCAGAAGTCCTCCTGGTCGACCCTCATACGCTGCTGGATTCCCGCGTTGTTCACCAGGACATTCAGCCGGGGAAGCTTCCCGATGATCCACCGCGAGAGGCTGAGTCTTTCGGATTCCCTGGTGAGATCGCACGGGCAGGTGACCAGGCCCGGGTGCTTCCTTGCGGCTTCCTCCAGGGCCTCTTTCCTTCGGCCGCATATCGCCACCCGGCTGCCCGCGGCCAGGAACTTCTCAGCCAACCCGAGCCCTATGCCGGTTGCGCCGCCCGTGATGAGGACTTCATTTCCTGAAAAATCCACGCCGGTTCTCTCCTTTGCAGAGTTGAAGATAGCCTGCCGGCCCTCCCGCGGCAAAGGGGTTGACCAGGACGGCATGCGTCAACGAGCCTATTGATCAGGAGGTCTTGTGAAAGGTCGTTGGTTTTTCGTCGGCGCCTTTTCAGCACTGACAACTCTCGTTTCCCTGGACGGATGTGCAACAATTGCAAATGCGGCGGATTTCTTCGACCTGGCGGCCAACGGAACCTCACGGGATGTGCAAAGCGCCATCAGCAGGGGGGCGGACGTCCATGCGCGGGAGGAAAGGGGTTTCACCCCGCTTCTGGTCGCTGCGAAAGACAACGAGGATCCCGGGGTGATTTCCGTGCTGCTGAAGGCCGGCGCGGATATCGAGGCCGTGCCGGACGGCGGAGACTACAAATGGACGGCGTTGATGTGGGCCGCCCAGTCGAACGCGAACCCCGAGGTGATCACCGCGCTCCTCACGGCCGGTGCAAACGACCGTGTCGTTGACCAGGATGGTTTCACACCGCTCCTCATGGCGGCTGAGTACAACGGGAACCCGGAGGTCATCACGAGGCTCCTGAAAGCCGGCGAAGATGTGGATCAGAAGGACCATTACGGGTGGACCCCCCTGATGGAAGCCGCAAGCAGGAACCACAGCCCTGGCGTCGTCATGGCACTGCTGGAGGCCGGCGCGGACGCAAAGGCACGGAACAACGCGGGATACGCGGCCCTCGATTACGGGCTGTACAACCATTTCCTGGAAGGCACGGAGGCACTCGAGCGACTCGAGACAGGGTCAGAGTAGGGGACGCTCAGGCGCTGGTTCGATTGCGGCCGCTTCTCTTCGACTCATACAAGGCCCGGTCGGCGGCCGCAATGACCTCCCCGCTGGTAGATCCCTGATCAGGGAACAGGGCTACTCCCGCAGAAAGTGTTGATCGAACTTCCGATCCATTGATGATGGCCGTCGAGTCTTCAAAGGATCTGCGAAGCTGCTCGGCGCGTTTGAAGGTATTTGCGCCATCTGCTTTGGGCATGACGAGCAGGAACTCATCACCGCCGAGCCGGCAGACCAGATCACTTCTGCGGGCCCGCCCGGCCAGGTGGCAGGCCAGGTTCTTCAGCACCTGGTCCCCCGCGTCGTGGCCGTAGCTGTCATTGATTTCCTTGAAGTTGTCGATATCGATCATCACCAGGCCGACGCGGTACGCCTCACGACCCGCTCTGACCAGCTCGCGGTCAAGAGTTTCATTCAGGTAGCGGCGGTTGTGCAAAGCGGTCAGAGGATCCCTGATCACCTGTTCACTCAAGTCCGAATGAAGCTGCCGGATCTCTTCCATCTGCGCCTTGAGCCTGTCATTCGCGCGAACCAGCTCGTCTTTTGCCCTCTTCAGGACGGAAACGTCCTCCAGGATGTAGATTGCCCCGACAATTTCACCGCCCTTCTTCAAAGGGACTCCGCGCACGTTGAAGTAGCCCTCCCCGCCGCCAGAGAGGGCAGGGTACAGCACTTCTGATCTCTCGAACGGCATTCCCCTGAGCACGTTGCTGTACTCCTGCGTGAGGCCCGCCGCAGCGACGCTCCTTCGTGTGGTGATATTCTGCCCCTGATAATCCGCCAGCGTGGTGCGGCCGTTGCCCATGTGGGCAACGTGGAAAGGGTTTACCTCAAGGATCAGGCCGTCGCGGTCCACCACCTGGAGGGACACGGGCAGGGCCTCGAACAAGGCCCGGTAGCGCTCGTCGCTGACGTGGAGGCTTTCATTTTCCGTTTGCAGCCGCGCCACAGCTTCTTCGAGCTTTTCGATCCTTCTTTTCAGATCACTCGCTTCGTCCTTGCTCATCCCACCAGACCCCGCCTTGGTTGACGGGAAGTATGTTTCGTGTCGGGGCCTGTGTCAAATGCACAAGCGAACCCCTTTTGTAGCTGCCTAGTATCCAAGTGAGTACCTGCGTGTTACCATTGCGACCTGTATTGTTTCCGGGTCCTAGGAAAAGATTGCTTCTGCGACTGTCGTCCTCGTCAGCAAGGACCACACGGAGTTCGGCTTCCCCAGGAAGCTTGCCATCTACCACCTCGAGGCGCGACAAATCGGCCTTTACTACTGCGTCGCCGCTCTCGTGCTGAGGGAGCACGACATTCAGGCCCCGCGTGTGCCGTTGCAGCTGCTCGCTGAATCCCCCGACAAGGCTCTGAGGCTCGCTGTCCGGCATTACACGTCATTTGCCGAGCAACGGGGGCTCAAAGTCCAGATCGAGAGATGAAGAAACGTCGGACTGGGAAGTGGCCCGGTTGTTCCTTTCTTGTTATTCTTGTGATCATGGCAGTTACCCGGTCACATTAACGTCCTCTGAAACGCGTGGAGGGAACAATGAGTGACCATGAGTCGAGCAAGACCCGTCCCTCGAGCCCGCGAGGGCAGGCCGGTCAGAGACGGCAAATCAACCCGCCGATAACACAGGCCCTGCCGGAACCACCGCGGGATGCCCAGACGGCGGAGCTCCTTCGGGAGCTGGTTGCGCATTTGCGCGACCAGCGGACTCAACTGAGGGAGGAGTGGCTGCGCAGGATAATCGAGGCGCGCCTCCTCACCGCCATGAGCCGCGACGAGATATACGCGGAGGCAACATCGATCTACGACCAGTACGTGGAAGCCCTCGAGGCGGGGGCTTTCGAGGCTCTCCAGGCCTACGCACAGAACCTTTCCGAGCGAATCATTCCCCGTGGCGTCGAAACGAACGAGGTCGTTGGAATTGTTCTGCTCTTGCGCGACGTCCTGGCCCGCGCGCTGTTCATCAAATATCACAGCAATCTCGACAAGCTGAACGAGATTTTGGATGCGTACGAGCCGGCGGCGAACCGCATCGCCATCACGGTAGCCGTCGGGTTCGTCCAGGAGAGGGAGCGTGTCATCCGCGAGCAGCAGGAAGCCATCCGCGAGCTGTCGACCCCGGTCCTCCAGGTTCGTGAAAGGCTTCTCATCCTGCCCATCATCGGCCTCATCGATCCCCAGAGGGCACGCCAGATAACCGAGCAGCTGCTTGTCGCCATCCGGTCCAACAGGGCACGGGTGGTCGTCATAGACATCACCGGCGTCCCCGTCATGGATACCAACGTTGCGAACCACCTCGTGCAGACGGTGGAAGCCTCACGCCTTCTTGGCGCAACGGTCATCGTCACCGGCCTCTCGCCGGACATCGCCCAGACGCTGGTCAACATCGGCGTGGACCTGGGCAAGATGAACACGGTTGGCGATCTGCAGGGAGGGATCGAGGAAGCCGAGCATATCCTGGGCTACAAGGTCTCCCCCGTGAGCGAAGGAGTCGAGGGATAGAGGCGCCGCCAGGTGGAAGTCCCTATTCTCAAGCAAGGCAACTACCTCATCGCCTCCATCCAGTCTGCCTTGTCGGATTCCGATCTGGCGCAGCTGAGGGACGCCCTGGTGGAACGGGTCGGCCGGCTTCGCTCGCGCGGGGTGATCATCGATCTCACTGCTCTCGACATCCTGGATTCGTTTGCGACGCGCACACTCCGTGACACGGCCCACATGATCCGCCTGCGTGGCGCGGAGACGGTGATCGTGGGAATGCAGCCGGAGGTTGCATTCACGATGGTGCAGCTCGGTCTCTCGCTTCCTGATATCGCCACGGCGCTCGACCTGGAGGAAGGCCTCATCTATCTCGGAAGGAAGACTCGTCCCCGCGAGGTCCCCCGGGCCAGAGGGCAAACTGGTGAGCAATGAGGGACCGCACGGCGAGATTCGCGTAACAATCGCATCGGACGGCGATCTGCTCTCCGTCCGGCAGTCCGTGCGAGCTCTGGCACTCGAGCTTGGATTTTCCGTCACGCAGACCGTTGAGATCGTCACTGCGCTGTCCGAGATGGCCCGCAACATGCTTGCCTATGCCGGTCGCGGCGAGCTTGTCGTGCAGCGGTTGAAAAAGGGGGACCGGCAGGGCCTCCTCATCGTCGCGCGGGACGAGGGGCCTGGCATCCCGGACGTCCAGAAAGCGATGCTGGACGGCTACAGCACTTCCGGCGGGCTGGGGATGGGGCTGCCGGGCATCAGGCGGTTGATGGATGACTTTACCATCGTTTCCGCGCTTCAGAAGGGCACAACCGTGACCGTGGAAAAGTGGCTGACGCACCGGTAGCGGGAGTGAGGGAATGTCCGTATCACAAAGCAACCGGTGGCTGACATATGGCGTTGCAATGATGGCTCTCGGCGGTGAGCCCGCGCATGGGGACCGATACGTCGTCAAGCAACATCCGGAGGGTGTGCTCCTCTCCGTCATTGACGGGCTGGGACACGGCAGCGAAGCCGCGCGAGCGGCCGAAATAGCGGTTGGCGTTGTCGAAGCCTCCCCGACGAACGACCCGGAGGAGCTGGTGGCACAGTGCCACCGCGAGCTGCGCCAGAGCCGCGGCGTCGTGATGACCATCGTTTCCCTGGCGCCCGCCTCGGGGAGGGCCCTTTCGGTGGGCGTAGGAAACGTGCAGGGCATGATCATCCGCCAGTCCCCCGGCGAATCCCAGGCGGAGCGGGACTTCTTCCTCCTCCGCGGCGGAGTTGTGGGCCACATCATGCCTCCGGTGCGCGCCACCGCCCATCCCCTGGTGAAAGGTGATACCATGATTCTGGCCACAGACGGCGTCGGGATCGAGTTCACGACGGAGGATCGGCTCGACGGCGCACCCCAGGCCCTTGCGGAGCGCATCATCTCCCGCTACGCCCTCGCGACGGACGACGCGCTCGTTCTGGTTGCCCGATACACGGGTCCGTGAGCATGGCCGACACAAGGACACTCCTCCGTGAAGATTACGCTGCCGCCCTGATGGCCTACCTGTCCGAGAAGAACGAGCTCAGGCTCGTGCGAGCCGGCGCACTCGGCCGTCAGGCAATAGCGGAAGGCCTGGGGCTGCTCGACGTCGTGGTCATCCATCAGGAAAGCCTCGCGGCGATGTTGAGATCCGGAGGTATTGAAGACCCCGAGCAGGCCGTTGAGGCGTCCACGACGTTTCTCTGTGAGACTCTGTCTCCCTTCGAGATGGCCCTGCGCGGTTTCAAGGAAACGAGCGCCTCCATCACCCACGTCATGCAGTTTGCGGCGGCCGTGAGCCATGAGCTCCGTACCCCCCTCACCAGCCTGATCAACTCCATGGGGATGCTTGCCGAGGTCCTCCATTCGGCTCCGGGGTCAAACGAGGGGAGGCTCCTCGCAAACATCCAGACGAGCATCGACATCCTTCGGGCCCGCGCTGACGATCTCCTTGACCTTGTCGGGTTTCAGACCGGCGCCCTCAGCATTCACCCCCGGCGCGTCGACGTGCCGGCCCTGCTGGCCGGAGCCGTCGAGCGCGCCTCGGCCGGGTCCTCCGACGTCCAACTGCGTTTGACGGTCTCCGGGGAAATTCCTCCCCTCCTCGCCGACCCTGATCGCCTCCAGCAGGTCGTGAGCAATCTCCTGGACAACGCGCTGAAGTACGGGGCAGAAGGCGGCCGCATCGATGTTCGAGCATCTGTCAAAGGAAAGACTCTGTGTATCGAGGTCCAGGACTACGGCCCCGGGGTGTCATTGTGGGAACGGCTGAAGATCTGGCAACCCAACTATCGGGGGCAGGGCCGCTCCATCGACATTCCCGGGCTTGGCATCGGGCTCGCCTTGTGCAAGGAGCTTGTTCAACAGCACCACGGTTTTATTACATTAGACAGTGGGGTGGACAAGGGAAGCCTTTTCCGCGTCGAGCTTCCTCTGCGTCCCCCGCGTGGAAAGGCAGGTGACCGGCGGTGAAGGTGCTTGTGATCGAGGATGCGCAGGAGGTCGTGGAGAGCATCAAGCTCTGCCTTTCCATACGGTGGCCGGAGTGTGTCATCCTCTCGACCCCCAACGGAAAGACCGGGGTGAAGATGCTGGAAAGCGAGTCACCGGATGCCGTGATCCTGGACCTTGCCCTCCTGGACGGGTACGGGATGGATTTCCTCAAGGAAATCCGGACCTTCTCGGATACACCTGTTCTCATCGTGAGCGCGAAAGCTGACGAGATGAGCAGGGTGAAGGGGCTGGAGTACGGGGCGGACGACTACATCGTGAAGCCTTTCTCTCACACCGAGTTGTTGGCTCGCATCCGTGCGGTGCTCCGGCGGGCCCATATGCCCGCGCTCTGGAAGGACGAGGGGGTGGTCAAGGTCGGTCGAGCCTCCATCGACATGGCCTCAGGCCGCGCCCACGTGGACGGCGCCGAGACCGAGTTCAGCGCTACGGAATGGAAGCTCCTTTCCTATTTCGTTCGTAATGCCGGAAAGGTCATATCGCCCCAGGCGCTCGCCCTCAACGTCTGGGGGTTGAACTATGTCGAGAGCTCGACAATCAAGATGTGCGTCCGTCGGCTTCGAAAGAAGCTGGGGGACAACACCCAGTCGCCGCGGGTCATCCGCAGTTTCCGGGGGCGCGGGTACAGCCTGGAGGTGAACCGTTGAAAAGCTGCGGCGCGGGACGGAATGGGAACGCCGCAGGCTCTCATGGGGGATTGAGGTCGAGGCTGTATCCTCTGCCGCGATGACCGCGGATGATGCGCGGAGTCCGTGTGCTGTCGCCGAGCTTTTGCCGCAGGCGCCTGATGCACATCTTGATTGTCGACCTGCCCAGGGGGCTGCTGCCCCAGACATGGGTTGCAAGGGCCGCCGCGGGGACCACCCGCCCGGCGTTCTGCGTCAGGAACTCCAGCACACGCCATTCCGTCCCGCTGAGCTTTGCTTCCTGTCCCGAGGCAAAGACACGCCCTGAGGAAAGATCGACAACCAGGTTGCCTCCTGCGAGTATTTTCCGCTTCTCCGCATGCCCTTGCATGCCGCTTCGCCGCAGCACCGCGTTGATCCTGGCAAGGAGCTCAGTATGGGAAAAGGGCTTCGTGATGTAGTCATCGGCTCCGTGCTCGAGGCTCTTCACGCGCGTTGTTTCGTCCGCCGTCCCGCTGATGACGAGGAGGGGAACATTGGAAATCGTTCGAATCTCATCCAGGAGGGTGAGGCCTTGTCCGTCGGACAGCGTCAGGTCCAGAAGAACGAGATCAGGTGGCCCTTCCGCCAGGAGCATGAGACCAGTCTTTCCGCTTGCGGCGGACTGCACCACGCACCGGGGCCAGCGCATGGTCAGGCAGAGCGTTATGCTTTCAACTACTTCCTCGGCGTCCTCAATCACAAGGACATTCATGATTCCCCCCGGGCTCCGTCCGGCGGTTGGCGTCCCCTCACGTGGATGCAGGGTTCCCTCAGAGCAGGCTCGTCGCGGCCGCGTCCGGCAACGGGCTACGGCTCCTGCTCAGGGAGATCCGAGACCTTGATGGAGAGACCCAGCTTCCCAGCTTGCTCTTGATAGTGGCGAATGGCGGTGTCGAGAGCCGCTTGGGCGGACGCTACCTGGAGCAGAACGGGAGGAGGCGGCACCTGGAGCCCGTTTTCCCTCAGAGTGAAGACGGGCACGTTGAAGTAGCTTCCGACCCTGCGGGGTTCTCCAAGCTGATAGACGGCAAGCCTCTTGGGGAGACCGAACTCATTCGGTTCCGGGCTTTTGAGCAGTATCCGTGTGAGCTTCACTCTGGCTTCGCGCCCTCGAGTGAATGGAGCCCCATGACAGTGGAAATATCCTTCCGCTTCGGGTTGCTGACCCTATCCACGCGTGAAAAATAGTCCATCAAAGAAACAGTTTCCGCAGCGAAAGTAACGACCAGGAAAAACCCGGGCAACAGCGGGGCAACGCGTTGACGGAAGAGATGATATAATCACCCCAAGCAAGATCTGATGCCAGGATGAACCCAAGGAGAGGAATGATGAAAGCAAGGTATCTTGTGATCTTTGCATTGATTTCTCTGGGAGCCGCGGTGGCGTCTGCGGAAATCAACGTTGGCTGCGGAGCAGCATTTGAGGCTGGAGGCGCTCCTCTGTCTCAAATAGCTCCTCAAGTCTTTGTGGAGAGCTTGTACCGCGTCAACTCATGGGAAAGCTTCGGACTGGACTTCGTCATCGCCAGTTTGCCCGCTGACAATAGCGCGTACGCGAACGGACTTGCCGCTGGTCCGGTGCTGCTTTTCGGGACCGATATCTCCTATCACTTCCCCTCTGTGGGACCCGTCGAGTTTGCCTTCCTTCTTGGCGGATTGGGCTTTCAAGATTACCACGTCAGCGTCAACGGCGTCGCGGCACAGACGGGTCTTGAGGCCACGGCGCACGTTGGCAGCATCTTCATCCAGGGGAGAGGCCTCTACAGGTTCTTCTCATCAACCGGCTTCAAAGGGACGCCTGTTCCCCTGGGAACCTACAGCTTCGCAATCCTGGGCGGCTATTCTTTTTTCTGACTCTATCCGACCGGCGGGGCAAGCGGTACAATGAACTCAGGGTATTCAGGCAGTTCAACGCCGTGGGTCGGTACGGCTCCTGGCAGGGTGTCGGTGCAGTCGCGTAAGAGGAGGCGCATATGCTCCAGAAGAAGGGTTTGACAGGTCGGAAGGTTGAAGTCACTTTCAGGATGCCGCCAATGGACGACGTCGTGGAGCTCTATCTCTGCGGAGACTTCAACGGGTGGCAGGTCAAAGGCATTCCGCTCACTCTGGAATCGGACGGTACATGGGTCGCTACGTTAGTGCTGGATGAAGGGAAATCGTATCGCTTCCGCTACCATGACAACCAGGGACGCTGGCTCAACGACAACGAAGCCGACGCCTACGTTGCCAACGACTTCGGAAGCGATGACTCCGTCCTGGATTTGACGATGGCAGCAAGGGAGCCTTCGAAAGCGAAGGCGACAAGGAACGATGCAGCGCCAAAACGAAGTCCGGGCAATTCAAAGACTGTCGGACGGCGGGCGAAGCCCCAGAAGTAAACCCTCCACTACCGTCGCGGCTCGCCGTTCTGCTGTCTTCACGGCTTGCCTTCCCCGCTATTGCCCGTGTCCTTTAAGGCTTGCTGCCTCTAGTTGAATGTCCAGCAGCGTCAGATATGGTATTGAAAGATGAGAGATGGAAGGACTTTGAAACGCAAAGACTTCTTTCATTTTCTTGGATTCAAATCTCGTTGCGCTGATAATCGAGTATTCACTTTTCCACGTGCTAATCTGGTTTTGGACTTGCTGAAGGCTCGGCGTGGACGCTGACCAATCGATATTGCCGCTCAACTCCGCAAGTGTGAAGGAGGCAATTGTCAAGACCAGCACAGGAACGATGGGCTTCTTCATGCCTTGATAAAGCCCTCCAGGGAAAATATACGGGCAGTATATCAAGTAGACAAGAAGGTGCTTCTTGACAATTTCGTCGGCCGTTTCTTCAGGAGCGGGAAGCTCATCCAGAAAGTCATCTGGGCTAAGGTTCAGCATCTCGATGAGCTGCTGATCGGGGACGTACTCATCGACAATATCGCCAGCGATGATGCCAACGTCGTAGCGTTTGAGAGTTTCCGTGAACTGCTCGAAGGCTCTGGGGAGGCTGTGGAGATCACTTGCGAGAAGAAGCTTCATGGTCTTGAGCTGCTCGATTTCAATATACGCACGATCCGTTGGACGAAACCGACAGGAAGATCATGGCCGCCCGGTGCCGTACCCTCGCCATGGCTCGTTGTTCAGGTTCCAGCGGAACCTGTCACCCAAGTACTGGAGCTCTATCCCATGCCTGGCAATAAGGGTCTCGGGGATCCCGATCGCCATTGCTGTATCGTCCGTGTACTTGTCCTGCGGAAACTCGCTGAGAAGCTCCAGGAGAGCATCCTTGCCGACGGAGAGAAACTGATGGTCTGTGTCGATGGGTCCCCGGCGCGCTTTGGAGAGGACTATTTCACCGATGGCGTCGCCAAGAGCGCCGCCGACCATTGCCCCAAGGAACTTGTGTCTCAGGTTCACAGCTTTGACCTAAAGGAGGATCGTCCAAGGAAACTTGAAGCCAAACCCCTGGGCGACACGCGCGATCCTCGTCGCGATTTTCATTCCTCCTCGGGAAGACGGTTCAATAGGAGAAAGCGCGGAGTAGTCCCCCGTCTCGTTGCACAACGGCCGCAGATCGATCACGGGGAACCCGAACCGCGAAGCCTCAGAAACGATAACGTCGTTGAAGATCGAAAGGGCAGTCTTCTTCTCGCTCGCCAGAGCAGGTATCGAGTCGTATATGGTACACGCCACTGTCGGCTTGGAGGTCTTCCTGAGCGTTTGCAGGAGCCGTCGGTAGTCTATCCGAAACTCTTCCTGCGCAACCGCGAGCATCGCCAAGAGGTTGCCTGGCTGGTCCAAAAAAATGCTGGCATGAAGGGCGTCGTTGCCTCCGGAGCTCACGATCAGATGGGATGCATCTGCTGGCAGTCTTGCCGCCTGTTTGACGACTTCGTTGGTTACGCTCCCATCTACTGCGAGCAGCGTCGCGGTGGAACCGCTTGGAAGAAGCGACCGAAGTTGCTCAATAGCTGATGGCTCACCAGGAACGTAACTCGAGTTGTCGAAGATCGAATCTCCGAGTAGAACGATATTCACCTTGACGTTCTCCTTTCGGCGACCCTGTCGCTCAAAGACAGAAACATGACCGCGTTCAGGTGCAGGCCCTCCGCCAGAAACCGAGCGTTGCATCACCAACGACGACGGAGTTCTCGCGGTATGTATCGCTCGGCCAGCTTGTCCTTGGCGGCCTCGAGGTAATTATTCTTTGCAATCCTACGGCAGCGCGGTGCTTTGCGGTCAATTTCAGCAAAGTACCCGCAGATGCCCGACGCTCACTCGGCTCAATTGTAACCCCTGCTGAACATTTTTGCACCGGTTGCCATCCTTTGGTGATCTGGCACCAGCCACTTGAGCGGTGTCAGTCCCATGTCAGCTGCATTCTTGTCGACGGGCATTGATTATATTACCATCGTCTCGGCTGTCTATTTGGAGAGCAATCAAAGGCCAAGGGGGGCATATGAAAATCGTCGTCATCGGAGCAACTGGGACAATCGGCAAGGCAGTTGCGGACGCCCTTGCCAAACGCGGGCATGAAGTCATACGCGCATCTCGCAAGTCGGCAGTGCGAGTTGATATCGAAGACACTGCCACCGTAAAGGCGCTCTTCGACGGGACCAAGAATGTTGACGCGGTTGTCTGTTGCGCCGGCGGAGCGGGGTGGGGTCCGCTCGGGAACCTTACCGATGATGATTTCGCGCTTTCGCTCCGCTACAAGCTGATGGGCCAGGTCAATGTTGTTCGTGTGGCGACGGACAAGGTTAACGCAGGAGGGTCTATTACGGTCACCAGCGGTGTTCTGGCAACCCAGCCGACGCCGGGAAGCGCCGCGGTCTCTCTGGTGAACGCGGGCCTCGAAGGTTTTGTGCGCGCGGCGGGACTGGAGATGACGCGCGGCGTGCGCGTCAACGTCGTGAGCCCACCATGGGTGAAAGAAACGCTGCGATCAATGAAGATGGATGAGTCGAATGGCCTGGCAGCCTCGGACGTAGCGAAAGCGTACGTCGCGGCTGTCGAAGGACAAAGCAACGGCAAGGTTCTCGAAGCAGCGCGATTCGTCTGAGACGGATGGAGATTGTGCGGCCGCGCCAGACAACCAGCAATTCTTGAGCGAGCCTATCTCTCGCTTGGCCGGGGGGCGACGAGGACCATGATCAGGAACGCCGCGGCGCAGGCCGCCTTGGCCAGGTCAACCACGGAAGCCCCGGCCACCGAAGTCAGCTCGAGCAAGTCAATGGAGTGGAAGGAAAGCGCTGCGGCGAGCGACACGCTTGTGTAGCCAGCCAGTGCGATTCCCGCGAGCACAGGATAGAGGCGGGCCCGGTTCCGCGAGACCGCCCTGAAGGAAATAACGAGTAAAACGGCAAATGCGGCCGCGAGAAGGGCGAGGGCGGCCTTCTGATACGACTGGCGGGAATAATAGAGGTCCAGGCCTGAGACGACTCTTCTGCCCCACTCGGAGACCCGCTCCTCCAGGCGCAAGATCTCCCAGAGAAATGCCAGGAAGAGCAGGATCGGGGCGCCTCGCCAAAAAAGCTCTTTGCGGGTCGCGCGGTGGTTTGCGAGGAGGCGCAAACGGGTCGAGCGGATCAGGCAAACCAGGCATCCCACGACGAGCAAGCCTATCAGGAATATCCGGAACGCGGCCGTCGGGTAAACGGACGCGCGTTTGGCCAGACTCCCGCCCGGCTGGAAAGGGATATCGCGACTCCGCGACCTGCTGATGATGAACGCACGGATTCTCCTCATGGCAGGACCGCCTGCCTGGTCCGCCTGAATCTTGACCGGGATGACCTGAGAGCGGGCCGCGTGGGTCCTGGTCCGCCAATCCCCCGTCGGCGACAGGTAGATGACCAGCTGAAGGAAGGCCAGCTTCTCCACTTCCTTGACTTCCATCCGGAGCGAATAGTTGACGCCGTTGTGTACAGAGAGAGACCGGCTCAGAGAAGGGTGGTCGCTGATCGCCCTGTGGTCTTTTTCAAACTGGTAGAGGTCCACGACGAGAAAGGACGGCTCGGGCACTTGTCCGAGCGTTATCCCGATGTCGAGAGTGCCCCCGACGACCGCGTAGGGAGGTGCTTCCACCTGCAGCCACACGGCATAGGGAGTGTGAAGCAGATTCAAGAGGGTCACGGCCGCGCCGAAGACCGCAACTGGAATAGCGATCAGGAGCGAGATCCACAGAATTTTTTCAGGTTTCGCTTCCATTATCTCGTTCTCATTTCGCGCCCGAACCATCCAGCATTCCATGTCGAGCCGTGACGGCACCCGGTAGGCTAACTCACGCCTCTCGTCAAGTCAAACCGGCCCTTACCGCACTACCGCACGCCGAGAGTCCGCCCGGTCTCTTGGGGGACGCACGCAGACTGCGGAATTTTCTGCCGAGTCCGGGAAAGGTGCCGACCAGATTCGAAGCGATGCGCCGCAACCAAATTTCTATGCGTGTTGTCTCTCGCGGAGGCACCGAGCAACATCTCCGAGGCATGGCGTGTCGTGAGGGAAAACACTGAGGAGTGCCACGCTCAGCCGCAGCGCCCTCCGCGCTCCGTCTTTCCGCTCTTGAGGCGCCGCACAAGAGGCAGGCCGAGCCCGAGAAGCGGAACCAGAGCAAGGAGAAAGAGGCCGTTTCCATGACGGTCCTGTCTCAACACGCGGACTTCACGCTCGCTCCCGGGGTAGGGCGTCCCGTCGGGCCGACTGAGGTAGAAACGCAAGTGTCCGGACCCGCTTGGGAGGTGAAACGCCACCAGGCTCGGATCATGGCCCTGCTGATCCGGCTGGTTTTGATCGAAGGGAACGATTTGGTACCCCAGGCTCGAGCCCGGTACTTGATGAACAAAGTAGGGTTGTTCGAGAACCGTGCTCGGAGCTTCCGCTGAGTGTGAACCCGCTCCTTCCGAGCGCACGTGCAGGACAGAGCTCTGGATCTGTCGGGTCCGCACCCAGCGAAAGAGCCGCGGGCTTCCAAGTGACTGATTATCGACCATCCTGCTGTAATCCAGGTCATTGAGCTCGGTCTCCTCAAAAGGGCGCAGGTAAAGGTCGGACGTGCCACTCACGTAAAGGGCATCCACGACACTACTGGACTCCTGAGGACGAGTCCAACGGTCGCCGGGGATGATGTCGTAGCCTGTAACGCCGGCGCTCGGTGGAGAAAAGACCACAAGCCGCTTTTCTGATCCTTCCAGCGTCCCTCCGGACCGGTCCCCGAGGCGCATGGAATAGGTTCCCGGCGGCAGGTTCACGTCGAACGCCTTCTGGAGGGGGCGGACTTCGTATCCAAGCGGTGCAGGCGCAACAGGCTCGACCAGGGAGTTGTACTGCGTGACCACACGCTGCGCCTCCGCAGTCTTGCCCGCCCGGACGAGTGAGCGGATGACGTCGATCAGTCGTCCGCGCTCGGCATTCAATCGATTCTCCGTGTTCGTATATGCGATTGTTGCCCGCGCAAGGGCATCCGACGCGCTTTGATACTCGGAAGCTTCCTGACGCGCTTGCTCATCCGTGTGGCTCTCCCAGGAGATCCCGTAAGGGCTGGTCGTGCTTCGATAGGTGTAATCGACGGGGAGGAGGACCCGATGCTGTCCTCCCGAGATGACGAGAGATCCCGTCAACTGCTCATTCAGCGTGTCGCTGTCGGTCTTCCATTCTCTGGCTAGAGGCCAATAGTAAACGAACGTCTTCCAGACCGAGACAAAGCTGTCGACTCCTGCCAGAAGGTAGATCGTGTCCGAGTGCTCGGTCGCAAATGTCGATTGAAGGGCCGCTCCGTCATAGGTGAGGACTGAATACACGACCTGCTCCTGCTTTTGGGGAACATCGGGCCAAAGGCCCGTTGCGGCTCTGCCGGGCGCAAGCAAGAGCACGCTCGCAAGGAGCACCACGGCCACCCTCGAGCTCACTGGGTCCCCCGTGATCTGGCCGTCACATAGGCGCCGGTAAGGAAAGCTGCGCAGAGAACCGCCTGCCCAAGCAAAGCAGAGAAGAACTGCGGAGTCTGTCTGGACCGGGCAGCCATTCGCGCCACATCGAGATAATAGAAGGGAGACAGCCAGCGCAGCACCCATGACGCGACAACAGCCCCGCTGCCCGGCCCTCCACCAACCATGGCGAACGAGACGACTTCTGCGGAAGCAAGGGCCGCGGCAACCACCAGAAACAGCGCAACTGCGGAGGCTGGTTGGCGAAGAAGTGAAACGAGGAGGAGCGCAAGCCCCAGGAGAGATGCCGCGAAGAACAGAAGCCCAAGCAGGTAGGCCACGAGCGTCAACCCGACCGCGAGATTCCACACAATCCCGCTGACTGCGAGAAAAAGTCCCGTCAGGGCCAGGTGGGCGGCGACGGCAACAGTGTCTGCGGCCCCGAATGAGAAAAGATAGGCGGGGACATCGGCCGGCCCGGCCGCGACGAGGTCCACCACGCCGGAGCGTCTCTCGTGCCCGAAGCGCTGAATCGAGGTGAGGCAGTAGTACAGAAGAACTGGCGCAAAGGCTACCAAACATGCAAAAGCGAAAGGGCCGTCGCCAAAGAGCTGCCGAACGTAGGTGACGCCGAAGGCGCTGCCAATGATGCCGTAGATTATCTCGTAGAGCGGGTGGAGCGAAAAATCGAAACCGCTGGAGTCAACCGACCTCACGAATCCTTGCACAATCAGGAATGCGAGAACGAGCCCAAAGGCGGCGAGCACCCACGTTGCGGGTGCGAGAAGATGCTCCATCAGGCGTCGCCCGGCCAGCACGCGCACGGCTCGGAAACGGAGCGAGGCGCTCCTCTGCGTTCGTTCGTCTACGGGTGCGGCGCTGCTGCTCATTGCGTCGCCCCGGCGAGCTGCTCTACGTTGTCCTTCGTGATCGTGATGAATGCCTCCTCCAGCGTCGTCTCCCGTTCGTCGATTCGCAGCGGCACAAGCCCCCTGCGGATCACGAGCTCGGAGAGATCGCGTCTGTGGTCGCTCCCCCTGTCGACCCGCACGCGAAGGGAGCACCCGATGGCGTTGACCGAAAGAACGAAGGGCAGCGCCTCGATCTCCGCCACCAGACCTGCCGGAATCGATTCCAGCTCCACCTGGATCTCGCTGTCAGGGGCAAATCGCGCGAGGAGCGTGCTCATGCGGTCTTCGGCAAGCAGGCGTCCTTGGTGGATGATCGCGATCCTGTGGCAGATTCTCTCCATTTCCGACAGGAGGTGTGACGAGACGAAAATGGTCCGGCCCGATCTGTTCTCCTCGAGGATCAGGTCTCGCATCTGCTTGATGCCGATTGGATCAAGCCCTCCGGTCGGCTCGTCGAGGAACAGGAGCCGGGGATCATGCAGCAGCGCGCGGGCAATGTTGAGGCGTTGCAGCATGCCGTGGGAGTAGCCGGCCATCCGGCGATTTCTTGCGTCCGACAAACCGACGCGGTCGATAAGATCCCCGGCCCGTTTTCGCGCTTGTGGCACGCCGAACAGGTCGCCAAAGAGCAACAGGTACTCCAGTCCGGTCATCCAGCTCCAGGCGCCTTGCGGTTGGCGTTCGGGCACAAGGCCGATGCGCGCTCGCACCGACAGCTTGTTCGGGTCGAAACGCTCGCCGAAAAGATAAATCTCCCCCGAGGTCGGAGTCACGCCTCCGAGAAGCATGCGCATGGTCGTGGTTTTCCCCGATCCGTTCGGACCCAGGAATCCGTAGATTTCCCCCGTGTGGACTTCGAGTGAAAGCTCTTCAACCGCGCTGAGGCTCCCGTACCTTTTGGTGAGCGCAATCGTCTTTATCACCGAATATTCCATAAAGAGCCGCTTTCCATCTTAACTTTGTTCATGTACGGCCTCAAGGAGACGCCTAAAGCGCGTGCGTCGTTGATCTGCAAGAGCTCGCTCGTGAGGGCGTCGACCTCCTGGGACGAGATTTTCCGGGGGTCCGGGATGAGAACGACGTAATCCACGACGACGTACGGGCCAGCATCTGGGGGAATGCCAGGAACGACAGCATCATATCGATACACGGCATCTGCGGCAGGGTTCCAGGTCCAGTCCACTTTTCCTTGGAAAAGCCTTGTTCCGCGTTCGGCGCCTTCCTTGCTGGGAGTGAGGGCCGGAGCGCCTCCTTTGAGCTGGACGGAGACCCGGACCGCGATTCTCACATCGATGCAAGGGAACACCTTGATAAGATCTCCGGCTGTATCCACGGCGGTCATCTGGAGCTCGAGCCCCCGCGCTCCCCTCTTGGCAGCCACCGTGAGCCGCGAGAAATCGGGGATCTCATACCCGACGAGGGAGATCGGCGCAATTGTGTTGGTCCGACCGGTTCGAATGCGGACGCGCACGCTGGCCGGTTCATAGTGCGGCGCGCTGACCGTGAGGTCGAAAGTGCCGGGACGAAGATGGGTAAAGCGGTATGAGGTGGAGTAAAAACCCCGTATCACGCGATTCTGCAATCTGACGGTTGAATCCCATACCGAGGATTTTGACGCCGCGTCGCGAACCTCGAAGGATAAGGCTGCCGGCGCGCGCGCCCAGAGAAAGGCCAGTCCCGCGGCCGCGACGGCGAGCACGGCCAGGACAATGGCGAGCACGGCCGATCTTCGCATCAGTATTTGACCCCGGTGGCGGCAATCCCCTTGATGATATAGCGCTGCACGAAAAGGTAGATGCCGATCATCGGCAGAGTGGCGATCGAGGTGGCCGCCATGAGCGGACCGAACGAGATGTGATAGGGATCTTTGAAGAATGCGATGCCGACCGGTATCGTTCGGAGGCGCTGCGAGTTGATGACAATGACGGGCCACAGGAAGTCGTTCCACGAGCCGATGAAAAGAATGAGCGCAACGGTCGCGACGACTCCCTTGATAAGTGGGGCGACGATGGTGACCACGATCCGCACTTCCCCCGCTCCGTCGATCCTTGACGCGTCGATGAGGGATTTGGGCATGCCGCGGATCGTTTGTGTCAGGAAGAAGACGCTGAACGCGCTTGCGAGGTTCGGGGCAAGGATTCCCATGAACGTATCGACCCACCTGAATTGCGCCATCAGAATGTACAGCGCTACGGAGGTCACCTGGATGGGAACCATGAGCGTGCTCAAAATGAGGATGAAGAGGACATTCTTCAACGGAAAGCGGTACATGGCGAAGGCATATCCCGCAAAGAGCCCGAACACGATCGAAAGCCCGACCGATACCGCAGCCACGGCAATGCTGTTGCGGTAGTAGACGAGGAACGGGGCCTGCTTCATCGCGTCGATGTAATGCTGAGTGACGGCAGGGTGGGGAAGCCACTTGGGCGGGAATGCGACAAGATTCTGCGGGCTCTGGAACGATTCCACGATCATCCAGTAGAAAGGCAGAATCATGAGAAGCCCGAGGGCGATGAGCACGATATACATCACGGCGCGGCCGAGGACACGCCCGCTTTTTTCCAAGGCAGCGGTCGCGCTGACGGCTCGATTGACGCCTTCGCTCATTCTTCCACCTCCCACCTCCGCCCGACCCTGAACTGCAGCACCGTAACGACAATGAGGAAGAGGAAGAGCACGAAGGCCATTGCCGAAGCGTAGCCGAACTGATAGTTGAGGAAAGCCTGCTTGTAAATCTGAAGCACTACTACAGTGCTCGCGTCCGCCGGGCCGCCGGCGGTGAGAACGAAGACCTGATCGAATGCCTGAAGAGCCAGGATCGTATTGTAGATGACGATGAAGAGCGTCGTGGAGGCGAGGAGCGGCATGGTGATCTTGAAGAACTTCTTGAGCGCTCCCGCCCCGTCAATGGTCGCGGCCTCGTAGTAGATATCGGGAATGTTCTGGAGGCTCGCGATGTAGATCACGATGTTGTAGCCGATCGTCTTCCAGATGCTGAAGATGATCACGCTTGAAAGCGCGTCCTTGGTGGACGCTATCCAGCCGCGGGGCGGGAGGCCCACCATTGTGAGCAGATAGTTGAAAAGCCCGAAGGTGGGATCGTAAAGGAAGCTCCACACGACCGCCGCCGCTACAGTGCTCGTGACATACGGAGCGAAGTAGACCGCGCGGAAGAGCGGCGCGAATCGGATTCTGGAGTTGAACATCGATGCGAGCACCAGCCCCAGCACAGTGGCGACCACGACGATGGCAACGGCGAAGATGAAAGTATTTTTCATGGCCAGGAGGAACGACTGGTCCTGCAGGAGGCCCGTGAAGTTCCTGAGCCCCACCGGGACGAATTTCTTCGTTACGACATTGACGTTATAGAAGCTGAAAACGAGGGTTTCGATCGAGGGGAAGATCCTGAACAGACCGAAAACCACCACAATCGGCGCGACGAAGGCGTAGGCATATATCCATTTTTCACGTCTTGCGCGAGCCAGCAGTCCACCCATTTGATATCCTCAAACGGAGAGGGCATCGCGTCCCGCGACGCCCTCTTCGCCAATTGCGTGCTACTGCTGCCGCAGCGCAGCGTTGCCGTTGTCCTGCGCTTCCTTGAGCGCCTGCTCGACGGGCTCCTCGTTGTGGAGAATCTTCTGGATCGCCGTGCCGGTCCCATCCATGATATGGCTCAACGAAAGAGTCAACGGATACGGGTGCCCGTAGGGAAGCAGTGACTTGAACTGCTGCGCCATCGCATCGGTTGTGAAGGGCGCCTTGTTCCAGTTCGCGAGATAGCGCGGTGTGGAATTGTACTGCTTCGCTTGCGCGTAGTCATTGTCGACGTTGTTGTACCACTGTATCGCCTTCAGGGCGAGACTCCTGCTGGCCGACTGGGAGAACACGACTGTGTCCCACGCGGAAATGTGGACCGAAGGGCTGCTGCCCGGGCGCCTTCGCGGGAGCAGGCGCGAATCCCCAATTCAGCGTCGGCGCCTCCTTGGGCTGGCGGGTCTGTATGCTCACGAGCTCGCTGATCTGGAACGCGGCGATTCCCTTCAGGAACGCGTCACGGGGATCGGGGAAGTTCAGGCTGGTGGACTTGTCGACCCAGACCATGTCATGGGCCATCTGGAAGCCGGCAACCATGTCAGGGGTGTCCAGCAGGACGCTTCCGCCTTTGAGCGCGGTCGGGTCCGTGTTGAGCTTTCCGCCCGCCCCTTCGATGAGCCAGTCCCACTTGTCCACGATCCCCGCCGGTTCGCCAAGGTGGCGGATGGCGTATCCGACCCGCTTCATCGTGCCGTCGGGGTTCGCGATTGCCGTCTTTTTCGAGTCATCCCGGAAGTCCTGCCAATACTTGGGCGGAGTATTCGGGTCGAGCCCCACCTCCTGGAAGACATCTTTGTTCCAGGTGAGCGCGTACGCGTCGATTCCCCACGACGGGTACCCGTACATCTTTCCGCCGCCGGTGTCAGAGAGCGCCACAATTTCGGGGGAAACAGCGGAGAGCCAGGCCTTGGCATCGGCGTCGGGGATCTGGACAATCGAGCCGTCCGAGATATAAACGCCGATCCAGGAATCGTCGACGAAGCCGAGGTCAGGTGCCTTGCCGCCCGCAAGGGCGGTGAGGATTTTCTGCCTCATCGTGTCGTAGTCCACGGGAACGAGGTTGATCTTGCAGTTGTTC
The DNA here is from genome assembly GCA_963745235.1 of uncultured Spirochaetota bacterium. Taxonomy (GTDB): domain Bacteria; phylum Spirochaetota; class Spirochaetia; order SZUA-6; family Fen-1364; genus Fen-1364. The sequence continues at coordinate 28,798 of CAVUXE010000049.1, read as the reverse complement.
TGCGCTTCGAACTCCGCGAAGGGATCCGTGCCGCTGCGGAACGGAAGCGTGTCCGACGTGATCTCTCCCGCGGGGAACCAGAGAGTCAGCGTCACCGGTCCTGCCGCCTGTTTCTCCTGTGCTCCACCGGCGAACGCAAGCATGGGAATCGTCAAGACAACGAAAAAAAAGAGCAGGTGCTTTGCCATAGATACCCTCCTTAGCCACGTTGTCCGTCCTCCTCAGGGCGGCTGGCTGCGCTTTTCATGAAAGACTCTGAGGGACCATTACCTGTGCGTCTCACCTCCTTCCGTCGGCCGCCACCTCCCAGAAGGCCGACGTCGCGAGAAGTGCCGCGCCATGGGATTCATGGGTGGGCTCATACCTCGAAAATACTACTTCGAAGTCCTCATAGAGCGAGGCAGAAATACGCTTTGCCAGCGACTGTCGGATTGCGTCGATGAGGTATTCTCCAAGGAGCGCGCCGGCGCCGCTCACGATGATCTGCTGCGGATCGTAGAGGAAGACGAGGTTCGTGCTCGCCTCCCCGATGTACGAGCCGATTTCGAACAGGATCGATCGAGTGAAGCCGTCCCCTGCGCGGGCAGCCTCGAGGATATTCGCTATCGAGAGCTCTTCCACGCTGCCGAGGTAGTGGCCGGCCAGAGCCTGCTCGCCGACTTCCCGAATTCGATCCTTGAAAAGCCGGTGGATCCCTGGCGTTGATGCGATGGTCTCCAGGCATCCCACGTTGCCGCAGATGCAGCGGTAACCGTTCGGATCCACGGTGAGATGCCCGATCTCCGCAGACAGGCCGCGATGCCCCCCGTAGAGCTTGCCCCCGACAATCGCGCCCGCACCGACGCCTTCGCCGAGGTGCAGCACCACAAAGTCCTTCAGGCTGCGTCCGATCCCCACTGTCTTTTCATACGTGGCGATGGTTCGCGCCACGTCGTCGACTGAGACTGAAACCCCATAGTATTCCGAGATTGCCCCGCGGACGTTCACCTGTTCGATTCCCGCCACACGGAGCCCCCGAATCCAGACGCCCGTCCGTGGATTCACCGTTCCGGGCAGGCCGAGCCCAATGGCGAGGAGCGAGTCGGGGGTGAGCTTCTTCCGCGCAAGAAACTCGTCGCAGAGAAGAATGATGTTCCGTATCGGGTCGTCGCTCATGAGGTCAATAGGGACAATATCTTTGGCAATGAGTGTCTTGGAAGCATCGACTGCCACAATGGCCACCGAAGCAGTATCCAACGCGATGCCAATTGCAAATCCGACTTGGGGGTGGATTCCGTAGACGGGAGAGGGGCGCCCGATGGCCGGCGTGCAGCTTCCGATTCTGGTGATGGCTTCCCTTTTGAGAAGCGCGTCAAGGATGGACGACGTCAGGCCAGGGCTCATGCCGCATGCCCGGGAGATGGCCGTCCGTGTGGGAGACTCAAGGGAGTACAGGGCACGGAGCACCGCGATTTCTTTGATGGTGAAATCCGCCATGAGCTCCTATACCTCCACTTCGGCGTGCACGCGGGCGCTGTGATAGGCGGCGAGGATGATGGCAACGGACTTTCGTGCCTCGCGAGCGTCAACAAGGGGCGCGCCTCCGTGCTCGAATGCACCGGATCATCTCTTCGTACTGACGCTGATGCCCGGAAAAGCTGATTGCCATGGGGTCGGCGGCGCCCCCTGACGGAGCTTCATTCGAGCCATACTTTTTGAGCATTGCAGAGTCCTGTGGGTCCTTTTTGGCGAACTCCCATGCACGAAGAGTATTCTCTTCGAGGATCGCGGTTCCCAGGGTTCCCGATATCTCGATGCGTTTGGGATAGCCGGGGTAGATGGAGGTCGAGCCCTCGATGACGCCGAATGCGCCGTTTTCAAAGCGGACCGCGACCACCGCGTTGTCTTCGACTTCCACGCGCTCGTGGCCGACGGTCGCGGCATAGGCCTGGACTGACTTGACCGGACCCATGTACCACTGCAGCAGGTCCACGGCGTGGATCCCCTGGTTCATGAGGGCTCCCCCGCCATCGTACGCCCACGTGCCTCGCTGAGCCGTCCGGTCATAATAGGCCTGGTTTCTGAACCACTTCACGTACGCGTCGCCGAGCACGAGACGGCCGAAACGTCCGAGGTCCAGCGCATCCTTGATTGCCTGCGATACCGGATGGTAGCGCGACTGGAATATCCCGCCGATGATGACGCGGCGACGCTCGGCCGCCTCTATGAGCTGGTCGCATCGCGCAAGGGAGATCTCGAGAGGCTTTTCGATAACGAGGTGCTTTCCCGCGGCAATTGCGGCAAGGCCGGGCTCGAGGTGAAAGCCTGAGGCAGTGGTAATTGCGACGATGTCCAGCCCCCGGTGGGAAAGAAACTCTTCCAGCGAAGAATACGCAACGCATCCGTATTTTGCCGCAAACGCAGCGGCTTTTGCGGCGTCGCGTGAGCAGCAGGCGACCAGGCGTTTCTCCCCGATTGCGCGGATGGCCGCCGCATGAATATCAGACACGGCGCCGAGACCAACGATTCCAATGCCAGGCGCCTCCATTACTTCTCCCGGTAGTAGGCGGCGACTTTCGCGGTGGCCTCTACCATTTCATCGATATCGCGCTCCGTATAGAACTCCGTGATGTTGAAATTGAACGTTGTCTCAAACGCCTCTTCGGCGCGAGGGCAGAGACCTTTCGGATAGCTTGCGTTCGTTCCCAGCTCTTTTGATACGAACGGCATCCGGCTGCCGGGAAACGCGCTTTGATGCTGGAAAATGTCGTAGAGATACACCGGCATCCCTCCGGTGATCTTGTTCGGCTCTGCGGGGATCCCTTCCGCGGCAAGCGCGTCCGTGAACTCCTTCGGTGAGCAGTGGACGATCTTCGGGTCGATTCGCACCACGTAGAGAAAGAACGTGTGCGGCGAATGTTCAGGTATCTCCTGCGGCATGATCCCCGGGATTTTGCCCAGGCCACGCGCAAGACGCCTTCCCCGCTCGACTCTCGCCGTCACGATCGATTCGACCTTTTCGAGTTGGGCGATAGCGACCGCGCCTTGCAGCTCGGTCATCTGGTAGTTCGGCGCCAGGAAGTAGGGATTGCGCTTGCGTCCGTCCCGAAAATAGCATTTGTCGACAAACAGTTTCACGACTTCCTCGAGGTCTTCCCGCTTCGTCATGACCATGCCGCCGGAGCCGCTCGTGATGTGCTTGAAATGGTTCAGGCTGAAGCAGGATATGTCTCCCATGGTCCCGCACAGCCTGCCCTTGTAGGTCGTGCGGTGGGCTTGCGCGCAGTCTTCGATGAGCGGAAGGTTGTGGGTGTGCGCGATGGCCAGGAGCCGATCCATGTCCGCGGCAAGTCCCGCATGGTGGACGACGAGGATGGCTCCCGTGCGCTCGTTGACGAGATCCTCAACGCTGTCCGGGTCCATGTTGTATGTCCGCGGATCGATGTCCGCAAAGCGCGGAACGAGGAGCTGGTAGAGCACGCCGGTGAGGGTGCCCATGTCGGTGATGGCCGATGTGATCACCTCGCGGCCTGGAGCAAGCCCCAGGGCTCCAAGGGCGATATGAACGGCGGCGGTTCCCGATGAGCACCCGTTGCAGAACCTCATGCCGTACATCGTCCTCATCGAGCTTTCCATGGTCTTTACTTTTTCCCCGAAGACGTAAAACAGCATGTCGCTCTGAATCGCCTCGGTGACCTCGGCCAGCTCGCGCGCGCCGAGCCGTGCCCGGTGCCGAATGGGGTCGTTTTGGTTTTTTTTCCCCCAAACAAAGCAAGTGTTTCGGACATAGGTAAGTTCTTATCCAAGAATGCCGGAATGGTCAAGCACTAAAGTCTGGTTCGTCATAAACAACGTCCATTTTATCCTTAGTTATAATCGGAATGTCTTAAAGTACGAGTCAAAAGGCTTGATTATGAAGGCTTTCGATGGCAGCAAATATCTCGCCGCTGTGGTAAATGGGGGAGAGGGGATCGTCGTAGTGGAACGCCTGGCCGAGGCCCTGGGGATTGAAGGAATGTCGGCCAGCCAGGTTTCAGAGATCACGCGTGGACATGAACGGTCGTAGCATTCGCACTCCGCGTGCAAGTCCCGTGTCAGTGACCACGTTGTCGGTGGGTGTTCATGATTCGAAGATCGCTTACCTGTTGACCGGTCGCTGATGAGAAAATCGGGCTGGGCGGATTTGAACCGCCGACCCCTTGCACCCCAAGCAAGTACGCTAAACCAACTGCGCTACAGCCCGATTTTGGCCCGAAATCTAACATCAGCTGACATCGATGTCAAGGTGAGCCGCGGTGCGGTGAGTTGCCGTGGGCCGCAGATGCGCCGGCATCCGCCCCCGCGCAGAGTGCCGCTGACCAGCGGTCTTGATGACACGCGGGCGTTGCGCTAACTTGGAATTGATGGCCATGGCTCGGCAGGTGATCTTCCGCGTCCCGACTCCCGCGTCCCGTCCCGTGGCGGAGCCCAGGCTTCGGCTCCTCCTCCTGGTGCTGGCATCCTCCGTGCTCCTGCCGCTGGCGCTCCCGAGCGAGTTTTTCGGCGCAACCATCCGCCTCCTCGGGCTCACGCCGGATGAGAGCTTCTTCTGGGGAAACGCCGTCCTGGGTTTCGTGTGCATTGCCCCGGTTTTCTACGCTGTCTCCCGGGCGCCGACCTTTGGTTTCGCCTCCATTCTTGGGCTCATTTTCGGCGGAGTCTCCACCGCTCTCGCCAACTACTGGCTCATGTTTTTTCAAGGGTACACCATCTGGACGATGGGAGGCACAGTCCTCGGCTACATGGGGTATAACGCGCTCCTTTTTCCGTTCCTGCGGGGCGTTCGAGGCTCGGCGGCCGGTTTCGTCCCTTCCTGCTTGCCGCAGCCTGGTGCGTGTACGAGTACTTCAAGTCCATCGGTTTCCTTGGCTATCCCTGGGGGCTTGTCGGGTATCCCGCCGGAGCGTTTCTCCCATTCATCCAGTTCGTCGACGTCACCGGGGTCTGGGGACTCTCCTTCCTCATGGCGCTTATCAACGCGCTGATTGCCGAAGCTCGCCCTCTTTGAGCGCAGGCTCCTTTTCATGCGGCAGGCGGTCTTCGGGGCTTTCCTGGTTGCGTGCGCTCTCACCTACGGGCTCATTCGACTTGCCACTCCCATCCCGGCTGCGGCGCAAGCGTCCCTCCTCCTCGTGCAGCAGAACTCAAACCCCTGGGAAGAGGGAGGAAAAGCCAACGTCGCCAGCGTGCAAGCGAATATGGATCTCACACTCCAGGGCATTCGCGCTTCGCGCTCCACACCGGATCTTGCCGTCTGGAGTGAAAGCTCCGTCAACAACGCGTGGGTAGACAGCGACAACCGTCTCAATCCCCCGGAACAATCCGCTGGAGCCGTTCTTCAAGACGACCGGTATTCCCATTCTCTTCGGCGGGGTGGTGTTGTGGACTACAACCAGCGGGAGTACATGAATGCCGCCATCCTCGTCTCCCCGCAGGGGAAGGTCATCGACACGTACGGCAAGATGCATCCGGTGCCCTTTGCGGAAAGCATTCCGTTTTTCGAATTCCCAGCCGTGCAGAAGTTTTTCCGTAACGTGGTGGGCATCTGGAACCCGTGGGTCAGCGGGAAGCCGCTACACGATCTTCAGCGTTCCCCTCCAGGCAGGGGGAAGCCTGCATTTCGGAACTCCGATCTGCTTCGAGGACGCTTTCTCCGACCTCTGCCGGGGGTTCATCCTGCGCGGGGCCGATATGCTGGTCAACATCACGAACGACTCGTGGTCCAAGACCTGGTCATCCGAGATCCAGCATTTCGCAGTCGCCCGGTTTCAGGGCCATCGAGAACCGCCGGGTGCTGGTCCGCTCCACCAACGGCGGAGCTTTCGGCTGTGGTCGGCCCCTGGGGAGAGGTATGGGCGCGGATGCCGTTCTTCGAGCAGGCCTGGCGGACGGTGCGATGTTCCCGTCTACAAGGAGAAAACACTCACCCCCTACACGCGCTTTGGCGACTGGTTTCCCCGGGCTCCTGATCGCTTCTGCTTCTGGTTGTCCTGGTCGTGAACGTGTGCCGGAAAAAAAAGAGGCCGTCCTGAGCCTGCTGCCCCACGGAGGACAGCCTTACTGGATTCCCGGGAATGAGCCTCTTACTGTGTCGTCGTAGCCGCCCCTGCGCGGCTCCTTGGGCTTGGCAAAGTTCACCTTCAGGTTCCGCCCGTCCAGCGGCGGTCTCGTTCAGGGCCTTGATCGCCGCCTCCGCCTCGGCCTGGCTGGCCATCTCGATGAACCCGAAGCCCTTTGACCTTCCGGTCTGTCGATCCTTGATGACCTTGCTCGTCTCGACATTCCCGTAAGGGGTGAACAATTGACGCAGGGAATCCTCGTCAATCCGGTAGGGAAGATTCCCTACGTACAGATTCACAGCCATAGACACTCCTTTTCCGAGAAATCGGGATTCTTGGGACACGAACGGGTAGGGACAAGCTCGAAAAGCAGCAGGACTCGTGACCAAAGCAGGCTGATTTTAGCTGGTTTTTATTCAGCACGCAAGCATTTTTTTCCCGCTGTATCGACGGTTTCGCCGCTAGTCGACGAACGGCGGACGTGCTGGCGAGAGGAACGCGGCAAGCGTGCCCTGCCGCGAGCTGTCACGTACGATGCTATTTCTTTCCGTGCACCAGCGAGGCGACCATCGCCGGAAGCCCGTACAGGTTGATGAAGCCCGTGGCATCCGCGTGGTCGTAGCTGGAGGCGCCGAACGAAGCGAGGTCCTTCAGGTACAGCGAGTAGGGCGACTTCCGCCCGGCGATGACGATGTTCCCCTTGTACAGGACCAGCCGCACCGTCCCGGTCGTGTACTCGGAAACCTTCTCCATGAAGGCTTCCAGGGACTCCCGCAGCGGCGTGAACCACTTGCCGCCGTAGACGAGGTCGGCGTAGGTCTGGGCGACGTTCTGCTTGAAGTGCAGGCAGTCCGTGTCCAGCGTGAGCATCTCCAGCTCGCGAAGCGCGGTGTAGAGGATCGTGCCTCCCGGGGTCTCGTAGACGCCGCGGCTCTTCATGCCCACCCGGCGGTTCTCCACCGCGTCCGTCCGGCCGATGCCGTTCTCCGCGCCCAGCGCGTTCAGCGTGGTGAGGATCTCGAACGGGCGCAGCTTCTTCCCGTCCACCGCGACCGGGAATCCCCTTCTCGAAGTCGATGGTGACCTCGGTCTCCCGGTCCGGGGCGTCCTTCAGGGACTTGGTGAGCTGGAACAGCGGCTCCTGCGGCCTGTTCCACGGGTCCTCCAGGTCTCCGCCCTCGTGGCTCATGTGCCAGGCGTTCATGTCCCGCGAGTAGATGTTCTTCTTGGAGATGTTGCCCAGGTCGATGCCGTGGGCTCTTCGCGTAGTCGATGGCCTCCTCGCGGGAGCGGATGTTCCACAGCCGCCAGGGGGCGATGACGGCGAGCTGCGGCGCCAGCGCCTTGTAGGCCAGCTCGAACCGCACCTGGTCGTTGCCCTTGCCGGTGCAGCCGTGCGCCACCGCATCCGCGCCTTCCTTGAGCGCAACCTCCACCTGCGCCTTGGCCTGCAGCGGCCGGGCGATGGAGGTGCCCAGGAGGTACTTGCCCTCGTAGATGGCCCCTGAGCGCAGCATCGGGAAGAGGTAGTCCCGGGCGAACTCCTCGCGCAGGTCCAGGAGGTACAGCTTCGAGGCGCCGGAGGCCTTGGCCTTTGCCTCCAGGCCCGTGAGGTCCTCGTTCTGCCCGACGTCCGTGCAGACCGCCACCACCTCCGCCCCCGGGTAGTTCTCCTTGAGCCAGGGGATGATGATGGAGGTGTCCAGCCCGCCCGAGTACGCCAGGACGATCTTCTTCACGTTCTTCTTGACGATGCCGGATCGAATGCCGTTTCCTTCGCTCATTCCAGTGCCTCCTCTATGATGTCGATGCCGTTCGTTGATTTCCGCTTCGCTGATGACGAGAGGCGGGGCCAGGCGGACCACGTTGGTCCCGGACCGAAGCGCCAGGAGCCCGCGGCCTGCAGGCGTGCAAGCAGGTCCTTCACCTCCCGCCCTTGTACTCGAATCCCTGCAGGAGGCCGCGGCCGAACAGCGCTCCGACGCTTGCCTTGCGGTCCTTCAGAGCTTCCAGCTGCTTCCGCAGGAACTCGCCGCGCGAGCGAACGCGCTCCGCGAACCCAGGCTGCGAGATCACTTTCCACACGCGTGCCGCCACGGCGGTTGTCACCGGCCCGCCGCCGAACGTGGTCCCGTGGTCGCCCAGGTGGATGAGATTGTTGACCTTCTCCGGGATCAGCACCGCGGAAAGGGGAAGCCCGCCGGCCAGCGGCTTGGCCAGGGTGATGATGTCCGGCTCCAGCCCGACGCCTTCTGAGCCGTAGAAAGTGCCCGTGCGGGCCATGCCTGTCTGCACCTCGTCCGCGATCAGGATGGCCCCGGTTTTCCGGCAGGCCTCGTTCAGCGCCTGGGCGAACTCCGGGGTCATGGTTCCCAGCCCGCCCTCTCCCTGGACCACTTCGACAATCACCCCTGCAACGCGGTCATCCAGCGCGTTCTGCAGCGCCGCGACATCGTTGTACGGCGCCACGACGACATCCGGCAGGAGGGGCTGGTAGGGCTCCTGGTACTTTGCGCTGGGCGTGCAGGAAAGCGCGCCCAGGGTCCTCCCGTGGAAACGCATTCTCGAAGCACAGGAGCTTCTCATGGCCGGTTCCCCTTGTGCGAAGCGCGTACAGCCGCGCGTACTTCAGGGCGGCCTCGTTTGCCTCGGTGCCGCTGTTGCCGAAGAAAACGGAGGCGAACTTGTACGGACCCTTTGCCAGCATGAGCCGCGCAAGGGCCAGCGCGGGCTCCGTGGTGAAAAGGTTGGAGATGTGGCTGAGCTTGCGCATCTGGTCAGCGGCGGTGCGGGCCAGGTCAGCCCGGCCGTATCCCAGGGCGTTCACGGCGATGCCGCCGGCAAAATCCAGGTACTTCTTGCCCGCGATGTCCTGGAGCCAGACGCCTTTGCCCCTCGCGATGACAAGCAGCTCCGTGCCGTACTGACGCGGGAAGGGAAGGTTCGTCGCGACAGCGGGGTCTTTGGTTTTCATTTCCATATCCTGGTTCCTTTTCTGCCTTCGAGGAGCTGCGCCAGAGAGCCTGCCTCCTCGTACTGACCTATGATGACGGTCTGCACGCCCCGATCCAGCGCGTCCAGGGATGCAGAAACCTTCGGGACCATGCCGCCGGTTATCACGCCAGTGGCGGTGAGTGTCCCCGCCTGCGCCGCGGAAAGCTCGCGGATGACGCCGCCGTCCGCGAGGATGCCGGGGATATCGGAGAGAAAAACCAGCGCGGAGCAGGAGAGGCGGACCGCGATTGCGAATGCAGCGGTGTCCGCGTTGAGATTCAGCGCGAGACCTGTACCGTCCATGGCGGGAGAGGAGATCACTGGCAGGAAGCTGTTGTCGAGAAGGAGGGTCAGGAGCTTCCCGTCCGCCTCATCCACGTCTCCCGTGCGGGACTGGGAGCCGTCCGGCAGTATCCCCGCGGACTTGCCCGTGAGGATGGCGCCGTCAGCGCCGCTCAGGCCGACAGCGTCTAGCCCCCGCGCGCGAAGCAGGCGAACGAGCTGCTTGTTGACCTTGCCGGCGAGCACCATGTCAACGACGTCCATCTCCGAGGCCGTTGTCTGGCGGAGCCCGTTCGCAAAGACAGGTTCTATTCCCAGTTTCCGGGACAGAGCCGTCACTTCCGCGCCGCCCCCGTGGACAAGGAGGAACCGGTAGCCCTTCGAGAGGAACAGCATCTCGTCAGCCAGGCAGGCCAGGGCGGCCGCGTTCTCGGCCGCTTTCCCGCCGATCTTCACCAGGACAAGTCCCGTCTTCACGCTACAGCTCTCCCCCCGCGGGAAGCCCTGCGGATTCATCGATCCCGAACCTGATGTTCATGTCCTGCACGGCCTGGCCGGAAGCTCCTTTCACGAGGTTATCAATGACCGAGAAGAGCATGAGATGACCGTCCTCGATCTTCCAGCCGATGTCGCACCGGTTCGACCCCCATACTTCCCGCGTCTGCGGGACCCGGTCCGCGGCCAGAGAAATGAACGGCCGGCCGCCATACGCGTTGCGATACGCTCCTGCAACGACCTCGGAGGAAACCTTGACGGCGAGCTCGACCACGGTCGTCACGGCCATCCCTCTGCGCAGGGGGGCCATGTGGGGAGTGAACAGGAGTGAGAGGGCCTTGTTTGCCGCGCCGAGCTCCTGGGCGATCTCCGGTACGTGACGATGCGAAGTGCCCGGCGAATACGCGTTGACGTTCTCCGACCGCTCAACGTACAGGAGGTCCATCTTCTCCTTCCTTCCCGCGCCCGAGATACCGGAGATCGCGTTCACGATCACCGTGCCCTGCACCATGCCCGCCTTGGCCAGTGGCAGGACCGGAAGGAGCGTCGCGGTGGGGTAGCAGCCGGGGACGGCGATTATGTCCGCGCTGCGGATCTGCTCCGTGTGCCACTCCGCAAGGCCGTACACGGCGCGCGAAGCGAGGTCCGGCCGTGGCATGGCCGCCCCGTATGCCTTTGCGAAGACGGCGGGATCCTTGAGCCGAAAGTCGGCGGAAAGATCGATCAAGACCGTCTTTCCCAGGAAAGGAGCGCAGACTTCCGCCGACTTCAGGTGGGGAAGGGCAGAGAACACCACGTCCACCTCCCCGGCAGAGACGGCCTTCACCGCCTGGTCCAGGGTCACGAGCTTGCCGTCCTGGCGTCCCATCTTTTCTTCCACCGCAGGGGAGAGCCCGGGATCCACCGCCCGAGCGGACTGACCCGCCTGAGAAGATGAGACGGCAATGATCTGGCTGACTTCGGGATGCGCCCCGAGCAGGCGCAGGAGGACCCCGCCCGTGTAACCGGTTGCACCAAGGACCGCAGCTTTCATTCTGTCCCCTCCTTGAAGCCCGGGATCCGGGCTTTCATGGCCTTCACAAGACGCGACGGCGACACGCCATTGCGAGGAACGAGCAGGATCGTGTCGTCTCCCGCGATCGTGCCGAGGACGTGCGAAACGCGCAAGTGGTCAAGCGCCGCGGCGACGCTGTTTGCATGGCCGGGAAGCGTGCGGATCAACCCCAGCGGCCCGGAAAACTCCAGGGACAGGAATCCCCTTCTGAAGTCCTGGATGAATATCTGGTCCGTGGCGGGCACGGGCTCCTCGGAGGCCAGGACGTACGTGTAGCCCCCGTCAGGCCGGGGGGCTTTGCCAATGCCAAGGCGCTTCAAGTCCCGCGAGAGGGTGGCCTGCGTGGCCGCGAATCCCTCCCTCCGCAGCAGAGATATGAGGGTCTCCTGGCTGTCCACAACGCCGCGGGCAATGATCCGTCTGATGGCGGAAAGCCGTTCCGTCTTTGTTCCCCGGCGGCGGGCCCCCGTGGAATATTTATTCATCGTGACTGGATAGATATACGTAAGATGGCCAGGACGTCAAGGGGGGCAGGGGACATTTTTCCCGGGGGGACCTGCCGTCTTGCCATGCCTGACGGTACCATCGTACATTGGCGGACGGAGGGCAGGGGTGAAGATCTGTGTATTCTGTTCCTCGAGTGATGCCGTGGATCCCGCTTACTTCGCCGCGGCCACGGAGATGGGCGCGTTGATCGGCATGGAGGGACACACCCTGGTGTACGGCGGCGGCAAGGTGGGGATGATGGGGGCCGTGGCCAGGGCCGTTCACGGCAACGGCGGGCGGGTCATCGGTATCATTCCCGACTTCATGCACCGCAAAGCCGTGGCCTATGAGAAGTGTGACGAGCTCACGATCACCGCGGACATGCGGGAGCGCAAGGCCATGATGATGGGGACCTCGGAGGCTTTCGTGGCCCTTCCGGGCGGATTCGGAACGCTGGAGGAGCTCTCCGAGCTGATCACGCAGCTCCAGTTCGGGATCCTGGTTCGGCCCCTCGTGCTGGTCAACACGCTGGGATTCTTCGACCCCCTGGCCGCAGTCTTCGAGAAGTTCTACCGTGAGAAGTTTGCAAAGCCGGAAATGGCAAGCGTCCTGGCCCTCGTCCCCGACCCCGCAGAGGCAATGCGGCGTATTGGGGGGTTCGAGCCACCGCGCCTTGTGAGCAAGTGGTTCGCGTGAGTCAAAAGAGTTCCCTCTGGCGAAGGATTTCCCTGAACATGCGCGCGTTCTGTGCGGCGTTCCCGCGCCAGTGATTATTGAAGAAGATCAGCATGACGTGGACCCGGGAAAGGATTGTCCGCACTCTTTCCACCCATCCCTCCAGCTCCGCCGCGTCATAGAGATAATCGTAGCGGGAGGCGTTGTCCCCGGTCCACCACTTTTCCTTGTTCCTCCCATGGAACCGCACGTATGCAAGGTCCGAGGTGACATCCGAAATTGGCCGCAAGAGCCGGGGGAGGTCGGGCTCGTCCACGCTCACTACGGCGGCCCTTCGCTCGCGCAGGCCCTCGAAGACCTGGGGTCGGAGCCAGTCGCTTTTGCGAAACTCCACCGCAAGCGGGAGGCCTTCCAGCCGGTCGCAGAGGGTTGCAAGGCGTTCGCGGGATTCCGTGGTGTACCCGAAGCTGTAAGGAAACTGCAGGAGCACCGCGGCAAGCCGGCCAGCTTCCACGAGCGGTGTGAGGCCGGAGCGGAACACGCCGATGTCTTTTTCCCAATCCGGGCCGATGTCGTGCGTCATGCTCCTGTGCGCCTTCAAAGCGAAAAGAAACGCCGGGGGAGTCACGCTGAGCATCCTCTCAAGAGTCCGGGGGACGGGCTGCGCGTAGTAGGAAAAGTTCAGCTCCACCACGGGGAACTCCTGTGAGTACAGGGAAAGAAAGTCCTCCTTGCGGGAGCCAGGGGGATACACAGGGCCAACCCAGTCCTCGTAGGAATACCCGCTGGTGCCTATGAGAAGACGCGGCTTCTCGGCGGTCGGGGGCGCGTCCATCAATAGCCGGCGTCCCGCTCAACGACGTTTCGAAGAGGTTTTCCCCGCACCCAACGGGCCAGGTTGTCGACGAACACGCTGAAAGCCTCCCCGTCATACCCAGGGTGATTGCCGGCATAGTGCGGAGTGATAACGACGTTCGGCATCGCCCACAAGGGATGTCCCGGCGGAAGGGGCTCGGGATCTGTCACGTCCAGCCCGGCGCCGCGGACGTTTCCCGCGCGAAGGGCATCCACAAGGGCAGCCGTATCAATGCTGCGTCCACGTCCGCCGTTGAGGAGGAATGCCCCTCGCATGGCGGAAAGCTCCTCCTGGCCGATGAAAGCGCGAGTATCCCCGGTATCGGGAAGGAGGACCATGATGACCCTGGATTCCGCAAAGACCTCAAGCCGCCGCTCGGGGCCGACAACCTTGTCCGCCGCGGGGCTGGCAGCCGCGTGACGCCGGATTCCCACAACGCGCATTCCAAGCGCCCTGCCGACAGCGGCGCAGCTTGCGCCAATGGCTCCCAGCCCCACGATGCACAGTGTCCTTCCCGAAAGCGTCGCGAGGCCGTCCTTCAGGCTCTCGTCCCACCGCCCCTCCTCCTGGCGGATGACGGCGCGCTTGAGGTTCCTGGTCAACATGAGGGTCATGCCCCACAGGTGCTCGCACACCGCGTTTCCGTGGATATGCACGTTGGTAATCGTGGCACGATGCGCCACGACCTGGGGGAGCGCCAGGAGCGTGTCAACCCCCGCCCACTTCACCTGCAGCCACGAAAGGCCTTTCGCTTTCCCCCACAGGCCGGCTGGCAGGGCGGAATAGCAAACGTCGATGCGCTCCGCAAGCGAAGCGTCCGTGGCCAGGGCGGCCTGGTCCACGATCCGCGCGCTGGGGGCGGCGCGGAGCAACTCCGCGCGTTGCTCGTCGCTCAACGGTTCGGAGATGAAAATCACGGGGTCACGATGCTTCATGCCCTCAAAGGAGCCATGAATTCCAGGAAAGTCAAGGGTCGTCGATGTTGACAGGTTCGTCGGTGTTGACTTCCCGCCGGCGGCTCGGGATAATCATCCCAGAGGTCGAGGGGTTGTCACGGGACCACACGAGCTGGTTGCAAGCGGTTGGCGGGTTTGACCGCAACGCCTACCTTCTTTTCATCACCGCGGGGCTTCTTGGATTCACGTACTGGGGCATCACCTACCTTCTGACGAACCTTTTCCTGCTCCGCCTCGGATATGGGACCGAGGTAATCGGAAATCTCAACTTCCTCTTCTATCTCCTTGTGACGGCGTTCAGCATTCCCGCGGGCGCCCTCGGGATGATCACGGGGAGCAGGCGCGCCATGATCCTGGGCGGCGTCCTGGCCCTTGTCGGATGGGCAGTTGCTCCCGCCGCGTCGTTCATCCTTGCTCCCTCGCTGCGCCTTGCTGCCCTCGTTGCCTCGCGGGTCATCAGCGCTCTCGGGGGCGCGCTTTTCATCGTCAACTCAAATCCCGCGCTCATGGGCGCCGTCGAGCCGGGAGCAAGCACGTATGCGTTCGCTTTCAACGGGACGGTGATCTCCCTGACCACGTTCCTGGGCAGCCTGTGCGGCGGTCTTCTCCCGAACCTGTTCGGAGCTATTGCCCGATCGAGCATTTCCTCCTCGCTGCCGTACGGGTTCTCTCTCTGGGCGGCCGTGGTCATCCTGGCCCCTGGCCTGGTCCTGCTCGGGTTCTTCCGGGAGACGGGCAAAGGAATGCCGAAGGAGGATGTTCGCGCGGCCTCCCGCGTGCCCATGGCGCTCATCGCCGTGATCATCGTGGTTCGATTTCTGCGGGAATACGGCTACGGCGGCGTCCTGACGTTCTTCAACGTCTACCTGGATACCGCATTGCGCCTCCCCACGCCTTCGATAGGCGTCCTGGTAAGCATCTCTGCAATCGCCTCCATCGTCTTCACGCCCCTCATGCCCATCGTTGCGCGCAGGTGGGGGACGGGCCGCACGTCTCTGGCAGGGCTTCTGGCCATGGGGATAGCCGTGCTTCCCCTGGCCCTCGTGATGAGCTGGCCGCCGGCTGCGATCGGCTGGGCGGGAATGACCGCGGCCAATTCCATGAACGAGGCCGCAATGCAGGTGTTCATCCTGGACATTGTCGCAACCAGGTACCGCGCGCTCATGTCCGGGGCTGCGAACATGGCCAGCACCCTGGGTCTTGCCGCCTCCGCCCTCGGGGGCGGATACATCATCCGTGCCGCCGGGTTCCGGGCGCTTTTCCTGCTGAGCGCGGGCCTGCTGTTCGCCTCCGCGGCCTCATTTGCCGCGCTTCTTGGGCTGCGACGATACACGCGGAAGGCCCGGGAAGCGGTGCCCGCGGGATGACGGCGGAAGGCCGCGGCCCGGGCTCCGCCATCCGAGAGCCGCCGGGCTTTACCCGCATCCACTCGCTGTGGACATGGGAGGACCGCCGCGGAGCTGTTCTGTGCAGGCTGGGCAGGTCCCGCATGCGCTACAGCGTCGCCCCCGGGCTCTACGCCCTGGGACGCCCGGGCCCTGATTCTCCCGTGGTCGTGACGGCGAGCTACAAGCTCACTTTTGACATCTTGAGAAAGGACCTGGCGGGGATTGACCTCTGGGTCCTCGTTGTTGAGACCAAGGGCATCAATGTGTGGTGTGCCGCCGCTGAAGGGGCCTTCGGTACGGAGGAGCTTGTCACGAGGGTTGGCAAAGTTCGGCTGGCGGAAGTGGTGCGGCACCGCGAGCTGACCCTCCCGCAGCTCAGCGCACCGGGGGTCAAGGCGCACCTGGTGCAGAAGCAGACCGGGTTTCGCGTCAGGTTCGGCCCTGCGCGCTCGAGGGACCTGCCTTCTTACCTGGCTTCCGGGGAGGCCTCCCCGGAAATGCGCAGGGTGGAGTTCAGCCTCCGGGACAGGCTTGTCCTCGTTCCAATGGAGCTGGGGAAGTCACTCAAGCTCTTCTTCGTTTTTGCCTTCGTGGCCATCCTCTACGCAGGGCTGACTCCGGGAGGCGTGGTGCTGCAAAAGGCATGGGCCGGCGTGTGGCCGTTGTTCGCCCTGGGGCTCGGCGCCGTGCTTGCAGGCTCCGTCCTCACGCCTCTCCTTCTCCCCTACGTTCCGTTTCAGGCCTTCACTGCGAAGGGATGGCTGCTTGGGGCAATTATAAATGCGGTGCTCCTGCACATCGCCGGGCTGGCTGAGGGAATGGACCCGTTTCTGCTCGTGACCTGCTGGGCTTTCTTCCCCGCTGCCGCCGGTTTCCTGGCCCTTTCTTTCACGGGAGCCACCACGTTCACGAGCCGCTCCGGCGTGCGCCGGGAAATCCGCACGGCCATTCCGGTTTTCGTTGGGGCCGGAGTGCTGACGACGGCTGCCGCCGTGCTTTCAAAGCTGAGCCACGGCGGCAGGCTGTAGGTCCTACTTCTTTCGAGCGGTGAGCTGAACGCTCACGATGGTCTTTCCCAGCATGGAAAGCTCTTCCCGGGAAAGGTCAGGTGCCTGCGCCATCAGCCCGGCTTCATCCTCGGGACCGAACATTTCGGAGCTTTCCTTCTGCCGTTCCACCCTTACGTCCGTGAATCCGGCTTCCCTCATCAGGGAGAGATACTCATCCCTGAGGATGGCCCCTGACACGCATCCCGCGAAAAGCGCCGCGTTGGACATCAGCCTTTCCGGGAGCTTCTCCAGCAACATGATGTCGGAGATCACGGCGCGGCCGCCCGGCTTCAGGATCCGGTTCGCCTCCCGAAACACGCGCGCTTTTTCCGTGGACAGGTTGATCACGCAGTTGGAGATGACCACGTCAGCGCTCGCATCCGCAACGGGCAGGCTTTCTATCTCCCCGAGCCGGAACTCGACGTTTCCGTAACCTCCCGAGCGTGCCGCTGCCCGCGCCCTGTCCAGCATTTCCGGAGTCATGTCCACCCCGATCACTTTGCCGTCGGGACCCACCTTCCGTGCCGCAAGAAAGCAGTCGATCCCGCCTCCCGACCCGAGGTCCACCACGGTTTCACCCGCGCGAAGCTCTCCCAGCGCCGTGGGGTTGCCGCATCCCAGGCCCAGGTCCGCCTCGACGGGAATGGAGGCGAGCTGGCTGCCGTCGTATCCCACGCGCTCGCTCTGGGCTTTGGCCTTGCCGCCGCCGCAGCAGTCTGTCCCGCAGCAGGGGCCCACCCTCTCTCCCGTCTGCGTGGCCGCCTTCGCGTAGTGCCGACGGACCTCCGCCCTCATGTCTGTTGCCATAAAGATACCCCCCTTCCTTTTTCTACCCGGCAAGCTCGCGCGCAACGGGACCCAGGATGTCCCTGACCGTGCCCGCAAGCTGCTCGACTTTCATGAGCGAGAGGCAGCATACCCTTCCCCCGCTCTGCATGATCACAACCGCAAGCTTGTCCCCGGCCCTGATTCCGGCCGCGGAGCGAAGCTCCTTGGGCAGGACGATCTGACCGCGGGAATCCACGGTCACCACGGCCTCCACGGAGCAGCAGCCGTCGCTTTTCGCTGTCTTTGCCATTCATGTATCCTTTTCAGAATATTCTGAAAAATCCGATAATGCAATAATAGCGGATATTGCGGCGGTCGTCAAGAGGCGCTACACTCCCGCCATGAACAGCAGGAAGGTCCTGATCGATACCGACTGCGGTGTGGACGATGCCATTGCAATCATGATGGCTCTTGCCAGTCCCGACGAGGTTTCCGTCCTTGGCATCACCACCGTCTCGGGGAACGCGCCCCTTGCAAACGTGATCGACAACGTGCTTCGGCTCCTGAGCTTTCTCGGCCGGACCGGCATTCCGGTTTTCCGCGGCGCTTCGCGGCCCCTGGTGGAGCCGCCCCACCTCGCGGTGGACGTGCACGGCAAAAACGGCTTTGGCGGAGTGCAGCTGCCCTTACCTCACATGAAGGAGCAGCTGGAGAGAGCGCCGGAAGGGATTGCGCGCCTGGCCAGGGAAAATCCCGGCCTCACCCTTCTCACCCTTGGCCCTCTTACCAACATCGCCATTGCGCTGAACCTTTACCCCGAGCTGAGAGGACTGATCTCCGAAATCGTGACAATGGGCGGCGCCATCGAAACAGGGAATGTCACGCGGTTTGCGGAGTTCAACTTCCACGCGGACCCCGAGGCCGTTCAGAGCGTTCTGGATGCCGGCATACCTCTCTCTCTTCTGACCTGGGACACGACGCTGAAAGCCGCGCACACGGAAGCTGAGCTGGAGGCGCTTGGCATGACCACGTCTGCGTCCGGGAAGCTGGTCCTGGATCTCCAGCAGACGGTATTCGGGTTCATCGAGAAATCGCGTGGAGCGCGAGTCACCATGCTCCCTGATCCGCTTGCCGCTGCGTGGCTCATTCATCCCGGGATCGCCGGAAGGCTTGTTGAGACCGGCCTTCGCATGGAGCTCGGACAGAACGCCTTGCGCGGAGCGTGCATCACCCAGCGCGGGACCGGCGTCAAGCTCATTCTGGATATCGACAAGGCCGGATTCGATGGTGTGCTCAGCCGCGTCGTCGCGCTGAAGAGCTGAACGAGATGGAAAGCTCGAGCGGTCGGGTGGGCACCCTGCGGGCTTGAACGCAAAGGAGGCTTCCCCTGCGCGAAGCCTCCTGCCGTTCCTCGCTGAGGCGCGTTTCTATTGCACGACGATTGCGACAGCCTGCCCGCTGTTCGCGGCGGAGAGATTCAGCGCCTGGCTGATGGTTGACCCTGCTATCGTCCAATAGCTGGCCGTGGCCGGGGAACCGTAGTACCCAGCCACATAGGCCGTTGTACCAGAGACGTAGACTGACTGGGCATTTATCCCGCCCGAGATGGTCGAGGCAGCCGTTCCGCCGGGACCCGTCAGATCCGTTTCCGCTCCGCTCCAATAGAAGCCAACGGGATTCGCGGAGAGGTCGTTGTATTGACCCGCAATGTAGATAGCCCCGCCCGAGACGAAGATGGAGTTGGCGGAGCCGTTAGCCAGGTTGAGACTGATCTCCGCCAGGTTGCTGCCTGTCCAGTACACAGCGGTAGGGGTCCCGCTGGTGGAAGTGTCCTGTCCCGCGATAGAGATGGAAGTGCCGGACCCGGAGATCGAGTTGGCAATGGCAGCGCCAGCGCCAGTGACGGTCAGGGGCGTCTGGGCGGGGGCCGTTGTCCCTGCTATGGTCCAGTAGCAGGCGATACTGAAGCTATCCTGTCCAGCGACATAGATGGTGCTGCCAGTCACGTAAAGAGAGGTGGCAAATGAGATGCCTGCGCTGGGCAAGCTTACCGGGTTCCCCGCGGCGGTCCAGTAGCAGGCAATGTTTTGCGTCCCGTTGAAGTAGTACCCCGCCGTGTAGACCGTTCCGCCCGAAACGAAAATGGCGTTGACATTCGCGTTCGCCCCAGGAAGGTCAGTTTTTGTTGCGACGCCACTCGCGTCGATCACCCAGTAGCAGCCCACGTAGCCCGTGCCGTTGTTGTAGTAGCCTCCGACATAGATGTTTCCGCTGGCGGCGAAGATCGAAGTCGCATGTGCAGGATTGGCCGTAGAAATCCCGGTGCCTCCGAGGTCGAACCTGGTTCCGTTCGCCCAGTAGCAGGCTGTGGTTGAAGTGCCGTTGGGGTAGAAGCCGGCGGCGTAGACCGTGGGGCCGGTATTCGTGGTGGTTTCCGTTATTGTGATGTTGCCCTGCTGACTTATGGAAGCCGTTGACCGGTTGGTCATTCTGGTCCGTTCCAGTCACGAGATACAGGTTGTCCGTGGCATCGAACGTGACCCCGTTCTTGTCCACCATGATGAGGTAGGAGTTGAGATAGTTTATCAAGAGCAAATTGAGTTGTCCCAGTGAATGCTGGAGAATCGCACTGATCAGGTGCCGCAGCCACTTGTTGGTCTGATTGATTTTTGACTGATCCAGTGTCCCGATGATATGCGCGTGGGAGGCCAGGAAGAATGGCCTGACCGGGTGCCTGGTGACTCGCCAGTAGACCCCGATTGTCGTTCCCGGATCTACCTGGATTGTGCCGAAATTGATTCCCTTCTTGTTCAGGGCGTATCCGACGATAACCTTGCCGTCCGCGCTGACCCCCTGGACGTAGTAGACCCATCCGAACTGCCCCCGGAAGGCGCCATTCTGCTCGGGTGAGTCGGGAAGCCGCGATGTGAGCTGTCCGCTGTCCTCGTCTATGACCCCCTGAATCTTGCCCGACGAATACACCCAGGCGCCGGGATTTCCGTCTCCCCGGGTTCCCACTATGATAGAAGTGTAATTGGTTGAAAGCGATTTTGCGTTCGATGGGTCGCTTATCGGCGCGATGCTGACTGGGGCGACGCAATTGACCGTTGTGCCATCGTCTGCGACGCTCGCGATGTCAAGCTTTGCGCCGCTTGGCGTGACAAGGACGCCCTGGTTGCGGGAGGTGTCTGTCTGGATGGTGGGGGTCGCTTCCTGGGTCCCTCCAGCGGAGGGTGCGCCTGGCTGGGACGTGTGGCTCATGTTCGCCATCGGGCACGCAGCCAGAAAGAGCACAAGCGGAGCGACGAACAACAGAGATACTATGCTTCTTCTCATCCTACGGCCTCCCCGTTACGAACATTTGCAACACTGACTGGTCTTAGGGAAGAAATATAGCGCGTGTTCCGATTTTTATCCAGTTGGGAAAACGCGCCGAAACAGGCCCTTTATTGCAGGAAAGTCACCGCGGTGGCTTGTCCGCCCGATCCGGGAAGATCGGTTTTTGTCGTACCTGTCCAGTAGCACGCCACATTCGCCGGAGCCGTTGTTGTAGTAGCCCGCGGTGTAGATTGACCCCCCAGAGACGAAAATGGAGTTTGCAATCCCGCTGGTGCCGGGCAAGGTAGTTTCGGTGCTCCCCACCCAGTAGGCAGCCCCACTGGAGGTGTCCTGCCCAGCGGTATAGACCGTGCCACCAGACACATAGATGGAGTTAGCGATTCGCCCAGTGCTGGGGAGCGTCGCCTTAGCGCCATTGTCCAGAGGCAGGCGTTCGAGGTGTCTTGTCCCAGCGATGTAGATGATGCTCCCAGACACGAAGATGGAGTTGGCAAAGCAGCCACCAGAGCTGGTCAGGGCCGTCTGGGTGGCGGTGCCCCCGCTATGGTCCAGTAGCAGGCCGTAGTGAAGCTATCCTGTCCAGCGACATAGATGGTACTGCCATACACGTAGACAGAGGTGGCAAGCGAGATGCCCGCGCTGGGTAAGTCTACCGGGCTTGACGGGGAGTTCCCAACTGCGGTCCAGTAGCAGGCGACGTTTGTAGCCGTTGTTGTAGTACCCCGCCATGTAGATCGTTCCGCCAGAGACGAAAATGGCGTTGACATTCGCGCCCGTCCCGGGGAGATCCGTCTTTGTGACGCCGTTCGCGTCGATCAGCCAGTAGCAGCCCACGTAGCCCGAGCCGTTGTTGTAGTAGCCTCCGACATAGATGTTTCCGTTGGCGGCGAAGATTGAAGTCGCAACGTGCGGGATTGGCTGTAGAAATCCCGGTGCCTCCGAGGTCGGTTCTGACTCCATTCGTCCAGTAGCAGGCTGTGGTTGAAGTGCCGTTGCCGTTATTGTAAAAGCCCGCCGTGTAGATCCGGTTGCGAGAGTGGCTGGTCCGGGAGACATCTTGCATCCCGCGAGTGCAATCAGAGTGACAGTAGCAAGGAGCGGCATGGCAATTTTCAAAAGCAGTTGCACGATTCTTTTCATGCCGGCAATGGTACCACGCGCTGAATGTTTCTTCATTCATGCGCAACCCCAGGCTCCAGTCGCCTCGTTGAGGATTGCTTCAAAGGGAAATATACTCTACAGGGAAGGGATGAGCGGAAGGGGTTCCAGGTGACCACAAGGGCGGCCAGCCTCTGCTGCGCAGCTTTCCTGATCGCATCGACAAGCGCCTTCTCGGCGACCAACTTCTTCGGTCCGGCCAGCACCACCTGGGGCACAGGCGCCGCGTGGAGCCTGGGGATTCCGGTAGCTGGCCAGGATATCGTCATCAAGACCGGTTCAGTCTGCACGATTACCGCCGGCTCGACTCCCCTGCCGAACTTCAATAGTCTCACCGTCCAGACGGGGGCCACGCTGAGCGGGGGCAACTTCAATTTCCCCGTCACTGGAAACACCAACCCCAACGCCGGGGCCACCGTGTCGATCACCGGTACTGCCACAAACCTCGCCTTGAACATGAGCGGGGCGGGAGCGACGCTCAGCTCTTCCTCCACCATCACCGGCCTGACGATAAGCGGCGGGTCGATCACGTTGAACAATTCAGTGGCAGTCGGTATCACCGTGGGTTCTTTTGCAATAACAGGCGGGTCACTGGACGTCAGCGCGGGGAACAACTATCCGATCACCGTTGCAGGCGTCGCCGGTGTGAATGCGAACTGGAACACCAGCGGGGGCAACTTCATTCCTGAAAACGGCACAGTCACGTTCACGGCAAGCGGAAGCATTCAGGCCTTCGAGACCTTCTACAACCTCACTATCAATGCGCCCGCATCCACCGTGACATTGACATTTGCCGTAGGAAATCCGCTGACGGTCAGCAACAACCTGGCCATCACGCAAGGGACGCTCAGCGGAGGAACTTTCAACGGCGGCGGGACAACGGCGGATTCGCTCCGCCTCAGCGTGGGTGGAAGTCTTTCCATTGGAGGCGGCGCTTCGGCCGCTGCGCTGAGCACCTCCGGTCTCACGGGGTATACCACAAGCGGGACTGTGTACCTCGTCCAGGTCGCCGGATCGACCACACTCAGTACCAGTGGGACGTTCACCACCGGAAACCATTCCGTTCAGGCAAGCGGAGGAGCCGGAGCCTTACTTTCTCCGGCGGCACGCTGAATTACTCCGGGGCAACCACCGGTATACAACGACCCTGGCCGTCAACAGCATTGGAGGGACCTCCGGGAACTTTCAGGCGGGCACCCAGGGGGTTTTCCGTTGCACGGGCAATGTCGATCTCAGCGGGCTCACATACACTGCCAATAGCTCGGTGTGGGTTTTCGCCGGAACGTCCACTTTCAAAACAGGTGGCCAAAACATTGACTCCATCCGCGTTGGCAGTGGCACCGTTGCTGTTCCCGGGAGCTTGACACTCCTGGACAGCTTTACCATCACAGGTACCGACGCAAACTTCGGCGGAATCTCCTCGGGGTATGCTGGGTCCAGCTTCAACATGGGCAGCTTCACCATAACCCTGCAGAATGGGGTTGCGAACGGGGGTGATGTCGATCTCAGTGGCGCCATTTTCACAGGGAACGTCCAACTCACAACACTGACTGCGTTGACCACATCGACCTTCACTTTCACAGGCACCCACAGAATGTCCACGGGCACCCTGACGACCATCGGCAACATCCAGATAAGCGGAACAGGTTCGCTGACGCTTTACGACGCTCTTACAATTACCGGGTCCATGACGATTAACGGAACGCTGAGCACTGCCAATTTCGGCCTGACTATCGGCGGGAACACCACGATAAGCGGCACCTTGACCGCGGGGAGCAGCGCGATCACCGTTAACGGCAATTGGAGCAACTCAGGGACATTCACGGCTGGGACGAGCACGGTCACCTTCGCCCCGACGGGTTCCTCTGCCACGATCACGGGGAACACGACATTCTACAACTTCACCTGCACCACCACTGGGGCCACGCTCATTTTCACGGCCAGTTCTACACAGTCGATTGCCACTGGGGGCGTCTTCACAATTACGGGCGGGTCGGGAAATCAGATCAGCCTGCTCAGTTCGAGCACCGCCGTGTGGAACCTGAGTCTTCTTGGGACAAGTACCGCAGCGGTCACCTGGGCAGAAATTCAGTACAGTACCGCAACTGGCACCAATACGCCCATCAGCGCTGTCCCCGCCAACAACGATACGAATTTGGGCTTTAACACAGGGTGGAACTTCGGTGCAGGCTCAGGCACCATCACGTGGGCTGGCACAAACGGCACAAACTGGAACCTCGGAAGCAACTGGACAGGTAGCCGCGTGCCGGGTCTGCAGGATGGCCCGGTGACCATCCCCAGCGCCACGAACAGTCCGTCGCTGACATCAAACGTCGGAGTCGCCTCGCTCACTATCACAACCGGGAACCTCAACCTTGTCGGCTTCAACCTGGCAGTGACAAACGCGCTGGCCCTCCAGGCAGGAGGAACACTCCAGTTGGCCGGGCAAGCGGGGCAGGCGATCACCGCGGGTTCCACCTCCTTTTTGGGGACGGTCCTGTACAACGGCGCCGCCAGCTATACAAGTCTTCTGCTTGGCATGACATACCCCGGGAACCTTGGGTTCACAGGTGGCGGGACGTATACCCTTGCAACGGGTGCCGGAGCTCTTAGCGTGACAGGCAACCTTTCATTTCTCGGGAGCTCCACGTTGGCGCTGGCAAATGTTGCGGGGACGCAGTCAATTGGCGGGAACGTGAGTGGGGCAGGGACCTTGGACGCGCACGTAGTGGCTGGTGCCAACAGCGTGACCGTGGGCGGGTACGTGGGGACCGCCGGAACGGTGCTCAACGCCCTGTCTGCCGCTGCGGGAACCCTGTTCGTTGCAGGCAACTTTGATGTGACCACCCTGACTGCCAACAGCGGCACCATCGCCTTCGACGGCAATGCAGCGCAGACAGTGACCTCCAACGCCCAGAGCTTCTTCAACATTACCGTGAGCAACAACTTTGCTACCCCACCTCAAGTCAGTGCAGCGCAACCCATCACCATGGGAGGCAACTTGGCCTTGACGCTTGGTACCCTATCCATGGGTTCAAACGGGCTGAGTGTAGCGGGCAACATCACGCGGGGAACGGGTCTGATCACCTCCAGTGGGACGGTGACGCTGAACGGGACGGGGACTCAAACAGCAGACTTTACCGGCTCGAGCCTTACAACGTTGACGGTGAGTGCAAGCGGGACTGTGACAGTGACGCCTCCGGCAACGTTGATTGCAACCGTGAATCTGAACGACACGGCCGGGTCGGTCACTTTTTCGACAACGTCCCTGACGGCGACGAGTCTGGCTGTATTGGGGAATGCCTTCGGTATCGCGTTGAATAACGGTGGGACAGTAACGAACGCGGTTGTGTTTGCCAACACGGGGACGCTGGGGATAGGGAGTGGGTTTGGGTTCACGGGAGGGGTGACGGCCACAGCGCCCTCTGGGGTGAGTGTAGCGGGGACGGTGACGGCGGCGGGCACGGGGGTGTTGAACTTCGCCGCGGCGGGGGTGAGTGTCACGGGGACGGCGACCATCGGGGGCAGCTCCACGGGGCAGATCAGCCTGGGGCCGACCAGTATCGCCTCAGGGGTGACGCTGACGGTGGGCGCAGGGAGTGCGGCGGCGGTGGTGGTGGCAGCGGTGACGGCCCCTGCGGTGGGCAATCTGACGATCAACACGACGGCGGGGAGCGCCTCCACGATAGCCAGCTACATACCGACGAGTGCGAGCACGCTGACGATCACGAATGTGGGCACGGGGGGGCTGAGCTTCAGCGGGAATGTGGGTTCTGTGGGGACGCCGCTGAGTGGGGTGACGTTTGCAGCGACGATCAGCTCCACCGGGGTGGTGACCTTCGGGGGAGCGCTGTACAGCAGCGCGATGACGGTGAATGCGGGGAGCGGAGCCTACGGGATAGCGCTGAATAACGGTGGGACAGTAACGAACGCGGTTGTGTTTGCCAACACGGGGACGCTGGGGATAGGGAGTGGGTTTGGGTTCACGGGAGGGGTGACGGCCACAGCGCCCTCTGGGGTGAGTGTAGCGGGGACGGTGACGGCGGCGGGCACGGGGGTGTTGAACTTCGCCGCGGCGGGGGTGAGTGTCACGGGGACGGCGACCATCGGGGGCAGCTCCACGGGGCAGATCAGCCTGGGGCCGACCAGTATCACCTCAGGGGCAACGCTGACACTCGGGACAGGGATCAATAATGCTGTCTCTGTGAATACGATCACAGGGGCGGGAACCGGCAGCCTGACGCTGAATACAAGCGGGACAATCAGCACAGCGGGAACGATCACGGTTCCCGGGAATCTGACACTGACGGCGGGGACGTTGCCCATGGGGGCCCTGGCGCTGAACGTGGGGGGGAACATATCGAGGACCAGCGGTCTGATCACCTCCAGCGGGACGGTGACGCTGAACGGGAGCGTGGCGCAGAATGTGGATCTGTCGACCTCGACGCTGGCCAACCTGACGGTGAGCAACGCCGCAGGGGCAACACTGGGCGGGGCAACGACGACGCTGAGCGGGGCCCTGAGTGTGAGCGGGAGCCTGAGCCTTGGGGGCAGCAATCTGGTGGTGGGAGGGGCGGTGACGGGAACGGGGTCCCTTACGGCAACGGGAACTGAGACGATCAGCGCAGGAGGTGGGTGGTCGATAACCGGGTTCACGGCGGCCAACTCTCAGGTGAGCTTTGGCGGGGGGACGGTGAGCCCGGGAGCCTATAACTTCTACGATGTGGTGGTGAGCCAGCCGGTGACGCTGGGAGGGAACCTTGGGGTGGTGCACGACCTGACGATCAACGCGGTGACGGGGAGCCTGGCTGGGGGGACGAACACGATCACGGTGGGGCGTAACTGGACTAACAATCGGGGAGCTGCGGGCTACAGCGGCAGCGGTGCGGGAACGGTTGTGTTCAACGACAACACGCAGATCAGCCAGATAAACGGGACGACGAGCTTCAACAACTTCAGCTGCATTACTCCCGGCAAGACCATCCAGTTTCAGGCAGGGGTGGGCAACATTTCTGCGATCGGGGGCAGCTTCACGATCACGGGAGCCTCCGGGGGAAGCGGGAACCTGATCAACCTGCAGAGTCAGACGGGTGGCAGCCCGTGGTATTTCTCGGTGGGTGGGGCGAAGAGCGTCGACTACGCATCGGTGAGCGACAGCAGCTACAACGTGGCCTCCATCACGGCGACGAACAGTGCGGACGTGACGCCGGCGGATAACACGAACTGGATCTTCGGCTCCTCAGCCCTGACATGGACGGGGGCGGTGTCCATCTCGTGGAACAACGGGGGCAACTGGTCCAACGGGTATGTGCCGAACAGCACGGATAACGTGACGATCAACAACGGCAGCTCGTTCAACCTGGACGTTGGGGGGTTGAGCGCGGCCACGACGCAGGTTACGGGAGTGACGATCAACGGGACGGTGAACGCCAGCAGCAGTGGCTCGGTGGGGGTGCAGGGGAACCTGGTGGTAGCGGCGACGGCTGTATTCGGGAACGCGAGCAACACGACCTGGGTGATGAGCGGTGCGGGGAAGAGCGTCAGCTCATCGCTGGGAACGAGCATCGGGAACCTGACGGTGCAAGCGGGAGGGGGGAACACGGTCAGCCTGGGGAGTGCGCTGAGCGTAAGCACACTGAGCCTGGCAAGCGGGACCCTTGCGGCTGGGGGCAACGGGCTGAGCGTAGCGGGGAACATCACGCAGGCGGGAGGTCTGGCCACCTCCACGGGGACGGTGACGCTGAACGGGACAGGTGTTCAGACAGCGGACTTCAGCGGCTCAAACCTTACAGGAAGCCTGGTAGTCAATAATGGCGGTCCCTCGTCGGTGACGGTGAACAATCTTGGTTCGACACTGAGCGGAGTGACGGTGACGCAGTCTGGGGGGACCGTTTTCTCCAGCGCCTTAAGCGCGGGGACGGTGAGTATTTCGGACAGTTCATCGGGAACGATAGTCGACTTGCAGGGGAACTTGACGGTCACGACGGGTATGAGCGCGGCGGGGACAGCGCACACATACAACGTTCGGCTCGGTGGCGCGACGAACAGCATCGCCGGTGCGACGACTTTCGGGAATACCGGGACGCTGACGATTGCGGGAGGGACGACGGCGTTCACGGGAGGGGTGACGGCCACAGCGCCCTCTGGGGTGAGTGTAGCGGGGACGGTGACGGCGGCGGGCACGGGGGTGTTGAACTTCGCCGCGGCGGGGGTGAGTGTCACGGGGACGGCGACCATCGGGGGCAGCTCCACGGGGCAGATCAGCCTGGGGCCGACCAGTATCGCCTCAGGGGTGACGCTGACGGTGGGCGCAGGGAGTGCGGCGGCGGTGGTGGTGGCAGCGGTGACGGCCCCTGCGGTGGGCAATCTGACGATCAACACGACGGCGGGGAGCGCCTCCACGATAGCCAGCTACATACCGACGAGTGCGAGCACGCTGACGATCACGAATGTGGGCACGGGGGGGCTGAGCTTCAGCGGGAATGTGGGTTCTGTGGGGACGCCGCTGAGTGGGGTGACGTTTGCAGCGACGATCAGCTCCACCGGGGTGGTGACCTTCGGGGGAGCGCTGTACAGCAGCGCGATGACGGTGAATGCGGGGAGCGGAGCCTACGGGATAGGGCTGAATAACGGTGGGACAGTAACGAACGCGGTTGTGTTTGCCAACACGGGGACGCTGGGGATAGGGAGTGGGTTTGGGTTCACGGGAGGGGTGACGGCCACAGCGCCCTCTGGGGTGAGTGTAGCGGGGACGGTGACGGCGGCGGGCACGGGGGTGTTGAACTTCGCCGCGGCGGGGGTGAGTGTCACGGGGACGGCGACCATCGGGGGCAGCTCCACGGGGCAGATCAGCCTGGGGCCGACCAGTATCGCCTCAGGGGTGACGCTGACGGTGGGCGCAGGGAGTGCGGCGGCGGTGGTGGTGGCAGCGGTGACGGCCCCTGCGGTGGGCAATCTGACGATCAACACGACGGCGGGGAGCGCCTCCACGATAGCCAGCTACATACCGACGAGTGCGAGCACGCTGACGATCACGAATGTGGGCACGGGGGGGCTGAGCTTCAGCGGGAATGTGGGTTCTGTGGGGACGCCGCTGAGTGGGGTGACGTTTGCAGCGACGATCAGCTCCACCGGGGTGGTGACCTTCGGGGGAGCGCTGTACAGCAGCGCGATGACGGTGAATGCGGGGAGCGGAGCCTACGGGATAGCGCTGAATAACGG
>CAVUXE010000048.1:0-110907 GCA_963745235.1 uncultured Spirochaetota bacterium | reverse complement strand
ACAGATCGGCTCGGTAGCGGTAATTCTCAAAGGCTGCGGGCTTTCTCACCAGCCAGTTGATCACGTGACGGTATTGGATGCGATGTTTGCCGTCGCCTCGCAGCCGAGGGATACGCTCCAGGCACCGCTGGGCATACCAAACCTCCAGGTGCTCGGCGTACAGGTGCACCGTCACGTTTTCCCCGATCAGGCGACTGTCCACCGAGTAGATGTTGTGCCCCGCCTTGATTGTGGAGCCGCTTGTCACGCGGATGGGGCCGACCTTCTTGAAGCAGTCCAGGCGGCAGGGGGGAAGCGGCCGCAGTTGCGTGCGCTCCTCCTCCAGTTTTCCGGCGCGTCCGGCGTTCAGTTGTGTGAATAGGTGCCATAGGAAGCTCTCATAGTCGGCGCGGGAAGCGAAGTCCTTTGATCCGCGCAGCATCAGCGCTTGGTCTACGGCGCGCTTGAACCGATGGTGCCGCTGCTGAATGTCCCCGTTTTCATTCGGCTGCTGGACCCGACAATAGCGGCCTTCCAGCCCGTAATGGCGCAGCAACCCGGCGTAGCGCTGAGTGAACACCTCCCGTCCGGGATGGCAGACGGCTGCCGTCATGCGGTCGGTCTGATGCACCGCCGGCACGGCCCCCAACTCCCAGAGGGCCGCCTGGAGGCCTTCACTCAAGCTCTCGTAGCTCTCCGAGAAGCACACCGTGCCGCTTTCCCAGTTGGAATAGGTCAGCACGAAGTGGTAGAGGAGGTGGTCAAAGACCTCTCCTCCGATGGTGACGCCCAGTTCATGCATGTAAGTGAAGTCCGACTGGCACAGGTAGCCCGGCTGGTGTTCCTGCGCAAAGAACACCTCCTTGGGCGGTCCCTCCAGGGCACGCCATCGGCGGACCCCGCGCTGAAAACTTCGTAGCTGCCCCTCGGGGAAGCGACCCGGGTGAGTCCGTTGCAGGTACTCGAAGAGCGTCTTGGCTTCCAGCCCGGGGTTCAACTCCAGGAAGGGGTTGACCTCCTTCCACACTTCGTTGAAGGGATCCTCCCGGGTTCTCCATGCATGGACTGTCGCCAGTTCGCTGGGAAGCCCGTCCTGGTGCAGGTACTTGCGCGCCGTCTTCACGCCCATGCCGGTCTTGGCGGCGTTTACGATGATTCTGTTGTCCTTAGCCATGAGTTCCCTAAGCCTCCTCACTTGGTTGTTGCTGACCACCCAGATTGTCCCCCTTCTGAGGCATCCTGGCCGATCGCGCCCCCCGCGAGAATCGGGAATTCTAATTGTCGTCGCTAGGGAATTTGAATTGTCGCTGAACAGAGGATTGTCGGTTGCCGTTGGATTTTTATACTCAATATCCCAGAGAGTCATCACGCTCACGCGCTTTTCTGTTATGTATCCGAAATACGTTGAGAGCCAGCGCCCGACACTGTGCGCTGACCACCTCCCAATCAGACCACTCTTTCTTGATACCCTTGTATTCCTTCAGATTGGCCTCGTCCAAGTCAAATGGCCTGGGGTCGGCCAACTGCACCTGAAGCTGCATGAGGGCCGACTCACCGGACGGTTGCGGATAGAGCGTGTCGAACAGCCGCAAAGCCTCACGGCTGCCTGCTTGGCCAAGGTGACTGGATAAGGCCGCCACGTCGATGTAATCCCTTGCAGCGTTTCGCCTAAGAACCAAGACAGCCTTGATACGCAACATCTCCCCCTCCGTGGGAAGCGTAATCGATAGCGACGCCACTTGCACCGTTGTTGTTTCCAGCGGTGTTTTCCTCACGAGCTGTCGGATGCCCGTTTCGATCCCATCCAAAGACCCAAGGATTTGAACGGGTCTGTTGATTCGAGCAGTCTTCCAGCCTGCAACCGATTCTAGATTAGCAAGAATATCATCGAACCTCTGTTGCAAGTCCGACACGACATGGTCTGCATCCATTGACTGGCGATGTTCGGCATAGAGTGCGGCAGCGGTGCCTCCAACGAGCGTTGCTCCCGGCACAAGCTGTTGAAGGCGTGCCGCTGCTGAGAGAACTCTTTCCCAGTCAGGAAGCAGCTCGTTGTTTGACATACTCTCTCCACAGAATGTACCTCTGATTCGGGCGTGGGGAACCGTCGCTTTCGCAAATGCGAAGAATCTTTTCACGGACAGTTGGGTCGCGTTCCATCGCATCAAGGAGCTCAACCCAATCAGCGTATTTCCCGCGCAAGAGGATGTCATCGATTGCAGCGAGCGTAAAATCGGTGTGATTGAGGTGCCGATGATTCACAAAGAACTCCTATCGCTCCAAGGAATACCAAGACTTAACGTAGACCAACATCGCAGTCTTGTGAAGATCCTGCTACCGGGACCTCCTTTCGGCGTGAGACCCCGGGCCCGATTGGAGCTACAACCCTCTCGCTTACCGGCGATAGGCCGCGATCCACTCGACGCCAGTTGCTTGGCCAACTGAAGGAAGAAACGAAACATTCTTTGCCCTTTGGACCCTCTCTTTCACACTGCAGCTATTTCCTGGGCGTCGTTCCATCGCTGAGCACTGCCGGCGATACTCGGCTTGCGGACGTGCGCGTCCCGCGGCTCGCTTCCTCGCTCTTTCATTTCCGGCCTGTTCTACTCTGCCACTTCGATTCGGGCATCATTTCGCCCTTCTCTGGCATCCGGACAGCGCCCCCCCCTTCCGCGTCGCTGTAGTGCGCCTTGGGGATAAACTCTGAGACGACGTTAGAAGGAGACAGGCAAAGGTCCCCAAGTGGCGTGCCACGCAGGACGCCCGGACAAACCGTCGGCTCAAGGGAAAATTGGAGATATTTTGCATAGCACTCCCTGCCTTGCGTTTCGTGGCCTGGCGTCGGGTGGTGCCGGAGTATCGCCGGCGATACTCTTTTCTACGCGCCATGTCGACATGAGCTGGATAGAGTGCTTACAATCCCTCCTGCAGCAAGGAAAGGACCGAATGGGCAAGCAAAGCCCGTAGGCGTATGCAAGATCTGTTTGCACTCAAGATGCCGCTGAGCATTGGAACTATGTTCTGGGGTGATACCCCCCTCGATGAATGGATGGCAGGTCGAATTATCCCCGACGAAACGCTGATAGGGATCCACAAGATGGCGCACGAGCGCGGTGTCACTTTCCTCGATACGGCCGAAGGTTACGGGGTTGGTAGCTCTGAGGCGCGGCTCGGCCGCCTGGGCTTCGCTGCCTCGGACAACCTCGTGGCAACCAAGTTCCTTCCCACTCTTCTGGCGATGGAAGTCGGGCGCATTCGTGAGAGCCACCCGCGGCTCCAACCGTCGCCTCGGCACCGAGCGTTGTGCGCTCTCATTCATTCACAGCCCGGTTCATCCGAGGTCGCCGCGAGTCTGGATCCGGGGAGCCGCGCGAGCCATACGTGAGGGGACACTGCAGGCGCTCGGGGTTTCCAACTTCAACGCCGAGCAGGTTCACGCCGCCTGGAACGTGGCGCGCGAGGAAGGCGTCCCTCTAGTCGCCAACCAACTCATGTTCAGCCTCCTGGTCTATCGCTCGGCTCAGCTCAAAGAGACAGTAGAGGCCTGTCGCGAACTGGGGCTGGCAGTGGTCGGTTACGGGGGACTGGGGCAGGGGCTCTTGACTGGAGGGTTGACGCCGGAGCGCCTCGCGAAGAATCGCCTTGCCCGCAGGATGCGGCTCTCCGCCGAAGCGCTTGCCTTGCCTCGGGAGACAATCGGTGCGGTGGCGAAGAGACATCAAAAGTCAATGGCTCAAGTTTGCCTTCAGTGGATTCGAAACAAGAACGTGAATCCCCTGGTCGGACCCGCACCGTCGAGCAGCTTGAGGATACCCTTGGTGCCTTCGATTTCTCATTAGCGCCCGAGGATATCGCTACACTCGAAGAAGCGGCACTCGGCTCCTCTCGCTGATAGTCATGGCTTGGGCGTTCCGGGATGCCTTTTCGCAAGGGAAGCACGGCTGCGAACGCTCCAAGGCTTGAATCTGGGATTTCTCATCCAACAATAGAACTATCGCGTTCTCGGGAGGGGCCAGGCACGGTTGACAAAAGGCGCCTCGCGCACAACCGTAGCTGCTGGGAAGTGGCGAAGTATTGCACGTCGTCGTCTCAGGGGGCTGTTGGCCTTTGAGGCGATACTGCCCGAGCGGCGTTGACCCCTGCGACGAGAAGCGACAGAAAGGCCAGAAAGAGGGCCCGGCGCCACATAGCCCGGTCAACACGGAATCACGACGCTGTTTGCCGGGTTGGAGGTTGCCAGTGGAAAGGTCATCGGGGAGTGCAAGGACCGCCACGATCACAGAGACTACATCGAGTTCCTTTCACTCCTATGGCGGCCCAGACGTTGTTCGTCCGGGTCGCTGGTCCATGGAACGGCCCCTAGTCTTGGTTTTTCGTGATCCCATAGAAGGACAAGATAAAGGGGCGTTTACAATCCGTTGCGATGAGACGCTGGCGGCCCTCTCTCCGACGGAAGAGGACCGGCTTGCCTTCGAAGAGATCGGCACGATGGAGCGCGCGTACGATCGGGTACTGAAGAAGCTGGGCGCTGAAAGCACGCCTCCGCTGCACAAGCTCGAAGGCATTCTCGGCAAGGAGCGACGCATGCGCGGCGGCGGCTGGATCGACCAGGCGATTCACGGCATCAACGACGGCCTTGGCGCGGCATTCGGCGTCGTGAGCGGCGTGGCCGGCGCTACCCACGTCAGCAGCGCGTTCGTACTTTTGAGCGGCTTCGCCTCCATGGTCGCTTCGGCCCTTTCGATGGGGAGCGGTGCTTACTTGGCCGACAAATCTCAAAAAAAAGTCCATGAGGCAGAGATGGACCGCGAGCGCATGGAGATCGAGAATAACCCTGAAGAAGAGCAGCAGGAGCTGTCGCTGTTTTACCAGCAGCCGTCAGGAAACAACGAAGTCTGAGGCTTACCGACCGGTTCTGGGCAAGCACTGATTCGACAAGGCCGTTTGCAGTTTTCCGAGGCCAAAATAGAGTATAGATAAAGGAACGTAACTCGTGACTATATATTGACCGATGTGATTTTGGGCTCTATACTTTCTTCGGGTATTGTTATGCAGCCGGTGAGGACACTGGAGCGGTCTATTCGGTCGATACAGTCTCCTGAGCATTATCTTTTCTCAGTCGCAGACCTCGGATCGCTGTTACCGGATCTTGATCGACCCGCCCTCAAGATGGTTCTCTTGCGAGCTGTAGATACCGGGGTTCTCGCACGAGCGTGTCGCGGAATATACCTGCTCGCGGACACCCCACGAACTGGGTATGAGTTGTATCACATCGCAGCGAAGCTCCGGGCAGGCTACTTCAACTACATATCTCAGGAAACCGTGCTCAGCGAACTAGGGATCATCTCCCAGGCTCCAACTCAGTACATCACCCTCATGTCATCCGGCGCCAGCGGTATCGTTGACTGCGGTGAGTTCGGAAGGGTTGAGTTTACTCATTCGAAAAAGAGGTTTGAAGAGCTGGCTGACAGACTGTCCTACGATGATCTGGAAGGATGTCTTAGCGGACCACCAGCCGGCCCTGCTCACGCCGGACATGGACAGCTCTTGAATTTTCGTAACTGTTCAGCTCTCGCGAGCAAATTCTGAATGCATACAAGGCAGGCCCTGAGGCTATCGTTTCTCTCATCGAGTATCTACAGGATCAGCACGACAACACCATCGACCAGGTGGTAGACCAGATCAAGAGGTTAACGCAAAGAATCAAAGCGCTGGAGGAGAAGAACAGCAAGGACAGTCATAACAGCGATAAGCCTCCCTCCAGTGATGGCTTGCATCGACGGATTCATACGAGACGAGAATCCAGCGGGAAAAAACCTGGCGGTCAGCAAGGGCACGAGGGAACAACGTTGTCCATGGTCGAACACCCGCAGCAGGTGATGATTCATGAAGTCAAAGTGTGCCAGGGATGCGGCAAGTCGCTGCAACAGCAAAAGCCGCGAGGGTATGAGTCACGACAAGTCTTCGATATTCCGCCCATCGCCGTGGATGTGACCGAACACCGTGCCCAGATCAAGCGCTGCCCCCACTGCCACGAGCTTTCGGTAGCGGTGTTCCCACTCGGGGTAAGGATTCGACACAAAATAAACGCTACACATAGCATTAGAAGTCGTGTATACTCTGGGAGTGACGCCCGAAGCGAGTATTCGATTCCGATTTCAGCGATTGGCCTCGACGCTTGACGAACGAGCCCTGCGCCTATTCGCGGCAACGGAAGCGGAAGCGCTTGGGCACGGGGGTATTTCCGAGGTGTCACGCATCACCGGTTTGGCTCGCTCGACCATTCTTCGCGGACAACAAGAACTCCGCCAACGACCGGCAGTGACCCCGGGCAGAATCCGCCGCCCCGGGGGAGGACGGAAGAAGGTGAGCGCAGTAGATCCGACGGTGGTGCAGGAGCTGGAGCGCCTTGTTGAACCGTTGTCCCGAGGAGATCCGATGTCGCCGCTGCGCTGGACGTGCAAGAGCATTCGCACGTTGGCGGACACCCTGCAGGGCATGGGTCACGGGGCCAGCCATCGGTGGGTTTGGGCCACCCTGCACGAGCTGAACTATAGTCTCCAAGGCAACCGCAAGATGGAGGAGGGCAACCAGCACGCCGACCGTAACGCACAGTTCGAGCATATCAACGGTCGGGTGTCACGGGAGATGCGGCTCGGGAATCCGGTGGTATCGGTGGACACCAAGAAGAAGGAACTGGTCGGAAACTACAAGAATGACGGGCGCAAATGGCACGGAAAGGGGGAAGCCCCGCGAGTCCAAGGCCACGATTTCCCCCATCCCGATGTGCCGCGGGCCTATCCCTACGGCATATACGACTTGGCGCGCAACCGGGGTCACGTTGTGGTCGGTACCGACCATGATACCGGACAATTCGCCGTCGCCTCGATTCGGGGCTGGTGGCGTGCGGAAGGTCGCCGTCTGTATCCACGGGCCCAGCGGCTTTTGATCACCGCCGATGGCGGCGGCAGCAACGGGTACCACGCTCGGCTGTGGAAGCTGGAACTTCAGCGCTTGGCTGATGAGCTTCGCTTTGCGATCTGCGTTTGCCATTTCCCGCCCGGTACAAGCAAGTGGAACAAGGTGGAACATCGGCTGTTCTCTTTCATCAGCACCAACTGGCGTGGGGAGCCCCTAAGGGACTATGAAACCATCGTGCGCTTGATTGCGAACACGACCACCGCGACGGGCTTGCAGGTGACTTGCAGACTGGATCGCCGCAAATACTCAGTGGGGCGAAAGATCTCCGACGAGGAAATGAGCCGCGTCAAGATCAAGAAGGAAAAGTTCCATGGCGAATGGAATTACACCATTCTTCCCACGTCTCCATAACTTGAAGCGTTTATTTTGTGTCGGATCCTAAGTCACAAAGCACAGTACGGTCCACGGCTGAAGGCATTTGCAGTGTATCTAAAAAACTATGGATTTCTTTCCTACGATCGAGCCGCCCAAGCCTTCGCTGATCTGTTCGCCATTCCCCTCAGCGTTGGCACGCTGGCCAGTATCGATCGGCGGTGTGCGCAACGAGTCCAGGGTGTTGTGGAGCAGATCAAGGAGAAACTGATTCAGGCGAAAGTGGTGCACTTTGATGAGACCGGCTTGAGCATCAACGGCAAACTGCACTGGCTGCACGGGGCGGGCACTCAGGAGTTCACCTACTACTATCCTCATCAGAGGCGTGGTAGCGCTGCCACAGATCAGATTGGGATTCTGCCGCGGCTGAAAGGCAACGCGGTTCATGATAATTGGAAACCCTACATGAAATATAGGTGCTCGCATTCGCTGTGCAACGCACATCACATTCGAGAACT
Organism: uncultured Spirochaetota bacterium; assembly: GCA_963745235.1. Taxonomy (GTDB): domain Bacteria; phylum Spirochaetota; class Spirochaetia; order SZUA-6; family Fen-1364; genus Fen-1364. The sequence goes on along the minus strand of CAVUXE010000048.1, from coordinate 103,117 downwards.
CACGGCGGTCTATGAACCGGGTGGCCAAGTGTGGGCGCAACAAATGATCGGCCTTCTTCTGGAGAGCAAGCAAACTGTGGAGCAGGCAAAACGCACAGGGAAGAAGAAACTACCCCTCTGCGACATTCGCAAATATGAGAGCCGCTACAAAGCGATCATCGCAAGTGGTATGAAAGCCAACCCATCGCCTCATCGGGCAGACAGCCCCGGAAAACGGGGCCGGATCAAGCGCAGCAAAGCACGCAATCTGTTGGAAAGACTTGAACGACTACGCGAGGAGACCCTGCGATACATGACCGATTTCAGAGTTGACTTCGACAATAATTTGGCAGAACGAGATATAAGAATGATGAGGGTCCAGCAGAAAGTATCCGGGGCATTCCGAAGCAATGGGGGAGCGCTCTCATTCTGTCGGATACGAAGTTATATCTCAACGATCAGAAAGCAGGGCCTATCGGTTATTGACGCTCTCATGAATGCGTTTGAAAAAGACCTAACCCTGACTGACTGCCTTCAGACCAGCTGAACAGTTACGAATTTTCGCATATTGCACTCCGAAAAATAGCCGCTACTCCGCTACCTTTCTTGGGTACTATCCAATTTCCTTTGAAAAAGGGCCTGTTTTTCAAATTTCAAGGGTAGCGGAAAGGTAGCGGTAGCGGATGCATTGCGCTACCCAGGGCCAATCACACAAGGCAGTAGCGGATTTTTGCCGCTACCGCTACCCTTCCGCTACCTTCCATTTTGTCGAAATCCCTGTGTTTTGCGCAGATTTTTCAGCAAGGTAGCGGGTAGCGGCAAAAATCGACCCCTACTGTTTCTTTCACGGTAATGCCTTTTGATAAACCTCCGACCTATGTCACCATCAAACGTTGCGCTTGCGGCGCTTGGCCCTCGCCTGATCAGCCATCCGGGGAATGAAGTGCCACCGCCAGCGATGGAACGACACCTGCGCTCGCTCTGCCTTCGTCAATACCCCGTTTCCTTGCTCGTCAAGGCTCCGTGAGTAGCCCATTCGTTCCTGGTGTCCGCCCCGTTTTAGCGCCACTTGGCGCTAAAGAGCGTTGCACCCTTGAAGCGAACAACCTTCGGGCAACCCAGTTTCTTGATGGTTGCCCTGTTGTTAGCTGCCGCACTCTGGTCTGCGGGATTCTCACGTTCCCGTCTCCTCTTTTGCCGCGTTCCAGAGAACAACTCCCGCTTTAAAAGGCTCATCGTTGCACCACAGACTGTACATGCTCGGCTTCCACCTGAGTGCTCTTGGCAACAAAAGCCTTGAATAGCGCGGCGTTGGCGATGGTACCGATGGTACGAAGAATGCCGCCAGAAGCCTGATGGACCAGGGTGAGGGCATTCTTGGTGAACAGAGGCGTCCGTGCTCCACAAGCGCTGAGGCGACCCTCGATGAAACTGATACTCTCTTCAGGAGGGAGTCCCTCCAGCGGAATGGTCACAGTGATGGAGTTTGCCAGGGCTTCCAACATGGACAGGCCGAAACGCAACGAGAGGGTCTCCGCTCCACAGAGCATTACCGTCAGGGCGTTGAGCGAGTCGATGTGGAAGTTGGTCAGCAGTCGAATCTCAGCCAGAATCTCATTGCTCAAGAGGTGAGCTTCATCGATGAGCAATACCGGATGCAAGTGGCGCGAACTGTTCATCGAGAGGATGTGGGCTTGGATGTCGCGGAACATGACTGCGCGGCGGCAGGAGGAGGACAGACCGAAAAGCGCGCACAGGTGGGTGTAGAACTCCAGGATGCCCACAGAGGTGTGGCAGAGGTACAGAGGTTTGAAAAGACCTGCGGGCAGCTGGGAGGTCAGCAAGCGCAAGAGACAGCTCTTGCCTGTGCCCGATTTGCCGACCATCACTCCGATGCCGTGCGTGTCGACGAGAAGCCGGGCGGCAGCGAGATTGTTCTCCACCGAGGGCAGAAGCTGCAGGGATTCGGTGGGGATTTCCTTGCCGAAGGGCAACTGAGTCAGGCTGTAGTAGCTGAGCATCTCTTTCCAGTTCATGAATGCTGCTCCTTGGAGGTATCGAGTAGTCGGGAGGCCGCCAAAGAGGCACTCACCGGGGTGGTGGATGGTCGTGGAGACGGGCTGGGTTGCTTTTCCACAACCAACTGGTCGGAGTTGAAGGCGCGTCGGACGCGACTATTGGCGTAGGTATCCACGATGCGGGCATCTGCACGGGGCGTGCCGTCAAGCAAGACCACGACTCGGCGGCGCAGGGGAGGAATGGAGACGTCGTAGCGCAGGTGGATGTGCTCGCCGATGAGAGTGGAGTCCACCTCATAGAGCACCCCGTTGAGGGTGACGGTGGAATCCTTGTGCACCTTACGGATGTCCTCGTGCTTGAACAACTCGTCAAGGTTCACCGTTGGGTCGATGGGAATGATCAGGTGAGCCTTCTCCAGCCACAGCTCCAGCGGAGTCCTGCCGCCCAGACCGCGATGAGGGCTTCGGTGGTACTCACTTTCCAGCCAGGTATGAAACCGCGCGTCCAAGTCCTGTAGGCTGGCCAGTGATTCACAGTGAGTGCTGAGAAACTGTTGCCGTACGGTTCGGAAGAAGCGCTCGATCTTTCCCCGTCCCTTGGGCGTATAGGGACGCGAGTGCACAAGCACGATCCCCAGGATGTCCAGGATGCGACGTGTTTGCAGCGAAACAAACCCGGCGCCGTTGTCTGTGTATAAGCGTCCGATCTTGCCGTGGGCGGCCAACACGTGCTTGATGCCGCACTCGAAGGCCAGTGCATTCTCGCTGAAGCCGAAGCAGGCATAGAGAATCCTTCGCGTGGCGTCATCCAGGAATGCCAGAAGCACCGCCTGGCGCAGCTTGCCTTTGGAGTCAGGCAGGTCCACGGTGTACATGCAATCGACCTGCACGCATTCCAGAGGGGCAAAGAACTCGAAGGGAAGTGTCTGCTCCTCCTGGTGTACTCGTAAGCGCCTCTCGCGATCCAGCCCCGTTGAGCGCACAAGCCGCGACAAGGAGGAACTGGAAGGGTGGGACTGAACGCGGCCTTGGGCTTGGAGCTTTTTCAAGGCGGCCGTCGCGTTGAGCTCCGGGTTGGTCTCAAGCTCCGTGACCAGAAGCGCTGTCTCCTGTGGGGTCAACGCACGGGAACTGCCGCTGTCTCGGCGGGGGGTGGGTGTCAGCCCCTCCATACCCCGAGTCTTGTAGGCTGTCAGCCACTTGCGCAGACAGCTCTCCGTCAAGGTGCGCTTGCCCAGGAAGGGAATCTCATGCTCCCGCCCTGCTTTTTGGCGCATCAGCGCCCGTAGCTCCTCACGCTTGAGGTACGGGTTGGCCAGCTCTGCGATCAGGCTGTAGCGAAATGCTGCAATCTCCTTGGCCCGAACTTCGCGCTCCTCGTGATTCATGCACTGCCTCCTTGCCGTCGTTTCTCATGGGCTTGAGGCTACCGCGGTAGTCTCCTCCTGGGCAGTGCCCTTGTTATGTGAAACACGCCTCCTTTGAACCGAGGAGGAGAAAAGCAAGATCGAAGCGCGGCACAAACACATTCCGTTGACCCCATGCGCCAGGCCGAACCGATTCAGCTCTACCAGGGGGTGATCGAGATCGCCCACAACCGAACGCACCCACGCTAGCCCTTGCAGCCGCTCTCTGCCCGGGGCAGCCAGCAGCGCCTTGCCACGGGTGACCGTCGTGACCAGCATTCGCTCCAAGCGTTTGGGATAGCTCTGGCTCATGCCACGGGCCAGAAGCTCCCCGGCGGCACATCCGCGGCTCGCTCCCTCCTCCCGGGCGGCCAGGTAGCGCTCGGCCTCCGCGCTGCCGATGGATAGTCCGGGCAACGAGAAGCTGGGGATCAGCGCGTGAGTGCGCCGACAGTGTCCACAGCGTACCCGCACGACGCGGATCCGTTCGAAGAAGTGGTACTTGTGATAGCTGCCATGACGATGGAACTGGCCTTCAGTCCCACAGGCAGGGCAACGCTGCGAAGGGGCAGGCCTCCGCCACCGGCGCCAAACTTCGGCGGGGCTATAGTCTTTCTCAGAACTGTCGAGTATAAGTACTGTGTTGGTTTGGGGGTCGGGGACGGTCCTCCGCGACAGAGAACACCGTTCCCGATTTCCCGTCCTTCCTCCGGGGAATCCCCAACTACAGCAATTCGGCAATTTCCCCTACTTTCTCAAACCAGAGCGCGGAAGCGGACACCTGTACAATAGAAAGAGTTCAAGGCCGGCAGCACATGCGGACGCAGAAGGAATCCCCGCTCTTGCTAAGGTGCCCTCACTGTGCAATTTCACAAGGGGCATCTGCCTATAATAAGAAGCGCAAGTTCGTTCAAACTATGACGCGCTCTTGGTCTAGGGAATGCTGACTATCTCCTCTTGAAGCGCTCGCACTTCCTCCAGGTCCTTCGGCAGAACATGCGTGTAGATGATGTTAGTCGACTCCTGTCGATGGCCAGTGATACGAAAGAGTTTACCTGAATCGATGCGGCCGCGCATAATCGAGTTAAACGTATGCCGGGTGCTATGAAACACCAGCCGCCTGTCCTTTCGTAACGCCTCAGTCACACCGATCCGCCCCAACGCCTCGTTGAAGCGATCGGACAGTACATGCTTGCCGACTGGGACCCCACGCTTAAAGCCTACGAAGATGAGATCTGCAGGATCGTGGTAGTGATTTGACTTGATAATCGCCTGTAGCCCATCTGACGTACGACAGGGAATCGGCACGATGCGCTCACTCCCCCATTTGGCCCCGCCGCGCCCAAATCCTTCTTCCCAACTACCCGAAACAGTCACGAAGTCAGGGTGCGCGTCCATCACTCGCAGCGCTCGGATCTCTCCAGCCCGTAATCCTCCGGTTACGGCCAACATAGCAGCGGCGAAAAACATTGGCTCCCCGTTCCATACCTTCTCTAGGGCGTCCACCGCGAAAAGCTTCTTGATCTCTTCTGGCAGAAGCACTCCTCGCTCTTTGCGCCTTTCGGCCAGCATCGCGATTCCCGCGGCAGGATCGGCTGCGCAGAAGCCTCGGCGTGTCGCCTCAGCCATGAGTATCTTCAGATTCGTCAGACAGCGATTAACTGTGCTCGGGGTCAAACCCGAGTTGCGATAGAGGTTCATCACCCAACTTTCGATCTCGTGGCGTCGGACACCGCCGAGCGGTTTCCCTTTAAAGGAGGGCAAGATCCACTTTTCCAGTTGGGCCGCGCGCATTTCTGCGAGTCGCCGAGAGAAGTGTCCCCCGCGCGCGAGCTGACGAGTGATGTACTCCCCGCTGAAAGACCAGAAGTCTGACACGAATACGTCGAAGAGAGTTCCCCGCTTGCCAGGCTGGACGTGGTGTCCCCTCTTGATCTCCTCGTCAGCCCAGTTCGACGCCGCTGCTTTGTTTGACTGCCCAGTAGTTACGGGGGCAAGGTAACGGCCGTTCTCGCCTCGAAAGCGGCAGTAGTAGATGTGGCGGAATCGTATGGCGGGTCGTTTGAATAAGGAGTAAGGCCGCTTGGGACGTTCCATAGAGCACCTCCACACGTGCTGTGACTCTTCAGTGTCACAGTTAGTGTCACAGTCGATGCTTTTGGAAGGTCCGTTTTCGGTCCCTTCTTGGTTACTCTTTACAACGTAAAGAATTGCCTATGGGCGGCAGAAGAGTTGAACTTCTGACCCCCAGCGTGTCGAGCTGGTGCTCTAACCAGACTGAGCTAGCCGCCCTTGCGGAGTGGTTTCTCACCATCCGCGCCCGCACGAACATAAACGAGGAGCCGCATCCTGTCAATACTCGTGCACAGCGGCGGCGTCGAACAACGCGCACTCTGCTTTCTTCCGCATCGATTGACGCCTCATTCCCTCCTGTGTAGTATGCCGGGGTCATCAAGGAGGTGATCGTGCCGCGCGGTGCTCCACGCATTTCCTCGGTTTTTCTCGTCGTGGAGAGCGCGCTGGCCGTCAGAGAAGCCCTCTGCTACGCCCTTCTCTCTTTCGGGATCAAGGGCATCCCTGTCGCCTCGCGCGCTGATGCCCTGCAAGCCATCAAGACCCAGAGTGGCATTGAAGGGGCAATCATCGACATCGACAACCGGGACGTTGATGGAATCCAGCTCGTCAACGATCTGAAAGCTGCCGACAATACACGCAGGATCGCAGTGGTTGTCCACACCATTCAGTCGCGCAAGGAGTTCGTACGCAAGATGGTGGAGATCGGCGTGGCCGGGTATCTCCTGAAGCCTTTCAGCCCCGACACGGCAAAGGCAAAGCTCGAAGCCGTCCTGGCCAAGCTTTCGGGCCACAACGCGAGCAGGAGGCACATCCGTGTCAGCCCTGATCCGGATGAGCTCACCCGGGTTTCCTTCCGCGTGCCCGGAATCAAGCAACTGATGTCCGGACGCATTGTAGACGTCAGCCTGGGCGGGATGGCAATCGAGCTGTTCAACCCGCCCGTTCACAACCTGTTTACAAAGGACATCCCTCTTGCGCGCCTTGACTTCGCCCTGGGCGGCAAGGCGCTGGCGCCATCTGGCACCGTGGTCATCTACAAGTCACGCGTGCTTGCGGTCCGCTTTGAAACAATGAGCGCGTCGGACAGGCAAGCTCTCGAGAGGTACATCTTCAAGCACATTTCGTCGTGACAAGGAGGCTGCAATGACGAAAAGTCCTCTTCTGCCCAGAAGTGCGGCCCTGGCGCTCTTCCTGCTGGTTTCTGCCTTCGCGTTTCCGGCCAACATCAGCGTCCCGACCTTCGAGCTCATCACTCACGCTGCTCCCTACAACGGGGTGTTCGCCCTGCAGACCTACGGGAATATCGTCATCCAGGTGGACGGAGGCTACAAGTTCGGCGCCCAGGTGGATCTGAACTTCCTCAGCAGCACCGACCCGTCCAGTTCCCTGGAAACGCCCGGCTTCTTCAACCCCATCGGTTTCTACGGCGCAAGCGTCATCATGAGGGACGTCCTCGGCAGCTCCATCGACATTTCCTATTTCGTCGGCCAGAATGACTACTTCTGCAGGGGAGACGGCTTCTCCTTCTTCGGGGCCACGACGTTCGCGACGGGGTACAGCGGGTTCATGTACTTCCCCGCCGGCCCGCTCTACCAGGGCATCTATCAGGTGGACGGGACCGGGGTGCGGGTGGACATCACACCGGTGAAGGAAACGCTGCGCTTCAGCGTGTATGCCTACGAAGATACCCACTACAACGACCTGCTGAGCCTGCCAGCCGGCGCGATTGCCACGCTCCCTGGGCAGCTTGGCTCATACTCCACGGACGTGCGCGCCCTGGTGAACCTGGATGTCGTAAAGCTTGAGGGGTTCTTCGGGCTGACCTACACTACCACGACGACATACGGGCTCTACAGGGGCGGGCTCATGCTCTACGCAACGAACAAGGATGTCGAGTTCTTCGCGCAGGTGGGAGTGCCCGAATGGGATGCAAGCACCGCCTTTTCGATCAACCAGTTCTACCTCCTCTTCGAACCGCGTCTCCATCTCGACCAGTTCTCCATCGTCCCGACGTTCTTCTGGCATCCGGCGTATTACCAGCAGTTCTACAATCCCTCGGAGGTCGGCAATTTCGACGTGAATGTCAACGCGTACGTCGGGGACCTTATCAAGACATCTGTCCGCGGCGGCATGGAGGGCAACTTCAAGTTCACATCCTCATCCATGACCACCCCGGGCATCCTGCAGACCGTCGTGTCCCCCTACGTGTCTTTCGCCACCCCCGGAGTCGTGTGGACCCTCAAGGCAAATATGAAGCTCTTTCCTTTCTCAGTCTCCACCTTCTTCGACGCGTTCATAGGCATCGAGGCAACTCTCTAGAGGCAACTCTCTCATAGAAAGCGGGCGCTCTGCCGGGCACGCCAAAAAAGAAAGAGGCCCTCCGCGGGGAAGGCCTCTTCTGTGTTCCGTTCTGCGACTTTGCCGCTACTGCTTTGCCGGCTGAGTTCCCGTTGTGGCCTGCCCAGCGTCCATCTTTTCCTTCTCCAGGAACCGGAGGACCTGGATGTTCCCAAGGCGCCTGACTTCAGCCAGTCTGCGGGCTTCCTGGCGCTGCTGCAGGATACCCCACACAGCCTCGTCGTTGATGTCTCTGTTCGTATTGATGAGGGCCTTGTCGTAGGTGATCTTGATGTCCTTGAAGTAGGTCACAGTATCACCGCCCATCTGCGCCGCGTCCCGGTAGATCACGAGACCGATCAGCTTCAGGTACGGCATTCCCTGCGGGTACAACGGGAAGCGCCTGAGCTCCCTGTTGCGCACGTCAGTGACGTAGTTGGGGTTGTTCCAGGTCAGGGTGCGCCAGCCGTCGAACTGCAGGTAGTCCATGAACAGGGTCTGCTGGTTGCCGTCCTGGTCTGAAACAATGACTCCAAGACCGTTGGGGTAGTTGGCGCCGTAGACGGTGATGGACAGGCTCTTGAGCACGCCCACGTTCTTGACGACCCCGTATCCATCCTCGAACTTCGCTCCAACGCCCTTGTCCGCCGCGGCGACAGTGACTCCATCCGGCCCTGTTTTGTCCGCGTAGGCGGGGATGTCGAAGGGCGGAGTGACCATTGCCCATGAGTTGTACGGGTCAATGGGGAAATGCACTCGTACGCCGAGCACTTTCTTGTTGGCCATGTCCTCACCGTTGAAAGGCTTGGCAGTAGCCGAGACGGTTGCTTCTTTCGTGAAGCTTACGCTCTGGTTGGCCACAGACCGCGCAGATGAGGCGAGCTCGACGCCCCAGTTTCCGAGCGCGAGCGAGGATTTCATCACCGCTCTTTCAGCGTCGCTGAAGGAGGCACCAGCCACGTTGCTGTAGTCGATCAGCGTTGGCCCGTTCTCTGACGGGACCGTCTGGGTCCCGATGGTGGTGTCCGCAGCAAGCTTCCCGAAGTCGATGAGCACCGATGTGTCGGCAAACAACGCTGTTCCGCCGAGAAGCAGCCCAACGACAACAAAAACGAACAGCCGTTTCATGCATTGCTCCTTTCACAGCTAGGTCGTTCCGGAGTCACATGCACAATTATAGTGACGGGATGTGCTTTGTCAAATATTTTTCTTGGCCGCGGGGCGCGGGAGCTGTCCGTCGATGTACAAGACGATCTCGTGAACACGGGGGAAGTTGAGCAGGATGGATTTGTCGAGAGCCTCGAACGCTTCGCTTCCGGAGAGCGGCACCTCCGGATCCACTTCGAGGACGCGGGCGGTCAGGTCCAGGTACAGGGTGTGGCCTCGAAGCATGGCCGCGCGGACCGTCGCGCCTCGGGCGAAAAGGCGGGCCGCGTCATGGCGAGAGGGACCCAGCAGGACGCTGCTGACGAGCTCCGCGATGTTGTCCTCCGCGCCCCGATGCCTCGTGAGGAAGCGGGGCTCCGCCAGAAAACCGTGTCCGTGCTCGCGGGGGAAATAGAGGATCCGCTCGACCCTGGCGATTGCCGACGAGCAGGAAGGTCACAAGGGATACAAGAAGGACGCCGAGGATGACGTATCCGACAATGGCGGGTCTTCCTCTCAGGCGCATGTCGAGGATGAAATCAAGTCTACTGAACACCGGAGCTCCCGTATCTTTCGAATCGAGCGATGAACGAGCAGACGCCAGTGTACAATCCCTCTGCGATCCCTTTCAAGTACGCGTCGTCAGCCAGGCGCGCCGCCTCTTCAGTGCTGGACATGAAGCCGACCTCCACGAGGACGGCGGGCATCTTCGCGTTGCGAACCACGTACCAGGGCTCCTGGCGCATGCCCCTGTTTTCCGTGAGGTCCCCGATGGAGGCGTTCAACCCCGAGAGAATCTCCCGGGCGAGCACGATGCTCTCCACGGAAATCTCCTCCTCGAGCATGCTGTTGAGGATCGGGATGAGCTCGCTGGTGGAGGGGTCCTTCCCCTCGAGGAGCGTGCGCTTGTATTCCGGCGGCAGGTACCACACTTCGTACCCTTTCGCCTGGCTCAACTTGTTGAAGGTCGAGTTCGCGTGTATGGAAAGGTAGAGCACCGTGTCATTTGTCTTGCCGAGGAGGCTGTTTGCCATCTCCGCCCGCTTCTCCAGGGTGACGTACGTGTCATCTGAACGTGTGAGAAGGATTTCCTTGTCAGGCAGCGCCTTCTGCAACATCCGCGAAAGGGTGAGACCGATTTTCAGAACAACGTCCTTCTCACGGATGGGGATTGACTTCTTTCCCACCATGTAGTTCCCCGTTGCTCCCGGGTCCTCACCGCCATGGCCTGGATCAATGAGGATGGCCGCGATGCGCAGGTGCCCCGCCGTGTGGGCAAGCCTGTCCTGCTCGAGCGCCTTGCTGATTTCCGACATGGCTTCCGCGGCAAGCCAGACCGCTCCGTCGCGACGCGTCGGAGCCTGGATCGAAACCGCAAGCCGGTAGTTGATGATGGCCAGCGGCAGCCCGACACCCAGAGAGATCCTGTCATCTCCCAGAGATATGACGCCCCGGTCCCGCAGGGGATCCCACTCCAGCCCCGCTCCCAGCTCACCGACCATGGAGAGCAGGTTCCTCTCCTGCGCGAAGGCGGCCGCGGAAAAGGTCATTACGAGAAGAAAGGGCAGCAGGCGGCGAAATGGCTTCATGATCCTGCGAGGAGCTCCCCCAGCGCTCCGCGGCGCGATGCTTCACGAACGCTGTCCAACAGATAGCGGCCGCCCTGGGCGCTTCCGCGGAGGACCGCCCTCCAGAAGAGTCCGCACAGGACAAGGCCGCCGGCTTCGGGGCCATCCACCAGTGTCCCGACGCCATCGAGGGCAATCCGCACCGCCTCCGCGAAGGGAAGACCATGCCAGTCTCTGCAGGAAGGGTCCGGGAAGCCGCGGATTGCCTGGACCTTCACCAGTGAGCCTGGCCGCTGATCTTCGAAGCTCCCGCGGAAAGGCGGCATGGTTTCGACCGCCGAAAGAAGAGGCTGATCTGGCGTCTGAAAGGCGTCGGTCCCTGCGCCCCGAAAAAGAAAGCGGGTGGTCAGGTGGTTGAGTGGCTCGAGGTGGATGAAGATCCGACTGAGCGCGGTCCGGGCAGTCCGCTCTGCGTCTTCCCGCGTATCGCCAATCGTTATGACGTTCCCGCATTTTTCAACGTTGTTCGTTGGAAATACGACGTTGTCGCACGGCGCCGCACGCACAAAAACCTCTGCCACCCCCGGCAGCCTCCGCGCCTCCTCTTCGCCGGCCACACGCATGACTCTCCCGGGGATGGAAATGAAAGCCCTTTCCGCGACCACTCTTGTGAGCCGCGGCGCAAGATCACCGGGGGGCAAGCCGACTGCAATGTTCATGGCAGCCTGTGTGACCTCGACGCCAGAGGAAAGGGGGAATGTCCAGCCTGACATGTACCCCCCGGAAAGCCGGGCCGCTATCTCCCCCACCATGGGGCCGTGCGCGGTAAGCTTGATGTCGCCCTTCGCCGCCCCGTTCTGGATCCCGATTGCGCGGATGCCTGCCTCGAAGACCTCCTCGATGCGGCGAACCGCGGGGGGGTCGAGGGAGGTGGGCATAGTATGGCCCATTTCGACGAAGCTCGGCGGGAAAAAGATGTGCCTGTCAGCCACGCCGCAAACGGTGACTTTGCCCCCGTAGACCACCGCGTCCAGGCTCAGCTCAGGACCCTCCATGAACTCCTCCACAATGACACGGGAGGATCGCGACAGCGGAAGAGCCGAGCGGTATGCGTCCAGCAATGCCTCCCGTGAGTCGACCCTGCGCACGCCGCGGGCGCCCATGTTGTCGACCGGCTTGACCACGAGGGGGAACTGCAATCCGCCAAGGCTTGCACCGGGGTCCAAGGAGCCCGACAAGCACACGAATGCCCGGGCTCGGCACGCCAGCCCTCTGGAACGCCTCTCTCATCAGGCACTTGTCCGTGGCGCGCATGGCGGCCTCGAACGTGATTCCGGGAAGCCCCATCTTTTCAGAAACCCAGGCCACCGACGATGAGAAATCAGTCCCTGCCGTGAACACGCCGTCCAGTCCATAACGCGTGTGGTACTGCCTCGCGACGGCGAGGAGGCCGTCCTTGTCCTTCAGGTCCACTGCCTCGAAATGATCCGCAAGCGGGCTTCCCAGGGCTTCCATGTTTCCGTCAGCGACGATGACCCGCCAACCGCTCTGCTTTGCCAGCCGTATCCCGGGAAGCTGCATGACCCCGGCGCCAAGAATCATGATGGTCTTCATGCCTGGTCCACTTTGACGGCGTAGGCCTCGAACGTGTCGCCCAGCCCAATGAGCCTGCTCACCCGGCCAAGCACCCGCGAGCCCGCCCCTGCCCTGAGCCCGGCCTTCCCCAGAAACCCTGGGAAGCGTTCGGGATGGTGGCCCGTGATTCGAACGCGCTGAAGCTCGAAGCCATGGGCTGCAAGGATCCTGCCGAGTCCTGACGGCCGGAGGATCGTGAAATGGTCCGGCGGGCTCCTGTCCAGGAACTCCCGAAGGTTTTTCCGCGCGGAGATCCCGTCTCCGTTCGGGGTCGAGAAGGCAAGAACACCTCCGGCCGACAGGAGCGCGGATGCTTTCCTCAGAACGAGGTCCACGTCGAGAAAATGCTCGATGACATACCAGAGCGTGATGGCGGATATTCTCCGCGGCAGCTGCCGTCTCTGCGCCGCCTCAAAGGAAGAGCAGATGGCGGGAACTCCGAGCTCCTTTCGCACGTACCTCACCGCCTGCTCCGAGACATCAATGCCGAAACAGGCAAGCCGCAGGTCGGTCGCGGCGGAAAGAAACGGTCCGAACGCGCACCCCACGTCCACCATCACGCCGTCAGTACTCTCCCCCGACACGGCCCGGATGATTCGAAGCCTCTCAGCGGACGCGGCTTTGATTGCCCCAAAGTCTTCAAGGTACGTGCGGCCGTAATGAGCCTTGTATTCTGCGCCGAAATACCGGGTCCCGTACTCCATGCCGTCCTCGGCGAAGCTTTCCAGGTACGTGACTCCGCATCCGCCGCAGGACCGGTATGTGCGGTCGGGAAACCGGGCCACAACCCTGTTTCCGTCACGGCCGCACACCGGGCACCGTGGCTTTCCCCGGGGGCGCATGGACGAAAGCACTCCGGGAAGAGGCCATGAGCGACGCTGCCTGCCTGCCTTCGCGTTGAAGCTGTCAACGCGCGCCTGCATGGCCGCCCCATCATCCAGCAGGGTCTTGAGGGCTCGGGTATCCGGGGCACGGATCCCGATATCCGCAAAGCCGCATGACCTGCCCAGCTGCGCGTGATAAGCGCTCGGGTTGAGAAGAATGACCGGCACCCCTGAGGCCAGACCTTCAAGAGCGGTAATCCCGAAGTGACAGAAAACGACGTCGAACGCGGAGAGCATGCGCGTAAGCCGGGAGGCATTGCGCACCACATCGACCCCCGGGGGCCAGACTTTCGTTTTGAACAGCGGACCTTCGACCAGCGTGATCTGCCCGGGGGAGAACACGTTGTTGACGAGCAGGGCGTCCAGCAGCCGGCTGCTGAGGTTCTCGCTATCCTCGCCGCCGAAGCTCACGAGGATTTTCCGGGGAGGCCATCTCACCTTGAGACGGGAACGCCGTGGAAGCTCCAGGAGGGAAAGGGAGGAAAGATTGGGCCCGGGACCGCCGGGCAACCGGGGGATTGCGTCGATGAGAAACGAAGCCGAGTCCCGCGCTGCCCCGCCTTCATCCAGGCACACGACGGGGCCGCTTCTCTGGAGTCTCCGAAGCTCTTCCACCGGCGTTTCCCGTCGGTCCAGCACAATGAGGTCCCACTGTCTGCCCGGTTTCAGGTCCCGAATGACTTCCGGCCCGGCCTTCCCTCGCAGCAGCCGCTTCGATGCCTCATCCAGGTGGGATGCCAGGAACGTGACGCGGGGGCGGACGGCGCCGCGCGGTCCGCCGCTTGCCAGGTGATCCGCAAGACGGCGGCAGCGCGCAAGGTGACCGAGGCCCTCGCCTGCGCCGGCGGCGGGGACAAGGAGATATGTCCGTCGGATGCTCATCCCTGTTCCCCTGCCCTCATGGCCGCGGCCCGAAACCAGGACACGATGTCTCCCGCTTCAATGGGCTCACCTCTGTACAGGTCCTCGAAGATCCGCTTCACAAGCAGGTAGTCCTGCTCGGTGTCCACCGTCACCCTGGCGTCCGCAAGCGCGAAGCCCGCAGGCGCCTGCGGCTCTTCTATTTGAAAGCGCTCGCGATGCCGGTAGAGAAACGGCGTCACATGCTCCCTTTCCGTGGGGTCTGCCGCTTCCCTTTCTGCGGCATAGAGAGATTTCGACGCGACCACTTCCACCCCGCTTCCCAGGGGAACTCCAAGGTAGTGGCTCAGGTCCGAGCCACTTCGCCGGTGGGCCTCCAGGATGCTTCGCGCAAGTCCGGCCGAGGTGAGAGGGTTGTCGCCGGTTGCGCGAATCACGGTGTCAACCCCGTATTTCCTGCTCGCCATGCAGTAGCGCGCCAGGACATCGTCCTCTGGACCGACAAAAACAGCGAACCCTTCCTGCCTGGCAAGCGGGGCAAGAGCCTCCGCGCTCCCAGCCTCCGTCACAAGAGCGCGCGTGTCGCAAGGCACCAGTGACATGCTGCGCATCACGTGCTGGATGATGGTGCCTCCCGGGCAGCGGAAGGAGGGCCTTTGAGGGGAGACGCGTCGAGCCGAGCCGCACCTGGATGAAGACCCCCAGGCTCATTCGGCTCCCTCCCATTTCTGCATGACATCCCGCGGGTCCTTGCGAAACCTGAACTTGTGGGTCCGAACCCAGTCCCGCGCCGCGGCAAACTCCCGCAGGGAGTACAGAGGGCTTGCGTCTGAATGCACGATGTAATCCAGGATGCGCCGAACCGGCAAGACACCCATTTCCCGGCGCATCCGAACTGCCATGTTCTTCAGGAAAAAGAGCTTGTAGCTCTGGTCAGGAGTCGAATCATCCGTCGGAGGAGACGCGGTATAAGTGAGGGAAACCTCCGTTGTGCCGGCAATCCTTTCTCCCCAGAGAAAGCACCGGAATCCAAAGTCCAGCTTCTGCCAGTAAGGGTTGGAGATGGAGGGATCGAATCCTCCGGTGCGAAGGAACCTCTCCGAGTTGTAGATGCCGCAATAATCGAAAGGAAACAGCGTGGGCTCTCCCTCGCGCCGCGGAATCCGGAAGGCAAGGGAGAGTCTTCGCTTCTTCCAAACCGGGGATTGCCAGGATGGGATGGGCTGCAGCCTGGCGTTGCGTGACAGGGGGACCGTGCAGACGACCCCGGATTTTTCAAGGGCTTCCGGGAGTGCCGCGGGAACCCGGGAAAGGCGCATATCGCTCCAGAGACAAAGGGCAACAGGTGAGCGAGCCTCCGCGATCCCGATATTGATGCGCTCCCCGGCGGTCGTGGGCTCCTTCAGGAGCAGAAAGCGAACATCCGGGTGGTCTCTGGCAAGCGACTCGACATCCGCGGAAGGCTCGTGCCCCTCGACCCAAAGGACCTCACCGAGGTCACGGGAAAGCAGGTCAGAAAGCAGCTCCGCGCGAAAGAGCCTGTCGCCTCTGCTCATCACGAGCAGAGTCATGCTGTAGGGATACTTCCTCACCCGGTCCCACCGGGGGCCCCCAATGACGGTGTAGGGGACGCGGCTGGGTACGGCCCCCGGAGCCTTGGCGCTTTCAGAAGTTGTACGTGTAGTACTCATCGCAGCCTGCGCAGATGTGCGGGTACTTTTCCCGGATATGCTGCTGATAAGCGCTTTCCCCGCGATCCCATATGGCGGAAAGGTCCTCGGTGAATGCGTTCCCCAGCCCATGCTCCACGCGCACGTCCTCCCTGCACAGGGGAACCGTCCCGTCGATGAGTATTGCCATGTCACGCTTGAGGTGCCAGCAGGGAAACCGTCTCACCGGAGAAAGGTCCGCGACCTTGCGGTCCGGCAGAAAACTGCTGAACGAATCGTACTTCTGGATGATGATGTTCTCTGTCCTCGTCTTCCACGACTTGTAGAAGAGGTCGAGGTCGTCCTCGTTTTCCTTCATGCGCACCGCCTGGACCCAGGTGCTGGCGGGAAAGATCGAAAGCAGGAGCTCGGCGGTCCTGGTGGCCTCCGCAAAGCCCGCCCCGCGGAGCCGCTGATACATCTCTTCCGTGGAAGCGTCCATCGACACGATCCATGTCGGCTGCGAGGCAAAAGAGTCCTTCACCCGGCGGAACATCCCCTCCTCCCAGCCCACGCCGGAGGTCTCGATCACGAGGGAAAGTCCCGGCGTGCTGAGAACCGACCCGATCATCTCGAAGATCTTCGGGTGAAGAGAGGGCTCTCCCCACAAGGAAACGTCCACCACGGCGTCCCCGCTGAACGCCGCGATTTTTCCGACCAGGCTGGAAAACCGCTCAGGGTCCATGACACCGGCCCTCGTGGTGACATTCCCCGCAAAAACCGGGTACGGGCAGTAGGTGCAGGCGTGAGGGCACTTCTCGACGATCTGGATGGGAAAAAAGGCCGGCAGGGTCCGAAGAATGCCTGGCTCCAGTTGGAGAACCCGGCAGATCGATTCAGTGTCCATGCCGCCCTTCTCGACGATCCGCTTCAAAAGAAGAAAGTTGCGCTCGGTGTCGGCGGAGAGTGAGACGCGCAGGAGCCGCAGGTCCACGGGAGCAAGCTCTGTTTCGATGTCGAAGGAGTTGATGTCTTTCCTGATTACTGTAAACAGCGCTTCCCGGTCTGGATGGCTGACGTCTGCAGCGGACATTCCGCGGAGGCGGCTGATTGCTTCCCGTGTCACAATTTCCGGCGTCAAACCCTGCGGGAACCCGTCCGCGAACGTATAGTCCGCCCAGTACCTGCGGTGGTTTGCGTGCATCCTCTGCGCAATGGCCGGGTCGAGAAAGGGATAGTCCGCGAAGAAGTAAAACAGGTCCTCGAACCCTTCACTCGCCTTCTCCATTTCTCCCGTGAGATCCGACACGGTCCACGTCGGACGCGCAATCACCCGGCAATCCAGGGGCGTTTCATGAGCAAGGAGCCGCGTCGTGGAATCTGAAGCAAGGATCAGGAGCTGGTCAACGCCTGGAAGCCCTCGCCCGAACTCCATGGCTCTCTGCAAGGCTGAGGCCCCCCGGACAACGGGCCTCCCTGCCGGAGGGCGCAGATCAATTGCGTTCATGATGGCGATATTCTTCATGACCCTCCATGATAGTATCGACAGATTGCCGGGAAGTTCAAGAAAGGTGTAGGCTGCTGGCTATGCCGGAGAGGTCAGCGGGCTCGCACTACACGGTCAGTGAGATAACGGAGCTCATCAAGGGCACGCTGGAGGACGGCTTCCCGTGGATCACGGTGCAGGGTGAGGTCTCCAACTTCCGGCCGTCGGCAAGCGGCCACTGGTATTTCAGCCTGAAGGACGCGAACGCGGTGCTCTCCGTTGTCATGTTCCGGGGCAGGCTGGAAGCGGTGAGGTTCAACCCGGAAGACGGGATGCTCGTCACGGCCACGGGCGGCATCTCCGTCTATCCCCGAAGAGGCAATTACCAGCTCATCTGTGAAACGCTGGCGCGGGCCGGTCAGGGAGACATCCTGGCCATGCTGGAGGAGAGAAAACGCCTCCTCGCGGCGGAAGGCCTGTTCGATGGATCGCGCAAGAGACCCCTTCCCTTGCTTCCGTCCCGGATCGCCGTCATCACCTCCCCCACCGGGGCCGCGGTCCGGGACATCCTCCGTGTGCTGCGAAGGCGGAACGCGGGGATGGATGTCGTCATTCTTCCCACGCCTGTCCAGGGAGAGGGCGCGGATGAGAGGATTGCCCACGCCATAGAGATTGCGGCGCGGTGGAAGCTCGGGGAAGTGATCATTGTCGGCAGAGGCGGAGGCTCGCTGGAAGACCTCCTGCCTTTTTCCTCGGAAATCGTGGTTCGTGCCATTGCGGCGTCCCCGGTTCCCGTCATCTCCGCGGTAGGACATGAGACGGACATCACTCTTTCCGACCTGGCGGCGGACGTTCGCGCCCCCACTCCGTCCGCTGCCGCGGAGATGGTGGCTGCCTCGGCTTCGGAGCTGCTCGCGCAGGTCTCGGGGCTCACCGCTTCCCTGGAGGCATCCCTGCAGCAGCGCCTGGAAAGAATCCGCCTACTCCTGGGGCAGTTCACGGCAGAGAACCTGGAGCGCAACGTCCGCCTGTTTCTTCAGCCTTACCTGCAGCGCCTGGACGATGCGCGGGAAGGGCTCGGCCTGGGGTTCAACGCAGGGCTGTCAGAGGCTCGCCACAGATACGAGCTGGCTTCTCGGGAGCTCGCATCCTATTCGCCCCTTGCCGTCCTTCAGAGGGGCTACGCGGTGGTCACGCACCGGAAAACGCGCACGGTGCTGCTGACCGCGCAGGGTGTGAGCGTTGGGGACGGGCTGGACGTACGGCTCGCGCAGGGAGGAATGAGCGCAATCGTGGAGGAGACGCATGCCGACGAAAAGCTTTGAAGAGAGGCTGGAAAGACTTGAAAAGCTCGCGGAAAAGCTGCGTGAGGGAAAGATCCCCCTGGAGGAGGCGGTTGCGCTTTTCGAAGAAGGAATGAAGCTTGCCAGGTCCCTGGAGAAAGACCTTTCGCGGGTGGAAAGGAAGGTGGAGATCCTGACGCATGAGCCCGTTGGCGAAGAGGGAGAGCCGGGGCTCGAGCTCTTCCCTGAGCTCTCCGAGGATGACCGGGAATAACCGCGGAGACGCAGGCGGTCGCTGGATCACGGGCGCGCGTTACCGGGAGAATCCCTGCGGAAAAGTGACCAGGTCCCCCTCCGCAATTCCCAGGCTCTGAAAGGCCCCCTTGTTCATCTCAAGTGCATAGCGGGCGGAAAACCTTGAGCGGATGGTCCGCAGGTCAAACGGCTCCATGTCCCGTATCTCCAGGATCTTCCCTTCGGCGCTGAGAAAGGCGATTGAGAGCGGGAGCGGCGTATTCTTCATCCAGAACTCCAGGTGCTCATCCCGGTCGAACACGAAAAGCATCCCCTCTGCCGGTCCCAGGTGAGTGCGGCCCATGAGCCCCTTCTCCCGCTCGCTGTCTGTACGAGCCACCTCCGCGGTGATCTCTCTGCCCGCTGAGCGCACAATGATCCTGTCCAGGCTGTGGGTGCAGCCGGTCAAGGCACAGGTCATGATCACCATGACGGCAAGACGGAGCAGGAGCCTTGTCTCATTCAGCATGCACCATCCATCCCTTCAGATACTCTCCTTCCGGATGTGATGCCGCCACCGGGTGGTCCAGGTCAGCGTGGAGCTCCTTGAGCAGCCTGACCCGTCTCCCGGCCCTGCGGCCCGCCTCAACCACGATGTCGCGGAACGTCGGCCTGTCTACTGCGCCGGAGCAGGAGAACAGGAATGCCAGGCCGCTGGGAGAGAGAATCCGCAGGCACTGCTGAAAAAGCGACAGGTATCCCTGGACCGCGCCGGCGAGCTCAGCGCGCCTCCTTGCGAAAGGTGGAGGGTCAGCCACCACCACATCATGCCGGCCGGGGCTCTCGAGGAAGCGAAACACATCAGCCTGCACCCATTCCAGCGCGCTGGGTTGCAGGGCCGGATTCATGCGGGCATTCTCCTGCGCCAGCTCAATGGCACGGCGCGAGCTTTCCACGGAAATGACCCGTGTCGCGCCTGCAGCGGCGGCCGCCAGGGCGACCGCTCCAGTATAGGAGAAGAGATTGAGAACATTTTTCCCCGCGCTTGATCGGGCAATCAGGCGCCTGTTCGCGCGTTGGTCGAGGTAGAATCCCGTCTTCTGTCCTGCCTGGTAGTCGACCGTCAGCCGCACGGCCCCCTCGCGGATGACGCAGCTGCCATCCCCGGTGCCGGCAAGATATCCGGATGCGCGGGCCAGCCCTTCGACTCGGCCGTAGTGCTCATCCTTCTTGAAGTACACGCGTGCCTCCGGGACAAGGCCCTGCAGGCGGGCGCTGATCCGGTCAGCCTGGGCCTCCATTCCCTGCACGTGGGCCGTGATCACGGCAGTGTCGCCGTACAGGTCGACGATGAGCCCGGGAAGAAAATCCCCCTCCGCATTCGCGACTCTGAATGCGTCCGTGTCGAGATGGAGGGCGCCGCGGAGCTGGAAGGCCAGCGCGGTCCGCTCTGCCGCCCAGTCTTGCGGCGGCTTTTCACCGGTGAAGCTCACCATGCGGACGGCAATAAGGCTTGCCGGCGAGTAGAACCCCCATCCAACGGGGCTGCCATCCGAGGCAACGATGAGATGCAGGTCCTCTCCGGATGAGTCTCCTTTGACCTCGGCAACGGCCTGGCTGTAGATCCACGGGTGCTGCCTCTTTCGAGCGGGAGAATCCCGGCCGGGTTTCAGGACGATGCGCGGGCCGTCGCCCGGATCAGAACTGCTCAATGAACTTCTCTCTCGACATGCTTTCCAGGTCACTCGGAGCGCCGCCCTTGCCGAGAAGAGAAGCGAACATCGCCCGGTCGATGTATTTCACCGTCAGCGGCCTTTCAAGGGAAAGGCGAACGGAATCCGACTGCCACACCGTTTCCTGGGGACTGAGACTTTCCGGCTGGCCGTACTTTGCGCTCAAGGCGGTGAAGAGCGAAAAATGGTCGAGCTTCTCGGTGTCCAGGACAAGAATCATGGTCAGAAGCCGCTTGTCGGCGAACTGGAAGTAGGCCCGGCGCACGTAGGAGGCTCCCGCGCATTCAATGAGGTACTGGTGCGATTGCGGAAGGAGGCTGACGTCCGGGTCCCCCCGATAGCCGAAAAGCGGATCCGCAACGAGAGCGCTTTTCACCTGGTCCAGACCCATGCCAAGGGTGATGCCCCGAAAGCCCCGAGGCAAGGCCTGCGGCGGCGGCGAGGCGGCCTGTGCAAACAGGCCCACAGAAGCTGGCCCGCCGGCAAGCAACAGGGAAAGCAGGAGGGCCAGGCGCGCCAGCGCGGGCGGCATCGGGTGAAGAGTCCAAACCATCGCAGATCGCATCATCCCTCCCATTATCGGTGGTTTTCAAGACCCCCTTCGCGCCGCCGAGCGGACGAAAACACGCTGTCCTTGCATTACGGCATGTGAGGGGGCTACAATCATCCCGTGAAGTCCCTGGCGGCCCTTCTTGCAGCAGCGCTCCTGGTTGGAATCCTTGCATCCTGCGCCTCCTCCGGCTCGACAGCAAACCGCGTGACGGTCAGCGAGGGAACGGCGCCGCCGCAGGAGAAGCCGCCAACCCAGGTTCCCACGAGCAAGGTGGGCCTGGAGATAGTGTCTGATCCGGACCGGGCCGAAGTCTGGGTGGATGACAACTACGAGGGCCTGACCCCTTTCATCGTCACCGACATCGTTCAAGGGTGGCACCATATCATCCTACGCAAGTCCGGGTATCGCGAGGTGTCGGTCTGGCTCCAGTACACCAGTGACTACATGTTCTACCAGACCAGCCTGGTGCAGATAACAGGGTTCCTCAAGATCGATGTCTCACCAGCGGACAGCATGATTACCGTTGGAAGCGTCACCGTCGGGCCGGGCCTCCAGGAGCTCCCCGTCGGCAGCTATCCTGTTCTGGTCAGAGCTTTCGGGTACACCGAGTTCAAGGACACGGTCATCGTCTCGGAGAAGACCGTCACCCCGCTCTCCGTTACTCTCGCCCCCACGCCCTTTCTCATCTCAGGCCTCTCCCTTCTTCACCCGCAGGTCAATCCGGACAACCCGGGCGTGCTCGGCATCGCCGAGGCGCAGTTCTCAGTCAGCGGGCCCGGCGCAGGGAAGGTGGAGGTGTTCGACCAGAAAGATCAGCTCATGTACAGCCGGGACCTGCCCGCATTTTCGACGTGGAACCAGACCTTTCAATGGGACTTGCGTGACAGCAACGGCAGCCCTCTGCCCGACGGCGATTATCGGCTCGTGGTCTCCGGTCAGGGCAAGGATGATGAATCTTCGCAGCAGGAAGAAGCGCTGATCGTGGACCGAACCTTGAAGATCGCTCCCCGCAGCACGTGGAGCGGCAGCTCCGGGCTGCTCTATGCCCCCGTGGCCGAAGTCCTTCCTCCCCAGGAGGTTCAGGCTTCGTTCCTGGGCGCCGCATATTCGGATGGGACCACCCTGCGCGCACCGCTCCTCCTGGGGATACGGGCAGGGATCGGCAGCAGGCTGGAGATAGATGCCACGGGCGGCATCATCCCCAGCACGGTGGCAATCCCCTTTGCCCTGGGCGCTGCGATCAGGTGGAACTTCCTTTCCCCCACCCGGGAGGTCGGGTTGGAAGCGGCAGTCGAAGCGAAGGTCTCGTTTCAGTATGACTCCTCCCCGACGGCCGGAAATGTCCTCCTCACTGACACCTTTACCGACTTTACCGGTCGTCCATATCGCCGTCCCGCTGCAGCTCGTCCTCGGGCCGGTGAGCCTCCTGGGATCTCTCGGGGTGGCCGGGTCGCTGTGGTCGCCGTACGGCTCAACGTCGCCCAGCCCGCTCGCGTGGATCTACCTCCGCGGGGGTGTCCTGGCGGACCTCGGCAGCGTCACGACAGGAATCTCAGCCACCGTGCGGACACAACCTCTGCCGGGAGGTTTCCCTGCCATCGGCACGCCGACCCCGTTGCAGGTCGGAGCAGAGGCCACCTGGCTCGTGCCCGGCACGCGTGTTCTCGTTTCAGCAATGGTTGCGGGAGAGGTTGACAGCGTGTCGAGCTACTATTTCATGGGGGGCGGCGGGCTCGGGTTCCTGTACTGAGAAGGGGGTCTTACGGCCTGACCAGGAGCAGGACGATGAGGACGGCGCAGAGCGCAAGGAGCGTGAGCCCGGCAATGCGATAGAACCTGCGCGACATGGTGCGTTGCGTTTTTCGCGGCACGGGCGTTGCCGCGACGCGAACCTCCTGGCTCATCAGGTATCCGCACACAGGGCACCCGTCTTTGAACTCCGGCGGCTTTCCCTCATGGCTGCACTTGGGACAACGCACCGCTGTGAAGCTGCTGCCGCAATAGGGACAGACCGAGGCGTTCGAGCTTACCTCTCGAGAGCAGTTGCCGCAGTAATATCGTGCTTTCACCCGCACCCCTGGATCGCCTTGAAAGGATCAAGGCATTCGTTATACCGTGGCCTTCGCGAACGTGCAAGCCTCGAGCTTTCAGGAGAAGACATGGAAACAGTCATCGTTGGTCTTGGCAGGTCGGGGAAGACGACCATTTTCAATGCCCTGACCGGCCAGACGGCGCCCACGGGAGATTCCGCGGGAGGCAAACGGCAGCCCTACCTCTCCGAGGTCAGAGTCCCGGATGACCGGCTGGACAGGATGGCGGCGCTGTACAGCCCCAAGAAGCTCACGCACGCGACGGTGTTGTTCAAAGACCTGCCGCTCGAGCACGACGAGGAGGGAGGCATCGCCCCGGCCGGTCTGGCCGATGTCAGGAGGGCTGACGCCATCGCCATTGTCGTTCGCGCATTCGAAAACGCATCCGCGCCCCCCGCAATCCCGGGCGGAACGCCCCTTCGGGAATTGCGAAAGGTGATGGACTCCCTTGTGTTCGGCGACTATGAGATTGCCGAAAAGCGAGTTGCCCGGCTGGACAAGGAAGCGAAGCGGGACGGCAGGGAGTACCACCTCCTCCAGCAGATCGTCTCCCAGCTCGGCTCGGGCAAGCCCCTGGGGAGCGCGTTCTTCTCCCCGGAAGACCAGAAAATCTTTGCAGGCTTCGGGTTTCTCACCGCCAAGCCGCTCTTCGTCATCGTCAACCTCGGTGAGAAACCAGTGGCCCATGACGAGGTTCTTGCTGAGGCGGCAGCGATGGGCGTCCCGGCGTTCCCGATCCGTGGGGACATGGAAATGGAAATCGCCCAGCTTCCGGCCCAGGACCAGCAGGAGTTCCTTCGGGACCTGGGGCTCACGGAGCCGGCAAAGAACAGGTTCCTGCGCCACGTGTACGCCACCCTGCACCTCGTGAGCTTTTTCACGGTGGGTGATGACGAGTGCAAGGCATGGAGCATCCGCGAGGGGTCAACAGCCGTTTCCGCTGCCGGTGAGATCCACAGCGACCTGGCGAAGGGCTTCATCCGGGCAGAGATTGCTGACTGGAAGGATGTCCTTGAGGCCGGGGATTTCGCAAAAGCGAAGAAGGCCGGGAAAGTCCGACTCGAGGGAAAGGAGTACATCGTCAAGGACGGGGATGTGCTCCTGATCCGCTTCAACGTGTGACGGGAATATCCGCCATCGCCACGGTTGCGAAATAGAACTCTTCGTAGACACCGTCCGGCTTGTCGAACCAGCACGACGTCAAGTCGAAGGAGCCCGCGCTCCCCAGCGCCTGCTGCACGTCTGCCGGTTCGTCCGCCAGGTTGGCCGCCACGATGGCGGTCCTTCCCTCCACTCGTAGCCGATCCAAAGAGCGCCGGCGCGGCGGACCCGTTCTGCCACAGGATGCACGCCCCTCGGTCCGGCAGCGCTCGGGGTCGAAGCTCGAGGGTGAAGACGGACGGCGCGCCCGGCGCTCGCGTGTCGAACGCGTAGATGAAATACGAAACATCGGGGGAAAAGTCTCCCTCCGAACTCAGCGTGAGCGTCAGGACCTTGTCATCGATGCGCGCGGAAAACGCGGATATGTGCATATCCAGGAGAGTCCACGCGCGCGAGCCCGCAATGGGCTGGACGGAGAAGTCGCCTCGCGATTCCCTCGTGAAGAAAACCGGATTGTAGCTGGGGGAGAAAGAGACCACCGGGGGTGTTGCGGCCGCCGCGGCGGGAGGCTGCGTCTGAGCCTGCTCCGGGGCTGCCTGCGTCTGCGGCGTCTCTTGCGCGGGCGGCGGGGCGGCGGGCGCTGGGGCGGGCGCGACCTGCGCCGGCGGCGGGGTGACTCGCGCCGGGGCGGGTGTGACCTGCGCTGCCACGGGGGGCTGCTCCGACGAGGAAGAACGAGCAAACTGCGCCAGGCGGCCGACCCCTCGGGCGGCATCCACAATGGCCGGGCTGCCGTACACCGAGTAGAACCTGTCCCCCATTCTGCTGTCCGCCTGGAGCGTTATCAGCCGTACCGGGAACGTATCCTGATCCTGCGTTGCGAAAAACCCTACCAGCAGGTGAGCGCCATCCGTGAGTCCCTGCAGGCTCGCCTGCGCGCCGGGCGCCAACGCCGCGAATTGGGGCTCGGTTGCCTGCGCGGCAAAGAACTCTGCAACTCTCGTCGCAGCAAGAGGGCTTCCCGTGGTGAGCTGGGCGAGGTCAGGGGGATCCACCGTGTAGTAGAACGTGGTGCTCTCCTCATTCTGGATGGTGACACTCGCGCTCTGAGCGAAGCCCAGCGAGCTCCCCGCAACCACCAGCACGACTGCAAGAATGATCCTTTTCATTGCATGTTCCCTCGTTGTCTCCTGTATCGGCAGGTCACTTCCTCTGGATCACAAGGAGCGTGAGGTCATCGTACTGCTCATCTTCCTTGATATGGGTGAACGTCACATACCCCGGAACGTGCTGGCCTTCCACGGGATGGGAGAAGTAGCGTCCGTACTGCAGGAAATGCTGCCTCAGGAACGCCTCCACCTTCTCGTCCACGTTCACCCGGCTCTCCGCCCCGGCGGAGGGGTCCGGGATCAATCGATACACTTTCTCCGCGGCAACAAGGGCCAGCACCGCGTCTTTCACCGTGGCCGCGCTGGAGGAGAAGTCGAAGTCCAGCTCCTCCTCAGGGATCGGGTTGTGGCTGCGGGAGAGCCGGTACCTGCCCTTGTTGAAAACGGCGTTGATGACGCCGCTGATCCGGTCACGACCGAACTCTTCGGTCTTCTTCCCCTTCTCATGCGTCCCGAGGTGCCACTCTCCTTCTTTCAGGCCCGGCTCGTCGCACGGGGTGACTTCGAACTGCGTGTTGCGCAGGCTGCGTTGCGCTTCCTCCAGTCCGTCAGTGTACAGGAACAGCGCATCGCCCGGTGAGAGCCTCTGAACGACCTGCGTGTAGGGGCTGGTGGTTTCGACCAGGAAAGAAGCGAAGGTGCCGGCGGCCGGGGCCTTCGCAAGGGTGATCGGAACCATGCTCCGTTCCGCGACCCGGTATATGTTCACGATGTTGTCTCCGGCGTGGCAGATGCTGGCCTCCCCGGTGGCCGCGTTGTAGATGCATATCATGAGGGCGGCGAACCGTCCGTCGAATCCTCGCTCTTCCACCATGTCGTTGATCGTGTACACCAGCGAGTCGACGCGTTCCAGCGCCTTCAGCGCGCGTTGACGCTCCTTCGGGTCAGCGATCTTCATGATCTGCTCTTTTCGTTTCAGCCAATCACGGAAGTAGTTGATGAAGAGCGTTGCGACTTCCACCATGATGAGGGCCGCGGGGACACCCTTGCCGGAGACGTCGCACTTGATCAAGGCATAGTGGACGTCGTCAAGCTTCTTGACGTCGAAGTAGTCTCCCGAGACGCCCTTGGCCCCCTCGTAGTATCCGAACATCGAGACCTTGTCGCTCTCCTCTTCGGCCGTATTCCCGCTGCTTTTTCCCGAGCTCTTTATCAGCGGAAGGAACCTCTTCTGCACGTCTTTTCCGATCATGAGCTGCTTGTTTGCCTTGGCAGCTTCCACCAGCCCGTGCGTCATGTCGTTGACCGTGGCGGCAAGCTCCCCGATCTCGTCCCGCGTCCGCACCGTGATCGTGTGGTCCTTCAGCTCCTCCTTGTCCTCGGTGTCCCGGATGACCGCGACTCCGCGAGCCAGCCTGCGGATAGGGGTGACGGTGATGCTCGCCATGAGGATTGCGCCAAGGATTCCAAGACCAATTGCGGCCAGGGCGATGAGGGCCGTGCTCCGGATGAGGCCGTTCCTGGAGTCGACGATCTGCCGGGTGATGGTGGTCGTATCGACCTCCAGCCGGACGAGACCCTGGTAGAACGACTTGTCGCCGGGAACGAAGTACACAATGGGCTTGTAGAAGAGATAGCGCGGGGCAAGCGGCTTCTGAACGTCGAAGCGCGGCTCGCTGTACACGTCGTTCTCGGGAAGTGTCTTGAGGCCGTTGTCGATGGCGGCCACTTTCTTCGACAGGCCGGCCAGGATGCCCTGGAGCTCCGTCTGCTGCCGAGCCGTTCGATTGGGGATGCCGCTGAGCTCCTGGAGACGGTCACGGGCTTTCTGCCAGTCGTCCAGCTCCGCTGCCAGGGCCACCGGGGCGGCATCATTGATGCGCTTCTGCAACGCGGGCACAATAGAGGACGCCAGGGGGTCACTCTCCGCCTCCATGGCCACCTCGAATGTCCCCGCGGCCTTGCGCTTCTTCCACGAGTCGCTGTTGCTGGCCCACACGAAATCCCGCGCGGCGGTGTTGGGGAAGCGCACGACATCCGCCGGTCCGGTGATAGTGGTAAACACGGCCTCTTCCATCGGCTTTATGATGTCCGGCACAGACGCAATCCCTATGTCGCCGCCGTTTACGGTCGTCTTGCGTATTTCCGCTTCAGCGCTGGCTGCGATGGTCCCAATGAGAAGACGGGTGCGCTTTTCCAGCCCATCCGCGAGTGACTGGCCCTGCTGGCCTATCATCTGCACGCCCAGGGGGACCGACACGATCAGGACAATGATGGTCACAAGGACCACCATGAGGAGGGTGAATTTGACCCGAAGTCCCACTCCCCTCCTTTGAAGCTCTTTCATGCGCGTTTTCCTTTCCTCCCAGGCGGCGGACGGCCTGCCCTCAAGGAGGGCCAGGACCTCACCTCGGATCTGCGCCCCTTCCTGCGCCACGGAGACCATCCTGCGTACCGAGACCAGGCCGACCGCCGCGAGCATTACAACCAGGAGCGCGACAATGAGCCTGTCCAGCGGCGCGCCGTAGCGCGGCGCCCCGCCGCCGATCCAGCGCGGAAGCAGGACGCTGAAGCTGCCGACACGCACGGTGCCCGGCACTTGGAAATCGATCCTCCCTCCGGTCCAGAAATATGGCCTGCCCGAAGTCTGCAGAAGTCCCACGAGGTACGATCCGGACGGGAACGTGTTGTCCAGGACAGGCCCGGTGATTCTCGAGTCGCTTTCAACCGAGAATCCCCCCGTTCCTGCCGTCAAGACTCGATCATACGGGGGCGTATCCCCGCGGGTGAGGTAGAGCGCCTGGACAGCCCCGTTGGCGATGAATCCCTTGCCGCGGATGGTCAGGTGCACGTTGCCCAGCTCGTCCGGCGCGGAGAGCACGGTGTAGATGGCGGTAAAGGCTTTGAACTTGTCCAGGTTGAGAATGATCGTTGCCGGCTCGCTCACGTTGCCGGCCCGGTCGATTGCCTGCACGGTGAAGGCGTGAACGCCGTTTTCCAGGTTGTCGAATGCGACAGAGGTCCCCGTTGTCAGGGGCCGGTCCGGCGGTGAGAGAAGCTTGACCTGGTCGGGCTGGTATTCCTGCTGGGAATCGGAGACTTTTTGCTCCTCCCAGGTGTAGCCAACGACATTCTTGTCCGCAGGAGAGCTCCAGCTGATGCTGAACGAGTTGGAGGAAACGAAACCGGCGTCATCCAGGGCCGGCGGGTTGATGGCCACGCGCTGAGGCGCAATGGTGTCCCGAACGAAATCCACCGACACCGGCTTGGAGCGGTTATGCGCGATGTCCTGCGCCACCACCTCGATTCGCCAGGTCCCGTCCCTGGTGACTGGCCTGGAGAAAGCCATGTCGGGCGTGTCCGCGGCAAGCCTCTTTTTTTCCACCACGGTGTCGCCGTAGCTCACCGTCACGTCATACAACTCGATCCCCACGGAGTCGTCCGGCTGTTTCCAGTGAACGGTGGCCACGTCGCTCTTCACCGGCACGCCAGGCTCGAAGCCCACGGCCATGAGGGACGGAGCGGTAACCGAGCGCTTCGGCCGCAAGGCGACAAGCTGGGATGTTGCTGTCCCCTTGGACTCCCAGAACACGTACACGGATCCTTTGAAAACCACCGCGTGGGGGAACTGCGCGCTGCCGGGAAGCCCGCGGCCCAGGACCTGGGGGCTCCATGTCTTGTCCTTTTCCGAAAGAATGATCCGGTATGCACCCGCGGCGCTCTGCTCGTACAGGAGGAGCTCCCGGGCGCCGTAGGGGATGATTTGCGCGAACAGGCTTCCCGTGGCGGGGTCGACGCGTCCGAAGGGCGTTACAACGTTCCCGTTGTCGTCCAGCTCGCAGTAGTAGAGGTCCCCAATTGCGTTCCCCAGGAGCGTACGCTCCCAAGCCATGCCGAGCACATCCCCGACAACGGAAATCCGGGGGTCTCTGGTTTGTAAAGTTCTCCGGTTTGTACTCGGTGCGCGCAACTGTCTCTTTGAAACCTTGAAGACCAGTGACTTCCCGGGCCTTCTGCCACGTCTCTCCCCCGTCGAGGCTTTCCTTGAGAAACACCTGGTAGTCTTCCTGGCCAACTTTCTGCGACTGGAAGACGACGATCTCTTTCCCATGGAAGCTCACGTGGTCCGGTTGCAGCTGAATGCCGTCCCCGGGCTCACCGGCCGCGATGAAGGGAGCGAAGGGGCTCCATGACTGGCCGTCTCGGGAGGAGCTCCACGCCAAGGACAGGTTGGAGCGGCTTCCCATGGCCTCTGTGACGAACAACAGGTACATCCCGTCCCGGGTCAGAAAGAGACTTGGTGCAACGACGGAAAGCTGAGAAGGAATGTGCGCCACGGTCACAAAGTTCAGGTTCGCCTCCGAAGAGACGAGAACCGTGATTTCCCGTTCCGCTGAGGTGACCGCCACGACTATTCTTCCGTCCCTGTCGATCACCATCGAGTAGATCAGCGGCTCGGAGCCCTGCTCGAGCCCGCTGTAGGGGACGGGCCCGAAGAAATGGCGGTTGTACGTCCACGTGGCTCCGTCGGTGCTCACGCCGAGTGAGAGGTAGATCTGGCCGCTGCCGGTTCCCTTGGGAACGATCTCTTCCCACGCGACCGCCATCTTTCCCGCCGCGGCGAACGAGCTGGAATAGCGCACCTGCTGGTCCGGGAAAACATCCGGCGTATCCCAGAAAATGTCCTGCGCCCGGGCGGCTGGCGTGAGGAGAATGACGGCGCAGAGCGCAAAGAGCGTTCGAGTCGATCGTCTCATTCCAACCCCAGCTTCTGCCGCGTCAGGTGGTAGAGCAGCTCAAAAGGCGGGTAGCTCGCGTTCCGTTCGTGCAGGCTATCAAGAATCGGCAAGGCATCCGCGTAGTCTTCCGTATTAAAGAGGCGCTTGCTCTGCGCAAATCTCGCGAAATCCGCCGGCGAGAGGCCGCTTGCTTCCGGGCTCCCCTGCTTCTGGAGGATTTCCCTGCGGAGCGCCTTGGCGCGTTCGTTGGACGGATTGAGCTTGATGGCGGCGTCCAGATCGTTCAGGGCGGTCCCATAGGTGGTGCTGTCACGGGCATTGTAGATGCCCTCGGCATCCGCCAGGCTCTTGTTCGAGCTTGCAATCTCCGCGTCCGACGGGGGCCGGATCCTCAAGTTGAGGCTGATCTCCAGCTCCTGGATTGCACCCCGCAGGGGCTGGTAGTCGGGCAGAATGTCCTGGTAGTCCTTCAGCGCGAAATACAACCGCTCAGGCTGGCCTTTCTTGTTGTGGTACTCAGCGATGATCGAATCGATCTCCGCCTTGGCCTCCGCGCGGAAGGCAGCATCGTCTTTTGCCTGCAGCTTGCGGATGCGAAGCTGCAGCGCCTTTGCGTTGCGATACACAGGGTCGACATCGAGGGCCGACATGACGTTGTCGTAGGCCTCGTCCAGGAGCTGCTTCCTCCGCGGATCGTTCTTCTGAAGCTTTTCGGCGCGCCCCGCCTTGTCGTTGGCAATGTTGAGGAAGCCGTTGATGACGGGAGCGCGGGAGTCGTCCGGTGCAAGATCCCGTCCGCCGCTTGCCTGCAGCGCTTTGCGGACCCTGTCCAGGAGGGCATCCAGGTCAGAGTTCGGCCTGTCTCCCAGGGTCGCCTTCCACCGTCCCTGGGCTGTCTCCAGGGTAAGGAACGATTTGAGGAACTCCCCGTTCGAGAAGAGCCTTCGACCCTCGCTCACCTGGGCGTCCACGTCCGCGATGTATTGCTCCACGATGGCGTTGTTGACCCGGTCTATGAGGGCGGGTATTTCCGCCGTGTATCTCTTGCGAGCCGCCGGGTCTTCTTCAAGAAGAAGGGAGTCCAGGTAAAGATCGCGCGCATCCCCAAGCTGGAGCTTCGCCCCGTCGTATTGCTTCGCGGCAAGCGCCCGGCTGCCGTCCGAAAAAGCGAGGTCCGCCTCCTTGCGTTTCGTGAGGGCGTCCTGATGCTGCTGTTCGGCGAGCTGGGCAAGACGCGAAACCTCGCTTGATTCCGTTCGGACCTTCGACTCCACTGTGTCCAGGTTCGCCAGGATATCCGCAATAGTAGGGTTGGTCGCTACCGGGCCGCTCAATTTCGTCCTGAAATCGGCGATGTCCGTGGTCAGCTGATCCAGTGCCGAGGAGGCGTCGTTGAACGACTTCAGCGCCGCGCCCGGCTTTCTTTCGACATAGACGTCCTGGGCCGGCTGTTTTCCGTTCACGGTTCCGTTCAGGGTGTCCTGCCCGTCCATACGGAGCTTGACTTCGTCTGAGAGGCGCGTCGCGAACTGAGCCGCCCCGCTCCGAGCCAGGGCCACCGCGTAGGCGAGGTCCTTCTGAGATAGCTGCGCGGTGAACGAATCGAATCTCTGCGCCATTGCGTTGGCCCCCTCGATCAGGGCACCCAGCGCGGGTCCCGTCAGCTGCTGCTGCGCCAGCTCGGACGCACGCGCCTGCCATTTCTTGCCCGCCCCGAGAGCCTCATCGTGCAGGGACATCTCCTGTGCCCGGGCCGCGGCTATAGCCTGGGCGTCCAGTGTTGCCTCCGAGGGAAGGGCCTGAGCGCGTCGTTCGTAGGAGATCAGCTGCAGCAGGGCCGCGGCCTCGGCGGCAGTCTCCTGGCTCTGGGAGATCCTTTCCAGGAGTGACGCCAATCGAGTCGAGTCCGACGCTGAGAACCCCCATCCGGCGGAGGGGTGAAGCGCTCCCGCCGTAAATGAACCGGCCTTGACCGCGAGCACCCCCCGGTCATACGCCTCCTGGAGCTTCGGCTCGGCAGCGGCCAGGTCGCCCTGGTCGAAAAGCTTTCGCGCCTCGGAATAGGAGGAGGCGGCGGCCCCTGCGGCAGCGCTTGCGGCCGACTCCGCTGCCGGCTCCCACAACATTGCCACGGCCTGCGCAAGACCCTCCGCCGGTTTGCCCTTTCGGCCCCGCGTGAGGGAGGAAATGTAGCGAAGGTATGACTCACCTCCGGTCCCCTGGGGGCTTTCTCCAATCGCCTTGCTCACATCGTCGAGAGCGGCGGCTGAAGAGAGCACGGCCTGCTCCTGCTGGCGGACGAGCGCCAGGGGGGCGAAACCCTCGTCAAGCCGGGCAAGGGTCTGCGGTCCCGGCGCGGATGTCACCACCGAGCTCAGCGCGGATTGCGCCCCGCGCACGGAAGGCGCTTCATTTCGCGCCTGCGTGCCTGCATCCACAATTCTTGCCACGGCACCCCGAACGCTCGCGGCCACGATGTTCCCGTACCCGGCCGAATCGAAGGCCGGCTTGTCCATGTCGAACCCGGCCTTTGCGGGGTCCGTGAACGGTGATAGATAGAGGTCAATGGCCTCGGGGACTTTCCCTTCATTCAGGAGGGCCGCCGCGGAATCCATGAGCTTCAGGAACTTCACATACAGGAGCGATTTTTGCGCTTCGCCCTTGGACCTGTACGGGTCGAGCCGCCGCAGCGTATCGATGAGAGGCAGCGCCGCGTCCGCATCCTCCTCCACGTAAAGAACATGGATGAGACGGGTCAGGACCTGGTTGTACTCCTTGCCTTGATTCGAGATGATCATCATGATGAGGCGCTGTGTGTCGTCGCGTTGATCGGGGTGTTCGCGCTGGATCTTCGCCAGGAGCTTGAGGGCGCCGGGGTAGTCAAGCTGGTCCATGAGGCGCTGCACGTCGGACAGGCTCGCCTCCTGCTGTCCGCCGCCAATGACGAGAGCTGCGGGCAGAAGCAAGAGGCAGACCAAGATCGCAAGGGCTTTCAGGCTATGTGTCCGCACAGAACCCCACAATTTCCATTATCGACGAAAATTGGCCTGTGGTCACCCCCACCATGCTTTCATTGTATCCTCTCCCTGGATTGTTGGCTTGAACCGATGTATAATTAGATGTTGATGAAAGGCGCGAAATTTTTCACCATATTCTGCCTTCTCGTCATTGCCCCCATCGGGCTGTGGGCCCAAAGCGCGGACTTCTACTCCGCGTGGTCAAACCTGCTGAAGAACTTTGCGGACCCGAACACGGGGCTCACCTCGTTCCCCACGCTCCTCATTCCCATGGGCGGCCGGCTGGAGGGAATGGGAACTGCATACACCGCAATGGCGGCGGACGCCGGCTTCATGGAGTCGAACCCGGCGGCCAGCTCCCGCATGGCCAGGACTGAGCTCTCTTTTTTCCATCACGCCTGGATCGCGGACTCGAACCTGGAGGGAGCAGTCTACACGATGAGGTTCAACGACCTCGGAGTCGGGCTTGCCGGGAAGTTCCTCTACGTCCCCTTCACCGCGTATAACGAATGGGGCGTTGCCGGCGCGCAGGACTACATAACCGAAACGACGCTCACGGCCAACGTGTCATACAACTTCTTCTCCGGCTATTACTTCAGCGGGGTCTCCGTCGGGGCCAATCTGAAGACGGCGTATCAAAGCATTCCCGCCGTCTTTGCTGCCAACCAGTCCTCACTGGCGGTCATGGCGGATTTTGGAGTCCAGACAAGCTTCAACTTGCTGAAGTTCTACTCCTCACGGACGAAAAACTTCTCCGTCGGGGCAGCCGTGAAGAACCTCGGAATCACGACACTGTCGGATGAGACGCTTCCCCAGGTGGCCAGCGCGGGGATTGCCTGGAGCCCGCTGCGGCCGTGGACGATCGCTCTGGATTTCAACTATCCCTTCATGTTCTCATGGCAGCCGCCAGCGGAAGTATGGAACGTGGCGGTCGGCACCAACGTCGCCGTGACCAGCTTCCTTTCCCTTCAAGCAGGCGTTCTGATGAAGGCGGACAACCCCCGGATCAGCCTTGGCACCATGATAGAGATGGGGACACTCAACTTCGACGTCAATTACAACGTGGACCTCAGCGGGTCGCTGAGCCCCCTGGACAAGTTCAGCGTCCAGGCGAAGCTCGACCTCGGGGATTCAGGGCGTGGGGAGAGAGAGGCCCGCGCGGACCAGCTGTACCTGCAGGGAGTGGATGAGTTTGCAAACGGAGACTACGCGAAGGCCATAGAGCTTTGGAAGGCCGTTCTCCAGATAGATCCGAAGTACCAGCCAGCGGCAGACAGCATCCGGACGGTGCAGAAGACCCTTTCCCTCCAGGACCAGTTCCAGCAGCTTTCTCCGTGACAGCTGGGCCAGTGGAACAGAGAGAATTCCTTGACACCATCGACCACCCTATTCCTGAACAGACGCTGAGGCGCATCCCGCTCTATCACCAGATCCTCGCTGAAATGCAGGCGCGGGGTGAATCCTACGTATCCTCCCGCCATCTTGCCCAGTTCTTCCGCATTGATGACACCCAGGTGCGCAAGGATGTGTCCCTCATCGGCTACAAGGGAAAGCCGAAGGCCGGCTACTCCATCCTCGGGCTCAAGAAAGCCATCGAGGAGTTTCTCGGGATCAACTACGAAAACACTGCAATCCTGATTGGCGCGGGCCACCTGGGCTCAGCGCTCAGTCAGTACCCGGGCCTGGCGCAGTATGGCCTGCGTCTCGTGGCGATTTTCGACAACGACCCGTCCAAGACCGGGAGCATTCTCGGCGCGTTCACAATCCTCCCCATGGAGTCCCTCCAGAGGGTGGTGCGCAGCTTCGACGTGGGCATTGCCATCATTTGCGTTCCCAAGGACGCCGCGCAGTCGGTGGCGGGACGCATCGTTTCCCTCGGGATCAAGGCCATCTGGAACTTTTCTCCGACCCAGCTCGCCGTGCCCTCGGACATCGTTGTGCGCAATGAGAACATTGCCCTGGGTCTCGCCATCCTGTCCCATTACCTCAAGAGACGGAAAAAGGAGAACCATCCCCAGGATGCGCGGACAAACCCGCCGCAGGCGCTGATCGACATCTTTGCGCGTTACCAGCCGAAGAGGGAGTTCCTGGTGCGGGTCCTGGAAGATACGCAGAAGACCTTCGGGTACCTGTCCCAGGACTCAATTGGCTACATAGCAGATTTCCTGAACATCACGCGGGAAAAAGTCCTGGAGACCGCCGCGTTCTACCCCGTGTTCCGCACGGATCCGCCCGCGCGCTACCGCATCGCGCTGTGCCGGGGAGAGTCGTGCACAAAGAACGGATCCCAGGAGCTCCTGGAAGCCATCGGAAAGACTCTTTCCATTTCAAGCGGAGAAGCAACACCCGACGGCATGTTCTCCCTGGAAACGGTCCCCTGCCGGGGGATGTGCGCTCATGGACCGGTCGTGAGCATCAACGACCGCATCCTCGATGTGAAGAACGGGGACGAGCTGGCGCGCGAGCTGCGCTCCCTCATTTCCGAGTCGAAATAGCGGCACGCCGCCGCGCGCGCCTGGTATTGACACCCTTTCAACACGCCTGTTAACTGCCGCCATGAACGGTGAAACAGGCAGAGAATCGAACAGCGACGATCCCGCGGCATCGTTTGCAAAGCTTCTGCAAACCATCCAACGCCTGCGAGCACCTGACGGGTGCGCGTGGGACCGCGCCCAGACTCCCACCACCCTTCGCCCCAGCCTTGTGGAGGAGGTGTGGGAGACGGTCAGCGCCATCGATGCACGGGACGAGAAAAACCTCGAGGAAGAGCTTGGAGACCTGTACCTGCTCGTGACGATGGTCGCCTGGATGAAGGAGCAGGAGGGTACATTCACCGTGTCATCGGTGCTGCACCGGATCCACGAGAAGCTGGTGCGACGTCATCCGCACGTGTTCGCAAACGCGAGCGCGGGGTCGGTGAAGGAAATCCTCGTTCGGTGGGACGAGATCAAGGCGGCAGAGAAAGGGACAGAGCCCGCCGCGGACTCCGTCCTGGACCATCTGCCGGCAGCGCTCCAGCCCCTGGAGAAATCCCTCAAGCTTCAGAAAAAAGCGGCGAAGGTCGGTTTCGACTGGCCTTCCGCGGGCCCCGTGTGGGACAAGATCGCCGAAGAGATGCAAGAGCT
This sequence comes from uncultured Spirochaetota bacterium, assembly GCA_963745235.1. GTDB lineage: Bacteria > Spirochaetota > Spirochaetia > SZUA-6 > Fen-1364 > Fen-1364. Next base: position 67,088 of record CAVUXE010000048.1, on the reverse strand, counting down.
GGCGGCAGCCGCAAAGGAAGGTGTCCCGGGAGAGATAGAGGCGGAGGTAGGAGATCTTCTTTTCTCGGTGATCAACCTTTCCCGCTTCCTGAAGGTGGACCCTTCCGTCGCGCTTCACGCGACGAACGTGAAGTTCGAGCGCAGGTTCCGGGAGATCGAGAAACGCCTCGCCGCCCAAGGGGTCACGCCTTCTGACGCCGGTCTTGCGCGAATGGACTCCCTGTGGAATCAGGTCAAGTCCGAGGAAGTCTCCGCGGCCTCGGCGGAAACGCCCGCGGCAGCGTCATTGGAAGCGGCAGAGTCGGACAAGCCGCAGAACGCCTCGAAATAGGAAACAGGCTCGTCCGTCCTCCCCCGCGCGAACGTGCGCGTGCGGACCGCCCGCGTTGCCCCCCAAACACCCTGCGCTTCGAGGGTCTTACGGATTGACGGCTCGGTGGCCCTCAGTCGAAGAATACGCGCATCTCCCTGCCCGACTACTTCGTACTCAGCGCCCCAGCATGCCGACATCAGGGAGCGCCGGGGAGCCAGGGGCACGGGAGGCAGCACGGCAGCCGCCCTTCGGATGGCGATTCCCGGAGGAAGCGCGGAGTTCATTCGCGAGAGAAAAGAAGAGGTGGAATCCAGGCCGCGCAGGTCTATGCAGGCCACTTCTTCCATCGAGGCAATTCCAAGCCCAAGGGGGCTTGCAAACTCCAGGCGCGGCTTCGGGTTGAATCCTTCTGTGAATCGGGCTCGGTAGCCCGCCCGGGCAAGCGCTCTCTCCATGACGGTCATGAGGTCGAGGTGGGAAATGAAAACCGAGCGGCCTGTCTTTGAGAAAGTGAAAAGAAGGCGCATCCATGCGGCGTCCGCGGTGCCTGCAATGCCGGCGGCATCCGCGATGCCCAAAGGCGCCACGGGTGAGATGGCGGTGGCGATGCGGCAGGTGACGACGTGGCGGAGCATGCGGCAGGTGACGACGTCGCGGGCTGCCGCTGTGACACCAAGGGCTGGACGTCAGATATCTCGCTTGCGGAAAGGCCCAGGGCAACAAGATCCCACGGGAGCTTTTCGTCCTGAGCCCGTTGCCTGCATGTCTCTGAGATCACGTCCCAGCCAGCGGCCGAAATTGCCTCACGCCAGATGTCGATCCTGATGTGCTCCTCCCAGGCGTCCAGGCGTGCGCCGCGCCGGTATGCGTCAAGGACGAGCCGCCCGGCCCTTTCGTCCCCCCGGGAGACAATTCCCTCCAGGACGGACAGAAAGGGAGCATGGTAACCAATCTTGAATCCGCTCCCTCGCAGCCCTGCCTTCACCGCCATGATCCTTTCCAGCGCCTTGTCTTCGGTGATCTGCGCGGAGCGCTGGTAAGGGGTGTGAGGCTTGGGAATGAATGCCGCCACGTTCACGTTCAAGGACATTCCCGTGGTTGCCTGCACCTCGGACAGGAAATCCACGATGGCTGAAGCCTCGTCTTGCTCGAAGGACGCCGGAAGGCCGACCATGAAATAGAACTTGGCCGCCCGCCATCCCTGCGAGCGTGCCTCCCTGAGAATCTCAACGACTTTCCCGAGGCCGGCCTTCTTGCGGATCTCCTGCTGCCATTCATCCCTCGCCGTTTCAACGGCAAAAGTGAGCCCGCTCTTTCGAACATGAGAGATCTCGGCCAGCAGCTGCAGCCCGAGGGAATCCACCCGGAGGGAGGGAAGTGCGAAGGACACGAGGAGCGGCGCATAGCGGGAGTTCAGGTCCTGCACCAGGTCATGGATTCCCGTGTAGTCCCCGGACGACAGGGAGGAGAGCGTGATCTCCCGGTATCCCCCGGCTCTCACCAGGTGATCCACTTCACGCAGGATGAGGTCCCTTGCTTTGCGCCTGCACGCCCGGTAGTACACCGTGGCATGACAGAACTTGCAGGCATTCGGGCACCCGCGCATGATCTCCACCGTTCCGTGATCCTGCACCACCCGCATGCTCGGCACGGGAAAACACGTGTCAGCCAGTTGCGCGGCGAACCCCCTCCAGAGCGCCCGCCTTACCTTCTCCGTCCGTCCTGTGTACCAGATGGACGGATCAGCGCGCAGGCAGGAAAGCAAGTCCGCGCGCGAAGCCCCCTGCTTCTTCATGCGTCCCAGGTCTGAGAAGGCTCGCTCCGCCCAGCCTTCCGCTTCCCCTATGAAAACGCAATCCGCGAAGACGCCGAAAGGAACCGGATTGCCTGCCGCCGGCCCCCCGACGATCACGATCGGCTCATCGGCGCCCCGCGCCGCGGTCTCAACGCTCACCCCGCCGCACTCCAGGATGGCGAGCGCGTTTGTAATGGTCAGCTCATATCCGAAGGAAAACCCGATCAGGTCGAAGTCTCGCAGCGCCCTCCCTGACTCCAGGGAAAAGAGCGGAATGCCCGCCGCGCGAAGCCGGGCCTCGAAATCCGGAGCCGGCGCGAACACCCGCTCGCACTGGACGTCCGGCAGGGCGTTCAGGATGTTGTAGAGGATTCTCACCGCATTGTTGGACATGCCGATCTCGTACAGGTCCGGATACGAGATGGCCACCGAGAGTGCGGCGTTGTCCTTGAGCAAGGAGCCGTACTCACCCCCGACGTAGCGAGCTGGTTTCTCGACGCTTTGGAGTATGCTCGAAAGGTCGCGAACGGGGTCGATCAGCCGCATCTTCGGGAAGGCCAGGCGGGCGAAACGCGGCGCAGCGTTCGCGAACGCTTCATTCCACTCTTCCTGCCACCGGCGCGTACCAAGGCTTCAACGTGCTGAGCACCTCGTCATAGGTCTGGTTGGCAAAGATTCCCTGGAAGATCAGGTTCGCGGCTTTGGGCGCCCACCACTCCCAGTTGGGCGAGGCTTCCGCCATCACCACCACGACGACCCTGTCCTCAGGCTTGTCGGTCTCGAACGGCGCGTAGGCCGCGAACCACGAGTGCCACTGGCCCTCGATCCCCACTTCCGACGTCCCCGTCTTTCCGGCGATCTGCACCGCTTTCGTCGTTATCACCGGAGCTGCCGTGCCCCGGGTAATGACCCCCCGCAGGGCCTGCTGAACCGTGTGCCAGGACTCCTTGCTCACAGGGGATTCGTGCAGCACCTCCGGCGCGATGGTTGAGAGGACCTGGCCGGTGAACGGGTCCCGTGTCTCTTTCAACAGGTGTGGCCGGTAGACGACGCCGCTGTTGGCGACCATTGCCACCATGTCCGCCATCTGCAAGGGAGACATCGTGACGAACCCCTGGCCGATGGCGAGGTTCAACGTGTCTCCGCCCAGCCACTTCTGGTGCTTGATCTTGTCCTTCCATTCGGGGGTGGGAAGAAGACCGGTTCTTTCCTCGGGAAGATCGATCCCGGTCAGGGAGCCCACGCCGAAGTCACGCGCGTAGTTGTCGATCTTGTCCACGCCCAGCTCGTTGCCCATCGTCCAGAAATACACGTCGCAGGAGTCGGCAAGACCGCCAAAGAGGTCCTCGTACCCGTGGCCCGTCTTCACCCAGCAGTTGAACACGCGGTCCCCGAACACCAGCTTCCCCGTGCATCGCACCATCCGGTTGATGGGGATGGTGCCGTCGTCCACGATTGCCGTTGTCATGATGATCTTGAACGTCGATGCCGGGGGATACACGGACTGGATGCTCCTGTTGATGAAGGGGAACGTGGGATCCAGGGAGAGCTTGCCGAAGTAGTCTCCCGCATCCGGCGCAAAAAGCTTGTTCGGATCGAAGGACGGGTAGCTCACCATGGCAAGGATTTCCCCCGTGGCCGGCTTGAGAACCACAACAGAGCCTTTCCGGGGCCCGAGGGCCTGCTCCGCAAGCTTCTGGATGCGCTTGTCGATCGTGAGAACGACGTTCTTGCCCGGCACGGGCGGGACCACCTCCTGCTCCTCTCCGGTGAGCCGCCGCTCCTTCACGTCCACCACGCGAAAACGGGTGCCGTCCTTTCCCCGCAGGATGTCGTCATACTCCTTCTCGATTCCAGTCTTGCCCAGGACGTCCCCCGACTCGTAGCCCTGGTTGTACAGGACCTGCAGCTCTTCGTGAGTGATGTCTCCGACGAAGCCGATCACGTGCGCAAGCGAGCTGGATTCCACGTAGTTTCGGATGGGCTTGTTGTGCCAGCTCACGCCGCTGAAGTCCGAGAGGTGCTCCGCGATGTAGGAGATCGTCTGCAAAGGGACCCCGCCGGAAATCTCCACGGGCTGGTAGGTGCGGTAATTCTTCTGCGGGATCTTTTTCTGGATGTCAGCCACGGGGATTGCGAGGACCTTCGACAGGCTCTGGAAAAGTGTGGGCAGGTCCGCTGACGCGACCTCGCCCGGAGTCACATCCACGGCGAATGAGTCCACGTTGAAGACGAGGGGGTCGTCGACATTGCGGTCGAAGATCTCCCCACGCTGCGCCGGGATGGGGACCTCCCGCTGGGACACGTCCTTGGCCCGCTGCTTGAACTCGAAGCCCTTGACGATCTGGAGCCAGAACAGGTACAGGACGAGGAAACCGATGCAGCCGGCAAAGAGGGCGGTGAGAAAGACGAAACGCCGCCGCTGCTGCCGCTCTCCGTGCTCCATCAGGCCCCTTCCTTGTCCGCCTGCTTGAAGATCCGAAAGAGTCCCAGGAGCGCGAAAAGGAACGGCGCAAGCACACCGTTGTAGGCGACCTCGATCCAGAGCCTTCCGGTGAATGTGATGAAACCCGACGACGCAATTCCGAAAATCGCCGAAATGATCCCCGCAAGCAGGCCTTTCAGGATAGTGGCGATTACCGTGAGAACCATGGGCATGAGAAACGGATCAATGAACACGTTGCCGGCGAAAATGCCATAGAGGTAGCCGATGAGCGTCCGCATGAGGGAGTGGAAGCCGAGCGGTGAGACGTTCATGAGGTCCTCGAAGATCCCGGCGGCGAATCCCGAGACCTGTCCGACCATGGAGCCCCTGCGCATGGAGACGAAGATCAGCACAATGAGGGCAAGGTCAGGGCGGACTCCCTTGATCGCTATCCGGTTGAGGAGCGTCGACTGCAGGAGTACGCACAGGGCAAGGGCGAAGATGGTGAAGAGTGTGATTCGTCCGTCCCTGTTCATTGCCCCGGCGCCCCCGTGGATCCGGAAGGCCCTGCCTGTGCTCCGGGCGGCCCGCCGCTGCTTTCCGCATCGATGAGGAATACGTATTCGAGCCTGTCGAAATTGATGATGGGCTCCACCTCGATCTCCAGCGACGTCTCATATGCCAGGGCGCGGATGTCGCGGACCCGGCCCAGGTTGATCCCCTTCGGATAGAGCCCGCCGAGCCCGGAGGTGACCACGAGGTCTCCGTACTGGATGGCGTCCTTGGCGGTCTTCTTCACGTACTGGAGGAGGAGAGTCCCGTGGTCCTTGCCCTCCCCTTTCACAAGCCCTTCGTCACGCGAGGCGTCCAGCCGGGCCGAAACAAGGCACTGAGGATCGTACAGGGGGAGGATCTGGGAAGCGCCGGGGCCCGCGGAGAGCACCTTTCCGACCAGCCCCTCCATGTCTCCCTGGTACGCCACCACCGGCATGCCCGGGGCGAACTCCCTGCCGCGCGCCCTTGTTGATGGTGATGGTCGAAAAGAGGTTGTCCGTGTCACGCGCAATGACTTCCGCCGCGATGCGGTCCGGAGGGAGAGACTGCGAAAGGTCCAGCTGCCCTCTCAGCATGGCATTCTGGCGGCGGAGCTCCACGATCTCCCGGGTCACCCTGTCCATGTCCTGGAGCTTTGCCCGCGCCGCATCGAGCTCGTCCCGTGCGGCGTTGAGCTGCCGGATGGAGCCCGCCGTGTCGCCGAACCAGCGAAAGAATCCTGTGAACCCCTTCTGAAAGAACCCGACAAAGGACAGCCCGACCTCTTTGGGCTTGATCACGATTGACCGGTTGGACACGAGCAGGAAGGTCAGGGACACGATGACCAGGACGGCCAGCGTGACGCCCTTCCTGTGCCTCGCTACGAAGCCTTCGAACAGACCGGGCATGGGATCAGGTCTTCACGTTGAAGTACTTGGAGTTCTTCTCCCGCACGAGGCTCTCGAGGAACTTCCCGGCGCCGAGGGCCACGCACAAAAGCGGGTTCTCGGCGAGGATCACCGGGACCCCCGTTTCCTTGGAAATGAGCTTCGGGAACCCCTTGAGGAGCGAGCCGCCTCCCGTCATGACGATGCCGCGCTCCACGATATCCGCGGCCAGCTCGGGGGGCGTCTGGCCGAGGGTTTTCTTGATCTCTTCAATCACCGTGTTGATGGGCTCCTGCAGCGCTTCGCGCACTTCCACGGAATCCATCTCCAGCTTCCGAGGAAGGCCCGTAATGGCGTCCGTGCCCTTGATCTCCATCTTGTCGATCTTCTTGTCGGGAGAGGCGTTCCCGATTGTTATCTTCACGTTCTCTGCCGTGGATTCACCGACGATGAGGTTGTGCACGTTCCGCACGTGCTTGATGATTGCCTCATCAAACTCGTCCCCTCCCACGCGGATGGCGTTGGTGACCACCATGCCGCCGAGGGAGATGACGGAGATCTCGGTGGTGCCGCCCCCGATGTCGCAGATCATGTGTCCGGCGGGCTCCAGGATGGGGATGTTGGCGCCGATGGCGGCCGCCATGGATTCCTGGATGAGGTAGACCTCGCGGGCCCCTGCCTGTTCGGCGGAGTCGCGAACCGCGCGTTTCTCCACCTCGGTGATGCAGGTGGGAACCCCGATCACCATCCGCGGCTTGACGAACCATCGGCGGGAGATGACCTTCTCAATGAAGTACCTGATCATCTTCTCCGTCGCCTCGAAGTCCGCAATGACGCCGTCTCGGATTGGCCGCAGGGCGACGATGTCGCCGGGGGTTTTCCAGAGCATTTTCTTGGCTTCCGTGCCCACCGCCATCACCTTCTTGGTGCCGCGCTCCATGGCAACCACTGACGGTTCGCACAGGACTATCCCCTTGCCGCGGGCGTGAACAAGCGTGCTGCACGTGCCGAGATCTATGCCGAGATCGGTGGAAAAAGCTTCAAACATCCTGTCCCAGGCCATCAGGAAAACCTCCCTTTGCGGCCACGGTGGGCGTCCGCGGGGTCTGCCGCGCCGCCGCTGCCGTGACATTCATGCTGCAGCGGCGCGGGCCGCGGCGGGCACGAGACTACTTCCGTGAGGAATAGTAGCGGAGCTTCGCTCCATAGTGAGAAGGATCTATGATCAACGCGTTGCGCCATTCCGCCCTGGCCTTTACGGGGTCGTTCATCTTCGCGTACACCTCTCCAAGGAAGAAATGGGCGTCCGCTGACTGGGGATCCACCTTCACGATTTCCGTGTACTGCTCCTCAGCCTTGAAAAGCTCGTTCCTGTCGAGATAAATCTCGCCCAGGAGGAACCGCGCCCGCTTCTCTATCGCCTTGTCGTCAGTCTTGTTGAGAGTGCGCAGGAGATAGTCGATCGCGTCTCCGGTCCGTTTCATCTGGTAGTAAGTTTGCCCGATTGTCAAGAGCAGAAGGTCGCCGGAGTCATCCTTGAGAGCGGTAAGAAAGTACTCCATTCCCTTTTCGTAGTCACCGAGCTGGGTGTAGGCGAGGCCGATGTACTCGTTGGAGTCCTTCTGGACGTACCCCTTTGCCAGGGAGCTTTCCATGAAGGAGATCGACTCGTCGTAGTAGTACTTCCCTTTGTAGAAGTAAGCCTTGCCCAGGACGTAGTCCGCCTCCCCGTTGAAGGGCGTGCCCACCAGCAGCGCGCGCCTCAGTGAAACGATGGATTCATCGAGGTAGGGCAGCTTCTCTTCCAGGGCGTTTTCCGCAGCGGCGCGATAGAAATAGGCGAACCCGCGATAGGAAAGCGCCGTTGCATTCAGGGGATCTCCCCTGAGCACGGAATCAGCGGCCGCAATGACCCCTTCATAGTTCTCTGACTTCCACAGGTCTGGAAGCTTCCCCGGTGCCTGTCGAGCTACCCCGGGATCAAAGAGCCGGGACGGAAGCTTCAGCACGAGGGCCAGCACGACCAGGACAAGCAGGGCGGCCGCGCCCAGAGTAATGAGGGCTCTCCGGCGGCCGTGCTTGCGCTGGCCGGTTCGGTAGTGATCATAGTTCAGGATCATGAGTCTTTCACGCCGGACACCCTCAATGAATATCAGAAAAAGGGCAGATCGATAAGCCGGGTTCTGTCGAGGGTCACCATCTCTCTTGGGGCCGCGGTCTCCCGTGCCCTCGTGCAGCCGACCCGCAGGTTCTTGCAGCCGCGCGGCCTGGCCGCGAGCTGCAATTGGACGAGCAGCCCCCTGCTGCTTGGCTTTGCTCCGAACGAGGTTTTCCGTGCCCCGTCCGTTGCCGGACGGGCGGTGGGCTCTTACCCCGCCTTTTCACCCTCACCTTTCGCAAACCCTTGCGGGTTTGCTGCAGGCAGTCTGTTCTCTGTGGCACTTTCTGTTCCTGGATGGCCTTGCGGTTCCAGGACCCGGGGATTAGCCGGCGTTCTGCTCTCTGGAGCCCGGACTTTCCTCTCTCGCAAGTCCTTTGGACTTGCTCGAGCGGTGACCTGATCTGCCCTCCCCTATCATCGGCAGAGCCGATGGTGGGGGAGGCCGATCGGCGCGGCAGTTGATTCGCGCAGCGAATCAACGGGAGCGCCGATCGCCTTATATCTCCTCTTCCTCTTCTTCCGGCGCCTCTTCCTCCTGCTCCTCCTCTTCCTCCTCCTCGTCCTCGACCTCCTCGTCGACGACGGCGGATTCGAGGCTCTCCCCCTCCTCGTCCTCCTGGTAGAAGAGGATGCGGCTGCAGTACGGGCAGAACTCCACGCGCTCTCCGAGCCTGACCGTGTTGACGAACTGGGGAGGGAGAATCATGTAGCATCCCGTGCAGACGCCCTTGGTGAGGGACACGATACCGAGGCCCGACTTGCTCTTGATGATCCTCTCGAACTTGAAAAGGATGTCCTCATCGAGGCCCGGGGTGATCTTCTTCTCCTCCCCCTGCAGCTTCTTCAGCTCTCCGTTTTTTTCCTTGATCTTCAGCTTGATCTTGGACTGCTCTTCCTTGACGTCCTCTTCCTGCTTGCGGATCATCATCTCTTCTTTTTCGATGGCGCCCTTGAGCTCCTCCAGGGAGGTCTGCTCGCGCTGCAGCTCTTTGCGCAGCTGCTGCTCCTTTTCCGTGGCGTCCTTGATCTCCTTGTCCAGCGCCTCGTACTCGCGCTGCGTCTTGATGACGTCCATCTGGCCTTCAAAGCCCTCGCGGCCCTGCTCCGCCTCGGTGAGCTTCTGGCCCAGGTCCACCACGCGCGCCTGCGCGGCCTCGTAGGTGGCGCTCTTGTCCATGAAGGACTTCTTCAGGCGGTTGAGAAGCTCCGTCTTCGTCGCGAGGGACTTGGGTATCTCCTGGATCTCCTTCTCCACGTCGAACTTCTTGGAGAGGACGTCCTGGAGCGCTCTCAGCTTGTCATACACTGTCCGTGCCATGTTTTTTCCTTTTCCTTGCCCTAGTGTTCCAGATAATCCTTCAGGCGCCGGCTCCGCGTGGGGTGGCGCAGCCGCCGAAGCGCCTTGGCCTCGATCTGACGGATCCGCTCTCGCGTGACGTTAAAGTAGAGGCCCACCTCCTCCAGCGTCAAGGAGTACCCGTCTTCCAGGCCGAAGCGCATCTTGAGCACTTCCTGTTCCCGCGGCGGAAGCGTGGTCAGGACGGACTCCAGCTGCTCCTGGAGCAGCCGGAACGCCGTCATGTTGGAGGGGCTCTCAACTTCCTTGTCCTCGATGAAATCCCCGAGCAGGCTGTCCTCTTCCTCTCCAATAGGGGTCTCCAGGGAGATGGGCTCGCGCGCCACGCTCTTCACGGCCTTCACCCTGCCGGTGGCCCAACCGAGCTTTTCCGCCACCTCGTCATCCGTGGGCTCTCTGCCCAGCACCTGCATCAGCTGGCGCGATTCGCGCATCACCTTGTTGATCTGCTCGATCATGTGGACGGGGACCCGGATGGTGCGGGCCTGGTCCGAGATGGAGCGCGTGATGGCCTGACGGATCCACCACGTCGCATAGGTGGAGAACTTGTAGCCCTTTCGATATTCGAACTTCTCCACCGCCTTGATCAGACCGATGTTCCCTTCTTGGACCAGATCGAAAAAATGAAGGCCGCGGTTTGTGTACTTCTTGGCGATGCTCACGACCAGGCGGAGGTTTGCCTTGATCAGTCGGTCCTTGGCTTCCTTCATGAGGATACGGCCGCGGTCTATCTCGTCCGCCATGGCCAGGATGTCCTCAGCCTTGTTCTCGAACACCGTCTCGTAGCGCTGGAGCTTCTTCTCGTTGCCCTGATGAAGGCGGAGCAGCTCCCGCACCCTTTCCAGCCCCATCCCGACGGCTTTCTCCAGCTTCTCCCTTTCCGCGTTGACAGGGAGCCTGCGCACGATGGACTTCATGTCTTTTGCAGAGGCAATATGAAGCCGCCTCTCGACCCGTGTCATCTCTTTCTGAAGAGAACGGATCCGCCGGGCCACGGCAATGAGCCGGTCCGCAATGGCCGCGATGTCCTCCGGGCGCAGCTCGACCTTCTTGAGGGAGTCCGCAACGTCCTTGCGGATCTCCAGGAACGCGTCGTCGAAGATGTCCCCGCCTTCGGACTCGGTCTGGCGCTTCATCTCCATGTAGCGCTTCACGCCCGGCAGGTGATCCTTGAAGGGCTCCCGATAGAAAGCGCCGAGCTTGCGGGTCTCCGCCAGGTACTCGGTGGCCTCCTTCTTGGAGAGGTTCATCTCCCGGGGATCCTTGACGGAGGTAGCGCGTAGACCGAGGCGGAGGAACTCCCGCACCAGCACGCCGGAGTTCTTGATGACTCCCTTGACGACGTTCTCTCCCTCTTCCATCCGCTTGGAGAGCTCGACCTCCTGCTCTGCGGTGAGCAGATTCTCCTTGCCGATCTCTCGCAGGTAGAGGCGGATGGGATCATCCACCGAGGATTCCTTGTCGCTGTAAATGAGCTTCTTGCGGTCCTTCCCGGGCTTTTCCTCTTCGATGTCGAGGTTGATCTCCTCGTCTTCCAGCTTGATGTTGTGCTTTTCCAGCAGACCGATGACCTCTTCGATTCGGTCCGAGTGCACAATCGAGTCAGGAAGGAAATCGTTCACCTCGTCATAACTGACGCTCTTCTTCCCCTTCGCATACTCGAGGAGCTTCTTGATAGCCGGGTCGTCGGCGAGCTCGACGCTTCCCGAAGACGGGGCGGCGCCGCGAGTGATCTTGGAGGCAGCCCTCCCCACGGCCTTTTCCCTCTTGTGAGCCGATTCCCTTGACGCCCCGTGGGGCGCTTCCCGTGACGCGGCATGCTTCGCATCCCGTGACGCAGCGTGCGGCGCTTCCCGCGCCGCCTTCTGCGTTTCCCGTGACGCCGCGTGCGGCGCTTGTTTGGCCTTTGTCGTCGTTTTCGTTTTCAAGCCCTTGCAGCCCCCGTGTTCAGTTTCGCAAGCTCGTCGTCCAGATGCATCTTTTCCGCGAGAAGCTCACGCATGCGCGCGGCATCCGGGCTTTCTCGATCGATCCTTCGCATTTCCGCCCCCAACAGGTCGATGCGCTTTGCGAGCTCCCTCTGGCGTACGCGCCGCACTCCGTCCCTGACCAGTCTTTCCTGGTTCATGTCGAACTCTCCGCTCGCGACCTTGCGAATCACAAGATCCCGCAGCGCAGGCGAGTCGATCCGTGCGCACAACGCGTCAAGCCCGGTTTCCTCCGCCCGAAAGCATTCCTCCAACGCGATGAAAAGCTGCCTGGCGCGCTCATCATCGAGATCAGAAATCGAAATCCCGCCGTTGCGGACAAGTGGGAAGAGCTCCGGATTCGCGGCAACGGCGAGAAAAAGAAACAAGTCCGCGGAAACAGCCGCGGGACCTTCCGCTGTGCTCACCGCTTTGCCCCTTCCGCGGTCTTTCTCCCGGGACCTCCAGGCCGAAAAATCCCGGCGAATGGCTCCGGGCTCCGCGCCAAGAGCCTCCGCAATCTGCGTCAGGTAGCCGTCCGCCCTCAACTGGGAGCCAACGGCCGCCACGTACGGAAACAGGAAATCGCGGAACCCTTCCCTGCCTTCCGGGCTGGCGAGGTCACGCGCGGCGAGAGCCCTTGCCGTCAAGTAGCGGAAGCTGTCCAGGGGCCTTTCCAACAGCTCCCGAAGCTTCGCGGCCTCCCCCTTCTGCACGAAGTCCGCCGGGTCCTGGCCGTCCGGAAGAACAACGACCTGCGCAATCAAGTCCTGGCGCTCCAGCATCTCGATGGCCCGCATGCTGGCTTTCTGCCCGGCATCGTCTCCGTCAAACACCAGGATTCCCTTCTGCGCGTAGCGCTTCAGGAGCCGCACCTGGGGCTCCGTGAGCGCCGTTCCCAGCGGGGCCACGCAATTGGCGATGCCTGCCTGGTGCATCGCCAGGACATCCATGTAGCCCTCCACCAGGACAAACGCGCCTGCGCTGCGAATGGCAGCCGCCGCCTTGTCGATCGCAAAAAGGTTCTCACCCTTGCGGAAAAACGCCGTCTCAGGGGAGTTCAGATACTTCGGTTGGACGTCTCCCAGCGCCCTTCCGCCAAATGCCAGCGTTTCCCCCCGAGCGTTGGCGATGGGAAACATGACGCGGTTTGTGAACAACGTCCCCATGCCGCCCCGCGAAGCCTGCGTGAACAACCCCGTCTGCGCCAGGAACTCATCGGAGTAGCTCTTCTGTTTCAGGAACCTGTGCAGCCACTCCCTTTCCGGGGGAGCGTAGCCCAGCTGGAAACTGTCAACTATCTCCTTGCTCACGCCCCGGGATTCCAGGTACGTCCGGGCGGCCTCCGCCTGCGCCCCTTCGCGGAGCAGCCAGTGGAAGCTTCCGGCGACCCTCTTATTGAGCTCCAGAAGCGCTTCCCTTTTGGCCCCTTCCCCTCCCGCGTCTCCCTGGGGGATTTCCACTCCCGCTTTCTTTGCCAGGAGCTCAACGGCATCGCGCCACTCGATCTTTTCCACGTCCATCACGAACTGGAAAAGCCCGCCCCCCTTGTGGCATCCGAAACAATAGTAGACTCCCTTCTCCGGGGTCACGGTGAAGGAAGGCGACTTCTCCTGGTGAAAGGGACAGAGGCCCCAGTATCTCCCGCCCTTGCGCTGCAGGGTCACGTACTCCCCGATGACCTCCGCAATGTCGAGGCGGTTCTGAATCTCGGAGAGCGTGCTTTCCGGTATCCGCATACCCCTACGATTTCTTCAAATAGAGGTACTTCGCCTGGTTGTGCTCGCTCAGATCGCGAGAGAAGTAATGCCGGCCAGCGTCCGCGTCTCGGAGCACGAAATACAGGTAATCTGTCTGCGCAGGACGGAAAGCGGCCTCCAGCGCTGTCCTTCCAGGATTCGAGATCGGACCAGGCGGCAGACCCGCCCACTTATACGTGTTGTACGGTGAGTTGAGCTTCTCATCTTCCGTCGTGATGTACTCCGGGTGTGCCTTTTGCTGGATCTCCGTGATAATATATTCAAGAGTGGCGCACGATTCAAGCCCCATGTTCAGCTTCAACCTGTTGTAGAAGACGGAAGCGATGAGGGGAGCCTCATCCGGCATGCGGTACTCCCGCTCCACGATGGAGGCCAGGATCAGCGTATCTCGGAGCTTGTCCTGGCGCATCTCCCTCCATCCGGGGTATATCCCGCTGACGCTGTCGAAGAATGTCTTCACCATCAGCTCCACCATGGCATCCGCGGGGAAAGGCCGGGGGACATAGTAGGTGTCAGGAAACAGGTACCCCTCCAGGCTCCTCCCGGGCACGCCGAACTTCGAAATCAGCGCGGGAGATTTCACGGCCTCCAGAAAATCCGCCTCCGAGCAGACGCCCTCCGCTTCCAGGTGACGCGCGATCTTGGTGGATGTCCACCCCTCGGGAATGGTGAGTTTCTCCAGGGTCTGGGCTCCCTCCACAAGAAGCCAGTGAATGGACAGAGTCGAGGCGCCCGCGGGGATACGGTAGTATCCGGCCTTGAAGTCTCCCTGTGTCCCGCGAATCCTGCCGACCACGTCGAGAAAGGGCGCGAATCGGATGAAGCCTTCATCCTGGAGCCGTTCGCTGATTCGAGAGAGACTCTCGCCGGGCCGGATGGAGAACAGCCTGTCACCTGCAGGCCTCGGGCTCGAGTTCAGAAAGGCCAGGGTTGCCGCCGCGCAGAGAACCACTCCCAGGGCAACGGTCGATATCCGAAGAAGGATTGCGCGTCTGCTCATGGATCCACCAGGCCTTCCCCGGCCCTACCTGAAAATATCGCTCGCACGGCGCGAAATCAACGATTTCGCTCAGGAAAAGCGCGCGGAAAGCCCCTCGATGTCTTCAATTGTCATGCGCTGGTAGAGGGATTTCTCCACCCGGCGGAGGAGCACCTTGAGCGGCTCTGGAAGGTCGGATTCACGCGGCTTGAGCATCACGTACAGCTCGTTCTCCTCGCTGTCCGAAAGAAAAATCCCGCCCATCCATTCAGCCCCCCACCTCAATGAACGGCTCACTGATCCGCTGCGCAAGCCAGCCCTCGATCTCTTTGCGGGAGTGCAGCGGGCCCGTTCCGATCCCCGGGCATTGGCGCCCATGGAATTGCCACTCTTCCATTGAGGAGAGGCAGGAGCTCCAGAACGGAAAGCTGCGGCACTGCAGAGGCCGCGCCTCGTACACCGAGCATCCCCCGTCCTCCCACAGGATGCAGTCCACATTCGGTCTCTCCTTGAGACTGAGTCTCTGCACAGGACCGAAGCGAACCCGACGGCAATATCCCTGCAGAAAGGTCTGCCGCGGCACTGACAGCGCCCGAAGGAGGGGTTCGATGTCAGCCTCCGAAAGAAAAACGTAGCCCGGGGTATGTCGGCAGCACTTCGAGCACCGGGTGCATCCGAAGCGCAAGCCGTCACTGTAGAAAGGTTCCCGCATGGTGTGCTGTAGGAATTGGGGAGAGAAGGATTCGAACCTTCGAAGGCGTAGCCAACAGATTTACAGTCTGCCCCCTTTGACCACTCGGGAATCTCCCCCAACCCATGGACTTGTCACATGGTCATATGAGAAATCATCCGCTTCTGTCAAGGGCCTTGTGCCGGCCAGCTACCGCCCGTGCGGGCCCGGTGCCGGCTCATGGTCGATCGGACGGACGTGTTTGTACTATAGACCTTGACGAACGGAGGCAACCAATGACGAAAGATCCCGGTCTTCGCTCTGCCCTTCAGTTCCTCTCGGGGCTCGGGAAAAACAACAACAAGCAGTGGTTCGAGGCAAACAGGGAGCAGTACGAGCAGGCCATGAATCAGTTCGAGGTGCTGGTGGGCCAGCTCATTGCCCGGCTTGGGCAAGGTGGTGGACCTTGACGGAGTGACTCCGAAGGATTGCATGATGCGGATCTATCGCGATGTCCGTTTCTCCAAGGACAAGAGCCCGTACAAGACCGGCCTGGGCGCAGGAATAGTTCCCGGAGGAAGGAAATCCGGCAGAATCGGGTATCACCTGCACCTGCAACCAGATGGAAAGTCGATGGCTGCTGGCGGCCTCTGGGAACCGACCCCGCAGCAGCTGTCTGCATTCAGGCAGGCCATGGACGCCGGTGCCGGCCCATTCAAGAAGATCCTCAGCAGCGTGCAGTTCAAGCGGCATTTCCAGGAGCTGACCGGAGAGAAGGTGAAGACCGCTCCCCAGGGGTACCCGAGCGATCATCCTGAGATCGAGCTGCTCCGCTACAAGCAGGTATGCGTAATGGAGAGGTTCGATGACAAGACCGTTGCCTCCCCGGAGTTTCCGGCTCTTGTGCTGGAGAGCCTCAAGGCGATGAAGCCCTTCATCGACTACCTCAACCAGGCTGCCATGGGGTGAGTCAGCCACCTCTCGGAGTTGAGACGACGAACACATGTTCGACGACACTCTGCGATACTCTACAATCCACTCTCGCAACCACCTGCAGGGCCGGCGGCGCAATAATCGGCGAGCCCTGCAACCCGGTCCTTGCCTGGCTTACTGTGACGCTTCCTGAAGCTGCCGATAGGCATCGGTGCCTTTCAAGCTCGGATTCTCTTGTGCGTAGTCAAGCGCTGTTTTCCCATTCATGTCTTTCCCCTTCGCGTTTGCACCAGCCTTCAGGAGCACCAGCACTACTTCGGGGTTAAAGGTGCCTCCAGCGGCAAACATGAGAGGGGTCATGCCGTCCCTGCCCCGGGCCCTCAGGTCAGCGCCGGCCTTCAAGAGTGTGGTTATCACCTCAGGGTTCGTGTTGAACTGGGCGGCGACTAACAGGGGCGTATTGTTGAAGTTGCTGCGAGCGTTGACGTCCGCGCCTGCATTCAAGAGAACGGTAAGGGCAAGAGGATTATGGTTGTACTTGGCAGCGAGCAGCAGAGGGGCCGAACCGAACGCGTTCGCAGCATTTACGTCCGCGCCAGCGTCGATAGCAGCCTGTATCTGCTGCGGTGTTCCAGTTTCTACCAGCAAAAAGAAATTTGTCTGTGCATATGCAGAGGCCGCCATAAGGACCGCGAGAGCTACAGCAATGACTATTCGCTGTCTCACCGGTGTTCTCTCCCTTCCCCTGTGGTTCTTTGCCCTGCACAGGCGTCTTGATGTACCCGCAAACGTCAAAACCTCAACATTAGGCCGGCTTCAACCAGGCAAGCGGGTCCGTCAGAGCAGCCTTCGAAGAGGACCGCTATTTCCACCGGCAGAGCGTTGCGTATCAAACGGGTCGAGAACAGCGGAAACTTTCCAAGAGTAAAGCCGTTGGACGAATCAATGGGCGACGTGTTTTTTGAATGAGGAGCGCTCCACTGACTCGGGGCGAAGAGGCTACTGTCACCGTTTTGGATGCTTGGCTCTGGGCTTCCCGTAGAAAGATCGATCGGGCTGCGCTTGTCACCGTCCCGTCGGTCAGTCATAAGCGGATTGGCCCATAGCGGAATATTGGAGGCGAGCAGCACAACACAGAGCAATGGAAAAGGGTATTTACTGCCCATGCTCTTCACCCCCGTATGATGCTACAGTGAATCTAAATGCCGGCCGCGGAGCAGTCAAATCAAAGTTTTGAATCCCTGAGTCCGTAGGATCAAACAAGCGACTGAACGGTCACGGTCTCCAGCGCAGACTTTGCCGCTGCGATGCCAGTGCTTGTGTATTTTTGGACGCCCTCGATCCAAAATGCTCATTGTAAGCGATCCAAGAGCGTGCCAGGGCCCGGGGGAAGGCCGTAGACCCCTTATCGACCAAGTCCCACAGGCGGAGGCCTCAGGACGTATCGAGACGGCGGGCCACGGCAAGGACTCCCCGTTGGCCCTGCGTGACTGGACGGGCGTTGTCGCCATGGTGAGGCAGAGCGCCGCGAACTTCGTCTGTAAGCCACCTCTCGGACTTGAACCGAGAACCTCGAGATTACAAATCACGTGCTCTGCCAGTTGAGCTAAGGTGGCGACAATTCCGAAAAAACCTATAACGCGCACTTTTCACTGTCAAGCCGCTTTCATCAGCCTGTTGTCATCAGCCCGTGCTGGGAATATCGGGCCGTCAGGTGCTTTCCCCCAACCTCAACGCGGGGCGGAATCCGTGAATGATGGGGGAAAGTCGCCGGACTCGAAGATGTCGCCCCGTGAATAGGTGAGCACTTCAGTGTAGTCGCGGAACACCGCGACAGTGTGCTCGAACTGCGCGGAGAGGCTCCCATCGCTTGTAACCAGGGTCCAGCCATCCTCCGTGACGTGGACCTCCCGGCCGCCAAGGTTCAGCATCGGCTCGACCGTGAAAACCATTCCGGGCACGATCCTCATCCCCGTGTCCGCGGCACCGAAGTTGAGCACCAGGGGGTCCTCGTGCATGGCCCTGCCAATCCCGTGGCCCACGTAGTCTTCAATGACCGAGCATCCGAACGCCCGGGCCGTTTTCTGAATGGCGGCCCCTATGTCGCCAATGCGGTTTCCCGCCCGGGCAGCCCGTATTCCCGCAAGTGTTGCCCGCCAGGCAGCTCGCAGCAGCCGCCGGCTGTCCGGGCCCCCTTTTCCGACGATGAAGCTCCAGGCCGTATCCCCAAACCAGCCGTCCAGGTTCACCGTGATGTCGAGTGAGATCAGATCTCCCTCTTCGACCGTTCTGTTTGAAGGAATACCGTGGGCGGCGACATTGTTCACCGAAGTGCAGATGCACCCGGGAAAACCCCGGTACCCGCGAAGAGCGGAAGCCGCGCTGTGCTTGTTCAGGAAGCGGGCTGCCTGGCGGTCCAGATCTTCGGTGGTCGCACCCGGATGGATCTGCCCGGAAAGAAACCGCATGCAGTCTTCCGCAACACGACACGCCCGGCGGATCCGAGCAACGTCGATGGACGTCTTCAGGCTTACTTCCGCGTCCACCGGGTTGCCTCCTCGAATGCCTTGGCGTAGAGAGGAAGGTAGCCTTCCTCCAGAACCTTGTCCCAGGTGTGCGCGGAGAATATCTCAGAGAAGGCCCGCCTCCGGATGGCCTCCAACGCGGACGGATCAGAGACGAACATGCCTGTCGTCCTCTTCAGTACGGCGGAAAGGGCCACGGGGGACTGCTCATCATACGAGAATCCGGTCTTACCATCCCTCACCTTCACCAGGCCGCCGACGTGATGCGCAATGGGTATGCTTCCGAGGACCTGGGAGATGAAGTCGGTGAGCCCGCATGGCTCATACAGGGACGGTATGAGAAAGAAGTCGCTTGCAGCGTAAATGAGCTTTGCCAGCGCCGGGTCGTAGCGCGGAACGAAGCAGAGCCTCCCCCGCGTTTGCGGCTGCACTGCAAGCTGCGCAAACACGTCCTCTCTCTGCTTTTCCCCGGACCCCAGGACGACGAAGAGCGGGCTGTCTTCATGGAAAAGGATTTCCTTGATCGAGCTGAACAGGATGTCGACGCCTTTCTGCTCGGTCAGCCTTCCGACGAAAGCGTACAAGGGAAGCCGGTCTTCCGCCGGTCCCCGGGGGATGTTGAGGCGCTCTGCCAGGGTCTTGCGACACTCCCTCTTGCCCGCAAGGTCACCGGTTGACGGGTCGAACCTCACGCCGAGCGCCGACCGCTCAGGGAAACGCGGATCCCAGGGGGTGGGATCTATTCCATTCGTGATTCCGGCAAGCGGGATGCCGCGCTCCCGGCAGGCCCTGCCGAGGCCTCCGCTCACCTCGTCTTCTTTTTCCGCAAGCAACTCCCGCGCGTACTGCTCTGACACGGTGCAAAGCAGGGAGTAGGAACCGGCCAGGAGCAGCGGATCCACGGTGCCCCCCAGCATCCCCTTCTCCAGCACCGACGGTGGCAGTCCTGTCAGCAGGGCCGCAAACTCGGGGGACCACACTTCCTGGTGATAGCCCTTGCCCGCGTTATGGATTGTCACAACGGAAGCAGAGAGCCTGAACGCCTCCGCAAATGCAGGAGATTCCCTCATGAGTGCAGGAAGAAACGCGGTATGGCCGTCATGACAGTGAAACAGCACCTGAGCTTCGCCAAGCCCGGCCGCGGCCTCCAGCGCCGCGCGTTGAAGCAACAGGTTCAGCTGATGGGAATCCCAATGGCCCGTCCCCTTCTTTCGCCATTCGTTCTCCGCCTCGTCCTGGGCTGTGTATGTATACACGTCGCGCAGCGAGGAAAAGCGGGGCGACTCTACCAGAAGAAGCCTCACGCCCTGCATCTCCGACTGGGAGATCCGCACGCGCTCTTCGAAAAGCTCGTTTGCCTTGTCCTGGTCCGGCAGCAACATCGTGAACGAGGTAACCGGTCTCCTCTTCTCCACCAGAGGCGCCAGGAAACCGTAGAGCGGTATGACGACCGTGGTTGAAACGCCTCGTCGGACCAGGGCGTCGGCCAGTCCCCGAACCACGTCTTTCACACCGCCCGCCTCAGCCAGCCCGGCGTACTCCCGCGCCACGTGCCACACGCTGCCGGGAAGCTTCACGGAGATCTCCCCGGGGCGATGTCGGGACGAAGCGCCTCGGCGCCGTCCAGGTAGATCGCAATTGCCTTCCGACGCCTCTTTCCCTCGAACGTGACAAGGGCCCGAATGACTCGCTCCATCCCGCCCTCGACTTTCGCCTCCTGAACGCAGAAAAGCGGCGTCTCCAGAAACCCGCCCTCGCGCAGGCCGGTCGCCGGGTTTCCCGCGTCCAGGTCGGTCGTCAGGGAGAAAAGTATGCTGATGATGTCCCGTCCGCGAACCTGGTTCTTCTTCAGGAGCTCATCGATGAGCCGCAACGCTGCCTCGTGGATTGCGCGCCGCTCGTTGCGGCTCACCTGGATGGCACCCCGGACCGCCCTGGTCATTATCCCTCGTTCTCCGTTTCGCCGCAGACGATCCTTGCGAGGAGCTTCTCCCGCTCCGCCAGGCCGAGCTGTCGCGGGTTGCCGCTCATGCTGGATCCCGAGGACTTCTCCGCGATCTCACTGATCCTTTCGGCAGGAATGTGGTATTCCCGCAGGTCTTGCGGCAAACCGAATGCCCGCAGGATCTCCCTCACCTTGTCGGCAAGCCACTGGACTGGATGTGCGGTGGAGCTTCCGCCAGCGTGAGCGCGAACGGCGAGCTGTGCAACCAGTTCCCCTGTCACCTCCGCGTTGGCCTCCAGCACGAGCGGAAGCGAAACCGCGCAGGCAAGACCGTGGGGCACCTCGAACATCCCGCCCAACGCGGCGGCAAAGCCGTGAGCGGCGCCCAGCCCGGCGTTGGCCAGCGCAAGCCCGCTGACGAGCGCCCCATAGCTTGCAGCGCAGCGCATGTCGATGTCCGCCGGGTCCGAGCTCAAACGCTCAAGGGAGGCGATCATGGGCCCGAACGCGCCTTCGATCAGCGACCGGACAAAAGGGTTTGACTTCGGGGTGACGTACGCCTCCACCAGCTGCGTCAAAGCGTCCAGCCCCGAGATACCGGTCACCGGGGGGGGAGAGTCAGGGTCAGCCGCGGATCAACGA
Source organism: uncultured Spirochaetota bacterium (assembly GCA_963745235.1). Lineage (GTDB taxonomy): Bacteria > Spirochaetota > Spirochaetia > SZUA-6 > Fen-1364 > Fen-1364. Next base: position 46,195 of record CAVUXE010000048.1, on the reverse strand, counting down.
CCACCGCCCGCGCGAGCAGGTGCGGCGAGCGCATGCTTCGCTTGACGCCTAGGTCAGTTGCCCGTATGACCGCGTTCTTCGTCACCTCGGCTCCCGTACCGGCGGTTGTCGGCACCGCGACCCAGGGAACGCCCGGGCCCGGCACCGCCACGGAGCCCGGCACGCCTTCGAGATATCTCGAAACCGGTCCGCCGTGGCGCAGAAGAGCTGACAGCGCCTTCGCCGTGTCCAGGACGGATCCGCCGCCGATGGCAACGATCACCGTCGGAGAAAACGGGTGCGCGGCCTCCGCGCATGATGCAAGTGACTCGGTGGACGGCTCGCCGTGCGGGCAGGGGAGAGATTGAACCTCGTGACCGGAAAGAAGCTGGCGGAGCTTTTGCGTCCAGCCGGAAGATGCCATCCACCGTTCGCCCGTGAGGACAAGAACGCGCGGTCCGTCCTTTGCGACGATCTGGCCGAGCCTGTCGAGCGTGTCAACACCGAAATGGATGGCGGCTGGGGATTCGACCGTGAAGACAGACATTCGCGGAGTATAGCGGTTTTTCAGGCGCGCAGCCACGCGCGGATATACTGGAGAACGAGCAGGAGAGCGCCGGAGCCGGTCATGGAGAAAGCCAGCAGGATCCACCGAAGCACAAAGGCCCGGCGCTCATGAACAGTGCGGCGCACCAGGAAGATGGCGAGATACGCGCCGCTTGCGAGCTCCAGGGAAAGGGCAAGCCGCAGCAGGGTCAAAAGGAACAATTGCGTGGAGTCGAGGAAGTCCTGGTAGTTGCCCAGGATATAGAAAAAGAAAAGCAGCAGGGAAAGAAAGAAGAAGAACACCACTGCTCTGCCCGTAAAACTGGACAGCCGTGTGAGAAAAGGATATTCTTTCATCCGAGTTACACTATAGTTCAAGGCCTGCCGCAACACCAGCGGCGCGCCGCAATCTCGGTTGAGCGCAGACCGGCGCCGAAAGATTCATGCGGAATTACTGGTACATTCCGACGGCCGTCCTTCTCGTGCTTGTGCTCGTCGGCTTCTTTGCCGGATGGGTCCAGCTCTCACTGGGCCCGGATACGTGGGCGGTGCCTTTTACGACGTCGCGGGGATTTGGCAAATCCGTGATCGGCCCTTCGGGGTTCACGTGGAGATGGGAGCGGCTGGTGCCGCATGCGCTCACCCTGTACCGCATCAGCCTGAGCACGGAGAGGGCTGACGCGGAGATCCGTTCGCTCCTTCCCTCCGCTGAGGCGTACTCCGCGCTCATGCCGGAGCGGCCGGACTTCTCCGTGGACATCAAGCTTTCCGCGCTCTACAGAATCCGTCCGGACGCGCTGCCCGGGCTGGTGGCCAACGAGGGTCTCCGGCAGGAGAACATCGGGGACTGGTACGACCAGACGAACAGCGAGATCCAGAGACGCGCTTCGGAGCTTGCCCTCGGACTTGCAAACGTCACTCCGCAGGCTGACGACTCTCCAGGCCAATCCGCCGCGGGTCCCAGCTCCTTCGCTGCCGCACTGGTCAGCGGTCTGAAGGAAAGCTTCCCTCGCCTCGAGTTTCTGTCCATCTCCCCTGTGATCCTGAAGATGCCCGACGCCGAGCTTTACCGGAAGCTCCGGTCCGCCTACATGAGAATCATCGACGAACGGGAAAAGGCCCTTTCCCTCCAGGCTCCCCAGCAGGTTGCCGAAGATGCCCTTCAGCGCAGGGCCGCTGAGAGGCAGGAAGCCACCATCGCCATACTCACCAGGTACGGCGAGCTCCTTGCGAAGTACCCCGCCCTGATCAAGTTTCTCTTCCTCGAGACGAGCCAGAAACTGACGACGAAAGACCTCCAGGCCCTCGATCTCCTGGACAAGCTTGGCGGGCTGGAGTAGCGCTTTGGGGGACCACGGCTATTTCCTGAACTTCGAGAAGATGGCCTACGTCAAGGGGAAGCATCCATCCGGGTGCATCCTCTGCATGATACGGGACCGCAACCCTGACGTCGTGGACCTGAGCATCTGGCGGGACGAGCTTTTCATCGTGTCGGTGAACCTTTATCCCTACAACCCCGGCCACCTCCTCGTGTATCCCCTTCGTCACGTGGAGGACGTGCGGGAGCTCACGGCGGATGAAGAGAGCAGGCTCGCCGGATTACAGAGGTTCCTGCTGGATCTCCTGGACCGCGCAAGTGCGCCCCACGCCTACAACATCGGTTTCAACATGGGCCCCGCGGCGGGAGCATCGATCAATCATCTGCATCTGCATATCATCCCCCGCTACCCGCGGGAGACGGGCATCGCGGACCTGATTGCAGGCAAGAGGGTGCTGGTGGAGGATCCCCGGGAGACGACCCGGCGCCTCCGCGAGATGGTCGCTCAGTCGCCCTTTTCCACTTCGACCAGCTGATCAAGGAGCGCCAGAAAAGCCCCGATTGCGTCCGAGCGGGAGGTGAGGATCTGGCCGAGGGTCTGGTTCCTGCCGCGGAACACGTGCAGCGTCTTGAGCGTTGACCGGGTGGTCTCGAAGGTGCTCAAGCGGACTTCCTCGAAGATCCGGCGCACGCTCACCAGGTTCTCCCTGGCCTTCTCAATGAGGTCCCTCCCCTCCCCGTCCTTCTGGATAATGAAGGCGCGATAGCCCTTCTGTGACAGCAGGTCCGTGGCGAGGTTTGAGCGGAAGCGGACGAGCGTTTTTCCGTCATCCTCATCCGGGGACAGGGAGCGGTCAAAAAGGATGATCCTGGCTTCGAGGTCTTCCAGGTTGGATATCGCCAGCGTGAGGCGGTTCTGGGTGATGCGGTTGTTGGCCAGCGCGGTGGCTCCCAGGAGCTGTGCCGCCTCCTGGATCACACCCTTGAATTGCTGCTGGAGGTAGTTGTACAGGAGCGTCATGCTCCGAACGCATGTGAGATACGGCAACCCTTCCTTGCGCAGCGCATCTTCGGGGGCTTCCTTCAGGTTGGCGAGCCCGACAAGACGTGTTCCCTTGAGCAGATCCTGAATCTTCTTCCCGATCACCTTTTCCTTCACGGTTCCGAGCCTTTGTTCCAGCTCCTCCGCCAGGTGCGTCTTGAGGTTCGAGAAGTACAGGTTTCTCAGGTAAAGCTGCGGCGTTCCGGAGACGAGCTGGAACCACGGATCCGATCGGAAATATCGCACGATGTCCAGCAGAGGCACCGTCCGGTCGAACTGCTCGATTTCGCTTGTGAGGGAGCGGATTTCCGCGCGCACGCGGATGAGCTCCTGTTCTATCTTTGCGGTGTCCTTTTCTTCACGAGGCCGCAACCCGGCCCGGACCAGCAGGTAGTAGGCTACCGGCTCCTCCGCGTAGGGAAAGTCCGGAGCCAGCCCGAGGAGCTGGGAGAGCACGATGGAAAGCTTCTCAAGCAGGTCCAGGGTCAGCATTGCCGGAGCATGCTCGAATGCGGGAGCCCTCTCCGGGTCTTCCGGATCGGCAACAACATAGCTGAAATATCTGAGGAGTCCCGCGAAGGGGAAGAAGACGAGCCTGCCGATGCAGAGGTGCAGCCTGGCGCTCTCCTCTGTCTGAAGCAGGAACGTTTCCGGAATGGTACGCACGTATTCACTGAGCCGCGCCGATAGTCTCTTCCTGATGTCTTCCGTCTGGCCGGTGGTTGCGAAGAGCTCTTCCATCTCCTCCTCGGCGACGAACTGCTCCAGACTGCTCTTTGCGTTCTCATAGCGACGATCAACGAGCCAGGAAAAGGCTTCCCCCTTGAACGCCTTATCGGAGCCAAGGGCATGATACAAGGGGAGAAGAGGGTGGATGCGCTGGTAGACCTCGAACAGCCTGCGCGCCAGCTTCGGCGTGAGATCCCTCGTCTCGAACCCGGTGAGCCCGGGATTCACCGATTGAATGTGAGACTTGAGCCGCCGGAGACGGATATCGACAAAAACTTCCTTCCGGGTCCGTCCCGTGATGAACGTTCGCAGCCATATCAGGAAGCGCACCCATACGCCGGCTTCCTTCATTTCAAAGGAGATGATCTTCTCCCGCTCGTCCTCCTTCAGCTCGACGGGGAAGGCTTCCTCCCCTTCCGTGCGCTCCATCCGACGGGCAATCCGCTCCAGGAGGTCTTTCCTTTCCTTCTCGGGAAGAGCCAGCGAAAGTTCCTCCAGCCTCGTTTTCTCCAGCATCATCCGGTCTCTTGTGCTCAAGAGTACCCGTTTCGCGGGCTTCTTTCAACGAAATCGTCGGTGTTCGGATTTTCTCAAGCACCCCCGGATTCTTCCGACCATTGAAGGGAGATCACCCCGGACAGGGACGTCCGGGCACGAACCGTTCAAGGAGGATTCGATGATCATCAATCACAACATGAGCGCTCTCTTCACCGACCGCCAGCTGTTCTTCAACGGCATCCAGGCGGACAAGGACATGGAGAAGCTCTCATCCGGCATGCGCATCAACCGCGCGGGCGATGACGCATCCGGGCTCGCAGTCTCGGAGAAGATGCGTTCCCAGATCCGCGGCCTCCACCAGGCGGAGAACAACGCTCAGAACGGCATCTCCTTCATCCAGACCGCGGAAGGCTACCTCCAGGAGAGCCAGGACATCATGCAGAGGCTGCGCGAGCTGTCGGTGCAGGCCTCCAACGGCATCTACTCCGACGAGGACCGCATGCAGATCCAGGTGGAGGTTTCCGCCCTCGTGGCAGAGGTCAACCGCATTGCCTCCCACGCCCAGTTCAACGGCATGAACATGCTCACCGGCCGCTTCGCCCGCTCCACGGGAGAGAACGCGGTCACCGGCAGCATGTGGCTGCAGATCGGGGCCAACATGGACCAGAGAACCCGCGTGTACATCGGCACCATGACCGCCCAGGGGCTGGGGATCCAGGGAGCCAACGGCCTGCCGGCCAACGCCACCTTCATCTCCCTGTCCTCCCCGGACCACGCCAACGCGGCCATCGGGGTGCTGGACCACGCCCTGAGGCTCGTCAACAAGCAGAGGGCGGACCTGGGCGCCTACCAGAACAGGCTGGAGTACGCCATGAAGGGGCTGGCTGTCGGCGCGGAGAACCTCCAGGCGGCCGAGAGCCTGATCAGGGACACCGACATGGCAGCGCAGATGGTGGAGTTCGTGAAGGACCAGATCCTTGTGCAGTCCTCCACCGCCATGCTGGCGCAGGCAAACACGAAGCCGCAGACGGTCCTGCAGCTGTTCCGCTAGGTCCCCGCGGAGCAATCTGGAAAGCCGCCCCCGTCGGGGCGGCTTTTTTGTTGACACTGACCATCCGAAACCTATTTACTTGAGCCGCAATGCGCATCCCCCGGGTCGTCAGAGAGTTTGCGGCTCCTTTTCGCGAGTCCGGCTTCCAGTGTCACCTGGTGGGCGGCGCCGTCCGCGATACGCTGATGGGAAGGTCCCATACCGACTTCGACATCGCCACCGACGCGCTGCCCGACCAGGTCTTCTCGCTCTTCCGCCGTGTCATACCGACAGGCATCAAGCATGGAACGGTCACCGTGCTCTTCAAGGGAACCACCTTCGAGGTGACGACCTTCCGCACGGAGACGGACTACAGCGACGGGAGCCGGCCCGACAGCGTCGCCTTCGCCCCGACAATCCTCGACGACCTTGCCCGCCGGGACTTCACCATCAACGCCATGGCGTACGATCTCCTCAGGGATCGAAATCATTGACCCTCACGCCGGGCGCAAGGACCTGGCGGCCCGGGTCATCCGGGCAATCGGAGATCCGGCGGAGCGCTTTCGGGAGGACGGTCTTCGGCCCCTGCGTGCCTGCAGGATTGCCGCGCAGCTTTCCTTCGCCGTCGATGAAGCGACACGGGCGGCCATCCCGGGCGCGCTTGACATCCTTGCCAAGGTTTCCGCGGAGCGAGTCAGGGACGAGCTTCTCAAGACCCTGGAATCCCCCCTCCCGTCAGTCGGCCTCTTCCTCATGAAGGAAACCGGCATCCTCGGGGTGGTCCTTCCCGAGCTGCTGGAGGGGGTGGGCGTCGAACAGGGCAGCCTCCACTGCTACGACGTGTTCACGCACTCCCTTTACGCCTGCGACGCCGCCCCGCCGTCTTCCCTCATCTTGCGCCTGGCCGCCCTCCTGCACGACATCGGAAAGCCGCGGACGCGCGCCGTGGGGCCTGACGGCCGTCCCACCTTCTACGCGCACGAGAGGGTTTCCGCGCACATGACGGAGGAAATCCTCACGCGGCTGAAGCTTCCCATCGCCGTGGTGAAGGACGTGTCGCACCTTGTGGCCCACCACATGTTCAACTACCAGGAGGAATGGTCGGACGCGGCGGTTCGCCGGCTCATAGCGCGGGTGGGAGAGCAGAAGATCGATGACATCATGGCCCTGCGCAGGGCGGACCAGATCGGGATGTGCCGGGAGAATGCGTCTGCTTTCCCGCAGGGGCTTGCGGACTTCGCTTCGCGCGTGCGTGCAGTCATGGAGAGCGGGACGCGCTTTCACCGTCCGCCAGCTGGCCGTGGACGGCAATGACCTCATGGAACGCCTGGCCATCCCGCCCGGACCGACGGTGGGCATCATCCTGAACGAGCTTCTTCAAGCCGTGCTGGAAGACCCTGCTTTGAACGAAAAGGAAAAGCTGCTGGAGATTGCGGGAAGGTTGTACCGCGAGCGACTCGGAGGGTAGGCGGCGCCTCCCCTCCTTACGCGCCGGTCCCGGGTGTCCGCTCTGCCGCGGGACGGCGCAGACGGTGAGCGCCCCGGACGTGCCGGGCTCTGCGGCCACGTGCATCCCCTCGTAGGCGATGCGCGCCGCTTCCTGCTCGGCTTCCTTCTTGTTCTTGCCCTTGCCCGCGCCGAAGGACCGGTCTCCCGACGTGCACTTCGATCCAGAATGTCTTGTCGTGGTCCGGCCCCGTCTTCTGCACGACCCGGTACTTCGGATAGGTCTTCATCCGCTTCTGCACGTACTCTTGCAGGAGGGTCTTGTAGTCCTTGGCGTGCCGGTTCTCCAGCACCTTGTTGATTTCCGGGATGAGCATCTGGTGGACGAAGCGGCCGGAGGGCTGGAATCCCGAGTCCAGGTAGTACGCGCCGATGATGGCTTCCAGGCAGTCCGCAAGGATGGCCTTCTTGGACCTGCCCCCGGAGTACTCTTCCCCCTTGCCGATGAGGATGTAGTTGTCCACGCGCAGGCCGCGGGCGATCTCCGAAAGGCTCGCCTCGCTCACGACGAAGCTCTTGATCCGGGCAAGCTCCCCTTCCGGCTGGTCGGGGAGGGTTTCGTAGAGGTATTCGCTCACGACGAGGCCGAGCACGGAGTCCCCGAGGAACTCCAGCCGCTCGTTGTTCTCGCCCGTCTCACCCAGCTCGTTGGCGAAAGAACGGTGCGTGAATGCCTGGTTGAGGAACTCCAGCTCCCGGAAACGGATTCCCGCATGCCGTTCGAAGAGCTGGAGCTCCTTCTTTCTCTCCGGCTTCAGCGTAATGGCCGGCGCTCGTCTGTTTCTCTTGAACAAAACCTTCCTATTTCTTCACCTGGGAGCGGATGTATTCCAGAGCGTCTCGCACGGTCTCGAACTCGTTCGCCTTTTCATCCGGGATGCTGATGCCGAGCTCTTCCTCGATGGCGTACACGAGCTCGTACGTGTCCAGGCTGTCCGCCCCGAGGTCCTGGCGGAAGGATGAATCGAGGGTGATCTTGGATTCGTCGATCTCAAGCCGGTCGGCGATGAGTTTCTTCATTTTTTCAAACAGCTCGTCCATACAGTTCAACCTCCTGTTGAAATGATGTGAATCAATGCGCGAGGGGGTGTTCTCTGGATGCTCTGACGATCACGCCATTTCCTCGGGCTTGAGGATCTGCTTTCCCCTGTAGAACCCGCATTTGGGGCAGACCCGGTGCGGCATGACCCTGTTTCCGCAGTTGCTGCATTCCACGAGCGTCGGGACCGCAAGACGCATGTTCGCCGAGCGGCGCTTGCGTCCCCTTGCCCTCGATATTCTTCTTTTCGGCAAAGCCATATTCGTCACCTCAATTATGTTGTGATGAGTCACGGGCCGCCGTGACTGCACGGAAAGCTACACTAACCCCCTCGAATGTCAAGGCGTCAGAGTCTGCTCGCGTTGCGCGGGGTGCGAGCTTCTCCTGCAGCGCTTTTGCGACGTGGGGCGGCACCATCCCGGAGATGTCCCCGCCGAAGCCGGCGATTTCCTTGATTGCCGACGAGCGGATCACGGAGTACTTCTGGTCAGTCGGCAGGAAAATCGTTTCGATTCTCGGATTGAGGGACCTGTTCATGACGGAAAGCTCGAACTCGTAGTCGAAATCCGCCAGCGCGCGCACGCCGCGCACGATCACGTGAACGCCGATCCGGTCCGCAAAGTCCACGATCAGGCCGTTCCAGGTGGAGACCGTGACGTTCGGCAGGTCCTGCGCCAGCGCGCTCATCATTCCGAGCCGCTCCTCCGCGCTGAAAAGGTAGACTTTTTCGGGGTTGACGGCTATGACCACCTGGACCGCGTCGAAAAGCCGCGACGCCCGGCGGAGGATGTTGAGGTGGCCGTTCGTCGGAGGGTCGAAAGTTCCCGGGAGCAGCACCTTGAACATACCGTCGAGAATACCGGCCCCAAAAATCTTTGACAAGCGGTATGCCGGCATATAGAATTGTTGGTAATGAGCCCGGTGTGGAGGATCTGCATTCCCGTGGCCGCCGTGATGTCGTTGTTCGCATGCGCATCGCAGACGAAGTCCCCTGATTCCTCCCCGGCGCAGGACTCCCCGGGGTTGCAGCAGGAGTTCGTCGTGACGCCGGAGCTCTACAACAGGACGTTCGACGAAGTGAAGGTGGTGATAGCGGACTTGACGTCGCTCATCAACGCGCAGGACTACGAGGGGTGGCGGTCCTATCTCACCAGCGCCTACATCGCCAGAACCAGTGACCCGAAGTTTCTTGACGTGGCCTCCCACAGCGGCGTGCTGCAAAAGAGCGGGATCGTCCTGAGGACCCTGAAGGATTATTTCGAAAATGTGGTCGTGCGCAGTCGCGTCCAGGCATCGCTGACGGACATCAACTTCCTTGACGAAACGCACGTCAAGGCGTTGACCATCGTTGATGGCCGGCCCGTGATTCTGTATTATCTCGTACGGGAGGACGGGCGCTGGAAGGTGGACATATGGCCGAAGGATCAGGACTGAAAGAAAGGAACAGGAGCACACATGAGAGAAGCCTATAACGCGCGGTGCACCGCGAGAAAGACAGTACTGACCGTCCTGGCGTTTGCTTTCTTCCTCGTTCCTGTCCTTTTCCTCTCCGCACAGGACACCACCCAGGGCCAGACCGGCGCGCAGGCGGGCTCCCCGTCAGGCACACAGAGCGGATCCAAGGAGATCACCATCGAGGAACTGTTCCTCAAGAGCATCGAGTTCCAGATCCTGAGAGAGAAGGCAGCCTCGGATGACCTGGAGATCAAGTTGAGCGCCCTGGACGACCTGGAAAAGAGAATCAATTCCGGCGTCAGCGGCGCGGACGCCTCGCAGGTGGAGTTCGTCCTCGAGTACCTGGCAATGGAAGGCTCCGGGAAGGATCTCACGGGAAAGTGGTCACCAGATCAACAATTTCCCCGAGGTCCGTCGGCGCGCCGCAAACCTTCTTGGCCGCGTTGGGACAGAAGAATCCAAGAACGCCCTCGTGCGCGTGCTCCTGATAGATGACGAACCCATTGTCAAGGCGGAGGCGGCGTACGCGTTGGGAAACCTCGGGATGAATCCCAACAACGAGGTCGTACAGGCAATCGAGTTCGCCTACAATATGGAGGATCCCCAGTCTCCTGACCAGAACTTCGGCTACGCCGTCAGCCTTGCCATCGAAAAGCTCGCGCAGAAAACCCCGGGGGGACTCAAGGACCCGGAGGCGTATCGGCTTCTGGTGAAGATTGCCCAGGGCAACTACCTGCGCACCGTCAAGGCGAAGGCGCTGCAGGTTCTGGACGAGCTGAAATCTTCGAAGTAGCTCTCTCTCGGGGCTTCAGAGCAGGATCAGGAGAGGTTTCTTCCACTCCTGGACGGCTTCCTTTTCCTCGTACGGGATTCGTCTCTTGATGACAAACTTTCCGGGTCCCGGCCGCAGCTCGATTATCCCAAAGGTCCCGCCGCCCAGGTAGCAGATCCTTTCCTGCGGCAGAAGCTCGTTGGAATCCCGCAGCTCTCGCATGATGCAGTCGAAGTGCGCGGGCTGACCTGTTGCCCGGTGCGTCAAGGCGGAGGGGAGCTCCCTGACCTGCTGCTGGCAAACAGGACAGTCGGGATACACGCGGGGAGGCTCCGGGAACTGGACATGGCCGGCCGCGTCCCTTGCCCTGTCGGGTGGTGAGCGCCTCCCGCCGGAAGGATTTCTTCGCGGGCTGCCCTTGCCGCTGGTTCTCCCGCCTCGGCCCCCGGCCCTGGTTGCTGCGCTGCCCTGGTTCCTTCTGCGGGTCCTGGCCGCCGGTCCCTGCTGGGCAGGCGCGCGACTATCCGTCCCCGCCGCGGGCCTGTTGTGCTTGCGCCTGTTGTTTCGCCGACGAAAGCTTCGGGAGCTCATCCGCTATTCTCCGTGCTCGAGATTCTTCGTGAGATCCTGCGCGATCTTCTGGATGGCCTGCAGGAGGTATTCCTCGTCGTGGATCTTCACCTTCAGCTCAGCGATCTTCTGGGGATCGGTCTTCTTTGCAGTCCGCACCATCAGTCGACCCCTCCATTGAACGCCCCTTCGATGTGGCGGATCCGATTCATTTCCCGCCCCCAGGAATATCACGTCGAAGCGCATCTGTCTCCCAGTCACCCCGGGGTGCAAAGCCAGGTAGAACCGAGCCGCCTGCGCGATCCGCCACTGCTTTCGGGCGGAAAGGGCGTACTCCAGCTCACTCTGCGGCAGCGATTCCCATGCCTTGACCTCGACAAAAGCGACCGTGGAGCCTTTTTCCGCAATGACGTCGATCTCCCCGCGACGGGTGCGGAAGTTGCGTTCCCTGATTGTCCACCCCTGTGAACGGAGCCATGCGACGGCGCGCTCTTCTCCCGCCGTTCCCTTCCTCCGCGACTGTACCCGCACCGTTCGGCCTCCCACGCCAATGCTCACGAGCCGGCCGCGCGGGCATCCTGCGCCGGGCCGCCCGGCGCCGGGGCCAGGGACTTCGGATCCACTGCCTTGACGATGAACACGCCCTTCTTTTCGAGCAGGTCGACGACCTCGCGCTCGCCGAGCGTGTTCCCGTACTCGTCGATGATCAGCTCGACCACGGGCCGCAGGGGAGCTTCCGTGTGCGTCTCCACCACCCGGCCGATGGCCGAGTTGTTCAGCTGCACGATGCTGCCAATGGGGTAGATCCCCATGCTTTCCAGGAAAACCTTGAGGATCTTGGGGTCGAAATGCCTGCCGTTGTCGCTCAGAACGTTCTTCATGGCGCTGTAGCCGATCATCGAGTTCCGATGGGGCCGATTGTTGATCATTGCCATGTAGGAGTCCGCCACGGCAACGATGCGCGCGAAAATGTTGATGTCTTCCCCGTGCAGCTTGCGCGGGTAGCCCTGCCCGTCCCATCTCTCGTGATGCTGAAGGGCAATGACGCCGATCTCTTCCGGGTACTTCAGCTCCTTGGAGATGACGCGGTAGGAATGGATGGGATGCGTGCGGATCTGGTTCAGCTCTTCCGGGGTGAGCTTTTCCTTTTTCTGCAGTATCGTCTTGGGGACCTTCACCATTCCGATGTCGTGCAGAAGAGCGCCGGTGGCAAGCTGGATGAGGCGATGGCTGGTGAACTTCAGGACCATCCCCATGATGGTGGAAAGGATGGTGACGTTGATCACGCCAGCGGCAATCTTGCGCTCGATCTTTCCCGCAATCAGGATGAGCTGGATCATCTCGTTCTTGCCTTCCTTGATCCGCTCCAGGAGGAGGTTCACCACGGAGTCGATGCGCGCCCTGTCGATTGCTTCCCCTTGCGCCACGCTGTTCGAGATGTGCTCGTATTCGTCGATTGCGCGCAGGTAGGCATCAAGGTTCTTCTTCTCGGTGGGAAGATCACGGAGGAGGGTCGCGTCACTCTGTTTCTCCGCCTCTTTCTTCTGCTCTTCCGTTATGGGGGACCCGTCGGTCCGCACTTCGCCGATGTCCCAGCGCGTGAGCCTGTCGATGTCCTTCTGCCGGATGGGAACACCGGGAGGAACGAAGACGTTCTCCCCGTCCATGTAGACGGGTTTGTCGAACATCATCCCGTCTCGAAGCTCGCTGGTGCGGATGCTCTTCATTTTCTTTCTGCTTTCAGCCCTCGCACAAAAACGAGAAGCGCTGCGATCACTTCGTACAGGGTCTCAGGGATGAGGGAGTTGACGTCCAGCGGGATCAGGGCGTCCGCCAGGTCGGGATCCGCGACAAGGGTGACCCCGCTCTCACGCGCAATGCGCACGATGGCCTCCGCCATGCGTCCCCTCCCCGAGGCGAGGATAATGGGCGCCGGGAGCTCCTCCGTGTAGTGGATGGCTACCGCCCTGTCCTCGTGCCCCGTCACGAATCACCCCGCAACGTCAATGATCGGGAAGGAAGATCCCTCCGCGACGGGGGAGAATCCGTCAAAGGCTTCCCCTCCAAGTATAGTATCGTCAACTTCCATTCCCATGTTATGGAATTTTGCCCGTAGCATGTCCAGTCCCCGCTGTGCAGAGACGCGCAGGGACGGCTCGTCACAGAATACGGAGAGCTTCCGGCGCTTCCCCTCCAGGGGCAGGGAGAAAGAAAAGCCATTCACGGTGAGGGCAAGCTTGAGAGGGCGCGCGCGGAAGGGGTCATACAGGATCTTGATGGTCCCGGCCATTCGCTCGCGCTCCGCGTCGAAGACGAAAGGCACCACCACCCACGTCTGCGCCCGGCCCCGGCGGTGGTTGAACGCCTGGATCGCGTCCGGCGCCTCGGGCGCGCCCACGGCGAGCCCGGCGGCAAACTCCTTGACAGCCTCTCCCGTTGAGGGCATCGGCTTCCCGCGGTATCGCCGGGGATCTCCTCCCCCGCGCTCACCGAAGGAAAGCATTCCCAGGAGGGCGTCAATGCCGCGGCTCCCGGGATCGATTCCCTTGTCCATCAGTGTTGCGATCAACCGCGCCCCCTTGTGCGGGGCGAGCTTGAGCCGGGAGAGGAGCACTCTTGCCTTTTCGATGGTCTCCGCCCGGATGGGAAGGCCGCTCAGAAGGAAGGCGCGCGCAATCACCTCTGATGCGGCACCGCCCGGTATGCCGTGTCGGCCGAGGGCAGCGCTGATGGGATCCGGGGGCTGTTCAGACAGGGAGAGCAGCAGATAGCCGGCTCGACGAGCTCACCCGCGCTTTCAGAACGGAGCCGGCTTCGAGCATGATCCGCGAATATGCAGGGTACACGCGCCCGCCTATTCCGACCGCCCACTTGTCGACGTCCAGCCGCTTGATGACGGTGAGCATGATGGTCTCTCCGGGCCGGAGGCGAAGCCCCGGCCGGAGGGAAAGCTGCATGGCGCCGTCGGCGGCGCCCGGCGTAACAAAAGGCCCGCTCACGGGGAGGGGGAGCCAGCGCTCCTCGTCAGGCCTTTTCTCCGGGTTGCGGCGCGTCGGGCTGCTCCGCAGTCCCGGTCTCCGGCACCTTCTCCCGCTTGCGATGGATGAGCTCCTGCGACCTTCGCAGCCTTGCCGTACCTGCCGCGCAGGTAGTACAGCTTTGCGCGCCGCATGTTCCCTTCCCGCACGCGGACGATCTTTGCGATCTTCGGGGAATGCAGGGGGAAGATCCTCTCCACGCCGACGCCGTAGCTGATCTTGCGCACGGTGAAGGTCTTTCGAAGCCCGTCACGCTTCATCGCGATGACGATTCCTTCGAAGACCTGCACGCGCTCGGTCTTTCCCTCGATGATCTTGTAGTGAACCTTCACCGTATCCCCGATGCGGAACTCCTCCGCGTTCTCCTTCATCTGCTCCGCTTCAAGCGCCTTCATTACGTCCATGTTCGTCTCCTTCTCTCCTGATCTTTCCTAGCAGCTCCCGCGCCTCCACCGGAAGGCTGTCCGAATCCAGGAGCTCCGGGCGGAGCTTCATCGTCTTCTCGATGCTCTTCATGAGCCGCCACTGGCGGATCTTCTCGTGGTGCCCCGACAGGAGGACCTCCGGCACGCTGGCCCCGCGAAACACCTCCGGCCGCGTGTAGTGCGGGTACTCGAGAAGCCCGGAGGCGAAGCTCTCCTCCTCCAGCGAATCCCCCGTGATCACGCCCGGGACCAGCCGCGCCACGGAATCCACCACGACCATTGCCGCGACCTCGCCCCCCGAGAGGACGTAGTCACCGATGGAAATCTCGTCCGTCACGAAGGCGTCGATCACCCTCTGGTCGATCCCTTCGTATCTCCCGCACAGGAGGACAAGCTCCTCTTCCCGCGCCAGCTCGGCGGCGAGCGCCTGGGTGTACAGCCGGCCCGCGGGGGTCAGGTAGACGACCCTGCGGCCGGGACCGCCGTTTGCCTCCAGGGCCGCGGCGATCGGCTCTGGCTTCATCACCATTCCCGGCCCGCCGCCGTAGGCGGCGTCGTCACAGACCCGGTGCCTGTCCTTCGCGTAGTCCCGAATGTCCACAGGCTTCACCGTCACGAGCCCTCGCGCGATTGCCCGCGCCAGGATGGAGCTCTCGAGGAATCCCTCGAAGAGACCCGGGAAAAGGGTGAGGATCGTGATCGTCATCTGACGATCTCGTCCTCTTTCAGCCAGATCCTGCCGCCCGCCAGATCCACGTCCCCGACGAAATGATCCGTGAAGGGGACCAGGAAGGTCTTCCCGTCTTCGTTCTGGACCTCCAGGAGCTGGGCAGCTCCGCCTTCCCAGACGGAGCGCACCGCCCCGATCTCCTCCTCCCCGAACCAGACGCTGCACCGGCAGAGGTCCGCGGCGTAGTACTCCCCCTCACCGAGGCGGGCGGCGCGCTCACGCGGCACCCAGATCTCGTAGCCGACCAGGCCGCGCGCCTTCTCGGGGCTTCCACGCCCGCGATCTTCAGCATAACACCCAGGGAGTGGGGCCGCGCGGACTCGATGCGCAGCGTCCTCTCCTCCCCCCCCTTTCGAAACCTCGCTTCCGTAAGCCCGGCAAATCCACCGGGATCACCCGAGAAGCTCTTCACCTTGAGCTCTCCGCGAAGCCGTAGGTCCCGGTGATGACGCCGACCGCCAGAAAGTCCGGGGCATGATCACTGCCTCATCCAGCACCGGACGCTCCCTCAGTCCAGGATCTCGAGCACCACCCGCTTGCCCGACTTCGTCGAGGCAGCGCTCAGCAGCGTCCGCACCGCCTTGGCGATGCGGCCGTGCTTCCCGATCACCTTCCCGATGTCGCTGTCCGCCACCTTCAGCTCGAGGATCGTGGACTTCTCCCCCTCGATCATGTTCACGACCACGCCGGTCGGGTCGTCCACGAGGGTCTTCGCGATGTATTCGACAAGATCCTTTTCCACGGATCTCTCCTTTGCGCCGTCCGCGGGCGCTTCCCTTGGCGCCGTCCGCGGCGTCGGCCTAGACGGCGTCTGCAGGCGCGCTGGCGGTTCTACCTTTGGCGCTGCGGTTCAGGAGCTGCTTGACCGTGTTCGACGGCGTGGCTCCGCGGGCCAGCCAGTCCTTCACCTTCTCCGCGCTGACGGACGACCTGCTTCTCCTGCTTCTCGATGGGATGGTAGAGCCCGATCTCCTCCAGCACGCGCCCGTCCCGCGGGGTCCGGGAATCCATGACCACGATCCGGTAGAACGGCCTTTTCTTGGTTCCGAACCTCTTCAGCCTGATGCGCACGCTCACTGGCGTCCTCCTCCTTCCCCGGCGCCGAGCTGCGACAGCACCTGGGCCTGATATTTCGAGCTCCTCGACATCTTCTTCATCATGAGACACGTCTTCTCGAATTTTTTCAAGAACCTGTTCACCTCGAACACCGAGGTGCCGCTCCCGCGGGCAATCCGCGCCCGCCTGCCCGGGCCGATGATCCGGTAGTTCCTGCCGCTCGGGCAGGGTCATGGAGAGGATGATGGCCTCCTCCCGCTTCATCCCCTTCTCGTCGATCTTCTCCTCCGCGCCCGAGCCCTTGAGCCCGGGGATCATCTCCATGATCGACTGCAGGCTTCCCATCTTGCGCATCCGGCGGTACTGGTCCAGCATGTCCTCCAGCGTGAAGGTCTCCGAGGCCAGCTTCTCCTGCAGCTGCTCCGCCTCCCCGGCCTCCATGGTCTCCTGGGCCTTTTCCACCAGGGTGACCACGTCGCCCATGCCCAGGATGCGGGATGCGATCCTCTCGGGATGGAACGGCTCCAGCCCGTCAAGCTTCTCACTGACGCCCACGAACTTGATGGGCTTCCCCGTGATGCTCTTCACGGAAAGCGCCGCGCCGCCGCGCGTGTCCGAGTCGAACTTCGTGAGGATCACGCCGGTGAGCGCGACCTTCGCATCGAACTCCCGCGCGATTTCCACGGCGTTCTGGCCGGTCATGGCGTCCGCCACCAGGAGCACCTCGTCCGGAGCCGCCGCCGCGCGGATCCGCACCAGCTCCGCCATCAGGGCCTCGTCCACCTGGAGCCGGCCCGACGTGTCCACGATGACCACGTCGAACTGCTCCCGCGCGCGCCCGGGAGAGCGCCCCCTCCACCACGCGCACGGGGTCCGTGACCGCCTCCCGGTGAACCGCCACACCGGCGTTTTCCGCCAGCACGGCCAGCTGCTCCACAGCCGCAGGACGCAGAAGGTCCGCGGCCACGAGGAGGGGTTTGCGCCCCTGCTCCTTCAGCATCAGCGCAAGCTTGGCCGCCGTGGTGGTCTTTCCCGAGCCCTGGAGCCCGGCCAGGAGGATCACCGACTGCGTGTCCGGCCCCTTCAGCGCCAGCCCCTGGTTCTTTCCGCCCAGGAGCGCGACCATCCTGTCGTAGATGATCTTGACGAACTGCTGGCCCGGGGTGACCGAGCGCAGAACCTTCTCTCCGAGCGCCTCCTCGGTGGCCTGGTTCACGAACCTGCGCACGACCCGGAGGTTCACGTCCGCCTCGAGGAGGGCGATCTTGATCTCGTTGATCGCGTCCTGGATGTTCTTTTCGGATATATGGGCCTTGCCGCCGATCTGCCGGATCAGATCGCCCAGCTTGCCGCTCAGTTTCTCAAGCATCCGTGTCCGTTCTTCGTAAGTATTGAACAGGCCACTATATACTGAGATCCATGGGCAGTGTCAAGGATGGGGGACTTGCGCGGCGCATCATGCGCGCAAGCTCAGCGGATCTGAAAGAAATGCCTGTCGATGTACTCGATGCGGTCCCGCGCTCGGGAGGCGAAGAGGCTTTCAGGATACAGGTCCAGGATTTCCCGGTACGTCACGCGGGCCCGCGCGATATCTCGAAACGGCGAATCGACCTCCAGCATCTGCGCAAGGAGGTAGTCCGCTTCATCACGCCACGTTCCCTCGGGGTAGCGCGACAGGTATTCCGAGGCCAGGTCGATCCCCAGCCCGACCTCCTGCTTCTCTTTTTCCAGGCGCGCCGCGGCCAATAGAGTCTCCTCCAGCCCCGGGTCCTTCACGGCGAGAAGGCGTTTCAGAAGAGAGAGAAGCTCCGGCTGGTCCTTCTGCGCTATGGCGATTTTGGTAAGCCCGAGCACGGCACTCTCTCCGTACTCGCCCTGCTCGGCCATGTTCTTGGAGAAGTACTTCCCGGCTGCGTCGTAGGCCCCGGTGCGCAGGTACAGCTGTGCGATCCTGTCGTTCAAATCAGGATTGCCGTCCCGGTATCCCTTGAGAAGCTCCGCGATTGCAGCGTCGTATTGTCCGAGGCTGGTGAGCTTTGCCGCAAAAGCCGGGTCACCCGGCGCCTCTGTCGATGCTGGCGCCTGCTGCTGTCCCTGGTTGACCGCCGCGGCGAAATCCGCGTCGGAGACCACGTGCACCCGGACCGTCTCCTTCGACGAGGTGCCCGTGGTGTTGTCCTGCCTCAGGAAATCAAGGTCGTACGTGCCAAGCTTCAACGCCGTGAAGCTGAACCAGGTCTTCCCGTCCCGGGTGTCCTTGCCCTTGAAGGACATTCCATCCCCGTTCGGGCTGCGATCCGGGAACCCCAGGAAAAGAAAGCCGGGTCCATCAAGGCCGATCTGAACGTCATCTCCCTCCCGCGCAAAAATCTCGCGGAGCTTTCCGTATGTGGGTGGCGCGGACGGCTGCGCGGCCGCTGTCTGGACCGCTGCCGTCTGGGCGGCCGCCGCGGGGGATTGCGCGCTTTGTGGCGGACTCGCCGGGGGTTGCGCGGCGCCTGCCTGCGGTTGCGCAGCGCCTGCCCGGGGTTTGGGAGCGGCGGCTTGCTTCTGCGCGCCTGACGGTTTCAGCGCCGCCGGCCGACTCGGTGCCGCCGCCGGCTGACTCGGTGCGGCGGCCGAGGGCTTCGCGACCTTGGGCGGCTTCTCACTATCCGAAGGAGGCTGCGGCGTTGTCAGGGGGAAGTCCTGGGACTCAGAGCTGCCCGCCGGCTGGATGGACTGGGCCTCAGGAGCGGCGCGCGTCTGCGGGGCGGACGGCAGTCCCAGCGCGGCGTCCGCGGGCTGGGACTGGCCCTCCGCGGCAGGCGTGTCGGGCGGCAGGGAGTCTTCAACAGGGCGCGAAGCCTTCTGCGAGGGGCCCGAGGCGCACGAGAGAAGAGCTGCCGTCATGACGGTGAAAAGAAAGACTCTGCCTGTGATTCTCATCGGTTCCCCTCCCGAGGCCGACTCACCGCACTTTCTCGAACACGCTCTCCATGTTCCTGTCGTTGATCGTCGCGATGGTGTCAATCGCTATCTGCCGGGGCGAAACCCAGAACCTCTCCACATTCTCCCTGCTCCATCGATGAAGACGCGGCCGAAAAGGATAGTAGTCAGGCAGGCTGTCGGCGGGGGGCACCGTGGGAAGGATGAAATCATCAACGGACAGCTCCTCTGGTGCGTGGGAAGCAGCCTGCGCGCCGACCGGCGCCGCTTTTGTCAGCTCCGCTGCCCGACGCTCCCGAGCGTTGAATGAAACCGTCAGAACGATCAGCGTGATGACGGCTGAGGCCACGCCCGCGGCCGCAATGATGAGGACCTCGCGGCGCAGCGCCCCTGGCCGAGCCGCGCCTTTTTCGCGGGAGCGCAGGACCTCCCTGATCTTCTCAAGCCGGGGCAGCCGAAGGGACAGTTTCACCTCGCTCCTTGTTTTCCAGCCGGACCGCAACCAGCTTGGAGACCCCTGATTCCTCCATGGTCACGCCGTACAAGACATCGGCTCCGGCGACCGTGCGCTTGTTGTGGGTAATGACAATGAACTGCGAATTGTTGGCGAACTCTTTCAGGAGAGTGCTGAGTCGCGCCACGTTTTCCTCGTCGAGAGCCGCATCGATCTCATCCAGGAGGCAGAACGGCGATGGCTTCACCATGTACATGGCGAACATGAGGGCAACACCCGTGAGCGACCTCTCGCCTCCCGACAGGAGTTGGATGTTCTCAAGCTTCTTTCCCGGCGGCTGCGCGAAGACCTCGATCCCGGAATCAAGCGGGGCGTCCGGCGTCTCCAGGCGCAGCTCCGCCCTCCCCCCGCCGAAGAGGCGGCGGAAGACGGTGTGGAAGTTCTTCTTTATCTTGTTGTAGGTATCGAGAAAAAGCTCCGTGGACTCTGTCCTGATCTCCGTGGTGACCCTCTTCAGGTCTTCGCGAGCCCGCGTCAGATCCCCGAGCTGCCCCGTCAGGAAATCGAACCTGTCCTTGACTTCGGCGAACTCCTCCGAGGCCATGAGGTTGACCTGCCCGAGCTTCCTCATCTCCTCCCGCAGCTCCGCCAACCGCGGGCGGAGGTCGCGATTGGGCACCAGGTCGGGAATGCGCGTCTCGTATTCGGAGAGGTCGCGGGAAAAGCGCTCGGTGAAGCTTGCGTGCAGGTCCTTGATCTCCGTGCGGATCTCCGCCACCTCGATCTGCGTCTTTTCGATCTCCGATTGCGCGCGGGTGAGGAGGATGCTCCGCTGCTTGAGGTCCTCCTCCTTCGCGAGCAGCTCCTTGCTCTGCGAGCTGATCTGCCCTTCGAGCCCGCTCAGCGCGGAACGGACTTTTTTCTCCTCGGACTCGAGCTTCGAGCGTTCTTCGTCCGCCGCGGAGATCCGCTGCTCGGTTTCTCCCCTTTTCCTCTGCGTCTCCTCGATCTGCAGCCCGATCTCCGACAGGAGCCCTTCCTGCTCCGCCTTTTCCCGCGCGAGCCTGTCCATCTCTTCCAGGAGTCCCGACCTCTGCGTCTGCAGCCTGGCCCGGTTGACGCGAAGCTCCTCCAGGGTCTTGCGATACTCCTCTATCTTCTCCCGCAGCGCGTCATTGTCACGGGAAAGCTGCTCGTTCTGCTGGCGCAGCCGTGACGCCGCGCCGGCGGTCTCGTTGATCCTCTCATCGATGTCTCTCTTGCGCGTGATGATGCCCTGTGGCGCGAGAAACTCGTCGAGGAAGGACGGCGCAAATCCCCGGTACTTCGAGAAAAGCTGCTCGAGGGTGGTGAGCTTCTCCAGGGATGCCTTCAGCACGGAAATGGTGTTTTGTACGATCTTGTCCCGCTCCGCCTTGGACACGCTGTCGACGCGGGAGGCGTCTTCGAGGATGGATATCTTGCCGCCCAGCTGGATCCTGAGGCTTTGCAGCGCTTCCTCAATGGATGTTTCAACCGCCTGCCGCTCCGCGGAGGAGTAGCCCATCTCCGCGAGTCGGGCATCCAGCTGCGTGACAATGTCTTCCGTGATGGCGCGCAGCTCGGTGCGAAGCCCTTCCATGGTGGACTCGAGCCCGCTGATGGTCGACCCGTTGTCCCGGATGGTCTCTTCGTTGGCCTTTACTCGTCCTCCGAAGCCGTCTATGTCCCGGGTGAACCCCTCGATGTTCCCTTCTGTCTCCTGGATCCTGCGAGCCAGGTCCACGAGGGCCGTCTGCCTGCGTTCGCTGTCGGCCGCGAGCTCCTGCAGCTTCCGCGTGACGTTCTTCTCCCGGACCTGGTCCGCCTCCATGCTCCGGTCAAGCTCGCCGATCCTCTCCCGGTAGATATGGATCTGGTTCTCCCGGGTGTTCTTCTCCATGTCGAGCTGATAGACCTTCTTGTGGGTCTCCACGAGCTGGGACTCCATGGAGTTGAGCAGGTCAGCCTGTTGGGCGATTGATGCGGTGCCGGCATCGATGGAGCGCTGGATCTCGTCACGCGCCTTCTCCTTGTCCCCGAGGCGGCCTTCCCGTTTCTTCTTGTCCTCCAGCAAACCCTTCAGGCGCAGGAGCTGGATTTCCAGCTCCACCTCGAATATCTCCTCCCGCAGCTTCCGGTAGGCCTCCGCCTTTTCCGCCTGCACCTTGAGCGAGTTGTAGCTGCGGCGCACCTCGTCGAGGATTCCCTCCACGTGGCGCATGTTCTCCTCGGTCTTTTCCAGTTTCCTCTCCGCTTCCTGGCCGCGCACGCGAAAGCGCGTGATCCCGGCCGCTTCTTCGAAGACGGAGCGCCGTTCCTCCGGCTTGGTGGACAGGAGCTGGTCGATCTTGCCCTGCTCCATGATCGAGTAGGCGGACTTCCCGATCCCGGTGTCGAAGAACAGCTCACGGACCTCCCGCAGCTTGACGAGGTTCCCGTTGATGAAGTATTCGCTCTCACCCGAGCGGTAAAGCCTCCGCCGGATGGAAATCTCCGGAAGGTTCAAAGGAAGCACCTCGTCCTGGTTGGAGACTGTCAGGGTGACTTCGCAGACGTTCACCGGCTTGCGCGAGTCGCTGCCCGCGAAAATCACGTCGTTCATGCTCTCCGCGCGCAGGGACTTGGACGACTGCTCTCCGAGGACCCACTTCATGGCATCCACGACGTTGCTCTTGCCGCAGCCGTTCGGTCCCAGGAGCGCCGCGACCCCGTCCGTGAACTCGATCTTTACCTTGTCTGCAAATGATTTGAATCCGAAGATCTCAAGCGTCTTTAAGAACACTTTCGCTCCCAGTCGAAATGCGTTACGCTGCCCGGTGAAGGAGGGCCCAGCGGGACTTAGTAAACACCCCATACAGGGGGGTGGTCAAGGCGCGCCGGGAAAACGATGAGCTGTGATCTCCTGTGCGGCGTGGATGAGGCGGGGCGGGGGCCTCTGGCGGGGCCGGTTGCGGCAGCCGCAGTCATTCTCCCTTCTGACTTTCCGCGCGACCTCCTCGATGATTCGAAAGCGCTCACTCCCGAGCAGAGGACTGCCGCGGCCGTGGTCATTCGGCGTGAAGCCATTGCCTGGAGCCTGGGATGGGCCTCGAGCTCAGAGATAGATGCGCTGAACATACACAACGCGACCCTGCTTGCCATGAGGCGCGCCGTTCAGACGCTGACGGTCCGTCCCGCGCGGGTCCTTGTTGATGGCCTGTTCTGCCCGGCCTGCGGAATCCCGAGCTCCGCAATCGTGAAAGGGGACGCGACGGTTCCCGAGATCATGGCTGCCTCCATCATTGCGAAAACAGCCCGGGACGCCTGGATGGAGGAGTACGCGATGCTCGAGCCCGTCTACGGCTTCGAGAGGCACAAGGGGTATCCCACTCCGGAGCACCGCCGCGTCGTGTTGTTCGTGGGACCGTCCAGGATCCAGCGCCTGTCCTTCCGCGTCACTGCCCCTTGATGAAGCGCACGGCTGCCTCGAAGCCCTCGAGAAAGGCGCCAAGGTCTTCCTTGAATACGATCACGGACCTCCGCTCGAATTGATCGTCTCCGCTCTTCTTGCTCTCCACGATGTTGAGAAAGACGTCTCCCGTGCGGTTCTCTTTTACATTGAAGAAATACGTCCGCTTCGCGGTGTTCGCCTTCGAGGAAAAGATCTCCCCTCGAGTCCCCATGCGCGCCTCCTGAAATGCAGCGTTTCGGCCGGTTCTCTTGACCTTTCTCCGCCGCCCGGATAAATTGCTCTTCGTCCTGGATAGACGCGCCCGTCGTATAACGGTATTACCTGAGCCCTCCAAGCTCATGACGTGGGTTCGACTCCCATCGGGCGCTCGATCCGCTGGTTCGCAAAGAACATATAGTGTCCGCTCGCGCAGGAAAAGCCCCATACCTCGGAAGCCGATGCAGGAGTCCATCCACCTCCAGCGAAATATTGACCGGCTCGCTGCTATCACTTAAAGTGGTGGCGGCGTCAAGAGAAGCGCTAAAGCGCCTGGGGAAGCGCCGGGGCGCCTAGAGGAAGCGCCGGGGCGCCTAGCGGAAGCGCCGGGGCGCCCAGAGGAAGCGCCGGAGCGCCCAGGGGAAGCGTCGGAGCGCATAGGGAAAACTGCTGTGGGAATGCTTCGAAGGATCCGCAGGTCGCGCATCCTCAGGGAGGGGCTTCTCTCGGACGAGGCTTGGGAATGGCTCCTCAGGGATCACCCGATCCTCGACGGCCTGTCACGGGAGGAACGGGACAGGCTTCGCGGGATGGCGACGATATTCCTCCATGAGAAGACCTTCGAGGGAGCGGACGGCCTGGAGCCTACGGACGTGATCCGTGAGGTCATTTCGGTTCAGGCGTGCCTGCCCATTCTCAACCTCGGGATGGAGTGGTACGAGAACTGGAAGACCATCGTGGTGGTGCCTGATGTCTTCATCGAGGAGCACACCGAGGTCGACAGCGCCGGGGTAGCTCATGAATGGCAAGAGGACAACAGCGGCGAATCCTGGGACGCTGGGCCCGTCGTGTTGTCGTGGAAAGATGTCGAAGAATCCGGATGGGGAGACGGCTACAACGTGGTCATCCACGAGGCGGCACATCGTCTCGACCTTCTCGACGGAGAGGTGAACGGGAGGCCGGCGCTTCATGAGGGCATGAGTCCCCGTGAATGGCTGGAGGTCTTCTCACGGGCGTTCGAGGACCTGTCGCGGCGCGCCGCGGCAAAGAAGCGCAGGTTGAGGATGGATCCGTACGCCGCGACGGATGACGGAGAGTTCTTTGCGGTGGCGAGTGAGTACTTTTTCGAGCAGCCGGAGGTGTTGCAGAGTGAGTATCCGGACGTCTATCGGCTCCTGTGCGCGTTCTACAAGCAGGACCCCGCTCGCAGACGTGAACGGGAGACGTGAGGGTCTTCGCGCCGCCGCGCCTATGGAAGTTATTGCGATGTTTCGCTATCGTCGTGTGCACAGCGGTCAGTGGAGATCTCGCAAGGGGAAGAGATGGAACGGGTCCTGATCACGGGGGCGAACGGGTTCATCGGCTCAAACCTGTGCTCGTACTTTCTTGAACGCTCCTACGAAGTTTTCGGGCTCGTGCGTGAGACCTCGGACCTGCATTTCCTGGAGGGAGCTCCGGTCAATCTGATCAGGGGGGACCTGGCAAAGACCAGCCGCGTGGACCTGCCGTCGTCCATCGACTATGTCATCCACGCCGCGTCGCTGGTGCTTGATGACGTTTCAAT
This sequence comes from uncultured Spirochaetota bacterium, assembly GCA_963745235.1. Classification (GTDB taxonomy): domain Bacteria; phylum Spirochaetota; class Spirochaetia; order SZUA-6; family Fen-1364; genus Fen-1364. The sequence continues at coordinate 21,849 of CAVUXE010000048.1, read as the reverse complement.
GGCGAAGGCGCGGCAAAACATCCTGGACACAACGGTGAACCTGGTGCAGTCCCTGGAGGATAACAAGATCCCTGTCCGGCGGTTCATCTACATTTCGACGGGGCTCGTCCTGGGGCACAGGTCTGTGAACATTTCCGAGCAGAATCCCGGGAAACCCCCCTATGGGAACCTTTCCTATACCCGGGCGAAGGAGATGACGGAGCAGTTCCTCCTGGACAGGTTCATGGAAAAAGGGCTGCCAGTGGTCATCCTGCGGCCCACCGATGTCTTCGGCCCGAATGACCGGACCTCGAGCCTGAGAATCCTTGACGGCATCGAGTCCGGTTGGCCTACCCTTGCGGGGACGGGGAACCGGATCCTGAGCTTCTGCTACGTGGGCAACCTCGCCAAGGCGTGTCACCTTGCCTGCCAGATGCGCGGAAAGGACGGATCTGCGTACACCGTTGCAAACGGGCAGGACGTCACGTGGCGGCAGCTGATGGGCTTCTTCCAGCTGCGGTTGGGCAGGCAGCAGCGTATCTTCGTGCCGGTTGCCGTGGCTTACGCCCTTGCCGCTTTCATGCAGGTCCTCCATGCGATCTTCCCGTCCTACGAGGCGCTGCTGACCTGGTATCGTGTGAGCAAGATCGGGAAGGACACGAGCTACGACATCTCCCGGACAATAGCGGAGCTCGGCTACCAGCCGGACCAGGACCTGGATCGCCAGCTCGAGTCCATCATGGAATGGTATGCCAGGGAAAAAGCCTCGGGGTATTTGAACAAGTCGCGAGGGAGGTAGAAAAGCATGCAATGGCTCACGTCTGCGGCAGCGACAGCGGTCTCCATCCTCGCGGATCCTTACGCCGTTCTCTTCAGCGCCCTCGGGATCTCGTTCCTGCTGCTCTCATCGGTGCTCAATATCCGCAACCTCGTGCGGGACGCGAGTAGCGACTTCAGGCCGGTGATGACCTATTTCGTGTGTGTCTTCGTCTTCTTCTTTCTCGTTCCGCTGACGGTGGTCATTCTGCGCGGTGGGCCGGTCGGGCTCTCCCCCTGGTCCGCGGGGCTGGGGCTGGGCAACTGGAGGTTGGGCCTGATCCTTACCGTTGCGCTCCTGCCTTTGTCACTGCTGGGGCTGTTCTTCGGCCTGCGGGACCCGGCCCTGCGGGAGCATTACCCGTTCTCCAAGGAAGCCATGTCAGGCCCGGCCCGCTTCATCCTCTATGAGTCGGCGTACCTGGTCCTGTATTACCTCCCCTGGGAGTTTACCTTCAGAGGGGTCATTCTCTTTTCACTCCTGGCTCTGCTCCCCCACACGGTTCCCTGTCTTGTCGTGGTGGTGATGGTCTCCACGTTCCTGTCCACCATCTACCACATCGGCCACCCCAACTCGGAAGTCCTGGGGGCGTTCATCCTCGGCGTCATTGCCGGGAGCATCACCGCTATCACAGGCTCATTCCTGTATGTGCTCTTTCACCACGCGCTGGTCGGAATCCTGAACGACTGCATCGCCTACCGTGGCCGCGTGCGCAAGCAGCGGCTCGGAAGGGAAACTGCGTAATGAAACTCAGAACGGAGCTGCCTCGATGAGAAAAAAGATCCTCATGACCTATCTGTCCGCCGGGCTCGGCCACCTCGTGCTGGCCCAGGCCATAGCCCACTACGTGCGCGAGATGCGCCCGTCCTGGGATATCCGCATCATGGATGCGGCCCGTGACCTGGACGACGCCCTCATGAAGAAGACCTTCGAGGACCTGTGGAGAGTCTTTCTCAAGATGCCGGCGTTCGTGTCCCAGTTCCTTTTTGCGCTGGAGCGCCTGGCGCCCCGCCTGGTCAACAGGCTCAACCGGCGGGGGTTTCGCACCGCCGTTCCCAAGGCCGCGGAGTATCTTGCCTCCTACCAGCCTGACCTCATCATGTCCACCCATTGGGCATGCTCGCACCTGTTTTCCCTGGCGCGGGGCACGCAGGCCCCTCCCCTGTTCTACATCTACGGTGAGCTCGGAGCCACCTATGGAGTCATCAATTGCGGCGCTGATCTGTACTTCACGCTGACGCCGCGCATCGAGGAAGGCCTGCGCCGCATCGGGGTGGCTCAGGAGAAACTGCATCGCGTTCCCATGGTGGTGCATCCCCACCTGCTCGCCAACGGAGCGCCGCGGGAGGTCTTCAAGAAACGCCTTGGGGTGCCGGAGAGGGACCTGCTGGTCATCCTCAGCCTCGGCGGTGAGGGGATCGGTCACTCCATGCGCTTCGTGGATGCATTCATCCGCGGGGTGGAGGGGGCCACGCTCCTTGTGCTGACCGGTCGAAACGACCAGTTGCTGCGCCTGCTTTCGAAGCGTTTCTCCAGTCCGAAGGTGATTCCCATGGGGTACCAGGAGGACATCAGCGGGATCGTGGCGGCGGCAGACGTCCTGGCCGGCAAATGCGGGACGGGGTATGCCATGATGGCAATGAAGAAGGGCATCCCCCTGATCGTGACCCACATTGGCGCGCCCAACGAGCGTGAGAACATGCGTTTCATCGTGGACAACGGCTACGGATGGTTCTGCCCACGGCCGCGCCAGTTCGTGCAGCAGATAGCGCTGATGGCGAAAGACCGCTCAAGCTGCCGGGATGTCATGGAGCGGCTGCAGCAGGTCGGCCCCCAGAACGGCGCGGAGGCCATCGCCGCTGCCATCGTGAAATCCCTCGGATAATGCTCGGTTTCGATTTCCGGGACAAGTCAAGCCTCCGCCGAATCCTGCGGTTCGTTCTCCTTGCCGTCATCCTGGGTCTGGGCGTCAATACCATCCTCTCCCTCCTGATGGACCGGACCCAGATCATTGATTCCATCCGCAAGGTGAGGCTGATCTACTTCGTCGTCCCGCTTCTCCTCTTCATGGCTTCCCAGGTGGTGGATTCGCTGCGGTTGAAGCTCGTCCTGGCGCAGTTCCGAATCCGCATCACGTTCGTGCAGGCCTTCTACAACAGCGCCGTGGGCAGTTTTTTCACGAACATCACGCCCATGACGGCCGGCGGTCAGCCCTTCCAGATCTACCACCTGAGCGTGGTGGGCGTTCCGGCAGAGACGTCGACCAACATCATCATGTCCCGGTTCGTGGAACAAGCCATGACGTCGCTCCTCATCTCGCTTCTGTTCCTCACGCAGATATCGTGGGTTGCCTCCTCCCTGCGCATGGGGGCAAGGCTCATGTACGTAGCGCTGGGCATCTCGCTGTGCATGACCGTGCTTCTGCTGGTCCTCCTCATCCGGCCGCACGTCGTCGGCCGCCTCGCAATTGTCCTGGAGCGGACTTTCCTGGGGCGCCTCATTGGCCGAATCAGCGGGAGGCACAACTGGGCGCCGAGCCTGCATAAGTGGTCTCACAGGCTGCGTGAGAACGTTCGGATGCTCTGGTCCGAGAAGACATGGGCCATGGTCCTGGACATCCTCATGGGCGCGTGCAACATCCTCCTGCACGCCTATTCCCTGCTGTTCGTGCTGGAAGGTGTGACCGGCACAACGCTCCCGTTCCTCGAGGTGATCATCACCTACGTGATCCTCTGGCAGGTCGTTTTCTACATTCCCACCCCCGGTGCAAGCGGGGGCGTTGAGGGCGCCTTCTCCCTGGTGTACTCCGGCCTGACGGGCGCCGTTGGCTCGACGGTCATTGCGGTCTTTGTCTGGAGGTTGGCCACCTACTATCTCCTCCTCCTGTTCGACGGGTTCGTGTTCGGACTTCTTGGAAGGAAAGGCAACGGCGGGCCGCGGGCGGCCATCCCGGTTGGGACCGCGGAAAGGTGACGTTGCGGGCTGGCAGCACGGCAGCCTTACGGCCACTGCGTCTGGCCGCCGCTGCAGCCATGACCCTTTTCGCCGCGAACCTGTACGCCCTCGCCCTTGATCCGTTTCTGTCACCCTCGCCGGAAAGCTGGGACGCCCCGGGCTTCGTCTCCATGACCAACGATTCCTTCGGCCCCGGCCCGGTTGATGAATGGGACGACCTTGACAGCTTCGGAATGCGGCTTGGCCTCCCGCTGGGGCCTGTTCGGCTGCTCTCCGCCATCAGCGGTCTGACAGATCGGACCGATTCCGCCGCGGATGCAAACCGGCTCGATCAAGCCTCACTCGGTGCCGCGGTCTCCGTGCTCGACTCGGCGCCCGCGCAGCTCCTTGCAGGGGCCGGCATCGATGCCACCGGGGACCTTGGCGGCCTTCTCATCCAGGAGGGCCTTCATTCGGGAACCGGCGTGGATCGGCCTGTCCCTACGAGCTACAGCAGTGAGCTTGCGGCTGCTCCCCTGGGCTTTTTCAAGCTGTCCATAAGCTCGGCGAGCTCCCTTTCCCCCTATCTCGTGATGGCCGGGCGGGCATCTATTCCGTCCCGAGGGTCACTCCTTGCCGTTGCGGGCCTCCGCTACTCCCGGCCAGACGCCCTTCTTGCGATGAGCGGAGGGTGGAGAGTCGTCGGCGGCGACGCCCCCGCCACTCTCCTGGCGGTCGACGCCGCTGAAAACGGACCGTACCTCGGGTTCCAGATGCGCGTCGGTCTCCTTGCGCTTGCCTTCGAGGACATTCCGCTGCGTCGGAAAACAAACGGATCCCTCGGCATTGTGCTCGGATCCCCGCGGCCGCCTGACGGTTCCCGACCCATCTCGCTCGACCTCGGCCTCGTAGCAGGCTCCTCCGTGGCCCAGCGGGTCCGCCTCGGGGCGCTGCTCCATGGCGGCAGGGATGGCGTTCACGAAGAAGGGTTCCTTGCTTTTGCCCAGGGCTGGTTCACGAGCGACCATCCCGACGCAACGGCCACCATGTTTGCGGAGTATTCTGCAGGGGGATCGATCGGGGCGCCTTTCGCTGATGGCCTTGCTCACCTTGACGCGGGGGTGGGTCCTTTCTTCTCCTTCGAGCAGCTCTCAACGCTCCTGGCGACCAGCTCGGTTCCGCTGGGAAGCCGCGACTCATTCGGGCTGGCCGCGGAAACAGGATTTCGAGTCACTGTCCCGGTAGAAAACATGCCGGTTGGATTGGGATGGCGGGTCAGGTGGAGAGCACTGCAGGCTACCCTGATGACCACAGGCGCACCGTTTTCCGGGCGCGGCTCCCTCGACTTCGAGCTTTTCGTGTTTTCTGAGGGCTGAGCTTTCCTGTTAAGATTATTTAACCTCACGACAATCGAAACGCAAAGACCCGCCGTTACCATTGTCATCATGATCCTGGAGCTGGTGCTTCTTGGAAGCAAGGAAGAAGAAGAGACAATACGGGAGATCCGCAGGATCGTCGCGCCGGGCCGCCGGGGAAAGAAGGAAAAGCATGATACTCGGGATTCCCGGTGACCGGCACTTCGAAGCCTACTTCCTTTCGAACTCCTCGTGGCGCTGGAAGCCGCGAGTGACGTCAGATGGACACTTCACCTGGCTGTACTGGGGGCGTTTCGCCCTGGGTGTTACCAGGAGAATCGCCAGAAGGAGGGTTCGGAGTTCTGGTTTTCAACGCAGAGGGCCCCAGCATGCCCCGGGGCAGGGCTGAGATCCCGCATCCACCACTCCTGAACAGCCGTTTCCTGCGCTGACTTTGGCAGGGCCACGCAGAACCCGCCAGGGCAAAGCGGCCTGGCGGGCAGGGAGAACAGCGGAAAAGATCTGAGCAAGGCTGTCCCCACCGCCTTGGAGGCGGCTTCCCGCCGCGTCCAGAGGCGAAAGAACTCCAGGGTTTTCTCTTCATCAGGCAGAGATTGAACCCAGGCTTGCTCCGCTGGGCTGAAAAAGTCCCTGAGAATGTCGCTTGCCGCCCTTATTTCACGCACACGCTCAATATCTATCCCCACCTGCAGACCGCGGCTGACAACAACCAAGGCAATGCCTCCGGCATGCGAGACGTTGAAATGGAGGGCCTGGCTCGAGTCGGGCTGGTTGTCCAGGAACGGCTTCCCTGCCTCGGAATATGCTATACTGATTGTCGACGGCGGGATGCGGAGATACCTTCCAAGGATGTCTCGAAGTGCCCCGCGAACTGCCAGGTAGCGGCGCTGATCCGCCGGGCGGATCATGCGAAGACTGTGTTGAAGCTCCTCGGGGGACAGGATGCACTCCAATCCCTTCCGGGGGCTCTCCGCTGACACCAGCCAGAGGTGGACGTCCCCTGGATGAAGGAAAGGCCGCCCCGAGGGGGTTGTCCAGGCCGCCTGGGCAGAGGTCATAGGCTGCCATGGTAGTGGCCCGGAGGCGCCTTGACAACCAGCCCCCGTGACGGTTGATAATTTGAAGATATTGTCAAAGAGAAGAAGGGAATAATTTGGCTACAATGACTAAGGATCCTCGAGAGGTACGAGTCGTCATCACCGGACTTGGAACAATCAACCCTATTGGCGCAACCGTCAGAGAGTTCTGGGATAATCTGATACTCGGCAAGTCAGGCGTCCGCCGCCTGCAGGCGTTCCCCATTGACGGCTATTCAGTGCAGATTGCCGGGGAAATAGATCTGCCGGAGCTCGGGACGTACTTCAAAAACACCAAGATGGCCAAAAGGCTGGATCGTTATGTCGTGCTTTCCCAGATCGCGGCAACGCAGGCCATCCGGGATTCAGGGCTCGACGTGGAAAAAGCCCCGCAGCGCTACGGCGTGATCATCGGCACCGGTGACGGGGGAATCGGAACGCGGTACAACAACACGCGCAAGATGCTCCAGGACGGAATGCAGTCATCATCGCCCTTCTTCGTCATGTGCATTCCCAGCACTGCCTCCGGCTACTTTGCGATGGAATGGAACCTCCAGGGGCCCTGTTTCTCAGTGAACTCCGCTTGCGCAACGGGCAACCACGCCTTGGGCGTTGCGGCTTCCCTCATCAAGATGGGAATGGCGGATGCCATCTTCACCGGCGGCGCCGAGGCCCCCATCTTCCCCAGCGGCATTGCCGCCTTTGGGAACATCATGGCGCTTTCGGAACGCAACAACTCGCCGGAAACCGCCTCTCGGCCCTTCGACAAGGACAGGGACGGATTCGTCCTGAGCGAAGGGGCCGGAGTCCTGTGCCTGGAGGAACTGGAGCACGCTCGCAAGCGGGGAGCCAGGATATACGCGGAGCTCTCCGGGTACGGCTTTTCCAGCGACGCTCATGACCTGGTGGCGCCGCATCCGGAATCCCGTGGATCAGCGCAGGCCATGAAGGGAGCGCTGGAGGCAGCGAAGCTCACCGTGGACCAGATCGACCTGATCAACTGTCATGCCGCATCGACGCCGCTGGGAGACCTCGCGGAGAGCAAGGCCATCACCTCGGTGTTCAAGGACCGCGCCAACGGCGTTCCGGCGCACAGCACAAAATCCATGACGGGGCATCCCCTGGGTGCGGCAAGCGCCGTGGAGGCAATTGCCGCCATCCAGGCTATCCAGCAGGGCGTCATCCATCCCACCATCAATCAGTTCGAGCAGGACCCCCGGATCACGCTGAACGTGGTCCGCAATCAACCGCGGGATGCCCGGGTGAACCACGTCCTCTCAAACGGATTCGGTTTCGGCGGTGAGAACGCCGCCATCGCGCTTTCGAGATTCGACGGCTAGCGGGGCATAGGTCGGGGGCCGTGCCGGAGAGGGCGAGAGCCCTCAGAGGAAGCAGACCTCGCAGATGGCCACGCACGCAACCTTGTCATCTACAATGACCTGTCCCATGACGCTGGCGAAGTAGTCGTCGTTGTCCAGCTTCCGGGCCAGCAGGGTCACGGTTTTGCCCGGGCAGCACCGGCTCCAGGTACAATGCGCCAAGGATCCTCGTGGCGCGCACGCGCAGCGGGACGATCTCCGACGGCGGTTCGGTGGTGCGCTTCTCCAGGAAGTAGCTGAGGCAGAGTCCGAGCTGGCCGATCATCTCCACCTCGAGGCATCCCGGATAGACGGGAAAATCGGGGAAATGGCCTTCGAAGACCGGGTCCTCAGCGGAAAGAGAACGAAGACCGCGGAGGGATTCCGCCTCGACGTTGACCCCGGTGAGCCGGTCAACAAGGAGGAAGGGCTCCCGGTGGGGCAGGATCAACTGGATCTCCCGCCTGCCCCACGCAAGAGGCGTGAAGCCGCCGGACGCTTCCAGCGGCTTTTTCCGGTTGCGCTTCAGCAGCTCCTGGTAGTCCATAGACATGGATGGACGGGAATATTCTTTCGGCGCAGGCGCACGACTCTATCCCCGTAGTCCCTTGGCGATCACGTCTTCGATGATCGTCAGGGCCCGGTCCATCAGGTCCTTGGTGAACTGCGACGACACGGAGATTCGAAACCGCCGCGAATCCGCCGGAACCGCCGGAAAGTCAACGGGCTGAAGGAACAAGCCTCTCTTCTGGATCTCAGCGGCGAAATGCATGAGCTTCTCCCCGGAGGCCCCAATGATGATCGGAATGACCTGGGATTCGCTCTGTCCGAGGTTGAGCTTCAGATCCAGCAGCCCCTTCCTGAGATAGGCCGTGTTGGCCCAGAGCTTGTCCCGGAGACTGGAGTCGCGTGTGGCGATCTCCAGGGCTTTCATGAGGCCCGCCACCACGGGGGGCGACGGGGAGCAGGAGAAGTTCCAGGGAGACGAGTAGCCCTTCAGGTAGTTGATGATGGCTGCATTCGAGCAGACGAACCCTCCCACGCCGCCGAAGGACTTGCTGAACGTCCCGAAGCTCACGCCGATCCGCTCTTCTACCCCGAAGTGCTCCGCAACGCCCCGTCCGTTCTTGCCGAACATCAGGGTGGAGTGCGCCTCGTCGAGGTAGGTGGCCGCCTTGTAGTGCTCAGCCAGCTCCACGATCTCCGGCAGGCGGGCGAGGTCCCCGTCCATGGAGTAGACCCCCTCCATGCCGACCAGGACGCGCTTGCCTTTGCTCTTTTCCAGCATGGCTTCCAGCGATGAGGGATCGTTGTGCGAAAAGAACAGCATCTTTGCCCCGCTGAGGGTGCCGCCGTCTATCAGGCTCTTGTGGCACCGCTCATCGAGGATCAGGACATCTCCCTTTCGCAGGAGGCCCTGCATGGCGCCAACGTTCCCCCCAGTCCGCTGGAGTACAGCAGGCAGTCCTCCTTCTGCTTGAACTCCGCGAGCCTGCGCGCGAACTCCACGTGCAGGTCGAAGGTGCCGGAGAGCAGCGGCGCGCCCGAGGCCCCCAGGCCATAGCGGTCCAGCGCATCCTTGGCTGCCTGGATTACCTCGGGGTGTGAGGACAAGCCAAGGTAATTGTACGAGGTCATGTTGATGACCTTGCGCGGTGCTCCCTCGGAAACGTTCAGGACCTCGGCCTCCGCCCGCGGGGCCGTCAGGAACTGCTGTCCGAAGAAGTGCATGGCCGCCTGGATCTTCGGGTGCTCGATCCAGGCGAGGTAGTCGCTGGGTGGCGTCAGGACGTCAGGGCTGTCATTGAAGAAGAAATCCGCCAGACTGAAACTGAGTGCCTTGTCAGCCATTTTCTTTGTTCGCGTATTCCATGAACTTGTCCGCGAGCTGCTCGATATTGTTGATATCGGTAAGCTCGGAGCGAGGCACCTTGATCTTCAGCTCCCGCATTGTGGTGGAGACCACTTCGATCATGTCCAGACTGTTTGCCCCGTAATCCTTCATGGACTTCTTCGGATCTATCGTCGCGCCGTCGATGTCATCGATGTTCGCGGCGATGTTCTTCTTGATCACGTCCATGATCTGCTCCCTGGTCATTGCACGCTCCTTTCGCCTTCCTGCGATAAATATCTCATCATCGAATTATCCTTGAAGGGGAGCCCGTAGTCAACGCTGATGATCTGGCCGTTGACGGCATCCAGGAGCCCGCTGCACATGGCCAGCACGGCGTTGCCGCAGGCCTCCGGCGTGAGCAGAGACTCTTCGGGCACACCGTTCTCCCTCATGTAGGAGAAAAACCGCTCCCCGAATATCGCGCGAAAAGATTCGGTATTCACCGTGCCGAAGCGCAGGACGTTGACCCGAGAGCCCTCCTCGAAGAGGTGCGCGGCCAGGTAGCGGGAAAAGAACTCCAGCAGCGCCTTGGAGGCGGCGACGAAATCGTATCCCCGGTAATAGTGATCCGGGCCGTCACTCGATATTCCCAGGACATACCGGGGATAGCTCCCGAACCGGGCCTTGATGCGGCGCGTGTAGTCCACCAGGGGCCACGTGCTGTATTCCAGGGTCTTGAACAGGGATCTCTTCTTGTAGTCATCCAGGGTCTGCGTGCGAAGAGCGAAGCTCACGTTGCTGATGAAGATGTCGATCTTCCCGGTTGAGGCGGCAAGCTCTGCCATCAACCTTTCCGTGTCTTCCTCCTGGGACGCGTCCGCCTGGAAGAAACCGGGGCGCAGCGCGCCGGCCTGGGTGAAAAGCTCGGCCACGTCATCAAAGCCGGCGCTTCCCTGGGCGCCCCCTGCAGCGCTTCCCCACTTATAGGTCAGAAGAGTCTGGGCCCCCGCGCGGGCAAGCGCCAGGGCGGACGCCAGGCCAATCCCCTTGGTGCCTCCGGTGATGAGGGCGGTCTTTCCCCGCAAATCCACGCCGACCATGACGGGATGTCTCCTTCCTACTCGGGATACTGCTCTTCTATCGTCCGCCGCGTCTCGGGAAACGCAAAGCTGATTCGGTGCATGAGGTCTTCCTGCAGGCGCGCTTCCACCAGGAGCTTCTTCTTCTTTGCGCTCAAGGCCTGCTTCAGCAGGAAGAGGGACCTGATGTCCTTCTCCGCAATCTGCTCCGCGATGTCCCTCGCCTTTGCCAGCACTTCTCCGCGCGGCAGGATGTAGTTGATGTTCGTTGCCCGGCCGGCAAGCTCGCTGCCGCGAAATCTCTTGCCGCTGAACAGCATCTCGCTGGCGAGGAACGGCCCCACCAGCTCTGCAAGCAGCGTGGTGCAGCCCATGCCGGGCGTGAAGCCCATGTTCATGAACACCGCGCCGTAACGGCTCTCACGCGCGGCAATGACCACGTCGCAGCACAAGGCCATCGCCAGCCCGCCTCCGATCCCGTGCCCTTCCATGGCGGCTATCACGGGGAAGGGAGCTTCCAGGAGACGCTCGCTGATGACAAGGTCGATCACGGCCGCTTTGCCGTCGCACAGGTCCAGCAGTGCCTGCTTCTCCGCGCCACCGCAGAAAACATCCTCCCTGCCCTGGACAATCAGGACTTTCGTCCGGTTTTCTTCCTCCACCTTCCCGAGGGCGGAAAGAAACTCCTCCACAAACCCGTGGGAAAAGACGTTGCGGCCCTCCGGGTCGTCCATCTTGAGCACTGTGATTCCGGAAGGCTCATGGCGCACTTTCATGCGGCCGCTCACCGCCGCGCCTCCTGGCGTTCGGACCCGCTGCCCGGGGCCAGCGGAGCGGAGGGCCGAAACCGCGCAAACCAGGCGGGCACTCCACCCTCCCGGAAAGCGCTGACGCCGGCGGTCACGGATTGATCGCGAAGCATCTCCAGCAGTTTCTGGCGGGCGAGCGCCCCGCCCTCACGCGGGGACTTCCCCAGGAGCTGTTCCGTGAAGGCCTTCGCCTCCGAAAGTGCACGGGGTGAAGAGCGCAGGAGCCGCTTGAGGAGCTCCCGAGCTCGAGATTCCAAATCGGCCTCTGAGACGAGCTCGTCCACCATGTTCAGCCGAAGGGCTTCATCGCTTTCCACTTTCTTCGAGCTCATCACGAGGTAGCGCGCTTTCTGGGGCGGCATGCGGAGCGTCAGAAGGTAGGGCAGGACGTTGGCAGGGATCAGTCCGAAGAGGACCTCCGCCATCTCGAATGTCGCTCCCGCCGTTGCCACCACGATGTCGCACGCGCAGGCAAGCCCGACCCCGCCGGCCTTCACGTCGCCGCGGACCAGACAGACGAAGGGCAGCGGGGACGAGAAAATGGCCATCAGTGTATCAGCGTACAGGGAGATTGCTCTGCGTGCCTCTTCTTCGGCCGTCGGCGCGGCTGCTCCCGTGAGCCGAGCGAGATCCATGCCCAGGCAGAACGAGGGACCGTTGGAGCGAAGGAGAACTGCCCGTACCCCCTGGTCCGACTCTGAGCGATGCACGGCCGCGGCGAGCTCCCCCAGGCTTTCGGGACCGAGCAGGTTGCCGTTCTCACCGTCGTTCAGGGTGATCACGGCCACCTGGGAGTCCACGTACTGCTCCACTTTTGCCACGGCTCAGCTCCATTCGTAGGTTCGATAGAAATCCTTGACCTGGCGAAGAACGAGCTTCTTCTTCCCGAGGTAGTGCTTGTCGTACCAGCCGGCCGGAAGGGAGAAATCCGGAGTGTAGGTGTCCTTTTCTATCCAGGCCTCCCTCTGCTTCTCTATCTCTTCATATTCTGCAACGTCCACCTCCTGGCGGTCGTCCAGCGAGGCGTCAAAGGCCATTTTCGAGACCGTGCTGTTCGCTTCCGGGCAGAGGATTGCGCTGTAGAACTCCCCGATTGCACCCGAGCCGTAGGAGAAGAAGCTGATCCTCTCTCCCGGGCTGATGCCGTTGGGGCACGCCGCTATGCCGCAGATCCCCAGGAAATTGCTTGCCCCGTACGTCGACCCCACGCGCCGCGCGTAGCGCAGAGAGGGCAGCACCTTTCGGGTGAAGCTCTCCTGGATCTCAGCCTTGGACCGAGGCCGCACGAGGTTGCACAAGGTGCGATGGGCCTGAAAGGCCATCCCGGGAAAGGGAGTGTGGTAGCAGTTTTGCGCGAACGCAGTGTCGAAGTCCGAGCCGCCGCTATCTCCCGCGACATAGTCGTTGTAGGAGCCCTCCAGAGCATCCAGGTAGCTGTACAGGCTTACCTCGTTGTTGCCCATCTCGTGGCGGGCGCTGGGGCGAAACGTGTCGTACACATCGGTGGTCCATGTCCCTTTCCGGGCAAGCTCGTACTCCACTACCTTCGGTGAATCGCTCACGAGCATGGCAACGGCGACGCCGCCCAGGACGAACTCTTCCTTCGCGTGCAGGTGCATGCGCGAGAAGTCCGTGGAGATCACGAGCGCCTTGCGGCCCTTGTTCAGGCCGGCGGCAAGCCAGTTCAACGCCGCATCCAGGGCCGCCACGCCGCTGTAGCAGGCGTGCTTGGTCTCGAAGTTGCGCACGTTCGACGGAAGACCCAGGGCGCCGTGGATGTTGGTGCTGATAGGCTTCCCGAAATCTACGCTGCTCTCCGTTCCCACAACGAGAAACCCGATGCCGTTCCTGTCCTCATCCGTGAGGAGCGGGGCGGCCGCGTTGGCGCCCATGGTCACGGTGTCCTCGTACAGCGGGTTCAGCGAGCGGGTGTCGATCAGGAAATCAGCGACCACTTTCTGCGGGTCACGGTCCCGCGCAAGCGCGAGCGTCCTTTGGTCAAGGAAAAGAGAAGATCCATAGAGGTTGATCTTCTCGATACCGATGGGTCTCATAGAGCTCCCTCACGGAACATAGCTGAGTCCTCCTGCGACGCGGATGACCTCACCGTTTATGAATCCCGCTTCGTCACTGGCAAGGTACCTGACGAGGCTGGAAATCTCATCCGCGGTGCCGATCCGCTTGACCGGACAGTACTCCAGCCAGATGTCGTGCAGCTTCTGGGCCATATGCGCATCCGTCATGTCAGTTTCCACGTACCCCACCGTCACGACGTTGGAGGTGATGCCGCGTGGTGCGTATTCTCGGGCCAGGGTCTTGGTGAGGCCGATGAGCCCGGCCTTGGCCGCCGCATAGTTGGCCTGCCCGCTGGAGCCTTCCTGCGCAAGGGAGGAGATGTTGATGATCCGTCCCCAGCGCCTGCTCATCATGTGAGCCAGGAAGCTGCGGATGACGAAGAACGGCCCCGACAGGTCAGTTGCGATGACGTCCTGCCACTGCTCGTCGCTCATCATGGCCGCCGCGTTGTTGCGGATGACCCCCGCGTTGTTCACGACGACACCCACCGCGGAAAAGTCCTCCATGACCTTCTCCGCGACGCTCTCCACGTCAGCAGGGTTCCTGACGTCCATCTGGTAGGCGCGCACTTTGGCCGCCGCATTCGCGGCCTCTGCCTGGCGCATCGTTTCCCGCATTGCCTCTTCGTTTCCGACCCAGGTGAATGCGGTCGGAATTCCCTCCCTGACCAGGCGAATGACGATTGACCTGCCAATCCCTCGCGAACCGCCGGTGATGAATGCGGCTGCCCCGTCGCTGCCCATCCCCTACCCCTCGTAGCGGCGAATCAGGCTGCACGCGTTGATGCCGCCGAACCCGAAGGAGTTCTTCAGCATGTAGCGGATGCGGTGCTCCACGGGCCCTTCCGCGCACACATCCAGGTCCACCCGCGGGTCCTGGCGGTCGACATTGATGGTGGGATGGAGCCGCCCATGCTTCATCTCCAGCAGGCCGGCGATGGTTTCAACGATTGGGGATGCCCAGCACGTGTGGCCCAGCATGGACTTGGCGGCGTTCAACTTCATCTTGTATGCGTGGTCCCCGAAGGCAGTCTTGATCGCGTTGATCTCTTCCAGGTCTCCGCCGGGGGTCCCCGTGGCGTGGCAGCTTGCGTAGTCGACCTCAGTCGGCTTTGTCCCCGTGGATGCCAGGAGATCTCCAATGAGGCGTGCCTGGATGTCCGCCGCGGGAGCAGGCAGGTGGCATGCGTTCGCGTTGGCCCGCACCCCCAGGACTTCCCCATAGATCTGTGCGCCACGCGCCAGGGCTCGATCCAGGTCTTCCAGCATCATCGTCCCCGCTCCATGGGAGTAGACGAAGCCTGCGCGGGATACATCAAATGGGCGGGAGGCCTTCTCCGGATGCTCCTGGTATTCAGGTTTCACCACAACCGCGTTGATGATGACGGAAGCCTGGATGTCTCCGGGAGACATGTCGAAAAGCCCCCCGGCAATCACCGCTGTATCCGATTCTCCGCTCTGGATGTCCCTCACGCCTTCGCGGAGAGCAAGGTTCCCGCTGGCGCACGCGCCTCCAATGGTGAACGTAGGCCCATGGAGCCCCAAAACCTCGGTGATGAGCGCCGGCACGTTCGGGTCTATTGCTTCCACGCCGCTCAGGGGATCCACTGATTCCTCGTCTTCCTGAAAGCGCCGGGAGTTCTCGTGAATGTAGTTCGAGTTCAGGTTGTGCCCGCCTACAATAACTGAGGTACGGAACGGATCAACCCCTGATTTGAAGAGGCCTGCGTCCTGCCAGGCAGCAAGGGTGCAAAGAACCGAGGCTTTGGCCGAAAAAGTGGTGGTGCGAAAGATTTTCCTGACTTTCTTGTATTTTTCCGGCCCCAGTACGCCTTCATAGCGCCCAAGGGCGCCAAGGCAGTCATAGTCCCCGATATCTCCGCCGATTTTGCACTCGATCTTGCTCATGTCCAGGGTATGCCAGCGGCGGATTCCCGACGTGCCTTTGAGGAGGTTTTGATAGTATGCTTCAAGGGAATCACCGAGGGGATTGATAGTTCCCATCCCGGTGATCACGACCCGACGTTTCATCGGATGCACCATAGTCTTTTTACGGAGGCTGCACAAGGGGAAAGCCGCATCCAGCAGTAAACGTTCTGGAGAGAAATACTACATTAGATGTATTTGTGGGAGCGATAGTCCATACTTGTTCGCTTGGAGCTCCGTTGCTCTTGCGGAGTCCGCCGTGACACCTTCGCTGTCGCCGATCCTTGTTTTCTCCGCCGCGCGGTTCTTGTAGGCTTCAGAATATTTCGGACTCAGCTCGATGGCCTTATCGAAATCAGCCATGGCTTTCTCGTGGTCAGCCTTGCGGGTCCAGACCAGGCCGCGGTTGTTTGAATCAACGCCTTGCGCATAGTGGACCTCGTGCCTTTCTGCCGATGGTCCGGATTGAGAGACGGCGACCTCGACCAGGGCCTGTCGTATCGAGCCGCTTGAGAGGGAGCTGTCGCTCAACCTCCACTGACTGAAGTTCACGTCCTTCCACAGGACAGTCAGCAGATCCTTTGCCCTGTCCTGCGTCAGGGGGTCCCATTGCCCATTCATGTATCGAATGGAGCCGTTGTAGTACTGGCGCTGGACAAAGTCCCGATCAAGGACGGTGATTTTTCCCGGTTCCATTGCGAAAGAGATGTTCGGATTCCACTCAGACGCGATCCGACGGTCATCATAAACGAATGTTGCTTCTGAGATTGAGTACTTTCCAGGCAACAGCCCGTACGCAACGTTGTAAGGACGCGTGGCGTCGATGGTGAAAAGCGTGGCTGTTTTGTCTGATTCCCTCAGGAAATGTAGTCTGATATGGCCGAAGGAGTTGAACCCGGCTTCCTGGGTCTGCGTCACAGGCATGACCAGCGCCGTATCGGCTGCGGAAGATGGGCCTTGCAGCAAGGCACAGGACATCACAGCCAGCGCGGCAGCGACGCATATGACAGTTTTGCCTCGAAAGAAGGGCCGCATGAATCCCTCCCCAAACTGATCTACGGAAATCCTCTGGGGATCCAAGACGGGGAAAAAGCCTGCTCCAGGCAAGAACGACCGCGATAGTTCCAACGCCCCCCGGGATAACTGCAAGCGGTGCCCCCAGGAAAGCTGCCGTGGCACCATCGGGAGGTGACAGAAAAGACGTTGTGAAAATACTCCCCTTGGCAGCGAGCAAATAGTATTTTTGTCAAGTATTGCTCGCGAAGGTAGATCAGGAAGCTGCAGGTCATATGCAAGAAGGTCGACGAACCTTGAATCGGTCTGCCAATGCCCGCCCCCAGGACCGTCACCACGAGGGGGACCATTTCGAGTTTGTTGCGGCGCAAGGCAGAGCTTCCGGGTCCGAAAACCTCATTCCATGAAATCACAGACAACAGAGGGAAGGACATCAGGATGGGGACCGGGAACATATGAATACGCTGCGTAACTACGAGACGAAGATCTTCAAGAAGATCAATCCTCTCGTCAGCTTCTCAGTGACCCGATACGTGTTCGCAATCGGCATTTTTGTGGCGATTGGAGTCTTCGGGCTGATGTCGCTGCGCGGACTGGGCGTCGACCTTCTGCCGGACATACAGATTCCCGCGGTCGTTGTAAAGACCATCTACCCAGGGGCGACTCCGAGCGTCATGGACCTTCAGGTGACTCAAGTCATCGAGAACGCGATCTCCACGATCAGCGGGATCACGGACATTGACTCGCGAAGCTCTCTCGGGCTCGGCCTGTCGATCATCACTTTCGACCCGAGCACGGACAAGTACGCGGATGCCAACCAGGTGGCTACGGCCGTTTCGGCCTCGATCGGCAGTCTGCCCCCGAACATCACGGCGCCGGTAATCGAGACGTTTGACCCCAACTCGTTTCCCATCCTCCAGTTCGGCATCTCTGGACCTGGAGTGAACCTTGTGGACGTGAGCGACTACGTGCAGAACGTCCTCGGCCCGGCCATTGAGCGGGTAAACGGGGTGGCAGCGGTGCTGCCCGACGGAGCGCCTACCAAACAATTCACCGTGCTCCTCAAGCCGGACGTGCTGCGGTATTACGACCTGCAGGCGCAGGACGTCGTGAGCGCAATCACACGGTCGGCCCTCAACCTGCCCATCGGGACCATCGTCAAGAATAATTACAACCTGACATTCCAGACGCAGAGCCAGCCGGCCGACTTGCAACAGATCGGCCGTATCGTTGTGGATTCTACCCGCGACATTCACGTGGACCAGTTGGGGACCGTGTGGGCAAATCCAGGCTCCACGGATTACGCCCGCATCAATGGGAAACCGGAAGTGCTTCTCTCCGTCCAGCAAACCACGGATTCAAACGCAACAGCCGTTGTGGAGGGAGTGAAGCAGCTATTGGGGAAGACGACGCTACCGGCCGGGTGGGTGGTGCAGTACAGCAATGACACGACCACGCCGATCAAGGCGTCAGTGAATGCAACGTATCACGAGCTGTTGGTGACCGCCCTGGTCGTTGCAATCATCGTGCTCTTGTTCCTGGGAAGGTTGAACACAGCGCTGTCGGTGATTTTTGCTATCCCCATCGCGCTCTCTGCTTCCCCGCTGCTCTATCGGCTGGCGGGGTTCACCCTCAACCAGGTCTCGCTGCTTGCTTTGATAACTGCAATCGGAATCGTCGTCGACGACTCCATCGTCGTTTCAGAGAATGTGGACCGATATATCGCCATGGGGTTGACTCGCAGGGACTCCGTGCTGCGTGGAGCCAGCGAGGTGTTCAGCGCGGTGGTGGCCGCTACCATGTCGTTGCTGGCTGTGCTCATTCCGGTGAGCTTCATAGGCGGCTTCATTGGCGCGTACATCCAGCAGTTTTCCCTGGGGCTCGCCGCCGCGGTCGGTTTTTCGCTCCTGGAGGCTTTGCTCTTTCTCACGGTGCGCCTCGCCTACTTCCCCGAGTCAAAGACTCTGACGTGGGGCGACTTTCTGCGAAGTTTGGCGCTGCTGCCCGAAGCCATCCGCTGGGGTCTGAGGAGCTGGCGGAAGGCCTTCGGGATCATCGGGGGGATTGTCGTCGCGGTTTTGATCCTTGTTCTCACCCACAAAGCGTTGTATCTGCTCGCGCTGGCAACGTATCCTCTTGTTCTCGGGCTCGTGTACTATTTTGGCCGTATCGTTCTCTCTTTCCTCCAGGCCCTGACAACGCTTCTGCACGGTTGGACGGAAGCCGGGCTGGAGTGGGTGCGTGATCGCTACGCCAATTCCCTGGCCCGGGTTCTGAGGGTAAGCCCCTGGGTGCTTGCCGGGTCCGCAGGACTGATTCTCTCGCTTTCCATTTTTCTTGTCCCTCGCATACCCTTCACTTTCGTGCCAAATACGGATGCAGGAGTCATGCAGATCTTCGTACGCAACTCCCCGGGAACGCCGCTGGAAGTAACGAACAGAAACGTGGGAAGCATCGAAGCCTTTCTCTCTCAGCAGCCGGAGGTCCAGACTGTGCAGTCGGTCATCGGGAGCAGCCCGAACGGGCTTTCTGGCATCTTCTCGGGCGCCAATACGGCCAACATCGTTGTCCAGCTCACTCCTCTGTCGAAACGCAGGAATGTCTTTGAA
The DNA here is from genome assembly GCA_963745235.1 of uncultured Spirochaetota bacterium. Classification (GTDB taxonomy): domain Bacteria; phylum Spirochaetota; class Spirochaetia; order SZUA-6; family Fen-1364; genus Fen-1364. The sequence goes on along the minus strand of CAVUXE010000048.1, from coordinate 2,963 downwards.
CTGGTTCCTCGATACCGAAAAGCAATCGCCGCCTTGTTCCGCTACCAGCCCTCCTCCAATGTCTTCGTTACCTCGGGCGGCGGATTCGGAGCCGCTGGTTCCATCCTGTCGCTTTACGTCATTGGTCCGGATTCCAGCGTTCTGGAAAATCGCAACAACCGGATCCTGCAGGTGCTGCAGAAGGACCCCTGGATCGAGGCTGCATATTCCACTCTGTCTGATACTTCAGTGGAAAGCGATTTCATCCCGGATCAAGAGCGCATGGCGGGGACAGGGCTCACTCCCAGTACGATCGCCCAGGACCTGCAGGTTTATGCCTCCGGCGTACAGGCATCCAGTGTTGTCACCGGCGGTCTCAGCTACCCCATCGAGGTGCAAGCCAGCCCGACGGCCCTTTCGGGCGTGCAATCTCTGATCAACATGCCTGTCTATGCCCCGCTGCTGCACACGACGGTCCAGGTGGGTCAACTCGGAACATTCGTTCTGAACCAGGCGCCGGTCACACTCAACAGACACAATCGCGAATACGCTGGACAGCTGACTATCACCTTGAAACCTGATGCACCTCCACCCCTTAGCGTCATGAACCGGATCAGCTCGGATCTCACGGAGGCAGGATTGCTGGACCAGGGAATGGCTTTGAGCCCGGCCGGCCATTTCAACCAGGTGGCCCTTGCCCAACAGCTTATCGTAACGGGTCCCATGACATTCCTTCTGGCTTTCTTTCTCGCTTACCTTGTCATGGCGGCGCAGTTCAACTCATGGCGCTACCCGATCTATCTCCTTTTGCCCGTGCCCCTTGCACTCATCGGAGCGCTGATCCTGGTGTATCTCATGGGGGGCGGCCTGGACATCTTCGGAGTCATGGGCATGCTGATGCTGATCGGTCTGTCGGCGAAAAACGCCATTCTGTATCTTGATTTCGTGGTGGAACGCGTCGGCAAGATGCCCTTTGTGCAGGCGCTCACTGAGTCGGCTCGGCTGCGCTTCCGCCCAATCATCATGACTACGATGACGGTGCTGGTAATAAGCTTTCCGCTGATCCTCGGGCGCGGAGAAGGGTCCGAGTTTGGACACAGCATGGGAATGGTCATGCTGGGAGGGATTCTTCTCTCCGCAGTCCTCACGTTCTTCGTGGTGCCTGCCGCTTTCTATTTGTTCGAAGCGCAAGCGAGTTGCCCGCATGGAGGAGCGGCAGAGTCTGGCGGAGGCAAATGGAGGCGAACCATGGACCGGCGCCGCCTTTGCCGGGAACGGGGAACTGACGGAAAAAGAGCCATCAGCCGGTTGAAAGTCGGACGGGTACTTTTCCGCAACCGCCGGGGGCACAATCGGGTGTCAGGCGTCGATTGCAGGGGCCGCAACGGTCTCCCCTGAAACGACCCTCGCGCTGAATGGAAGGCGCAAGATCCTTACGGCGTTTCTTGCTGAATGCGTCGCTGGACCTTTCTATCCGAAGGGCCTTCAGCGGCGTGCGCTTATGTGAATCCCATGCGAGCTCGAAACACCTCGATCAGCCGAAGGAATCCAGACCGTGGGCAGGGTGCCACTTCGCTGAAGGCGGTTCATGCCACGGGCGTCCAGTCGATTCTGGGTCTGCGTCGCAGGAATGATGATGGTTTTGCCTCGAAAAAAGGGCCGCATGAATCCCTCTGGGGATTATACATCACCGGGGCGGCCTGGCAATCGACCAACGGATTTTCCGTCCAGAAGACTATCTATTTTGCCAAGCTGCGGAAAAAGTTTGGTCCAGGCAAGAACGACGGCAATAGTTCCAACGCCCCCCAGGATAACCGCAAGCGGGGCCCCAAAGAAAGCTGCCGTGGCACCAGACTCGAACTCTCCGAGCTGGTTCGAAGCTCCAATGAAGATCGAGTTGATGGAGCTGACTCGGCCCCTGTACTCGTTTGGAGTATTGACCTGTACCATCGTTTGCCGAATGACAACGCTTACCATGTCCACTGCACCAAGCGCCGTCAGCGCAGCCAGTGACACAGTGAACGAATGCGACATTCCAAATACAATCGTAAACCCACCGAAAAGCGCCACGCAGATGAGCATGAGGGGACCTGCTTTCCGCGAGATCGGTCGCTGTGCGATCACAAGAGCGACTATGGCCGCTCCAACGGCGGGAGCGCTCCGAAGCAGACCCATCCCCCACGACCCGACGTTGAGGATGTCCCGGGCGAAGATTGGCATGAGCGCGGTTGCCCCGCCAAGAAGAACAGCGAACAGGTCAAGCGACAATGCACCAAGCAAAATGGGACGAGAAAAGACAAACCTCAGTCCCGTGAGGAGTCCCTCAAATCCAGGGCCCGCACTGGACGCAATGACGACTCTGACGCGAATCCTCGAGATAAGAAAGGCCGAGATCATCATGCATCCCGCTGCGGTAGCGTATACCCCGGACGGACCGAACGCATACAGAAGTCCACCCAACGCCGGCCCGGCAATGACGGCAACCTGAAATACCGACGAGCTCCAGGCAACCGCCCGAGGAAAATCCTCTCTGCGCACCAGAAAGGGCACGAGCGACTGCCCGGCAGGATTGATAAATGCTTGCCCCACCCCAATCAAGGCCACCGCTGGAAAAATCAACGCCGCTCGTGCCGTTGCGAAGAGCGACATGGCCAGCAGCACGAGCGCAACGAAGACTTCAAGCGCATAACCGGCCAGCAGTATTGAGCGCCGCTCAAAACGGTCCGCTGCCAGTCCGGCGGGAAGGGCAAAGAGAAGGGCGGGCAGAAATTGAACGAGTCCGACCATCCCCAGCGCGAAGGCGCTCCTGGTGAGGTCATAGACATGCCAACCCACTGCTACCCCGAGCATGAGGAGGGAGAGTGATGCCAATCCCCTGCCCGCAAGAAACACGCGAAAATCATGGTTTGCAATCACGGTCCAACCGGTCTGCCTTCCGGCGGTCGTTCGGGAAGTTGGCTGCACGGTCACGCCTTTCGTCGCGC
>CAVUXE010000047.1:0-14971 GCA_963745235.1 uncultured Spirochaetota bacterium | reverse complement strand
CGCCCCGGAAAGGGTGTAGGCCCCAGCACTCACGGTCAACGAAGCCGCACTCAGCGTGCCCGTGGACTGGGTAATCGAGGCGTTCGCGTTGCTGATGGTAATGGTCTTCCCGTTGGTCAAGCCGTCCAGGGTCCCTGTGCCGATGGCAATTCCTGTTACATTTGTCGAGCTCAGCGCAAGGTTGGCGCCGAGCCTCAGGAGGTTGCCGCCCAAGGCAAGAACTCCCTGCGTCATGGTCAACAGGTTGGACACCGTGAGGTTTCCCGCCAGGCTCACCTGGGGAGCCGTAGCGTAGGCGCTATTGACCGTCAGGTTGATCAGCGTCGAGGTCGACAGATCCACCGTCTGCCCTGCCGCACTCCCGTTCAGCGTCACCGTCCCCGCTCCGGTAAACGTGACTGCACCGCCCGCTTGCGTGATGTTCCCCGCTACGTTCAACGCCAGGGCTCCCATGGCCAACGTCCCCTTGCTCAGCGCAAGGTTCCCTCCCAGGGTGATCCCCGTGGTGTTCACCGTCACCGTGGCACCCGTGGAGTTGTTTACCGTCAGGTTGGTCAGCGTCCACCCTGTGAAGTCCACCCCTTGAGCCGCACTCCCGTTCAGCGTCACCGTCCCCGTGGAAGTGACCAGCCCTCCCGCCTGCGTGATGTTGCCCGCAACGCTCAGCCCGTTGCCCCCGGCCGCCAGTGTCCCGCTTGCCAGGCTCAGCGTGCTCACGCTCAGCGCACTCCCCAGGCTGACCGTGTTCCCCCCTCCCGCCTGCACCGTCAGGTTCCCGATGCTCGTCCCTATCGACGAGCTGACGCTCTTCCCCGCACCGCTCATCACCCAGCTCGTGGCTCCTGCATTCCCGAATACAGCCGTCCCCGCTACCACCAGGTTCCCCTGCACCCCCACCGATCCACTGCTGGTGGCGTTCACCGTCCCGTTGATCGTCACTCCCGTAACCTGCGTCGTGGCCGAGCTCAGCCCTCCAACGTCCAGGTTGAACGAGCTGCCGTTGTTGATCGTCACGTTGTCCGTGCTGTTCGGCACATACCCGTTGGACCAGTTGCCCCCGTTGTTCCACGAGATGGACACCACTCCTGTCCATGTCAGGCTCGAGGAGCCGAAGACCCAGTTCGTGTTGTCCGCCGGCGTCACGTCCGCGCTGTTCGTCGCCGTGATGGAGGCCACGTTGTAGCTGCTGTCGCTCACCGCCGCGTAGTCGACGCTCTTCGCCCCTGCGGCCGAGAAATACCACTGGCTCCCGCCCGTCTGACTCTGCAGATTGATCAGATTCCCGCTTCCCCCGGAGGCTCCCGTGATCGTGAAACTGCCCCCCACCGCCGAAATGTTGCCCACCCCTGCCTGAAACTGGATGGTCTTCCCCGCCGTCGTGCAGCTGAAGTTGTTGAAGCTCGTCGTCCCGTTTATCTGGCTGATCTGCGTGTTGTCGTTGAACATAACCGTTCCCGCACCGCTGCCGCTGTACCTAAGGCTCCCCGACTGTTATTCCAGTTCCTCCCCACCGTGATCGTGTTCGTCCCTCCAGCCAGGCTCCCCGTCACCGCGTTGATCGTCAGGTCGTGCACCACCCCCAGGTTCCCTCCCAGCGTCACCGCCTGGCTCACCACCACCGTGTAGAAATTGTAGGCTCCCGGGCTCACCGTCCCCCCGCCAAAGGTCACCTGAGAGCTGACCGCCGTGAAGCCCGGTTATCGACCAGCCCCCCTGCCGCGCTGATCGTCTCACTGCCCGTTGCCGCCAGGGTCCCCGCCCCTGAGACAGCCCCTCCCACCGCCAGATTGCTCCCCACCAGGCTCAGACTCCCAGCGCTTACGCTCAAGGCTCCGTTCACCGTCGTCGTTGCCCCTGCCAGCGTCGCCCCTGCCGCATTACTCACCGTCAGATTCTGTATCGTCGAGGTTGAAAGGTCTGTTGTCTGCGCCGCACTCCCGTCCAGCGTCACCGTCCCGCTGGAGGTGATCAGCCCTCCCGCCTGCGTGATGTTGCCCGCTACGTTCAACCCCAGGGCTGCCATGGCCAACGTCCCCTTGCTCAGCGCAAGGTTCCCTCCCAGGGTGATCCCCGAGGTGTTCACCGTCACCGTGGCACCCGTGGAGTTGTTCACCGTCAGGTTCGTCAGCGTCGAGGAGGTGAAGTCCACTCCCTGCGCCGCACTCCCGTCCAGCGTCACCGTCCCCGTGGAGGTGATCAGCCCTGTCCCCCGCGTGATGTTCCCCGCCACCGTCAGCCCGTTGCCCCCCATGGCCAGCGTCCCACCGGTCAGCGCAAGGGTCCCTCCCAGGGTGATCGTCCCGCTGGAGGTCACCGTCGGGGTCGTGAAGGTGTTATTCACAGTCAGGTTGGCAAGCGTCGAGGTCGACAGGTCCACCGTCTGTCCTGCCGCACTCCCGTTCAGCGTCACCGTCCCGCTGGAGGTGATCAGCCCTCCTGCCTGCGTGATGTTGCCCGCTACGCTCAACCCCAGGGCCGCCATCGCCAACGTCCCCTTGCTCAGCGCTAGGTTCCCTCCCAGGGTGATCCCCGAGGTGTTCACCGTCACCGTGGCTCCCGTGGAGTTGTTCACCGTCAGGTTCGTCAGCGTCGAGGAGGTGAAGTCCACCCCCTGCGCTACACTCCCGTTCAGCGTCACCGTCCCGCTGGACGTGATCAGTCCTGTCCCCCGCGTGATGTTCCCCCAACATCAGCCCGTTGACCCCCATGGCCAGCGTCCCACCGCTCAGCGCAAGGGTCCCCCCCAGGGTGATCGTCCCGCTGGAGGTCACCGTCGGGGTGGTGAAGGTGTTATTCACCGTCAGGTTGGCAAGCGTCGAGGTCGACAGGTCCACCGTCTGCCCCGCCGCACTCCCGTTCAGCGTCACCGTCCCGCTGGAGGTGATCAGCCCTCCTGCTTGCGTGATGTTCCCCGCAACGTTCAGCGCCAGGGCTGCCATCGCCAACGTCCCCTTGCTCAGCGCTAGGTTCCCTCCCAGGGTGATCCCCGAGGTGTTCACCGTCACCGTGGCTCCCGTGGAGTTGTTCACCGTCAGGTTCGTCAGCGTCGAGGAGGTGAAGTCAACCCCCTGCGCCCCGCTCCCGTTCAGCGTCACCGTCCCGCTGGACGTGATCAGTCCTGTCCCCCGCGTGATGTTCCCCCCAACACTCAGCCCGTTGACCCCCATGGCCAGCGTCCCACCGCTCAGCGCGAGGGTCCCCCCCAGAGTGATCGTCCCGCTGGAGGTCACCGTCGGGGTGGTGAAGGTGTTATTCACCGTCAGGTTGGCAAGCGTCGAGGTCGACAGGTCCACCGTCTGCCCCGCCGCACTCCCGTTCAGCGTCACTGTCCCCGTGGAGGTGACCAGCCCTCCTGCTTGCGTGATGTTCCCCGCAACGCTCAACCCCAGGGCCGCCATCGCCAGCGTCCCCTTGCTCAGCGCTAGGTTCCCTCCCAGGGTGATCCCCGAGGTGTTCACCGTCACCGTGGCTCCCGTGGAGTTGTTCACCGTCAGGTTCGTCAGCGTCGAGGAGGTGAAGTCCACCCCCTGCGCTACACTCCCGTTCAGCGTCACCGTCCCGCTGGACGTGATCAGTCCTGTCCCCCGCGTGATGTTCCCCCCAACACTCAGCCCGTTGACCCCCATGGCCAGCGTCCCACCGCTCAGCGCAAGGGTCCCCCCCAGGGTGATCGTCCCGCTGGAGGTCACTGTCGGGGTAGTGAAGCTGTTATTCACCGTCAGGTTGGCAAGCGTCGAGGTCGACAGGTCCACCGTCTGCCCCGCCGCACTCCCGTTCAGCGTCACCGTCCCGCTGGAGGTGATCAGCCCTCCTGCTTGCGTGATGTTCCCCGCAACGTTCAGCGCCAGGGCTGCCATCGCCAACGTCCCCTTGCTCAGCGCTAGGTTCCCTCCCAGGGTGATCCCCGAGGTGTTCACCGTCACCGTGGCTCCCGTGGAGTTGTTCACCGTCAGGTTCGTCAGCGTCGAGGAGGTGAAGTCAACCCCCTGCGCCCCGCTCCCGTTCAGCGTCACCGTCCCGCTGGACGTGATCAGTCCTGTCCCCCGCGTGATGTTCCCCCCAACACTCAGCCCGTTGACCCCCATGGCCAGCGTCCCACCGCTCAGCGCGAGGGTCCCCCCCAGAGTGATCGTCCCGCTGGAGGTCACCGTCGGGGTGGTGAAGGTGTTATTCACCGTCAGGTTAGCAAGCGTCGAGGTCGACAGGTCCACCGTCTGCCCCGCCGCACTCCCGTTCAGCGTCACTGTCCCCGTGGAGGTGACCAGCCCTCCTGCTTGCGTGATGTTCCCCGCTACGCTCAGCCCGTTACCCGCAGCCGCAAGTGTCCCGCTCGTCAGAGTCAAAGAGCTCACGCTCAGCGCACTCACCAGGCTGACCGTGTTCCCCCCTCCCGCCTGCACCGTCAGGTTCCCGATGCTCGTCCCTATCGACGAGCTGACACTCTTCCCCGCACCGCTCATCACCCAGGTCGTGGCTCCTGCGTTCCCGAATACAGCCGTCCCCGCTACCACCAGGTTCCCCTGCACCCCCACCGATCCACTGCTGGTGGCGTTCACTGTCCCGTTGATCGTCACTCCCATAACCTGCGTCGTGGCCGCGCTCAACCCCCCAACGTCCAGGTTGAACGAGCTGCCGTTGTTGATCGTCACGTTGTCCGTGCTGTTCGGCACATACCCGTTGGACCAGTTGCCCCCGTTGTTCCACGAGATGGACACCGCCCCCGTCCATGTCAGGGCTGAGGAGCCGAAGATCCAGTTCGTGTTATCCGCCGGCGTCACGTCCGCACTGTTCGTCGCCGTGATGGAGGCCACGTTGTAGCTGCTGTCGCTCACCGCCGCGTAGTCGACGCTCTTCGCCCCACCCACCGAGAAATACCACGGGCTGCCACCCGTCTGACTCTGCAGGTTGATCAGGTTCCCGCTTCCCCCGGAGGCTCCCGTGATCGTGAAGCTGCCCCCGATCGCAGAAATGTTGCCCACCCCTGCCTGAAACTGGATGGTCTTGCCGGGAGTAATGCAGCTGAAGTTGTTGAAGCTCGTCGTCCCGTTTATCTGGCTGATCTGCGTGTTGTCGTTGAACATAACCGTTCCCGCACCGCTGCCGCTGTACCCAGAGGCTCCCCGACTGTTATTCCAGTTCCTCCCCACCGTGATCGTGTTCGTCCCTCCAGCCAGGCTCCCCGTCACCGCGTTGATCGTCAGGTCGTGCACCACCCCCAGGTTCCCTCCCAGCGTCACCGCCTGGCTCACCACCACCGTGTAGAAATTGTAGGCTCCCGGGCTCACCGTCCCCCCGCCAAAGGTCACCTGGGAGCTCACCGCAGTGAACCCGGATATCGACCAGCCCCCTGCCGCGCTGATCGTCTCACTGCCCGTTGCCGCCAGGGTCCCCGCCCCTGAGACCGCCCCTCCCACCACCAGGTTGCTGCCCCCCAGGCTCAGGCTCCCCGCGCTCACACTCAAGGCTCCGCTCACCGTCGTGCTCGCCCCTGCCAGCGTCGCCCCTGCCCCGTTACTGACCGTCAGATTCTGTATCGTCGCGTCGAGGTCGACAGGTCCACCGTCTGCCCGGCCGCGCTCCCGTCCAGCGTCACCGTCCCCGTGGAGGTGACCAGCCCTCCTGCCTGCGTGATGTTGCCCGCCACGTTCAGCCCATCGCCCCCGGCCGCAAGGGTTCCTGCGGTCAGTGTCAGCGTCCCGCCAACCGTCAGCGCAGCGCCCAGATTCACCGGGCCGGTTGCGTTCACCGTCAGGTTGTTGATTGTCGACCCGGTGGGAGTGAAGCTCTGCGCCGCTGCCCCCGTGAACTGCACCAGCCCCGTGGAGGTGGCTCCCCCGCCGCTCTGGCTCCAGTTGCCCGTCACCGTCAGCGTGTTGCCCCCCATCACCAGCGTCCCGCTGGTGAAGCTCAGGTTCCTCACGCTCAACGCCGCTGAGGGGGTCACCGTCGATGGTCCTGTGTTGGAGATCGTCAGGTCAGTGATGGTGGACCCGGTGTTGTTGAAGCTCTGCGCGGCGCTCCCGTTGAACGTCAACACCGCGGAGGAGGTGAATATCCCTCCCCCGCTGGCAAAGTTCCCTGCAACACTCACGTTGTTGGCTGCCGCCGCAAGGGTTCCTGCGGTCAGTGTCAGCGTCCCGCCAACCGTCAGCGCAGCGCCCAGATTCACCGGGCCGGTTGCGTTCACCGTCAGGTTGTTGATTGTCGACCCGGTGGGAGTGAAGCTCTGCGCCGCTGCCCCCGTGAACTGCACCAGCCCCGTGGAGGTGGCTCCCCCGCCGCTCTGGCTCCAGTTGCCCGTCACCGTCAGCGTGTTGCCCCCCATCACCAGCGTCCCGCTGGTGAAGCTCAGGTTCCTCACGCTCAACGCCGCTGAGGGGGTCACCGTCGATGGTCCTGTGTTGGAGATCGTCAGGTCAGTGATGGTGGACCCGGTGTTGTTGAAGCTCTGCGCGGCGCTCCCGTTGAACGTCAACACCGCGGAGGAGGTGAATATCCCTCCCCCGCTGGCAAAGTTCCCTGCAACACTCACGTTGTTGGCTGCCGCCGCAAGGGTTCCTGCGGTCAGTGTCAGCGTCCCGCCAACCGTCAGCGCAGCGCCCAGATTCACCGGGCCGTTGCGTTCACCGTCAGGTTGTTGATTGTCGACCCGTGGGAGTGAAGCTCTGCGCCGCTGCCCCCGTGAACTGCACCATCCCCGTGGAGGTGGCTCCCCCGCCGCTCTGGCTCCAGTTGCCCGTCACCGTCAGCGTGTTGCCCCCCATCACCAGCGTCCCGCTGGTGAAGCTCAGGTTCCTCACGCTCAACGCCGCTGAGGGGGTCACCGTCGATGGTCCTGTGTTGGAGATCGTCAGGTCAGTGATGGTGGACCCGGTGTTGTTGAAGCTCTGCGCGGCGCTCCCGTTGAACGTCAACACCGCGGAGGAGGTGAATATCCCTCCCCCGCTGGCAAAGTTCCCTGCAACACTCACGTTGTTGGCTGCCGCCGCAAGGGTTCCTGCGGTCAGTGTCAGCGTCCCGCCAACCGTCAGCGCAGCGCCCAGATTCACCGGGCCGGTTGCGTTCACCGTCAGGTTGTTGATTGTCGACCCGGTGGGAGTGAAGCTCTGCGCCGCTGCCCCCGTGAACTGCACCGTCCCCGTGGAGGTGGCTCCCCCGCCGCTCTGGCTCCAGTTGCCCGTCACCGTCAGCGTGTTGCCCCCCATCACCAGCGTCCCGCTGGTGAAGCTCAGGTTCCTCACGCTCAACGCCGCTGAGGGGGTCACCGTCGATGGTCCTGTGTTGGAGATCGTCAGGTCAGTGATGGTGGACCCGGTGGGAGTGAAGCTCTGCGCCGCTGCCCCCGTGAACTGCACCAGCCCCGTGGAGGTGGCTCCCCCGCCGCTCTGGCTCCAGTTGCCCGTCACCGTCAGCGTGTTGCCCCCCATCACCAGCGTCCCGCTGGTGAAGCTCAGGTTCCTCACGCTCAACGCCGCTGAGGGGGTCACCGTCGATGGTCCTGTGTTGGAGATCGTCAGGTCAGTGATGGTGGACCCGGTGTTGTTGAAGCTCTGCGCGGCGCTCCCGTTGAACGTCAACACCGCGGAGGAGGTGAATATCCCTCCCCCGCTGGCAAAGTTCCCTGCAACACTCACGTTGTTGGCTGCCGCCGCAAGGGTTCCTGCGGTCAGTGTCAGCGTCCCGCCAACCGTCAGCGCAGCGCCCAGATTCACCGGGCCGGTTGCGTTCACCGTCAGGTTGTTGATTGTCGACCCGGTGGGAGTGAAGCTCTGCGCCGCTGCCCCCGTGAACTGCACCAGCCCCGTGGAGGTGGCTCCCCCGCCGCTCTGGCTCCAGTTGCCCGTCACCGTCAGCGTGTTGCCCCCCATCACCAGCGTCCCGCTGGTGAAGCTCAGGTTCCTCACGCTCAACGCCGCTGAGGGGGTCACCGTCGATGGTCCTGTGTTGGAGATCGTCAGGTCAGTGATGGTGGACCCGGTGTTGTTGAAGCTCTGCGCGGCGCTCCCGTTGAACGTCAACACCGCGGAGGAGGTGAATATCCCTCCCCCGCTGGCAAAGTTCCCTGCAACACTCACGTTGTTGGCTGCCGCCGCAAGGGTTCCTGCGGTCAGTGTCAACGTCCCTGCCACTGTTATACCGGAGGAAAGGGTCACGGTCTGACCTGAGTTCATATTAACAGTCAAATTGTTGAAACTTACGCTCGAGCTGAGAGTCGATGAGTTACCTGTGACCGCAAACGTGCTCGATGCAACGGTGTAGGTCCCGCTCAAGCTGATTGAACCCGCAGCGCTTATGGTTTCGGTACCCCCTGCAATGAGACTCCCCGTGGATGTGAATCCGCCCGCGCCTCCGAAGGTTGTGGTTATCGTGAGGTTATTGCCGCTTGTGCTGAGAGAACCGCTCATAGTCAGACTTCCGACGGCGGTTGCGGCGCTCAGGACGGGGTACGGCGTTGCGCCGCTGGGAATAGAAGCGGAGTCGCTGTGCCCTGGTGCCGTCCCGCCTACCCAATTTGTGCCAAGGCTCCAGGCAGTAGTCCCCCCGCCTTTCCAGGTGAACGTTCCTGGACTGAAGAATGACCAATACCCGCCGCCCGTGCCGACTTGAGTGCTGATTGCGTTATTGCCGAGGTTGTAGCTGCTGTTGGCGGTGATGACACTTCCGTTCGAGACGTCGCTGTCCTGAACCTGGAGGCCGGTCACAGTCGAGGTCGGAGGGCTGATATGCCATTTCGTTCCGGAGCTCGTGCTCAGAAGCTGCAGGTAATTGCCCAAGGCGCCGGTCATGGTGAAAGCATTCGTGACGGTCTGCGTCTGATTTGCCCCGAATTGAATTGTCGCCCCTGCGACCGTGCAGGAAAGGACGTAGAAACTGGTGGTGCCAGTGACTTGAGACGGAGTTGAAGTGGGAGGGGTGAGATTCACCGTGCTTGTACCGGCGGTAAACGTGCCGGTATTGCCCCAGTTTCCCGTCACGCTGATCACGCTGCTGCCGGCGGTCAGGGTCCCCGTCCCGCCAATCGTGCTGTTTCCACCGATTGCCATTGCAAAGTTGGCCGTGCTCAACGTCCCGTTTACTGTCAACGACCCCGTCAGCGTGATGGCGGAAGTCACGAGGGTGAGGGCGCCGCCACTGTCGACGGTGATATTGCCCAACGAGTATCCCGCAGAGTTCAGAGTGCTTGTCCCACTGAACTCGAGGGTGGAGCCAGCGCTCGGAAAGCCGGTCAGGTTGGTGAGGAGAACGGAGCCGCTCAGGACCTTCAGCGTGTTGCCGTTCAAGTCTATTATCTGGGGGGTGTTCGTCGTGGTGCAGTAGATAGCTTGCCCTGAATCGAGGCCGCTGATGGTCAGGTTGTCCTGAAGCTGCACCCACCCCCCCAACCCTCCTGCCGCTGCCCCGACGCGCATGCTAGCGATGGTGTTCCCGGCGCTTGTGAAGAGGGCCATAGTGCTGTCACAGAAGGCCCAATTTATCGACCCTGCGCCCCCATTGTTCACCGTGATGCCGGTGAGATTGACGTAGCCTCCATGAGGTCGCATGCGACCTGTGCCCGTAGCAATGATGGTCCCGCCGCCGCCGGTGGCGTTTGCACCCGGGCCTCCAATATTCCCCCACACGTCAACGGCTGTGCTAATGTTCGCCAGCAGTGACAGGTCAAGGGTTCCGCCCTGGAAGACCAGATTCCCGGGGGAGCCGCTCGCTCCGAGAGTCAGGCTGTTGCCGGCGGCAAGCTGGAGGTTGCCGCTTGTGAGGAGCACGTTGCAGTTGTTTGCCGTTGTCGTGTTGCCGCTCGTCGTGAACGTGGTACCGGCAGTGGCTTTGATTTCAATGTTGGAGAATGCGGTCCAGTGAATTGTACCGCCGGAGCTGCCCTCGTACCGGATGGTGCCGCCGGTGGCAACCCCACTGCTCACTGTCTGTGTTGCTTGCGTGTCGTTCAGGGCCAGGATTCCGCTTCCGGCCAGGGTGGTGATGGTAAAATTCTGGCCAAGGGCATCCATGAGATCAGAGGTTGTGCTGATGGTGAGCGTCCCCGTCACGTTGAGCGCGTTGGCGCCTCCGGCGCTGTTGTTCACAGCCTGCAAAGTCATTCCGCCCTGAACGGTCAAGTTAACGAATGAAGCGCCGTTGACGTATTCGGTCTGAGAGCCCGTACCGCTGAAAACAACGGTGCCGCTGGTAGCTGTAAATGTTCCAGACGCGGGGAGAGTGGAGTCGTAAAGTACAAGGCTACCGCCTGTGAAGGTTGTCGTTGTGCTTGATGCAGTAAAGGCACCTGCTCCAGTCACGCTCCCATTAAAGGCCAGCGCCCCGGATCCTCCAGTCAGTGCAGGATATGCGGGAAGACCGTTCCCCCCATCCGGTGGTACTCCCCGCCCGTCCTGTGTAAAGTTGTTGATAAAGGTCGTCGTGCCGTTGATCGTGATCGTACCGGCGCCGCCCTGCAGAATCCCACCCCATGGGGTACCTAGGTTATTTCCGCCATCGATCTGCATAGCGCCAGCAGTCACGTTGTGTCCGTTCGTTGCTATCGTGCCAGAATGTACGCACAGCATGTTGGACGCTGTGAGATTGCCGGTCAGGGTCCAGGTGTAATTCGAAGTATTGTCCAGTTCGACGTTGTAGTAGCTCAGTCCGAGGGAAAGAGCGGTAGTCAGATTGGCGGTGAGAAGATAACGGACTGTCCCAGTTGACGTTCCAAACGTGAAACCGGTCCCGCTGACGGTTTCCGTTCCGGACATGACGAGAACGCCAGTCCCTTCGACGTGCGCATATGCGAAGCCTGAGCCTTCTATCGTGAGAGCGCCGTTGATAGTGGCATTATTGCCGTTGAGGCTGAAAGTTGCATTCGGTTTGATATCGAGACTTGCCATGGTCATCGCACCTGCTGCCGTGACAACCGCCGGGCTGGAAATCGTGAGGTTGTAGAAGGTCTCGGCATTCTGAATGCTTGCTGTTGCGGTGAACGTCACCGTGCCGTTTCGCGGGTTGAAGGTGCCCCCGGACCTGTTCCAGTTCCCCCCAATGCTCACCGGGTAGTTCGATGCGGTCACGTCGAACGACCCGGCGGTTTCCGTGAACGAGCCGATGGTGATGCCGACGGCCACTGAATTGTTCAAAGTGATCGACCCACCGCTTATCGTCAGGCTGGCGATGGTGGAGGAAGAGCTGAGCGTGGCTCCCACCCCGCTCATGTTCAGGGCAAGGAAGCTGGCAGTGCCGGTGATCGACACTGTGGCCCCGGCGTTGGGGTTGGTGTTTCCGGTGACAGGGAAATTGAAGTTCCCCCCGCTCAGCGTGGCTCCTGTCTGGACCGTGAGACTGTTGAAGCTCGGCAGGGGAGTCGAGCCGGCGGTAATCGTGCAAACTGAACCGGTCTTGATGACGATATCCTGGCCAGCTACCGGAATCCCCAGGCTCCATGCGGCTCCTGTGCCCCATGTGGTGCTGGCCGGACCAAAGAAGTTGGTTGCCGAAAAGGCGCGCGCGGAGACGAGTATGAAGAATGCCGCACAGAACAGGCTGAGTGCCCTTGTCCTCACCTGAGATCCTCCGGCTTCTTTGTCTAACTACCTAAGATTAGCCCACTACGTAAATTATATTTCCCTTCGGGGCGGTCCACAACATGCGCGAAAGGGGAGACGAATCACTGTATTCCATACTTTCGATATGGTCCAACTGTTCATCACGTGGGACCCCTGACGGAGCAATCCTATCTCACGACAAGAACTTTGCGGATCTCGTCGAACCCGGGACCGACTACCCGGATGAAGTAGATGCCCCTGGCCACCGCGCGGCCGCCGCGGTTCTTGCCGTCCCAGGCCGTCGTGTAGGTCCCTGCCCCTTGCGAGCCGCGCTGCAGCAGGTTCACGATGCTCCCGCTGAGGTCGAACACGATGATCGTCACTTGTCCCGGGGTGCTCACCGTGTAGGTCAGGTATGCCGTCTGCCCGTTGTCCGGACGGATCACGTTGTTCGTTATGGTGACCCCGCCGCGCTGCGTGATGATGGAGTGCAGCATGTATTCGAAGGGCTGCACGCTGGCCGGGTTGGCAGGATTCAGCGGGAATGCGCAGGGCAAGAGGTGCCCTGCTCCATCGTTCAGCATGAACATGAACTGGAACAACGCCCCATCCTTGATGGCCGGGTCAGTGTTCGCGATGTTGAAATCCCGCAGCGCCCCGTTGGACCCAGAGGAGGCGATGCTGCGCGCCTGGGAGTCCCAGGGCGAATGAGCACGGTCGCCCCCCGGGTTCCCGGGCCACAGAGTCGTCGCACCCGGGGGAATCCACAGATTCTTGAAATCCAACGCGGATGGCGGGTTGACGTCCCAATACAGGGTTACCGTGGCCCCGCTCAGCGTGGGCGGCATGATCCTGGCTTCCAGGAACGTGTTCTGCGGCGGCAGCCACTTGCTGCCGTCGAAGACGGTCACCGAGCCCGTCCCGCCGCGCGAAGGATCCTGGGTGACCTGCTGGTCAACAGCGATCACGGGGGTGACAAAGCCTATGCCCACGTCGGAGATGTTGTGGGCGGACGCAGTCGGAGTGGATCCCGGCGTGAGCATGGCTCTGCCGCTATAGGGCGGCCCACCGACGCTCGCCGGAAGGTAATTGTTTCCATCCGCATTCGTGTTGCCGTACTGCAAATCCCCCGGGTTCCCCGGATAGCTTGTCTGAGACGCCGGCGGGAAGTTTACAGGGTAATTGAATGCCAGCGGATACGGTGAGCTCCAAACAGAGTTCAGGGCCGCGCTGATTGTCTGCCCGCCGGGCTGGAGAATATCCGTCACCCCCAAAACGGCAGGCAAGATCACTATTGCGGCGTGGGCGCCCGCGCCCGTTGTTTCCGTCGGCTGCACAGTCAATCCGCCCACGATCGAGTAGGACAAGCTCCCGTTTGTAATCCCGGTTGTCGCCGAGCTGTTTCCATATACGGGCTCGGAGAAATGCACGTATGCCTGGTTCCCTCCTAGCGCCGCGAGCGTATAGGTGATCACAGGCCGAGCGCCGCTGGCGGCGATGTAGAGCCTCGTGGTCCCCGCCGTGTTGCGCGCCACCAGGGCGCCTCCAGCCGTGCTCGCCAGGGTGGTGTTCGCCGTCACCTGCCACGTCGGCGTGGCGTTCGTATCTTCCTGCGGCCCCTCCTGCAGGAAAATGTCGAAGACATCTGTATTCACTCCGACCGCCGCATAGCTGAGAACGGCGTAGCCTTGCACCTGTACCTGTAGCCCTCCAAAGTTGTCATTCAGCGTCGTTCCCGGAAGCACCTGCACACGTATCCTGTCGATCCTGCCGTTGTTGTTGGTGTCGAGAGTCCAGCTTGCGACAATCGGAATCGAGAAGATCCAGTTGTGGTTGTCGGTCGGGGTCAGGTCGTTCACGTTCGCCCCGGGGATGATGGGGTTGGTCGCCCAACTCCAGGCAACGCCGGCGTTGTTCACGTTCGGCGGCGCCCCGTTATTCGTGATGACCCACTGCCCCTGCAGGCTCGGCGGCCCCGGCAGATTCGGCGCTGCATTCGCACTGTCAGTCGTCAGTGTGATCAGAGAGGAGCTGCTCCCCAGCACCGTGAAGGTCCCTCCCGCCATTATGGTCTGCGTCATCAGGTGCTGGAACTGGATGGTCTTGCCGAAAGCGCTGGCCGCGGTGACGCTGAAGTTGTACCAGCTGTTGTTCCCGCTGATCGTGAGGGTCGTCGGGGCATTCAGCAGAGTGAAAGAGACTGTTCCGTTTCCGGGAGTGAAAGTCCCCCCGTTGTTCCACTGCGCTCCATTCATCGTGATCGTGTACGACGATGCCCCTCCATTCAAGGTCCCCGTCGGCCCAGTCACGCTCAGCGTGTTGTTGATCCCGATGCTGGCCTGCAGAGTCACGCTCGCAGAGGCGGCGATGGTCAGGTTGTAGAAGGTTGCGGCGTTCTGGATCGATCCCGTTCCGTTGAAGCTCACCGTGCTGCTCGCCGCGTTGAAGCCAGTCAGGCCCCAGTTGCCCCCAACGCCGATGGCCTCAGTCGCCGTTGCTGTCAGCGTCCCCGCTCCCGTCAGGCTCCCTGCCACGGTGAGATTGTTGTTGGCAGTGCTAAAGAGACCTCCGGCGGAAATCGTCAGGTTGTTCCCAACCGTGAGAGCCTCTGTCGTTATCGCTACTCCGGCCCCTCCCGCGCTGATGGTCAGGTTATAGGGCTGGTGCAGAGGTGTCTGCGCAAAATGGACCGTTGTTCCGGCACCCGTCATTGTCAGGGTGGATGCGTTTCCGATGAACGTGGCGCCGGTCTGCACATCGACGCTGCCGCTGGAGCTGATGGCTGCGGTAGCCGCTGTGATGGTTCCTCCGATTTGGACCAACCCGCCCGCCCCCAGCGTGACCGTCCCCGCCCCGGAAAGGGTGTAGGCCCCAGCACTCACGGTCAACGAGGTCGCACTCAGCGTGCCAGTCGACTGGGTAATCGAGGCGTTCGCGTTGCTGATGGTAATGGTCTTCCCGTTGGTCAACCCATCCAGGGTCCCCGTGCCGATGGCAATTCCTGTAACATTTGTCGAGCTTAGCGCAAGGTTGGTGCCGAGCCTCAAAAGGTTGCCGCCCAGGGCAAGAACTCCCTGCGTCATGGTCAACAGGTTGGACACCGTGAGGTTCCCTGCCAGGCTCACCTGCGGAGCGGTGGCGTAGGTGTTATTGACCGTCAGGTTGATCAGCGTCGAGGTCGACAGGTCCACCGTCTGCCCCGCCGCACTCCCGTTCAGCGTCACCGTCCCCGTGGAGGTGACCAGCCCTCCCGCTTGCGTGATGTTCCCCGCAACGTTCAGCGCCAGGGCTCCCATGGCCAGCGTCCCCTTGCTCAGTGCCAGCGCACTCAGGGTGATCCCCGAGGCGTTCACCGTCACCGTGGCTCCCGTGGAGTTGTTCACCGTCAGGTTCGTCAGCGTCCACCCTGTGAAGTCCACGCCTTGCGCCGCGCTCCCGTCCAG
>CAVUXE010000046.1:0-72029 GCA_963745235.1 uncultured Spirochaetota bacterium | reverse complement strand
CAGCTCCCTCATCTACACGACGGCTGAGCACAGTCACGACTTCTTCGAGTTTTTCCTGATCACCGAGGGCCGCGTCAATCATGTGGTCAACCGCCACAAGCAGGTGCTGCGGAAAGGGGCCCTGGTGTTCATTCGTCCGAATGACCTGCACTACTACAAGAAGATCAACAACGGCGACTGCCAGTTCTTCAATCTCGCGTTTCAAACTGAGCTCGCGTACGACCTGTTCCGCTTCCTCGGCCCCGCCTTCGAAGCCGAGCGGCTCCTCCAGCCTGACATGCCGCCCCGTGTCCAGCTGACGCGGACCGAGCGTGAGGCAGCGAAGGAAATGATCCAGCGATGCTTCATCAAGTCCAGCGACAGGCGCGCCTTGAGCGTTGAGCTCAAGAAGACGGTCATGGAGCTCTTTACACGCTATTTCCCCATGCCCCGGGC
Organism: uncultured Spirochaetota bacterium; assembly: GCA_963745235.1. GTDB lineage: Bacteria > Spirochaetota > Spirochaetia > SZUA-6 > Fen-1364 > Fen-1364. Next base: position 71,594 of record CAVUXE010000046.1, on the reverse strand, counting down.
AGAGACGCTTTCCGACATGCCGGAGTGGCTCTCCACCGTGTGTTCGAAAATGCAAAGCAGGGAAAACTTCCGCCGGGGGCTGGATTCGCTGCAGGAGCTTGCGTGCAGGAGCCACGAGCACCTCTGCCATCTCTTTCAGAAGCACCTGGGAACCACCCCCGTGCACTACATCAACGACATCCGTCTGGATTATGCGGCAAGCCTTCTCACCTTCACGGACAAGACGATCATGGACGTGCACATTGAATCAGGCTTCAACAACCTCAGCCATTTCTACCACCTCTTCAAGAAAAGATACGCTGTCTCTCCCAAGCAATACCGAAGGCTGCATGCCCGGTCGATGGTGCCGTTCAGCTGAGGACGACCGTGGCGCCGGTCCGCGCAGACTCGTAGCCCGCCTCCACCACCTGGACCACGGCCCGGCCGTCGTCCCCCGTCGGACCGTATGGCTTCTTCCCGCGCAGGTATCGCTCTACGTAGGAGGAGATTTCTCTCTTGTAATGGTGGACGTGAGGGGGCCAGCTCGAATAGTCATGGGGCTCCGTGACGGCGGGCACGATGTGCGGACGGATCCAGCCGGGACCACCCGCGGCCGCGGCCGGGCCGTAGACCTCGACCTTCGGCGAGCGGGAAGTCATTTCCAGGAACATTGCCCCGTCGGTTCCATAGAGCTCGAGCGTATTTCGCATGCCAATGTCGATGGCAAGGCTCCAGCTTGCGTTGACCTCGCCGATGGCGCCGTTTCGAAAGCGGAGAAGGGCCGCCGCAGAATCCTCGATCGTGAGATGCTTCTTGGCCCTGTTCGAAGTGACCGCTGATATGCTCTGGATTTCGCCCACCATCCATCGCATCATGTCCACGGCGTGGCTGCCCTCGTCAATCCAGGCACCGCCCCCGCCCGCGCGCGGGTCTTCCATCCATCGCGCCATTGCCCGGGGGACACCCGATCTCCTCGATCCCAGCCAGGCCCACGAATGCCCTGGCAGTGAGAACGGTGCCAAGAATCCCGGAGTCCACAAACTGCTTGGCCTGGTCGGCCTCCTTGCCGAAGCGGCTCACAAACGCCACCGTCAGGGTCAACCCCGGCCTGCCTCGCTTCCGCCACCATCCTGTCGGCGTCCGCGAGATTCGTCGCCATCGGCTTTTCGCAGAATATGTCCTTGCCGGCGCGGGCCGCGGCAATTGCCTGTTCCGCATGGCGGTAGTTTTCCGACTCGATGAGCACCACGTCGATGTCGTCCCGGGCCACGAGCTCATGCCAATCTGAATGGAGGTCGGCTTCGAACCTCTTTGCGGCGTCCTTCCCCCGGGCGGCGTCATCGTCGGCAATCGCGACGAGGCGTGCCTGCGGAATTTCCTTGAGCGCCTTTGCCCGAAACTCAGCGTGAATGTGTGCCCAGCTGAGTATCCCGACGCGAATGGTTCCATCCGTACGCGCGTTCACTGGCGTTCTCCCCTTCGATGCGGCGTGCGGCCCTCCACTTCCTCGGCCCTGCCGCTCCCGATGGATCGATACGCGGCGGCTACAACGGCAAGGATGCGGCGACCGTCCGCCCCCGTTGAGCGGCATGGCTCCCCCTCTAGCGCGCATCTCACGAAGTGCTCGAGCATGGCGAGCTGGCCGTCGTTGATGTCAGCGGAAAGCGGAAGAGGGAATGACCAGCCCTTTTCCGCGGTGGAGTATCCCACCTCGCTCTGGACCTGGATGGGCTGGCGGTGCAGGTTGTCAACGACAATCCTGCCCCGGGTACCGAATACCTCGAACCGGGAATCCATGGCGCCTGCAAGAGACCAGCTATCCTCCGACTGACCGATCACGCCGTTTTCGAATCTCATGGTCAGAACGGCGGTGTCCTCATCTGCGGTCCGCCCGAAGTGGACGAAGGACCCCGCTTCGGCGTATACCGTGCGGACCTCGCTTTCCGCCGTCCAGCGACAGAAGGCGATGCCGTGGACCGCCATGTCGATTATTGCCCCGCCTCCCGCGGCATCATGATCAAAGAACCACGCACTGCGCGGTCCTCCGATCCCTTCGCAGGCCTTGACGCGAATCACCTCCCCTATCCCGCCTTCCCTGACGATCTGCTTGGCCCTCACCAGGGAGGGAATGAAAGGCACATTCTCAGCATAATAGACTTTCGTTCCCGCTCGGTCCGCGGCAGAAAGCATTGCGTCTGCATCGTTCAAAGTCGTCGAGAGCGGCTTGATGCAGATCACGTGCTTCCCGTGAGCCGCCGCCTCTGCGGCAATCGGCGCATGGAGGTGGTTCGGAGTGAGGATATCTACGAGATCCACCTCGGGGCGCGTGATCAGCTCCCGGTAATCCGTGGTCCAGAAATCGAGGCCGAACCTTTTCGCGGTATGCTCTGCACTTTCAGAGGAACGGGACGCCACTCCCGTCACCTTCACCCCGGCGATCTTCAGGAATGCCCGGAATATGCATTTCATTGGCCCAGAAACCGCATCCAACCAGTCCAATGCCAAGCGGCTTCATGCTGATGAACCCACCTGCACAATTGCGCCGGTGTCCAGCGACTGCTGCGCCGCAAGGGCGGCAACCAGGGCAGCTCGCGCATCTTCGCCATTCGCGCCTCCGGCGGATGGAGCTCCTCTGCACTGATCCACGAAGCTCTGCGCTTCACCGGCGTAGCCGATTGCCCACTGCTGGTTCGACCGGTTCCACCCGGTCTTGTGGTCATGAAAGCTCACCCTCGGCGCTTCCTTGAAGAAGACAGATGTTGTGTGGCGATCAAGGAAGTTGACCGAGACGCTCCCCCTGCTGCCGTAGACCTCGTAGAAAAAGTCCCCGTACCCGGCTGTCCAGCTTACGAAGATCTGGCTTGCCGCGCCGTTGCCATGCAGGAACTGAACGCACGCGTTGTCGGGGCTTCCATGGCTCCTGGCGCCGTCCAGTACATACGCTCCGCCCAGGGCGTGGACACTCCGAGGCGGGCCGACGAGCCAGTTGAGGAGATCCGCGAAATGGATCATCGTGTCCAGGATCACGCCGCCGCCTTTTGACTTGTCATAGAACCAGTCAGCGCTTGGCTCCCAGCCGAAAACAGCCGCCCTCAGCGCAATGACCTCTCCGAGGCCGCCGCTGGCGATGAGCTTTTTCACTTCCGGCATGGGAGGCGTGAACCGAAGCATGAAGCCGACCTGCAGAATCACGCCGGCTTTTTTTGCGGCTTCGCTGATCGCCTCCGTGTCGGCGATGCTGAGCGCGAGCGGCTTCTGGCAAAAGACATGCTTCCCCTTCTCGGCAGAAAGAATCGCCATTTCCGAATGAAGCCAGTTCGGCGCGGCGATGACGACTGCTTTCACCCCGGGGTCCTCGAGCAGGTCCTGATACCTGGCGTAGGGCCTCAACCGGTACGCGTTCGAGAAGCTTTTCAGCTTGACAGGGTCAGACTCGGCGACGGCAGCCAGGCGCCCGCCGGTGACCGACCCGTAGGCCTCCGCATGCACGTGGGCGATTCGTCCGGCTCCGATGATCCCGATTCCGATCTCATTGTCCATGGAGCCCCCTTTCATCCCTCGAGGGGGAGGTCGACCGTGCAGCGCATCTGGTCCGACCGGTACCCGGCCAGGACTATTTCGAGTGCTCTTTTCCCGTCGAGAGCCCCGGGGACCGGGACGCGGTCATTCCTGATGCAATCCACGAAGTCCTCGAGGATCGTCTTGTAGCAAACCTCGTATCGCTCCTCTCCCTTCCAGTCGAAACCGACCCGGCCGACGTATGGCGCCCTGTTTCCCGAGACCTCCATCTGGGGACTCTTCTGATAGTGGAGCTCGATCTCCCCCTCGGTTCCCGTGAGCGTGCAGCGATCGGGGTTGTACCAATCCGCGGCGTGCCATGTGCTCTCGACCGTGCAGATTGCGCCGGATTGCATGGTCACGACCGCTATGCCGTAGTCATCCACGGGAATGTCTTTATGCGTCAGATTTGCTACCTTGGCGGTGACGGTCCGGCCTTCACTTTCGAACATCCAGCGGAAGAAATCGGTGAAGTGCACTCCATGGTCCATGAAGCCGCCCCGTCCGCCCTTTGCCGGATCAGCGTACCAGCCGGGCACCGCCGCGTCCGGGCTGTCCCTGATGAAGCTGAGCGGGACGCGAATGGAATAGAACGCCGATACGGGGCTTCCGATCACGCCTTCACCGATGAGCTCCTTCACCCTTCTATAGGCGGGAATGTATCGCAGAAGATATGCCATCAGCAGCTTCACCTTGTGTTCATCCACTGCCCTCACAATTCGAGAGGCATCTTCCAGGGATGCCGCAATGGGCTTGTCCAGGAGGATGTGCTTGCCGGCCCGCGCCATTGCCTCGACATGATCGGCATGAGCCGTAGTATACGAGGTCACGATGACCGCATCGATGTCTTTTCGGTCGAGTATCCGACGATAGTCGGTGTATGACGCCTTTACACCAAAGCGGGCAGCGAACTTCTCCGCGTACCCCCCGCGCTCGTCGGAAACGGCGGCGAGCTCCGCGAAAGGGATTCCTCGTTTGAGGTACTCCGCCATCGGGTACGCATGGTAATGATTGTGGAGACCGAGGATTGCCAGCCGAATTGTTTCCATGGAAACAGGATACTCACTCGACCAGGCCCCTTCCTTGACTTCTCGGACAACAATTAGCACATTCTGGCCAACCGGGGCCTGGCTCCGACTGTCATGAAGTTTCTGAACGCAAGCGACTGGATCCACGACCCGACGTTCCCCTTCGTCATCGAGAAAATGAAGCTCGACACCTACCCCCTTCACTGCCACGACTACGACGAGCTCGTGGTGGTGGTGAACGGCCGAGGTCTGCACATCGTAGGTTCCGAGCGATACGAGATCTTTGCCGGCCATGTATTCGTGATCAACGCGATGGTGCCGCACGGATTCGAAAACGCAGATGCCCTTGAGCTGTTCAATATTGTCTACGACGACGAGTACCTTGTGGAACGGTTTCCAGACCTGGCGGATCTCCCCGGGTTTCAGGCGCTCTTCTATATCCACCCGAAGATGATTCCGGCGCTCCGCTTCTCCCGGAAGCTCTTCCTCCCCCCGAAGAACTTCACAGAGATCACCGCGCAGCTGCGGAGAATGGACGAGGAATGGAAAGTCAAATCAGCCGGCTACAGGACACAGATCATCTCCAGCCTTGTCGCCATCATCGTCGAGCTGTCGCGGATCTACAGCCTCGGGGTCGGGTTCTCCCCTGAAGTCACAGACGGCATTGCCCGGGTGATCAGTCACGTCCAGAACGATTTCCAGGGGACTGTGAACCTCAGGAAGCTCGCGGGCATTGCCTGCATGTCACAGCGGACTCTCGACCGTCAGTTCAAATCCATGATGGGGATGACCCCCATCGAGTACGTGAACAAGGTCCGCATCGAGCACTCCCTCCCGCTCCTGCTTGATCCAGGTCAACTGACTTCCGACGTGGCATTCGCCGCGGGGTTTCGGGACAGCAACTACTTCTCGCGGCGCTTTCGAAAGTATTTCGGGATGAGCCCGCGAGCGTATAGACGGCTCCATCAGGAGTAGCGCAGAGCTCACGAGTATTTTTCTCCGCGGATCTCATCGATGTATTGCCCGGCAGCGTGGGCGGCGACCGCTCCTTCACCGGCTGCCACCACGAGCTGGCGGAATGGGCTTGCCCGCACATCGCCAACCGCATAGAGCCCGGGAATGCGCGTCTCCATCCGCTGGTTGGTCTCGATGTATCCTCCGTCGTCCAGGGGCAGGTTCATGCTCTTGACGAGCTTCGTCTGGGGATCGGAGCCAATGAAGATGAAGACCGCGGCAACTTCCTCCACGCATTCTTTGCCCGTGACGTTGTCGACGAGCACGACTCTTTTCACCACCTTGTCTCCTTCGATCCTGCGCAGCTCCGTGTTGAACCTGACCGTGATCCTGGGGTTCGCGAGGACCCGCGCCGCAACCGCTTTCTGAGCGCGGAACCTGTCTCGCCGGTGAATCATGAGGATGGAGTCAGCCAGGTGCGACAGGTATGTTGCCTCGTCGCAGGCGGCGTCTCCGCCGCCCACCACGAGCATGCGTTTGCCCTTGAAGAACGGGCCGTCGCAGGTGGCGCAGTAGGAGACCCCCTTGCCGGAAAGGTCCGCTTCACCGGGCACCCCGACGGTGCGGTGCCTGGCTCCGGTGGCAAGGATGACGGTCATGGTGGTGATGGGTCCCCGCTCGGTCTCCAGCACGAAAATCCCGTCCTCCTTTCTTAACGAGGAGACACCCACGTTCTCCACCGTTGCTCCGAACTTCAAGGCCTGCTCTTCCATTTTCCGGGTGAAGTCGAATCCGCTGACCGGTTCGGGAAAACCCGGGTAGTTCTCCAAAGTATCTATCAGGAGGGCCTGGCCCCCTGAGGACAGCTCATCAAGAAGAAGGGTGCGCAGGTTGCCCCGAGCCCCGTACTGGGCCGCGGAAAGGCCAGCTCCGCCGGCTCCAATGATGATCAAGTCGTGATCCGTGGTCATTTCAACTCTCCTGTCCTTTGTCGACTTAGAATGTCACGCCGAGTGTTCACTGAAGTGTCACAAAAGGGTGAAAATATCCGTACACCTCGTGGCATAGCGACTGGATAGCGGCTGAACAGCTTCGAAAAGTTCTCTTGACATATATATTATATATAATGTATGATATCGGCAATCACATGCAGCAGGCAAGCCCGACAGTCGCAAGCCGCAGGTCTCTGAGCGAACAGGTGCGAAACAGGATCCTCCAGAAGATAGCGACTGGAGAGCTCCCGCCCGGTCACAGGGTTGTCGAAGCGAACATCGCGCAGGAGCTCGATGTCAGCGCCATACCAGTCCGGGAAGCCATCCGGGAGCTGGTTGCGCGGCGCGTCCTCGAGTGCGTCGTCCACAAAGGCGCCCGGGTCCGCAAGGTCAGCATGTCGGAAACCATCGACGCTCTCCAGGTGAAGGGAGCGCTGGAGGCTCTGGCAGCGCGTCTGGCGGGCGGGAAGCTGGTCGAAACGGCGCTGCTCATACGGCAGCACATCGATTCGCTGCGGAAATCCCTCGAGGAGCGAGACTCCATACAGTTCCAGGACCTGAACCAGGCCTTTCACAGGAGCATCGTCGAAGCTTCAGGAAATGCCCTCCTCCTCACACTCTGGGACTCCCTCGCGTTCGAGGTGCGGACGAAGTTCCTCATGGACTCCCCGGAGGTGGTGGATCCCGACGAGATTGCACGGGAGCATGAGGATGTGCTTCACGCCGCAGAGGCTGGCGACGCGGAACGCGTTGTGTCCCTGCTGATCGACCACTCGACCAATCTGATAAAGCACCTGAGCGTGCAAATGGCGGAAAACGCGAAACGGGAAGGTCCATAAACAAGGAGAGTCTCTTGGGCGAGTGGTCCGAGGCGCTAGGTGTACACTCGAAGCACGTGGCTGCTGGAAGGATGCCGGAGGCGCTTGATTGCCGTCTTCTCGATCTGGCGAATTCGCTCCTTGGTGAGCTTGCATCGTCTGCCGATCTCCCTCAGCGACATCGGCTTCCTGCCATTCAACCCGTACCGGCACTGGAGGACCTCCGACTCCCTCTGAGAAAGGGAGGTCAGGACGGTTTCGATGTCGTCTCGGAGGGAGCTCCTGGTAAGGATCTCCTCAACGGACCCGCGGCTCTTGTCCTCCACGAAGTCCTCCAGCGGAGAGAAGTCCTCATCCGCGGAAACGGGTGCGTCCAGGGAAAGCAGGTCACGGGAGATGGTCAGCAGCTCTGCGACCCGGCCGCGATCCTTGTGGAGCCTCTGCGCGATCTCCTCTTCCACTGGTGTGCGGCTTTGCTCTCCCTGCAGCTCATCACGCACCCGCGTGACCTGGAGAAGCTCCTGGGCCTTGTTCTGGGGGAGACGGATCATGCGGGATTTCTCGCCGATGGCCCTCAGGATGGTCTGACGGATCCACCACACGGCGTACGAGATGAACCGGTAGCCTTTGCCGGGATCGAAATGTTCCAGGGCAAGCACCAGCCCGATGTTCCCCTCGCTGACAAGGTCCTCGAGCGGAATGCCATAGGAGGGAAACTTCTTTGCGAGGTTCACGACAAACCTCAGGTTTGCCTTGATCAGCTTTTCCCCGGCGAGCCTGTCACCGCGCATCGCGCGGCGGGCAAGCGCGTCCTCTTCCGCCCGAGAAAGAAGGGGGATCCGGCTGATTTCCTTGAAATAGATTGAAAGGACGTTCTCTTCAGCCTTTCGTGTCCTCTTGACGGCGCTACTCATACCTGCGTAGATCGTAGCGTCGCCTGATTACGGTTTGATTGCGGCCAGGTTAAATCTTCTTAACTACCGTGACCGCAGGTCCTCCCTCAGCTCAACCTGGCCGTCCTTCAGCTGTTCCAGGGCATGGTCCCTGAGCACGGCTCCACTCGCCCGGCCCAGCTCCATCAACGCCTGCCGGAAACGGACCACTGCCTCCAGCTCGTGCTGCCTGGCCTGCCGCACCTCATCCTCGGCGTTGTAGACTTCCAGGAGGCTGGCCGTCCCGCCGTGCAGCCGTTCGGTCTGGACAGCCAGGAGGTCGCGCTTGACCTGGACCACCGTTCGCTGGTTGTCGATATGCTCACGGAGTGTCGCGATGCTCTGGACAAGGGAGACGATGGTGTCTGTCATTTGCTGGCGCACCGCGGCGAGCCGCACGGTTGCGAGCTCCCTCTTGAGCTCCTCCACGTCGAGCTCGTTGCGCTGCTTCACGCCCAGGAGGAGGGGCATGTGGAGCTCCAGCCCGAGCGACCACGTCGGATAGCTCTGGCTCCCAAGGCTGCCAAGGGAATCCTGAGGCGTGTCGCCGAGCCCGCTGTACCCGTAACTGCCCGTGAGGCTGAGCTCAGGCAGAGCCTGGTCCTTCTGCAGGTCGACCAGGAGGCCCTCCTTGAGCACCTGCTCCGATTCGATCATGTAATCGGGTTGCGCGCGCTCGGCCCACTCCTGGTAGCTGCGGCCTTCGGCCGCCGGGTCCCACTGCCCTCCCTCGTTGGCAACAAGCGGGTCGGTGGCAACGATACTGTCGTTTGCTGGTTTTGCCCCCGCACCGCCGGTGAGCAGCCGCAGTTGCCGCAGGGCCTCGTTCAGGGAAATCTGCCCGTCTTCCCGCGCTGCCTCGCGGGAGGCAAGCTCCGCCTCCGCTTCGCGAACATCCAGGTCGGACATTTTCCCCACGAGCGCTGCCTCCTTCGCGGTCGTGAGGAGGTCGCGGGCCACCTGGACGGATTCGGAGTCCATGCGAAGCACTTCCTGCGCGAACGCAAGGTTCCAGTATGCCGCCTCTGCCTGGGTCACCGCGGACATGAGCTGCCGGCGATACTCGTGAAACGCAATGATGCGGTCCTCGAAAGCGGTTCGAATGGAGCCCATCGGGGCGCCGTGGGTAAACCCTTTCAGGAGGGGCTGCTGGGCGGAAATGCCCACGAAGGATTTGAACTGTCCCTGCTCGACGTAGGTATCCTGCAACCTGGTGATGGAGGCGCCCAGATTGTAGTTTGCCCCCGTGGGAAGATTCCCCTCGACCCCGAGGGAGTAGGCGTCGTTCTTCTCGTCGTACAGAGGGGTTCCCAGCTGCTGGAACTGTTCAAGGGCCGTGTTCTGCTGGCGCAGCCCTTCCTCCTTCGCGCTGGCCGCGAGAACGGGCTCGTAGGTGCCCCATTCCGCGCGCGCCTGCCCCGTCTGGATGAGCCACTGCAGGCGGGCCTCTCGCACCCCGGGGTTCGTGCGAACGACGTCCCCCAGGAAAGAGGCGAGGCTCATCATGCGGCCAGGCGCCGGTATTTCCTGCGCCTCTGTGGACCCTGCGTTGAACAGGACGCAGGAGAACGCGAGCGCTCTGAAGACGCCGAGGACTGATCGGCCTTTCATCGCTTCCTCCAATTCTGGAAAAAAGGTCGGGAAAATATGCGCCAGAAAGCAAGGGAAAAAGAACTTGCACTCCCGCCCGCCGGCTCTGTACTTTCTACACAATCGTTTCGAGGCGCCGAGGAGAGTCCGCTGACAAAGCTCGTCGTGACGTTCATGCTCTCCATGCTGGTTCTCACCATCCCGCGGCAGGCCGCCGCCCAGCAGCAGGCTGTCAGGGGGATCACTGAGCCCTACCATGACGTGACTCTCAGCGTGAGCGTGCCGGGAACGGTGTCCCAGGTCTTCAAGAAGGAAGGGGATACCGTGCGCGCCAGGGAAGAGATCCTCGAGCTGGACAAGGACCTGGAATCCCTGGAGGTCCAGCGCAGGCAGCAGATCTGGCAGAGCACCGTGGAGCTGGACGAAGCCAGGCAGAGACTGGAAGCCTACACGCGGCTGCTCGCGAGCACCCGGGAGCTGTATACCACCACCCACTCGGTGCCGGAGAACGACCTGCTGCAGCGGGAGCTGGAGGCCAGGCTGGCGGCCCTCGAGGTGAAGCGCCTCGAAGAGGCGGGAGAGCGGGAGAAGATCGACTACGAGATCGCCCAGGCACAACTCGCCCGGCGGACCATCGTCGCTCCGTTCGACGGCGTGATCGTCAAGCTTTTCGTCTACCTCGGGGACTCCTGCGCTCCGCCGGCCCCGGTGGTGCGCATCGTGGATGTCTCCAAGTGCCGCCTGGACGCCCACGTGGATGCGGCGGCTTCTGCCGGATTCGCTGTCGGCATGAAGGTTCGTATATCGGTTCCCGGTCTGCCGCAGTCCGGCTCTCGGGGTACCGTGGACTACGTCTCACCCGTGGTTGATCCTTCCAGCGGGCTGCGGGAGATCAAGGTGCTTTTTGACAATCCCGAGGGTCGGGTCCTTCCGGGCATTACGGGTACCCTCCTTTTCCCGTCGAAAGGGGAGGAATGAGCAGGGAAGAGGCGGCTATCCCGGACCAGGGGCGCGTCGATTGGCCGCAGGAGGCGTACCTGCGTTCCCTGGAGCAGCTCGCGCTGCTGCGGAGGTTCCAGGGCGAGCCCGCGCAGTTCTGGCGCGCTTTCCTGGGGATCCTGTCGTCCATGGCGGAAGCCGGGTGGGGAGCAATCATGGTTCGCGGCCGGGAGCGCGGATCCGCGTGGCGCTTCGTTGCGAAAGACAATCAGGACGCGGATGGGGGCCGCGCGGAGGCTGATCTTCCGGCGCAGCTGGATGCGGTGGCAGAACAGTGCGCACGCGAAGGGGCCGCCCTCTGGGAAAGCGACGGTGAGCGCCTCGTCGCGCTGCGGGTCGAAGCCGGCGTCGGGGAGGGGTTGTGTCTCGCGGTGCTGAGACTGAAGAACGCCAGCCTCGTTTCAGCAAAGGAGATCTCGCGGCGCCTGCTTCTTGCGGCCGACGCACCGGCAAGCTACCAGGAACGGCGCATGGCCCGAGAATCGAAGGCCCAGGTTGAAAGCTTTGCCGGCGCGCTGGACCTGGTCGTGGTCCTCAACGACCATGGGCGCTTCCTCCCCGCCGCAATGACTTTCTGCAACGAGACGGCCGCGCGCCTGGCCTGCGAGCGGGTGAGCCTGGGGTGGAACGAAAAGGGCTACATCCAGCTTGCGGCCACGAGCCATGTTGACCGCTTCGACCGCGCATCGGACGCGGTCCAGCTGCTCGAGGCAGCCATGGAAGAGGCCTTTGACCAGGACAGCGATATCGTCGTGCCGGCAACCGGCTCGCAGGGCGCCCCGGTGACCCGGGACCATCAGGGCTTTTCGCGCGCCCACGATTCACGGTACCTGTGCTCCCTTCCCCTTCGCATCGACCGGAAACCCGTGGCGGTCCTGACCTGCGAGCGCAATACGGCCCCCTTCTCCGAGCGCGAGGTGCGGCACCTGCGCCTGTTCTGCGACCTGGCCGGGCCGAGACTCTCCGACCTCAAGAGATGGGATAGATGGGTCGGGGCCCGGTTGGCCCTGGGGGCGAAGGAGGTTTTCGCCCGCCTTGTCGGGTTCGAGCACACATGGCTCAAGGTCCTCGCAATCATCGGGGCTGTCCTCCTGGCATTCGTGCTCTTCGGGCGCGTTCCCTACCGGGTCAAGGCGCCTGTCACGCTGCGAACGGACGACGTCGCCGTCCTGAGCGCCCCCCTGGACGGTCACATCGAGAAAGTGGACGTACGGATCGGAGACACCGTCCAGGAAGGGCAGGAACTTCTTGCCCTCGACCAGACGGACCTCCTCCTTTCGGAGGCGCAGATCGTCGCAGAGAGGGAGTCCTACCAGGCGGAGCTTGCCAAGGCGCGGGCGACTTTTTCCCTGGCTGACATGCGGATAGCGCAGGCCCGCGTGGACCAGGCCTCGGCGCAATACGACCAGGTGCGTTACCACCTGGATGAGTCTGTCATCAAGGCGCCCTTCTCAGGAATCATCGTGGAAGGAGACCTGCGGGAGCGCATCGGGCTGCCGGTGCACCAGGGCGACACGCTTTTCAAGCTCGCCCGCATCGACCGCCTGTATGCCCGGCTGGAGGTCAGTGAGAGGGATATCCGCGAGCTGCAGAATGCGCGGGGAGGAGAGATTGCCCTGACCGCGCGGCCGCAGGAAAGCTCTCGGATCACCGTAACCCGCATCGAGCCGGAGGCGGTCACGAAGAATACGGGAAACATCTTCATCGTGGACTGCAACTTCCCGACGGGCCCCGCGAGCTGGTGGCGCCCGGGGATGACAGGAGTGGCAAGGCTCGATGCGGGAACCAGGGGACTCCTCTGGGTCCTGACGCACCGCACGGCGGACTTCCTGCGGCTGCGCCTGTGGTGGTAGGAGGAAGGCATGGCAGCGGCTCCCGCGGAGCACAAGATCTTCCATGAATCGTGGTACCGCCTTGCCGGCCAGAGGCTTTCCCTCCGCTCCAGCGTGCGCGCGCGCCGTCAGCTTTTCCGCGGATCGCGCTGGTACGTGCTGCACGAGCCGTTCAGCGACCAGTTCTTCCGGCTGCGGCCGGCCGCCTATGAGTTTCTCTGCCGGCTGGAAAGCGGGCGCACGGTGGACGATGTGTGGCGGGAGAGCGTGGAGCTTGATCCGCAGAACGCCCCCGGCCAGGAGGAGGTCATCCAGCTCCTTTCCCAGCTCTACCACGCGAACCTTCTTCACTACGATCTCCCCGCGGACAGTGAGACGCTCTTCGAGCGGTATCGCAGGCAGAAACAGTCCGTCAGGCGGGCCACCCTTCGCAGCATCATGTTCTTTCGGATTCCCCTGTTCGACCCGAACGGGCTGCTCAAGCGTCTCCTGCCCGCAATCCGCCTTCTGATCGGTCCCGCCGGCGGGCTCCTCTGGGCCGCGGTTGTGCTGGGGGCCCTCACCGTGGCCGTCAATCACTTCGCGCAGCTCAGGGTCCAGGCCCAGGGAGTGCTGTCGCTGTCCAACCTGCCCCTGCTGTATCTCTCCCTGATACTCATCAAGACGTTCCACGAGCTTGGCCATGCGTGCGCCGTGCGCCGATTCGGCGGCAGCGTCCACACGATGGGGCTCATGTTCCTGATCTTCAATCCGCTTCCGTACACGGACACCACTGCGGCATGGTCGTTCCGCAGCAAGTGGCAGCGGGCGCTCGTGGGAGCGGCGGGCATGGTCGCGGAGCTCTTCCTCGCGGGGCTCGCGGTGTTCGTCTGGGCGGCCACCGGGCCGGGGACCCTCCATGCCCTTGCGTATGACAGCATTTTCGTCGCCTCGATCTCTACAATCGTATTCAACGTGAATCCTTTGATGCGCTTCGACGGCTATTACATCCTCTCGGACCTGCTGGACATACCCAACCTGGCCAGCCGGGCCAACCAGCACCTGAGGCACCTGGTGGAGCACTACGCGTTCGGGGTGCGAAAGTCCGAAAGCCCCGCGGCCACGCCCTCTGAAGCCGGCTGGCTCACCGTCTTCGGAACGGCAAGCGGCTTGTACAAGCTCGTGGTCTTTTCCACGATCCTGCTCGTCATCGCGGACCGCTTCCTCCTGCTCGGAATCATCATGGCCGCAGTGTGCGCCGTGGCCTGGGTCATCACTCCGTTTCTGCGCGTCCTCCACTACCTCGTCGCCAATCCGCGCCTGGAAAAGAACCGGCTGCGCGCCGCGTGCGTCACGGTGGCCGCCGTGGCCCTGGCCGCGGGCCTCCTCGTTGTGGTGCCAGTGCCCCGAGGCTTCAGGGCCCCCGGGATCCTGCAGGCATCCGAACAGGGCGCCATCGTCAATGAGGTTCCCGGTTTCATTTCCCGGATCCTCGTGCCGTCGGACTCCCGCGTCCACAAAGGAGACATCCTGGTCCAGCTGGCAAATCCAGAGCTGGCCGCGCGGATGCAGGAGATCCAGGCTCACATGGACGAGTCGAGGGCAGTGCGGGCACGGGCGCTCTCCAGAAGCCCCGCTGACCTCCCCGCGATAGACGACAGCATCGCAAGCGTCCAGGACCAGCTGGACCGCGTGGAGCGGGAGGAGGAGGCCCTGGTGGTCAGGGCGGATCGGGACGGGCTTTGGGTTGCTCCGGACCTGGATGAAATGAGCGACATGTGGATACCGAGAGGGACCTCGATCGGGAAGGTCGTCGATGACTCGAGGTTTGACTTTGTCTGCGTGATCCCGCAGCAGGACGCCTCCGCGGTTTTCTCCAACGTCATCCGGGGCTCGAAGGTCAGGCTGGCCGGCCAGGCAGACGCCCCGCTTTCGGTCACGAGCATCACGAGGATCCCCGCGGGGCAGACGCGGCTCCCTTCCGCCGCGCTGGGGCTCCAAGGCGGGGGCAACCTCCCGACGAGCAGCGATGCAGGCGGGGACATTGCCGCACAGTCATTCTACGAGCTGCGGTTGGGCATTCAGAGGAACGACGCCGCTGCCCTCTTTCAGGGCATCTCCGGTGAGGTCAATTTCAAGCTCCCTCCGGAGCCCATCATGGCGCAGGGCTATCGGAGGCTGCGGCAGATGCTCCAGGCCCGCTACCAGTTGTAGACCCATGAGCACGCCCACCAATGAGTACCGCCGCACGAACATCCGCCGGCCGCGGGACATCTACCAGGGCCTGGACGCCCGCCTCTTCGCCCTGGCGGGCTGGCTTGCCCGGGGACCCGGCAACGTGGGGCTCATGCTCGCAAAGGCGGAGCAGATAGACAAGGAAGCCCCTGCGTGGGCATCCCTCACGGACGGCGTCCTGAAGAGCCGGCTCTTCGATCTCAAGGAGCAATTCAGGCGTCGCCCGGACCGCAGTGAGAGTCTCGTGCCGAAGGCGCTCGCCGCGCTGCGGGAAGCGGCCGAACGGCACCTGGGGATGCGGCCGTACACCGTGCAGCTGGCGGGCTCGCTTGCCTTGTACGAGGGGTACCTCGTGGAGATGGCCACGGGCGAAGGAAAGACGATCACCGCGTCGCTTGCCGCGGTGATCCGCGGCTGGGCCGGCCTCCCCTGCCATATCATCACCGTCAACGACTACCTGGCGGAGCGTGACGCGCGCTGGATGGCCCCGCTGTACAGGTTCAGCGGGCTGTCGGTGGGCTGCGTGACGGGACCCATGGGGCGCGACGCTCGCCGGGACGCCTACCGCATGGACGTCACCTACACGACGAACAAGGAGATCGTGGCGGATTTCCTGCGGGACCGTCTCTGGCTGGGCAATCTTCAGAACGCCGGACGGCGCCAGATCTCCGCACTCCTCGGCAGGCAGGCTGAGATCGAGAAGGGTCTCGTCATGCGCGGCATCCACTACGCCATCGTGGACGAAGCGGACAGCATACTGATCGACGAAGCGGTGACACCGCTCGTCATCTCGCACTCCCTTCCGAACGACCTCTTCCTGGAAGCATGCGAGATTGCGCACGCGGTGAGCGCCGGGCTGGAACGGAACGCGGACTACACGGTGGACGAGCGCCGCAAGGAGATCGAGCTGTCTCCGCGGCTCTCGGATCGGCTGGGAAAGCTCGTGGAACAATCGGGAGCGCGCTATCGAGGGCTTGGCGGCTACATGGACCTCGTGGAGCAGGCCCTGACGGCCCGTGAGTTTTTCCATCGCGATCACCAGTACGTCATCCAGGACGGGAAGGTGGTGATCGTTGACGAGTTCACCGGGCGACAGATGCCCCAACGCACGTGGCGGTTCGGGTTGCACCAGCTCATCGAGGCCCAGGAGAACCTTCCCCTGACCCCTCCCACCGAGACCCTGGCACGCCTGAGCTTCCAGCGCTTCTATCGCTTTTTTCACAGGCTTGCGGGAATGACCGGGACGGCTCGGGAGGTCGCGGATGAGATGTGGACAATCTACGAGCTTCCGACCATCACGCTGCCGGAGAACCGGCCATCCCGGCGACAGCTCTTCCCGTCGCGCGCCTACGCGGACTCGCAGTCGAAATGGCGGGCAGTGATCGACGAAGTGCAGATGCTTCACCGCGAAGACCGTCCAGTCCTGGTGGGCACTCGCAGCGTCAAGGACAGCGAGTCGCTTTCCCGGAGACTGGACGCCCTCCGGCTCCCGCACCGGCTCCTGAACGCGGTTCGCCATCGTGAGGAGGCAGGGATCGTCACCCTCGCCGGAGCGCCGGGGGCTGTCACCATCGCCACCAACATGGCCGGACGCGGCACGGACATCCGCCTGGGCAACGGCGTGGCAGGGCGCGGCGGCCTCCACGTGATCGTCGCCGAATGCAACGAGTCGTCGAGGATCGATAGGCAGCTCTTCGGCCGAGCCGCCCGCCAGGGGGACCCCGGCAGCGCGCGCCTGTACATGAGCCTGGAGGACGAGGTAGTGCGGAGATTCATCCCGCGCCCCGCGCGGTTGCTCATCGGGGCGCAGCTGCGGGGGAGGCTCCCCGGGGCCGGGCTTCAGGCCACGGGTGCGGCGCGCCTGGCCCAGGCGCTCGCCCAGCGGCTTGCCGCGGCCCGCAGGCGGTCAGTGCTGCGGATGGATACCTGGCTGGATGACTCCCTGTCGTTTGCGCGTCGGGACATAGTATGAAGGAAGGGAAATAAGAATGAAACTCTGGCGATTCGTGGGGCTGATTGCTTTCCTGGGGGTTATCCTGGCAGCTGAACCCGGCATCGCCTGGGCGCAGGACGAGGGAGGGACCGCCCCGGCGCAGGCCGAGCCGTCGCCGCCGCGCTCTCCCTGGCTCTACCTGGGGCCCAGGGTCGGGGTTGGCGGCGAGATTGCGCAACCCTCAGACTTCAACGACACGGTCCAGCGTATCTTTCCCAGCGGGCACACATACTTCCCAGTCTACAGCCAGATCGGCGTGGACCTGTCGGAGCAGGTGCCTCTTGCCCAGACCGGCTTTCACCTTTATTTCAGCCAGCTCCTCACGGTGGTCGGGCTGGATCAGAACTTTGCGCTCCCGGTTCTCGACCTTCTCCTGGGAGCGACAACTCCTTTCGGCCTGGAGGCCGGCCTCGGGCCGCAACTCGAGCTTGCCGACGATGGCAGCGGCGTCTCCCTCGCCCCTTCCATCGTCTACGCGGTTGGATGGAGGTTCTCCTTTGGAGGCGTCTCCCTCCCCGTGATGATGTTCGTCGATCCCCTGCCGCCGACCCGCCGCTTGAGGCTCGCGGTCCTCGCCGGCGTGGACTACGGGTTCACCCCGCCCGGCCCAAAGCCGCCTGCGCCGTTCAATTACTGATCGAAGCTCCGCTGGTCCTCATCCGCCGCGGTGAGGAGGCTCATGGTCGGGCTGGCAAACCCGGTCACCGTGAAGCCGAGGCCGCAAAAGTTGCCCGAACCATCGCCGGGATCGCATGAGCCGTCGCCGCATCCGGACTGGTCGTGGTCCGGCTGCGAGGGAGGCGGATTCGTGGCCGCGGCACCCTTGTTCACGATAAGGTCCCCGAGCTGGTCGCGGCGCAGGCCGCCTGTCTTCACGACGGCGCCGGCATCCGCGGTATTGATCACAACGAGGCTGGGATCCTCGACTGCAAGAGACCAGGGCGTGGTCGATGTCGATCCGCCCGCCACCGTGATGTCGTCGCACCCGGCGCTGGCCACAGTGAGAAGGTCATCGCCCGCCCCGGCGTTCACGATCACCGCCAGGGAGGCATCCTCATCATGGTGCGCGTCGTAGAGGCCCGCCGGGGCCTTCCCGTGGGTCATGCTGTCGACGTCGAAGAAACCGATCAGGATCTGGTCCCGCGCGGTCGAGATGACCTGCTCGACGCTGCCCGGGTTGGAGACGGTTACCGCCAGCTGAGGTGCGGTGGCGGAGCTCCCGCCGACAAAGTGGGTCTGCGTCACGCCGTAGTCGATGCCGATCGGAGCCCCAAACCCGCTGAAATCAAATGTGTCGTGCCGAGCCCCCTGGGCAGCGCAGTCGCAGGAGCCCGCTTCCACGATCGTGTCGCTGCCACTGACGCCGGCCGGGAAAATGTAGCGGACGCTGCCCGCCTGGTCGAAGAAGAGGTTCGTGCCGGAGCCGACAATCACCGTGTCATTGCCGCCGTAGGCCGGGAACAGGAGCTGGATCCCCAGCTGGCCGGCGGGGAAGAAGGTCACCTCGGCGTTGTCCGCGAACGCCACGTTGTTGCCTGCCCCGGCGCTCAGCATGTCGTTGCCGCTGCCACCGAAGATGATGTCCGCTCCCGCGCCGGTGGTGATCACGTCATTGCCGGCCACCTCGGGATCCGTGGTCTGCACGGAGCGAACGGAGCCCTTGACGAGCGTGGCCTCGGCGTTGCCGCCCGCCACGATGTTGCTGCCCGCCCCGCCGATGGTGATCGTATTGTTGCCTGCGCCGCCGAAGACAATGTTCGAGCCGCCGGCAAGGATGATGGTGTCGTTGCCGCCTACCGTCGGAAGCGTCGTGGCAATCCTGTCGATCGGCTGGCTCTGGCCCACGATCTGAAGGCCCGCCATCCCCGCGGCCTGGTGGCGCCCGGCGCCGGAAGCGGTGCTCGACGCGCTGATTGTGAAGCTGTTTCCTGTCAGAGCGCTGAACACGACATAGTTGCCGACTCCCGGCGCGCTCGGGTTCGTCGATGTCACCTGGATCAGGGTCCCGCAGAAGCTGCGGCCTTGGGCGTCAGTGACGTAGTAGGTGGTCGAACCGTCGCTCACGGCGCTCGAAGGCGCCGAGCCGTCACCGCCAAGGTAGACGTACACGTTGTAGGAAGCGTAGTAGTATGACAGCCCGCTCACGGTGGCCGCCGTGACCTCATTTCCCTGGGCCGCATTCCATTGGACCGTGACACCAGGGGCGGAGCCGCCGTTGCTCAGCAGCGCGGACTGACCGGGGGAAGCACCGTAGGTTCCGGAGAGGCCGTCGAGGTTGTTCCAGTCTCCTGCTGCCGCACCGGGAGCTCCAAACACTCCGCTCACATAGGCCTCGGAAGAGTCGACGAAGTTGAAGCTCATCGTCGAGCCGGCCTCCCCCGGACCGAAGCTTGCCGTTCCTCCGAAGGTGACGTAGCCGTCGTGGCCGAGCACGATATCCTGCGTTGCCAGTCCGCCGTTTGCCGAAATTGTGTTGTTTCCCGGGCCGCCAATGATCACGTCGTTGCCGCTGCCCACGGTGATCACGTTGCTCCCGCCCTCCGTCCCGCTGGTGGACTCCACCAGGACGACCTGGCCGCCCACCCGCACAACTTCCCCGTCCGCGCCAATCACGATGTCGTTTCCGTTGCCCGCGGTGATAGTGTTGGACCCGAGGCCGCCGATGATCTGGTCGTTTCCGTTGCCCGCCGTGATGGTGTCATTCCCCGAACCGCCGAGGATGACGTCATTCCCGTTCCCGTCCGTGATCGTCACGCCCGTTGTTGTAGCCGTGGCATCGATCACGTCGTTTCCAGCCTGTCCGTTGATCACCAGGGACGTCGGGTCGGTCTCCGTCACCGTGACGGTGTCCGAGCCGTTGCCGGACCAGACCGTGGTGGTGGTGCCGGGGTCGTGATTCGTGGACTGGATCACGATGGTGTTGCCGCCCGAACCGGCGGAGATATTGACACCGCCGTTGAAAGTCCCGCCGCTCGTGACATAAGTGATGGCAGCGGGGGAGAGTCCCGTGATCGAGGTGGCTGTGATGATCACGTTGGGGGACGGCAGCGTGTCTCCCGAATCGCTGACATTCAGCGTGGCCATACCCCGCGCGGCGTCAATGGTGACCGCGCCGAGGATGCCGGCCAGGGTCCCGCTGTCCGCCGGCGCGTCGGAGGAGATGTTGATGGTGTCCGCTCCGGCTCCCGTTATGACATCCAGGGCGCCTTCGGTTGCCTGGATGTTCACCGTGTCGTTGCCCGGGCCAAGGGTCAGGGTTGTCGTGGTGCCCGACGGCGTCCCGATGATGGTGATGTCTGTTGCCCCCGATCCAAGCAGGAGAACGAGGCTGGCGATTGAGGAGAAGTCGATCCCCTCTGCCATGCCCAGCCCGCCGATATGATCGTTGCCAAGAACCAGGGGCTGCGGCGCCGTGTCACCCGAATCATCGATGACCAGTGTGTCGGTCCCCGAACCGCCGCTGACGGTCAGCAGAGCGCTTATCCCGCTCACCACGCCGCCTATGGCTGGGGCAAGACTTCCCACCATGACCGTGTCGGTGCCGGCTCCGAGGCTGATGGTTACCTGGGCGCCGATGGACTGCACGTTCACGAGGTCGTTGCCGCTGCCGGTCGTGACAGTGACCGGTCCGCTCGTGGAGAGGATCGTAACGATGTCAACACCGTTGCCGGTGTTCACGAACAGGGGCCCGCTGGCGGGGGCCTGCGTTCCCGCGGTTGCCGCTATCGTGAACGTGTCATTCCCCGCGCCGCCGTCGACGATCGTGGACTGCGAGTCGTTGCTGAGGATCGCGAAGGTGTTCCCGCCTGAACCAAGTGAAATCGTCAGGTTCGCAATAGCCTGGTAGTAGATGCTTCCCGCCATCCCCAGCCCGGCCAGGGTGGTGTTGGTGAGAGTTCCGGTTGTCGGGGCCGCGTCACCCGAGTCATCGATGACCAGGGTATCAGTCCCCGTGCCGCCGTTGACAGTCAGCAGGGCGCTTATCCCGCTCACCACACCGCCTGTGGCTGGGGCAAGACTTCCCACCGTGACCGTGTCAGTGCCGGCTCCCAGGATGATGGTTGCCGCAGCGCCGATGGATTGCACGCTCACCGCGTCGTTGCCGCTGCCGGTCGTAACAGTGACCGGTCCGCTGGTGGAGAGGATCGTCACCATGTCAACGCCGCTACCGGTGTTCACGAAAAGGGGCCCGCTGGCGGGGGCTTGCATTCCCGCGGTGGCCGCTATCGTGAAGGTGTCATTCCCCGCGCCTCCGTCAACAGTCGTGGACTGCGAGTCGTTGCTGAGGATCGTGAAGGTGTTCCCGCCAGAACCAAGCGCGACCAGGAGGTTCGCAATCCCCTGGTAGTAAATGCCTCCCGCCATTCCCAGCCCGGTCAGAGTGGTGTTGGTGAGCGATCCGGTTGCCGCGGTTGCGTCACCGGAATCATCGATGACCAGTGTGTCAGTCCCTGAGCCGCCGTTGACAGTGAGGAGCGCGGTGATCCCGCCGAGCGTTCCGCCCGAGGCGGGGGCCAGGCTCCCAACGTTCACCGAGTCATTTCCCGCTCCGAGGCTGATGGTTGCCGGAGCGCCGATGGACTGCACGTTCACCGTGTCGTTCCCGTTGCCGGTATTCACGAACAGGGGCCCGCTGGCGGAGGCCTGCGTTCCCGCAGTGGCCGCTATCGTGAAGGTGTCATTCCCCGCGCCTCCGTCAACAGTCGTGGACTGCGAGTCGTTGCTGAGGATCGTGAAGGTGTTCACGCCAGAACCAAGCGCAACCAGGAGGCTCGCGATCCCCTGGTAGTAGATGCTTCCCGCCATCCCCAGTCCGGTCAGGGTGGTGTTGGTGAGGGTTCCGGTTGTCGGGGCCGCGTCACCGGAGTCATCGATGACCAGTGTGTCAGTCCCCGAGCCGCCGCTCACAGTCAGCAGAGCGCTTATCCCGCTCACCACTCCGCCGGTCCCCGGGGCAAGACTTCCCACCGTGACCGTGTCATTTCCCGCTCCGAGGCTGATGGTTGCCGGAGCGCCGATGGATTGCACGTTCACCGCGTCGTTCCCGTTACCGGTATCCACGAACAAAGGACCGCTGGCGGGGACCTGCGTTCCCGCGGTTGCCGCTATCGTGAACGTGTCATTCCCCGCGCCGCCGTCAACGGTCGTGGACTGTGAGTCGTTGCTGAGGATCGCGAACGTGTTCGCGCCCGAGCCGAGCGAAATCGTCAGGTTCGCGATGCCCTGGTAGTATATGCTTCCTGCCATCCCCAGCCCGGCCAGGGTGGTGTTGGTGAGGGTTCCGGTTGTCGGGGCCGCGTCACCGGAGTCATCGATGACCAGTGTGTCAGTCCCCGAGCCGCCGCTGACGGTCAGCAGAGCGCTTATCCCGCTCACCACTCCGCCGGTCCCCGGGTCCAGGCTCCCAACGTTCACCGTGTCATTTCCCGCTCCGAGGCTGATGGTTGCCGGAGCGCCGATGGACTGCACGTTCACCGTGTCGTTCCCGTCCCCGGTATACAGTGTCAGCTGTCCTCCGGTGGACTGGATTGTCTCAACGGCGGTCCCTGCTCCCCCATATACGTTGGTGATGCCCGCGTCCGTGCTGGCGATGACCAGGCTGCTCACCGATGAGCCGAAGGCCACGTTCACGGTGGCGAAGCCGGAGTACTGGATGACGCTCCCCAGGCCAACCACCGCGGTGGCGGTAAGCTGGACATTCGTGAAGGCAGTATCGCCCGAGTCATCGATGTTCAGCGTGTCGTTGCCGGGGCCGCCGTTCAGAATGAGCTGTGAGGCAATTCCACCTGCTGTCCCGCCGGAACCGATGGCAGGGCTTCCAACGTTGACGATCACGTCACCCGTTCCCGCATTCACCGAAAGGGTCCCGGGGACGATCGGGCCGACGAGCGTGATGGAGTCATTCCCGGCCGCGCCGTTGATCGTGAGGTTCTCCACGTTGGTGAAAGTCACCTGCAGGGAGTCGAACTGGATCAGAGGGTCCGTGACAAGGACGGGATCCGGGGTGGAGGCACCCTGGATGATGAGGGTGTCCGTGGAAAGCGAGACAGCGCTGATATTGATCGTCGTCGCCGTGGTCGGCGCAAGGTCCACCGTGATGGTGTCAGCCACGCCGCTCGTGGCGATGTTGACCGAGGAGGGGAAGCCGGCTCCGCTGGGATCTACGGTGACCTGGTCGGAGCCGCCGAGCGCGCTGACATTCAGCACCTGGATGTTCGCGTAGCTCGTCTCCGCGCCGTCCACCGTGACCATCGTGGCGGTCACCCCAATGACCTCATCCGGCTGCGCCGGGGAGAGAGTAAGAGAGTTCGCGCCGCCTCCGCCGTCCACGACTCCGCTCACGGATCCTCCGGGCAGGAGCGCGAAGCTATCGGAGCCCGCGCCGCCCACCAGGTTCTGGAAGCCCTCGAAGGTGAAGGTCGAGGCGCCGCTGAGGAGCATGCCGCTGTTCGTCCCGTCGATGTTCCACGTTGCGTCGGCATCAGGGCCAATGAACGTGTTCCCGCTTCCGCCTGCCGCGATGAATGTTTGGACATCCATGACTTGTCCGCCCACACCCGTCACCGTGCCCGAAGCGAGATCCACTGCTACCCCGGTCGATCGCCCGGACCAGCTCATCACGTTCGGCCCGCCCCCTCCATCCAGGCTGCCGGTGATGCCCGCGGAGTCTCCGACAAACGCGAACGTGTTGGACCCCGCGCCGCCGCTCAGGTTCTGCACGTTCGTGAAAGAGACCATCAGCGTGCCTCCCTGCGAGTTGCCCACGCCAACCGAGCCGGCGTTCTGGCCCGTTATGGTCCAGGTAGTCGGGTCGTTCGGTCCCACCAGCGTCGTGGTGCCGCTGCCCCCGTTGATGACGAACGATGTCAGGGTGGGCAGCACTCCCAGGACCGTGATCGTGTCGTTGCCGCCATTTTCATCGATGGTGAGCTGCGTGACCGAGGTGAGGTCGATCACGAACGAGTTGAAAGTCAGAACCGAGCCGTTGACGGTGAAGGTGTCATTCCCGCCCGTGCCCTGAACGGTGAGGATGGGCGACACCGCGTTCTGCTCCACTTTCTCGATGCTCGTGTCGTAATAGATGGTCGTGCCGCCCGACACGAGCCGGAAGAAGCCGCCCACCGCCGTTTCGGAGACGCTGTTTGCGGGAACGCGCAGGGTGTCCGTGTCCCCCTGGGCGGGGCCGGGACCGCTGTCGCTCACCCACACGTCAAAAGAACCAGTGCCGGCAACCGTGTACGTGTCCGACCCGGCGGCGCCGTCCAGCATGACGGTGCCCGCGCTCGAGCCATCCACCGTCAGCGAGTCATTGCCCGGGCCGCCGAGGATCTTCAGGATCTGGATGCCGCTGTAGCTGAATCCCTGCGTTCCCAGGAAGATCTCACCCGATGTGACGGTGAACGAGTTGGGTCCGGCGCCGCCAATGACGGTGAGCTGGTTCTGGTCCGCGGGGCCGCCCGTCGTCTCGCTGACCGTCCAGTTGGCCACTGCCCCGGCATACACGGTGATCTGATCCGACCCGCCCCTGCCGTCGACCAGGACGGAGCCGGCCCAGCTCACCACGGTGATGCGGTTGGAGCTCGGTCCGCCGATGAGCTGCACGTTCTGGACGCCGCTCAGGACGATGTTCCCCCCGGTGCCGCCGGTGAGCGTGGTCCCGTCCAGCGTCCAGTCGGTGTCCGCGCTGGCCACCACGGTATTGGAGCCGACGCCGTTGAACGTGAAGGCCCCGGTCACCTGCATGTAGCCCGCGCCCGGAGGCAGCGCGCTTCCGGAGGATGCGCCGTTGAAATCCCCCGTGGGCACGTACTGACCGACAAGGGGCGGCGTCAGGTTCGGGCTTTGCAGCACCAGCGTGGTGCTTGCCGAGCCCGCGTTTACGCTGAAGTTCTCCAGGCCGTACGCGGTCAGGCCGGCGGGGCCGATGGTCACGGTGCTGGGAGCGTTGCCCGTGCTGATAGTGAAGCTGGGGACATCGAAGAACTCCACGGTGGACATTGCCAGCCCGCCGATGGTGCCCGAGATCGTGTTGGCCTGAGCGCCGTCGATGAGCGTCTGCTGTGTCTCCGGGTAGGTCACGGTTGTCGGGGGCGAGACGCTTCGCAGGTAGGCGTAGCCGGCTCCCGAGGTGTTGATCACCCCCGGGGTGCTGTTGTACGCCGTCCGCCCGGCAAGCTGCGGCGCGCCGGCAACCACGAAGTCCCCGCTGACCGCCACCGCGTAGCCCACGTTGTCTCCCGCCGCGGCATCCGAGCCGGTGAGCGGGGCAACCACCGTCTCCAGGCCCCACTGGCCGCCTGTCAGGCTGAAGACGAACGCGGCGCCTTCGTCCTGAGCCGTCGTGGGCACGCCGCCCACCGCGGTCGTCACGTCACGCAGGGGCGCGCCTATGACGATCCGCGGGCCCGAAATGGCCACGGCGCTTCCGAAGGAGTCGTTGGGAGGCCCGATGTTGGAGGGATTCGGCGCAACGCTCAGCTCCTGCACCTGGGCCCAGCTTCCGGCGGAATCCAGGAAGACGTAGGCCGCCCCCTCGCTGGAGCCCACACCCGGGGCGCCGACTACCGCGTAGCCGCCGCTCACCGAGACCGCCTGGCCGAAGAGGTCGCCGGATGCGCCGTTCGAAGCCGTCAGGGCGCCGCCCAGCGCGGTGAGACCGCCGCCTCCCGAGATCGCTGTACGCGTAGGCCGCGCCGTCGCCGCCAATAGCCTGCGGCGCGCCGACAACCGCGAGCTGCCCGCTCATGGAAACCGAGGTTCCGAACCCACCTGTCCCGTCGATCTCCTGCGCTACGGTCCAGCTCAGTCCGTTCCCCTCGATGAGGTAGACCGCATTCCGCCCCGGGGCGCCGGCGAGGGCGAGCGAGCCGTCTATGGCCACCGAAGATCCGAAGCGGGACCCGGCGCCGGCGTCAGAGGGAACGATTGCTCCCCCGACCTGGACCCAGTGGCCGCCGATCTCCTGGAACATGTAGACCGCGCCCGCTCCGCCTGATCTGCCCGGGGCTCCGGCGATGACGGTGGTGCCGCTGATTCCGACGGATGCTCCAAACGAGTCTCCCTCCCGAGCGTCATCCGACTGGAGCAGGGCATCGTAGGTCCACGTGTAGGTTCCGGGAGTCGAGCCATTGCCAATCGTGAACACAAAAGCGGCTCCGCGGTTGTCGTACTGCGGCGCTCCGATCACGGTCAGCATGCCGTCTATTGCCACGCTCGAGCCGACTTTTGCTGTCGGCGGAGGATTGGGCACCAGTGTCCCCAACGGCATCCAGCCCGGGCCCTGCTGGCGGAAGTTGTAGAGGACTCCAGAAGCATCACCAACGAGGTAGTCGCCCGAGCTCGCTATCACGGGACCGTACCCGAAGCCGGCCTGGCTCGTCACGACGACCATGCTGTTCCCGCTCAACGTGTAGGGAAGCAGGGTCAGGCCGGACGAAGTCTCTGCATCACCGGCTCCCGAGTCATTCCCCGGTGAGCCCGCCAGGACCACGCCGCCGCTCGCTGTCAGGGTGTCATTCCTCCCGACTCCCGAGAGGCTCAACGCGGTCTGTTCAGACCAGGAACCGTTCGCCAGGACGTAGGGAATGACGAGACCAGTCGTCGTGGAGGCGAAGAAGTGGCTGGCATCCATGAAGGCCAGCTGCGCGCCGCTTCCGGGGAAGTCGCTCGTGAAGGCGGGGATGTAAGGATAGCTCGATCCGAAGCCGCCGGCCGACGCGGACCAGTGATAGTCAGGCGACGATGCCAGGTTGTACACGGCGAGCCTGCCGACCAGGGGGTTGCCGAGAATAAGGCCGCCGTCGTCGGGTTCGAACTCAATGCGCAGGGTCCCGACTCCGGGGGCCCCAACCACGACTGTGTTGCCCACGATCGCGACACTGGATCCCCACTGCGTGCCCGCAAGACCGGAGAATACGTTGAAGTCGATGGGTGTCGTGGAGATCGGGCCGAGAGCGCTGGAGACGAACGCCACAGCCGCGTTGCGGATCCAGGAGTTGCTGCCGGAGAAATCCACCTCGTACGTGCCGTAATAGCTGTAGTTCGAGATGCTGAGGGACCCGCCGAGAGAGATGACCGTCACGGAGGTCCTCGGCCAGAGCAGGACCGCAACCGTGTTGAAGCCAAGTCCGCCCTGGGAGGAGGTGTAGCTCAGGAGGTTGTAGGTGCCGGGACCGTTGCCCACCGTCCACCATGTGCTGCCGTCGTAGATCCGGAAGGCGACCTCCCCGGGACCGAAGCCGCTAATGGGTGCCACGTAGTAGGGGTCGTAGGCCGTGGTGTTGTACGGCAGGAGCGAGTCGTAGGGCATGAGGAGGGTGGGATTGGAGCTCGGTCCGTTCCTGATGTCCCAGACAAACGCAGCCCCGGAGTTCCCCAACGATATCGAGTAGCCCGAGCTGGCCTGGCCTACGGACGAATACTGCACGGCAGCGTTCGGGGCGCCGATCACCAGCTTGTAGCCGCTGATTGCCACGGAGGCACCGAACTGGGATCCGCTCTGGCCCTTGTAGGTCTGGTACGGGTACCAGCTTTCGCCGGACTGGGCGTAGAGGTACACCGTATCTACGCCCGGAGCGCCAACGGCGAGGTGCCCGCCCTGCTCATCAATTGAAGTTCCAAAGCTCGAAGGACCGCCCAGGCTCCCCTGCGCGGTGGGCCTCCAATACAGGTCTTCATTCACATAGACCTGGACTGTTCCAGCCGTCGGATTTCCCACGAAGAGCATGCGAAGCGTCGGGTCATAGAATGTGACCAGGCTGCCTCCGGCGCCCGCCGGGTTGATGATCTCTGCCTCGAGGTTCGCCTGAGCGGCTGACGGCACTATGCCGTTGGTCTGGAACGTCAGGATGGCCCCGACGTTCAGACGACCCGTCTGGGTGACGCCGGGAATCCCGGCAACCAGGAGATCTCCGCTGACAGCCACGGCCGCGCCGAAGTTGTCCCCCCCGGCAGGCAGGTTTTCGCCTATGCTGCCCGTTCCTGTTCCGCCGGTGGAGCGCACCCAGGTGGGGCCGAGGGTGGTGGTGGGATCGGTGTAACGGTAGAAGACATAGGCCTCGCCCTGCCCCGTAGAAGTTCCCTGGTACTGCGGCGCGCCCACGACCACCCAGTTTCCGCTCACGGAAAGCGCGGCTCCGAACTGCTCTCCCTTGGCACCGGCAAGAGGGGCTTCACTTGCAGGCAGACCGTCCTGGGCCGTGAGCCGCGCCATCCGGATCCATGTTCCGCTGGAAAGCTCGAAGATGAATGCCCGGCCGCCTTCCGTGGCGCTGGAGGGGCTCGCGGGATCGTTTGTCCAGAATGGCGAACCAACCACGATATCCGTTGAGTCCATGGCCACGGCAGATCCGAACCCCTCCCCCGCTTGCGGGTCGGAAGGAGTCAGGGTCTGGCTTGGATTCCACAGTGAGCTTCGGAAGCTATAGACGATCGCCTCCCCGATGCCGCCGGCGCCAGGAGCTCCCACCACCGCGGTTGCGCCGTTGATCCCCACCGAAGTTCCGAATGCGCCCGTTCCCGCGATTTCCTGCTGCTGGAACCACGTTCCCGCCTGATTCACGAAGAAGTAGGCCGCGCCCCTGCCGCCGTTCACAGCGGGGGCTCCCACAATCGATCTCAGATCCCGACACCGCTACCGATTCTCCGAAATCGCTCTCCGCGGAGGCGTTCAGGGCCGTGATCTTGGCGGTCTGCTGCCAGGCGCCGTCCGGCGACAGGGTGAACACGTAGACGGCGCCGGAGTCCGTGCCCGCTGAGTTGTCCTGGGGAGCGCCAACCACGAGCAGGTTCCCCGCGATCGCCACTGAGGCACCGAAACCGAATCCGCCCCCCTGGAACCTGTCCTCCGGGTAGAGCTTTGCCTGCTCCACCCACGCGGAGCCGTTCCAGGTGTAGACGAACACGGTGCCAAGGGATTGATCCGTGAGCTTTGCCCCCACCACGAGCGTGTTCCCGCTCATGGCAACCGACTCGCCGTAGTTCACCGTATCCAGCGCATCCGGAACGACCAGCTTGGACTCCTGCGTCCAGGAGACCACGCCGTTCACCGTGAGGACGTGGAGCGTAATGTCGCTCAGGTTCAGGTCCGCGACGGCAATGGTGCCAACCGTGACGTCGGCGGGGTTGTTCGGGGTGATGACCTGGAAGTCCGGCAGGCCGTCGACGATCATCGGCCCGACCCCCGTGAACGAAAACGTGTTGCCGGCCACGGTGATCACCCCGGCATTCGCCACGGTGGCGGACGGAGTGAACTGCCCGCCCGAGGTTACCCCGTCTCCTTCGATGCGAAGGGTTGCGGCCGCCGCGGTCCCGCCGTTGAACGTGACGAAGACCGTTCCTGCCGGGACACCGTCCGTGAAGTCGGCGAAGAGCAGGTCGTTGCCTCCGCCGGCGTTCAGCGTGATCATGTGGCCCGCGTCGTTGACGCCGTTTTCGACGTTGAAAGTGTCGTTTCCCGCGCCGCCGTAGACGGTGATGTCGTAGGCGTATACGCCCGAGGTGAGCTGTACGATATTGTTCCCGTTGCCAAGGGAGAAGCTGATGCTTCCGATGCCCCGCGCGGAGATGTTCACCGCCGAGGTCTGGCCGGCGAGGGAGAGAGCGATGGTGTCATACGGAGCGGAGGTCGGGTCCCCGCCGAAAATCTGGGTGAAGAGCGCAAGCCATGTCGGCGAGGCTCCGCCCGGCCCGCTTCCCGGGAAGAGGTCCGCGAAGCTCTTCGTGACGAACGCCAGGTTCTCGGCGGTCGTCTCCGCGGTATCCAGGTATTGGACAACGTCGTACCCGCCCTGGCCGTTGATGATGACCGGGACGCCACGCGGATCAGAGGCCGCGGGAGGATTGGTCCCGCTTTCGATGGCGAAGCCGTCCAGGGAATACCCGCCGGAGACGGGCGTGCCCACGTAGATCGTGCTGTTGCCGCTTCCCGTGTTGATGACGAACACCGAGCTGTGGCCGCCGCTGGGGTCCTGCTCGCGCTGCGTCCCCTGGAGATTGATCGTATTGTCTCCCTGGGAAGCGTTCAGCACCACCGTCTCGAAGCGCTGGTACATGAGAGTGCCCATTCCGGTCCGGGCCACCGTGGTGGTGTCGAAGTACCAGGACTCGCCGCCCGTAAGAGTCACCGGGGTTCCGAGGGAATTGCTGATCGTGTAGGTCTGCGCCGCTGTGCTGCCCTGGTCGTTCAGGAAGAGGGTGTTGCCCGTCTGCGGGTCCTGCCCGCTCAGGAGCAGCGTCCCCTGGATGGAGTCCAGCGAGCCTGCACTCTCGTTTCCCGGGGTGGTCCCGACAGAGACGGTGTCGAATCCGCTTCCGGAATTGACCGTTGCCGTGATTCCGGCTGGCACCGCAGCGATGTAGAATGTGTTGCCTCCGGCCCCGAGGTCCACTTCAACTGAGCTGATCCCGCTGAAAGTCAGGGACCCGCTCATCCCGAGTCCGGTGACGCTGCCTGCCTCCAGCGTGCCTACCGCGGGGACGCTCTCACCAGAGTCGTCCACCACCAGGGAATCGCTTCCTCCCGTGCCCGTAATGATGAGCGCTCCGGGCAATGAAGTCCGTGCTGTGCAGAGAGTTGGGCTGGAGCCCGGTCTCCGTGGTCCCCACGGTGAACACGTCTGAGCCCGTTCCGCCGTAGATCGTGGAGGTGGCCCCGGCGAGCGTGCTGTCGATTGCAAAGGAGTTGGCGCCGTTGTCCAGGGAGATGTTGATGGACTGGACGGTGGATGTATAGACCTGGCTGCCCTGGACAAGGGTGCGCACCGCGAAGTATATGGCCCCGGGGTAGGAAGCCTGGTTGAGCGAGTAGCCGGCGCCGAACATGCCGTTGTCTACGGTGATGAGCTGGTTCGTTCCCATGCCCATCCCCGTCAGGGACAGCGCGGAGAGCTGACCGGGGTCAGTGGAGGCGTCCCCGTACACGTTCAGCGTGTTGGTTCCCGCGTTTCCAAAGAAAGCCACGATCCCGGCGAGACCGGTGAGCTGACCACCGGCGGTTCCGACGTTCAGCGTGTCGTTTCCAGCGCCACCGTAGATGAAAGCGGCAACGTTCGAGTTGATCCCCGTGACGGAGAATGTGTCATCGAATGCGCTCAAGCCGACATAGATGTACGCCCCTGCCTGCACGCTGTACGCAATGCTGCCGCCTGCCGGCATCCCCAGGCCGGTGATGGTGCCTGCATCCAGCGTGCCGGTCACCGAGGAGCTCTCCCCGGCGGCGCTCACATAGATCGAGGGGAGGCTTCCCTGGTTGCCCCCGGTCCCCAGGTCTATGGTGAGGGTGGAGGCGATGTTGGCAAGAGTGCCGGACAGGAGCGTCATGGGAACGATATCCAGCGGGTTGTCCGTGGTGCCGTCGGCGTAGATGCCATTGACCGTGAAAAGGTCCATGGAGGCGTTGCCGGCCACGTACACCCTGCCCGCCCCCGAGGCCAGATCCACGGTGGTCGGTCCGGCGATTGCGTCGATGAACACGCGGTCATCCGCGCCGTTGCCGTTGATGGTCGTGGTCCCGACCGTGTTGATTCCCGCGGGGTTCAGAAGTTGGATGAAGTCCAGGTCCGGGCCGCCGTTGATCGTCACGGTGGGGGCGCTCACAGAGCCGGCAATCGTGATTATCGATCCGACGTTCGGATCAGGGTTCGTCGGGAAGTCATCCCCGCTCAGTGTCACGGACGCCTGGCTGGTCACGGCGGACCCGGCGGGGATGGTGATGTTGTCACCCACGTTCAGGGTCACGGCCCCCGGCGCGCTGATCGATCCAGCGGGCACCGCGGTTCCGTCAAGCGTGGTTCCGCTTGCCAGGAGATCGAGATTTTCTCCCGGAGTGACCGTGTCGAGAACCGTCAGCGAGATGTCACCCGACGTGGTGGTCACCGACAGGACGCTGGCCCCGCCGCTCACCTCGGTGAGGTACACGCCGCTGCTTGCGCTGGCGTAGAGGTTGCCCGGCCCGGGGATTGCGGGCAGGATGGAGACCGCCGGATCGGGTTGGGCAAGCTCATTGCTTCCCCCGCCGTCAATCCGCACCGGGTCTCCGGCAGTCCCGATGCCGCCGGAAGCCCTCAGGTCCAGGCTGGCGCCCTGGATGTTCGCAACCGCGCCCCCGACGCCGTCAAGAAGCGAGCCGCTGAGAACGTCCAACATCACGTTGCCGTCCAATGACCCCACCGTGGCTATGTTCAGGTCCCCCGAGGTCTCCGTGATGAAGATTCCATCCTTTGCGCTGGCGGTCAGGTTCCCGGCGGCAGAGTACGCGGAGTCGATCTCCAGCCTGTTCGTGAGGCTCCCGATTGCGCCGTCCGCGGATGCCAGCGTGATGTTGTTGCCGATGACCCAGGGGGTGGCTCCGTCAGAAGCGGCGACGTCATAGATCGACCCGCCGCTGCCGATGACGCTGAGGGCAACGTCCGCCGCGGTGGACTCGATCGAGTTGATTCGCAGGTCTCCACTTGTCTCGGTGAGGCTGATGTTCCCATTGGTCAGCACCGTGATGGACCCCGTGCCCAGGAGGTCCGTGCCGCCGCTGAGGCTGACCATGGTGTCAGCGGGCGCCGAGCCCGCGGCATTCACCCTGATGTTTCCCCCGGCCGTCAATGACACGAACGTGTACAGGCTTGCTACCTGCACGGGGTTGCTCGTGTCCGCGAAGAGACGGGGATCAAGGGGGGCCGTCACGAGAGGATTCGGGTCAGGCTGGTAGAACGCGTAGTACGCCACGCTGGTGATCGTGGTTCCGTTGTTCACGGTGACCACCAGGCCGCCGTTGCCGTTCCCCGTGGGACCGCCGTCCTTCACGCTGGGCTGGATGAGGAGATCCACGTCGCCTCCGGCGGAGATTGTTCCCAGGGCGAACGTCGTCTGGGTCACCCCCGTCCCGCGCACCCGTCCCGTGAGGTCGAGGAAGATGCTGCCGCCCGCGGTTGCCGAAAGCCCCGTCGGCGCGCCGGCGCTCAGCACGAGCTGGACTTCAAGGCGGCTGGCCGACGACCCGATGTCGCTCGCCGCGTTCATCTGGAGATTGTCGGTCAGGATGACCCCTCCCGTCCCGTTCAGGATCGACCCAAGGCTGCTGATGGCGGTGGTTCCGATGGGGTTGTCGATCAACCCCCCTATCGTGAGATCGGAGGTCCCCTTGTTCTGGATGCTGATGGCCGTCGGACCGATATCGTGGGCAATCGCGAAGGTAAGCCCTGAAGAATCCTGGCTGGCGATCGTGATGCCCGCCCCCTGGGGCTTCGTCACCACGCTGATGCCGTTGAGGACGAGCGGCATGCTGGAAAGGTTCGTGATGGTGATCGAGTTGTATGTGTCCCGGACGTTTACGATCCCACCTGAGCCTGTCACCGTGCCCGCCGGCGGCGTGATCCCATCAAGGGAACCGAGAGTGTTCGTTTCCACCAGGGCGGTCCCAGAGGTTGAGCCTGCCCCGGTGATTGGATCAACCGAGATGGTCGGCCCGCTCACCGTGGCCCCTTGCCCCAGTCCGCCGTTGACTGTGATATCGACTGCCTGCACGATCTTGCCGTTCCCGTCGATGAGGAGAACAGGGTCAGGGCTTGCAAGGAGCGAGATATTGCCGTCCAGGGTCACGTTCCGCTGGGCGTTGAAGTTGCCGGTCTGGTTCGTGCCGCCGGAGTCGAAAGTTGCAGGGCTCTGGTCGGTGACCCTCGCGTAGCTCGATATCCCCTGCGCGGCGTTCACTGTCACGTTTCCACCGGCAAGGCTGGACCCGGCCTGCGTCTGGACCTGGGAAAGGCTCTCGTAATCGGTATTCGCGTTCGCCGTGGTGTCCGCCCCGAGGCCGGAGCTGCTGGCATCCGCTTCCGCCACCGCGTTGATGTTCTCATGCTGCGCCTGCAGCGATACGACGGAGCCAAGGACGGAGGCGTCACTCCCGAACACGACCTCAGCGGTGTCGTAGATTACGAGGTTGGCCTGCGCGGTGGTGCTGGCCCCGAGCGCGGAAGAGCTTGCACTCGACTGCTCATAGGCGTTCATCCCCGTGACGGTGGCGTTCAGGTCCACTGTCGGAGCAGTCAGGAAAGCCCCGGAAGCGATGGTTGTCTCCGTCAGCGCCGGCGAGCCGCTTGCCCCGATGAGAAGCCCCTGGCCGGAAGTGTCATTCGCATCGGCGTTGGCCCCGAGACCGGAGGCGTCCGCGGAGGCAACGACGGTCCCGTTCACGTCGCTGAGGGAGCTGACCGAGATCTGGTTGCCTGCCTTCATGGTCACCCCGGTGCCGATCTGGACCTGCGAGCTGTAGGTGACGGACCCGAGGGCACGTGCCGTTGCGTAGTCCACTCCGCCGCCGCCGCTCGTGCCGGCAAGGACGTTTGCATTCTCGATTGCGTCGGAGGAGACGGTGATGTCGTGCGACGCAGCGAGCGAGGCGCCGTCATCGATCGACACCGTTGCGTCATTGCTCGCCGAGGCGGAGGCGGTTGCAACCCCGATGGCCACCCCGCCGCCGCCGCCGTTGGCGGAAGAGGCGGAGACGTTCGCATAGGAGGTTCCAAGGACGTTCAGGTCCGTGGCGGAGAGGCTGGCGCCGGCACCCACTGTCACCGCGTCCGTGGGCGTCGAGCTCACGCTGGCTGTTGCCATGCCCACCTGGATGGCCCCTCCGCCGGAGCTGCTCTCCGAGGCGGTGGCCACGCCGTCACCGGTGGGAGCGGAGGCCAGCGCCGCGGCGCCCCCCACTCCCTTGAGCTGCTGGGTTCCCGTCCCGACGGAGGTAAGCTTGATCACCAGGTCCTGGGCTCCCGTCCCGTAGGCCGTGAAGTCCACCCCGTCCGTCCCGATCTTGCTCGTTCCGCTCAGGACGACCCCGCTCACGGCATCCGTCGGTGCGAGCGTGATGATGTTCGTCCCCGCCAGCGCGTCCTTTTGAGTCGGGGCGAGCTGGAACGTGTTGGCGGTCGCATTGGCCACGTAGTAGGTCACCCCGTCCACCAGCCCTCCGATGGGCTGGTCGGTCACCTTCAGGAGTGAATGAATGACCGAGCTTGCGCCGGACGCGGTGGACGCGGAAATCTGGATGGGCGTCGGGGCCGTGGCGGCCACAGGCGGGTTGGCGCTGGGATCTCCTGGGCTCCCCACGGCCTGCGCGTAGCTTGCCGCAAGCTGGATGAAGTCCGGGTTGGTCGGATCGTAGATGACCCAGTAGCGGTTGCCGCTCACGAGCCCGTTTATCGGGGTGCCGCTGGCGGTATAGATGACCTCGTCTCCCGCGCGGAAAGGATTGCTCGTCCCGATGAAAATGTCGTATGCCGCGGGGGACGATGTGAGCACCCCGCTGGTGAGCACCACGTTCACCACGGAGGCGTTGAACGTCGTGGCCTGCGGCGCACTGTATGTCACTGCCTGGCCGTCCGCGAACCCGTTCCCGGTGATCGTGATCGTGTTGTTCGCCAAATCCGCCCCGGTAAAGCTCAACGGAGCAAAAGGCTGGCTTTGGGGGAGGAGCTTGATGGTCTTGCTGTCGATCACCTGCACAACATATGTGGTTCCGTCACTCAGGCCGCCGACCTCCGCGTTGCCGCTGCCGGCGCGGTAGACCACCAGGTCTCCCGTCTGGAGGTTGTGGGCCACCGGGAAGGTGATGGTGTCGTTCACCAGGTTCACTTGCGCCGCGGCCTGTGAGGAATTGAAGGATACCCCCAGTTGCAGCGCGTTTGGCTGAGGCGCGCCCAGGGAGTCCATGGGAACGATGACTCCGTAGGTGCGGCCGTTGACCAGCCCGGTGATTGCCACATTGCCGGTCCCGGCGCTGTAGATCACGGTGTCCCCCGTCTGAAGGCCGGTGGGAGCGCCCAGGTTGATCGTGTCTGTCTGGGTATTGACGGCAGTGCCCGCGTTGAACGTGCCGTCCGAGTAGACGGGCGGCAGCCCTCCCTGCGTGGAGGAAATGGTCAGCGTTCCGCCCGCGTCAATAACGGCGGACGGGTCCACCGTTGTGCTCACCGTTGGATTCACCGTGGAGCTTGCCTTCAAGGTCGTGACGTCGACCGCTCCGCCGGATGAGCTCTGCGAGGTTGCATGCGCATCCGTTGCGGAGAACGACTGGATGGTCACGTTCCCGTTGGCCTGGATGGTTCCGCCCGCCTCGGCAAGGACCGTTGGATCCGTGGTGGCGTTGAGGCTGGAGCTTCCCACGGAAATGGCTCCGCCGTTGCTGGAGTCCGCGCCAGCGCTCGCGTCGTCGGCTGCGTTCGCCGTCACGAGCACAGTGGTGGCACCGGCGGACCCGTCAGCGTTGGTGACGTTCCCCAGCAGAGCAGCGGTGGTGGCGCCGTGGGCCTGTGCGGTCACGTCCGTCAGGCTGACGCTGAGCGCCGCCCCGCCGGAGTCAGCGCTGACAGCCTGGGCGAGATTGCTGGACTCGGCAAGCGTCGACACCTGGCCTGCCGCTGCCCGAATTGTCGCCCCTGACTGGACAGTGGCGTTGACCGTTGCGCCGGCGCTGGCGTCCACGGTCGTGTCACCGACGCTCACGCCGGCGGAAGCCGCCAGGGAATCACTGGATGCGCTTGCCCCTTCCCCGCCGATGAAGGCTCTGCTTGTGGAGTCATAGTTGTTGCCCGCGAGGAGCGCCACGTTCCCCCCCGTGCTCGTGACCACCGCACCGGCGCCGATTGTCGCGGTGACGCGCGGATCCGCGGTGGCGTTCACGTTGAGCGCCCCGACGGAAGCGCCAAAGGAGAAGTCCATGGAGTCTGCCGTGGCAGAGGCGCTCGTGACGGCCAGCGAGCTGACATCGATGTCGTTGGTCGCCGTCATGGCGGCATTGGCTCCGACTGCCGCGCTGACGCTCGGCGAGGTGGTCGCGGAAATGCTCGTGTCGGTGACACTCGCGCCGGCTGCGGCGCCGCCTGCCCGACCCACCGCAAGAGTGCCCGCCGTTACCGTGGTCAGGACCGAAGCGCTGCCGGCGGACTGCAGGTTGCCGTCGAAATACGCCGAAATGCTTCCGTTTGCGCTCGCGGTCGGAAGAATGATCCCGATGCCGACCCCGATTCCGCCGCTCAGCGACTGCGCGTCGATCTGCGCAAGCTGGAAGGACTCGGACTCAACGGTGAGCGCGCCAACCGCGTTCACCGTGGCGCCGCTTCCGACGTAGGTCGACACCGTGGGCGAGTTGTCAACGGAGACATTCGCGCCCGCAGCCCCGGCAACGAGGCCGAGGCTGCCCAGGGTCACCGTGGCGTACGCCGGACCGACCGCGTTGCCGTTGACCAGCGGCAGGATGGGCGCTCCCGTTGTATCCACGTTGAGAACGCTCTTGAATGTGACATTGCTTCCGCTGACCGAGCCGTTCCCGGAAGCGAATGCCGAAACTGTCGGGTCCACCGTGGAGTCCACCGTCTCCGCAGCCGCGGAAATGCCGCCGGCGCCGGCAAAACCAACGCCCGCCGCCACGCCGCTTGCCTGCGCGGTTGCGCTGACCAGCACGTCACCGTCAGCCTTCACGTGGGCCTTGTCTCCGAGATACGCGCGGACCGTCGGGGAAGAGGTCACCGTGGTGTCCGTGCCGGCGCCGCTTGCAACGAGGCTCACCGAGGTGGCTGTGACCGTGGCGGAAACGCTCGAGGTCATGCCCGCCGTGAGGCTCACCCCGCCGCCCGTGATGGTGACGCTTGTCGGGGTCCCCACAGAAAGCGTTCCGAAGGACGGCCCGATGTGGGCGTCCACGCCACTGGTGTCCTTTGCCGTCAGCGTGACTCCCGCGGCGGAGGCGAGGCCAATGCCCGTCGCCGAGGTATCAGAAGTGACAACGTCCGTGGCCCCGGCGGACACGGTGAGCTGTCCCGCGGAAAGAGTCACGCCGTCACCAACGGAGGCGGTCGTGGAACCGTTCAGCTCCATGTCCACCACGAGGGCCGTGATGGCTATAGCGCCGCCGGAAAGTCCCGTGGTTGTGCCGTCAGCCGTGTCGGCGGATGTCGCGGTTATGGAGACGGCGCCGGATCCCACTGAGACGTTCGCCGCGTCAGCAATGAACGCGGACACCGCGCGGCTGATCACGGTCTTGGACTCCGCGCCGGCGCCCGTGAGTCCTCCGACTCCCGTCACCGAGGTATCAGGGGTCCCATGGCTCGTGTCGGTTGCAGTGATTGAAAGGCCGCTCGCCGTGACCGTGCTGGATCCGCCCACGAAGGCTTCCGTGGTCCCGTGGATTTCCGCGTCGGACATCATCACCGCCACGCTGACAAGACCGCCGGATGCCCCCTGCGTGGTTGGATCAACCGAAGCGCTCGAGGTGGCAGACACCCTGACGCTGTTGCCTTTCGCCGTGAAAGTGCCGCCATTCAGAGAGGCTTCCGTGGTCCCGTTGATCGTCGTGATGGAGGTAGCTCCCGCCCCCGCCCCGCCGATGGACGCCGATACGGACAGGACCGTGGTGGAGGTGGTGATTGTCGGCGTGCTGGTCGCCGTCACTGAAATGTTTCCGCTGGACGCCGTGAGGGAAGCGCCGTCCACAAAGGCGGAGACGTTGTCCGAGATCGTGTTGGAGGCCTGGGAGTCTCCCACCGCAAGCCCTGTCAGCCCGACCGCGATGGATGCGGTGTCCACTTCCGCATCCAGGGTTGCCGTATCCCCCGCGCTGACGCTGACCGCGCCGGAGGCCGTCAGGTTTGACGAGCTTTCAACCCAGGCATGGACCGTGTTCGCCAGGCTGTCAGCGGACTGGACGCCGGCGCCCGCCAGGGATACCCCCACGGGCGTCACGCTGAAGGAAGCTGCGGCAGCCACGGACAGGGAGGTGATGGAAGCCTGCTCGGTGGCCTGGACCATGATGTTGCCCGCGGTGGCCTGGACTTCCTGAGCCGCGTTCTGGATGTACGCATCCACCGTGTTCTCAATGCTGTTCTGGGCGATCGTTGCCGCAACGGAAACGGACAGGCCCGCGCTCGGGGAGAAGGACAGCGACAACGCGGCCGCGCCTGCCAGCGCGTTGATGGTGGAGGTGTCCTCCGCCATGAGGCCGATGTTTCCTGCCGCTATCCCCGCGGTGCCGTCTCCGTCGATGTACGCCTTGACATTGGTTGAGATGAGGTTCGTGGCGCTCACCCCGGCACCTGCGCCCGCCAACGCCGCACCGCCGCCGGCGGCAACCGCCGCGGAGCCGGCCACCACCTGCGCGGTGACGGATTCGCTTGCCTGCGCCGTAAGTCCCAGCGCGCCGGTTGCGCTCACGCTCGAGTCGAGGATGCAAGCCTGCACTTCGGCCGGGCTGTGCGTCATGTCCCCGGCATCACCGGGGTACCAGGAAGCGTCGGGGCTCCAGCCGATCAGGTTGCTTGCCACCGACACGCCGATGGAAACGCCAACCCCCGCTCCCGCACCGACGGCCGCGGAGATCGAAACGGCAGCGATAGTCGCCGTAATGGAAGAGGTGTCGGTGGACTGGATGGTCACGGCGCCCGCGCTCGTCACGATGCTCGAATCGATGAAAGCGTCCGTCTTTGTGAGGATGACGTTGATCGCTGCCGCGCCGGCCCCGCTCAGGGCGGCCCCTGCGCCGGCGGAAACTCCGACTCCCGCCGAAGCGGCCGCTGCCGTGGCGGTGATGGTTGCCTTCTCACTGGCCTCCACCGTGATGTCTCCCGAGGTCGACGTGACTCCGCTTGCGGCGTTTACAATCGAGGCAGCCACCTGGTTGTAGATGGCATTCTGAGCAAGCGTCAGGCCGATGGAGGCCGCGAGGGACCCGTCTCCCGAGACGGAAGCGGCAACAGAGGCTCCCTCCGCGTCCAGGGAAATCGTGGACGTATCAGTTGCCATCACGGAAACGGTTGCCGCCGCAACTCCGTTTGTTCCGGCGCCGTCGATGGACGCCGTGGTGTCCACCTGCACCTCGTTCAGAGCGCTCTCTCCAGCGCCGCTCAACGCCGCAGAGCCGCTTCCCGTGACCGCGACGGCGGCGGCCCCCACGATGGCGCTCGCGGTGATAGTCTGGCTGGCCGTCGCGGAAATTGACAGGGCGCCAACCGAGTCGATGCTCGTGTCCTGGCTCAGTGCTTCCACCACCACCGGAAGTGAATCACCGGCCAGGTCGAAGCCGATCAGGTTCTCGGAAACCGCCACGCCCACGGCCACTCCGACCCCTGAGCCTCCGCCGAAGGTCACGGACGCCGCCACGGCCAGGATGTCCGCCGTGATAGAGGAGCTGTTCGTCGAGGTTATGGCAACAGAGGCAACCGGCTTGGCGGAGCTGCCTACGGCGCTCGCGCTGAGGTAGGCCTCGGTGGAGATGAGGATCACGTTCGTTGCCCCGACGCCGGCGCCGCTTGCGGCAAAGCTGAAGCTGCCGGCTGAGATGCCCGCGGAAACGGCCACTGCCGTGGCCGTGGAGTCGATGGTGGATGACTCGGTTGCTGAAACCGTGAGGCTTCCCGGGGTGAGGACCTGGGCGGCGTTGCTCAGGTACGCCTGCACGCTGTTGGAGATGGTGTTCTGCGCCAGGGAGAGGCCGATGGAGAGGGATCCGCCGCTCCCGCCGCTCAAGTTGGCGGCCACGGCCACCGCCTGGGTGTCGGTGCTGATGGAGGAGGTGTCCCCCGCGGTGATGCTGATCCCGCCGGCCCCTGCCTGGATGGAGCTGGTGGCGTCGTCATAGGCAAACACGTCGGCGGCCACCTGGTTCTCACTGATAGAGGCTCCCACGGAGAACGCGTACGCCGGGTCTGCCGACACTCCGACTGCAACGGATGTTGCCGTGATGGTCGCCGTGATGGCCTGCGTGGAGGTGGCGGAAACCGTGAACGTCGTGGCAGCATTCACGCTGCTTCCCGTGAGGTACGCCTCCACCTGGATGTCGTCCTGGGTCGTGAGGCTACTCCAGCCCACGAGGTTCAGCGCGAGCGCGGCCCCCAGGGCAAACGCTGGCGTGGTTCCCGCGCCAACTCCCACCGTGACTGCCGTCGCCTCCACGACGGCGTCAATGACGGAGGAATCTGTCGCGGAGACCGTTACGGCGCCCTGGTTGGCAGCGGTCCCCGTGGCAGCAAGAGAGCTGTCGGAAACGTAGGCATTCGCCGCGCCAATGATGGTATTCAGAGCCGTGGCCCCGCCGCCGCCAACGGCCGGCGTCGGACTGTCGGAAGCGCTCACGGAGACGCCCACGGCGGAGGCGGCGGAGCTTGCCGTGATGGAGGCGGACTCGGAGGAGGTGACGCTCACGCTGCCGTGAGTCGCGGTCACGGAGCCCGCGCCCTGGATGAACGACTGCATGTCGTTGTGGATCTCGTTCCTGGCAACGCTCAGGCCCACGGCCACGGAGAGGGACTTGCCCGTGGACACGGCAACCGACAGCGTGGGCGCGGACACGGTGCTCGTGATGGTGGAGCTGTCCGTGGACTGGACCTGGACGTTCCCCGCCTGGGCGGTGATGCCGGTGGAGCCGTCGATCTCCGCGCGCACGTAGGTGCTTACCTTGTTCAGCGAGACCACCGCGCCCACGGTGACCGCGGTGGAGCCCTTGAAGCTCACGTCCGAGGCGCTCACCGAAGAGCTTGCCGTGGAGTCGATTGAAGCGCTGGAGGCGGCGCTGACATCCACGCCGCCGGGCAGCGGTCACGCTGGTGGACTGGATGATGGCCTCGACGTCATCCGGCTGCTCGTTGGCGATGTTCGTCCCGAACAGCGCATCCACGGTGTTGAAGAGGAAGTTCTGCGGCGTGATGCCGATGGTGTTGAATGCCAGGGTCACCCCTACGGCCGAGCCGTCCGCCGTGGTGCTGTTGGTGACGGAGGCGTCGATCACCGAATTGTCCTGCGCGGTGACATCCACGTTGCCGCCGCTCGTGGTCGTGATGCTGCTGCCGCTCACTGTCGCGGTGGCGCCGCTCAGGACGTTGTTCGTGGCGATGATGCCGTTCACCGCGAGCGAAGAACCCCCGAAGACGCTTCCGCCATCGGAGCTCACCGTGCTCGTGTCCGTGGCGTCTATTGCGGCGTTCTCGATTGCCTCGACGGTGAAGTCCCCCGCCGCGCTCACGGAAGCGTTGGTGACGGAGCTTGCCGCGCTTCCGCGGGCGTCGTTGTGCACCACGAGGCCGCCAATGGCGGTGGAGCTGGAATCCGAGAAGTTGATCCCCAGGCCGGCGAGATCGCTGACGATGTTGCTGGTGCTGACCGGCTGCCACAAGGAAGTGTCAGCGTAATTCTGGCTTCCCAGGTCCAGGCTTTGGGCAGCGGTCCCGACGAACAGGTAAATCGTGTCCGGCGTCCCTCCCCCGGCGTACTGGTCCTGCAGCCGCACCATGGCGCCAGGGGTCACATTCTGCGTTCCCGACTCCGTGGTGTACTGGTATTCGGTAGCCAGAGTGTTGGCGAGGTTTTCCAGGATCGTGAAGCCGCTGTTCTGCGAAGTGGAGGAGACGGCATCCAGCGTGCTGGTGGCATCGATGACGGAATTGTCTTCCGAGTCGATAGTCAGGGCTCCGCCCGCGCTGACCGTCCCCTGGCTGCTGCCCGTGAACGTGATGGAGGCGCTTGCGGAACCGTTGACCATGTTTTCCGCTATCACCCCGCCGATGGAAAGGCTCTTGGCGCCCACGAAGGCTGACGGCGCCGAGGTGGAATTGTTGCTGACCGTCGCGTTGATTATCGCGTTCGAAAGGGCGCTCACCGTCAGCGCGCCGCCCGCGTTCACCGTGGAGTCCTGGACGAGCGCCTGCACGTTCGCGGGGCTCGAGCCGTCGAAAGCCTCCGAAATGACGGGGTCCCCCAGGAGAGCGTCCACCGTATTGAAGAGGAAATTCTCCGACTTCCAACCCACCGTGTTGAAAGCGAGCGTGATACCGACTCCGGTGCCGCTGCTCGTCGTGGCGCTGTCAGTGGTGGCGGTGATGACCGAGGTGTCCTGGCTTTCCACCTGCGCGGCGCCGGACGTTGTTGTGAGGGTGCTGTTGGTGGCGCTCGCTTCGGCGCTGGAGAGCACGAGGTTCGTCGCGATGGTTGCGTTCACGGCAATGGACTTGCCCTCGCCGAAAGCGCTGCCGCCGGAGGCGTTAGCGGTGGAATCCACGGTCGCGGTTATCGTGGCGTTTTCTATCGCCTTGACGGTGAGTGCCTGGCCCGCTTTCACCGTGGCCTGGTCCACGTACGCCGTTGCGCTCCCGCGCGCGTCGTTCAGGACGACGATTCCTCCCACCGCCGTGGCGTCGGAGGAGTCCACGTTCAGCCCCTGGGGAACGAGCTCAGTCTGGGCTACCGGCTTCCAGAAAGCCAGGTTCGTGTAGTCCTGGGCGGTCAGGTCGAGGTTTGCTCCCGTTGTCGCGGTGCCCATGTACTCGTAGACCGTCCCCGGAGTGCCGCTGCCGGAGAAGTCGCTTCCCAGCCGCACCGTGCTGCCGAAGGAAAGGGACACGGGGGCCATGCCCGCGGAGGTCGTGTAGTCCGCGGGGATCAGGCCGTTGATCTCCCCCTGGATCACCGAGGCGCCGCCGTCATCCGTGGTGATGGTGGAGGAAACGATCTTGGAGTTGGCATAGATCCCAGTGTTGTCCTCAGCGTCCACTGTGACGCTGCCCCCGGCGGTGACGCTGGTGGTAGTCCCGTCCGTGGTGCTGAGGTCCGCGATGTAGGCTTTTGCGGAGCCGTTCACCTTGTTGCTGGCGAGCACCGCGCCCAGCCCCTTGCCCGAGTTCCCATAGAGGCCGGACGCCGTTGTGTCAGCGGCGTTGCTCACCGTGGCGTTGACCTGGGTGTTGTCCAGCGCGGTGACCTTCACGTCCGTGCCGGCGCTCACCGTGGAGTCCGTGATGTACGCCTGGACATCCGCGGGCTGCGAGCCGCCGAAGGCGCTGGAGATGGCGGGGTCCCCGAGGAGAGCGTCTATTGCATTGAAGAGAATGTTCTGCGCCTTCCACCCGATGGAGTTGAAGGCGATGGTGACGTCCAGGCTCGAGCCTCCCGCAACGCTCGAGCTGTCGATGGTGGCGTCCACGCCGGAGGCGTTCTTTCCGCTCACCAGGGCGCTGCCGGCAGTGGCCGTCACCGTGGCGTTGCTGATGTAGGCATCAGCACTTGCCAGCACGACGTTGGTGACGATCTGGCCATTGGCCGCCAGGGAATCTCCCTTGCCGAACGCGCTTCCCCCGTTGGAGGAGACATTGCTGGTTGCCGTGGCCTGGATCATTGCCTGCTCCAGGGCGGATACGCTCACGTCCCCCGTGGAGGCGGTGACCGTTGCGTCATTGATGTACGCGCTGACCTGGCCGCGGGCGTCGTTGTAGACGACGAGTCCGCCGTAGGCGCGGGAGTTGGAATCCGTGAGGTTGCCGATGTTGGGGAACAGGAGGTTCGACAGGTCGGAAGAGGAGAGCTTTGTCCAGTTCGCAGTATCCGTGTCATAGCCCTGAGAACCCAGGTCAAGCGATGCGCCCGGGCCCACGTACTGGTAGAGGCCTCCCTCCGTCCCGTTCCCCCCCGTCGCGTGGCCGCCGGAGTACAGGACAATGTCGCCCTGGGAAAGCGTCTGCGTTCCGGACGCGGTGGTGTAGTTGTAGCTCGTCGGCGCCAGGGTGCCGGCAAGCTGCTGGAGGGCGCTCAGGTCGTTGGTGGTGGCGGAGAACACGAGCACCGTTGTGTCAGAGGTAATGCTGTTCTTGTCCGCGGCGGAAACCGTTACCCCGCCGGATGCGGTAACGGTGGTCGTTCCGGTGGCGGTATCGATGTATGCATTCGCGCTGCTGGCCACCTTGTTGCTTGCCAGGAGCGCGCCCGCCGACATCCCGTTCGTGCCGTACTTTGCGCCGATTGCGAAGTTGTTCGTGGCCTTCGACGTGGACTTGTCGCTCACCGCGGCGTTGATGCCGGCTGCGCTCTGCGCGGTG
The DNA here is from genome assembly GCA_963745235.1 of uncultured Spirochaetota bacterium. GTDB lineage: Bacteria > Spirochaetota > Spirochaetia > SZUA-6 > Fen-1364 > Fen-1364. Next base: position 26,863 of record CAVUXE010000046.1, on the reverse strand, counting down.
ACAGAGACGGCTCCCGAGGTCGTGATCGTGGAGTCCTCCACGTACGCGGTTACAGAGGCCGGCTGCTCGCCGCCGAAGACGTTCGCGAGCGCGGGATCTCCAATCAGTGCATCCACGGTGCTTGACAGCAGATCCTGCGCCTGCCAGCCAACCGTGTTGAAGGCGACCACGAACCCGATCACCTGCTTGCTGCCCTTCACCGAGGTGGTGGCAGTGGCGTTGATGGAGGAGTCATCCTCCGCGTCCACGGTAACGGAGCCGCCGCTGTCGGTCACTTTGCCCGCCGTGATGAAGGCGGTGGCTGAGCTCAACACCAGGTTGGTGACGATGACCCCCGCTGTGCTCTGGCTCGCGGAGACGACGCTCGAGTCCACGGCGCTGATCATGGCCGCCTCGATTGCCTGCACCATGATGTTGCCCGCAGTGCTCGTCACCGTGGCCGCGGTGATGTACGCCGAAACTTCGCCGCGGACGTCGTTTCGGTCCACCAGCCCGCCCATGGCCGTGGCACTTCCACCGCCCAGCCCGACTGCTTTGAGCGCCGTCTTGGCTATGGAGGTGGGAACGATGTTGGTGGTGTCGAGCTGCTTCCACAGACCCGCATCACCGTAGTTCTCGGTCCCAAGATCGACGGCGTTCGGCGTACCCATGTACTCGTAGACGGTCCCTCCTGAGCCTCCGCCGGAGTAGCCATCCGCCACCCGCACCATGTCTCCAAAGGCAAGCGCCTGCGTCCCTGAGTTGCTCGTGTACTGGTAGTCCTCCATGAGCGACTGGGCAAGGGAGTTGAGGATCCCGGCTCCGCCGTCGTTGGCGGCCGAGGCGGGGTCCTGGAGGTTGGACTTCGCGCTGATGGTCGGGGTGTCCCTGGCGCTCACCGTCACATTCCCGCCGGCCTGCACCGTGGTGCCCGCTCGGGCGCCGGTGTTGTCGACGTACGCGTCCGCGCTCGTTGCAACCATGTTGCTGGACAGGATCCCGGCGTAACTTGCCGCCGAAGCTCCGAACAACGCCGTTGTGGCGGCCGTGGCATCGTTTCCTATTGAGGAGGAGATTCGCGCCTCCGAAAGGGCCTGCACCGTCAGCGTCCCGCCCGCTGTCACGGAGGAGTCAGTGATAGAGGCCGTAGTGAGGTCAGGGTCCTTTGTGCCGATCTGGGTCCCGAGCAGGGCATCCAGCGCATCGTAGAGAACGTTTTGAGCGTCCCACCCCACGGTGTTGAACGCAAGGATCACGCTCACGCCGGTGGCGTTGGTGGTGGTGGCCTGCTTCGTGGTGGCGGCGATGTCCGCGTTGTCTGTGGCCTCCACCTCGATGTTTCCCGCCGTGGCCGTGATGCTGCTGCCGGTGATGTACGCCTGCGAGGAGGAGAGCATGACGTTGGTGGCGATTGTCCCATCCACGGCAAGGGAGCTGCCGCTTCCAAAAGCGCTGCCTCCCGAGGAGCTTGCCGAGCTGTCCGCGGTTGCCGTGATGATGGCGTTTTGCGTGCCCGTGACATCGATGTTGCCGCCCGCGGCGGTCACCGTGGCGTTGTTGATGTACGCGGTTGCCCCACCGCTCACCTCGTTCCGAACCACCAGCCCGCCCACCGCCAGCGAATTGGAGGGGCTGATGCTGTTGCCCTGCGGGATGAGCTGCGTCTGGGGCAGCGGCTTCCAGTAGCCCAGGTCCGCATAGTTGGTCGAGGCGAGGTCCAGGCCGGCCCCGCTTGCCGCTGTGCCCATGTACTCGTACACGACTCCCGGTGCGCCGCCCCCTGTGTAGCCCTGGTCCAGGCGCACTGTGTCGCCGAACTGGAGGGACCGGACTTCCGTCGTCAACCCCGTATCAGGGGTGGTGTCGTAGGTTGCGGAAGTCAACTGGTCCACTGCCTGGCCGAGAACGGCGGCCCCTCCGTCGCTGGTCGTTATCGAGGAAGAAACCACCTTGCTGTTGGAATAGATGCCGGAATTGTCGCTGGCGCTGACCGTGACCCCCGCGCCTGCGCTCACGCTCACCCCGGTTGCGGCGCCTGTATTGTCAATGAACGCCGTGGCCTGGCTCGCCACCCTGTTGCTGGCCAGGATGCCGCTGGCGCTCGACCCGCTCGCGCCGTACAGGGCGGAGGAGGTGGAGGTTGCCGCGTTGCTTACTGTGGCGTTCAGCTGCGGCTGGCTTTCCGCTGTCACCGAGAGGCTTCCGCCCGCGCTCACCGAGGAGTCGCTGATGGACGCCTGGCTCGTTACCGGTTGCGGGGAGTCGCCGATCTGTGTGCCAAGCAGGGTGTTAATGGTTTCAAGAGCAAAGCCCGTAAACGACTGGCCGAACGTCCAGCCCAGCGCGTTGAAGGCGATGGAGGGACCCGCGGCCACCCCTGATGTGTCCGCCGTCAGCGTCCCCGGCGCATCCGTGGCGCTGAGATCAGAGTGGGCATCAACGGCGGAAGTGTCTCTTGCGTCGATCAGGATGGCACCGGTGCCATTGGTGGTGACGGTGCTCGTATCGATGGAAGCAGTCACGTCGCCGAGCAGGAGGTTGGCGGAGAAAGTGCCTCCAAGGCTCACGGTGTCCGAGTTGGGCGGAGGTGTGGACGTGGAGTCAATCAGCGTGACCGTGTGCGTGGTGGCGCTTGCGACGTCTGCCTTGGTGGCCGTCAGTTTGACGTCCCCGCCCGTTGCGCTCAGCGTGGACCCGCTCACCGTGGCGGAGACGCTGCGGTCAAGGTCGTTCCGAGCCAGGGACACCGAAAGGGATTTCGATGTGGAGAGGGTGCCGAGATCCAGGGCTTGGGGTTCTGCCTGCGCGCTGACGCTCACGCTGTCCAGCGCCGTCATGCTCACCCCGCCCGCATTTGCCGTCAGCGTGGAACCGGTGACCGAGACGCTCGCGCTCCCGGGCACCGCGTTCGTGGCGGCCAGGCCGACTGCCGAGTAGACTGTCGAGCTTCCCGCTGACACCTGGATGGAGCTGGCCGTGAGCGTGGCTCCCGTGAGATCGGTGGCGGAGGTTTCCGTAAAATCCATGGTGATCGCGCCGCCATCGGCTGCCATGACGCTCCCCTGAGTGGCAGCGCCCAGTGTTATGGAAGACCCGGTGAGGGTTGCTCCGCTTCCCACCGTGAGGCCGGCGCTGGAGGCGGAGGACACGGTGAGGTCGAAGACGCCGGGCTCGCTCACGTCCACGGCGCGGGTCACCGTTGCGTTGGCGTCGACGCTGCCTGTTGCGTCGATCGAGCCGTCGATGGTGATGGTGGCGTACTGCGCCTGGAGGAGCGAGGGATCAGTAATCGGAGAGCCATCAGAAGCCGTGGCGCTCAGGGTGACGGTTCCCACCGTATTGGCGGAGGAGCCGATTGCCGCGCCGGAATCAACAGTGATGGTCTGTGCGTTGACCGAGAGGTCAGCTCCACCGAGGCCGAAGCTTCCGACCAGGTCAACCGAGCCCGCCTCTACTGTCAGGCCGGCGGAGGGATCAGCGAGCTGGACGGTGGGCCCGGAGCCCGAGATCTGAACCTGGGACGCGTTGCCAGCCACGCCCTGGATGGTCTCAGCGCCGCTGCCCTGGTAGGTGAACGACCCGATAGCCGCGGGGAGCTGAAGCTCAGCGATGTTCGAGAATGAAAGGGACGACCCGTCCAAAGCCAGGGTGCCCGTGGTCGCGCCAGCAGCGCTCACAGAAGCTGAGCCGTACGTGCCGGCCACAACGAGAGTGGTGCTGCCTGTCCCGCCGTCTATGGCAAATGATCCTCCAGGGGCGGGAAGGGCAAGGCTGGCGCCCTGGATGGTGATCGAATTGCTTCCGCTGCCTGTAAGGATATCGACGTTCTCAAGCCCCGCGGTGGTAAAACCGCTGGAAGCAAGAGTAACGGTGTCGGGGTTCGTGTATGGTGAGGCGCCGCCGGAAAGATCTATTGTAAGGCTGGAGACGCCAAGCAGGTTGACCTGCTCGAACGGTACCCCGCCGATGGTGCCAGTCAGAACATTTACGCCTGCGGAACTTCCAATGGTGATATCCACCGCAGCGGTTGGGTCCAGCGTCGGACCGCCGCCGCTCAGCGTGGCGGAGGCCGGCGTAAAGGTGTACGCAACACCTCCACTGATGTCCACGGGTGCCAGACCCGTGAAGGAAATGGACGTGCTGCTCGAGCCCAGGGACACCGACATCACCCCGGAGCCGGTCCCCATTGCGGTGTAGCTGACGCTGCCGCCCTTTGGTCCGATCACGGCGAGAGTGTTGTACCCGCCGGTACCGCCGTCAAACACGACACCGCCCTTCAGCCAGAAGGGCACCGAGAGATCAACGGTCAGCGTATTGTCCGCGTTGTTCGCGCCGCTTACATGGACCGCACCCACCGCGCTCAGCGGGCTGCTTGCGACAACCGCGCCGGATCCGTCGTCAACGATTTGCAGAGTGCCCGGGTCCTCAGGGTTGAGTCGAAGCGTCACGTCACTGCCATACGGGCCCGCGGTGTAGGTCAACGTTTGCTCGGCCGCCGGGGGCGGGGGCTGGGCCGAGCTCAACGTTTCCGTGCGCTGATCTGTCATGCTTGATTGCGAGGGGGAAGGCGTGGCGCCCGCGCCGTTGTTTACCGCCAAACCGGTGTTCGATGACACAGCCGGCTGCGCAAGGGAAGCTCCGAAGGCAGCGGCGGTGGTCTCTGGGCGCACCGCTTGCACCGCGGCTGAGCTGCCGGCCGGCGCGGCGGGAGGGGCTGCCTGAGCCGCGGCGCCTTCCGCGGGGCCGCGAGCGAACAGGTCGCTCACATTGGCGGCTGGATTGTACGTGAAGGATGTGTGCAAGTCGATGGACGCCTGCTGCCCGGCCTCCAGGCCCTGCACTGCCACCGGGCTCTCACTCTGAAACGCGGCGGCAGTCATTGCCTGGGGCAGCAGCGGCGAGGCGGACAGGAGCAGCCTGGGCTCAAGCTGCTCAAGCTGAAAGTCAGACTTGCTTCGCTTCATTGCCCGTCCGGACCCCGACGCAGCATCTCAGCTAAGAACGTACTGGCCGCTTTGAGTCACCGTCAAGTTTTTTCTTCCTCCGCGGTTGATGTCTTCTATAATAAGATGAGATTTCCGCCCGTTGCGCAGGGCCCGGGTCGGTTGTCAACCTCGGGGATGGTTATTCCTAACCAGTCTCTGCCGGGGAGACGCCAAAGGAAAAATGATGAATGTGGCGGATTCCACGGCGCGCCCGGACACACTATCCTCGGGAAATGGAGTGAAGGGGAGGCGTGAATGAGGTGGCGTGTGCTGATTCTGTGGTTCCTGTCAACGACACTGCTCTACGCGCAACCCGACAGGAAGCAGGAGCTTGCCGCGAGGATTACAGACGACGTCCTGTCCAGGTGGTCCGAGGACGACATACCCGGCAAGTACTCCTTCCTCGTCTGGCCGGCGTACAAGGAGCTCTCGAAGGAATCCAACTGGCCGAGACTGGAGTTTCTCAGGGACATTTCCACAATCGGGGACCTGGTCGAGGTGTGGCCGTCGCGCCAGGAGCTTCTGCAAGCCGTCTATCTGAACCTGCCCCCGGGCGTCCTCAAGGAGTACGTCGACATGACCAACGAACGAGAGGAGACCCGCTCGGTTTGCGCTGCGCGGGACCGTGCGGCAAAGGGGCCGCAGTGAGCGGAAGCTCCCCTTTTGGTCGTCAGGGGGCCGTTCGGCTAGTATATTTGGTCGGGGCAAGGAAAAATGGCACGGGTGCGTCTGGCGTTTCTGGGACCACCACTCATCGAGCTTGACGGGGCCCCTGTCCATCTTGACACGCGGAAGGCTGTCGCCCTCATGGCATACCTCGCTGACACCGCGGAGCCGGTGAGCCGCGACGCGCTGGTCACACTGCTGTGGTCGCGCTACGGCCGGGCCGGCGGACACGCGGCGCTTCGACGTACCCTCTCGACGCTTCGGAGCGCGCTCGGCAAAGGACTTCTCGACGCGGAACGGGAAACCATCCGCCTGGTCCAGTCGCCTGACCTCCATATCGACATCTCGAGATCTCGAGACCTGCTCGCCCTTTGCGGCAGCCATGCCCACGGACGCCAGGCGATATGCAAAGGCTGTCTTCCGGTTCTGAGCGAGGCAGTCGGGATGTTCCGCGGGGAGTTTCTCGCGGGGTTCACGCTGAAGGACAGCGTGGATTTCGATGACTGGCAATTCTTCACGACGGAGAAGTACCGGCTGGAGGCGGTGCACGTGCTGGACCGGCTCGTCCTGTGCCACGCCGCCGCCGGAGACTTCGGCTCAGCCATCAGCTTTGCGCACCGGAGGCTTGGCGTCGACAGGATGGATGAGTCCGCCCATGCAATGTTGATGCGGCTGCACGCGTGGGACGGAAATCGGGCCGCGGCAAGCCACCAGTTCGAGGAATGCCGACGCATGCTGGAAGAAGAGCTGGACAGCCCCCCGAAGGAGTCGACTCTCCGCCTCGCGGAAGCGATTGCGCGCGGAGAGCCACCCGAGATCCCTGTCTTCGCTTCCAAGCGCGCCGAAAGTGAGAAGGTATCCCCGGCCGACCCTTTCACGGAGTCTGCCTTTTCGACCGTGCTGGCAGTCGCGACTTCCTCAGCCAGTGAGGGCTACGGGGAGACGATCGCCAGGTATCACGGTCAGCTGATCGAGAGCTCCGGGTCAGGCTTCCTCGCGCTGTTCGGCGACGGCCGGTTCCTGGAAAGCAACCCCGAGCTGGCCATCCGCGCGGCGCTGGAGATGCGGGAAGAGGCAGGCGAGAGCTCGCATCCGATCCGGGGTGCGGTTACGACGGGCTATCTTGCCCGCGCGGGCGGAGAATCAACCCTCCGTTTTGCCGGACGCGCCGTCCCGCTTGCCCGGCTGCTCGCGGAACGCGCCCCCGAGGGCGCGCTGCTGGTTGATCAGCACACCTATCGCCTGACCCGGGATGCTTTCTCCTTTGCCCCGGTTGCTGACGAGCGTCGCTCCAGCGCGGGGGCCGCTCCACGTTCGGTGTGCTGGGCATAGCGCCTGTCTCGAGGAAGAGCCGGGGACCCTTTGGTCCCCGGAGCGAGATGATCGGCCGCGAGGAAGAGGCCGCCAGGTTCACACACGCTTTCGAACGAACGGCGGGGGGAAACGGGCAGGTCGTCGTGATCACGGGTGAAGCGGGGATTGGAAAGTCCCGCCTCGTTCACGAGCTCTACCACCGGGTGTCCGACACGCTGGCGGCCGGCGGAGTCCGCTGGCTCGAGGGCCGTTGCCTGTCTCCAAAGACGAACATCGGCTACTGGCCTTTCATCGACATGATCGGCGTGCTTGATGCTGAGCAGCGTGCCCGCACGACCGGCGGGGATCAGACTGAATCTCTCAGCCGCGAAAGCCTGGATGAGATCCTCGCCCAGAAGGCTGCTGCCGGGCCAGGGCGGGTGAGGTCCCTTGTCTCAGCCGCAAACGAGCTTCTCGGCCATTGGCGAGCCGGTCCGCACCGCAAAGAGATCGACCAATGGGGCCCGGAGCAGGTCAAGCATCGAGCGTTCAACGCTGTGACGCTTCTCTTCCGCGAGCTCTCAAAGCTGGCCCCGCTCGTCCTGGTTTTCGAGGACCTGCATTGGGCTGACACGCTTTCTCTGGACCTCATCGACTCGCTCCTCGACTCGTCGCGGGGGCTGCGGATCCTGCTCGTGCTCGTCTACCGCATCGATCCGGACCACAGGAGCAGGATACTCGCCTCCAGCGCCGCGCGTCGGAGGCTCGACGAGCTGACCGAGATCCACCTCCGTGAGATCACCCGTGAAGAAAGCAGCCAGATGCTCGACGCCCTGGTTCCCGCTGAATCCCTTCCCGCCTCGGTCCGCGAAAGCATTCTCCTGAGCTGCCGAGGCAACCCCTACTTTCTGGAAGAGCTGGCGCGCGCCAGCGCGTTGGGGTCCCAGGAGGCGGAGGAGCTTCCTCCCCCTGACCCATCCGCGGGGGAAGCAAATCGCTCGACCCTTTCCCAGGGGATCAAATCAGTCGTTCTCAGCCGGTTCTTCAATCTCTCGGAGACCGAACAGGAGGTCCTCTCCCACGCGGCGGTCATTGGGAGAGTCTTCCTCCGCAGGCTGCTCGCTCTTGCCGTCGAAAGGGATGACCTCGGCGCCATCCTGGAAGATCTTGAAGAACGGGAGCTTCTCTTCATCGAGCGCTCGGTCCCGGAAGTCGAGTATTCCTTCAAGCACGCGCTCACACAGGAGGCCGTCTACGAGAGCATTTCCGTGGGGGATCGGCTTCGGCTCCATCGGAAAGTGGCTCTCGCGTACCAGCGGCTGTCCCCGTCGGCTCGCACCGAGTACAGCGAGTCCCTCGCGTACCATTACGATCGAGGGAAGGAGGTCCAGAACGCCATCGATTTTTACTACCTCTCGGGAGAGAAGGCGCGCCAGGGATATGCAAACTCCGCGGCGGTGGCGCATTTTACGAGGGGGCTGGAGCTCCTGCGGGGGTGTCCCCAGGGCCCAACTTCCCTGGACAGGGAGCTCGAGTTTCTCATCTCACTCGGCGTTCCGCTCGTCCTCGCGAAAGGACATCAGGATCCGACGGTTGAAGCCGTGCACCTGCGCGCCAAGGCCATCTGCGAGGAGAGAGGGAGCCCGTTGCAGCGCTTCCTCGTGAACCTCGGGCTCAATCGCCACTATTCGTACAGCCGCCAGCGCCTTCATTACGGACAGCAGATGCTCGACATCGCCCGCGGCCTGGATGATGAACGGCTCATCTCGCGCGCTCACGGCATGCTCGCGGAATCCTTTTTCTACTTTGGAGACTTCCAGGAAATGCGCGCGCACGCGGAAGCCGGTCAGGCGCACTGCCAGCCGGCGGGCTCGTCACTGGACCTGATCCAGTTTGGAAATGACACCTCCGCGATCGTCATGATCACCCGGTCCCTCGCGCTCTGGGGCTTCGGATTCATGACACAGTCCGCGGCCGTGATGCAGGAAGACCTGACGCGAGCCCGGACCCTGGGTCATGCTTTCACGCTTTGCATGGTGATCTTCTACGCATGCCTTCTCTCCTTCATGCGCCGCGAACAGCACCAGGCCCGCCCGCTCTCCGAGGAGCTGTTCTCACTGGCTCAGCGGGAAGGGTTCGCGCTCTACATCGGATACGGGCTGGTCCTCCGAGGCTGGTCCGGCGGGGATCCCCATTTGATTCGCCAGGGGATCGAGATGCTTCCCCGCCATCCGTTTCCCTGTGCCTACGCGTGCATGCTGGCGGAGCTCTATCTGGCCGACGGTGGGACGGACAGCGCCATCGAAACGCTCGACAACGCGCTCACGCAGGTTCGGGAGACCCATCTCCATCTGTGGGAACCGGAGGTTCACCGGCTGCGGGGGGAAGCCGGCCGCCTCGCCGGCGAGCCGGATGAGGATACCGACCGCTGGTTCCAGCGCTCCCTCAGGCTGTCGCAGAAGCAGAAGGCAAAGTGTCTCGAGCTGCGGGCGACCATGTCCCTGTACCGCCGCGGATTGCAGAGCGGAAGCGCGGCGCTTCACGGGCAGCTGGAGGCACTCTACGACAGCTTCACGGAAGGCAGCACAAGCGCCGATCTCAACGAGGCCCGGCGCCTGCTGGACGGCCTTCCCCTTCCCCCCTCTCCCTCAGCGTGACAGGTTTCCATTCCCAGGCGTCTCCGCGCCTCTCGATATGGCCGAGGCTCGGAAACGGAGGGAAATGCTGGCCCACGACCCATGAGTGGCGAGACGCGGCCAGGTCGCACACGAACCGTCTGCTGACCAGCGACAACTCTGGCTCGATCTCCGTCACCGGCAGCCAGGCCGGTTGCTCGAGATGGATGGGGGAGATTGCCGCATCCCCGATGTACAGAAGGCTTTCCCCATTCGAGTGAAGCTCCGCCACCATGTGACCCGGGGTGTGACCCGGGGCGCGAAGCAGCCTCACCCCGGGAAAGATCGTCACCTCCTCCCCCGTGAACTCCACCTGGCGGATGAGCCGCTTGACGGGATCCAGGCGGCTGCGCGCGAAGTCGAAAAAATGTCCGAAGTCGAAGCTCCCTCTGCGGGTCTTTCGCGCGCGAGAGTACTCCTCATCTGAAAACCAGTAGTCCCATTCGCGCTTCCAGATATAGTGCACGGCTTCGGGATAGGCGGGTGAGCCATCAGGAAGAAGCAGGCCCCCGATGTGATCGGGATGAGCGTGAGTGATGATGACCGTATCGATCTCCCTCCGGTCGATCTCGGCCTCCTCCATGCTCTTTGCCAGGAGGCCGGTCGTCGGGAAGTAGCTCCCGGCGCCGGCGTCAATGAGGATCTGGTGGGCCCCGGTGTCGACATGAAGGTAGGTGTACGGCGTGACGAGGCCGTCCTGGGTCATCCCGGTAGATTTCAAAGCGGCGCGGACTTCCTGCTCACCTGCATTCACCACGAAGTCCTGCCACTTGTACTCGTGCGAACCATCCAGGAGGCTCGTGCAGGCGAAGGAACCCACCGCGAACCTGTAGTACCCGTTCATGAATGCACCGTTTGGGGCAGGACCTCGCGAGCGTAGTCACGAACGAACTTGAGGTGAACGCCGAACTCTTCCGCCGTCCTTCTCATCTCCACCTGGTCCCCGGATGCGATTCCCATCATGAGCCCCGCGAACGACTGCTGCATTGGATCCGTCGCTTCCTTCTGCTGGGCGGCGATTGCGGCTTCCGGGACGACCTCTGTCGCAAACGGGCGGCCCCCGGCTTCTTCGAAGATCTCCACGGCTCTCTTCTGACTGATCGCCTCCGGTCCCCCGATAGGGACCACGGCGTTCTTCGCGGCGGGCTTCTCGAGGCATGCCACCGCAATGGCGGCAACGTCGCGGAAAGAGACATAGCTGACGGGCCTGGTGCCGGAGCCGTAGATCCGGGCAGAGGCGTTCGCGTAGTCGAACCCGACCATGGGTCCCAGCCACGCCTCCATGAAGAAGCTTGGCCTCAGGATCGTCCAGCTCATCCCGCTGGCCTTGAGATGCTCTTCCGCACCGCGCTTTGCATCCCGAAGGGGGAATCGGTTGTCCATGGTGAAGGATGTGAGGACGAACCTCTCCACACCAGCCTTCTGTGAAGCATCGATGAGCTTCTTCAGGCCATTGTCGTCAACGGCTGCAATATCGTTGTCTCCGGCAACATAGCGCGTGGGCATGGAGGAAACAGTCGAGATGACCGTCTGAGCGCCGTTGCAGGCCTTTTCCAGTGACGCGACATCCCGGATGTCTCCTTGAACGACCTCTGCGCCAAGTGATGCGAGGGTTTTCACGGTCTCCGCGTTTGAAGTCGCGCGAACGAGTGCCCGTACCCGGCCACCCTGGCCTGCAAGAAGCCTGCAGATCTCGCTTCCCAGCATCCCCGTCGATCCAACAACGAGTATCATGGTGTCCTCCTAGACAGAGCCCAGGACGGAATCGCGAAAGGTTCCGTCGATGAAGAGGCCGGTTGCCTTTTCGACAACGGCCCAATATCCCTTGTCAGAAACAAGCTTTGCCGACAAGGCTTCGATGGATGCCAGGTCTTTGTGCTCGATCTCCCAGAAGATTGTGTTCAGATCCCCGAACATCCCCGTGTAGACTTGGACTTTGACGGGCGAGTGTTTGCTGGAGACGTATTCGGCGATTTCCTTGGCCCAGCGCACTGCCTCAGGGAAGTTGCCCTTGATCTTTCCGGACCTCACGAACTTGTACATGGTGCCTGTCCTCCTGTCGTCTTTTCTCTCCACCTGCGCAACGCGCAGTCTGTGCGCGAATTACATGGCCCTTCGCAGAATGCCGGGTACCTTCCACGGAGACGGGGATGCCTCGAAACGGACCAGCTTCGCGAAGAGCTCCGCGGCCCGCCGGCTTCGCGTAGGAAACCACGCAGGCGTCCCTTTGGCCCGAAATGGCCCCCTGAGCACGGATTTCTGCGGACGCTCAAACATCAACGAGTTGTGCACGAACCCGATCCCGGACTGGATGTCGCCCAGCGAGGCGCCGGCGGGAAACCCGCCCCACGGAACGACGCACAAGCCGTACGCTGAGCCGGCGCCCTGGTTGACCGTGACGCAGCCATAGCGCAGGTCCGCGACGGCCCGATCAAGCGCTTCGGCAACCTCACGGTCCTTCAAAGACTCGGGATGGACGAGTATCGTTGCGTTGAGCGTTCCCCAAAGCTGGTCATTTGCGAACGCAACGGCCTTGGAGATGTAGTCGGCGACGCCGTCAGCCCCGAGAGCAGTCTCGCAGAAAAGGCCGCAAAAGGCCTCCGTCGTGAAGCAGATGTCGTCCTGCTCGTTCGGGTCGAGGTACGGAATGAGCGCCCAGGGGAGCTCCCCATTCGATGCCGCCCCGAACGTTTCCGCATCCGGATGAGCGGCCAGGAAAGCCTCGAAGCGCTGCCGTGCGCCGGGGTAGTAGGCCCTACGAACGGGCACAGTGCGCAGGATCTTGCGAACCCGCCGCAGGAGCTCTTCACGCCTGTCCCAGCTCAGGTGCTGGATGAGGACGCGTGGCGTGAGGCAATTGAACCCGGCGTTCACGACGAGCAGGGAGGCAATGTGCTCTCCCTGGTAGGCGAGATCACCCTCGCTCCACGGCCCGGGAACGACGATCACGGGACTGACGTTGCCCAGCTCGGCCGTGACCGGCTTGTCCAGGAGAGGTTGGTTCTTTGCCTTTCGAGCCGCACCGTTCAGTCCGGCCCCGAACACGACTGCTTCGAAACTCTTGTCCGAGCCGGTGATGTGCACCTCGTCAACGTCGGAATCACTGCAGAGATATGCCCCCTCCTCCGCTCCGCCGTAGACGATCCGCAGGAACCCGCCGTTCACCAGGGCACGGAAGGACTCCTCGAACAGCGGGCCCATGTACGCATTGACGGGGTTGACCTTGTAGATGACAACATGGTTCTGAACGAAAAGCTTGTACAGGATGTCCGAGGCGCCGATGGCGGAGCCATTTCCGGCACCCAGGACCAGGGCCACTCTTCCCGTGTGCGAGCCGCCGTGGAACGCGACCGCCTGCGTCGCCGGCAAGCTCTGCGTCGTGACTCCCGGCTGCATCCAGATCTCCGCCGTCACGCCGCCCAGGAAGAGGCGGTCGTAGCCGCGGCGGGGGAAGACCCGGGCGACAAGCTGGCCATCCGGCCGGACGGTCAACGGTCCGGGGATCCTGGGTTTCCCTGATCGCGCAATGTCCAGCAGGGATTCCCGAAGTTGGCGGAGATTGACCATGACGATGTGTGGACCGGCGGCCCATTCTTCCCACGCGGCGGCGCTGTCAGGGACAAGGCCCTTTGCTTCCAGGCCGGCGGCCACCCAACGGTGAGCTCCTGCGGCAAGATCCTTCAACAGGAGATCCAGGATAGTGATTTTTTGTCGGACCGGGAGATTGAGCCACTCCTCCTTGTGATCGCCGAGGGTTTTGACGGCAGCGTCCATTTCCAATTGCGACGACCGCTGAAGGTCCCCCGTCAAAGGGGGAAACCGGAAAGAACCTGACATCGTCAGGGCAATCATGATTTCGACCTCCGGGCGCAACGTCAGCCTGGCCAAAGACCGTTACGACACCGCAACGACGTTTTCGTTCGGGCCGTTGCGATTCCGTAACGCCCGCTGGGGAGAGAATGCGGCGTATCAGGAGGTGTTTCATGGCTGCAGATCTGTACACGGTCGAATGTTCGCCCGATTGCGGGTTCAAGGTTCAGGACCACAACAGCGCCGAGCTGACGGATATCGTGAAGCTCCATGCCAGCAAGTCCCACAATAAGACGATGTCTGACAAGGAGATTCAGGGCATGATGAAGACGGTTCGAACCTAGGGCGGGAATACCGGGGGCCAGGTTTCTGCGCGTCGCAACCCTGGGCCCCCGCTTTGATTGACCTTCCTGCGGCGCGGATATACACTGAGCGATATGTCGTTGAGAACCAAACTCACGTGTGGGCTTGGATTCCTTTTTCTGATCATCTTTGCCCTGGCTATCTACAGCTCATTCGACATCCAGGAGCTTTCGAAGTCCGCTGACCGAATACTCCGAGACAACTATGATACCCTTGTCTATTGCAAAAACATGCTCCTGGCCATCGATGATATGCGGACCGCGATTGTCGACAGGGTCATCGGGCCGAAAATGGCCGAGGCATCTCCCTATGACTCGCAAGTCTTTGGCGCCGGCCGTTCATCCTTTGAGAAGAACTTCAAGGCGGAGAATGGCAACATCACGGAATTGCACGAGAAAGAATACGTGGAAGAGCTGAACAAGAACTACAGCCTCTTTCTGGCCCTCTGCATGAAGATGCAGACGGCGGGGGGAAGCCCTTTGTCATATTCCCGGGATTTCATCCCGGCATATCTAAGCGCTCGACAGACAATCGTAAAGATAAACGACATTAATATGGAAGCAATCGAGCGCAAGAGCCTCGCGACAAAAATCGAATCTGGAAGAATGATTACTTCGATAGCCGCATTCGGGGCAGGGTGCATTTTGCTGGCGCTTTTCTATTTCTGGTACTTCCCATTCTATGTTTCCAACACCATGTCCTTCCTGGCTGGGAAAATGAAGGAATTGATGGCTCGAGCGGAGCTGAAGGTCGAGACGCAGAGCAAAGACGAGGCATTCGTGCTGCTTCAGTCCATCGACCTCCTTGAGAGCAGGCTCTTTCCGAATGGAAGAGTGAACTAGAGCCACACCCATCTTACAACTGGGGTATACAGGCAACGGGAGGAGGTAGGGGATGCAGGAAGCTACGGAGCTCGGGGAAGAGGAAGCGAGAATCGCAATTGAAGCCATTCGTGAGGAGCTCGTCCGCAGGGCGAAGGTTGCCGTCATCGCGGTGTCGGATTCTCATGGCGAGCTTGTCTCCCTGCTGAGAATGAACGGAGCCCCTCTCCCTTCAATCGACGTTGCGACAAGGAAGGCGCTCACCGCGGCTCGGGAAAGGTCGGAGACCGGGCTCCTCGGACGCAACTTCCAGAAGAACGGCTGGCAGATGGCCAACAGCGATGTCAGGTTCACCGGCTGGGACGGCGGCATTCCCGTCTGGCACCGAAACAGGCTCGTCGGCTCGGTGGCCGTCAGCGGCCTTGACCAGTTGGAGGATGCCGAGATGGCACGCCTGGGGGCCGCGAGGATTATCGAGAAGCTCGGGAGATAAACGTAGTGCCCAGTACCCTATCGGCTGTCCAGCTCCCGGCGAATGCTCACCGCAAGGTCGGAGAGCGTGAAGGGCTTGTTGAGAACCCTTTCTTTCGTGAGACCGCCGACGTCGGAGTAGCCTGTCATAAAAACCACCCGGCCACGGGGATTTGTTGCGCGGAACTCCTGGGCCACTTTATCTCCCCTGATGTCGGGGAGGGTAAGGTCCACGAGAAGGAGATGGATCTGACCGCTTTTTTGTCGGCAGATTTCCAATCCTGTTCTGCCGTCTCCCGCCGGGAGGACCTGGTAGCCGCAGCCTGAGAGACATCGCTGGATGAGGTTGCTCACCTGTTCCTCGTCTTCGACCAACAGGATGGTTTCAGTCCCGCTCTGCTCTTCCCCCGGGCAGCTCTCGTGCTTTCCACGCGTTTCAAGGGCTTCGGAGACACGCGGAAGATAGATGCTGAACGTGGTCCCCTTCCCGACCCTGCTGTCAACGGAGATGTGGCCGGCGGATTGTTTGACGATGCGGGAGACAATCGACAGGCCGAGACCGGTACCGCTCCCCAGCCCTTTCGTCGTTTCCTGGTCCATGCCCGTGCCCGTGTCGCTCACCTGGATGACAACGTAGTCACCGGGATGCATCTCCGTGGGCAGCCCGGCGTCCGCGCTTGCGACGGCAACGCGATGCACTTTGAGCGCAAGCCTCCCTCCGGATGGCATGGCGTCGCGCGCATTGATGGCGAGATTCGCAAGCACCTGCGTGAATTGTCCCGGGTCGACTTTGACGAGGCTTGCCTCCGCGCCTGCCTCGTGAACGACGGTGATGCCCTCCCCCAGCATCCCTCTCATCATCTCCAGGGATTCTTCGATGCTCGCGTCTACGTCAACGATCGTGGGGGACAGCGTCTGCTTGGCCTCGTGCCACACATCAGGGACTTTCCCCTGACGGTCAAGCGCAAACACCGTGTCAGGAAGCATCCTGAGGGCAGCTTCAAAGGTGGCCGTGGATGATCGAAAGGCTCTCCCCATGCGGCCTATCCGGCCAGCGATTGGGGCAAGAAGCAGAAGCGTGAGCTCGCACAGGACGAGAGGCAGGACCCGGGATGAGGAAAGGGATTCGTGGTGAATGATGACGTGCTGGGCTGCGAGAATCGCGTCTGTGTAGACAATCGCTACCCCCGCCGCGATTAGTCCCATCCATTCGCCCCCGTGGCAGGCGATAAGGAAAAGCGGAATAACGACAAAACACCCGAACCATTCTCCACCTCTGAGAAAATGTGTCGTGAACGGAAATCCCAGAGTATATATGGCCGAGCTGACGACCGAGGGCAAAAATCGCTCCCGCGTCGTTAACGAACCCATTCCTGTCTCCTTTTCGATACGAACGAGCAATCCTGCTGCAGGAGGTGAAAAAGGTCAGGCAGGATGAGTCGATCGAAGCGTTTGCTCTTGCACCAGGCTGTTGTTAATCTAAGGGCATGAACAATTTAGTCAAGAAACAAGCCCGCAGGAATGTCGCAGAACGCAACGGAAAACATCCACTGATGCAGAAAAAGATCGATCTGCGCTCCCAGCGAACCAGGATTTTCATACAGAACGCCTTGATTGAGCTGATTGAGCGACGAGGCTTCGACCATGTCTCCGTGCAGGATATCTCCGCTCAGGCGATGATCAACCGCGCAACCTTCTACCGATACTATCGAGACAAGCACCGTGTGGTCGAAGAGATATTCAAGGGCGCTCTTCAGAAGATGGCTGACGAAATGGGGCCACCCCTCATCATCAACGAGAGCGGCGATCTGGCGCGCGGCCTGGACAACGAACGGAATCAGGCTGCATGGGTAAGCCTGTTCGAACATTTCGAGTCAAACGCGCGCATGTACAGGGCAATGCTCGGCGGAAAAGGATGCGTCTGGTTCCAGTCCAGGATGAAAGAGCATCTGAAAAGGTTTCTCAGCGAGAGAATCTATGGTAAGCACCAGGGCAGGGGTTCCGCCGCCGTTCCGGTTGAGGTTGCGCAATGCTTCTTTGCGAGCGCCATCCTGGGGGTCGTTCAGCTCTGGCTGGAGGGCGGCAAGAAACATTCGGCGTTCCAGGTCGCAACGTGGTTTCGTCGCATCGCGTTCAAGGGTTATGTTGGCGCGCTCGCAGGCTTGAACGAGTAGGGGTCGGCCGGGAGGCCGTACACGCGGGCGGCATTTTCCGCGTAGATGCGGCGGAGCTCGTCCGCCGAAAACAAGCCGTTTTCCGCAATGGAGTCGATGAGCTGGCGGTACGTCGCGTTCATATGCGCGCCACCCCCACGACATCCCTCGCAACGCCCGCGTAGCGGCTGGTTGAAGGAAACGGATACGCCTCAGGCATGAGGCTGTTGGGAACAGAGGCCAATGTGAAGGAAACGTTCCCAAACGGCGCAAGCTTGCCAAGGCCGGATTGAACATCGTCGAAGTGATCCAGGCCGGGGTAGAAGAGGTGCTCGATGACGAACCGTATCCTCGGGTACCGGCCCGCGATCCTCGCCATGGCGTCCAGCTGCAGGCTCGGCTCCCCGAAAGTGCCGTCCTTTCCAGCAACGGAGCTTCCGTAGTCCCCATCGCGCCGCGCTCGCCGACTTCTCTCCATCGTAGGTATCTTTCCTTCATTTAGCGCTGGGCATGGCATCATGCCCGGGCAGATGACGGAGGTGGTCTGAATGAATATCGGAGTTTTCGGGACCTCTCAACGAGCAGGCCCGCCGCCTGGGCACGGAAGGCCGGGCTCCTCGCGTCACATGGAGTTTTTGCCAACGCCGCATACGAGGTGCCGACCTTGGAAGTATTTATCAGGGAAGGATATAATCTTCATTGATGAGATGCGATTTTGAATCTGCAGACGGGATTCAATGGTGACCCATAAATAGCCGGTGGCCGGGACGGCCGCTTCGATCTCATTTGAATAGGAACCGCGTCGGAGGGCGTTTGAGTACGGACTCGTCATGACCGGGAAGCGCTTGAAGAGAACCGCGGCTGTCGTCGCGCTCATCCTCTGTGCGGCAGGCATGGCATTCGCACAGTTTGCTCCTACACGCTTCCCTCCTCAGGGCCCCCAGTACGTCGAAGGGACGGCAATGACCCAGAACTGGCTCTATACGGGCGCCAATACCCTCGTCGGCGATTACACGGGCGCCAATGTCGTCTTCTTCGCGATTCCCGACACCACCACCCAGATCCTCTTCTTCGCGGTCAGGAACCCCGATGTCGACGTAGACGGTACCTTGGCCAATAGCGAACCCGACCTTCCGGCCGTCGCCGGACCACCATGGGTCAACTACGCACTCATCGGCGGCACGGGAGCCTATTCGTCCGTCGCCGGACAACACTTAGTCGGCAACGCGGCGAACAGCGGCGGGACGGTCCTCGATTCGATCACCGGCAGCAGCTACACGGGAGCTTTCAGAGTCGGCGCCTGGGTCTACTTCAACGGCGTCTCCCCATCCCAGGGCGAGCACATCGGCAACAAGTACTATTTCCGTCTCACCGCGGTGTCGCCCAACTATTCAAACGGCACAGAGTTCAAGCACTGTTATCAGTTCGATGTCTCGTTCACGAACAGCGGCACACCGACGGGGCTTTCCAGCGGCAACGCCTTCAGTTATGACGTCGAGCTCGCCCAGCTCGCCGCCACGGGAGATGGGGTAACAGCCGAGACGTGGAACTTCTACCCCTTCGTGCCTCTCGGGGCGGGAACCCCGATGACTGCCACGACCAATGCCTTTAATTACGCGCTTACGGGCAATATTACGATCAATTTATGGAACGACAACCTGGGTGTTTCCCAAGGTACAGGTACCTTCCCCATGGGAAGCAGCAACGCGACGAATACCTACGCGGTTTCCGCCGCGCAGACCAACGCGACGTGGCATCTCCAGTTCTCGACGACCGGCAACCTGGGGGGGACGCGCGCTTCGGGCGCAGCAGAGCTCTACTTCTCCATCGGCGGCTCCCTTCTCCCGATATATTCGACTCCCTACTCAGGGCCCAAGCCCGATCATTTTGCGCTGAGCCCGGCAAGCTCGACCGGCGTAACAGGCACCCCCCTGACCTACAACGTGCAGCTCGTCGATTCGAGCGGCAATCCAATTTCCTATATCGCCAGCGTACAGGTTTCGACGACGGGCGCCGCGACGATCAACGGGCTCGCGTCGCCCCAGACGATCACCACCAACACGACCGGTGGGGTCAGCTTCACGGTGAACGACGCTACCGCGCAAAGTGTGACCATCAGTTTGCTCTCCAACGGAACCCTTGGTACGATCAATCTCCCAGGGGTCGACGGAAGCGCAACCGCCACCTTTGTCACCAACCCACCGCCGTTACTGTCGAGCAACAACGACCTCACTTTCGTCACAGGCAACGCAGCGACACTCTCCACGATAACCGTGAGCAACAATGGCGGCACGGGCACCATCACGACCGCGAATGGTATCAAGATAAGCCTTCCTACGACCACTCCGATTGCCCACTTCAATACGACCATAACCACGCCGACATTCGTCCAGCCCACCACGGGGCGGGTCGGGACAACAGTGACGTACTCCGGTGGGGCTGGTAATGATCTCATCGTAACGGTCCCTGTTACGACCAACTTCACGGGCACTGACATACTCACCATTTCGGGTCTGGCCTTGACCGCGACCAACTCTCCGGGCTCGTTCAGCCTTCTGCTTTCCTACGACGGCGGGGCTACCTGGAACGTCGTCGACAGCAAAGTCATCACGATCCAGCCGGTCACATACACCTGGCAAGGCGGAAGCGGCACCGGTTGGACAACGGCAGCCAACTGGGTTGGCGGATTAGCTCCGCCCAACGGCAGCTCTACCGCGATACACATTCCAGCCGGAGCTTCGACATACCCGATACTGACGACGGCGCAGACGGTCAGCGTCGCTTCCCTCGTCATCGATGCGACCGCCTCCATGACGCTCAACGGCGATGGGACGACGAACCTTGCGGTAAGCGGGGGCTTTTCCAATTCCGGCACCTTCACCCTCAACGGCAACGAAAACGTGTCGCTTGGCAGCTCGACCTCGCTCGGCACGGTCGTCTATGCGGGCTCTGCAGGGCCCTACACTGGACTCGCAATGGGCACGAGCTACTACAATCTGACCTTCCAGGGTACTGGCACTTACAATCTGAACGCAAGCATTACCGTAAATGGAAATCTTACGCTCGCAAGCGGGACGCTCAACGCTGGCTCGAATACGATCAACCTTTACGGGAATTGGTCCAATACAGGTGGAGCGTTCACGGCTTCCACGTCGACCGTGAACCTTGCCGGGACAGGGACGTCTACGATAACGGGCGCCAACACTTTTTACCTGTTATCCTGCACCACGCCGACCAAGACGCTGAACTTTTCAGGTGGGGTCACTCAGACCGCTACGTACTTCACGATCACGGGTGGCTATTCTGCGACCGGGACCGCCAACAACGTCGTAATAACGACGGTCAGTGGAGCCGCTCCAAACTGGACGCTGAGCTGCCCGATAGCGAACGTCAATGTAAGCTACGCCAGCCTGAACTTTTCCACCGAGAGCCCCGGCACGGCCATAGCGAACAATTCGGTGCTGACGAGCGCGCCTGGCTGGTCAGTCCCAACGTCCACAACGTGGAACGCCGGCGCCGGCACAACGGCTTGGGCCACGGCGGGAAATTGGAGCAATGGGGTGCCATCCGCCGCGGTGGCCGCGGTGATCGTCCCCGCCAGTTTTCAGCCGACCCTCAGCGCAAACGTAAGCGTCCTGGGCTTGTCCATCGCTTCGAACGCCACGCTCACCATGAGCGGTTTCAATGTCACGTTGGCCAGCTCGGGAACGATCTCCGTCCAGGGGACGCTCATCATGAACGGCGGCGAGGCGCTCACCAACGTCACAGCCGTCACCGGTAGTGGAACCGTGAACATGGTGGGAACCGGCGCATATACGGTCCAGAGCAGTGCCATTACTTATAACAATCTTACGATCAGCGGCTCGGGGGGCACCTTCAGCCCGAACGGCGCACTCAACGTTTCGGGGGACATCATTGTTTCCGCAGGCACGCTGACCGGAGGTGCAAACGCGATCAACGTCGGCGGCAACCTCAACCTTACGGGATCGACCGGGTTCTCGGATTCGGGGACTGTGACCATGAGCCCTTCTGGAGCGGTGACGCTGCACAGCTCGGGCCAGACGCTGCCTAGCCTGGTGGTTGGCGGCACCGGTTCTGTTACGCTGGGGGACGCAGCCAATCTGTCCGGCGGCTTGACCATAAACTCGGGAGCTACTTTGAACGCCAGTTCCCAGTCCCTGGCGCTCGCAGGCGCGTGGGTCAACAATGGGAGCTACTCCGCGGGAACGGGAACCGTCACGTTCAACGCGTCTTCAGGGACAAAGACGATATCCGGGTCGACCTCAACGACATTTTCCAACCTGGCGGATTCCGTCTCCGGCGGCGCCATACTGCAGCTTGCGCAAAGCATAACAGTCGCCTCGGGGTTTACGCTCACGATAGCGGGCGGCGCGATTCTCGACCTCAACGGCAACAACCTGACCGTGAATACGACCTTCACCAACAACGGCACTCTGAAGCTCAAGGGGACCGAGACCCCGGTAAGCCTGCCCGCCGGAACACTCGGCGGGACAGTTGTGTACTACGGCAACGGGGGGGGAACCATCACCGGGTTGAAGGCTGGCAACAGCTACACCAACCTGTCGTTCACCAGCGCCGGAGGAGCCATGATCTACCAGCTTGCCGCGGCTCTGACGGTCAGCGGCACCCTCGCGATAAGCTCCAACGACACGCTGGACCTGGCTGGAAACAACGTGACGGTGAGCACCACCTTCACCAACAGCGGCACTCTGAAGCTCAAAGGGACCGAGGCCGCGGTAAGCCTGCCCGCCGGAGCACTCGGTGGGACAGTTGTGTACTACGGCAACGGGGGAGGGACCATCACCGGGTTGAAGGCTGGCAACAGCTACACCAACCTGTCGTTCACCAGCGCCGGGGGAGCCATGATCTACCAGCTCGGTGCGGCCCTGGCGGTCACCGGTACCCTCTCGATGAGCAGCAACGACACATTGAGTGCGCTGACTTTCGGGCTCACAGTTGGGGGGACCACGACGATCAACGGCACCCTGAGCGGGGGCAGCGGGACAGACAGCTTTGCGGCGGTGGGGGGCACGGGCAGCTTGAGTGCCAGCTCTGGCTCCACCAGCATCAGCGCCAACCTGAGTGTGAGCAGCTTCACCCCAAACGGGGGAACGGTGACGCTGACGGGGGGAAGCGACGGGGCCTACAGCTTCTACAACCTGACGATCAACGGAGCGGTCACCTCCACGGGTGCATGGACCATCGCCAACACCCTGCTCATCAGCGGGGGCAGCTGGACTGCGGGCAGCTTCAGCCACAGCGTGGGGGGCAACTGGACCAACAGCGTGGGGGCGGCGGGTTTCCTCAAGGGGACCAGCACGGTGAGCTTCACGGGGGCGGTGGTGCACGCAATCAGCGGGGCGACGAACTTCAACAACCTCAGCGATACCACCGCCGGCTCGACGCTGAGCTTTACCGCCACACAGACCTTCGGGGTAAGCGGCGCGCTGACGCTGACGGGGACCAGCGGGAACCTGATCACGGTGAAGTCAAGCATCGGGGGCACCACGTGGAGCCTGAACAATACGGGCAGCAATTCGGTCTCCTACGTGCAGGTCTCCGACAGTCCGGCCACCACCGCCAGCGTGGCGGCCACCAATTCCATCGACGCGACGGGCAACAACACCAACTGGACTTTTGGGGCAATCACCTGGCTGACCACGGGAACTGCGAACGCGAACCTGGGGTCCAACTGGTCAACGGGGGTGACCCCGGGGCAGTACGACACGGCCAGCATACCCTCCGGGGGGACGCAGCCGACGCAGACCGCGGCTCTGACGCTGAAGGGACTGACCGTACAGGCAGCGGCCAGCTGGTCCAACGGAGGGTCCAACCTGACCCTCGGGGCGGGCAGCCTGTCCAACTCGGGGACCTTCACCTACACGGGAGCGGGCACCGTGAGCGGGATGCCCGCCAGCGTGGGGGGCAGCTTCGTGTACTCCGGGGGGACAGTGACGATGATCGCCGCGGTGAGCACCTACGCGAACCTGACGGTCAGCGGGGGTGTCATCACGGCCATCGGGGTGACGGTAACGGGGACCGCGACGGTGAGCGGGGGCACGCTGACGATACCCGCGGGGGTGACGGTGAGCTCAGGGACCTTCAGCGTCGGGGCGGGTGGGACACTGAACACCTCGGGGACG
Organism: uncultured Spirochaetota bacterium; assembly: GCA_963745235.1. GTDB lineage: Bacteria > Spirochaetota > Spirochaetia > SZUA-6 > Fen-1364 > Fen-1364. Next base: position 3,483 of record CAVUXE010000046.1, on the reverse strand, counting down.
GTGAGCAGCGGGGCCTTCACCAGCACGGGCACCATCACCAACACGGCAGTGAACACCATAACGGCCAGCGGCAACGTGGCCATCTCGGGGACCTTCGGCGGGACGGCCACCGACAGCACGGTGCAGATGACGGGGACGGGGACGGTGGCCACCGGGGTGGCCATCGGCAACCTGGCGATCATGACGGGGACCACCCCGACGGTGACGGTGGCCACAACGGGGTTGAACCTGGCGGGGACCTTGACCGTCAATAGCTCAACGACTCTGACGGATGCGACGAACAACCTGGGCATCAGCGTTGGTGGGACCACGACGATCAACGGCACCCTGAGCGGGGGCAGCGGGACAGACAGCTTTGCGGCGGTGGGGGGCACGGGCAGCTTGAGTGCCAGCTCTGGCTCCACCAGCATCAGCGCCAACCTGAGTGTGAGCAGCTTCACCCCCAACGGGGGAACGGTGACGCTGACGGGGGGAAGCGACGGGGCCTACAGCTTCTACAACCTGACGATCAACGGAGCGGTCACCTCCACGGGTGCATGGACCATCGCCAACACCCTGCTCATCAGCGGGGGCAGCTGGACTGCGGGCAGCTTCAGCCACAGCGTGGGGGGCAACTGGACCAACAGCGTGGGGGCGGCGGGTTTCCTCAAGGGGACCAGCACGGTGAGCTTCACGGGGGCGGTGGTGCACGCAATCAGCGGGGCGACGAACTTCAACAACCTCAGCGATACCACCGCCGGCTCGACGCTGAGCTTTACCGCCACACAGACCTTCGGGGTAAGCGGCGCGCTGACGCTGACGGGGGCCAGCGGGAACCTGATCACGGTGAAGTCAAGCATCGGGGGCACCACGTGGAGCCTGAACAATACGGGCAGCAATTCGGTCTCCTACGTGCAGGTCTCCGACAGTCCGGCCACCACCGCCAGCGTGGCGGCCACCAATTCCATCGACGCGACGGGCAACAACACCAACTGGACTTTTGGGGCAATCACCTGGCTGACCACGGGAACTGCGAACGCGAACCTGGGGTCCAACTGGTCAACGGGGGTGACCCCGGGGCAGTACGACACGGCCAGCATACCCTCCGGGGGGACGCAGCCGACGCAGACCGCGGCTCTGACGCTGAAGGGACTGACCGTACAGGCAGCGGCCAGCTGGTCCAACGGAGGGTCCAACCTGACCCTCGGGGCGGGCAGCCTGTCCAACTCGGGGACCTTCACCTACACGGGAGCGGGCACCGTGAGCGGGATGCCCGCCAGCGTGGGGGGCAGCTTCGTGTACTCCGGGGGGACAGTGACGATGATCGCCGCGGTGAGCACCTACGCGAACCTGACGGTCAGCGGGGGTGTCATCACGGCCATCGGGGTGACGGTAACGGGGACCGCGACGGTGAGCGGGGGGACGCTGACGGTTCCCAACGGCGTGACCCTTGCGCTGAACGGGGCGACCAACCAGGTGAGCGGGGGAACGCTGCAGATTCAGAGCGGTGGAACGGTGAACGCCGCCGCCAACCCATTCACGGTTGGAGCATTAGGAACCTTGGATACCTCGGGGGCCCTGACGCTGGGGGCCTTTACCAGCACGGGCACCATCACCAACACGGCAGTGAACACCATAACGGCCAGCGGCAACGTGGCCATCTCGGGGACCTTCGGCGGGACGGCCACCGACAGCACGGTGCAGATGACGGGGACGGGGACGGTGGCCACCGGGGTGGCCATCGGCAACCTGGCGATCATGACGGGGACCACCCCGACGGTGACGGTGGCCACAACGGGGTTGAACCTGGCGGGGACCTTGACGGTCAATAGCTCAACGACTCTGACGGATGCGACGAACAACCTGGGCATCAGCGTTGGTGGGACCACGACGATCAACGGCACCCTGAGCGGGGGCAGCGGGACAGACAGCTTTGCGGCGGTGGGGGGCACGGGCAGCTTGAGTGCCAGCTCGGGCTCCACCAGCATCAGCGCCAACCTGAGTGTGAGCAGCTTCACCCCCAACGGGGGGACGGTGACGCTGACGGGGGGAAGCGACGGGGCCTACAGCTTCTACAACCTGACGATCAACGGAGCGGTCACCTCCACGGGTGCATGGACCATCGCCAACACCCTGCTCATCAGCGGGGGCAGCTGGACTGCGGGCAGCTTCAGCCACAGCGTGGGGGGCAACTGGACCAACAGCGTGGGGGCGGCGGGTTTCCTCAAGGGGACCAGCACGGTGAGCTTCACGGGGGCGGTGGTGCACGCAATCAGCGGGGCGACGAACTTCAACAACCTCAGCGATACCACCGCCGGCTCGACGCTGAGCTTTACCGCCACACAGACCTTCGGGGTAAGCGGCGCGCTGACGCTGACGGGGACCAGCGGGAACCTGATCACGGTGAAGTCAAGCATCGGGGGCACCACGTGGAGCCTGAACAATACGGGCAGCAATTCGGTCTCCTACGTGCAGGTCTCCGACAGTCCGGCCACCACCGCCAGCGTGGCGGCCACCAATTCCATCGACGCGACGGGCAACAACACCAACTGGACTTTTGGGGCAATCACCTGGCTGACCACGGGAACTGCGAACGCGAACCTGGGGTCCAACTGGTCAACGGGGGTGACCCCGGGGCAGTACGACACGGCCAGCATACCCTCCGGGGGGACGCAGCCGACGCAGACCGCGGCTCTGACGCTGAAGGGACTGACCGTACAGGCAGCGGCCAGCTGGTCCAACGGAGGGTCCAACCTGACCCTCGGGGCGGGGAGCCTGTCCAACTCGGGGACCTTCACCTACACGGGAGCGGGCACCGTGAGCGGGATGCCCGCCAGCGTGGGGGGCAGCTTCGTGTACTCCGGGGGGACAGTGACGATGATCGCCGCGGTGAGCACCTACGCGAACCTGACGGTCAGCGGGGGTGTCATCACGGCCATCGGGGTGACGGTAACGGGGACCGCGACGGTGAGCGGGGGGACGCTGACGATACCCGCGGGGGTGACGGTGAGCTCAGGGACCTTCAGCGTCGGGGCGGGTGGGACACTGAACACCTCGGGGACGGTGAGCAGCGGGGCCTTCACCAGCACGGGCACCATCACCAACACAGCGGTGAACACCATAACGGCCAGCGGCAACGTGGCCATCTCGGGGACCTTCGGCGGGACGGCCACCGACAGCACGGTGCAGATGACGGGGACGGGGACGGTGGCCACCGGGGTGGCCATCGGCAACCTGGCGATCATGACGGGGACCACCCCGACGGTGACGGTGGCCACAACGGGGTTGAACCTGGCGGGGACCTTGACGGTCAATAGCTCAACGACTCTGACGGATGCGACGAACAACCTGGGCATCAGCGTTGGTGGGACCACGACGATCAACGGCACCCTGAGCGGGGGCAGCGGGACAGACAGCTTTGCGGCGGTGGGGGGCACGGGCAGCTTGAGTGCCAGCTCGGGCTCCACCAGCATCAGCGCCAACCTGAGTGTGAGCAGCTTCACC
>CAVUXE010000045.1:0-82086 GCA_963745235.1 uncultured Spirochaetota bacterium | reverse complement strand
CAATGAATACCGTGCAAGGGATTTCCATGACGCTGAAAAAGAGGTAGAAGGGCGTCGGCATCTTCCCAATGAAAAGTGACGAGAATTGAATCACGGTCATGATCGTTCCCGCAATAATGTTTGCCCAGCGATTGACCGGATGGTTCAAAACACGGGACAGGAGAACCATTGCAATCGGAATCTCCATCATGATTGCGGTGCCCAACAGAAATCCCGGCGTGATGGACATGGGCCCCGCGTATCCCGCCATCAGGTTCTTGAGGTTTGAGGGATCGAAGAGTGAAACAACGTCACAGTACAAGTAGTTGAGGATTGCAAAAATCCATAAGGTTGAGAGTCTTACCTTCATGTCCACACCGATAGCCTCTTCGTTTGTCATTTCTCTTCCTCCTTGGGCGTCTGAAGTCGAGTAACGGAGAGCAACGGCATTCCCAGGTCACGGATCTTTCTGAGCAACCCATGCAGCAAGGCCTGGTCGACAATGAGCCCCGTCAGGAGGGTGTCCCCGTTGTCCTCCCAGGTGATGGTCAGACCCTCGAACCAGTCCGACCATTCGCGTCTTAGAAGACCCTGGAGCCTGATCTGGTAGCCTATGGGTTGATCCGGATAGGTTTCCGCGTTGGGCAAGTCATTGCAGCTCACATGAGCCACTCTATGCAGGCGGATGAATGACGCAAAGATACCAAAGTACTGTTCCGGGTATCGTTTTGGGCTGCCCAAGGCCACGTTCCAAACAATACCCCGAACAATACTTTAGTCTCTTTGTGCCAACACTGAAGTGAAGGCATATTGCCGTCGATGACAACTTTCCGAAAGGGGAATACACATGAAACGCTTTTTCATCGTTCTTATCGTCTGCACCCTGCCGGGTGCCGTCTTCGCGGCGCCGAATGGTCTCTGGTCCGGACCTCAATCCGGCCAGTTGGCCGGCATTCGACCCCTTGAGGCTGGTCCCTATCTCGCGGCGGAGATCCTCAAGATTCAGACCGAGCTTGGTCAGCAGAAGCTCGGGGATCTCGACGTCGCGGCGCTGGCCTCCCTCCGGGAGCGGCTCAGCATTGCCCAGCAGAAGGACGAGTACGTCGGGTCGATCTCCCTTCACTCCGCGGTCCTGCCCGGGATTGGGCAGTTCGAGACAGGGGACACGGCAAGCGGCCTGGGATTCATGGCCCTCAACCTGGCGGTCATCGCCGGGACTCTGGTGGGCGTCTACTATTCTCTGCCCGGCGATCTTCGGTTCGACAGGATCGACTACTTCAGGAGCTCCTTTTCCTCGATCAGCGACGCCTGGAACGGGCACAGCATTGCGGACTACCTGCCTGCATGCGGGGTTCTTCTAGGCGGAGCCATCATCGATGGGATCATCAGGTGGTGGTCCTCGCAGGCTGCCGGTCAGGGGGCGACACGGCAAGTCGACTCAGGATCCGTGAAGTTCACGCCGCGCATAGGAATCGGTTTCATGGGGTTCGATGTCGCGTACTAAACTAAGGGCGGCAGGCCAGGAGCAGAACACGGCGCATGAAATCTCATACCGGAACGGTAAGAGTGGTGGCGTCTTTGTTCCTGGCCACGGCCTTTGGCAGCGTAGCCGGCACCGCAGTCTTGAATAGTGTTCTGAATGCGTTGAGGGCCTGTTAGCCTCCTGGTCGGCTGTTCGCTACTTTCCTGGCCGTTGTGTGCCTCGGCACGGGCGAGTGCGACATCATTTCGAGGGTTCACCTGAACATCGCACCTCCTGCAGCTTCGCCATATGCGCCCCTCCGCATTGATCACGCACGGCCCATTGCGTAGAATCCCACCATGCAAACTCGATCCTCCCGGATTCCTACCGGCCGGAAGCTGTCCGACGTGCTCTCCCATCTGAAATACGCGGATGTCAAGAAGATCCTGGGCCCCTCCTGCGATAGGCTCCTTCGCGAGGGAGGTCTCTTCGAAATCGATCTGGAATCACAGGTTTCGCTGGATGCCAGCCGCCTGACCCTCGACCTGGGTAGGAGCAAGGCCACCATCCGACTGGCCGAGGATCGCGCCGGGCGAATCGCGGCTTTTTGCACGACCTGCGGCGCAGGATGCGAGCACGTCGGGGCGGCATTCTCCCTGGTTCTTGAAGAGAAGCTCGCCCTCGGGCTCTCGGCGCCTCCCCCTGATGATGTTCCCCTGGAGACCCTCACCGAGGAGCAGCTCGTCGAGCGGGCCCTTGCGGACCGGAACGAAAGGGCACGGAAAGAGAAAATGTCACTCTCCTCCCTGAACGGCAAGGGGATCTGGAGTGACTACGCGGTCACGAGCTCCGTGTCCGGAAAGACCTACAGAGTCGCGCTCCGTGGATGGGAGCGGGGCGAGTCGTACTGCTCCTGCCCCGACTTCAAGACGAACACACTCGGCACCTGCAAGCATATCATCTTCGCCCTCGGTGCCGCAAAGCGGCGCTTCCCAAGGCGCGAACGGGAGAACAGCTACCGACGCACGCGCATCAGCCTGCACGTCCGCTACGGCGAGACCACCGAGCTGCGGCTGGCGCTTCCCGAGACGCTGGAGCGGCGGGCGCGTGCGGTCGCCGCGCCGCTTGCGGGCTCGGCCGTGACGGACTTGGCTGACCTGCTCTCGCGGATTCAGCAGCTCGAGCGCCTCGGCCATCCCGTCCACATCTACCCCGACGCCGAGGAGATGGTGAACGGACTCCTCTTGAAAAAGCGGCTGGACACGTTGGTGGAAGCAATCCGCCGAGACCCTGCCGCGCATCCGCTGCGAAAGTCGCTGCTCAAGGTCGAGCTCCTGCCCTACCAGATGGACGGGATTGCGTTTGCCGTGGGCGCGGGGAGAGCGATCATCGCGGACGACATGGGCTTGGGCAAGACCATGCAGGGCATCGGGATCGCGGAGCTTCTCGCCCGGGAGGTGGGGATCTCCCGCGTGCTCGTGGTCTGTCCCGCGTCGGTCAAGTCGCAGTGGGCATCGGAGATCGTGCGGGCTGCCGGCAGGACAGCCCGGTTGGTGGCGGGCGGGGCGCGCGAGCGCGCCGAGATGTACCAAGGTGACCAGCTCTACACGGTCTGCAACTACGAGCAGGTGCTCCGAGACCTCCCCTCCGTCGAGCGGGCGCGCTGGGACCTCATCATCCTGGACGAGGGGCAGAGAATCAAGAACTGGCAGGCCAAGACTTCGCGCGTTATCAAAGGCCTCTCCTCGCCTTTCGCCCTCGTGCTCTCGGGCACTCCTCTTGAAAACAGGCTGGATGAGCTGTATTCGGTGGTCCAGTTCATCAATGCCCGGCAGCTGGGACCGGCGTTCCGCTTCTTCCACAGGCACCGGCTCGTGGACGAAAAGGGCCGCGTGCTGGGATATAAGAACCTTGACGAGTTGCGCCGTGTTCTGGGTCCCATCCTCCTGCGCAGGACCCGCGCCATGGTGCTGCGGCAGCTGCCGCCGCGTAGCACGGAAATTCTGCGTATCGCCCCGACTGCGCAGCAGGCTGAAATCCACGACGGCCACAAAAGGACAGTGATGACCATCCTGGCCAAGCGGTACATCAGCGAGATGGACCTGCTCAGGCTGCAGAAGGCGCTCCTGATGTGCCGCATGGCCGCGGACAGCACCTTCCTGGTGGACAAGCAGCCGCCGGGGCACTCGACGAAACTCGCCGAGCTCGACTTGCTGCTGGACAGGCTCGCCGGCGAGGCGGGAAGAAAGATCATCCTCTTCTCCGAATGGACCACGATGCTTGACCTCATCGAGCCGCTCGTAGAGAAGCGCAAAATCGGGTTTGTCAGGCTGGACGGCTCGGTGCCGCAGGGCAAAAGGCAGGCGCTGGTCAATCGGTTCCAGCGCGATCCTCGGTGCGTGCTCTTCATGGCGACGAACGCGGGCGCCACGGGACTGAACCTGCAGGCCGCCGACACGGTGGTCAATGTCGATCTGCCATGGAACCCCGCGGTGCTCGAGCAGAGGATCGCCCGCGCGCACAGGATGGGCCAGAAAAGGCCCGTGCACGTGTACATCCTCGTGACCGAAGCAACGATCGAGGAAGGCATGCTCTCAACTCTCTCGGCCAAGCAGACCCTCGCCCTCGCCGCCCTTGACCCAGACTCGACCGTGAAGGAAGTCTCGCTGACGGGAAGTATCGATGAGCTGAAGCGCAGGCTGGAGGTTCTCATAGGCGAGAAACCGGCCGCGCCAATCGATGAGACCGGGGCCAGGGAGGTTCGCGCGCAGGCCAAAGCGCGCAGCGAGACGGTTGCGCGTGCCGGAGGAGAAATGCTGGGCGCCGCGTTTCGATTCATCGGGGAGCTCCTGGGGGAAGCGGGTGGCCCTCAGTCGGCGCCGGGCAGCCAGACCGCTACTTCTGCCGGCAACCAGATGCGCGAGCGAATGAAGGCGCTCCTCTCAGAATGCATGGAACGAACCGACGACGGCGGATGGCGGATGAGCGTGAAGTTCGCCGATGCATCCGCGCTGGATTCGGTGGCGGATGTCCTGGCCCGGCTCGCCATGCGTACATAGAATGATCCAAAGTGGACAGCGGCCCGTTCCCTCACGATCGGGGCTCACGGTCCGGGCGCCCGGCCACCTGGTGCGACGTCACAGCCCAACGTCCTTTCCGAGAATCCCGCGGACGAACCCTCCAGGAGGTTCGCCCGCGACGAGCGCCTTCACCCTTTCGCGGGTCTCCGTGACGGTCCCGCTCTTCTCCGCGGCTTTCATCGTGCTGGAGTAGGCCGCCCAGACGTCGGCGCCCGTGATCTCGTAGCCGTAGCCTTGGACGAGCCATTGGAGCGCCAGCAGCCCGGCGCCAAGTGCAAAGGCCGGCTGCTGCTCAGCGAAATCCCGCGCGGCGCGCGCGAGGGTTTTCGGATCACACGGGGTGCGCTTCGCGAGTGCGAGCGCTTCATCGTAGAGCCCGGCCTCCTTGGCAGCGGCGAACCACTTGCCCTCATCGCCTGGCGTAGTCTCTACGAGGTCAGCAAGAATCTGGCCTGCGGATTTATGCGGGTATTTCCTTGCCACAGCACGGAAGGTTGCCAGGTAGGTGCCGCCGCGGTTCGCCCGAAGACCGTACCGCTCGTAGGCGTCGTCGATCGACCCGGAGGAGAGGAGAATCTCCTCGCATATCGCGTCGACCTGCCCGTCAGGTGTCCACGGTCCACGGGCCGACTCGGCGTACTGGATCGCCTCTGACTTCCTCCCCATGGCGGCAAGGGCCCTTACGGCCCATTTCTTGTATGGCCAAATGGTGTCGACATGGAGGATGTCCACGATCTCCTCGCAGCGTTCCGCACGGTAGAGCGCGCTGAAGCAAGCGGACGTTCCATGGAAGTAGCTGTGGAGGTCCTCATCGGCGCTCAGCGCCCCGCGCGTGATGCCGACCAGACGATCTGCCCACGCCGAGGCGGCCTCCTTCGAGGCGCAGAGCTCGCCCCAGAAATCAGCCAGCGTCTCGATGTACGGGATCTGGTCTGCCCCGTGCGCCTCCCAGAGGCGCTCGAGCCACTTTCCGCGCGTTTCAGGATCGGACGGAGCACCGGCAATGATCGGAACCAGCTCGGCGATCGCGTTGTTGACTGCTGTTCCGATCGCGCCGGAGGAGCTGTCGACGTGTTCAAGCGCCGGCGAGAGGCGCTCGATCAGCGTCACCGCGCCGTCTGCCGCCAGTACCAGATCCTTCCGCGCAGCTTTCTTGATCTCGCTCACCGCCTGCTTGACGCGCTGGATGGCCGGCTGGGACCTCCAGCCATACGCATGGCGGCGGAAACGTGCCTTGAACTCCCAGATGTGCGCGTCAGCCTTCATCACACGGGGTGCGTTCGACCATCAGAGATCGGGGTGACTCTCAGAGTGCAACTTCGAGGGGCTTTTCCCTCAGCGCACTAACCCTGAGCACTGAAAAGCCAAGAATGTTCCCTTGCTCATCGACCTTTTCCATGACCTGATCGTTCGGCGTCTCTCTGAAGTATCCAGGTTTCTTGTCGAAAACAACCTCCAAGTAGTCTCCTTCAGCATCAAACCAAATTTTCACGTTCTTTTCGGCCATAGGAGAACTCCTCTCTTCATTCGATACTCCTCGCCCATGATTTTGACCACTACGCAAAGGTACTTGTCGCCAACCATTGTGCCAATGGAGCGGGCTCTGGAGTAAAATGGTTTGATCTTGAGGACCCGGACGGCAACCGGATAAACATCGTACAGGTGAAATCACCCGGGCAGCAGCAAAAGAGAATATCTCTCAAAGCGCCCGCGGCAATTTGTAACGCGGCGGTTCTGAGAACTATGAACCGCGGTGTTGGCGTCGACGCGATAGTCGCTTGCAAGGCCGCCTAGTATCATTGAGCCAAGGTGGACCCGACTCGAGCGTTGAGCGAACAGGTGGCCGATCTCTATCGCGACGAGTCGCGAAGAGTCCTGGCCACGTTGATACGTCTTCTCGGCGACTTCGACACGGCCGAGGAGGCCCTCCAGGAAGCATTCCAGGCCGCGTTGGAGCAGTGGCCGCGCGACGGTGTGCCTCGGAGTCCCCGCGCCTGGCTCGTATCGGTCGGCAGGTTCAAGGGCATCGACGCCCTTCGACGGCGTGGTCGCGACGGTGTCGTGCTCGCCGCCGCTGCCCGTGATTATAGCGAGCCGTTCGCGGACCCCGAGGCGTCGGACGATGAGACGATCCAGGACGATCAGCTTCGGCTCATCTTCACCTGTTGCCACCCCGTGCTGCCTCAGGACGCACGAATTGCCCTCGCGCTCCGCGAGGTCTGTGGCCTCACCACCGAAGAGATCGCGCGCGCCTTTCTTATCGCTCCGCAGGCCATGAAGAGACGCATCTCTCGTGCCAAGGAACGGATCCGCGAAGAGCGAATCCCCTACGAGATTCCCTCGCGTACCGAGCTTGGGAAACGCTTGGAGACCGTCCTCCAGGTCGTGTATCTCGTCTACAACGAGGGGTATGTCGCCACGGCGGGAGAGACGCTCGTTCGGCGAGACCTCGCTGAAGAAGCCCTTTCCCTGTGCCGCCTCCTCGTGGACCTTCTCCCCGAGCCGGAGGCGATCGGCCTGCTCGCGCTGATCCTCCTGCACGAGTCCCGTCGGACCGCGCGCACCGATGCCAGTGGTGACGTGATCCCGCTCGAACAGCAGGACAGATCCCTCTGGGATCAGGAGCGGATCAGGGAGGGGATGGGTCTCATGGTCGGCGCCCTCCAGTCGGGACGGTTTGGGGCCTACACGCTCCAGGCAGCCATAGCTGCCGTCCATGCCGCAGCAGCATCGGTGGAAGCGACGGACTGGGCTCAGATCGTTCGCCTCTACGACATGCTGCTGGAGAGGGCGCCTACGCCCGTCGTGGAGCTCAACAGAGGGATTGCCGTGGCGATGCGGGACAGCCCGGCGGCGGGATTGGCCCTTATCGACGCACTGCTCGACCGAGGCGAGCTGGCGGACTACCTTCCCGCCCACGCAGCGCGCGCGGACCTCAATCGAAGGCTGGGGCGTTCGATGGAGGCGATGAGGTCCTATCGCCGTGCCCTGGAGCTTGCACGGCAGGAGCCTGAGCGCCGCTTTCTAAAGAAACGGCTCGCGGAATTCTCAGGGTAGTTTTTTTGAAATTGTCCCTTTTGCCTGTCCCCGTCCGACTACTTGGCGAGATCACATGCAGTGAGGCGGGCGCCCGGCAGGATCGCCGGGGCTGAGGCCTCACGGAAGGAGCAGGATATCATGAATGCGCACGTAAGCTCGATCCTCCTCGGCGTCCGGGACATGGACCGGTCCAAGCGGTTCTACACGGATGGTCTCGGCTGGAAGGTCCAGCACGATTACCGCATCTCGGTATTCTTCGTGCAGCACGGCGGCTCGCTCATCGGCTTCTATGGCCGCGACGGCCTGGCCGCCTCCGTGGGCGCGAGCCCGGAGGGCAGCGGCTTCAGCGGGCTGGTTCTCAACTACGTAGTCCGCAGCGAAGCGCGGGTCGACGAGATCATCGCCGAAGCCAAGAAGGCAGGCGCCACGATCCTCAAGCCCGCGGCCACCTTGCAATGGGGCGGGTACGGTGGTTCCTTCGCGGACCCGGACGGCTACACCTGGAACATCGGCTACAGCGCTCAGGGCAAGGACCAGCCCTACGCGGAGTAGCCACTGAGGCCGCTGAGGCCTCGCGGAAGGAGAAGGATATGCAATTCTTTGTCTACGGTTCCCCAACGGAGAGGCAGCAGCCTCGGGACCCTGCCGAGTTGGGGAAGTTCATGGAGGAGTCCATCAAGAAGGGAATCCTTGTTACGGGCGGCGGACTCCATCCCAAGGAGACCAGGATCCACCTGACCGAAGGAAAGGTCTCGATCACCGACGGCCCCTTTCTGGAGGCGAAGGAGCTCATACCCGGCTTCACCGTCATCCAGGTGGACACCAAGGAGAAGGCCATCGAGTGGGTCACGAACATGAGACGGCTCTACGGCGACGGTGAGACAAAGCTCGTGCAGATCTTTGGACCATCGTAAAGCCCTGGATTCGCTATGGCACCGCTGGCTCGCCGGCGCGAACAGCTCGCCGGCAGTCGGCGGTGGTACGGTCGGAGGAAAAGGTGACGCAGGAATACATCGAAATCAAAGGCGCACGCGAAAACAACCTGAAAAATGTGTCCCTCAACATTCCCAAAAGGAAGATCACTCTTTTTACAGGCGTGTCCGGGTCCGGCAAGTCCTCCCTGGTTTTTGATACAATTGCGATGGAGGCACAGCGCCTCCTCGCCGAGAATTTCAGCGCCTTTCTTCGCGGATTCATGCCCAAGTATCCACAGCCCGCGGCTGACTCCCTGGCCAATTTGAATATGGCTGTCGTGATAGATCAAAAACGTCTGGGCGGGGGTTCCCATTCCACGGTCGGAACGATCACTGACATGTATTCCCTCCTGCGCCTCTTGTTTTCCCGGGCCGGCAAACCTTCCATCGGCGGAGCGCACCTCTTTTCTTTCAACGACCCGGCGGGGATGTGTCCCGAGTGCAATGGTCTGGGACGCCAGATGGGCGCGAATATGGCCTTGTTCCTGGACGAGTCGAAGTCGCTCAACGAGGGGGCGATCCTGTTCCCGGAGTACGCGCCCCAAACCTGGGGCTGGAACATCCTGCACGAGTCGCATCTCTTCGACATGGACAAGAAGATTGCCGACTACACAAAGGAAGAAAAAGACCTTTTGTTATATGGCAAGGCTCAGAAGGTCGCTCTCAAGATCGGCGCCAGAACCGTCAACATTACATACGAAGGGGTGACCAAAAAGTTCATAACCAAGTACATCAAGCGGGACCTGAAGGGCATGTCCGAGAGAACGCAAAAGGCAGTGGAGCCCTATATCGCAATGGGGCCGTGTCACCGGTGCAAAGGCGCGAGACTCAACCCGGAGGCGCTGAGCGTCAAGGTTGGCCGCTACAACATCGCCGAGCTGTCGGCGATGGAGGTCGACGATCTGGTCGAAGTCATCCGCGGCGTTTCGGCGCCCAAAACCAAACCTATACTCAAGGCGCTGGAAAGCGGGCTGACGCACCTGTGCGATATTGGCCTGGAATACCTGAGTCTCAACCGGGAGACCGACAGCCTCTCCGGAGGAGAGTCCGCGCGCGTGAAAATGGTGAAGCATTTGACCTCAAGCCTGGTCGATGTAATGTACATTTTCGACGAGCCAAGCGTCGGGCTTCATCCTCGGGACGTACACCGCCTCAACGAGCTGCTTCAAAAGCTGCGCGATAAAGGAAACACAGTCCTGGTCGTCGAGCACGATCCCGAGGTGATCAAGGTAGCCGATCACGTGGTCGATCTCGGCCCCGGTGCCGGGCGAAAGGGCGGCGAGGTGGTTTTCGAAGGCCCGTTCGACGCCTTGCTCAACGCTCCCACGCTGACCGGTCGTCACCTGAAACAAGCCCTGCCGATCAAGGCAGAGTTTCGAAGGGCTCAGGGCGCCATCCCGGTTCGAAAGGCGAACGTCAACAACTTGAAAAATGTCAGCCTTGACTTTCCCAGGGGAGTCCTCACCGTCGTGACAGGAGTCGCCGGATCGGGCAAGAGCTCACTCGTCCATCGGTGTCTCGTCCCTCAGCATCCCGAGGCCATCGTCATCGATCAGTCCGCAGTGGCCGCCAATTCGCGGTCAAACCCCGCCACCTACACGGGAATCATGGACAGTGTGCGCAAGGCATTCGCGAGCGCCAACAAGGTTGCGCCCGGCTTGTTCAGTTTCAACTCGAAGGGCGCGTGCGAGAACTGCCAGGGATTAGGAGTCGTCTACACGGACCTGGCGTACCTGGACGAGGTCAAGCTGCCGTGCGAGGTCTGTGGCGGCAAGCGATTCAAGGACGAGGTCTTGAGCTACAGACTGGACGGCAAGTCCATTTCCGATGTGTTGGAAATGACCGTGGCCCAGGCCTTGGAGTTCTTCGTTCTAAAGGACGTGCTGGCGGTCCTGGGGGCCATGCGCGATGTCGGTCTGGACTATCTGACCCTGGGACAACCCTTGAGCACGTTGTCCGGTGGGGAGTGCCAGAGGATCAAACTCGCCGGAGAATTGCACAAGAATGGCAGCCTCTACGTTTTGGACGAACCGACGACAGGGTTGCACATGTCGGACATCGGCCATCTGTTGCAGATCGTCAACCGGATAGTCGACGCGGGAAACACGATGATTGTCATCGAGCACAACCTCGACGTCATCCGCAACGCGGACTGGATCGTCGACATGGGACCAGAGGGGGGTCACAAGGGCGGGACCGTATTGTTCCAGGGAACGCCCCGGGACCTCCTAGCGGCCGAAGATTCCTTGACCGCCCAATATCTTCGTCCCTCTCCATCGCTTGCTGGAAATACGCGCGTAAGGGTATCTTGAAATCATGCCGAACCCCAACGAGATCATCGATGACCTGATCGCCAAAACTCCTGACTGGCGCGGGGAGACTTTCACCAGGCTTCGCAAAATCATCCACGATGCTGACCCTGAGATAACCGAGGAATGGAAATGGGTCACTGCCAACCGCCCTGGCACGCCGGTGTGGGAGCACAACGGGATTGTCTGCAACATCAACATCCTGAAAGACAAGGTAAAGCTGACATTTGGCGAAGGCGCGACCCTCCCCGACCCGAAAAAGCTCTTCAACGCCGGCCTTGAGGGCGGCAAATGGCGGGCAATCGATATTTATGAAGGCGATAAGGTGAACGAGAGCGCCCTGAAGGCACTCATCCGCGCCGGTGTTGAACGCAACCTCGCCAAGGTGAAACCCAAACGCAAGTAGTCCCCAGCCTACTTTGACGCTTCTTCGAGCAGCGTGAGGACATTCGCGCCTCTTACCGAGGCCGCGATAAGGACCCCAAGAACTGCGGCAACCAGTATTTCAGCGGTCCCGTAGTCCGCCACGGCATCTTGCGAAGCCGGCACAGCGGTTTCAAAATGAGACTTAGTCTCATTGACATTGGCGCAACATCCACTGTAGCTTCACCTCGCGGAGTGTCCGACTTTCACAAACGCCGCGACAGTGAGGAAAGATGAATCAGACGTCAGCCTCATACGATTCAGCCGTCAGCCTTGCCCACGTTTCCATCCGCCTGGGAGGGGTGACGATCCAGAACGAAATGAGCTTCTGGCTTCCCCCGGGGGAGTTCGTCGCAATCCTCGGTCCCAACGGCGCTGGCAAGAGCACTCTGCTGAAGATGCTTCTCGGGCTGCTGCGTCCCTCGGAGGGTGAGGTCAAGGTTCTCGGCAAGGTCCCGCGGACAGGTAACCAGCAGGTCGGCTACTTACCCCAGTTCCTGAATCTCGACAGCATGAACACCCTGCGTGCCCGGGATATCGTGGGGTTCGGCCTCGACGGCCACCGATGGGGTGGAGGAAGTGGATGCTCTGGATTTCTCCCGTGCTGCCTTCGATGAGCTCTCCGGCGGAGAGCGCCAGCGGCTTCTGCTGGCCCAAGCGCTGATCTCTGATCCCCTGCTCCTTCTGCTGGATGAGCCTCTTGCCAGCCTGGACATCGCCCATGCCCAAGAGGTCATCACCCTCGTTGCCCGCATCTGCCGATCCAGAGGAATCACCGTCCTTCTGGTCACCCATGATGTGAATCCCCTCCTTCCCCACATCGACAAGGTCCTCTACCTCTCCAACGGCAGGAGCGCCCTTGGCCGCCCGGATGAGGTGATCACCACGGATGCCCTCAGCAGACTGTACGGATCTCGTGTCGAGGTTGTGACTGCTCAGGGAAGGCGGTTCGTGATCGGAGCCGAGACGTAGATGGACCTTCTGCATCTTCTCAGGTACGCATTCCTCCAAAACGCACTTGTCGCCGCCTGCTCCGTGGCGCTGTGCGCAGCGGTGATCGGCTACTTCCTCGTGGCTCGCGGAATGACATTCGCCGGCCATGCCCTGCCCAACATCGGGTTCGCCGGGGCCGCCGGGGCCGTTTTGCTTGGAGTCTCTCCCGTGTTCGGGCTATTTTGCTTCACCATCGTCGCGGCGCTGGTGTTCTCCTACCTCGGGGAGCAGGTCCGCGAAAAGGATCTTGGCATTGGGGTCGTCATGACATTCAGTCTCGGCCTCGGTCTCCTGTTCCTCACTCTGTATCGCGGGTACGCGGAGAGGACTTACGGAATCCTGTTCGGGACCATCCTCGGCATCAGCCCCGCTGAGGTCCGCGTCACGCTGGCGAGCAGCCTGTTTGTGCTCCTTTGCGTGGCTGTGATCTTTCGGCCACTGCTGTTTTCCACCGCATCCCCTGAATCAGCCCTGTCGAAAGGTGTCCCCATCAGGTTTCTGGCGGCCGTCTTCCTCGTCCTGACGGCCGTGACGGTCTCACTCGCAGTCCAGGTCACCGGCTCTCTCCTCGTCTTCACGCTCCTGGTTGGACCGGCCGCCACGTCCAGAAGTCTTTTCCGTCGTCCCCTGGCCGTTATCGAGATCGGGGATATTTCAGAATGCCCTCCTCGGAGGAACCCTCACAGCCCTGCTATGCGCTGCCGTGGGATATTTCATGGTTCTCCGCGCCCTTGCATTTGCAAGTGAGGCGTAGACAGATATCGGGTTCGCGGGGATCACAGGCAGCGCTCTCCTCGGATGGAACCCTCTCCTGGGCATGCTTGGTTTTGGCCTGCTTGCAGTCATTGCGATGGGCGCTCTTCGCGGCCGGCTCAAAGGCCGGGATGCGGGAAGTGGGCATGGTCCTCTCGCTGGCTCTCGGCCTTGGAGTCCTTTTCCTCTCTGTCTATGCCCGGTCGAGCGCCACGCACGCAAGCTCCGGGGTCGGCATCCTGTTCGGGTCGCTCCTGAGCCTCTCGGGTTCCTTCATAATCCTTCTCGGGCTGGTGGTCGTCGTAATACTGGCCGTCCTCGCGGTGATCTTTCGGCCGCTCCTTTTCGCTTCTGTGGACCCGGGGACTGCCCGCGCCCGGGGAGTCCCGACCAGGATCCTGGACTTTGTCTTCCTCCTCCTGCTGGGGGCGACCACTGCCGTCAGCATCCTGTCCATGGGGGTGCTTCTTGCCTTCGCTCTCATCTCTGCTCCGGCGGGCGCAGCCCACAAGCTGACACGTCATCCAGGCTGGGCACTGGTTACTGCAATACTTCTGGCGCTGGGGATCATGTGGTGCGGCGTCCTTTTGTCCTTTTTCGGTCCCTGGAAGAGAGTGCCAGCGGGAGTCTATGTCGCTTCTCTTTCAGGTCTCGTGTACTGGGGGGCCCTCATGCGGGACCGGTTCAAACGCCCGCCTGAGCGGGAAGCCACGCATCACCGCGAGAGAGAGATTGGTGGCTGACCGCGACCAGGTTTCGCGATGATGAAGCTCGCCGAGACCGATTGGCGTGTCAGGCATGACGCAATATCCTAGTTTGGATGAAGCAGTACACTGTGAGCGAGGGGAAAGTCGTTCTCACTCTTCAGGAGGCCCAGGAGGGCGGGTATTTCCTTACTTCTCCTCTTGATCCGCAACTCGTTACCGAGGCCGAAACTGTCAAGGAAGCCTTTGAAAACGCTCGGGACGCGATGGCTGCTTTGGCAGCCTCCAGACGAAAACTAATCAAGAAGTTGGCCGGCGTGAAGGCATGAACCGAAGGGCGCTCGAAAGGCACCTTCGCATGCAGGGATGTTTTCTCAATCATCACGGAAGTCGACATGAAGCGCCCCACAGGGCGTGAGCCTCAGCGCCACCTCACCTGATCGAGAAGCTTTATGAAATTGCGTTTCGGCTTGTGTGCAGAACGGACTTCTTCCAGATAGGCTGTGAAATCGGCATCCCTGCCAAGCGCTTTCATCAGGCGCCGGATAAGCTGAAGCGTTCGAACGGCCTCGCGATAGGCCTCGATATTCTTCCTGTCCAGCACCGGAGCGAGCCTCCGCTGGTAGATAGGAAGAGCGTCCTGCGGATGGGACTTTTCCCGCCGCTGGGCAAGCTCCAGCCACAGGTCTTCTGAACAGCCGCCATCTTGCGCTTCTCGCCAGGCAGCTTCGTCGTCCTTCTCCCAAAGGAGAATCCTGACGATTGTTGAGCTGTCCGCCTGTGACTCCCACGCCCATCTGGTCTTTTTCGCCGTGGCCTTTCTTGCGGCAAGGACCGTGCGCAAATGATCGAAAGCCTTCGCGCGCCACTCCGACCAGGCGTTGAACTGGTCAGCGTGGGACTTGAGCTGTTGGTATCCGTCGAGGCCGGGAGATTCCACGAACTCTTTCCACATGAGCGCCATCGCATCATCGTGGCGCGTCAGCTGGTGGTATTCTTCAGCCAGAAACTCCCGTAGCCGTGAGTCTGTCCGTTCCGAAAAAGCGTGTACTCCTCGTTCTGCCCACTGTATCGCGAGGTCCGCTTTCCCAGCCTTCTTGTATTCCTCTGCGATCTCCAGAAAACAGTAGGCAATTGAGAGGTCACGGGACTTTACAGCAACGAGTCGCTCGATGTCGCCAGTTTCACGGGCCAGCATTTCCATCATGTGGGTGATTCGAAACCGGCTGACGAACCTTGTGTCATCGTGTTGGCCCGGTGCCAACTGCTTGACCTTTGACCACTCGGTTTCAGCGAGAGAACGATAGACGCTCAAACCTTCCGATCCGAGCACGCCTTTGTACGTTGAGACGGCTCCCAAAAAGACCTCCCAGTCTGAATTGAGCTCCCAAGCAAAAAGGCGGCGCGCCAGATCCTTCTTATCGGGTCTGGCCTTCACACAGGCATTGTGGTGGATTTCCTGCAGCCTATCGAGAATTGGCTGCATTGAGCCGTCCGAATCATCGACCGACTCCATCTGCCCCTCGACTGCCTTCAAAGCGTACTCCGCAAGCTCGATGGCGGCCACTGGCTGTCCTGACTTCAACAAATGATCAACCCCATCCACGGCCTCTTCGACGCCTCGTGCGTACGAATAGGCTTCACGATATCCGACGTATCCGTCACTGCGAACGGCGTCATCGATAACGCTCCTCAGAACAGAAGTCTCGTGGCTATGACCTTTGGTCCGCGCGGAATCAACAAGAAGCTTCCGCAAGAGACGCTCGTCGTCCACTGCCTGCGAAAGGATAATATCAACGAGGTCCGACTTGTCGCGAGCGAGGAGGTGGCTCTTGATTTCATTCATGTCGATGGTCGCCTCCACTTCTGACCCTGATTCCACAGACTCCTTCGCCGGACCCTCACCCATCCACGCGAGCCCCAAGGCAACACAATGCTTGCAGAAAATACCGTCCTCACCCAGAGGACAGGTGCAAGAGGAGCGCAGCCTTTTCTCCTCGTGCCAGAGCTTCACCCGGTACCTGCGCGTGCCCTGCACCGCAGCTTCGATGCTGTCATCATGCTCGAGGATAGGTCCGACGCACCCAAGACGGGCGTAGTCTGTGCCACGGCGAAACGTGCGTGCGTCGGTCATCGCTGCAAGAGCGTCTTTGTCGATGAGAAAATCTGCCCTCTTCAATAGACATGAGCATGTCATTGTGGCTTTTCAAAGTCAAATACGGGCGCGAATCTTCGCGCGAGTCGCAAACCCGCTCAGCGGCGAAACCTCTGCAAACGACTACGCGGGCTGATAGGTCGCGATGATCACTCCCTTCGTCGTCGCGAGGCTCTCAACGAGCCGAAGATGAACGGATTCCCCCTCGGGAAAAAGCCGCCGACCCGTACCGAGCGCTATCGGAAAGATCAATAGTATGTACTCGTCAATGAGGTTCCGTCTCACGAGGGACTTGATCAATTCCCCGCTGCCAAGAATGGCGAGACTTTGACCTCCTTGCTGCTTGAGAGAAGCCACCGCGTCTGCCGCGTCACCGTTGAGGAGCGTCGAGTTTTGCCAGGGGAGCGGCTCTTTCAAGGTTGTCGAGGCCACATATTTCTGAACCTTGTTGAGATGTTCCGTAAACGGATTGTTTGTTCGCTTCGGCCAAACGGAGAAAAAGTCCTCATACGTCCTTCGACCCAGCAGAAGCGAGCCACTGGCGCTCGCCATCATTTCGCCCATCTTCCGGGCGATGACAGAATCCTGGTAGGGAATAGCCCAGCCACCGTACGGGAAGCCTTCGCGCGTGTCTTCGTCCGGGCGAGCCGGCGCCTGCATTACTCCGTCCAGAGTCACATTATTGACGACAGTGATCTTGCCCATATGAATGCTCCCCCTCCAGGATTTGGTTTTCGAGTAACCGGGAATCGCCAGCCGAGAAGTCTCTATTCATCGGCGGCGGCGCCCACGAGTTCGCGCAGCCTGGTGATGTCCCTGGTTGGCGAGCTTCCGAAAAAGCGGCCGCACTCTCTGCTGAACTGCGATGCGCTGGTGTACCCCACGTGCCGACTCGCAGTCCCTGCGTCCACCATCGGGGACAACATGAGACGTCTGGCCTCCTGGAGGCGCAGCACTTTCTGGTACTGCAAAGGGGCTCACTGCGGTGACGGACTTGAAGTGAACGTGGAATGAGGAAACGCTCATGTTCGCGAGCCTGGCCAGAAGGATCTCATCCATGATGAGAGGGGCAAGCGGCTCAGCGTCACCAGGGTGCGCCATCAGCTCGAGCAACCGCGCCGCCGCGTTCAAAATGCTCGTGTTGGCCTGACCCACGAACACCGCGCCGTTGTCGTCGCCTGGGGGCGGACCCTGCGGAAATACCTTCAAGACCAGGGAATCCGCAGATCGAAAACACCGTCGTGCGGCCCATACGCCTTGAAGAGACTGGACAACCTGACCAGGTCGGGCTCGCGTGAGCCTGCAACCGCGTCTGGCGCCGGAGTCCGGCCATCAGGAGCCTTCACAGGGAGGCACCTCCTTGCCATTTCGATGTCGCTTAACTCTCCTCTAAACGTACAGCATCGAGCCAATCGCTGGCAAATCGGGCACCTCGCTGAGGCGAGGCCGATCACGCTGTCGAAAACGAGGCCCGGCTGGATTCGGCTCTCGCTTCTATTTCACAAATCAGCCGCTGAAATTATGTTGCGCTGCATCAGGCCGTGAATGAAGGCATCAACGAGCGGGGCGTCGAACTGTGTGCCGCGGTTGCGCGTCAGCTCCTGCACGGCCTTGCCCGCCGGAAGAGCGTTCCGATAAGGGCGGTTGCTTGTCATTGCGTGGTAGGCGTCCGCGATGGCGATGATCCGCGCGAACAGGGGTATCTCTTCGCCCTTCAACCCCCGGGGATAGCCCGAACCGTTCGAGGTGCTCCTGGTGCGCAAGTATGATCCCGCTGATCTCCCGGTAGGATTCGAAGTGCCCCAGCAGGCTCGCGCCCGAGCTCGGGATGCGTCTTCATGATCTTCCACTCTTCCTCGTTCAGCGGTGATTCCTTGAGGAGTATCCGGTCCGGAATGCCCAGCTTGCCGATGTCGTGCAGGAGCAGCGAGTCCTTCAGCATGCGGTCCACGGGGATGCCGATGCCTTCCGCGATGATGGTGCCGAGGTACAGGACGTCACGCGAATGCCCCGCCGTATTGAAGTCCCGGATCTCGAGGGACTGCGAAAAGCTCATGCTGAGCTCTTCCATCCGCGCGCCCAGCTCTGCTTCCCGCGCCAGGGCCTGCTGGAGGTTCCGCGTCACGAGGAGGTTCCTGATGCGGGCGTCCAGCTCTCGAATGTTGATGGGCTTGGGCAGATAGTCGTCCGCGCCCTTCTGCAGCCCTTCCAGCTTCGATTCCAGCTCCGGCTTCGCCGTGATCAGGATCACCGGGATGTGGCGGGTCGTGTCGGTTGACTTGATGCGGCTGACCAGCTCGTACCCGTCCATGCGGGGCATCATGATGTCCGAGACCACGAGGTCGGGAAGGTCTGTCTGCGCGTGCTCCCAGCCGTCCAGCCCGTCGATCGCCGTCGCCACTTCATGTCCGAAACGCGAAAGCATTTTGCTGATGTATGCCCTGAGGTCGATGTTGTCTTCCACCAGAAGGACACGGTCCGCCTTGCCGTTGCCCGGCGTGGGCGAAGACGCCGTCCTCTCCCCGCTCCGACGCTCCATGGTCTCTTTCTCTATGAGCGCGAGGTCGTCCACGCTGATCCTCGCGACTGGTCCGATTCCCGGCGCGCCTGTCTTCTTCTCTCTTCTCCGTCGAAATCGTCCGCGGTCTGCCGGCGCGGCTGATCCTTCCGCCTGTCGATGAATGCGTCGGGAACCAGCTGTGTCCAGGTTGGTCGGCAGCTCGACGCGGAATGCCGTGCCCCGTGCTCTCCTCGCTCTGGACCTTGATGCTTCCCTTCATCAGATCCACCGACTCCTTTGACGATAGTAAGCCCAAGCCCCGTGCCCTCATATTTTCGCGTGCTGGAGGAATCCACCTGCTGGAATCTGTTGAAGATGTTCGCCAGGTGCTGCGAGGGAATGCCGATGCCGGTGTCCCTGACTTCGACCCAATCGATTGCTTGAGGCTGGCGCCGGCGCGAACCGTGATGGAGCCACTTTCCGTGAACTTGATGGCATTGCGTATGAGGTTGGTGAGAATCCTCTCCAGTTTCTCCGCATCGAGATAGGCGGGCCGCAGCTCCCCTTCCCTCACGTAGCGAAGCTTCAATCCCTTTCGTTCCGTGACGTCCTGGAATGTGGTGACGATGTCTCGGGCGAGCTCGTCGATATCCAGGTGCCTGAGGTGAAGCTGCATCTTGCGGGCCTCGAACTTCGAGAAGTCAAGCATCTGGTTGATCATGTCGAGCAGCTTGAGCGAGTTGCGATAGACCTGGCCCACCAGCCGTCTGATGGTCGGGATTCAGTGGTCCGAGGTCCCCCTGGTACAGGCTCTGGATGGGAGACAGGATGGAAGTGAGTGGAGTGCGGACTTCGTGACTCACGTTCGCGAAGAACTGCGACTTCAGGATGTCCAGCTTCTTCAGTTCCTCATTCGCACGGGCGAGATTGAACCTCGCGCTGAACTCCCGAAATCGCATCTGAGTGGCAAGGCGCGAGCTGAGGACTACGAGAACAATAGTGGCAACAAGAAAGAAGTTGTTGTTCAGGAAAATGTGGAAGTGGATGATCCTCTGCAGGGCGAGGATCGGAATCAGGTAAATTGCATACAGAATGGTGCATATCAGCGCTGTTCTTTTTGCGTCGAGGGGAATGATGGAAATGAACGCCATCAGGACCAGGTTGACCCCGGCGTAGTATGGGCTGGCATACCCATCCGACAAATGGACCATGAGCACGATTCCCGAGCCGCACAACATGTACTCCAGCATGGCAAAAAGCCGGGGATGCCTCGTGCCAACTTGGGTCCACATCAGGAGAAAGATCAGCCCGCTGCCAAGCACGACCACGCACCGTATCAGGAAAAAAAGAAGGAACGAACGCGGATACGCGAAATAGTCGAGAATGCAGAACAGAAGGAAGAGAATACTGGCAACGATCGCGGTGAGACGGGTGTCACGGACCGCCTTGTCTCGGGTTTCCGCCTCGAATCCGGCTCGCAAAGAGAGTTGGTCGCTTGAGATTGCGGGATTCCGAGAGCCCATCGCTACCCTTCGACGAGATTTTCGCACACCTTTCGAAAATACTGGGCACGCCTGGCGTTGCTCTCGGGATTATACACCCCTTCGTACGCTCGCAGAAGCCCCCTCTCGAGCTCCTCGGACGTGAACCTGGGATGTCGGATCACTGAGTTCCAAACGGTGTACCACTTCCAATCATCATGAACGATCCGCCGCTCCCGCTCGAGCCGGGAGCGCAGACGGCTGCCCGGGAAGGGGGTGAGAAGAGTAATCTGTGTTCCCAAGAGGATATTATCGTTGACAAAATTAACAGTCGCATCGATCGACTCAGGACCGTCATCGTCCAGCCCGAGAATGAAGGATCCATAGACGCCGATCCCCTGGCTCTGAATTCTCCGGATATACTCCGGGTAGGAATCGAATCGCTTTTGTTTCCACGCGTCTTTGTTCATGCCGTGGAGACTTGTCTTGGACACACTCTCGAATCCAATGAGGAGAGTGCGGCACCCGCTCTCGTGGAGCAGGCGGAGGAATGCTTCGTCCTTGGCAACGGCGATGTCGCATATCGCGAACCAGGCAATTTTCAGCTCCTTCAGCCTTTCGACGAGCTCAGTCGAGTACGCGTGATCAACGAACATGTTGTCATCCGCGAAGCCGATTTGCGCGTATTTCCAGAGCCTTTTCGCCTCCGTGACCTCGTTCACGACTTGCTGAACGGTCTTGTGCTTGTATCTTTTCCCGTAGATGTTGGACGCAACACAGAACTCGCAATCGTGCGGACATCCGCGCGTCGCTTGAACGTATACAACCGGGTAGCGATACTTCGCGAGCAACTCGTAGCGGGGCACAGGGATGCGAGTCATGTCCACGGGCGAGATCCCTTCCTGATCGTAGATACGACGTGTCGTTCCCGATTGAAAGTCCTGCAGGAACTTGGGCCACAGGTTTTCCGCCTCACCCGCAATGACCGTGTCCGCGTGATGCATCGCTTCACCGGGCAGTGCAGTCACGTGGATGCCTCCAAGAACTACGTGACGCCCTCTCCTTCGAAACTCATCCGCGATTTCATAGGCTCGTGTGGCCTGCTGGGTCATGGCGGTAACGCCCACAATGTCACACGGAGCACTGAAGTCTATGGGCTCCATGTTCTCGTCAACGATGAATACTTCGAACGAAGGCGGTGTCAGAGCGGCGAGCGTCGGTAGCGCGACACCAATTCCGTTCCAGAAGTGCAGAATGGTCCGCATGTCGCGTGAGCTCTGCATGAACTCTCCGAACTCGGGCGATCGACAGAGAAACTCCCCCTTGGGGGAGACAAGAAGGATGCGGATCCGGGACTCACGCATCCGCCCGCCCTGAGAGCGTTACGAGAAGGTCAAGAAAGTCTCCGACAGTCTGTATTTCACCGAACAGTGTTTCGTCGATCTTCAGTCGCAGGAGCTTTTCGCAGGTGGCGATAATCTCCATTGCCATCAGGCTGTCGATTCCCAGCTCTTCGCGAATCAGAAGGTGGTCCTCCAGATCCGCTGCTTCGATTCGGGAAATTTTCGAAACGATCTGCTTGATTTCCTTCTTGAACTTATCCGGGTTCCAGTTTTCCTGCACATTGCCCATCTGCCGTATCCCTCCTCAGGGCAGGTGCTTTCGTCAAAGCACGCTGAATCGTTTCGGAACCTTGTACTCCGCTATGACCTCTCTGAGGAGGGACTTCATACGTCTCGCCTTCTCATCGAAGTCGATGCGCTGGCTCACCGCGACCCGCGCGAACAGGGAGTTGCTCTCCCAACCCACCTGTGCGTCCGCCACATCGGGGTCCAGCTTGAGGGCGCGTGTGACCTCTTCGATGTCCACGAGATTTCCATTTATCTTGCGCGTATTCTTCAACTCTTTCACGAATACAAGGTGTCCCGCATCGATACGGCCCATGTCCCCCGTCCTGAACCAGCCATCGTTGTGCGCCTCGGCCGACTCGCGCGGCCTGCGGTAGTACGTACCCGTCATATGCGGCGTCCTGATCAGGATCTCTCCTGCCCCGCCGGGGCTGCAAGAGTCGATTCGGCACTCCACGAGGTCACACAGGGGTCCGACCGTTCCCGACCGGGACTTACCTCGCATGTTGCGGCTGACCGGAGTGAACTCCGTCAGGCCGTATCCATGAAGCAGGTCGATCGAAAAGGCCCTCTTGAGATTCGCGTAGCTGTCAGGGGTCAGGATGCTGCCTCCCGACACAAAGACCTTCAGTGAGGAAAGGTCGACCGCGGGGTCGCGGAGCCGGTAGAGCAGCTCGTAAACTTCCGGAACGGATGTGATGTGCTCGATACGGAAATCACGAATGTATTGAAAGAGAAGTCGGGGGTGCAACGTATCGACAATGACGCTGGTCATCCGGTAGAGCAAGGGGACCAGGACGCATCCTACCATCGTGAAAATGTGCGCCATCGGCAGGATAATGAGCATCTTCTCTCCCGCAGACCCCTGCAGCCCGTCCTGCAGTACCCTGGCGCCGTGAAGGTACTGGTCATGGGAGATCATGGCCCCCAGCGGATACCCGTACCCGCGGTAGGTATAGTTGATGGACGCGATATCGTCGGGAATGTCCTCCCGGCGCGTCAGGCCCTCGACGGACTGTTCCAGCAGGAACTGATCCCCTGATCGAACGATAACGATGGAATTGTGGAGGTATGGCGACAGGTGCCGGAGGTGCTCTTTCTCAGCTATCACCGCCTGCGGCTGCGCGTTGGCGAATACTTCGTCGAGCTCCAGCGTTCGGTAGTCCAGCTTGGCGAGGACGGGGATCGCGCCGATGCGAATCAGGGCAAGAAAGATGGCAATGAAATCTGTCGAGTTGCCCAGGAAAATCGGAACGAGATACTTTTCTCGGATCCCCCATGCCTGGAGTTGGCTCGCAATCTCCAAGATCTTCTGCGAGAACGCGATGGAGGGGATGACAGTGGCCCCGTTCGCCTGGGTGACTTGAAGAAATGCAGGCGAATCGCCCCAGTCATGCAACGCTTCGTCTATCTTTCTCCCTATTCCAACCATTTGATTTCATTCCTAGTGGAGTTTTTTGGTATAGTGGCTATTGTAGAGTAATCTAAGATGTTGTCAAGGTCTTTTTTGCAACTGCGATGCAAGCCTGAGGAGGGTCTCCCATGGAAGAAAGCACCGGTGACCTCAACGAATCCAGCGTCAGCCAGCAGGTCTTTCAGCTCTTCGAGCGTGTAGAATCTGAAAAAGCCGTCCTCTTCCAGCTCGAAGAGACTGGCGGCCTCATTCAGCATGGCCCGTGCGCCGCTCACCCCATTTTCCATCCCGTCATCCTCGGAGCAATTCGGGGTCAGCGTCTTCCTGATATAGTTGGTGAACATCATTGAGATGTCGCTGTCAGGCTTCATGGAGGAGACAAGGAGGATGCCGCCTGGTTTCAACATTCTGTAGCATTCGGCAAGCGCGTAGTCAGGGTTATGGAGATACGAGATGAAGAGACTTGCGACGATCCTGGTGAAATGGTTCGCCGGGCAAGCCCAGTCCGAGATTGGAATCATAGTCTCCAAAGTTGAGCTTCTCGAACACCAGATCGCTCGTGCGCAGGCATTCCAGGGAAACATTTTCCGAAATCCGGTCAGGTCTCAAGTCATGCTTCTCGAGCCTGTGCAAGAGGTATCGGGCCGCCCTGTTGAACTCCAGGACC
Organism: uncultured Spirochaetota bacterium; assembly: GCA_963745235.1. Lineage (GTDB taxonomy): Bacteria > Spirochaetota > Spirochaetia > SZUA-6 > Fen-1364 > Fen-1364. Next base: position 58,525 of record CAVUXE010000045.1, on the reverse strand, counting down.
GTCTGAAGCTCGACGGCTTGCAGCGTCGATTTCAACCTTAGAAAGGGCTCCCCCTCCGGCGTCCCGCCGCGCATCACGGCGTACACGTCGGGAGATGCGCGTTCTATGAGACTGTCCAGCACTTTTCCTGAAAGGCCCTCGATTTTGTTCCTCAGTGAATCGAGGGAAGGCACCTTCGACTCGATGAAGCGCGAAACGGGAATGAGCCGATTGGGCTCCAGGTTCTTTTGCGCGTACTGGAAGTGAATGCTCCGCAGGCGGGGGTTCAAGGCAAGAGCGTCTTCACACTTTTGCCGCGCCTTGTCCAGGGCATCCGGAACGAGGTCAACGGCCATGATCTCCTTTGCCGATATTCGCGCTCCCGCCTCAGCGATGAAGTCCAGCAGCGCCTCCAGGAAAATGCCGGTCCCGCAACCCAGGTCGGCAATGATCTCCCCTTCCCCGAGCGCCAGGCACTTTGCCTGCGTTCTGAGGAAGTCGGTGAACTCCGGAATGTTCCTGTAGAAGTCGTAGCCGACGCGATTCCTTTCGTTTCCGAGCAGGTACCCGCGCCAGTATTCGGTCAGAGGGGGAGCGACCCTGTTCTGGAGACGCTCACGCTCCTCGGTGAGCAGGCGAATCATCTCCTCCTTCCATGGGTCTCGGGCCACTATCCGCGTGCCGTAGAGCTCCTCATGGATGGAGGCCGTGATCAGCTTGAAAGTCTCGATGGCATCGTCGCTGGTGCGCAGGTTGTGTCCGGTGGGGATCTCGACAATCTCGCGTCTCCCCGGCGCCTTGACCGACATGAGGTCCTTCACCTCATCGATGTCGACCCATCTGTCGTACAGGCCGTAGATCCACAGCACGGGAATTGCGATTCGAGACATGTCGAGGCGCGCGTCGGTCAGGAAGGCGTACCTTCTGTCGACCAAATCAGCGGCCGTGATGTCCATGTCGATCAGATGCCCCAACAGCCCTATGATCCCGTTGGGGATTCCCAGGCGATAGTTGCTGACGATATCGATTCCGCCGAGGATGTTGCGCAGAGTCGTTTGCGCGCAAGGAACCCCCATGACGCTGACCCAGTAGTCGATTGCCGTGCCTTCATCCCGGCTCAGGAAGCGCCGCACATCGATGGCGGCCATGCTGAAGGAGATGACGATCACCTTTTCAGCAACGAAGTATGGGTTATCGTTCGCGAAATCCAACGCCGCCTCGAGATCACCGAGCCCCTGACTGATCCTGTAGGTGAGCATTTCGTACCCGCGCTTCGGGTTCATCTCGTCCCGATGGCTTTCACCCGGACGATTGACGCCATCATAGCGGAGCGTGACTATGTTTCTCCCCTCGCTCCAGAAGCTCGCGAGCAGAGTCGCCACGAGGGGAGAGAATGCTTCCTTCTTTTTCCCGTACGCGGAAGGAATGATGACGACCGGGGCTTTGACTCGCAGCTCGGTCGCATTGAGCAGGGCGCAGATCTCATGGCCTGCCCGGTCGGGAAACCGCACGAAATGAGACTCGATGCGTCGTTCAGAACCCGGGAGGCCGCCGCTGCGAGAGGTTCTTTCTTCCCATTTTTCGGCTGGGATGCGCCGGAAGCGCACCGCGTTTCTCCCGATTCCCGCTTCCACGCCCACTTGCAGAACGACGCCCTCCGGCGCTGGCAGCACTCTCAGGTGCCGGATCTGGCCTTCGCTTCCCAGCCCGAGCCTGTCATCCACGGTGTAGTGAAGGCTTTTTCCTTTCTGGAAGAATGCCTGGGATTCGGCAGGAAGGTGAAGCTCGCAGAGAAACCCCCTGCGGCTGATATCGATCAGTGTCCCCTCGAACGTATGCCCGCGTATTGCGAGCCTTGCGCGGGAGGCGCTCTCCAGCGGCTTTCTCTGGTATGACCTCTTGTCCGAGCGGAACATGACGCTCGGAAAGGAAAACCTGAGGAGATCATCACGGGCGGAGCCCACGACCGCCTTGAAATAGTAGCTGGCCTTCTTCCAATAGAAGCTGAAGTACGCCGTCGCCCCCGGTCCGAGACTGCGTGTGGCAAGCTCGCTGCCTGCTCTGATTGCAAACCGCTGCAATCCAAGGTCAACGCCTTCGAGCTCGTGCTCGATGATGGTGAAAGATCCTTCCACCAGGGTGCTCAATCGAACGCATTCCACTTTCAGTGAATGCAGGATGTCGCCGATCAGGACCGGATCTACAATTCGGGACTCGGGTTCCATCTCCTTGGAATGAAGATGCTCGTGCAGTCCGCGCAATGCGCTCCCTGATGAGCAGGCGACGATGAGATTCCTGAGTCGGCTTTCCTCGGTCTCTTTCAAGGTCGACAATCGAACGCCGGCCGTCAGGGAGCCGCGAAACACGTTCTCGACAACGTAGACGACCGTTCCCGAGAGGCCAAGACGGCGGTCGTCGCCGGGAATGCCGACGCTCATGGCGAGCGCGTCCCCTTCTTTCAGGTTCCCGCGAAAGCTCAGGAGCATTCCCTCGGTGGAGAGATTGTCGATTGAGAGGACGTGAAAGGCGGGGGTATCGACCGTGACATCGTCAAGGCGGCAGGAAGTTCGAGGAAGCTGGCGCGCATCGTCCCGGCCCGGCTGGCTGTCCTGGATGAACTTCTCTATGAGCAGGAGCTGGGCATCGGCTTCATAGAGAAACTCCAGGCCCAGGACCTGGTCACCTTCACCGTCGTGCTCCGAGTTGCGAATCAGCCGGCAGGGCAGCTCGACGCGCTTATCAGAGCCAGGGATATGAAATGCAATACGTTGGATCGAATCGTACGACGCCGGCAGTCCGACCACCACCTGCATTCCGCTCACGCTGACGTTGACAGACGTACCGGGAAATATGGAGGACTCCGACGTGAGCTCCACGGCTGCGCGGTGATCGACGCGCGTGTGTTTCCTCTTGTTGGACGCCATGACTCAGCTGCCCGGAGGCGATCCTATACGCGGGCGGGGGGAGATGCAAGATATGACTCATCCGGCACGGCGCCTATCCCGGGTTCGTCGGGGACAATTACCTTCCCGTCTCGAATGGTCAACCCTCCGTGGATCGGATCGTCCCGGTGCTCATAGAAAGAATCGAGATCGCAGAACTCGACTATCGGGTTGGCCAGGGCAAAATGCGCTGCCGCCGTCACTCCCAGGCGGGACTCGGACATGCCTCCTATCATGCAGACCCGTCCGCCCGCGGCAGCAATGTGCGCAATCCGCTGGGCCTGGTAGAGTCCACCGGATTTGCTCAGTTTGATATTGAAATAGGGCACGACATCGTCGCGATCCAGTGCAAGGGCATCCTGCGGGCTGAAGAGGGATTCATCCGCCATGATCGGGATGGGGCTGTTCGCGGAAAGGAACTTCAGGGTCCTGAGGTCAGCGGCAAGGCAGGGCTGCTCGCAGAACTCGATCGAATGCTCCTCCAGAGAACGGAGCATGCTCAAGGCGGCCGGTCCGGCCCCACGCCTGGTTCGCGTCTATTCGCAGTCTCGGCGTCTTGCCGATTGCCCGGCGAATCACATCAACCCTCTTGAGGTCGTCTCCCCGATCGAGCCCTACCTTGACCTTGATGACGCGGAAACCGGCGCGGAGGAGCTGCTCAGCCCGCGCACCTGCTTCGCCAGGATCACCGATATAGATGGTAATGTCGGTTTCCAGGTCGCGTTGCTCCCCTCCAAGGAACCGGTACAAGGGCATGGAGGCGTACCGTGAGGCGATGTCATAGAGCGCCATATCGAACGCGCTTCGGATGGTCGTATTGTGAGGGAGATGCCGGGCCATCAAGGCTGACAAGGCGCCGATGGCCAGCGGGTTTCTGCCCAGGAGGAGCGTCCTCAGCTCTGCCGCGGCCGCAAGGTCAATCGCCTGCGTTTCTCCCGTGATGGACCGCATGGGTGATGCTTCTCCCCAGCCGCATACACCGTCGCTGCTGACAAGCTTTACCAGCAGGTTCTCCGCGCGTTCCATGTTCATGGTGGAGATCTGAACCGACCCGCGCAACGGGATGGTAAAGCGCCTGATCTCGATTTCGGTAATGACCTGTTCCGCGGTTTCTCTCATCGCTCGCCTCCTTCCCGACAAAATCCTTTCCGTTCGGCCCCCGAAGGGATTATTCTAAGAATGTAATGTGCTGTCCAAAGAAGGCCATCGCGGCGGAGTAGAACGCAATCTTGACGTCCTGGCCTCCAGCGTCTAGACTCCCGCATCCTCTGCGGGCTCGTCGAACGCCGGTGCAGCGCAGGTGAATGAGACCAGGGCAGGGAACGTGCCCGAACTCTGGAAGGAGGGGCGCCGGAACTATAGAGACCAGCCACCTCGCAGCGGGATCCGCGCCGGAATCACGCGGCTCCTGTCTTGAAAAAACAAGATTCAAAGCCAGCTTCTAAGGAGGAAGAACCCATGCGAAAGTCCGTCTTTCTCTTTCTTGCAATACTTGCCCTTGCGGGCCTCGTGCTCGCCGGGTGCGGAGCCCCCGCTCCCAAGGTCATCAAGATCGCCACCCAGAGCCCGCTCTCCGGCGGCATGTCCGCCGTCGGCACCGACATCAAGAACGGCGCCCAGCTCGCCGTCGAGCAGCTTTCCGGACCCCTGGCCAAGATGGGGTTCAAGGTCGAGCTCGCGCCCTTCGACGACCAGGGCAACCCGGACACCGGCGTTGCCAACGCCAAGAGCATCGTCGCCGACCCGGCCATCCTCGCGGTCGTCGGCCACTACAATTCCGGCGTCCAGATCCCCTCCTCCGAGGAGTACCACGCCGCCGGCCTCGTCAACGTCTCCCCCGCCAACACCAACCCCAAGGTCACCGATCGCGGCTACGCTGGAAGTCAACCGCGTCTGCGGCCGCGACGACGTCCAGGGCGCGGTGGGCGCCCAGTTCGCCGCCACCAAGGGCATCAAGACGCGCCTACGTCCTCCACGACAAGACCGCCTACGGCCAGGGCATCGCCGAGTACTTCAAGAACGAGGCCGAGAAGCTCGGGCATCAAGGTGCTCGGCTTCGACGGCACCGAGGAGAAGGCCAACTTCGACTCCATCCTCTCGCCCATCCTCGCCGCCAAGCCCCAGGTCATCTACTTCGGCGGCATGTTCGACCAGGCCGCCGTCCTCTTCAAGCAGGCCCGCCAGAAGGGCTTCAAGGGCATGTTCCTCTCCGACGACGGCTTCGATTCCTCCGACGCCGCCAAGATCGGCGGCGACGCCCTCCTGAAGGGCGCGGGCACCTACTACTCCACGGTCTCCGGCCCCGCGAGCGTCTACCCCGGCACCGCCAAGTTCATCACCGACTTCAAGGCCAAGTTCGGCGCCGAGCCCCAGCCCTTCGCCGCCCAGTCCTACGACTGCGCGGCCATCGCCCTCAAGGCCATCGAGAACGCCGCCGATGGCCGCCGGCAACAAGCTGCCCGCCCGCGCCGATGTCGCCAAGGCGGTCCGCGCCCTCAAGGACTTCAAGGGCATCACCGGCACCATCAACTTCAACGCCAAGGGCGACCTCACCAAGGCCAAGTACTTCATCATCCAGGTCACCTCGGCAGATCCCGCCAAGTGGTCGGCCAACAAGATCGACCAGACCCTGGACATCGCTCCTCCGCAGTGGCTGATCTCAACCGTTGCTCGCCCCTGCTCCCGCGGAGTCTCCGCGGGGCGGGGGCCTTTCGGGACCAGGATGCGGTGAGACGCTCCGTTCCCCGGTCTCCGGGTGGAGGCTCGCTATGCGAAAGATCCATGAGAGCTCGGATCGCGCTCTGCGGGAGATCTTCCTGCCCCTGGGCAGGATGGCGGTCTTCGTCGCCGGCGCGGGCGCGCTCTTTTCCGCGCTGATGTTCGTCCTCGCCCTCCTCTGCGCAGGGTTCGGGGGCGGACAAGCTCCTCCATGACACGCAGGGCGTCAGCATCGTCGCCTACACCCTCAACAACCTGCCCCAGGTCCTCATCGACGGCGTGACCCTCGGCTTCGTCTACGCCGCCATCGCCCTGGGCTACACCATGGTCTATGGCGTCCTCGAGTTCATCAACTTCGCCCATTCAGCGAGATCTTCGCGATCGGCGCCTTCGCGGGCGTGGAGTTCCTCATCGCGATGGACAAGCTCGGCGTGCTTGCAAGGCCGCCGGCCCCATGGGCTCCTACCTCTATCTCACCCTCGCCCTCGTCGGTCGCCATGGCCGCCGCGGGCGGCATGGCCATGCTCGTGGAGCGGACGGCCTACCGGCCCCTGCGCAACTCGCCCCAGCTCGTGCCCCTCATCTCGGCCATCGGCGTCTCCTTCGCCCTGCAGGACATCATCCGCCTCGTGGAGAGCCTCACGACGGGCCAGTTCTACCGGGTCATTCCCGACCTTCGGCAATTTCGACAAGCGCCTGCCCCTCTTCTCCCTCCCGACCGGGCAGGACGCCACCCTGCGTCGACATCCAGGTCAAGTCGCTCGTCGTCATCGGCGCGGCCGTCCTCATGCTGGTCGGCCTCAACTACATCGTCAACGCGACGCAAGATCGGCAAGGCCATCCGCTCGGTGGCCCAGGACCGCACCACCGCCGCCCTCATGGGCATCGGCGTCAACGCGATCATCTCCTTCACCTTCCTCATGGGCGGCGCCCTCGGCGGCGCGGCGGGCGTCCTGTACGCCCTCAAGTTCACGCGCATCGACCCCTTCGTCGGCTTCATGCCCGGGCATCAAGGCCTTCACCGCCGCCGTCCTCGGCGGCATCGGCAACCTCACCGGCGCCCTCCTGGGCGGCATTGTCCTTGGCATGCTCGAGAGCTTCGCGGGCGCCTACCTCGGAACTTTCACCAGGGGCGCCTTCGGGTCCGAGTACAAGGATATCATCGCCTTCCTGGTGCTGATCATCGTCATCATCTTCCGCCCCTCGGGACTGCTCGGCGAGCAGGTCTCGCAGAAGGCATAGGGGGTGCGAGGTGAGAACCACGCTTCGGGACATGGCGCGCCGCTTCCTCGGCGTCCTGCAACAGGGGCGCCACGCCGTACTCGCTGACCGGCGCTGTCATCGCCGCAGGGTTCGTCCTCGTCTACCTGAGCCCGCGGTCCATCCCCGCCTTCCTCCTCTTCGTCGGCGGCAGCGTCGCTCGCCTACTTCCTGCGACATGAAGAAGCCGGCACAGCTCGCCCTGGCCGTCCTCGTCGCGGTGGTCCTCGTGCCGATCCTCGGGCGCGCGCAACATCTTCTACCTGGAGGTCATCTTCCAGATCGCGGTCTTCTCGGCCCTGGCCCTCGGGCCTCAATATCGTGGTGGGCTTCTCCGGCCTGCTCAACTTCGGCTACATGGCCTTCTACGCGGTGGGCGCCTACCTCTGGGGCTTCTTCGGCTCCCAGCAGCCCTTCCTCCTCCACGCGATACCCGGCACCGCGCCGCCCGGCACGCCCTTCTTCCTGGCGCCCGACTGGTTCTACCTCTTCATGTTCCTCGGCGATCATCGTGGCGGCCATCGTCGGCCTCATCCTCGGCCTGCCCGGTGCTGCGCGTCCGCGGCGACTACCTGGCCATCATCACCCTGGGCTTCGGCGAGATCGTCCGCCAGCTCGCGAACAACCTCGACAAGCCCCTCAACCTCACGAACGGGCCCCAGGGCATCACGCCGATCCAGCGGCCGACCCTGCCCAGGAGCTCCTCGCCTTCTTCAACCGCTCTTCGAGCCGCTGGTCGGGCACCCGGTGACGGCCAACCAGTTCTACAACATCCTGTTCTACCTCATCGCCGTCCTCGTGGTGGTCGCCGTGATCATCGTCACGTACCGCCTGGACGACTCCAAGATCGGGCGGGCCTGGGCGGCCATCCGCGAGGACGAGCTCGCCGCCACCGCCATGGGCATCCCGGCGAACAGGCTCAAGCTCGGCGCCTTCGCGGTCGGCGCCTCCTTCGCCGGGGCCATGGGCGTGCTCTTCGCCGCGAGCCGCACCTTCGTCAGCCCCGAATCCTTCACGCTTCCTCGCAGTCGGTGAGCGTGCTCACCATGGTCATCCTCGGCGGCATCGGCAGCATCCCCGGAGTGATCATCGGCGCGGCGGTGGTCACCCTCCTCAACCTGCAGGTGCTGCAGAGCTTCTCGCTCTTCCTCGCGCAGCTCCGGCAGAGCGACGCGGTGATCCCGATCATCAACTTCCACTGGAAGGACCTCTCCAACCAGCTCGACCCCTCCAAGTACCAGCGCCTGGTGTTCGGCATCATCCTCGTCCTCATGATGATCTACCGGCCGGCGGGCATCCTTCCCGCGGCGCGGCGCAAGCGCGAGCTCAAGGGCCGATGACGACGAAGGCAGACGCGGCGGACGAGACAACGGATGCCGATCGTGGCTGAGCAGCTCATCCTCGAGACCGACGGCGTCGTCAAGCGCTTCGGCGGGCTCATCGCCGTCAACAAGATGATCTTCGCGATGGAGAAGGGCCGCATCTACTCCATCATCGGGCCCAACGGCGCGGGCAAGACGACCTTCTTCAACGCCCTCTCGGGGCTCTACAAGCCGGAAGAAGGGCGATCGTATTCGACGGCGTCGCGATCCAGACAGCTGACCGCGGACCGGATCACGCCCTCCACATGGCGCGGACCTTCCAGAACATCCGGCTCTTCGGCGGCATGACGGTCGTGGAGAACATCATGGTCGGCGCCTACACGCGGCTCAAGCAGAACGCGGTCCAGGCGGTGCTGAGGACCCGGGCTTCAAGGAGCGAGGAGAAGCGGGCCGAGAAGCGGGCCGAGGAGCTCATGGAGTACGTGGGCCTCAAGGGCGTCGGCAACGAGCTCGCCGGCGAGCCTTCCCTACGGCGCCCAGCGCCGGGTGGAGATCGCCCGCGCCCTCGCCTCCGAGCCCCGGCTGCTCCTGCTCGACGAGCCGACGGCGGGCATGAACCCCGCCGAGACCGAGGATGCGACGCGCCTCTTCCGGCGCCTCCGCGACGAGCTCGGCATCACGATCCTGCTCATCGAGCACGACATGAAGGTGGTGATGAACATCTCCGAACGCATCAGCGTGATGGACTACGGGGAAAAGATCGCGGAGGGCAGCCCGGCAGAGATCGCGGCGAACCCCCGCGTCATCGAAGCCTATCTCGGCCGCGGGGCTGCAGGCGAGGCTGCAGGCGGCGCGGCAGGCGAGGCTGCAGGCGGCGCGGCGGGCGGCGCCGTCGAGAGCGGAGACGCTGCGGTATGAGCCTCCTGGAACTGGACGGCATCCACTCCTACTACGGCAACATCCACGCGCTCAAGGGCGTTTCGCTCACGGTTGAGGAGGGCGAGATCGTCACCCTCATCGGCGCGAACGGCGCGGGCAAGACCACCACCCTGCGCTCCATCTCCGGCCTCCTTCACCCGCGGCGAGGGCAAGGTCCTCCTCAACGGAGCGGACATCACGCAGCTGGCCCCCCACGTGGTTCACCAGAGGGGCATCGGCATGGTGCCGGAGGGCCGCAGCATCTTCCCGCGCCTCACCGTGCTGGAGAACCTCGAGATGGGCGCCTACATCCTCAAGGACAAGGCCGAGATCCAGGACGGTATCGAGTACGCCTTCACGCTCTTCCCCCGCCTCAAGGAGCGGGAGAATCAGAAGGGCGGCACCCTCTCCGGCGGCGAGCAGCAGATGCTCGCAACCGCCCGCGGCCTCATGTCCCATCCGCAGATCCTCCTCATGGACGAGCCCTCCATGGGGCTTGCCCCCGTGCTCGTGGACCAGATCTTCGACGTCATCAAGGAGCTCAACGCGAAGGGGACCACCATCCTCCTGGTGGAGCAGAACGCGCTGATGGCGCTCAGGGTCGCGCACCGCGCCTACGTCCTGCAGACGGGCACCATCGTGCTTTCCGGCACCTCCGCGGACGTCGCTGGCAACGAGAACGTGAGAAAAGCCTACCTGGGGCTGTGACCTTCAACCTCCTTGACATCTGCCGAGGAGCTTGTGAGGATTGGTCGTTCACGCACAACTCAAAGGAGGCTCTCCATGCCGGAAAATCCCAAAGACCAGCTCCAGGGATCGTCGTTTCTCACGACGATGATGAAAATCGATCCCGTGTTCATGGACCACATGAAAAGCGGGGATAGCCTGGTCTATTCAGATGGCGCCCTGCCGAGAAAGATCAAGTTGCTCATCGCGATGGCTTTTGACGCGTCCCACGGCGCCGTGAGCGGAGTACGATCTCTGGCGCAGTCCGCGGTAAATGCGGGAGCGACAAAGGAAGAAATAGCCGAGGTACTGCGGGTGACCTGTCACCTGGCGGGTGTTGGCAGCATCTACGCCGCTTCTCAAGCGCTCAAAGAGCTCTTCCCCTGAGCTGGCAATCCTGAGGCTCCGCGCCCCGCGGTCATTCACGCGGGAAGCTTCAGCACCCGCTCCGCGTTTTCGTGCGAGATCTTTGCCAGATCCGACGGGCTTATCGGAGCGGTATTGAGCAGCCCACGGCCCGCGGCATTGGGGCTGTAGGGATAGTCCACTGCAAAAAGCATCTTCTCCGCGCCAAAAACCATGAGCGCGCAGAGAAGAGGCGGTATGGTGAAATACCCGCTGGTGGTGAAGTGGAAATTGGTGCGGAAATAGTCACTCACCCTGCGCTGCAGGTGGGGAGCCGCGCGGCTCAGGATCATGTCAGATCGAGCGAGACAATAGGGAATGAGCTCACCCATGTGTCCGATAATGACCTGCAGGTTCGGGAACCTGTCAAACACTCCCGCCACGACCATCCTGAGGCTGTGAAGGCCCGTTTCAACGTGCCAGCCCCAGCCGGCGATGGAAAGTGAAAAGCTCACCGCCTCGGGCAACCCGCTGTAGTACGCCTGGTAGATTGCCTTGGGCGGCGGAGCGGGGTGGAGATAGAGGGGGACCCCGAGCCGTTCGGCCGCGGCAAGCACAGGCTCAAAACGTCGGTTATCCAGGAACTGCCCGTCAATGGTTCCGTCGATCATGGCCCCGACGAGCCCGAGCCTTGTGACGCACCGTTCCAGCTCATCAGCGGCACCTTGCGGATCCTGCAACGACAGGGCGGCAAATCCGGCGTAGCGGCGAGGCTGCCGGCGGATGGCGTCGGACAGAATATCGTTCGCGCTGCGAACGAGGGCGGCGGCCGGCGCGCCCTCCGCCGTGCCCTCCCCGACTGCCGAAAGTGAGAGCACCTGCATGTCGATCCCCGCGGCGTCCATGTCCGCAAGCCTGCCCTGGTCGAGGTCGAGCAGCTTCCTGTTCATCTCCGCCATGTACTGTCCTTCTGGTCCGCCTCGGGAAGAGCCCGTCCCGCTCCCGCCAAAAGCAGGAATGGAAAAATGCTCCTCAATTGCTATGGTCTTCATGATCCGCCCCCTTCAGTTTGTTCCCTTCATCTGCTGTCATCTGGGCGCTCATATGCCAAGTGCGCCCAGATGACCGTGCAGGAAAGCGTACCCGATGAAAGCTGCGGAATCCAGAATCGAATGGGCAGCGATCAACGGGCTCACGCGCCTGAAGCGAATGAAGAACAATGCGAACACCGCCCCCATGACGGTGTTGCCGATGAACCCGCCGAAACCCTGGTAGAGATGGTAGGAACCTCGAAGCAAGGCGCTTGCCGCAACGGCCGCCGGAATGCCCCAAGACATTTCTCGCAGGCGATTCACCAGGTACCCTACTGCAACCACTTCCTCCAGGAAGGCGTTTTGAACCGCCGAAAGCAGGAGGACTGGCACAGTCCACCAGACAAGGGGCAGCGCCTCTGGAATCACGGTGGTGTTGATCCCAATCGCCCGCGAGGCAAGGTAGAGCCCAAGCCCCGGTATTCCGATGGCGGCGGCAAGCCCAACGCCTGACCATGCGTCAAAACCGATCCGCCGAGACCTGAAACCCATGGGGTCAGCAGGCCCTTTCTGTCTCAGCAGATAGAGGGCGAGCAGGGCGGGAATTACGCCAAAAAAAATGCCGACAAGCTGAAAGGCCAGGTCCAGCCACGGGTGGCCCGAAGCGTGGGACGGGTTGAGAGTGCTTGTCTGTGCGGAAAGGGCCTTCCTTGCGACAAGCTTTCCGACGAGGTCTGTCACTGAGTATGCCGCGCTGTATCCCAGGGAAACGCCGAGAACCAGGAGCACCTCGGAACCCAGAGTCCGTTTCGGATCAGTCACGAATCGCTTCTCCACCCGCCCAACATAACGACCTCCTGTTTCCTGTGTGCCTGCTCATCAGCGGCCGTCAAGCAGATGCGACGCTGCGGCGTCCCGACTATCTTATTGAAAAACGCGCAGAATGACGAACGTTTTCACTTTTGATTACTTTCAATGAGATGTCCAAAGCACGAACACGGCCCGGTTCCGCTTCGAGGAGTGCCTCCATCCGGGCGCTTTTCCTGGACATCGGCGGTGTGCTCCTGTCCAACGGCTGGGGAAGGGAAGAGCGGCATCGAGCGGCGGAGGCGTACCATCTTGACCGGGAGGAGATGGACGAGCGGCACCATCTCACTTTCGACACCTACGAAGAAGGCAAGCTGAGCCTGGACGAGTATCTCTCCCGGGTTGTCTTCCATACCCAGCGGTCGTTCACTCCGGCTGAGTTCAAGGAGTTCATGTTCGCCCAGTCCACGGCGCTCCCGCCGATGATGGACTACGTGCGAAACTTGAAAGCGCGCCATGGGCTGAAGGTCGCGGTGGTGAGCAACGAGGGACGCGAGCTCACCGAGCACCGCATCCGCACATTCAGGCTCAATGAGTTCGTGGACTTCTTCGTCTCCTCCTGCTTCGTTCATATCCGAAAGCCGGACACCGACATTTTCCGGCTTGCCCTCGACATCGCCCAGGTCCCCGCGACGGAGGTTGCCTATGTCGAGGACCGGCGCATGTTCGTGCAGGTGGCCAGACAGATGGGCATCCTGGGAATCCACCACACGGATTTCGAGACCACCCGCTCGGCGCTGGGCCGCGCTGGGCTCACCGCTTGAACCGCGGGCCGTTCCCGGAAGCGGCGGCAAGGAGGAGCCTTTGGCTCGGAACAATCAGCCCGTTATCCTGGTGATCTTCGGGGCGGCCGGCGATCTGGCATGGCGGAAGCTCGGCCCCGCGGTTTACAACCTGGCGCTGGACCGCCGGCTGCCTGAGCGCTTCGCGGTGGTAGGCGTGGACGGCAAGCCCATGGAAGAGGCGGCGTTCCGCGCGCGCCTCGGCGACGGCGTTGACCACTTCTCCCGCCGCGGCAAGGTGGACAGCGCCGTGTGGGAGCCCCTCACCGCCGCGATGCACCTGGTGACGGGAGACTTCAAGGACCCCGGCACTTTCGCGTCCCTGGCCCGCGTGCTGACGGACCAGGAAAAGGCGTGGGGCGCCGCGGGAGACCGCATCTTCTACCTGGCCGTGCCGCCCATCGTCATGGCTACCGTGGTGGAGGGGCTGGGAAAGGCGAGCCTTTGCCTCGATCGCTCGCGCGCGCGCGTGGTTCTGGAGAAGCCGTTCGGGCGGGACCTCGAGTCTGCGCGGCAGCTGAACCTCTTCCTCGGGAAGACCTTCGAGGAACAGCAGATCTTCCGCATTGACCACTACCTTGGCAAAGAGACCGTCCAGAACATCCTGGCCTTCCGGTTCGCCAACGGCCTGTTCGAGCCGGTCTGGGACCGCCGCTACGTGGACCACGTCCAGGTCACCGTGGCCGAGCAGATCGGGGTGGAGCACAGGGGTGGCTACTATGACCACGCCGGCGCGTTGCGCGACATGATCCAGAACCACCTCCTGCAGATCCTCTGCCTCGTTGCCATGGAGCCGATGGTGAGCTTCGACGCAGATCAGATCAGGAACAAGAAGGTGGACGTGCTGCGCGCCGTGCGGCCCATCCCGGAAGATCGGGTGCACGAGTTCGCCGTGCGGGGCCAGTACGGCCGGGGATGGGTGGAGGGAGAGCGCGCGGCGGCGTACCGCGAGGAGCCCGGGGTATCGGCGCACTCCCTGACGGAGACATTCGCCGCCGTGAAGCTTTTCGTGGACAATTGGCGATGGCAGGACGTGCCGTTCTACCTGCGCACGGGCAAGCGCCTCCCCGCCCGGTCGTCCGAGGCGGTCATCCAGTTCCGCCCGGTTCCCCACCGCTCTTTCCCCGGCTCCGCGGCCATCGACTGGCAGGCCAACAGGCTGGTGATGCGCATCCAGCCCCGAGAGGGGATCAGCCTTCGGTTCCAGGCAAAGCATCCCGGGCCCGAGCTGCGGCTCAGCCCTGTGGATATGAGCTTCGGTTACCAGGAGGCCTTCAACGCTTCCCCGCCGGAAGCCTACGAGACCCTTCTCCTTGACGTGATGCGGGGAGACGCCACGCTGTTCATGCGCGCGGACCAGGTGGAATCCGCCTGGGCGGTCATCACCCCTGTCCTCGAGGCGTGGGCGGCAGCGGAGCCCGTGGACATGCCCAACTACGCGGCGGGCACCTGGGGGCCGGAAGCGGCCACGTCCCTCATCGCGCGGGACGGCAGAAACTGGCTGCAGCCTTCCGCCCCGGACGACCGACCGGAAGCGCAGCCTGCTCAATCATAGTGCCTGAGCAAAGGCCGGACCGTCGCAACGGTGAATCAGGTGGCGTGTGCGAGCGCCTGGTCGAGGTCCCTTCTGATATCCTCCACGTCCTCGATGCCGACGCTCAGACGTATTGTGCCCTGCGTGATGCCAAGCTTCTGAAGCTCGCCCTCGGACAGCCCCCGGTGGGAAGTCTTGGCAGGGTGCGAAATGGTGGTTGCAACCCCGGCCAGTGACGGAGCAAAGGCGATGAAGGAAAGGCCCTTCATGAACGCATCCGCCGCCTGCAAGCCCCCGGAAAGGTCGAAGGCCATCATCCCGCCGGCGCCGCGCGGAAAAAGCCGCGCGGCAAGCGCGTGATGGGGATGACTCGGGAGGCTCGGGTAATGCACACGCGCAACGCCGGGCCGGGACTCCAGCCACCGCGCAATGTCCTTCGCGTTGGCCGTATGCCGCTCCATGCGCAGCGACAGCGTCTTTGCCCCGCGCAGCGTGAGCCACGCTTCAAACGGGCTGAGGAGCCCTCCGCCGTTCTGCGTGAACCTCCGACACCGCGCAATCCACTCCGGGTCGGACACGATGAGGCCTCCGGTGGCATCGCTGTGACCGTTGATGTATTTGGTGGTCGAATGCACCACCGCATCTGCCCCGTGGGCCAGAGGCTGGAAGAGAACGGGAGAAAGGAAGGTGTTGTCGACAACGAGCTTCGCGCCTCTGCGGTGCGCGGCCTCTGCAAGCGCTGGAACATCCGCCACTCTTACCAGGGGATTGGAGGATGTCTCCACAAGGAGGATTTTCGTTCCCGGTCGCATGACGCGCTCAACCTCGCGCGGATCTTCCACGGAAAGGAACTGAGCCCCGATCCCGAAACGGGAAAGCTCTTTTTCCAGCAGGCTGTGCGTCCCGCCGTAAATGTCGCTTGCCGCAGCAACTCCGTCCCCTGCCCCGCACTCCGAGCCCAGGAGAGCCAGGAGCGCCGCCATACCGGAGGCGCAGACGTGCGCGTCCTCTCCTCCCTCCAGGGAAGCTCCCCAAAGCTCGAGCGCCCGCTGGTTGGGGTTTCCCAGGCGTGTGTACATGTAGTTGTCGCGGTTGCCACTGAGAAAATCGTCCACCTGCGCCAGGTCTTCGTACACGAACACCGACGTCTCGTAGAGAGGCATTGTCTTGGGCCTGGTGACCATGGACCTGTCCGCATGGTCCCCCTTGTGAATGGCGCGGGTTGAGAAGCCTTGCTCTGTCATGGTGACCCCCTCAGAAGAATGGTAGCGTATTTCAACGGTCTCGTATTGACTCGACGTCAAGGCCGGCAGCGACCAGATGTGAAAGGTTGTTCAGTTGAATGATGGAGGTTGTGCTTCCCTCGGTCCGCAGCTCTGACAGGGACGCCGCGTACAGGTGGAAGGGCCACCTCGACCGGGGGGAGATCCCCATGAGCGCGCAGATCAAAGCCTGAAAGACCAGCAGATGCCCCACGATAACGACGGTTTCAGTGCTGTCCCCGGCCAGGCGGCCTATGAACGAGCGTATCCTCGCAGCCGTTGACCGGCGGGGCTCTCCGCCAGGCGGAACCGCCCGGGGGTCGGTTCTCCACCGATCGAGCTCCCGTGGGAACCGTTCCCGCAGCTCTTCGAGCGTCAGTCCCTCCCAGGCGCCCAGGTGGATCTCCGCCAAAAGCGGTTCAAACCTCGGAGAGGGCCCGGCGGGCCGGGCGTCGCTGATCATCCGGGCTGTTTCCGCGGCCCGGAGGAGGGGGCTGGACACCAGAGCATCGATCTTTTCCCGGCTCAACGTCTTGGAGACGGCCAGGCCCTGAGCCCTCCCCGTCTGGCTGAGAGGCAGATCGGAGCTTCCCTGCAGTCGGGCGTGGCGGTTCCAGTCGGTTTCCCCGTGCCGTACGAGGATCAGCCTCACAACGGCCTCCGTGAGAAAAGCTCTTGCATTTGCATTCCCCCGGGTGTAGTCTCTCATAGTTGTGCATAAATGTGAATTCACAAATATGCACAACGGGGATGCGAACGGGTGAGGGACAAGAAGACCGTCCTGCTGATGGAGATTGCCAGGGCTTACTACCTCGAGCATCGCACCCAGTCGGAGATTGCCCGCAGCGCAGGGGTCACCCCCAGCCAGATCTCCCGGTACCTCACGGAGGTCCGCAAGCGCGGTATTGTCCAGATTCGCATCGTGGATCCGGCTGCGGCCTTCGATGAGCTTGACCAGTCCCTCCGGAAGCTCTTCCCCCACCTCACAGATGCCGTGATCGCGCCGGAGCTTACCGCTGACCCGGAAAGCACGAGAGAGACAGTCGGCCGATATGCGGCCAACTACCTGCATGACGCCGTGCGCCCGGGGCAGCGCCTGGTCATTGGATGCGGACGCACGCTTCGCTCGTTGGCCAACGCGCTCCTGACGCGCACGGTGTCCGAGATATCAGTCGTCCAGGCAATGGGCAACCTTGGGCATGAGGCCCATGGCATCGACTATAACGAGATCACCCGCGCTGCCGCCCATCCCTTCGGTGCACGGCCGTATTTCCTCAGCTCACCCGCCATTCTCGGCATCGGCTCCGGCACGGCAAGTGACATCATTCGAGCGAACCCGACCATACGCCATGTCCTGGATATGGCCCGTCACGGGGACATTTATGTCGTGGGCATCGGCAGCCTGCAGAGCGACAGGCTGTACGTGCGGACGGGGATGATCCGGCAGAGAGAGCTGGACGAGGTGAAAAGCTCGGCCGTCGGCGACATCTGCGGTCGCTTCTTCGACAGTCACGGTCGGGAGCGCCGGACTTCCTTCGCGGAGCGGATCATCGGGATCGAGCTTTCGGATCTCCGCAGGGCGCGCCTCTGCATCGGCGTAGCGTGCGGCGCGGACAAGGTCGGACCCATCCTCGGAGCCCTCCGCGGGCGGTTCATCAACGTGCTGGTGTCGGACGAGGCTACCATTCGCAATGTCCTGCAGAGGGCGGAAAACCGGGGCGAGTCCTCTGGAAATCACCCGAGGGAGCTGAAGCCGGAGAAGTCGGCGTGAAGATTCTCTTTTTCAAGGAGGAGCGAATGAAGCGATTTGTAGTGGCAGCTGTCGTGCTGCTGATGTGCTCGTCGCTTGCAATAGCGCAGGCGCAAGGTGGGAAGTATCCCGAACCAACGCTGCTGACGGCAGGGTTGGGCGTGGCGGCGGACCTGTCTCCCACGGACAGGGAAGTGGCTGCCGCACGGTCTCGCCTGACGAAAGAGAGCTCCTTCGTCGGCGTGATTGCCATCACGTACTCCACCGAGTACCACGCCACTGTGGCGGAGAGCGCAGTGAGCTACGCCAGGAAACTGGGGCTGCCCGTGCGCACCTTCGACTCGGAGATCAAGGTCGACAAGCAGATCAGCGCAATCGAAAGCTTCACCGCAAGCGGGGCCGCGGCAATCATCATCGGTCTCTTCGATCCGCCCAGCGTGCGGTCCGCCCTTATGGATGCGGCGAAGAAGGGCGTCAAGATTGTGCAGTACGCGGGCCGAGACGTGACGGAGCTCGGCGGTGTTTCCATCAGCATTGAAGACGCGGATCTCGGAAGCGCCGCCGGTGAATACGCCGGCAAGCTCATCGCGAAGGAGCTGCAGGGGAGCGCGCATGTGGCTATCCTGGACTACCCCGACCTGCCGAACGTCGTCGTGCGCGCGCAGAACATGGCCGCGGCGCTTCTCAAGGCCGCTCCGGGAGCCGTCATTGTCGGCAATTACCTGGGCGGCACTCCGCAGAACGGCCTGAACTCCATGGAGTCCGCACTGCAGGCCCATCCGGACATCAACGTCGTCGCGAGCATCAACGACGCCGGAGCCCTGGCGCAATGAAGGCACTCCAGAATGCCGGGCAGGACCTCCTCCGACACCATTATCGTGGGGATAGATGCCGACAAGCAGGCAGTGGAGTACATCAAGCAGGGCACCATGTACCGCGGGACAGTCGATACTGCCCCCGCCGCGACGGGCGTGCTCGCGGTCAACGCCGTGGTGAAGCTGCTCGCGGGCAGCACCCTGCCCCAGAAGGTTCGCGTGCCCGTGCACCTGGTCACCAGCGAGAACGCTGGACAGTAGAGCGGAGGGGAGACGCAGCCGTCTCCCCCTTTCGCCCAGGCAATCATGAGCAGGACGCAGCGCTGGAGGCCACCAGGACCTCCCGGAAATGGACCGCCGTCGTTGGGGAGCAGGGGTTCGTCGTCATTTTCATTCTCTGGATCCTGTTTCTCACCTTCGCCACCAGATCCTTCGCTTCCCTGAACAACATCACCACGGTTCTGCGGCAGGCGGCCATCATCGCCATCGTCGCCATTGGCGAACATTTCATCGTCCTGCTGGGAACCATGGACATTTCCCTGCCGTCAATCCTGACCGTCGGGGGAGTCCTGATGGGAGCCCAGCTCGTGAGCCTCCACGTCCCACCGCTTGCCGCAGGGGCGGTCGTGGTAGGCGCGGGGGCGCTCATCGGCCTCGGGAACGGCATCATCGTAACGCGTTTGAAAATCAACCCCATCATCACGACAATCGGAACGATGTACATACTTTCCGGGCTCGCGTTTGTCTATACGAAAGGAAAAACGATTTACGGTGACGGCATCACTCCGATCAATTTCATTGCCAGCGGAAGGTTCCTGGGGGTATCCGCCCCCATCCTGATCATGTTTTTCCTCTATATCGTATTTCACCTCGTACTGCGCCACACCACTTTCGGGGCGCGCATCTTCGCCACCGGCAACAACGAGAAAGCGTCGTGGCTCGCGGGCATCAGCGTCTCGCGCGTCAAGCAGAACGCGTTCATGCTTGCCGGAGCGCTCGCAGCGTTTGCCGGCATCATGCAAGTGGCGCGTCAGGGCTCGGCGGCGGGAGGCATGGGAGAGGATTTCCTCTTTCCGGTGCTCACGGCTGTCGTGCTGGGTGGAACGAGCCTGTCCGGGGGCAAGGGCAAGATCATCAACACTCTCATTGCGTCAGTGTTCCTGATGACCATCCAGAACGGAATGATCCTCATGAGCATCGACATCTACATTCAGAAGATCATCCAGGGCTCCATACTGATTATCGCTCTTTCCCTGG
Source organism: uncultured Spirochaetota bacterium (assembly GCA_963745235.1). Taxonomy (GTDB): domain Bacteria; phylum Spirochaetota; class Spirochaetia; order SZUA-6; family Fen-1364; genus Fen-1364. The sequence continues at coordinate 39,017 of CAVUXE010000045.1, read as the reverse complement.
ACCGGCTGCGGACGGCGAAAGCCTGAGGCAATGGACGGCCCGGTCCACGTGCGTTTCGAAAATGTCAGCAAGTCATACCCGGGAGTCCGCGCGTTGAAGGAAGTGTCCTTCGACATTCAACGCGGGGACCTCCATGCCCTGGTAGGCGAGAATGGCGCCGGGAAGTCCACCCTCATCAAGCTTCTGGCGGGGGCGGCGGCGCCGGAAGCCGGGACCATCTGGCTCAACGAAACCCGCTATCTGCCTCGAGACCCGAAGGACGCCCTGAAGGCGGGTGTTTCGACCATCTACCAGATCTTCAACCTCCTGCCCGACCAGTCGGTTGCCCGCAACGTGTTCCTTGGCAAGGAGCCTGTCACGGGCGGCGTCTGGCTCAACGGCGGAGACATGCGAAAGAGAACGCGGGCCATCCTGGATACCCTTGATGCGCCGGACGTGTCTCCTGAGGCAGTCATCCGAGAGCTTCGCGTCGGCGAGCAGCAGATCGTGGAGATCGCAAAGGCCCTCCTCAACAATACCGAGCTCCTGATCATGGATGAGCCGACATCCGCCCTGAATCGCTCCGAGGTGGACGCTTTGTTCAGGAACATCCGGCGCCTCAAAAAACGGGGAGTTACCATCCTCTATATTTCCCACCACCTGGACGAGGTCTTCGAGATTGCAGACCGCGTGACCGTGATGAGAGATGGCCGCCACATCCGCACCGCGCCTCTTTCGCAGTTCACGAGGAAGTCCCTGATCTTCGACATGGTCGGAAGAGATGTGGAAGCCCAGACCGGCACACAAGCCCCTCCCCCCGGCGCGGTCCTGCTGGATGTGAAAGGGCTGTGCTCCGGTTCGGTTTTGAAGGAGGTCAGTTTCAGCATCCGCGCCGGAGAAATCCTGGCCGTCGCAGGGCTGTCGGGAAGCGGCAAGACTGAGCTGGGCAAGGCATTGTTCGGCGAGCTTCCCATCGACGGGGGCAGCATCGTTCTCAAGGGCAAGCGCCTCGAGCCCACTCCGTCCCGCGGGATCGCGAGGGGAATGATCTACCTTCCCGAGGACAGGAAGAACGACAGCATCCTCCATGATGAAACGATCAGGAGAAACATCTCCCTGTCCATCCTCCCCAGGATCTCTGGAAAGTTCGGCGTTCTGAGCCATGCAGAGGAAAAATCAGTCGCTGTGCGGCAAGTGCAGGCTCTCAGCATCAAGACCGCGGGCACCGAAATGTCTGTGAACAGCCTGAGTGGCGGCAACCAGCAGAAAGTGGCGCTCGCACGATGTCTTGCCGCTGCCCCCGATGTCCTGATCCTGACCGAACCGACGCAGGGGATCGACATCGCCGTGAAGTCCGAGCTGTACCAGCTCATTGTAGACCAGGCGGGCAGAGGTCGCGCCGTTCTTCTCATTTCCTCCGAGCTCCCCGAGATCGTGAGATTGGCTCACACGGTCATGGTGATGCGTGGGGGCCGGGTGGCGGCGGTGCTCGACAAGGCTCACATGAGCCAGGAAAAGATCCTCGGCCTGGCCCTGGGGGAGGCGGATGGCACCGCCCGGCCGTCTGAATACACAAACAGTACAAAGGAGTCCTCTCATGAGTGATGGTTACGATCGCACGACCGGAACGCGGGCGCAGAGATGGGTGCTGGAAGGTGACCTCTCGCGGCTGATCGAGGGCACGGGCGAGTACCCGATCATGTACAGAAGCCTTGGCTCCCGCCCTCGTACGGAGCACCCGTTCAATCTCTACGGCGACATCAAGAGCCAGGCGAAGGCGCTCGAGGATACGTTTGCGCTGAACAGGAAGACCATCCCCGCCCTGGCCCAGAGGCTCGTGGAGAAAGGCTTTACAGGAATGGCCGGACACGGACTGGGGACCTCTCAGTTTGTTGCCCAGACCGCGTCCGCGGCTTTCTGGGAATGGGCAGGCTGGGAGGCGAAGGACTACGACTCGCTGGAGGTCGTGAACTTTCCGCACCCTTTGGATTTCCGGCGGACGGTTTTCTTCTCCTACTCCGGCAGCGGCAGCACGACGGATAGCAACAGGGCAGCGGCGAAGGCCCGGGAGCTGGGAGCCTACCAGGTTGCTTTCACAAGCATCGCCGGCAGTCCCATCACGAAGAAATGCGACGAGGTAGTGCTGTGCGCGGGAGGCTTCGACACCGGTGGATCGGACACGTTCCACTACGCTACCCGCCTGGCCGCCTCCATCTGGCTGGCGCTGGAAATCGGCGCGCTCCGACAGCCGCAGGCCCGAGACTGGAAGGACCTTCGGACCAGGCTCTTCGCACTGCCCGGGCAGCATGGGAGCCTCGTTCGAATGGGTAAGCGAAAGGGCCCGCGTCCTTTCGACGCGCTATGCCCACATTCGCAGCGTTCTCATTGTGGGAGGGGGCGCGAATGAGGGAACCGCTCAGGAGATTGCGCTCAAGTACGATGAGATGAGCCACATCCCGGCCAAGGGGATGTGTCCGGGCAGGCATATCCACGGCGCCCTCGGACTGACGACACACGACATCCTCACCATCGTCGTCGCGCCGTTGGACGACCCTGCCTACAGCGCCCTGCGCGATGTTGCCCAGGTCACCATGATGCTCAAGTCTCCCTCAATGGGCATTGTGAGCTCGGATGACGAGAAAATCTGCGCCCAGGTTGATGACCTGTTTCGCCTCCCCGAGCGTGATCCCATTCTCTTCTCGGTCCTCGCCATCCTGCCGGGACAGCTCCTGGCGTACTTCGCAGGCGTGGCCCAGGGGAACATCAATCCGGACTGCCAGCGGGCCAATATCGCCCGACACGCCCGCGTGTGGAATTGGCTGTTCCCCAAGGACACGCACTGAGCGGCTGATGTCATGAAAAATGACGTCACCGCTATCGGACCGCTGAACGTGGACATCCTCATTCGGGGGGAAGCTCCCGAAGACCTGGGCGCGCTCAGGAGCTGGGAGGGACCCGCCGCAATGGAGCTGGCAGTCGCTGGCTCAGTGGGATACGCGATCCAGGACATGGCAAAACTGGGGCTGAGAGTCTCGGTGAGCGCGAACGTTGCCGGCGATGTCTTCGGCCCGGTCATCGTCCGCCAGCTCCGGGAGAGCGGCGTGGACACCAATGACGTTCGAGTCGTCGAGGGGGCGCGGACAGGCATTGGGGCATACGTGCTGGCATTCGGCAGCCGCAAGCGGCCCCTGTTCTATCAGCTTCCAACTCATGATCCGTGGCCGCAGCGTTATGATGCTGGAGAGAGAGAGACCCTTCTGGACACGCGATCTCTTCATAGCGGCGGCTTCCTTCATTTCGCGCAAATGTATGACAGCGACATCGTCGAGCTCTATGAGGAAGCGCACAGACGCGGGATCTTCACCTCGGTGGACTCCCAATTCCCCTTGCGCGAAGCTCCGCCGCCCTGGATGGCGTCCATGCGCCGGATTCTCCCCGCGCTGGACTTCCTGTTCTGCGATGAGCGGGAGGCCCTCGGTCTCACCGGCGCTGTGGACCTTCCGCTGGCGGCCGTTTCGCTCCTTGAAACTGGAGTCCGTGCCGTGATCATCAAGCGGGGAGAGGCAGGCTCGGATATCTATGAAAAGGACCAGCACTTCCATCAACCGGGCGTGAAGATTGGTGAGCTGGTCGACAGCATTGGCGCAGGAGACGCTTTTGACGCGGGATTTCTGGCGGCATTCCTGGAAGGAAAAGGGCTGAAAGAGTGCGCGCGCTTTGCCAGCATCGTTGCAGCCTGCACTGTAACTGCTCCGGGTGGCTGTCGGGGAATGCCCGATAGAAAAACCGCTTTCGAGATCGAGGCGCGCCTCTCAGGAAGGCACTGATCCACCCTGCGCATCACGCGCGTCCGGGGCGGTCTCTCGTGTTGGCCGAAGGAATGATGCGGCCGCGGCAACCAGCGTCACGGCGAAAGAAACAATGAAAGCTTCATGCAGCCCGCCCTGGAAGACCCGGAGGACTCCCGGCGAGTCGCTCATTCCGCCGCCGTAGAGAAACACGTGGTACATGACGCTTTGCGGAATTCGGCTCAGGACCAGGGGGAAAGCGATGGCGATGCTGAACATCTGGCCGGTGTTCCCCAGCATGATGTTCGTGGCCGACGCGATTCCCCGGCGCTCCGCCACCACGGAGGACATGATGGCGTTCGTATTCGGCGAGCTGAAAAGACCCGAGCCGCCTCCCATCAGGATCATGAAGACCGCCAGCAGCAGGTAGCTGGTATTCGACGTGATGGTTGCAAGGCCGAGCAGTCCCACGCTGGAAACGAGCAGTCCCGCGGTGGCCAGGCCCCGCGAGCCGTGGCGGTCAGAGAGAAAGCCTGAGAACGGGCCGACCGCAAGAAAGGCAAGACCGAAGGGAGCGGTCAGGATGCCGGCCTGGAGGGGGTCTTTCCCATACGGGCCCTGCAGGAAGAAGGTCAGAAGAAAGAGCACGGCCCCGCGCGCAAGCCCGTTCAGCCCCGCGGCGAGGTTCGCGAGGGCGAAAAGCCGATGGCGAAAGAGACCGAAGTCCAGCATGGGTTCCCGGACCCGGCGCTCAATGAGGATGAAGGCGGCGAGGATCAGGATGGAAGCGCCCATCAGCACGTAGGGCAGGAAGGGAGCTCCGGAGGGGAAGGCGAAAAGGGAAAGACCCATGAGGAGCCCTCCCATCCCGATCGTGAAGGTGATGCTTCCCCAGAGGTCGAAGTGCTGGCCGCCGGGGAGGGTCTCCGGCTCCCGCAGGCGCATGAGGCCCCAGATTGTTCCGCCAACGCCCAGGGGCACGTTGATGAAAAAGATCCACCGCCAGTTGATGGCGGTCAGCAGGCCGCCGACAACGGGTCCGAGGACGAACCCCGCCGCAATGGCGATCTGGTTCACTCCCAGACCCAGGCCGATCCTCCCGTGGCGGAAGGCATCCGTGACGATGGCGGCGCTGTTGGCGAAAAGCAGCGCTCCGCCGATCCCCTGGACGATCCGCGCGCCCACCAGGTCCCAGCCGTGAAAGCGCACCTGGGCGAGCCCCGCCAGGAGGGACCCGAGGGTGAAGATGGCAAAGCCGGCGTTATAGAGGTTCTTCCGCCCGAACATGTCGGCCAGGCGTCCAATCACCGGGACGACGGCCGTGGTCACCAGGAGGTATGCAAGAAGGACCCAGATGATCGTGAGAAACTCCGCCTTCAGGTTGACCAGGACATCCGGGAGCCCGATGATCAGGGCCGAGCCCTGAATCGATGCCAGGAGCGAGCCGATGGTGGTGACGGAGAGAGCGACCCATTCGTAGCCCTCCCCCGTCGATCTGTCGTTTATCATGCCCATTTGAATGCTTGACTCCGTTCTATGGTGTTCTGAGCTTCTCGACTCCCGCCATGACCGTTGCAAGGGCGCCCGCAAGGCGCGCTTTCTCGGTCTCGCCGAACCTCTCCAGCCTCCCACACAGCAAGTCGACTCGCCGGGCAAGCGCCGTATCCACGGCCGCGAGGCCGGCGTCGGTCAGAACGTAGAAGACGTTCCTTCGATCCGCCTCATCATCGCTGCGGCTCACGAAGCCTTCGTGCACGAGCTGATTGAGCATGATGCAGGTACTGGACGCGGAAAGGCCGTCATAGGCGGCCAGTGATTTGAGGTGGCTCTTCCCGAGAAACCGAAGGGCCGCCAGGCAGCGAAGCTTTTCCTCGCTCATTCCCCGCTCGGAAAGGGGCGGGAACTCGCCGCGGATGTAGCGCTTCATCGCTCTGAAAAGCTCCAGGATGCGGTTTGCTATCTCCTGGTCTCGCGCCAGGGTTCTATCGGGAGCATTCATTTTACAGTAAAACTAATTTACACCAAAACGATGTGTGCGGCAAGGGCGCGCATACACGGCCGCACGGGCGCGCGCGAGCCGACGTTGATCCAAAGGGGTCAGGGGCCGGGGGTGCGACCTGCGTGGAGATAGACAGTGCCCAGAGTCATGGGGAAATGCTGGACCAGGACCAGACCCGCCTGGTTCATGAGGGAGTCGAAGGCATCAGGCTCCGGGTAGGCCATGATGGAGTCCGCAAGGTAGTGATAGGCGGAAGTGTCGCGGACGGCGAGCCTGGCGAAACCCGGAAGCACCCTCCTGAGGTAGAACCCATACAACGATCGGAATCCGCGCGCCGGAGCGAAGGTGAACTCCAGGATCATGACCTGGCCGCCCGGGGCTGTCACCCTGGCCATCTCCCGCAACGCGCGCAGCCTGTCCGGTATGTTGCGCATGCCGAAGGCAATGGCAGTCACATCGAAGCTCGCATCAGAAAAAGGCAGCGCGAGCGCATCGCCATACCGCAGGCTGATTCGTTCCTGGAGGCCCCGCGCCTGAACCTTCTGCCGCCCCACCTCGAGCATCGCCTCAACGAAGTCCACGCCAGTGACGGCAACCTTTGGATTTCGCAGCGCGGCCTCTATGGCGAGATCTCCGGTGCCCGTCGCGACGTCCAGAAAGGCGTGTGTTGAGAAGAAGCGCATTCGCCTGACAGTCTCCCGTCTCCACGCCACGTCGCGGCGGAAGCTCAGAAGGTGGTTCAGCCGATCGTAGGTTGAAGGCACCGAAGAGAAGATTTCCTTGACCACCATCGTCAAGCGCTTCGCGTCGAGGGTGGACACGGGCGGATATCGTTTGTCTCCCGCGCCACCCATGGATGATCCGTCCATCTTTCCTCCCGCAGGGATCTAACATACTACCGAAGACCCCGCCTTGACGCTATGTCGAATGGCAGTAGACTGGCTTCTGAAACGGAAGCACAGTGACCATCAACCATTCCGCGCGCCGTACAGTCGAGGAGCCAGCGTTGTGACCGCCTTCCTTGTGGTCCTCTGTGTGCTGGTGGCCCTGGTGGCCATCGCTACAGTCTCCTACGCGGTGACGGCCCGCCGTTATCAATCGTCGAGCACCGTCGCCAATTCCTACGACTCGTGGACTGAAGACGGTATCCTGGAGTTCTATTGGGGCGAGCATATCCACCTGGGTCATTACGGCTCCCCCCCCGGCGCAAGGGTTTCCTCAAGGCCAAAGAGGACTTCGTGCACGAGATGGTGCGTTGGGGGGGCCGTGACTGCTTCAAGCCCGGGACGACAATCCTGGATGTGGGGTGCGGCATAGGCGGCAGCAGCAGGATCCTGGCACGGGACTATGGATGCGAGGTGACCGGCGTCACTATCAGCCCGAGCCAGATCAGGCGTGCCGTGGAGCTGACGCCGCGGGGGCTTCCCGTCCGTTTCCTCGTGGACGACGCCATGGCTCTTTCGTTCCCCGACGCTTCCTTCGACATAGTGTGGTCGGTCGAGGCGGGGCCGCACATGCCTGACAAGGCGGTGTTTGCGAGAGAGCTCATGCGCGTTCTCAAGCCCGGAGGGCTGCTGGTTGTCTCGGATTGGAATCAAAGGGACGATCGCCACAGGCCCTTGAGCTTCTGGGAGAAGCCGGTCATGCGGCAGCTCCTGGATCAGTGGTCGCATCCAGCTTTCTCGAGCATCGAGGGCTTCTCCGAGCTCCTGGGTGCAACAGGGCTTGTCGAAGGAAGCGTGGAGACGGCAGACTGGACCCCGGAGACCCTGCCGTCCTGGATGGCGTCGATATGGCAGGGGCTCCTCCGGCCCGAAGGCCTGGTGCGCTTCGGCTTTGTGGGCCTGATCAAGTCCCTGCGGGAAGTCCCCACCTTCCTGTTGATGCGCCTCGCCTTCGGCAGGGGGCTGTGCCGCTATGGGATGTTCCGCGCGCGCAGGGCCGGGGCCCGCGCCTCGGGTGTCCCGGTTTAGAAAGGAGAGTCACATGGCAGAAGCGCAGTTGCGGGAAGTCGTCACGCTCAGGAAGTTCTTCGGGCTGTCGCGGATGACGCATTCCGTGCTTGACGTGGCTCATCCGGCGGTCGGCGGAGCGCTCGCCGCCGTGGTCCTCGGAGGCGCGCCGTCGGTGCGCACCATCATCATGGGACTGATTGCCGGTTTCGCAGGCTACACCTGCGTCTTCGCGCTCAACGACGCCATCGACGTGAAGGTGGACCGTGAGAAGATGGCGCGGTATCGATTCGACCACGCAACCTTCGATCTCGACTCGATGGGACAGCGGCATCCCCTGGCCCAGAACAGCCTGAGCTATGGCGCGGGGATTGCCTGGGTCGTCTCCTGGGGCCTGCTTTCCCTCATCCTCGCGTTCCTTCTCCGGCCCGTCTGCGCCGGCCTTCTCCTGGGGGCCATCATCCTCGAAACCGCCTATTGCAAGCTGCTTCGCGTGAGCCACTGGAAAGGGCTGCTCTCGGGGCTCATGGTGGGCGTGGGCGGCCTGGCCGGCGTCTGGGCGGTGACGCCGGCGCCCCGCCCTGCAATGGTCCTCGTGTTCTTCGCCTGGGCCTTCGCCTGGGAGATCGGCGGCAGGAACATTCCCAACGACTGGAGCGACCTGGAAGAGGACAAGCACCTCGGCATCAGGACCGTCCCCGTGCGCTACGGCCGGAAGGCGGCCTCATGGATCTCCTTCGCCTTCGTCTCCGCGGTCATCGTCCTCAGCCTGCTCTTCCCCCTCGTGGCTCCGATTCCGCAGACCGCAGCCTATCTTCCCGGTGCGGCGGCCACGGGCATCGCGCTGCTCCTCGTACCTCTGTCGCGCTGGCTCCGCCACCAGACTCCGGATGAGGCGCTTCGGTTCTTCAACATGGCCTGTTTCTATCCACTGGTGGTCTTTGCCTGGCTGACGGTATGCGTGCTCGTGTAGCGCGCCCTGCAGGCGCCGGGACAGTCCAGCCACGGATTCGCCGATGCAAAGGGCCGTGAGTATTTTCTACTGAAGGATGCGTATGACGGAAAAGATGAAGGACAAGGGCGACCAGCCCGTTCTTGGCCATATCAAGCGGCTCGTCGCAGAAGAACACGAGCTTTACAGCCAGGGGAAGCTCGACGAAAAAGACCGTTCGCGTCTGGCGAACCTCCAGGTGGAGCTCGACAAGTGCTGGGACCTGTTGCGGCAACGCCGGGCCCGGCGCGAGTTCGGCCAGGACCCCGACGTGGCGCAGGTGCGCCCGACGCGAGTCGTCGAGGGCTATGAGCAGTAGGTCGCCATTCTCTGGGCCTTAGCGGGGCTTTCGGGTCAGCAAGAACCGGGTGGTTTCCTGCCCCGGCTTTTGCTTTCTTCACCGTATGAATCCATCAACTTTCATCCTGGCGCGGGGTGAGCTTGCATCGCTTCGGCTCACGGGAAGGCCTTGCCGTATTTCGTGCGTGGCGGGAAGGCTGTGGGTGACGGCGAGCGGCCGTCAGGAAGACTCCCTGCTCATCGCCGGGAACGAGGTCACATTCGCGGGGCGAGGCAGGATCGTCGTGGAGGCTCTCCGGACTGCGACGGTGCGCCTCGAGAGCTTTGAGGCAGCGCGCGTGAAGACGCGCGCTCTTTTTCCCCTGGGTCGCCTGCCTGCCGGGCTCTTCCCGTAGGATTCTGCCGTGCAGGAAACACCCCTGCAATACACGCGGAGAATCCTCGGCTACATCGAGGGAAAGAATCCGATGGAAATCCTGGCCGCCAGTCCGCGCCGGATAGCCCGGCTCATCAAGGGTGCGCCGCGGAAGAAGCTGTCGCGGCGCCCCGCCCCTGACAAGTGGTCAGTCACGGAGATCCTGGCTCACCTGGCGGACTCCGAGCTTGTCTACGGGTTTCGCATCCGCATCATCCTCGAAGCCGGCAGCCCGCCCATCCCGGGCATTGACCAGGACGCGTGGGCAAAGTTCTCCGACTACGCAAAGCACGACCCGGTGCTTTCACTGGAGGCCTTCCGCGCGGCCCGGGAACGGCTGGTTCGCCTGCTGAAAGGCCTTCCCCCGGAGAGCTGGAGCTTGTACGGCATGCACTCCGAGCGCGGAAGAGAGACGGTCCTGCGCGTGGTGGAAATGCTGGCAGGACATGACATCAACCACATCACCCAGATCCAGGAGAGACTTTAGTTTCCGCCGATAATCGGTTAGGTTGGCCTGAGACGGGTCTGCCGCCGAAAGGGAGACGGAAATGGGGTTCTTTCCGGAAGATTTCAAACACCTGATGACGAGGAGACCGGAGCCGTACTGGATCAAGAGTCATTTCGTGGTGATTGCAATCTATTGCGGCGTCAGCTTTGTCGGGTACTTCCTGCTCTCGTATTTCACGCGGGCGTTCGAATCGGGGATGCTCCTTCTCCTGCCGATTACCATTGTCGGCCTTGCCCTTGGCGTGTTGCCGGGAGTGCTTGCCGGCCTGATGGCCTCGGTGCTTTCGGCTCTCTATCTGCGGCTCGTCGGGATTCCGCTCCCGCTTCCCGGGTGGGTCATGACCATCGGAACATTCGTCTACATGCTGACCGGAGGAACAATCGGCTATTTCAGCGCAATGGCAACCGAGTATCGATCCGCCATGAGCGAGCTGCGAACCCTGAGAGGCATTCTCCCCATCTGCGCCAGGTGCAAGAAGATCCGTGATGGCGAAGGGTACTGGCACCAGGTGGAAAGCTACATCGCCAGTCATTCCGAGGCGGAGTTCAGCCACGGTCTGTGCGATGACTGCTTGAAGATTGCCTATCGGGAGCTGGCAGAATCAAATCAGGAAGCTCGCAAGCTCTAGCTCTTCATTCAGTCCTGCATCCTTCCCTGGACGGCGCGTTTCAGGTACGCGGTGAGCCGCGGCGCCTCTTCCTTGCGCATGCGCACGTTCACACTCAGCCTTTCCAGCATCTGGGCCACGGCCATGTCTCCCTGGGGCACCCGGGTCCGGGCAAAGAACTGCTCCACCTCTGCCGCCAGCTCGGGAGTGTCCAGCGCAGAGCATCCCTCGATCATCCGCACCGTGCCTGATGTCGGGAACCTTCTCAGTATCTTTGCCCAGCTCCCACGGATGGCCTCCCACGTTGCTGGACCGGCATGCTCTGTAACGAGGTAGGCGCCGAGGATGTAGGGAGCATCGTCAGTCTTCACGTCGCTCATCATCATTTCGATTGCCGCCTTGAACAGCTCGGGGAGACGGAACTCGCCCAGGGCCCTCAGGAACCGCAGCTTCTCCTGGTCCGTGGCGGCCGCGCGGGAAAGAGCCAGGAACTCTTCGAAACGCGCCCTGTCCCCGGTGTACGCAAGGGTCGAGACGAGCGCGGGAACCACGTTGGGGTCAACCGAGTCGCGGTCCTTTTTCCAGGATGTGAAGAGACCAACTGCCGCGCTCTGGACTTCCCCATCCTCCCCCACCGTGCCGAGCAGCGCGGCCAGGGAACCGCGCAGCTCCCGAGCGGCCGTTGACTCCTCTGCCTTGGGCGCCCAGCCGAGATCCTCGAACACCGGCCTGACGAGGCCTTGGATGAGCTTCTTGAACGCGGCCCTGTCCTCACCAGAGGTTATGCCGTGGAGCGTCTGCAGCGAGCCGCCGATGATGCTCCAGACGCTCGGGTCCCTCTCTGCGCAGAGCGTTCGCACAAGCTCGATGTACGAGTCCGAGCCCATTTTCTGCGCGCGCACAAAGGCCCACGAATCGTTGACGAGGTTGAATCGCTCGATCACCTCGAGCCTTTCGAATGGTGATGAAAGGAGGCCTGACAGCAGCTCGGGCGAATAGCGCACGCGGTAGAAGCCCGAGCCGCCTGCGTTGACGGCCGCGTACCGAAACCCCTTCTGGAGGGGGACTTCCCGCTCCCTGTCCGCGAAGATGAGCTTCTGCGGGTGGACAGATCCGTCCTCCGCGGCATAGCGCAACTGCAGGGGAATTGGCCAGAGCTGCCCCGCGTGGCTCTCCCTGTCCCAGGAAGGCAAACCTTTCCTGCGAAAGCCTGACGAATCCGGGCTTGCTGGACGGGGAGACCGTCACAACCGGATGGCCGTCGGAGAGGAACCACGCGTCCATGATCTGCCGCACGGGAACATCCGCACCGGCCTGTTTCACACCTTCTTCCAGCGCATCCCACAAGTCCGTGACCTCTGCGTTTCCGTGGCTGTAACGCATCAGGTAGACATGCATGCCCTGGTAGAAGGGAGCGGCGCCCACGAACTGCTGGATCTGAAACTCCAGGCTCCCGCCCTTCTCGTAGGTGATCTTGTCGAACCTCTGCTCCACCTCATCGGGGTGTCCCACGGGCGCCCAGCAGGGGTGCGTGCTGTTGAGGGAGTCCAGGGCGAACGCCGCCGCGCGATGCAGCCCGAAGGAGTTGAAGATGCGCCATTCCGGCTGGAAGTCCGCCATCACGAGATAGGCGAATATGGTGGCGTTCGACTCGTTGAGCGGGAGACCGTCCCACCAGGCCATGGTGACGAGATTACCGAACCACATGTGCGCCAGCTCATGGAAGACCACCTCGGCAACGCGCTGCAGCTCCGAGACGGTGGCATGCGGCTCGTCCACGAGGAGTGCCGTGGCGCGGTAGGTGATGAGCCCCGTATTCTCCATGGCCCCCGAGCGGAACTCCGGGATGGCGATCATGTCGATCTTGTCCCCGCCGAAATAGGGAACGCCGAGCGTGCGCTCGTACCATTCCACGCCATAGGCGGCGCACTTCAGGGCGTAGCCTTTGAGCAGCGTTCTTTCCCGGCACCGACCAGATGCGAAGCTCTTTTCCGTTGGCCCATGCGGGTTCACAGCTTTCGAACTCCCCGACGCACCAGGCGAGCAGATAGGTGGACATCCGGGGAGTCGCCGCAAATGCGATGGTCTTCCAACCCTTCTCCACCGTCTCCGATGTGACGCGCATGTTGGAGAGCGCCGTCAGCTGTCTGTCGATGACGAGCGTCACAGCATACGTTGCCTTTGCAGCTGGCTCGTCCCAGCAGGGAAACGCGCGGCGCGCATGGGTTGCCTCGAATTGCGTCGTGGCCGCCCAGTGGTCGCGCCCGTTCTCATCAGTCCACTTGCTGCGGTAGAAGCCCTCGAGGCCTGGCTGCACGAGGCTGCCCTCGTATTCGGCGGTGAGCGTCCAGAGGCCTTTTTCAAGGGTTGCGGAGAAGGCAAACGTGGCGGTCTGGGACTTTTCATCCATTGCGGCCGCGCTTGCGAACTGTTCATCGCGAGCCTCTCCCGTCGCGGGGTCGACAAAGCTCACCGTTGCGTGGGTAGAGACGGCATTCCGCCTGCTCCCCCGGTTATCCATGACATGCGCCCCCGTGATCTTCAGCCCGAGCGCGTGCAGCGTGATTCGATCCACCGGCTCGCGGACCTCCACCTCCACGGCAACGCGGCCGCTGAAGCGAAAAGACGTGAGGTCCGGCCTCACCATGATGTCGTAGTGACGGGGCACCACGCTCCGGGGAAGCTGATACGCGGAGGCATCATTGCGCTGATTCATCTGGAACTTCCTTTCTTCAAACGCCATCGATAGTAATATGGACGATCGAGCAAAGCTCGGCCACCGGATGGATCAGCGAAACAGCGTGCGGGATGGTGCTGAATCGCGTCGGACCCCTGACTCAGGACGGCAGGATGTGTTCTGCGGGAGTGGACTCCTCTCCGACTTTGAACTGTCCCATGATTCGCTGCAGCTTCTCCGCCATTTCCGAAAGCTTTTCCGTGGCAGCAGACATCTGCTCAGCAGCGGATGCCGCGGACTGCGTCAGCTCGTTCACATTCTCAACCGCCTTGGAAACCTGCCTCGCGTTGGTGGTCTCCTCCTCCGTTGCCGCAGAGATGCTGGAGCTCATCTCGTTGATGCCCTGCAGGGCAGAAGCGAGCTGGTGGATTGCCGTCACCTGCTGTTCCATGGAGCTCACGAGGCCCCCTGTCATTTCCTTGGCCTTCTGCGCGCCTTCGCGGATCTCTTCCATCGCTTTTTGCGAGCCCTGGGCGGTGTCCACGCCTTCGGTGATGTTCTTCACGCTCTCCCTGATGAGAGCGGCAATCTCCTTCGTGGACGAAGCGCTTCTGTCTGCGAGCTTGCTCACCTCGGCCGCGACCACCGCGAAGCCTCTCCCGTGCTCTCCCGCCCGGGCCGCCTCGATGGAGGCGTTGAGGGCCAGCAGGTTGGTCTGATCAGCGATGTCGGAGATCACGTCCACGATCCCGCCGATCTTCTCGGAGCTGGCGGCTATCAGGCTGATACCGTCCACCACGTGCTTTACGGCCGCCGCCCCTTCGGCGGCTTTTTCCAGGGATCGACCGGCGATTGCGGCGATGTCCGTGAGATTCCGGGAGACCTCATCCATGGCTTTCTGCACCTGCGTCATGGAGGCCGTACCCTGCTCCACGCCGGAGGCCTGGCTCTGGGCGTGCTCTGCCACCTGCTGGACTGAGGCAGTGAGCTCCTCCACGGACGCGCTTGTCTCCTCCAGCGTCGAAGCCTGGTTCTGGGCGCCCTCCGACAGCTTCTGCGCGCTTGCCGAGATCTCGTGGCTGGAGGAGGCAACGTGGTCCGCGTTCTCCTGGACGGCGCTGACGATCTCCCGCAGCTTCATGTTCATGATGTTCAGGCTTTGGGCCAGCTTGCCGATCTCGTCCCGACGGTCGGTGTCGATCCTTTGCGTGAGATCCCCCGCCGCGATGGCCTGGGAAAACTCGAGGCCTTTGCGCAGGGGGATGTTGATCATGCGGGAGATGATCAGTCCCAGGATGATGCTGAGAAGAACACCGCCGATGATGCAGGCAAGCGCCACGATGAGGTTCTGCTGAAAGATTGCAGCGGTGCGTTGCGCTTCGGCTTTCGCGCCGTCTCTCTCCTGAACAACGAGATCCTTGAGCAGGTAGTCCATGACGTTGAGCTTCACCTCGGCTTCACCCATGGAGAGCTGGGCCGAATCCTTCGTCGCGTCGAGCGGCTCACTCGTGACGGCGGTGACCACCTGCCTGCTGAGCTTTTTCCAGTCCTGCTCCGCGTCAACGACCCGCGAGAGAGCAAGCATGGCCTTGTCCGAATAGACCAGGGGACGGGTCTTCTCGATGTCATCGTCCAGCTGCTTGAGGTACTTCTCGTAGTCAGAGAGGAACTTCGTTCGCTGCTCCTCGCTGGCCGCGAGGATGATGTTCTTTTCCGCTCGTGCCACGGAGATGAGGTCCAGATTGGCGTCCTGCGCGTGAAGGACTCCCAGGAGCTCCTTCTGGTACATGTCATCAGCGAGGCTCTTGATGATTGCCATGTTGCGGATTCCAATTGCCCCGATGACCGCGGAGATCGAGGCGACGATCAGAAATGCGAGGGTGAGCTTTCTCCCCACCTTCAAGTTCAGGAACCACCCCATTGTCCTGGTCCTCTCCGTGCCTCCACCTCTGTGGCCGGCAACTGTCCCATGCCAGAGCCCGACGCTGCCGCGCCGTGAACGGCTAGGAGCCCTGTACCCCGAATTGCTCCAGGGAAAGCTCGGTGCGGCCAATCAGGATGACATCCGCCGGGTGCAGGCGCGCGTATTTTCCAGAAGGGACCGGGTGGCCATTTACGAAAGTCCCATTGGTGCTCCCGAGGTCCTCGACGAAGAAGTCGTCTTTCACTTTCTGGATCACCGCGTGGCGACGCGACACCAGGGCATCATCCAGGGAAATGATATTGTCGGGATCCCTGCCCACCGTGATGCGGGTCGTAATAGGAATTTTCCTGCCCTGGAAGACAATGAACAAGGCGCCCGGTTTCCGCACCTTGGAAAGCCGCTGGCCCACCGCGCTGTCTGAGTAGATAGTCTTGTTGAGATCCTCATCGTTTCCCGGCATGCGGCCTTCGTATCAACAGTACCCTGCACGCGCACGGAATTCAATCTTTCGATGAAGTCATGCAACAAAGAGGGGACTTTCGCGTCTGCCTGTATGCCGGGAGGACAAGGCCATGGAATTGAGACAGAAGCTCGTCAGCCAGTTCGGCAATCCACGGGGAGCGGTGGGGAACGTTGTGGGATTCATCATGTCGCATCGCACTTCCAACCGGGAACGAATACAGTGGGCCGTTTCTCTGCTGGATGTGCGCACGGGCGATCATGTCCTGGAGACAGGGTTTGGTCCCGGCATCGCCATACAGATTCTGAGCAACCTGGCGCCCTACGGAGTGGTGTATGGGATAGACCACTCCCCGCTGATGGTCAAGCAGGCTTCGCGACGGAACAGGAGCTCAGTCGGGACAGGACATGTGAAATTGATGGCGGCCTCGGTATCTCAGCTGCCGAGCTTTGGGCACAAGCTCGACAAGGTCCTGGATATCAATTCGTTTCAATTCTGGCCGGATCCGCTCTCTGTTCTCCAGCGGGTGAAAGAAAGCCTGCGTCCGGGCGGGGTCATCGCCATTGCCCATCAACCACGAAGCCAGGGCGCAACGGAAAAGGACTCAATCCAGGCAGCATCCCGAATTGCGGAAAAGCTCGCGGCAAGCGGGTTCGAGGGCGTCCATACCGAGCTCAGGGTCATGAAACCGGTCCCGACAGTCTGCGTCATGGCCAGACGGCCGGCATGAGGGGCTGGTCCGCGTCAGCCTTCGTGAGGGAGCGAGCCTCGCGCTGCCCGCAGGTAAGCAAAGGGTGTTTGCGCAAGAAAGTTCGACACCCGTGACGTGTACACATCAGCGTAGCGCTCCACCTGGCGGGCGAAAAGGCTCTTGTCATTGCCCGCGCGCATGAGCGGCCCCCATGCAGCGTTGCCCATTTCTCCCAGGCACTTCGCAAGCGGCGCTATCCGCGCATCCAGATCCTGGCTTTCCTCAGCGACACTGCGGAGGGACGTCTCCAGGTCCGCGGGGCTCACGGCGGGCCGTGGCCCGTAACGCTTCTGCAGGCGCTGCCTTTCCAGGCGAAGCTGCGCGAGCCTCCTGTCCACCTCCGTCTTTCTGCTCATGAGCTCCCACAGCTGCGCGTCGATCTCGCTCGATTTCTCCAGGGCCTGGATCTCGGACTCCATCTCCCGAAGGATCAGGCCTGTACGCCAGCGCAGCATCTCCTTGCTGACGTGCACGTCACCGAAGAGGTGATCTCCAAGATACAGGATCTCTGCTCCGGAGAGGCTCAGGCTGGATTCCACCAGCTGCGCGTCACCACCGACATAGACGCTCCCCGGCTCCAGCGGCCCGCGGGAGGGGCGCAGCAGCCCCTGCTCCTCTTCCGTCACCTTGTAGAGGGCCTGGCGGCCGGAGAAGAACCCCGGCTTTCGCGCCTCAACGATGATGAGATCGAACAGCTCCCGCCACTTCATTGAGCTCGGGAGGAAGCGGTCGAAGGTGTAGCTCATCATGGCGCGGGTGTATGCCCAGTCGGAGTTCGTGATCAGCAGCAGCCTCTTGCCCGCCATCTTCTGGTCAAGGAGGGTCAGCGGCAGCTCGGGGTCCAGCTCCACGAACCGATCCGGGTCTGCCATGATCTGGGGCTTCAGCTCGCTGAGGTTGTGCGCCTCATCCAGCGCCGTTCTGAGAACATGGTGCAGGTCCCTGTATCCAAGGGTCTCCGGCAGCCTGTCCGCGTCCAGGAGGTCAACCAGCTGGGCAAAGAGGTTCGCCTCGGACAGGGAGAACAGCGTGTTCATGAAGTCCCAGCGTGGATCCGAGAGATCCACGAAGGTGCTGGAGTACGCGGAGCGCTGCTCGTCGAACGACAGCGGCCGTGTGCCATGGCGGGCCTTGATGACGTAGCCAAAGCGCGTGGCCTTGACGAGGTTGCCGAGCTCCAGGTCGAAGGCGAGCCCCAGGATGACGCTCGCGGGGTCGAAGGTGAGGTCCTTCACCGGCCAGCCGCGGCGCTCCAACGGCCCCAGGGCGCGCTCGAATGCGGCCCGCTCCCACTCCCCCGTGCGATAATGCACGAGGGTGTAATCCATGTCGTATCCAACCGCCTTGATGGCGCGCAGGTTGAGGGTCCTGTTGCACCAGACGCTGCGCTCAGGGGGCGTTCCAGCAGGCACTGCCACGCCGTATAGTAGCACGCTCAGGCCGCCGTGGTCACGACGGCTCAGACCCCCTGGGCTTCCTTTTGGGCATGGAGAGAGTTTTCCAATCCCCCGATTTCAGCCCCTTTGCAATGAACACGATCTGGCCGACGTGGTACGCACAGTGGGTGAGGTTCCGATTCAGGGCCTTGACGATGGTGTGCGGCTCCCCACGGATCGTGATCACCCGCAGGAGACCGTCCTCCGGGATGGCGTCAAGCGCCGCGAAAGCGCACGCCCAGCCGGCCTCCCACCTCGCCAGGAGCTCCTCCTTCCCCAGGGCGGGCTCCTCGAACTCCCCATCCCTGTTTCGCCACGGCTTCTCGCCGTCAGTGGTCAGGAAGTCAGTCCATCGGGAGAGAAAGTTTCCGCTCAGGTGCATGATGATGGTGGCGATGCTGTTGGCCTCCTCGTCGGCCTTCCAGTGCATCTCCGTGCCGTCCACCTGTGCGAACGACTTGTCGCCGAGCGCCTTGTACGCGCCAAAAGTCGACCTGATATCCTGCAGGTACGCTGCGCCGAGAGCCTTCTCCGTGTCACTCATCCTCCAAATATAACGGATACGCAAGACAAAGGGCCCGGGGTCTGATATACACGGGGGATGAGCCGCAACAGCACTCTCGTGTTCGCCGCAATGTGCATCATCTGGGGGATCCCGTACTTTCTGATCCGCGTCGCAGTCGGTGAGATCTCCCCGGTCGTGCTCGTCTTCGGCCGCACCGCCATTGGCGCGCTCATCCTGATGCCAATCGTCATCGCGAAGGGAGGACTTCGCGGAATCGGCATGAGATGGATCCCGCTGCTCGCTTTTGCCGCGGCGGAGATCGGCGGACCGTGGTTCTTTCTCTCCAGCGCCGAGCAGCAGATCTCCAGCTCGCTGGCAGGGCTCCTGATCTCCTTCGTGCCGCTGGTCGGGATTCTCATCGCGCCCCTCTTCGGCAACCGGGAGGTCATTGGGCCGCTCGGCCTGGGCGGCCTGGCACTGGGATTGGTCGGGGTCTCTGCCATCGTGGGCCTGGACTTCCACGCATCCGGCCCCACCGCGCTCATCCAGATGGCGCTGGTTGCCGTTGGCTATGCGGTCGGACCCGCTATTCTGAGCCGGTATCTGAACGGCGTTCCGTCGGTGAGCGTCACTGGCATTTCGCTGGCAGCGTGCGCCGTGGTCTACGCGCCGCTGGCCGCGATGCATTGGCCGCGGGAAATGCCTGGCGGAGCGGTGATCGTCTCTGTCGTGGTGCTTGGCGTTGTCTGCACAGCCATCGCCTTCCTGCTTTTTTTCGCGCTGATCGCGTCAATCGGACCCGTTCGGGCCACGGTGATCACCTACATCAACCCGGCAGTTGCTGCACTGGTTGGAATCACCATCCTGCATGAGACGTTTACCGTCGGCATGGGAGTCGGCTTCGTCCTGGTCCTGGCCGGCTCTGTCCTGGCAACCCGGCGGAGAGCGCCACGCGGCAAAGCGGCGGCTTGACCCCCCGGAGATGACGACGCGATATTCAGGGACGCACGTCGTTGCGGCAATCACCGCCGTGGGCGCCAACATCACTTCACGGGGTGGGTTCGCAGGCATATGGGGCGGCAGCGCGCGGGGGTACACGACAAGGCGTGGTGGTGGGCGTGCTCGCGCTCCTCGTGCTGTTTCTCATGGTGATGAAGCCTGCGCTGTGGATGCGCCAGTAGCCCGCACCCGCACTACTCGAGTGCCACCTCATCGACGTAGCACCACTTCCAGTCCTCTCCTGGCTCGTAGGACTGGACGATCGGGTGGCCCGTGGAATGGAAATGCTTCGTCGCATGCTTGTTCTTCGAAGAGTCGCAGCAACCAACGTGACCGCAGGTCAGGCACAGGCGAAGATGCATCCAGGAGTCGCCAATCTTCAGACAGTCTTCACACCCCTCGGCGCTCGGGGTGACCTCCCGGATCTGATCGAGATGCGTGCAGGTATCCATGGGGACTAATATCCTAGCGGGGACGGTCTACGGACAGTGCTGTGCTTCCTCCGCCCAGGGAGACGATGGTCTGGAACGCCTCCTTTTCGAGCGGCATGACGGACAGGCGCCCTTCGCGCACCAGGTGGATGCCGCGCAGCGATGGCTCGCTCTTGATGCGGGACAGCGGGACTGGATTCTTCAGCGTCCATCCCGGGGCCACATCCACGGCGGACCATATCTCTTCTTCCGCGGTGTTGTCCCGGTAGGGCTCCGAAAGGATTTTCATGGCGCCTACCACGGACTTCTCCTTGCCCGAGTGATAGAACAGCGCAATGTCCCCGGCTTCATTGAGCGGATGAAGTTGCGCGCCTTGTAGTTGCGTACGCCGTCCCAGGTAGTCTTCCCGTCACGGACGAGATCCGACCACCCGTACGCCTCAGGATCGCTCTTGGCAAGCCAGTAGCTCATGCGGTTCTCCTTGTCCGGCTTAAACGTATCCAATGGCCGCGCCGCCGTCCACGGAAGCGGTTTCATCTTGACCATTTTCTGGGCACGCTGGTACATTGCAGCAGGACCAACAGCGGGATGAGTCAGCCGGTTTGCTATCGTTGCAGGCAGAGTCTGGACCAGAAAGACGACCTTCGTCTTCTGACCAGGACCTGTGGTCCGTGCTTCACCGCCCTCCTTTCCTCCCGTGACAGGAACCTCTCTGAATACCTCGAGTCCCTGGAGGCGCCGTCCGCCCTCGTGGACCACAACCAGACCATTCTCTTCTCCAACAGCCGCTTTCGGGGAATGATGCGGGAGAACGAGACCATCGGGCTGAGGGTCGGAGAAGCACTCGACTGCATGTACGCGGGGACCCTCGGGAGGTGCGGAGACACCGTTGCCTGCCTTCTGTGCAGGCTCAAGAGATCGGTGGAGCACACCCTGCTGACGGGTGAAGGTCTGCGCGCGGTACCCATCAGCTATCCGCACAGGGCGGCGTCCCGTCAGTCCTTCGTCATTACCACCGAGAAGGTGGGAAACGCCGTCCTCATCGTCATGAGGACCGCCCAGTAAATACCGGCGCGGCCCGCCCGGCTCCTAACGAGTGCGGACGTAGTTCTCCACGGTTCGATCGTAACTGCGCTCTGCCGCTTTGGAGAAATAACAGGCGGGCAGCTCGCCGGCGCCGCGGTGGTAGGAAATGCACTCGCAGCAAATGCCCTTCCTGGCGCAAGGGTACGTGCAGTTGCAGGATGCTGCGTTCGATTCAATGCTGCAGGATCTCATAGTCTCCCCCTTTGCCGCGGCTCAACGCGGATCAGCACGCCGGCATTCGATATCTCTCTCTTCAGGTCACACTCTCGTGCGTCGCACAGGGCATGGGTCTGCCTGACGGTGATTGTCTCATTCAGTCCCTACTGCCTCATGGCCAGCAGGTCCTTGTAGGAGACAACTCCCAGGAGCTTGCGGTCCTTGTCGACCAGGGGAAGAGACCGGAAACCGTACTTGGAGAACTCGCTGGCGGCGTCTGAAAGTGTGTCGTCGGGCGAGAGCGTGACCACCTGCTCCGTCATGATGCTGCCCAGGCGCTCGTCCGATTTGCTGCGGATCAGCTCTCGTATGTCCACGACTCCTTTCAGCGTCCCGTCCTCCCCTGTCACGTAGACGTACATGATGACATCGAAGCGGGCCTTCTTGTTTCGGAACCTGGTGAACGCGGTCCTGACAAAGGCATCCGCGGGCAGCGCGAGGAAGTTGGTTGTCGCCATCGAGCCCAGCTTGACCTCGTGCACCTGCAGCAGATCGTTGACCTTGGACGCAGTCTCAGCGGGAAGGGTTTTTCGCAGGGCTTCCGCGTCGATGCGCGGGAGGATCTCAAGGAGGTCTGCAATCTGCGCCGGAGTCATGGTCTGCAGAAGCTCCGCAATCCGGTCATGCCGGAGGGACGCCACCAGGTCCCGCTGGACCCGGGGCTCCGCCTCCTCCAGGGTGTCCGCCGCTGTCTCGGTATCCAGGGTGTCGAAGATGGCCACCCGCTCATCCGTGTTGAGCTCTTCCAGGATGTCCGCGAGATCCGCCGGGTGAATATCCGCTATCTTTTCGCGGGAGATGTTCAGCTTCACGTTTCCATGGAACCGGTCGATATCGGTCGGCAGGGGCTGAACGTACTTCCAGGGCAGAAGCTCCGCCTCTTTCGCTTTCCCCCACAACAGGCGGGCGAGCCAGCCCAGGCGGAGCCGCCTGAGCATCCCCGCTTTTGTTACGTCAACGTGCACCACGAGCATGCGGCTGTCGGCGCGCAGCAGGTGGATGTCATAGACGATTTCCACTTCGTACTCGTCCGTATCAATGATCTTCTTGTCCAGGACCATATCCTTGACGAGGATCCGGGATGATTCGCCGTCGAACTCCTTGAGGGACAGTCCGTCCGGGATGTTGACGACGCTTCTCCGGGCGTCAATGGACCGCACATAACGGACGGGGATTTCAAGGGGTGGTCTTCCAAAGGACCGACCCACAATGAGGTTGACCACCTCCGGGTAGTGCTGCCCGAGGCGGATCTCCAGGTCGATCAGGGTTCCCAGCACCTCCAGCTTGTCGCCCCGCTCCCTCAGCACCCTGTCCCTGAGAAGCTGCGAAATGAAGAAGAACTCCGGCGGCTTTGTCTGAACCCGTGGCTCCGGCATTGGATGCCTCCTATTTCCCGGAAAGGATCATGAAGAACTTGGCGATCAAAATCCCCACCAGGGCAAGCAGGTAGATTCGCAGCATGAAGAGGGCGACTTTCACTGCCGGGGTCATCGTGACGTGATGGCCGGCATACTTTCGATTGATCGCCCTGACCCGCTCGAAATTGTTGAAAAAGAACGCGCGGATGGGCCCGCGCCGCTGATTGCCTGTTTCCATGATGACGCCTCCTACTTCAGCAGATTCGGGAAAAGGGCGGTCACCGCGTACATGGTGGAGAGCGCTACAATGACGACCACGACCGTCACGGAGAGAACGTTCTGCGCCCGGGTATTGGCGAACTCTCCCATTCTCTCCCTGTCGTTGAGCAGGAGAATGAGAAAGACCATGGCCGCAGGCAGAAGGGTCGTCGCGATGACCTGCACGAAGAGCGTGATCAGCACAAGGGGCGCCCCCGGAATGAGGACCACGGTCCCTGCCGAAGCGACCAGCAGAAGATAGCTTCCATAAAACCACGGGGCTTCCCTGATCTTGTTGTTGAGGGAATGGGCCCAGCCGAAGACTTCCCCGAACGCCCAGGAACTGGCGAGGGAGATGCAGATTGCTCCGAGGAAGCCCGCATCGAAAAGCCCGATGGCAAGGAACGTGCCGATCCAGCGGTTGACTCCCATGAGGGCAATGGATGCCTGTGCGGCGTCCTCCACCGCCGTGCCCTTCAGCACCGCCCCCGTCGTGATGATGATGAAGACAGCCACGAGCACCGTCGCAAAAGCCCCCACGGCCGTGTCCAGCCTTCCCCACGGGATGTCCCTTTCCTTGAGGCTCTTGTCCACCACGGAGCTCTGCTGGAAGAAGATCATCCACGGAGCGATGGTGGTCCCGATGTTCGCCATGAGGAAAAAGAACATGTCGTTGTTGAAGCCGCCCGGGAAGTTGGGGATGACGCCGGAATGGATGATATCTGAGACGGACGGCCTGACAAGGATGGCCCCGGGAATGTAGACAAGATTGAAGAGACAGAAAAGGAAGGCGATCTTTTCCCAGGTCCAGTAGCGCCCCTGCAGCACCATGAGAAGCATGATGATGGAGACCACAATGACGGTCAGGAGGGGCGGGACGTGAAAAATGCTGAGAGCCGCTGTCATCCCGATGAACTCCGTGATCAGCGTCAGCCAATCCGTCAGGATCAAGTCCGTCAGGGAGAACCAGCCCCAGAACGGCCCGAATGCATCGAAAATAGCTTCCGCGTGGCCCCTCTTGGTGACCGCGCCCAGCCTCACGGTCATTTCCTGGATGATGTAGGCCACGGGGCCCAGGATGACCAGGAACCACAGGAGGCCGTACCCGTACCTGGCTCCCGTGGCGGCATATGTTGTTATGCCGCCCGCATCGTTGTCCGCGATCATCACGATCACGCCCGGACCGGTCACGGTCAGGAATATCGCAAACCATTTCCACCCTCGACGGAGGATGTAATAGAGCCGGGAAGTGAAACTGATGCGGTTCTTCACGCGCGCCGGAGTTGTCGCTGTTGCCTGCATGCGCTGCCCTCCCTGGTCCAGCTTTGGCACCGCGTGTCGTAGGGATGGCTTCTCCCTGCAGGAAGTCTCCCAGCCACTTTGAGCAGGGCCTTAATCCGACCCTGCCTGGTCTACCCCTTGGCGTCTTTCGACGTTTCGGTGCAGCGGCCTGTATCTCACGCGGACGCCTCGCCTAACGAGGTTTGTTGTCTTTCAGATAATCCATTTGCTCGGCATGGTCAACCATCGCGGCGCTGATTTTCCGATAAACTTTCCTCCGGTGAATCCTGAGGCGCCGGTGTGGCACTATCGAGTGAGCGCGCTCCACAGGAGGAGCGCAACAATCCCGATAAGGACGGTGGTCACTGTCCCTGCCCTGATGTTCCCCGCCAGGGTGTTCGCGTGCCTCCCCATCAATTCTCTCTTGTTCGTCAGGAGCAGCAGGAATACGAGGACGGGCGCCATCAGGGCGCCACTCACCACCTGCGCCGCAACGGCCATGAAGTTCAACGGGAGGTTGGGAACCAGGACAATCAGGGCGGCAAAGACCACGCCGCCGATGTAAATGGCGTAGAAACCCGGGGCTTCTGAGATCCTGTCATCCAGACTTCTGGCCCAGCCGAAAGATTCCGCCACTGCCCAGGAGGTGGAAAGCGACACCGTGAATGAGGCCAGGAGGCCGGCATTGAAGATGCCAAGGCCGAAGAGGATTGCTGGCCAGCGCCCGGCATGCCTCAGGAAGCCGCCAATAAGGACGGCTGGGCCCGCATTCTCGAGGTCCGGGATGCGCCCGAACAGCGCCGCGCCGGCGACAATTGCGCAGGCGGCGACAATCGTCTCGACGATGCAGCCCGTGAGCGTGTCGATCCGTCCCAGTCGGATATGTCTATCGATCACTCCCTTGTCGACGTTGCCGCTGCCCTGGAAGAACACGGCGAAAGGCGCAACGGAATTGCCGATGAGCGCCGCCACGTACCAGAACACGTTCCCGCTGTCTGCGGGGAGATTCCAGGAAACAAAGGCGTGTCCGATGACGGCCGCGCTCGGACGCGTCATGACGGCAATTACGATGAAGACGATGTTGACGGCGCCTATCAGGAGCGCAATCCGCTCCCTGGTCCAGTATCCGGTGAAAATGATGATGGACACCGCGAGGAGAAGACTGAGGACGGTGGCGACCCAGAACGGGAGCCCCAGCATGATCAGCCCGGCGGTCATCCCGATGAACTCCGTCACCATCATCAGGAGGTTTGCAAGGCAAAGAGAGATTATGTGGTACATGAGCCAGGACGGGCCGAAATGAAGGCGGATCAAGCGGGCAAGGCCCGTCTGCGTGACCGTGGAGAGCCGCATCACGAGCTCCTGGGTAGTGTAGGTGGCGATTCCCAGGCAGAGGGTGAGCGGGATGAACAGTCCGATGCCGAACCGCGCTCCGGTCATGGTGTAGGAGATCATGCCCCCGGCGTCATTGTTTGCAAGCGTCGCAAGCACGCCGGGGCCGACAAGAGCCCAGAAGAGGATTGCCCGGGCGCCGCCAACCCCTCTCTGGGTGATCCACGAGCTTCCGGAACCTGGACCGGCTTTGTCCCCGTGGTCTTTCCGGCGGCGACAAAGTGTCATGCATCGCATTACCTTAGCACATCTCGCTGATCACAAGGAGCGCAGCGGGGCCGGCTTTGCCAGCCCGCGCCCCCCGAAGGGCGTCGGAAATCAGGCCTCGCTTAGGAGCTCCTCTATCCTGTTGAAGACGGTGTGGTCCAGGTCATCCTGGACGACCACTGATTTCACGTCGTAGAGCTTCCTGAGCTGCTTGACGATCTGCTCGAGCCTCTCATCGTTTCTCACCACGAGGTACATGGCGCTGTCCGCGCCGCCGTCCACGGGAGCGCACAGGATTCCCTCCAGGTTGAAGCCCCGGCGGGAGAAGAGTCCCGTGATGTGGGACATGGCGCCCGGGTGGTTTCTGACCATGAGCCTCACGATGGTGTTGGGCAGCCCGTTCGTCTGCTCCCCGTTCGTGCCGTCTCCGTTTGCGCCCTCGTTCCTGTGTTCAGGGTTCATCCTGTGCTCCTGTGCGACCAGATCGCTTCCACGTTGCTCTTGCCGGGCGGGACCATGGGATAGACGTTCTCCGTCTCCGGTACCGCGATATCCAGGAGCGCCGGCCCCTTGATGGAAAGAGCGCGCCGAAGCGCCTCTTCATCGTGCTGGATGCCGATGGCGCATCCGGGTATCCCGAAACCCCGGGCAATTGCCGCGAAGTCCGGCCGCGCTTCGAAACGGGAAGCGACGTAGCGCTTTCCGTAGAAAAGCTCCTGCTGCTGCCGCACCAGCCCCAGGTGCCCGTTGTTGAATACGCAGATCTTGATGTCGAGGTTGTTCTCCGCGATTGTCGCAAGCTCCTGGATATTGATGAGGAGCGAGCCATCTCCCGTGAGCACGATGACCGGCGTGCCGGGGTTCGCAAGCGCCGCTCCCATGGCGGCGGGCACGGAGAATCCCATGGTCCCCAGCCCTCCGGAGGTAAGGAAAGCGCGCGTGCGCCGCACCGGCCACCATTGGGCCGCCCACATCTGGTGCTGCCCCACGTCAACGGTCACAATGGCGTTCTCCGGCGTCAGCGCCGCCAGCCTCTGCACCAGGAGGCCCGGATGCGACTCACCCGCGGGAACGCTGAAGGGATGCTCCGCGCGCAACGCGTCCATTTCCGCCCGCCACCCGGCCCTGCCCGCCTTTGCGACCATCCTGTTCAGCCGCCGCAGGGCGCGCCTGATGTCGCACCCGGCTGAAATCTCGGGACGCCTGATCTTGCCGATCTCAGCCTCATCGATGTCCAGGTGGATCACCTTTGCCCGGGGGGCAAACCCGGCCACGGAGCCCGTGGCGCGGTCGTCAAACCGCACTCCCAGAGCGATGAGGAGGTCGGCGCGGTCCACGGCAACGTTGGTCGCCCTGCTGCCGTGCATGCCCAGCATGCCGAGAGACAACGGATCATCCGGGGCCATGATGCCCAGCCCCATGAGCGTGCAGACCACGGGGATCCCGCACGCCGCGCTGAGGGCGCGCACTTCCTCTTCGGCGTTGGAGGCAATCACCCCGCCCCCGACGTAAAGGATGGGGCGCTCGGAAGAGGCAATCAGGCGCGCCATGGAGGCAAGCACCGCTCCGTCGGCATCCGGCCCGGAGTCCGCCGCACCCGGCTGCGGCAGCGAATCGACTTCTACGCGCGCCTGCTGAACGTCTTTCGGCATGTCGATCAGGACGGGGCCCTGCCGGCCCGAGAGCGCAAAGCGGAAAGCCTCCGGCACCACCTCCAGGAGCTCAGGCGCGGAACGGACAAGGAAGTTGTGCTTGGTGACCGGAATGCTCATCCCGTACGTGTCCACCTCCTGGAACGCGTCCGTCCCTATGAGCCCCGAAGGCACCTGCCCCGTTACGGCGACAACCGGCACGGAATCCAGCTTGGCGTCGGCAATGGCGGTGAGGAGGTTCACGGCGCCAGGACCCGAGGTGGCAAGACATGCCGCCGCGTTTCCCGTTGACCTCGCCATGCCCTGCGCCAGGAAGCCGCCGGCCTGCTCGTGACGGACCAGGATATGACGGAGATCGCTCTGCCCCAGCGCGTCATACAGGGGAAGGTTTGCCCCTCCCGGTATCCCGGCGACAATCCGTATGCCCTGCCTCTTCAGGAGCTCGATCAGGAGAGAGGAGCCTGTGAACTGCATTCTTCCTCCTTCGGAAATAAAAAAAGCCCCCCTCGGTGTTCACCGAGGGGGGCTCATCATTCGGGGTGATAAGCCTACGGTGCACACACGGGCGTGCTCTCGGGAAGAAGTACTACGAGTACCGCGAGGATGAGCGCCAACCGTGTCCGCAGGAGGCTTGTGTCCTTCATAACCACAGCCAAGGTACACTGGGAAAGAAAGGGAGTCAAGGCGTCAGGAGAAGAACAATCTCAACACCAGGTCCTGGTCGTAGTTGCCAAAGCCGCGGCCGAAGATGTTCAGTCCGCCGAGGTGCTCCGCCTCCTCCTTGATCCCCAGGCGGACGCGGATGGAGTGATGGGCGGGCAGGTTCAAGTCCGCAAGCGTGACCCCGGAGACGCGAACCCCGTCGACATACGAACCTTCCTCCGTGACGATCCAGTGCTTCAAGAGCCCGTACTGGGACCCTTCCAGCTTCCACCACAGCGGGGTAAGCTTGCCGCGACGGTCCCCGAAATCCCCGGGTGATGTCCAGTAGCCGATCTCCACGTCGTTGATCCAGACCGTTATGTCGGAAAGCCAGTTCTTGTTGGTCCCGGGCGTTTCGGAGGAAAGCTCCGAGCTCAGCTCGATCTTCCTGACAGGCTTGTCCTTGTAGAGGCTGTTGTTGGGGAACTTGTACTCCACGTGCCCCTTCTCGAACCAGAGAAGCCCAGCCTTCATGCGGCCAGGGTTGAGGAAGTCATCAGGCACGTCGAGGTACCCGATGATCCCTTCCGTGGAGCACAAGCCGCAGGGCGCTGAAACCTCGTAACTCGTGTACAGCCCGATGGGCATCTGAACTTCGATGAGGTCATCCTCGGACTTTCGCGTCTGGGGAAACTGGATCAGCATTTCCTCGTAGACGTTATGGCATATCTTCTGGCTTCCCTTGCGTGCCTTCACGGTCTCTGTGCGGATCAGGCCGGCACTTTCCAGGATTTGGACGTTTGTTGCGACGGTGGACTGCGGCATGTCGAGGGCGCGCGTCAGCTCGTTGACGTTCATGCTCTGCTCGCGCAGCAGCTCGAGGATCCGCACGCGCAGCTCGGAAGCAAGGCCTTTCAGCACCTCGACATCATTGACTGGGTTGATGATCAAGATGTTAGGACCGCTCATCCCCTTATCCTATTTTACATCCTTAATATCGCTTTTCTTGATACATTGCAACTGGCGTGTGCGTTTGCAGCGAATTGATATTTCGGGTAAGTACCTGTTTATATGATTAATAGGTCAGGCTGGACAGAGATTGGAACCGTAACGAAACCGTAATGGAGAACGAAAGAAAATGAAGCCATGGACACAGACAATCGCATCCAGCGCGAAAAGCTTTTCATAAACGGCCAATGGGTTTCACCGAACAAAACAGAAACCATTGACGTCTTCGATTCCGGCACGGGGACGGTAATGGGCGCAGTGCCGGAGGGCGGGATTGCCGATATCGAGGCCGCCGTCAGCGCCGCCCGGGCGGCATTCGACGGCTGGTCCCAGGCCTCCGTGGCCAGGCGGGCCGACTTTCTGGCAAAGATTTCAGCCGGCCTCCAGGCGCGGACACAGGAGATCGCAATCCTTGTGGCGCGAGAAACGGGCATGCCAGTCAAGCAGGCCGCCCGGATCCAGGCCGGCGCACCGATTTTTGTTTTCGGCAACTACGCGAAGATCGTCTGCGATTTCACCTTCGAGGAAAGGGTTGGCAATTCCCTGGTGTTGCGCCAGCCAGTCGGGGTAGTGGGGGCCATCACGCCATGGAACTATCCGCTCTTCCTGGCTGCAGAGAAAACCGCGGCAGCGCTGGCGGCAGGCTGCACTGTTGTTCTCAAGCCCTCTGAGGTTGCGCCGTTTTCGGCCTTCGTTCTTGCGGAGGTAGTCCAGGCGGCCGGCCTCCCTGCCGGCGTCTTCAACCTAGTGACAGGCTACGGGCCCGTGGTCGGGGAGGCCCTGGTAAGGCATCCCCAGGTAGACGCAATTACCTTTACGGGCTCCACGCGCGCCGGCAGGCGCATATCGGAGCTGGCAGCGGCATCTGTAAAGCGGGTGAAGCTGGAGCTGGGCGGCAAGTCGGCGTCTGTCATCCTTGACGATGCCGACCTTCCGATGGCCGTCAAGGCCACTGTCGCCAATTGCTTCCTGAACTCCGGCCAGACGTGCCTGGCGCTGACGCGGATGCTGGTTCCCGAATCGAGATACGAGGAGGCAGCGGCAATGGCGGCTGAAGTCTCGAAAGTCTACCGGCCGGGCAGTCCCCTTTCGGAGGCAACGGTTCTCGGTCCCCTGGCGTCTGCCGCGCAGCTCGAACGTGTCCGAGGCTATATCAAGAAGGGGATTGCAGAGGGCGCCCAGGTAATCGCGGGAGGACCGGATGCGCCGGCAAATGCGTCGGGCGGCTACTTTGTCAATCCCACAATATTCGGCAAGGTGAACCCCGGTTCTGCAATTGCCCAGGAAGAGATATTCGGGCCCGTTCTCTCCATCATCACCTACAAGGACGAGGACGAAGCAGTGCGGATTGCCAACGATACGATTTACGGTCTTGCGGCCGCCGTCTGGTCGTCGAATGAAGACCGCGCCAGAAAGGTGGCGCGACGGATACAGGCCGGACAGATCGAGGTAAACGGCGGTCAGATAAACCTCAACGCGCCCTTCGGCGGATTCAAGCAGTCCGGCCACGGCCGCGAGTGGGGCGTATACGGAATGGAAGAGTTCCTGGAATACAAGTCGCTTCAGCTCAGGACGGAGTAAATAGGTCATTGTTGCTGATGCTGGCGGGGGGCGTGAAACGTATCTTGAATCGCAGGGAAGAAGACCCCAATGTACAGATTCGTGAGAACGGCAAAGGTCAGCGCGGGCCGCTACCCGGATGCAGTATTGCGTAGCTTCCTTGGCCCTTGCTTCAATCGAAGACATTTTTGCAAGACTCAGAGGGAAGCATTCGCGATTCAGTCATGGGCTCCCTGTAGCGAGATTCCCGCATATGTGTCCCTCTTTCGCGTAAAGGACACCGTGGCCCGATGCACATGAGCCAGACAAAGTGATTCGTTGAAAGGTTGGATGAAAGGAAGTGAGTTGAATGAAAAATCCCGCCGTTGTTCTTGTGACCGGCGCGTCGTCGGGCATCGGCAAAGCGACTTCAGCCCGCCTTGCTCGGGAGGGTTCGCGGGTCTTCGGCGCGGCCCGCAGCGCGCCTGCGGCGCACGACGGCTCTTTCACATTTCTCGCGGTGGACGTTCGCGACGACCGCTCGGTGCAGGAGTGCGTTTCACGGGTTCTGCGGGACACGGGCCGCGTCGACCTCCTGGTAAATTGTGCCGGCGTTGCGGTGGGCGGTCCTGCCGAAGAGATGCTCGCGGAGGAAGCAGCGGATCAGGTCCAGACCAACCTCCTCGGCACAATGCGGACATGCCGCGCCGTGCTTCCGAGCATGAGAGAGCAAGGATCCGGGCGTATCATCAACGTCGGCTCCCTGGCCGGGCTGATGGGCGTTCCCTTCCAGTCCGTGTACAGCGCAAGCAAGTACGGGATCGAGGGCTTCTCCGAATCCCTGCAGATGGAGGTGAGAGATTTCGGGATCACGGTGGTCGTGGTGGACCCGGGAGACATCGCGACCGAGATCACGGCGCACAGAAAGCTCTCAGCGGGAAGCGGCGCGGATTCTGTGTACCGGAAAAGCCTCGAGAAGGCAATGCGCTCCCAGGCCGAGAGCGAGAAACATGGCTGGAAGGTGGAGCGCGTTGCGAGGCTCATCGGGAAGATCGCGCGCGCCGAACGGCCGCGTTTCCGCTACACCCCAGGGCCGTTCGTGGAGCGAATCAGCCCGACGGTCCGTCGCCTGATTCCGGATCGGCTCTATCTGAGAATCATTGCAGGGTTCTACGGATTGTAAAATCTCGCGCCCCGCGCGAAAAAAGGAGGCTCCAGGTGGCTGAACAAGAAGTAAGGCTCTATCCGTACCGCTGGGTGGTCCTGGCGGCGTTCATGCTGATCAACGTGATGGTCCAGGTGCTCTGGATCTGCTATGCGCCCGTTGCCACCATTGCCGCATCCTCCTATGGCGTGGACCGCCAGGCCGTTGACCTCCTGGC
This sequence comes from uncultured Spirochaetota bacterium, assembly GCA_963745235.1. Taxonomy (GTDB): domain Bacteria; phylum Spirochaetota; class Spirochaetia; order SZUA-6; family Fen-1364; genus Fen-1364. Next base: position 7,274 of record CAVUXE010000045.1, on the reverse strand, counting down.
GAACCTTTTCCTGCTCATCTACCTTCCCGTCGCCATTCCCGCCGCCTGGGCAATCGACACCTTCGGCTTCAAGAAGGCGGTGGGCTTCGGGGCAATACTCATGGCTGTCTTCGGCCTTCTGCGCGCGGTGTTCCCCCTCAGCTACTCCGCGGCGCTCATCGGATCCATCGGCATCTCGATCGGGCAGCCCTTCCTTCTCAACGCCTTTACGAAGCTTGCCGCCGAGTGGTTCCCGCAGAAACAGCGAGCAACCATTACGGGACTGATATTTCTCTCCCTGTTCCTCGGGATAGGACTGGGCGAATCTCTGAGCCCCGGCATGGTGCGCAGCTACGGTTTGGCCGGCATGCAGCTCATCTACGGGATCGCGAGCGCCGCGTCGGCAGCACTCTTCCTGGTCTTCGCGCGCGCAAAGCCGCCCACGCCGCCCAGCCCGACGGGGGAAGAGGTCCGCGCGCTTGTGCTGGACGGGATAAAGCAGATCCTGAGGAATCGCAGCGTGTACCTTCTCTCCTTCGCGCTCCTGATCGGGAGCGGCATCGTGAACGGAGTATTCACGCTCATTGACGGCCTGGATCAGGAGAAAGGCCTGGGCGTGGACCAGGGGGTGCTCCTGGTGGCCCTGCTCCTCCTGGGGGGTATCATCGGCAGCGTCGTGGTTCCCGGGATTTCGGACGGGATTCGCCGCCGCAAGCCAATTCTCCTGGTGGGGATTTTCATTGCGGTCCCCGCGACGATTGCCCTCGTCCTGGTGCGCAGCTTTGCCGTCGAAACTGTCCTGTTCTTCATCATGGGGTTCTGCATGACTGGGTTCACGCCGCTCGCCTACCAGTACGGCGCGGAGATCACTCATCCGGCTCCCGAAGGCACAAGCAACGGGATCTTCGCCCTCGTGGTCCAGGCTTCGGGGCTCTTGATCGTCCTGATGGACGCGTTGCGGGGCTCATTCAACAACTCCTACATCCCGTCTTTCCTCGGGCTGGCGGTCCTGTTGGCGGCAAGCGGCGCGCTGCTTTTCTCCCTGAAGGAATCCCCGAAAATGAGGGGATAGGTAGCCATGGCCCGCTGCAAAGCGGGCCATGTCCTCACCGAGAGGACGAACCTCTGGCAGTGCGGATCGCTTCAGGGTGAAGGTCCAGGATTGAAGCAATCAGTGTCCTGGTGCACGCCTGGATCCTCTCCCTGAGGAGTGGGTGTCCCATGATCTGATCGTATGTGACTGTCATGTTGGGGAGCGGGATGAGCTGGGATGCTTCTTCCACCACGTTGCCGGCCATGGTCCTGATGATGTCCTTCAGTGAGTTGTACGCAATCGAAGTCCGCGGGGAGGTATTCAGAAGCGCAACCGGCTTCCCATACAGGGCAAGAGTGCAGCTGACGAGCCAGTCCAGCGCATTCTTGAGAACACCTGAGACGCCATGGGCGTACTCCGGGCTTGCAATCAGAACGCCGTCCGCCTCATCCACCATCTGCCGGAAAGAGAGCACGCTGGATGGCGCCGAGCCGTTGATGTCCAGGTCAGGATCGAAGGGCGGAATGCCGCCGAGGCCCGGGAAGATGGTTATCTCCACGTCAGAAGGTGCAAGGGCCGCAGCCACGCGAAGCGCTGCCGTGTTGACGGATGCCTTCCTCAGGCTTCCGGAAATGGCGGGTGTTCTTGTCACTTGCGCGCTCGGATAGTCGCCGCTCTTTACCTTCAACACCCCGGCTTGGCACGCGGGCGGCGCCTGGGCATTGAGGGAAGCGGCGACCACGAAGAGTAAAAGGACACTCCCCATTCTCGTCTCTTCCCCCAACTATAATCCCAAAACCGTAATGCCTCACCCTCGGTTGCGCTAACGCCGCCATCCCGGCGAGAGGGATGTACCGGCAGGATGCCGGCGCTACAACGGTTGCTCAGTCCGAGACTGAGGCATTATCCAAAACATCAAAACGAGATTCTCAATCCTAGCTGACAGCCTCGCGGGCCCACGATGGAGCCGCCATATTGACCGAACGCTGGGCTTGTCAGGTCGGTATTCAAGCCGCCGGGCACTTTGCGGTTGAATACGTTGAAGGCGTCCAAGCGCAATTCGACCTGATACCGTTCGCGGAATGTCTCGCGTTTGAAGAGCGACATGGACTCACCATCGATATCCCAGCTACGGACATTGGGCAGGATGTATGTATTGCCGAAGGTGAATGGCGCCGGGAAACCGAAAGCCGCGCGGTTGAGCACGACGGTTCCCGGTTGGCCGGTGGGCCATTCTCGATAACAGTGTCGCCACGGCTTACCCCTTTTGAGATCTGGCCGCCGAGGTACTCGCTGTCGAGGTGGCCGTTGGCAATCGGCAAGTTGTCCGGCGCCCCGATCGCTAATAGGGATTCCGGAATGTAATCCATGATCCCAGAAACCGCCCAGCCGCCCAAGATCTGGCTGACAGCACCCTGGTTGAGGAAGGGCCTCCCCGGACCCCATGGAAGCGATACGTGGCGCTAACCCCAGGGCTCTGGGGATGTCCAAAGCGCAAGCCCTTTTTCCACTCCCCGGTTATAAGTGTCCTGCGGTCCGGGCATTCCCAACTTCGGAATCCATTGAGACATCGGTTAATGTCTTGGAAGCGGTGAAAGAAGCCAGGAACTGCAACCCGTTGGCGAAGCGTTTTTCCGCCTTAATCATAAGGCCTTGTAGCTGGAGTTCCCCGGTTGTCATCCAGAATGCCGACCGAGTAATACTGCGGGTAGGCCTTGAGCGCTTGCGCCAGATTCCCCGTGAAGCCTGCGTACGGAGGATTGTAGCCTGAAGCCACCACGGACGGATCGGTGATATCGGTGGTGAGCAGCGAGCCGAGCGCCAGGTACTGGGGTTCACCTGGTTGGGCAGATCCAACCCGGCGGGTATGTGGTGGGACGACTGGCCTACGTAGCCGACGTTGATCATGTAGTTCCTGGCAAAAGACTTCTGGATGTCCAACTGCCAGATGTAGGTCTCCGGCCAACGGTCGGCATTAGCCGCATCCATATTGGCGCTCCCGCCGTTATAGATCGCCGGGTCGAAGTCGGGTGGACGAGGTGCGCCGATCCAGCCCGTGTCCCAATTCATGGCCGGCGTAATGCCGCCATTGGGACTGTTCTGACTTATGCAGCGCCGTAACCGGCTTCGTCCAGGATACCGTGCCCGATCCATCCCCGGCGGCGCCAAGAGGATCCCCGCGCTGGCCCGGACAACCAACGTAGGCGAAACGGCTGTATGCCAAGCCCAGCCGCGGAGAGAATCCTCTGTGCCAATTGTGAACGAAGTTCCTCACGTGTTCCTGTCGAGCGAAACTCGTAGGCCCCCGGCAAACCGCCGGCCGCCGATTGGCCAGGGTCGGATCCATTTGCCGCCATCTGGTTGTTCTGTTCCCACTCCGCACCCTGGTAATCCCAACGGAGCCCATAGTTGAGGGTGAGCTTTTTGCTGAGCTTGAAGTCGTCTTGCGCGAAAAACGCTATGGCCTGAGATGCTGAGCAGGGAACGGATTATCTTGCATATTCGCGTAGTTCGCATCCCCGAGCAGGAAGCTGGCATAGGAATTACCTGTATCGGCCACCACGGCGCCGTTCACCACTTGGGCGGTTTCGGCATTGGAGAACTGGTAAGCCCCGCTTCCGGCTGTCGAGTTCACCTGTGTCAGCCTGGAACCATAGGTAACGGGCCCCGAACTTGAGGCTGTGCTTACCGGTGACCCAAGAGACCGAATCCTGGAGGTCCCGGCTGCGGTCTTCCTCGTAAGTGACTGAGTTCACGCTGCAATTCCCCAGACCCATGCCCATAGGCGCATAGCTGTTAGTGGTGAAACAGAAGCTGGGGAAGGCCGGCGCGTACGCCCCGGCGATGGTGGGCCAGTCGGCCGGATTCAAGGGTTGCGAATTCTGGGTGATGTGGAAACCCACTTCGCTGGCCGCGAAGTGATTGACCAGGTGCGGAGATAAAACCCAATCGTCAGCGAGGGTAAACTGCGAGATGCCGCGGGGAGTCAGGTTGCTGGACAGGGCATCGCCGAAGGGCGGCCCTTCGGCCAGTAGCGCGGGCGTGGCGCGCGCGCGGAAGCTGCCCATCACGCGGTTATTGGTGCCGAAATTCTGATCAAGCCTGAGGAACCAATCGGTCTGCTTGTTGTAGCCGGGTGTCGTCCCTGTGTAGTTATTGACGAGGTTGGAGTTGGTCGGCAGGGGATAGAGCTTGTTCAGAAATGTCGCTGTGGCGCCGATCCGTGCCGTGGGGATGATGTTTCCCGGAAACTGTAAGCCCGTTGTTGGATCGAAGATGGGATAGGAAGTCGGAGAAGTTGCCGGTCCGCTCCTGTGCGGTGGGGACCGTAACGGTTCCCGGGCCGGCGGTGGGAGGCTGCCGGAAGGTCGTCAGGTTGAAGAAGAAGAAAGTCTTGTCCCTGCCGTTGTAAACCTTGGGTATCCAAACCGGTCCGCCCGCTGACATTCCGATCTCCCACTGCTGATCGCGTGGAACGGTGGGCGAATTGTAAGGCCGGGCATCAAGAATGGTGTTCCGCAGGAAACCGGAGACATTGCCGTGAAAACCGTTGCTGCCGGAGCGTGTGATATAGGAAACGACGCCGCCGGAGGTGCGGCCGTACTCCGCGCTGGGCACGCCCACGTCAACTTTGACTTCGCTTGCCAGATCCTGGTCTGGCCGGTTGTCCAGGGAAACGTTGGTGGTGACCCCCTGGTAAGCCATATTCATGCCGTCGATTTGCCATTCCGTACTGAACTGCCGGCCGCCGTCGATGTTGGTGCCGAACTGGGTGCCGTAGGAATTTCCACTTGAAGCGCCAGGCGTTTGGGCGCCGGGCACCAGGTTCACCAGGACCGAGGCGTCGCGGGTGCCGCCGCTGACCGCGTTGGGAAGGTCCTCGACGAACTTTCTGTTGACCTGCGCGTCATAAGTCGTGGTGTCTTGTTGCACCAGCGGGGCTGTGGCCTCAACCGTTATGGACTGGGTGGTGCTGCCCATTTGCAGCGTGGTGTCCACGCGGGCGATGTTGCCCACATCCACCAGCACGCCGGTAATCACCGCCTCCTTCAAGCCGTTGGCAGCGATCTTGACTTCATACGTGCCGGGTTTGAGGTAGGGGATATTGTAGACGCCCTCCGCGTTCGTCGTCGTCTTCAGCGACGACCCCCGTCTGGGTGTTGGTGGCCGTGACAGCCGCACCAGGCACAACCCCACCTTGCGCATCCGTTACGATGCCGGTGATGGAGCCAGTGGCCGACTCGCCTCGGGCGTAGTTTGGGAATGCCAATACCGCGAATACAATGGCCATTAGGGCCAACGTCGAATAATGTGAACCGCGGCCCCCGGGCGGGGCCCGAAAATATTCTGGAAGATCGAAGAAGCTTATTAGACCCTGTAACTCCCTTCTTATTAAGTCTTCAAACGTTGACCCAAGACCCGAGATCCGCTTTCAAGCTTTCAGTATTACGGCCAGTAAACCAAAGATCGGAGCTCTGCGTAGATTGTGCCATCAGTCGGCTAAATTAGAGCTGGACACGGCGATATGCCATGCCACGTGTTGAGTAAAACTCGCGGTACAATGCCGCACTACAGTAATCTAACTGACCGACTACCCGTCCTTGGCGCATCTTGTATCCAAATCATTATGTGGTCAAGAATTCTCGACTATTCTCTTCCGTTCCGCAAAGTGAACCAGGGTACGTTACCGCGCTCGACGATAAATGGCTAAAATCTTAAAATTGGAGATTCTCATTAACTCCGCGAAATTCAGTCATCTTGACTCTAAGGCAGTCTTTTGCACCGCGAAAGTACTTATTAAGTGCGAAACGTAACCTGGAAGACCCCCCTCACTCGGTGGCACCGCTTATTGACCTGATGCGGCACCCGCACGTCGCCTTACCCTCCCGATGGGCCATTGCGAACCGGCGCCGAAGACCTGCTGGATTGCCTCGAGGTATCCCAGACCCGTTCGCTTGTCAGGCTCCAGATAGCTTCCTTCCACCCACTCGTTCCAAGCGTTCAGGGTCAGGATGCGGCGGTCCGGAGGCTGCTGGTCAAGATAGCTCTTTGCCTGCTCCAGGTACTTACGGAAGAGTGCCGGGGAGTTGCCCACGACGATGCCGCCCGCGTAGTTCCTGGGGCTGCCATCCCAGCCAACGCTGACATTCGGATAAAAGGGGACGCGTACATCGCTCTGCCATTGGCCCAGAGTGGTACAGAACGGGCGCCCCAATGGTCGTAGGTTTCCGTGGGTTCAGTGGGCGAAGCGACGTGGGTCCAGGTGTACCAGTTGACGCTGTCGGCATTCAGATAGGCCACCAGATCGGCCTCGGTCTGGATGGTTCGGGAGGGATCCACACCCGTCATGGGCTGCCCCTTTACCAATATCGTCGCTTGCGTTAGCCCCCAGCCGACGATGTCCAGGTGCAATCCGGGGAAGCCCGCGGCCGTGGTGCGGGCGCGGAAGCTTTCCAGGGCATCGCGCGTCTGCTTCAAGCCTCCGAGTCCCTTGATCATGGTGTGCAGCTCGTATATGGAGAAATAGGGCTTGCCGTCGATCTTCCAATAGTTGGGCTGGGAGAAGAAGTCGCGCACGGCCTCACCGGTCACGCGGTCGAACGTCGGGCGGGTGACGGTGCCGGCATACCAGAGGGTCGGGTTGTCGCTTTTTCGGGGGAAGATATCAATAAAATTATGGTTAGCCCACATTAAGGCGAACTTGATCCGGTTGCGATTTGGAGCCTGCAGAAAGCCTTTGCGCAGGCAGTCATCAAGAAAGCTCCCATCGTTGTAGCGGTACCAGTCAAACAGGATGGCGGTGATTCCATGATCGGCCATGGCGTCGATGCTGCGGGCCATCTCTTTGGGGTCGGACTCATCGCGGTATCCCCAGAGCGGCACATGAGGCTGGTCTTGTCCTGGGTACTTGACCTTGCCCGCCTTTACCAGCTCCCATTCGGTCCACCCCTTGCCCAATTTCGCTTCGTTACGGGGGTCAACATGGTAGTTTGGCCAGTAGTAGACGGCGACCTGATAAGGCGACGTCTGCTTCGGACCAGGTTTGCCAGCACCAATCAGGCTTGCCGACAGCACCGCGATCAACATCGCGAAAAAAAGAAAGCGCAACTGCATATTGTGACTCCTAAAAGGACTTGTACCTATGCCATGCATGATGTCGCACATCGAAAACCGTCGAAAATGAGTGTTCAAGCTCGTTTACCGGGGCCCGCAGGCTGCGAACGGGCGCGCCTTGAGTTTGCGGCTCAGCTTGTAGTCTGGT
>CAVUXE010000044.1:0-162186 GCA_963745235.1 uncultured Spirochaetota bacterium | reverse complement strand
TTCACTTCATATGATTCTTCAATTGCGCGCGTGTCCAAAGAATCTACTAGCTCGTTCTATGATATGCACCGCGCTCCCCTCAGGAGCGACTGTCGAGAGGCTCAACCTCTGTGAGCAGAAGCATCTGAGCTCGATTCGGAACGAGGAATGCCGGGACGAAGTCCCTCCCATGCTTCACGAATGGCGGATTCGGTCTCCTTATCGTACAACATGCGGTCGGGCCAAACAATGAATGTTCCTGGAAGCGACTGGCTTTTTCGACAGCCTGAATGAGAGAGAGATAGTATTCCATTCAAAGAACTGCTGTCCGACCCTTGAGGCATGCAAAATCCTTGGGCTGGATACCAGGAAAGTCTGCAGACTCTACAATGAGAAGTCCACTGACGCACTTGTGCGTCAAGTCGACTCGCGGTTGAGATTCTCCAGGAACTATGAAAGAATCAGGCCGTACACCGATTCTTGTGAGGAATCGATCAGCTTTTGACTTTGCTTATTGTGTTCATCCCCGGAGGACTTGCGGCTTTCATGATGGCAAAGGGCATACCGATCAATGGGCCTATGACGCCAACCCATGACCTTGCCGTGGAGTGCGGAGTCGCGCAGCGAGTCGTGGTGACCGAACCTTGTCGATAGCCGACGTGAACGGAATCAAGCTCAATTATCGCGTTACGGGGAAGGGCGAGCCCCTTGTTCTGATTGCCGGGTGGGGCACGGATCTGCGAGCATGGGTTTTTCAATTGCGCGCCTTTCGAAAGCGCTTCCGAGTAGTTGCATTTGATAACCGGGGCGTTGGAAAATCCGGCACGCCGAGCGGACCCTACTCCATGAGATTATTGGCGGATGATGTCATTGGCCTCATGGATCGCCTTCAGATAACGGCCGCCAACGTCCTGGGCCTTTCCATGGGCGGGATGATTGCACAAGAGGTTGCAATAAACTATCCAACTCGAGTCCTGAAACTTGTGCTCGGATCTACTTTTGCGTGTCAGAATGGAGGCAGCGGTCCAACCGACGAGTACACAAAGGGCTCAGGACTGGACGCCGTGGAGACCCGAATCAGATTGGCCTGGCTTGCCAACAACAGGCCTCTGGCGAGATTCTTCATTGTCCTCCTGGTGCGCTTGATAGCCAGAACCAGGCTGGGTGGCTTTGAATCGCAAGGCGCAGCCATCCGAACGCACGATACAAGCGATAGACTCCACCTGATAAAGGCCCCAACGCTTGTTCTTACCGGAACAAAGGATCGTGTAATACGGCCAAGCTCCTCGGACCTTATCGCCTTGCGGATTCCGAAAGCGCGCCTGGTAGGGATCAGAAACGGATCTCATTCCATAAACTCTGAGAATAGAAAGGAGTTCAACAAAGAAGTTCTTTCCTTCCTGGCGGAACCGAGTCAATGACTTTGAACCCGCAGGCGGTTGACTCGTTCTATTTTCGCGGGGTTCCAAAATGTGGCTCCTGACCGCGACGGAACTCCCCCACAGTGAGGCTCCGGTCAATCAGCCCAGGCTATCTCGACGCCAAGCGGCCTGTTGCGGTATTGCGGAAAGGGGCGGCCGGCGCCGGCGGTCCGTGGGCGAAACGCGAGGGTACAGGAACCATCCGCAACTGAAGAGGTTCGAAGTTGACCTGGCAGAGAATCAGTGGGCAAACGATTGCGTAGCGAATGGAGGATTGCCGTTCGATGATCAAGGAAATTCAAACCCGCCGAAGCGTTCGGAAGTATGCAAATAGACCCGTTGATGATACGACCATCGAAAACATACTGGAAAGCGGCCGGGTCGCACCCTCGGGCAGCAACACCCAACCATGGCATTTCATTGTCATCAGGAATGAAGAAATCAAACAGCAGGTCGCTCGCGTCTCCCATGATCAAACGTGGATGCTGACTGCTCCGGTCTTCATCGGGTGCGTCGCCGATATTCGGTCACGGCTCAGCACGCGTGAAGACATTGTCCTGGACGAAGAGAGTCCGCAGTTCGAGCTCAAGCAGGTCATAAGAGACACGGCAATAGCAATCGAGCACCTGGTGCTGGAAGCGACCGCCTTGGGATTGGGGACATGTTGGGTTGCATGGTTCAGGCAGAACGAGGTCAGGCATATTCTTGAAATACCGAAAGACAAGTTCCTTGTAGCAATACTGACCGTTGGTTATGCAGAGGACGAGCCGCGGCCAAGGAAGAGGAAAGACTTCAAGGAGATAGTTCACCACGACCGATGGTGACCGGGGAGCCGGATCGAGCGGGTGTCCTCTTTCTCGTTACGCGCCCTGCGGATGTTCCGTCAAGGTCGAATTGAACAGGCATCTGCCGAGGCACCGCTCGCAAGGACGGTGCCTTCGATCGTGGGGGAGAAAATGAGACAAAGAATACCAATCGAGCAAGTCGTATTCATCATGGGGTGCCTGTTCCTTCTCGCTTTCGTTCTTGTCCGCGTCTTGAGGAAACTCTTGCAGAACCGGGCTGGAGCCCGTCCGTTTGCCAATCTGGATGAGAGAAAACTCAGCAACATTTATCTTCGATCTATACGCAAGGGACTGCGCCCGAGAGATCTTGTGCGGGTCTATTCGCAAATGGATATGTCCCTGATTCTTTCCATCCTGTCGTTTGCACGCATACCGTCAGATGTCCTGTTTCCGCGGATGAACAACTTGCGAACTGGCGTGGCGATAGAAGGCTACAACGACTCGATCGTCAGGGTCCTGTACCCTGACTACCCAAGAGCAAAAGACCTTGTCCAAGACTACATAGCCAAGAGAAAGAGAAGCGGCGCGATACCCATGGGCACGAGGTTCCTCAATCTTGCCGAGTTTTTCGTGGCTGGGATTTTCGTGAATCCCAGATTGCCCACTCCAGAGATATTCGGGCACATTGCCGGACGGCACCGGCGGAGCCTCGCACGTTCCGAGAAGATCCGAGCGTCGGTTCATCCGCCGCGGAAGATTGGCCGGCCTCGAAGATGATTCAAAGTAGTCACGCGTCACCGTGAGGCGAACGACATTGCCGAATGGGGTCTGCCCACGTGTTATTGAGCCTCGCATAAAATGATGACGGTTTAGCCAAAGGAAAGTCCCGCGTGTTTTAGAAAGGAAAGCGGGAGCCAGCTTTGGGAACGGACGCGGGTAAAGCCATCACGCACTCCCTTTACCATTCCTCCCAGATCATCCGAGCATCGGTTTGCGAGTTCCTGCCCCTCTATGTTCCCCCAGACTCCCTCGACGGGGTTCAGCTCAGGGGCATAGGGAGGTAGGCGTACCACTGTCAACCATTTGCTCTGCTGCGTCAGATACTCAGTCATCAGGCGGCTGCGGTGGGCCGGCAGGCCGTCCCAGATAAGGATGACTTTCCTGCCATGGAACTCTCTGCGAAGCTGGGAAACAAAATCTATGAGCTTTTCGGAGTCATAGCTGTCGGGAACAATGCGAAAGAATAACCGACACTGCTTCCCGTCCCATCGGTAGCCGATCGCCGAGCAGATGGACAGCTTCTTCCAATTGAAGCAATGCCGAAGCACGGGTGTCTTGCCTCTCGGCGCCCAAGTCCGTCTCACAGGAGGTTTCTGAGAAAGGCCACTTTCATCGAGGAAAACTACCCATGCACGGAAGATTTTGGAGTTTTTTTTGCTCTTCCCAGGTCCGAATCTTCCACTGACGGATCTTTTCCTCATCTCGTTCCTTGGCCCTCAGCGTCGGTCGTTGCAGACTCCAATTCATCTGACGCAAGATTTTCCACACATGACCAGGGTGATAGCTCACCCCGGTGACGCTATTGATGAGCTTCGCTACGCGTGGCAGCGACCACAACTCTGTTTCCCATCCATGGGCGGTAGCCCCACGAATAAGTTCCTTCTCCACCAGCGCCAATTGTTCCGCGTCCAACCGGGGTTTTCTGCCGGCCCGCGTTGCGCCGTTCAATGCCTTTGTATCCCCGTTGTGCCATGCCAGCCACCACTCGCTCACGCTTTGGCGACTGACCCGCAAATGCTGAGCGACGCTGCACTGCCGCTCACCCTGCTCGAAAAGGACGACCGCTTTCTGGCGGCGTTTCCGCAACTTCTCGAGCCTCTTTTTTCCCCTCTCCATAGAGAATATTATGCCACAAAAGAAATTCCTTGTCCGGAAATTTGGCGAGCCTCAAATAGGTTGGGCCGAACCCCGCGCAGAGTTGGGAAAGGGGTTGCCCATCACATGAACGCAAGAGGTCCAGCAGACTTGCATCTCAAGAGAAAAATCGAAAACGCCCTCCGAACCATGCTACTATCCACTCCAGGAACCACGACGATGATCGTAATCGAAGACCTGCAACGCAAACAGACGAGAGCCCTGTATGACGTTATCGACACTGTCTCACGAGAGAAGAAGTATCTCGCCTGGACAGAAGCGCCCCCATTCGGAATCTTCAAAGTCTTTGTCACAAACGGGATTCTCAAGAGAAGCCCGCAGGTCGTCGCGCTCGACGGAGCAAAAGTCGTGGGATGGTGCGATATCACGGCATTGCCGCGGCCGACGACAAAGCATTGCGGCACACTCGGGATGGGAGTATTGCCCGGGTACAGGCACAAAGGGCTTGGAACGAGACTTGTTCATGCCGCGCTCCGGAAGGCGAAGGGATATGGTCTGTACCGGGTTGAGCTGGAAGTATTTGAAGACAATCTGCCGGCAATAGAATTGTATAAGAAAGTCGGCTTCAAGACCGAAGGAAAAAAGATTGCGTCTGTAAAGATTGATGACCGGTATGTAAATGCGCTCATGATGGCTCTTCTTCTTCAGGACTACGCTGAAGATCAAGACGTCTGAGATCCGGCTCCTTGGATAGAGTTTCGTAGTGACAACAACGCACGGGAGGCTTGTGTCATGAGAAGCAACACCACGGGCGAAAAAGCCCAGATCGTCTACTTCTCCCACGGGGGAGGGCCGCTGCCCATTCTTGGAGACGAGAGCCACAAAGCGATGATCGAGTTTCTCCAGCAGCTTCCGTCTCACCTTGAAAGGCCGGATTCCATTCTCGTCATCAGCGCTCATTGGGAAGAAGACGTCGCCACTTTGCTGGGCGCGCGTCGCCCTCCTTTGTTCTATGACTACTACGGATTTCCCGATGAAGCCTATGCAATCGCGTATCCGGCGCCTGGAAACGCTGATCTGGCAAGCAGGGTTGTCGGGCTGCTGCAGGACAGCAAAATCCACTCCCGGATTGACGCCGAGCGGGGTTTTGACCACGGACTATTCATCCCGTTGAAGCTGATGTACCCCCGCGCCGATATTCCTTCGCTGCAGATTTCGCTCCTCCGTGGTCTCGACCCGGCGGCGCACATTGCCCTCGGCAGAGCACTGCGCGGTTTGAGGAATGAAAACATTCTGATAATCGGCTCCGGGTTTTCCTTTCATAACTTGAGCGCGTTTTCCTGGGGAGGAGCGGACGAACCCGATCCTCGAAACGACGCGTTTCAGACGTGGCTCATCGAAATTTGTACGAGCTCAAGCTCCCAGCAGGAACGTGAACGACACCTGGTCGAGTGGGAGAAGGCGCCTTCTGCGCGGTACTGTCACCCTCGGGAGGAGCACCTCATGCCGTTGCACGTGTGCGTCGGTATGGCGGAGAGGCCGGCCACAACGATATTTGACGACTATATCCTGGGAAAGCGCGCAACGGCGTTTCTGTGGTGAGTGGGCTTCGCGCGGTCTCAAAGGATGCCGATCGCGGCAGGTCGTTGAGGAATACCACGTCGTTCAGGAGCGGCACGTGACCTCAGCCTTGCTGGGACCGCGACAGGGCTGTATATTTGAGTCCGCAGAAGCACGCGCCCGCGAGGGTGCCCGCCCCTGGAGGAGGAAGCGAAATGACCAACGGGAAATGGATCTCGCTTCTTGCGGTGGCAGCGTTCGCGGGCTGTATGACGACTGTTCAACTCGCGGCACCGGAATCGGATGCGGCCGCCAAGAGATTCGCGCCGCCTGATGGCAAGGCCAACCTCTACGTGGCGAGGAGCAACGCCCCCAACGGCGAACGAGCCCTTTTCAAAGTCAGCGTAGACGGGAAAGCTGTTGGGCCCATCGCGGCGGGAACTTTCTACCTTGTCGTGTTGGACCCCGGGAAGCACAGGATTGCAGCAACATCGAACGAAAACACCTCGAAGGCGAGTCTCGATGCCCAGGCTGGAAAGAACTACTTCTTCGAGGTGACGGCGACCGCCGGTACGGCTAGCGCGCGGGTAAGTCTGGGGCTCGTTTTGCTGGAACAGATGGGAAAGATAATGGTTCAGCAAGACAAGCGCGCGCAGAGTGCAAACGAATAATCAGCGGATTTCTACCGATTGCAGCATCGCTCACGCCAGCCCGCTGAGCTCGACTATCACAGGGGGATCCTTGTTGAAGTCGCTGTAGCGGAGCCATGTGGGACGCACCCGGAAGTATGTCAATCCGGGCCAAGCCAGCCGCCGGCTCCCATCAGGGAAGCTCTTGTAGTAGACCGTTTTCAATCGTTCAAGCTCAGACCCCTGCGGTTGATCTGCGATGCCGTCCAGTTGAACCGTTCTCTCATCCCCAGGAATCAATCCCCCTATGACCAGCGAAACTCTCTTGTTCACTTTGAGGTTCTGCGCCTTTCGGGAAGAGTCGAGTGTATCAAAGACAATCTCGAGTGAGTCGCTGACAGCGAAACCGACAACGGCTGCCTGCGGTGTGCCCATTGCCGACGCTGAAGCCTGAACGGCATAGCGATGGGCCTGCATGAACTCAAGAACTTCGACTCGAGTCACACCCGTTCCCCCCCGCAAAGATACTGCTTCTCGCACCGGAAGCGCACACGGGAGCTCAAGCCCCGCAGAGCTATCCCTGCAGGGTCTGCGGGGAAGAGTCTTCCTGTATTGACGACGGGCCCGGTCCTGGATATTTTGGCCGACAAGGGGGTTCCTGCATGTTCTCCTCCTCGGCGCTTATCATGTTTGGACTCGCTGCACTCGGCCTTCTTGTGATCCCTGGTCCAGCGGTTTTGTACATCGTGACTCGCAGCGTCGCTCATGGGCGCAGGGCCGGCCTTGCCTCGGTTCTGGGAATTGAGCTGGGAAGCCTCGTTCATTCAGGCGCGGCAGCCGTGGGGTTGTCTGCGATCCTGATGGCGTCAGCTGTTGCCTTTGATATCGTCAGGTATGTCGGCGCGGCATACCTGATTTACCTGGGTATACGCACTCTCTTGTCTCGCGACAGTCAGCCGAACGCTGCAAAGACTCCGCCGAGAACTTTTGCCCAGCTGTTCTGGAAAGGCTTTCTTGTGCAATTGTTGAATCCGAAAACGGCGCTCTTTTTCTACGCCTTTCTTCCTCAGTTTGTGAATAGGTCTCGAGGGGGCGTGCCCCAGCAGGTATTGTTCCTGGGCCTGCTGTTCGTCCTCCTTGCAACCTGCACTGATGGCCTTTACGCGATCATTGGCTCTGGAGTCGGCAGGTTCGTCATGGAAAGGCCGGGATTTCAACGGCTTCAGCGCTTCATTACTGGCGGCATCCTGATAGGACTCGGCGTGGCCGCGGCAGTGTCCGGGGATCGAAGAAGGTAGCGGAGGGGCAGCAAGGAACTGAAATGAACTACCCGCGAAATGTTTCGATTCTGGTCTTCGACGACGTCGAGGTCCTTGATTTTTCAGGCCCGTATGAAGTCTTCAATGTTGCGGCCGCATTTACCACGCCACCGCCGTTCTCTGTCTTCTCCGTCGGTATTACCGGGAAGGCAATCCTGGGCAGAGGGCATTTCACATTCACTCCACGGTACTCGATTGAAAACAGTCCGCAAGCCGACATTCTCATTGTTCCCGGCGGCTTTGGAACACGAGCCTTGCTGAGACACGAAGGTCTCATCAAATGGATTTCGGAGCAGGCCGTGAAGGTGGAGTGGCTTTTGTCCGTGTGCACAGGTGCGCTCCTGCTGGCAAAGGCAGGCCTTCTCCAGAACTGCGCCGCAACAACGCACCATACGGCCTTTGAGCTCTTGCGGGAGCTTTCGCCGACCACCACGCATGTCGAGGACCGGAGGTTCGTCCAATCCTCCGCAAAGATATTCACCTCGGGGGGAATTTCCGCGGGAATCGACCTGGCATTACACATGGTTGACAAACTTGTCGGATCAGCGGCACGCGCCTCTGTCGTCGAGGAAATGGAGTACAACTGGGGAGACGGGAGGTCTTGATGATCAGGCCGGCTGCAAGGATTGCATAAAATAAACTCAACGGGTATTGTCGAGGCTGCGGGAAACCAGTGAAGAGGCAGGGCAAAACCAGTGCATAGAACAAAAAGGACGACGGGAGTGAAGCTTACAATCGAACAGCTGTCGAAACTGACCAAGCTGTCCGTGCCGACGATACGAGTCTACGTCACGCGGAAGAAGCTCGGAACGAAGGTAGGAAGAAGCAGGGTGTTTTCGCAAGCGGACGTCCAGAAGCTGCTTGCGACCTCAAAAGGCTCAGCCGCCACAAGGAAGGCAAAGCCAGCTAGAAAGAAGGTCAGCGCAGGCAAGAGACCGCCACGCTCGGGGCAGACCAGGAAGGGACCGGCGCAGGAAAAGCGACCGGCGCAGGAAAAGGCTGCCGCGAAGCGCGTGGAAGAACCCGGTATCAGCTCCACCAAGAAGCAAGGCTTCTGGAGCTCACTCTTTGGCGCCCGACAGCCAAAGAAGAAGGTCAATTTGCTGGATGTCAAGACGCCGCGCTAGAGGCGCGGCAACGATACCGGTGCCCGAGTGGCGGGAATGGGGATACAGCCTGTCGCCATTGCCCTGGTGGGCGATTACGATGCCGGCATCACTGCGCACGCGGCAATCGAGAAGTCTCTCCAGCTTGCCTCCGCCGCACCGGCTGCCGCAAAGGTGGTATGGCGTTGGCTGTCTACGCCGCAGCTGGCTGCCAGCGTCCAGGAGCTGATTCAGCACGACGCAGTCTGGTGTGTCCCCGGCAGCCCCTACCGGAGCGCGGCCGGCGCCCTGGCTGGAATACAGGCAGCGAGAACCAGAAACATTCCGTTCCTGGGCACCTGCGGCGGTTGTCAGCACGCGCTTCTGGAGTACGCCAGAAACGTGCTGGGAATCGGCGAAGCAGAACACGAAGAAGAAGCCCCGCACGCGTCGCTCCCCCTGATTTCTGCGCTTTCCTGTTCGCTGGTTGAAGTCGAGAACGAGGTCTCTTTCACGCCGGGGTCCTTCGTGAGAAGGATCTACGGAACTGCCCAGTCGAAAGAATCCTATCACTGCCGTTATGGCTTGAATCCCCGGCTGGAATATCTCATTTCGGGATCGGACATGGAAATCACGGGTCGCGACAAGAACGGGGAGGCGCGGGCATTCGAGATCAGGAACCGCCGGTTTTACATATTGACGCAGTTTCAACCGGAGAGGAGCGGTTTGATTGGCCGGCTCCACCCCGTTATCGAGGCCTTCCTGGACGCAGCCAGGGAACAGAAAGTCCGAAGCTCGTAGCAAATGGTCGCCGCTCCCCCGCGTAGTCGAAAATCGATATATTCAGGGAAAGACCCACTTCGTTTCGCAGCCTGGAGAGCATTTCGTGATTCGGGCCGCGAGACAGTCAGAAAGAGGCCGCGAGATGCGAAGGATACCTTTCATTCTCCTCTGTGCCGTCTCAGCAGTGATTGTTTCATGCGGGACGACCAACTCGGCCGACTTGTATGATCCGAACGCGGCGGTGGCAGCCATCACAATTTCCACCTCCGGAAGCGTCGACGCCTCAAACAGGACCATAGCGCTTCCACCAGGCGGGGATGATTTGTCGGTGGCGCTCCGAAACGCATTTTCCAACGACGGATGGGCAGTCAGCACGAGCACGACAAGCACCCACTACGTGATGCTTCTTCAGACCAAGGTCTGGACCTATAAGGAGAAGCTTTCGAACATCAATCTTTCGATCGTGGATCAAAAGACAGGCGCTGAAATTCTCAAGGGTGTCAGAAAGACATATAGTCCTGACGACCCCCCGATAGATGTCAAGGCCGTCGCGGAGGATGTTATATCTGCTCTGAAAAAGGTCACAGTGCAGTCGCCAGACAAAACGAATGGTGGCCAGTGACCCGAGCTGGTGGAGATTCGCGTTCGCCCGTGTGGCGTGGATGACCTTGCAACCGCATTGAGCCGGGAGAAAGGATTGAGAAGATGGCAATGACGGTTGTCAGGCTCGGCGGCCCGCGGATGAAGGACGAAGGCCTCCGAATTGGCACGGTTCGAAGACCGCCTCGTGGAGTGCGGAAAGCAGACTACGCCGCGCTTGACTTCTATGACATCTGGCTTCCACAGCTCGCGCCAAGCGCTGAGCTGGTTACGTGGGCGAGGGGACGCCTGGCTGAAGCGGCAAGCTGGAAGCAGTTCGAAAGGCGCTACCTGAGCGAGCTCTCTCATCCTGACAATCTGAGGCTGGTGGAGCTCTTGTCCGCCCTCTCAAAGCAAACGGACTTCTCCATTGGCTGTTATTGTGAAAACGAAAAGGAATGCCATCGGTCAATATTGCGGAAAGTTCTGGCGGAGCACGGCGCACAAATCCGGTGACGAGGACCGCACGAGGCGGGCCGCGCGGACACTTTGTGCTCGACAGGGAACGGTCCTCACTTAGACAGTCCTCGGAGCTGATCTTGCGGTCCAGAAGAACAAGGTAAATACTGGTGCACGCTCAGGAGGAACATATGAAGGCGTTGGTCGTATTTGACTCTGTGGCGGGAAACACAAGAAAGATCGCTGAGGCAATTGCTTCGGGCATCGCCGGGGGGACAAAGGCCGTGAGCGTGGGTTCCGCCGAGGCGAAGGACCTGGGACGCGTGTCTCTCCTCATCGTTGGCTCCCCGACATATGGCGGCCGTCCAACCGAAGCAATGCAGAACTTCATGGCCTCCGTGGAAAGCTCGGCCAGGGATCTTTCCGTCGCCGCCTTCGACACGAGACTGCGAATGAAGTTTGTCAAGCTGTTCGGATTCGCTGCGGACAAGATTGCGGACAGATTCAAACAGATCGGAAGCAGTGTGGAAGAAAAGCCGGCGGGGTTCATCGTCACGGGCAGGACGGGTCCCCTTGCAGAGGGCGAATTGGAAAGAGCAAGCGCCTGGGGACAAGAGTTGTCAAAGAAGCACGCGCAGAGGAGATGACCGCGGAACGCAGGCGACAACGGCGTCAGTGGGGAGAATCATGTATTTCCCGCCGCACTTCGATCTTCGACTCTCAATCGAGCTTGCCCGCCTGATCATGCAGGCCTACCAGCAACTGGAGGCATTCGAGAGAGGCACGTCGTGGACGCTGACGGGCGGCTATACTCTCATCAAGGAATTGTGCCAGGAACAAAGTGCAGGGATTATCCATTCACAGTATTATTCTGAAATCAGAAAGTTGAGGCTCAGACCATCAAAGGGCAAGGGCCATCCCATCGGCTTCGTGGCGGTGAAAGGGAGGAACACCTTCGTTGTCTTTCGCGGAACGGTGACGATACCGGAATGGGTACGGACCCTGAACGTACGACTTTCCGCCTACCCTGAATCAGGCTTCGGGAAAGTCCATGATGGGTTTCTCGAGACCTACACCGCAATTCGCAGGGATGTGATGGAAGCCATCATGCAGTTGGGCCGGCGGAGCACTCTCTTTGTTGCCGGACACAGCCTGGGAGGGGCGCTGGCCACACTCGCCCTTCCTGACATCAGCATCAATACGCGCTTCAAAGATCCGAAGATCTATACCTTCGGCTCACCCCGAGTGGGGGACAGGACGTTTTCCGAATCGTTCAACGGCATGTTTGCGGACACCTCATTCCGACTGGCAAACACCTCTGACGTTGTCGTTTCCCTGCCGCTCCCTGTACCCATCCTCGGTGTCATTGGGGGCTATTTCAATCACGTCGAGACGCCGGTCGACTTTGCCATCCAGGAGGAAGACCTGGAAAAGAACCACGTCATAGAGACATATCTGTCAGCCTTGCTCTCTTCCGGGAACGAAATGGTGAAGCATATATTCAGGTGGCGTCCGGTCACCAAAAATGAACCGCGGGAGGCAGGCAATGAAGAAGGCTTTTTCCGTACTTTTGCTCCTGGTCGTGATGAGTCTCCTGGCAGGATGCGCGCCAGGCCCCAATGACTTCCTCAACTCTCCGGGAACGAAGGGAAGCGTGGCGGGCTTCTGGAACGGTGTGATCTCACCGGTCACGTTCATCATCTCCCTTTTCAACCGCACCGTGCAGATCTACGAGGTGCACAACAATGGGGGCTGGTACAACCTCGGCTTCCTGCTTGGGGTAATCGTCATATTCGGTGGAGGGGGCGCGAGCGCACATAGATCGAATCGCTGACGCGCTCGGGAGGGCGGCCGCCCG
The DNA here is from genome assembly GCA_963745235.1 of uncultured Spirochaetota bacterium. Taxonomy (GTDB): domain Bacteria; phylum Spirochaetota; class Spirochaetia; order SZUA-6; family Fen-1364; genus Fen-1364. The sequence goes on along the minus strand of CAVUXE010000044.1, from coordinate 149,854 downwards.
GGGCCTCATGCTGGCTGAAAAGAAAGCTGAAAAGAAAGTTCTTGACAAGTATGATGTGCCTGTGTTAATGGTTGTATATGGTTATAACCATTAAGGCGTGACGGATGAATCGAAAAGTCGCGGAGCCCGGAAAAGTCATTCAGAAAAACGCAGCGGAATCCATTCAGGCGCAAGTGGAGTCCTTTCTCCTCGGAAGGATCGATTCGGACGTCTGGCATGTCGGGGCGAAAATCCCTTCGGAGCGCGACCTTGCGATTGATCTCGATGTCAGCCGAACGACTGTCCGCAACGCCGTGCTTGCCCTCACGGCCCGCGGGGTGTTCGAGAGGTCAGTCGGGCAAGGCACCTTCGTCAAGCGAAAGCCGGGACCAGCGATGGAGCCCCGCTCCGCCACAGGAACTCTCGGGTATGTCGTCTGTAAGGAAAAGACGTCCCGCAAGCCAATTGCGTCCGAGGCATTCTATTTCGATGTCTTCCTGGGCATCGAGGAGGATACTGCAAAGTCAGGGCGCCACACTCTCTTCACGTACCTGGATGATTTCGATGCCGACGAGGTTGAAGGATTCCGGTCATTTCTCCGCAAAGTGGACGGGGTTATCGTGGAAGAGGCTAGAAACCCCGAGTTCCTGGAGACTCTGAAGTCCAGCGGCATACCGACCGTGCTCCTGGCTCCCACGGAAACAATTGACGGGCTGGACCTCGTGACAATGGACCTCGCAGCAGGAGTGCGCAAGGCTGTGGGCTATCTTCGCGGGCTGGGCCACCAGAGGATTGCAATCATCAACGGACCGCTTCGGCTGGAATCCGCGCGGACACGATTCCTTGCCTGGAAAGAGGCGATGGCGGAGGCGGGCGGAGCATGGGACGACCTGCTGGTGGATGGCGACGAAGGCTGGTCCGCGGAGGCCGGCTACGCTGCGATGAATCGCCTGCTCGAGCGAAATCGGCATCTCAGCGCGGTGTTCTGCGCGAACGATCTTCTGGCCATTGGGGCGCTTTCCGCCCTGTCCGAGCGATCCCTGGGGGTCCCGGACGACATCTGTGTCCTGGGTTTTGACGATTCAGAGCTTGCCCGCCATGCTTCACCGCCCCTGACAACCATGCGCATCCATTCCCGGGATATGGCCCGCAGTGCTGCGCGGAGGCTGCTTGAGCGTATTGAGATCGGGAACCTCCCGCCTGTGAGGATGGAGTTCCCCATCGATCTCGTTGTCAGAAAATCATGCAAGGAGGTCAGCAGTCACAGAGAGTAGCAGCAGCAAGAACAGCCGCGGTAACGGAGTCTGCACTGCAAAGCGTTCCCCCGATACCGCAAGCCGTTGGGTACGTTCACAAATGTAGCCAGCCGTCGCGTGAACGTACAGTCACCCCTAGATACGAGGTTCCTCAAAGGAGAGATCGAATGAAGAGATTCGTATTCCTATGCGCCATCGCGCTTGTCCTGGCGGCTGCGTCGGCATATGCCGCGAAGATAGAGATCACGTACATGGCCTGGTACAACACCACCGAATCCGAGGCCGCCGACATTCAGAAGACCCTGGACAAGTTCAACGCGTCCCAGGACACAATCCACGTAACGATGATCGCCGTCAGCCGCAACGACTACGAAACGAAGCTGAATACCATGGCGGCGGCGAAGCAGTTGCCGGATACCTGCATCATGGCCGAACCCATGACAATCCGCTATGCGGCGGCCGGACTTCTGGCGGACATGGGCAGCGTGTACAAGCCGGATGAAGCCCCGCTCAAGTCGCTGGCTTTCACCTACAAGGGCAAGACCGTCGGATACAGCTGCGCGGACGAAGTTCTCCTTCTGTACTACAACAAGAAGATGTTCGACGACGCCAAGGTCGCCTATCCCCCGGCCAGCGCTGACAAGGCCTGGACCTGGAAGCAATTCGTGGATGCGGCCAAGAAGCTCACGAAGGACCAGAACGGAAAGACCCCGAACGACGCCGGCTTTGACGCGAACAATATCGTCACCTACGGCGCCGACTTCAACCGCCTCTCGTGGATGTGGCCGGTTCTTGCAGTCTCCAACGGCGGCGGCGTCATGAGCCCCGACGGCCAGCAGCTGCTGATCGGCAAACCGGAGAGCATCGAGGCCCTGCAAGCCATTGCTGACCTCTATCTGAAGGACCACGTTGCCCCCTCGGTGGGAGACAGGGGCAACATGCCGAGCCTGGACGTGACTCTTCTCACCGGCAAGGTCGCCATGGCGACCGGGGGTCAGTGGGAGATCGGCGTTTCGCTGAAGAACTCTCTCAAGGACGGCCTGGTGTACGGCGTCGGAGTTCTTCCCAAGATGAAGAAGGCAGTCACCTACAACACCGGCGGACCCTTCGTGGCCTTCGACTCTTCAAAGCACCTCGACGCGGCGAAAGCCTTCGTCAAGTGGATGAGCGATGAGTCCAACGGCTGGGACCTCATCACCGGCGGAATCTGGATGCCCGTATCCGCGAAGTGGTACGCCAATGAGGCCGCCATGAGGAAGTGGGCAGACAATCCCGTGCACCCCCCGTTTGCGCAGTACAAGACGGCGGTCATCGACTACGCAATGAAGAACGCGGTGCAGGTCCCCTGGTACTACTTCCCCAGCTACGACAGGCTCGACACGCTCATCAACTCCGGCATCAACGACGTCTGGAACGGCACCACGACGGCCAAGGACTATATCAACGGCATTCTGCCGCAGGTGCAGACGCTTTTCGACGAGAACAAGCCCCGGTAAGCTCGGCCGATGACCAAAGGGTTAACTCTCCCGCCGCCTTCGCGGCGGGAGAGAGCCCCGATCACAAAGGAAACGATGATGAAGACGAGAATGACTCCGCAGAACACCCTGACGGCCTACCTGTTTCTCGCGCCGGCTCTCCTTGGGCCTGTTCTTCCTCACCATCTTCCCGATAATCGGAGTTGTCGGCATCAGCCTCACAAACTGGAGCGGTCTCGAGAAGCCGGCCTTTGTCGGCCTGGGCAACTTCAAGCAGATCTTCACCGTTGACTTCTATTTCTACCGCTCCGTGGTGGCGACGTTGTACTTCGCCTTCGGCGCGGTCATCTCGGGCATCATCTATTCCTTCGCCATTGCCCTGATGCTCAACCAGCGCATCCCCGGCCGCGGCTTCTGGCGCTCGGTCTATTTCATCCCCTACATCGTGCCCTCCATCGGCACCTGCATCGTCTGGGACTGGATGTATGAGTCCAATTTCGGCGTCCTCAACTATGCCCTGCATCTGCTGGGGATCAACAAGATCCAGTGGCTTCAGGATCCGCATTATGCAATGCCTTCCATCATCGCGATGGTCGTCTGGGGAATGGGCAGCATGATCGTCATCTTCCTGGCGGGGCTGCAGAACGTGCCCCGGTCGTACCTGGAAGCGGTGGAGATAGACGGCGGGAACGCGTGGCACAAGTTCCGCCACATCACCATCCCGCTGATGACGCCCGTCATCTTCTACAATTTCCTGATGAGCATGATCTCGAACCTCCAGATATTCGTCCCCGCGTATGCGCTCACGCACGGAGAGCCGAGCGGCAAGACCCTCTTCATGGTCTTCCTCATATATCGCGAAGGGTTCATGCAGAACTCCTTCGGGCACGCGAGCGCCCTTTCGCTCATCTTTTTCATCTTCATCGCGGCGCTGACTGCGATCATTTTTGCGACATCCCGGCGATGGATGTTCTACGAGGGAGAATGAGAGACATGGAAAACGCGAAGAGAAATACGAATATCGTTGTCACGATCATCATTTCCCTGATTGGCCTGGCGGTCCTCTTCCCTTTCTTCTGGATGCTGCGTTCCTCCTTCATGTCCAACATCGAGATTCACAAGTACCCGCCGCTCCTGCTGCCGACCACCTGGCGCCTTGACAACTACCCCTACGCCCTCTCCGTGTTTCCCTCCCTGCGCTACATGGTGAACACGCTGACCATCACGCTGCCGTCCGTGATCGGCGTGCTCCTCACCTCGTCACTGGCCGCGTACGCGTTCGCGAGACTTGACTTTCCCCTGAAGAGGCTGTGGTTCACGATCGTCATCGGCAGCATGCTCATGCCCGGCGCGGTCACCATCATCCCGATTTTCGTGGCCTGGAGCTTCGTCGGGCTGAGCAACGGCTACACTCCGCTCATCGTTCCAGCGTTCCTCGGCGGAGGCGCGGTCAACATCTTTCTCTGCCGGCAGTTCCTCATGACGATTCCCCGTGACCTTGACGAAGCCGCAATCATCGACGGAGCCGGTCATGTGCGGATACTCTTCCAGATCCTGGCACCGCTCATCCGGCCGGTGCTGATTGCCATTGGCCTCTTCACATTCATCCTGTACTGGAACGATCTTCTCGGCCCCCTCATCTACATATCACGCACGGAGCAGAACACTATCTCCCAGGCGCTGGCCAATTTCCGCTCGGGCTTCGGCACGGACTGGAAGTCGATCATGGCAGCGTCCTGCATGACGATTACGCCGCCGGTCGTGCTCTTTCTGATCGGCCAGAAGTATTTCATTGAGGGCATCGTGCTCTCGGGGCTGAAAGCGTGAAGGATGCTGTGATGACAGATTATCCCCTCACGCCGGTCCACTTTCGCAGAGTCTCTCTCACGGACAGTTTCTGGCTTCCCCGGCTGGAAACGAACAGGACTGTCACCATTCCATCGATCTTTCGAAAGTGCGAGGAATACGGACGTATCGACAACTTCCGCCGGGCGGCCGGCCGTCTTCCCGGCCCGTACGCGGGACGAATGCCGTTTGAGGACACCGATGTGTACAAGGCGATCGAAGGCGCCTCGTACTCCCTCGCCCAGGCACCGGATCCGCAGCTGGAGGCGTACCTGGATTCCCTCATCCAGACCATCGCGGCGGCACAGGAACCCGATGGCTATCTCTACACGAACAGGACCATCGACCCCGGGCACGTGCACCCGTTTGCCGGGTCTTCCCGCTGGTCGAACCTCGTCATGAGCCACGAGCTGTACAATTGCGGGCATCTCTACGACGCCGCAAGCGCCCACTTCCTGGCCACGGGAAGCCGCGCCCTGCTGGAGGTGGCGCTGCGGAGCGCGGAGCTTGTCCGCGGAGTGTTCGGCCCCGAGGGCCGGCACGACATGTGCGGGCACCAGATAGTCGAAATGGGGCTTGCAAGGCTGTACCGCATCACGCAGGACAGGAGCCTCCTGGAGACTGCCAGGTTCCTCCTGGAGCAGCGCGGCCGTCACGACTCACGGCCGCTCTATTGGTACGCTGACGATCCCGGCTACAGCCAGGATCACCTGCCGGTGCGCGAGCAGCGGGAGGCGGTGGGGCACGCGGTGCGCGCCGCGTACATGTACTGCGGCATGGCCGATGTCGCCGCCCTGCTTCCCGACGAGGCATACGCCTCTGCCATCAAGGCAATATGGCAGGACGTCGTGCAGTCCAAGGTCTACCTGACCGGAGGCATTGGGGCCCGGCACAAGGGTGAGGCGTTCGGCTCGGCGTACGAGCTTCCCAACCTGAGCGCGTACGCGGAGACGTGCGCGGCCATCGGGTCTGTCATGTGGAACCATCGCCTGTTCCTGCTCACCGGGGAGTCGAAATACATCGATGCGCTGGAGCAGACCCTGTACAATGGGCTGCTCTCGGGCGTTTCCCTGCGCGGAGACGAGTTTTTCTACGTGAACCCCCTCGAGTCAGACGGGGAGTCTCAATTCAACCACGGGAGCGCCGGACGGCAGCCGTGGTTCGACGTCTCATGCTGTCCAACCAGCCTCTGCCGGTTCATTCCCTCCCTGCCCGGGATTGTGTACGCTTCCGCAGATTCCAGCCTGTACGTGAACCTCTTCATGGCAAACCATGCGAATGTGGAAGTGGACGGCGTGCGAATTGGCGTGGTGCAGGAGACGGAGTATCCCTGGGACGGTACTGTCCGCGTGACGCTCCACCCCGAGCGCGCCATTCACATGCGAATATCGATCAGGATTCCCGGTTGGTCGAGCGGTGAAATCATGGGAGGGGGTCTCTACAGGTTCGAAGAGCCTCCGCAGGGAAGGCCATCTCTTCTCGTCAATGGAGTGCCGGTAAGGGTTCCGCCGGGGGAAGGCTACGCGACTGTCGAGCGCGAATGGAAAGAGGGAGACCAGATGGTGCTCTCGCTGCCCATGCCCGTAGGGAGAGTAGTCGCGCATGAACGCATTGTCGAAGACAGGGGCAAGGTGGCGCTCCAGCGCGGCCCGATAGTCTACTGCGTTGAGGGCCGCGACGCCGATGTGCCGTTGAGCAGCGTTGTTCCGGCAAAGGGTGAGCTGAGCGCGGCCAGAGAGCCGGATCTCCTGGGCGGGATCGTGACCGTTCGAGGCCGCGGGTTCAAAGCCATCCCCTACCACGCGTGGGCCAACCGCGGCCCCGGCCCCATGAGGGTCTGGCTGAGAGGCAGCCGCTAAGCTGACGGCGCGAGCGCACCTTTGGCGCGCATGATATACTGCGCTCATGGGCAAAGAAAGAATCCGCAGCGCGCTCTCGCACCGCGAGACGCAGATCCCCTTTGATCTCGGGTCGACGTCTGTCACGGGAGCGCATGCCTCCATCGTGGAGGGGTTGCGCACCCATTACGGCCTGGAGAAAGGTCCCGTCAAGGTCCATGAACCGTACCAGATGCTCGGCATGATCGAGGACGATCTGCGCGCGGCGATGGGGGTCGACACGACCGGGGTGTTCGCACGACAGACGATGTTCGGATTCCCCATCAACGCGTGGAAGGAGTGGCGGACTCCCTGGGGCCAGGAGGTGCTGGTCCCGCAAGGATTTCGAACCACGACGGCGGACAACGGGGACCTGCTGATCTATCCGGAAGGCGACCCGTCCGTCCCCCCCAGCGGGAAGATGCCGGTCGGCGGCTTCTACTTCGACTCAATCATTCGGCAGGATTCGATTGACGAGGAGAAGCTTGATCCCCGGGACAACCTCGAGGAGTTTACCCCCATATCCGGCGAGGACCTTGCGCACCTGAAGCAATCTGTCGGGGAGGCATCCCGCACGCCGGGCGCGGTTGTCGCCAATTTCGGTGGAACGGGAATCGGGGACATCGCGCTTGTCCCGGGACCTTTCATGAAACACCCGCATGGAATCAGGGATGTCACGGAATGGTACATCTCCACCGCCACCAGGCAGGACTACCTCCACTCGGTTTTCGACAGGCAGACGCAGATCGCGGTTGAGAACCTCGCCCGGATACATCACGAGATCGGGGATGTCGTGGACGTGGTGTTCGTCTGCGGCACCGACTTTGGCACCCAGAGCACGCAGTTCTGCTCACCCGAGACGTTTGACAGCCTGTACGCGCCTTATTATAGAAGAATGAACTCCTGGATTCACGAGAATACGGGTTGGAAGACGTTCAAACATTCCTGCGGCGCCATAGCGCCGCTTCTTTCCCACATGATAGATGCCGGTTTTGATATCATCAACCCGGTGCAACTCTCCGCGGCTGGCATGGATGCGGCCGAGCTGAAACAACGACACGGCGAAAGGATTGTGTTCTGGGGCGGCGGTGTAGACACCCAGAAGACGCTGCCTTTCGGAACGCCTTCGGATGTGCGAAAGGAAGTCCTGTCCAGGTGCAAGGCGCTGGGCAAGAGTGGAGGATTTGTTTTCAACCCGGTCCATAACGTCCAGACCCACACTCCCATCCCCAACATCGTGGCCATGATCGACGCGGTCCACGAATACAACGGGGAGAAACGGGGATGAACGGACGCGAGCGCGTGCTGAGCGTGCTCGACGGGACCAGGGCGGACTCCGTTCCCTTGATGCCCATTACGATGATGGCCGCCGCGGACGCGATTGGCGTACCATACGGGCAGTATGCCACAGATGCCGAGACGCTTGCCCGGGGACAGACCGCCATTGCGGCAGAGTTCGACTTTGACCACGTCTCAGCAATCTCAGACCCGGCCGTGGAGGCCGCGGACTGCGGCGCCGCAGTATCCTTTGCGCGCGATGCAGTGCCCGCTGTGGATGAAGCAGTCTCCCTTCTGGTCGAAAAATCCACCCTCAGCAGACTGCGGATGCCGGAGCCCGTGAACGGCCGCCGCATGTCCAATCGCCTCGCCGCCGTTGCCGCCCTGAAGCGCTCAACGGGCACCACGAAGCTCATCGAGGGCTGGATCGAAGGACCCTGCGCCGAGGCGGCTGACCTGCGGGGGATCAACAGGCTCATGCTCGACTTCATGGATGATCCTGCCTTCGTTGAGGACCTCTTCGACTTCGTCACGGAACTGGCCATCACGTTCGCGCGGAGCCAGGTGGAGGCAGGCGCCGATATCATTGGCGTTGGCGATGCCGCTGCATCCCTCGTGGGCCCGACCATCTATGACGCGTTCGATCTCCCCCGCATGGAGCGGATTGTGGGGGCGATCAGGGCGACAGGAGCGCTGGTCCGCCTGCACATATGCGGTGACATCACACCGCTCCTGCCTTCCATCGCGCGGATCGGCTGTGACATCGTTGACGCTGACTCCATGGTTTCTCTTGGAAAGGCCCGGGCCGCGCTGGGGCCGCGCGTCGCGCTCCTGGGCAACATGGACCCGGTGCGCGTGCTCTGTCGCGGGAGCGCGGAGGACACCTCCCGCGCAGTCTCGGCGAGCGCGCGGGAAGCGGGATTCCCGTATATTGTCGGGGCCGGTTGCGAGGTGCCGCGCGGCACTCCCCGACGGAACATAGAGGCGCTGCGCCAGTTCGCGCGAGGGGGCGGGAAATGAAAATCGTAGTCTTCGGGGCAACGGGAGGAATCGGCGGATGCCTTCTGGACCAGGCGCTCGCGCTGGGCCACGCAGTGACAGCCGCGGTCAGGAACCCCGCCGGGATGACGACACGCCACGAGCGGCTGCGCGTCGTTGCCTGCGACGTACTGGAGGCGGAACGCGTGGCGGCGGCGGTTGACGGCCAGGAAGCGGTCTTGTGCGCCCTCGGGACGGACACCAAGAGCAAGACAACGGTGTACTCCGCTGGCACCCGAAACATAGTGGCGGCGATGGAGGACAAGGGGGTGCGGCGGCTGATCCTTGTCTCCAACTTCTGCGTGCTGAGCGAGACCCCCCGCGATATCGTCGGAAAAGGTATGCTCTTCCTGAGTCGGCTCTACCTTCGGAACGTTCTCCCTGACCAGAGGCAGGCGCTGGAAGAGGTGCGCCAGAGCCACCTCGAGTGGGTGGTGGTGCGGCCGCTTGCCCTCGCGGATACCCCGGCGCGTGGCAGCTACCGTGTGGCCCTGGACGGGCTGCCCCCCCTGGGAAGGCGTATTGCGCGCGCTGACGTTGCAGCGTTCATGCTGAACCAGCTCACGTCAAGGGAGTATCTGCGAACGATCCCCGCCCTCGCTTACTAACGGTCGCGCCGAGCGAAGCGAGGCCATGCCGTTAGAACACGTACTCGGGTACTAATGATCCAAGCGCACGAAGTGCGCGCCAGTCATTAGAGCGTGTACTCACGCACTAGCGGTCGCGCCGAGCGAAGCGGTCCGTTGATCTATTTGACGCCGTACACCGCCACGCGAGCTCTCCCGTCCACCCAACGTCCAACCGTCTTGTACGTGAACGCAATGGTCTTGATCCGTCTTTTTCCCCCGTCAAAGGGGAGCGAACGTGAGCGAGAGTCCGCGGAGAAGACCAGGCGCGTGCCGAACCTTTCTCTCTCTCCGTTGCCGTACGTCACGACCACGTTGTAGATCTCCACGTCATTCTTCTCTACGACAAAAAACAGCGACCGGAAGAACCCGTCGTATCCCCCGACCGGGATGACGTCGTGATCCGCTTTGAACGCGACTGTCCGATCACCGAGAAAAAACGCGTCCCGGGGAAGAGCCGGTCCAGTCATGCATGCGGACAGGACAGCCGGCAAGGCGGCCAGAAGCAGCAGCTTTCTCATGTTTCTCCCTCCGGTCTCCAAGAATACCACCCTGATTCGGACTTTTCGACTTGTGAATTGCCGGCACTCTGCTATCCTGATGAGCTGACACGAAGGAAACGTCATGCCACACCAGGAAATATCCCGGAACGAGCTTTTCGATCTGGCGGCGCGGCTCGTATCGATTGACTCCATCAATCCCGACCTTGTGCCCGGCTCCCGAGGGGAGGAAGAGATCGGCGCATTCGTTGCGGGGTGGGCCCGGGAACGGAGCCTCGAGGTGCATGTCGAGGACACCGGGCTTGCCGGAAGACGAAACGTCATTGTCGTGGCGCGCGGAAGCGGGGGCGGGAAGACCCTCATGCTCAACGCGCACATGGACACGGTCGGAGTCGCGGGAATGGAGAATCCCTTCCGACCGACTGTACGCGCCGGTCGGCTTTTCGGGAGAGGCTCCATGGACACCAAGGCCGCCCTCGCCGCGCTCCTGACGGCGGTTGCAGCGGCGCGGGAGCTTCCGCTGCGAGGTGACGCGGTCCTCACGGCCGTCGTGGACGAGGAATATGCCAGCGTGGGAACAGAGGCGGTGGTGAAAAAGTGGAAAGCGGACGCGGCCCTCGTCGGCGAGCCGACCGGCATGCAGATCGTGATCGCCCACAAGGGATTCTCCTGGCTGGAAGTGGAAACGCGCGGAGTTGCCGCCCATGGCTCCCGCCCCGACAAGGGCGTGGATGCAATAACGAAGATGGGACGCGTGCTGGTGGCGCTGGAAGACATGGGGAGAAGGCTTGCCGCCGGGCCGTCCCATTCTCTGCTGGGGACGGGCACCGTGCATGCGTCCCTTATCAACGGCGGGCAGGAGTTGTCCTCTTACCCGGCGTCGTGCCGGCTCGGCATAGAACGAAGGACAGTGCCGGGGGAGCGCGCGGAAGAGGTGGAGAAAGAGCTGCGGGATGAGCTCGTGCGCATGAGCGGCCAGGATCCAACCTTCAAGGCGGACGTGCGCCCGCTCTTCTCCCGCGCGCCCATGGAGGTTCCGCGCGGCGACCCGGTCGTGCAGGCTCTTGCCGCGGCATTCACGGGAGTGACGGGGCACACCGCGGAGCTCGGAGGGATGAGCGCCTGGATGGACTCCTCCCTTCTCTCTTCCGCGGGGATCCCATCTGTTGTCCTGGGACCGGCGGGAGAGGGCCTGCACGGGGTGGTGGAGTGGGTGGACCTGTCCTCGGTGCTCGCGTTCAGCCAGGTGGCCCTCAGGTTGATCCGGGACTTCTGCTCATGACCGGTTGCGTCCCGGCTGTGCCCGCAAAGGGCGCAGCGTGGCTGCTGCTTGTCGTTGCGATCCTCGCTTTGGCCGCCTGCCCTTTCAGCTCCGATCTTCCCCTGAGCTCCCCCGCTGATGCGACCATGGACAACGCTCTGCTCGGACGCTGGAGGGCGCAGGATCCGGACACCGGGCAGTGGACAACCATGACTTTCCTCTCATTCAACGATCGGGAGTATGTGGCGTGGATGGCCGAGCCGGAGGGAAAAACCGAGATGTATCGGGCCTTTCGTCACGGTGATCGATGGGGAGAGATTTCTCAACGCCCGCGAGCTCGGCGCGCCTGACAACCGTTCGTGGAGCTACGTGAACTACCGCCTCGCGGGGGACACGATGTCACTTCGCTTCGTGGACGATGAAGTCTTCTCCTCTCATACTTTCAGCTCGAGTGACGCGCTGCGCGACTTCCTTCGGGAGCACCTCCATGACCCGCGCCTGTACTCGAGTGACAGGGGCACGTCCGTCATGGAATGGCAGCGGGCGCTCGAACTGAACAGGTCATCCGCCAGGCCTCGGACGCTGGTCATTTTTTCGGCGGGATCATCTCCGCGCTCTGGACGGGCTTTGCCGTTAGCTTCACTCCACGCGCCGTCAGCCCGCACGCGGGAATCTTTGCAAGATCCACGTTCACCGATTTCACTTTCTGTTTCCTTGCCGGGACCAGGTTCAGCTTCACGATCCCCGTGGCTTTCTTCTCCGCAAGGAACTCTATCCCCAGCGCCCCTTCCTTCGCGAGCCAGTAGGTCTTGCCGGTAATGAACCGCTCCACATGCACTTTCTTTCCCCACGCCAGCCCGTTCGCGTCCCGGTAGATGAGCGTGAAATGCGCCCCTTTTGCCTTGTCGAAAATGCCGGCGTACAGGAGCGCCCCCGGCATCCACGCTTTTTCGGGAGGAGCCATGATCCGGTAGGTCCCGTCAGCGGTCACCGCGAGGATGCGGTCGTATTCCGTCACGGTCATCACAAACTCTGACCCCCGCACCGAGCTCCCGAAATACCCTGCTTCCCTGTCGTAGCTCAGGCGGATGTTCGCCTTCGCCACGGCCACCTTGTCCACCTGGTGGAACGTCTCGATCTCCGTGCGCCGCGGGAACTGCTCCCCGTACTTCTCGTCAAGGCCGTTCAGCCATTCGATGACTGTCCTGGTGAGGTTCTTGAGCTTGCGGTTCACCTGCCGCAGGGCCGCAACAATGTCGTCTATCTCTCCGCGATTCTTCTTCAGGTCGTAGGCGCTGATGCGGCGGATCCTCAGGTCCAGCAGCCGCACAACGTCGTCATCCGTCATGGCGCGCACGAATTGGCGGGAGAAAGGCTTCATGCCGGCGTAGACTTCCCTCCGGATGGCCTCTTCCGTTCCGGCTTTTTCCAGGCGCTTGTAGACGCGGTTCTCGATGAAGATTCGCTCCAGGGTCAGCCAGTGGCGCCGATCTTCGAGCCGCGCCGCTTCGTGCTCCAGCTCCGCCTTGATCTGCTTCTTGAGAAGGAGTGAGAACTCCTTGAGGTACTCCGAGACGGAGACCTCGATGGGTCGCTCATTCCTGATGACGACCATGTTGGAGGAGATGCCGATCTCGCAGTCCGTGTTGGCGTAGAGCTGATCTATCACCTTGTCCGGTTCAGCGCCGCGGGAGAGGGCGAGCTCGATCTCCACGTGATCGCTCGTGTAGTCGCTGATCTTGGAGACACTGACTTTTCCCTTCTGCACGGCGGCCTCGACGGATGCGATGAGGCTCGAGGTTGTCGTGCTGTACGGCACCTCGCTGATGACGAGCTTCTGCACCCCGCTCACCTTCTCGATGCGGGCGCGTACCTTCACTCTCCCGGCGCCGTCGGAGTATTCGCTGACGTCGATCAGCCCTCCCTGCGGGAAGTCGGGGAACAGCGCCGGCTTTTCCCCCTTGAGAATGGAGACGAGCGCACGCAGGAGCTCCGGGAAGTTGTGGGGCAGAATGGTGGTTGCCATTCCCACGGCAATCCCTTCCGCGCCGAGCATCAGGAGCACGGGCACCTTTGCCGGCAGCTCCTTCGGCTCCTTGCGGCGGCCGTCGTAGCTGGGGATGGTCTCCGTGAGCGCGGGGTTGAACAGCGTCTCCATGGCCAGGGGCGTGAGCCGGCATTCGATGTAGCGCGCCGCGGCCGCCGGGTGGCCGGTCATGATGTTGCCGAAGTTGCCCTGCTTGTCGATGAAGTAGTCCTTGTTGGCGAGCACGACAAGGGCGTCTCCGATGGAGGCGTCCCCGTGGGGATGCAGCTTCATGGCCTCCCCGATGACGTTGGCGACCTTGTGGTACTTGCCGTCATGCATCTCGAAGAGAGTGTGAAGGATGCGCCTCTGCACGGGCTTGCAGCCGTCCCGCAGGTCCGGGATGGCCCGGTCCATGATCACGTAGCTCGCGTAATCGAGGAAGTACCCCTCCATGAGAGGCTTGAGCTGGCTCTGCGGGCTCATGCTCCCTCCAGGACCTCGACGCGCAGGTTGTTGACAATGAACTTCCTGCGCTCCGGCGTGTTCTTGCCCATGAGGAACTCAAGCGTGCGATGCACGCCGGCCATGGACGGGACGGTGACCGGCGTGAGGCGCATGTCGTCCGACATGAACTGCTTGAACTCCTTCGGAGAGATCTCCCCCAGGCCCTTGAACCGCGTTACCTCGGGCCCCTTCAGGCGCTTCATGGCCGCGTCCCGCTCCGTCTCGCTGTAGCAGTACACCGTCTCGTCCCGGGTGCGCACCCGGAACAGCGGCGTCTCCAGGATGTAGAGGTGACCCTGGAGGACGAGCTGCTCGAAGTAGTGCAGGAAGAATGTGAGCAGCAGGTTGCGGATGTGCATGCCGTCCACGTCCGCGTCCGTGGCCAGAATGACCCGGTTGTAGCGAAGCCCGTCCAGGCCGTCTTCGATCCCCAGCGCGCGCATGATGTTGTACAGCTCTTCGTTCTTGTACACAGTGTCCCGCTTGAGCCCGAAGACGTTCAGGGGCTTGCCCTTGAGGGAGAAGATGGCCTGCGTGTGCACGTCCCTGGCCTGGATCATGGGGCCGCCCGCTGAATCCCCTTCCGTGAGGAAGATGCTGGACTCCTCCCGGCGCTTTTCCTTCTCATCGTCGAAATGCACCCGGCAGTCCGTCAGCTTGGGGATGTGCAGCTCCACCTTGCGCGCCATCTCCCGCGCCTGCTTCTTGATGCTGGAAAGCTCCTTGCGGATGCGTTCGTTCGCCTTGATCTTGTCCACGAGCTTCTTCGCCTCGGCCTCGTTCCTGTGCAGCCACGTGAGGGTCTCCTTCTTCACGTCCTCCGCGACCCAGCCTCGGATCTCGTTGTTTCCCAGCTTGTGCTTGGTCTGGCTCTCGAACACGGGGTCCTTCAGCTTGATTGCCACCGCCCCGATCATTCCTTCCCGCACGTCCTCCGCGGAGAAGTTCACCCCGGCGTACTCGTCGATGGCCTTCAGAACGCCGAGGCGGAACGCGGTCTGGTGCGTGCCGCCGTCCACCGTGTACTGGCCGTTCACGAAGCTGAAGTAGCTCTCCCCGAAGTTCGCGGTGTGGGTGAAGGCGAACTCCAGCTGCGGACCCTTGTGGTGCGCGATCTCGTAATGGATCTCCTCTTCACCGATCTCCTCCAGGAGGAGGTCATGCAACCCCGCCTGGCTTGTCACGGTCTGGCCGTTGTACACGAAGCGAAGGCCGGAGTTGAGGTAGGCGTAGTAGCGCAGCCGCTTCAGGATGAACTCATCGTCCCAGTCGTAGGTGGTGAAGATCTTCGGGTCCGGCGTGAAGCGAACGAAAGTGCCCGTCTTTGCCTTCGGATCCCTGCCGTCCTTCTGGCCAGTGAGCTTGCCTTCCCGAAAGATGGCCTGAAAGAACTTCCCGTCACGGAAGCTTGCAACCTCGAACTCGGAGGAAAGCGCGTTGACCGCTTTCGTGCCGATTCCATTCAGCCCGACGGAGAACTGGAACACCTCGTCGTTGAACTTGCCGCCCGTGTTCACCTTGCTCACGCAGTCGATGACCTTGCCGAGGGGGATGCCGCGCCCGTAGTCCCTCACGCTGACGGTCACCTTCTTGCGGGAAATCTCGATGACCTTCCCCTGCCCCATGATGAACTCATCCACGCTGTTGTCGATGATTTCCTTCAGGAGGATGTAGATGCCATCCATGGGGTTGGAGCCGTCGCCCAGACGTCCTATGTACATGCCCGTGCGCAGGCGGATGTGCTCCAGAGCATCGAGGGTCTGAATCGATTTCTCGTCGTATTTGATCGCGGTTTTCGCCATTGTAGTCCTTACCGGTCGCGCGGAGAGTGCTGAATATCTCTTATTTCCTTTGATAGTAAGGAGGATGGGCTCCCTCAGTCAAGGTGCCGTCATTGGACGGGAAAGAAACTCTTGGGTAAGATGCGCCAGGAGGCAACGCGAAATGAGAAAATTCCTGATCCTGTTCGTAGTCGCGGTCGTGGCCCTGAGCAGTTGCGCGTCCGGCAACTTCCTCGGATTCATAGCAACCAACACGTACGTCGACTCCAAGACAAAGGCGCTGGCGGAGGATGAAGCGAGGCAGATCGCCGATCTCAAGGCTCAGCTGGCCGACTACCAGAAGGTGAAAGAGCAGGCGCAGGCCGCCGTGGACGAGGTCAGCCAGAACCAGAAGACGATCCAGGACCTCCAGGCCGTCGCGAAAAGGGTGGAGGGCAGGCTCGACCAGGTCCCCAAGGAAGTGATCAAGCAGCTCATCGACGCGCTGCAGGCCGCCTTGAACGAGTAGCAGGCCGTGGACTGCCCTCGAAGCGGCCCGCGGGGAGGATGGGCGCCGCTGTTCGTCCTTTCGATTCTTGCATTGAGCGGAATGAGCCCCGCCTTTGCCGGCCCTCAGAAGGAAACCGGTGTCAAATACACCGCGGTCTTCATCCCGAAGTTCAAAGCACCGTGGTTTGACAGGATGCAGGCAGGGCTGACGAAGGCAGGCGCGGAAATCGGAATCAACGTGACACAGAAGGCTCCATCCTCCGCTGACCTCACGGCGCAGGTGAAGCTGATCGAAGATGCGACAAACCAGGGCAACGACGCCATCCTCGTCGTCCCCGGCGCGGATCCGTCCATCGAGTCCGCGTTCGGCCTGGCGCGGACAAAAAGGATCGCGATAGTCACGAATCAATCCCCTCAACAGGGTAATGCTGACGTCGATGTGGAGATGATAGACACCACGCTGTTCGGCCGCATGGCAATGGAGGAAATGGCAAAGGCGATGGCCTCCCCCGCGGGACAGTACGCGGTTTTCGTCGGGTCCTTCACGACACCGGACCACAACGGGTGGGCCGACGCGGCCATTTCCCTTGCCAGGCAGAAGTTCCCTGATCTCAGGCTTGTCGGGGAGCGCTTCCCCGTGTCCGAGGACCAGGGCCTGTCCCGGCAGACCGCACTCGATCTCATCGCCTCATACCCGGGTATCAAAGCATTCCTCGTCTTCGGCAGCCAGGGAGGACCGGGTGTCGCGCAGGCTGTTCAGGAGAAAGAGCGAGTCGGCTCCATTGCCGTCATCGGGACCACCGGCCCGACGCAGGCGGCACCCTTCCTCAAAGACGGCTCCCTCAGCGCCTCAATCCTGTGGGACCCGGCGGAAGCTGGCTACGCAATGGCGTATCTGGCCAGGCTCGTTCTTGACGGCAAGCGAAGCATGATTGGCCCGGACCTCGAGATCCCCGGGCTCGGCAGACCGATTTCTTTTGCGGAGAACACGCTGATCTACAACAGGCCCATCATCCTGACCCGCGACAACGTTGACCAGTTCAGCGGCTTTTGATCTCCTCCGCGCACGCCAGGAAGACTTCCCGCCCCGATGCGGCGGACTGGTATGCGGCATCTATGACCCGCTGCACGGCAAGGGACTGCTCGGGTGCGACACACGGCCGCTCTTCACCCAGGACGGAGCGAACGAAATTGACGAACCTGTTGCAGTGGGGATAGGAAAGCGGGATGCCGACCCGCGTGATATCCACGGGCGCGGACAGGTCCGTGTCCGCGCGATAGATCTCCAGCGGGAAGACCCGCGCGCCGGCCTCCGTGCCGAAGAGCTCCACGTCGTGCGCGTCGTCGTCCTTCTGGTGCGCTGACCAGGAGATCTCCAGCTGAATGGTTGCGCCGTTCCTCATGCGAAGAAAGGCGGATGCGCTGTCCTCGACGTCGAACGCGAGGCCCTCCGGCGTTGATGCTCCCCAGCTTCCTTCCCCGAGGCCGCGGCTGCCGAACTTGGAATACACGGCAGCGCTCACGCTTGCCACCTCGAAGTTCATCGACGTCCAGAAGGCGAGATCGATCATGTGCACGCCAATATCCATGAAGCAGCCCCCGCCGGCCAGCTTCTTGTTCCCGAACCAGGTCCCCAGTCGAGGCGATCCCGAGCGGCGGCGCCAGAACGCCCGGATGCGATGGATGTCACCGAAATAGCCCCGCTCCGCGAGCGCGCGGACCTGCTGCGCCCCCTTTTCGAAGCGGTAGTTCATGCCGACCATGAACACCTTCCCGCTCTTTGCGGCGGCATCGGTGACGGCGCGCGCATCCGCATAGGTGAAGGCAAAGGGCTTTTCCAGGATGACGTGCTTGCCGGCCCGAAGCGCGGCGATGGCATACGGGGCATGAAAGGCGGTTGGTGTCGCTATGTACACGGCATCCAGGGACGTGTCCTGGAAGAGCTCCTGCGCGTCGGCGCGAACGTAACGCACACCGTTGCGCCGGGCGAACTCCTGCGCTCGTCCCTGGTGAGGATCCGCGATGGCCGCGACCTCGGCGGCGCCGCTTGCGGTTATCCCGTCAAACCCGTATTGGGCGATCATGCCCGCTCCAGCGATCCCGAACCTCAGCATTTTTCTTCCTCCTCTCCCGTTATATCCGCGCGGCGTGGCCTGGATCAACCGTGCGTGAGTATGTTAGAGAAGCCGCGCAGCGGCCCAGGAGAGCCACCAGCGGCGAAAGGAATACGGGAAGTGACCAACGCATCCATCTCGGGGAAAACGGTCCTCATAACAGGGGCAACGGCGGGAATCGGGCGGATCACAGCTCGAGAGCTGGCAACGGCGGGGGCGCGCATCATGCTGGTGGCGCGTAACCGCGAGAAGGCGCAGGCCACGCGTGAATGGATAACGGCCACGACCGGCAACCCGCTCATCGAGATCATCATCGCCGACCTTTCCTCCCAGGCACAGGTGCGCGCGGTCGCCGACCAGGCGAGCTCGCAGGGCGGTCTCGATGTGCTCGTGAACAACGTGGGCGCCGTCTTCCAACGCAGGACGGAGTCGGTGGACGGGATCGAGATGACTTTCGCCCTCAATCACCTTGCGCCATTTCTCCTTACCAACCTTCTCCTTGGCGCTCTGAAGCGCCGGAAGCAGTCCCGGGTGGTGACGGTCTCTTCGGACGCGCATCTTCGCGCGGTCATGAACTTCGATGACCTCCAGGGTCGCAGGCGCTTCAGCCCCTGGGGGGCGTACGGCCGGTCGAAGCTCGCGAACCTGCTCTTCACCCACGAGCTGGCGCGGCGGCTCGACGGGAGCGGCGTGACGGCGAATGCGCTCCACCCCGGCTTCGTCGCGTCGGACTTCGGCAAGAACAACGGGCCTTTCATGAACCTGGTCATGTCCCTCGCGCAGCGCCTCGGCGCGATCAGCGTCGAGGAAGGGGCGCGCACCAGCGTCTACCTCGCGTCTTCAGACGATGTGGAAGGAGTGACCGGAAAGTACTTCGTGAAATGCCGGGAGCATGAATCCGCCCCCGCTTCGCGGGACCCCGCGAGCATGCGCAGGCTCTGGGATCTTTCAGCACAGATGGCCGGCATTGCCGCCGGAGATTGAGACACACCATGGATTACGTCCAGCTGGGAAAGACGGGACTCAAGGTTTCCAGGATCTGCCTCGGTACCATGACCTACGGGTCCACAAAGTGGAGGGACTGGGTCCTGGATGAAAGGGATGCGAGACCGTTCTACAAGCGGGCCGTCGAGCTGGGAATCAACTTCTTCGACACCGCGGACATGTATTCCATGGGGGCAAGCGAGGAGGTGACGGGACGGGCGCTCAAGGACTTCGCCCGGCGTGAAGAGGTCGTGGTGGCCACCAAGGTGTTCAACCGCATGGGACCGGATCCGAACAACTTCGGACTGTCGCGGAAGCACATCATGGACGCCATTGATGCCTCCCTCAGGCGCCTGGGGATGGATCACGTGGATCTCTACCAGATCCACCGATGGGACCCCCACACCCCTATCGAGGAGACCCTGGAGGCCCTGAACGACGTTGTTCGCTCCGGCAAAGCCCGCTACATCGGCGCTTCCAGCATGTTCGCGTGGCAACTTGCCCAGGCGCTCTCCCTCTCGGAGAAGAGGGGCTGGAGCAGGTTCGTGTCCATGCAGAATCACTACAACCTGATCTATCGAGAGGAGGAGCGGGAGATGATCCCGCTCTGCATTGACCAGGGGATCGGCATCATTCCCTGGAGCCCGCTGGCACGGGGCTTCCTTGCCGGCACACGGACACGGGAAAAGGGCGGGGACACGACGCGCAGCAAGTCCGACGAGTATGCCCATTCCATGTACTACCAGGAGGAGGATTTCGCCGTGGTTGACCGGTTGGCGCGTGTTGCGAAGGACATCGGGAAGACCATGGCGCAGGTTGCCACGGCCTGGATGCTGTCCAAACCGTACATCACGGCGCCAATTGTCGGGGCGAGCAAGCTTCCTCACCTGGAGCAGGCGGCGGACGCTCTGTCAATCCAGCTTACCGCGGATCAGGTCACCTCACTGGAAGAGCCGTACCGCCCGCACCGAGTGCTGGGGCACAGCTAAGGAGAGACGCCGCGAAGCGACGCTCGGGATCGTGTGCCGCGGGGAAACGAACGCCGCGGGGCACGCCCGACGCGGGCGGCGGCGTTCAGCCGTTCATGGTCGACAGTCTTTTCCTCACCATCTCGTAAAGGCGTCGGACGTCGGCGTCCGTCGTGTGATACCCCGTTCCCGAGGTCTTCTGCCGGACCACCACGTAGCCGTATTCCTTGTCCCCGCCCGGTTCCTTCACAAAGTCCTCGAAGCTCCAGGCGCTGACCTTCCGGAAAGAGTCCCCCTTCCCGCGGCAGAGAAACACCGCGTACATGTACGGGACATTCCCGTTGGGGCCCTTGTTCACCGCGACCTGGAGCTGCACGCCGAGGAAATCAGCGGGCTTCCTGCGCGGCTCCACCATGAGCCTGATGTCTTCAGGAATCTCATGCCCCTCCTTGTCCTTGTCCAGCCTCAGGTAAGGGGTGATGACAATGTCACCGCCCTCCGCCTGTTCGGTGGAAAGGATGGGGTCGAAAACGCGCATGCGAAAGGCGAGCTCCTGCGGAGTCCAGAGCTTCACATTCCCGGTCAGCAGGAAAGGAACAAGGAGCACCATGGCGTCGAAGCCCACCAGCGCCGCAAAAGGGTGACTGCTCATGGCGAGCACCGCGCTTGCGACGGCAAGGACCACGGCCATGAACCAGCCAAACCCCGGGCGGTAGATCACTGAGAAGCGCTTCTGCCGGGTGAGCTGCAGATTGCTCTTGATCCGGTCGAACTCTCGAACGGATGCCGCCTGCCAGTCCTCCTTGTCGATGTCCATGGGCTTGTTGCGGAAGCTCCGGGCCGACACGAAGAGAAGCCCGGGAACCATGACGACCGTCCCGAGGATGAATCCGGGCCCGCCGGGCAGAAGGACCTGGAGGCCAAATCCCAGAGCCGCGAAGCCGGCGAAAATGACGAGCCGGGCTGGCAAGGCAACCCGGGGAATGACGAAACGCATTTCCATTTCTTTCTTCTCTCCTCGCAATGCGGCGCACGCGGCCGGCCGATGCCCATTTCTGATCTCCGCCGTGCCCGCCTGCTGCCAGTACAGCGGGCAGGCCGCCTGGCAGGCGGTGAAGCTTTCGCATCCCTCGCATTCCGAAGGCGCATACCTCTTGTGTTTGAAGAATTGCGCCCGGTCGGAAAACCAGATCTCGCGGAACTCCGTCTGGAGGAGGTTTCCCATGGGCTCGGATACGAGGAGCAGGGGAGCACGTCGCCCGCCGGAGAGACGGACAGGAGGCCATCCATGGCGGCGCAGGACTTGTTCCCCAGCCCGCGCGCGATGGTGTTGTAGTGGCAGTGCGGAATGGGCGAGTACCAGTAGAACGCCAGGCCCTCGCGCCGGGCGGCCGCGCGCACGCTGTCGATGATAGCCCCGGCCCGGGATAGGGGAGGAAAAGCTCGTCTTGTCCTGCCATGGCGCCGTTGCCGCCCGGGGATATAGAGGTTCATCGCGAACCTTGCAACCCCGAGGCTCCTGAGAAACGCCGGCATTCTGAACGCATCCGCGGTCGTGAGCGCCGTCACGGTGGTATTCGTCTGGACAGAGATTCCCGCGCCTGCCATGGCTCGGATCCCTTCCAGGGTGCCGCGCCAGGATCCCGGTCGTCGCGTCGAGCCGGTCATGGACCTGCTCGTCCGGGCTCTCCACGCTGACCTGCGCGGTGCGAAGGCCGGCCCGGAAAAGGCTCTCGGCTCGCGAATGGTCCGCGAGCGTTCCGTTGGTCACCAGATTCACCTGAAGGCCGAGCCGGCGAGCATGGCGTATCATTTCCTCCAGGTCGGGTCTCAGAAGCGGCTCTCCGCCCGTGAAGGAGAAGAAGGGAATCCGCGCGTCATCCCGAAAGATCTGGAGAATGCGCTTCACGTCGCGGAGGCTCATCTCCACGCCGTCAGCCCCTGAAACAGCGCGAGGCGTGCCTGCCCTGGTTTCTGCCCCGCAGCCGGCATAGCAGAAACGACACGCGTTGTTGCACCGCCACGTGACAGCGATCTCTCCGAGAATCGGGAGCCGGGTGAACTGAAAAGAGTAGGGAACGGTTTCCAAGGGGGGCAGGTCGACAGGCTCCGCGAGATACAACGCGCGAAGACGGAATGCGAACTCCGCCACCTGGCGCGCCCTCTCCTCCTGCTCGATCCCGGGAATGGTGCGGACGCTGCCGCCCGCGAGCATGTGCCGCACGATGGCGATGCCCGTTGCGTTGGCCTTGTAGACCTGGTTCGGCGGGAGAATGATCACGTCGTCTTCCTCTCGGGCAAAGATGTGATCCCCTGCTTCGCGGAAGAACTCGATCCACCCAGCCCAGGGAGTCAGCGACGCTGCGGGGCGCCGCGGCCCGCTTTGCGGACGGCGGCCTCAATGCGCGCCCCCCGACACGCAGGCCGAATGGCATGCGGAGTGGCACGCCGAATGACATGCGGAGTGGCATGCATGGTGGCACGCGGAGTGGCACGCGTTGTGGCACGCGGAGTAGCAGGCTCCCACGCCGCCCGTGGTCAGCCTGGGGCGGGGCGAAGCATCCCTTGAAGCAGGACGCGGAGGCCATGAAGGTCTGGTAGCCCGCGGAAAAGTCGTGGGGCAGGTGCACGTGCGAGTAGACCGCCGTGTTCCAGAAGATCCAGCGGTAGGAGGACCAGTACCAGTAGTAGGGCTCCACCCGGTCCTGCTCGGTCTCCTCCCTCTGCTCCAGTTTCTTGCGGTAGTAATCCCTTGTCGCATCGATGTCGCAGTCCCAGATCTTCTCCTGCAGCTTTGCCAGGACCTTCTCGAAGAAATCGGCCAGCAGGCCTGAGAGCACCAGCGCCGCGGTGTCGAAGGACTGCAGGAACAGCTCCTCGTATTCGTGCTCCGCCTTTCGCGCGGTCAGGATCTTTATCTGGAGAGGGTCCTCCTTCACCACCTCGATGATGCCCTGGCGCTTGAGGCCTTCCAGCATGATGGCCACCACCTTCTGCAGCGGCATTTCAAGGAGCAGCGCGACCTCCACGGGGTGCAGGTCCTTCGCGATCTTGCCCTTGACCTGGTAGGTGCCGCCGACAGCTTGGGAGGAATCCAGTTGTCCCCTGCCCACCGGATTCCTTCCACCTTCTCCATGGTCCTTCCGTAGCCGCGAGCCTTCAGGACATACAGAAGAAGGATGACGATAAGAACGATCCCGAAAACAACTCCCATGACCTCCGGACTGAGCTGCGGCCGGGATGCAGCCTGAGCAGCCGGCGCTGTGCTGCCCGCCGCTGGTGCGCCCTGTCCCCCTGATGTCGACTGAGTGAGGATCCCCGCCTGCATGGGGATTGCGGCCCTCTTGAGGTAGAACTGGAGCCGCTGCGTCTGGCGCGCAGCCACGCCGTCCTGGTTGAACCTCAGGGTCAGGTAGTACTTCCCGTCAGTTCCTTTTGTTCCGAACGCATCGATGCCGTTCTCCTGGTTCACGAACGGCTCGGTTCGAAAGCCCAGGCTGTCAAGCGCTCCCGATGCAAGCTTTTCTCCCGCCACGATCACGGGAAAAACGATTCGGACAGTCCGGTGCTCCAGGGGCTGATCCCACTGCTCTGCAGCCCAATCGAAGTAGAAAAGCTCCCCGAAGTCCGCGGATTTTGTCCAGCCGATCAGGCCCCCGCCGGCCAGGTCTCCCCCGTACGCAAGGAAGTACAGGGCCCTGCCCGTGAACCCCTGGCCGCCGGCAAGCACGACGTCGTACCTGCCCGAGCCGAGGTCCGTGATGTCCAGGCCAACGCGCTTCTTGTTGCCAAGGTCCGCGTAGCACTGCTCCCTGTTGAACACGGGCCTGACAGCCGCCCCCTGGAAGTAGAATCCGTGCATCAAACCGCCCGTGGCCTGCCAGTCCAGGCTCTCGTAGAAGTCCGCTTTCCCGTCGGTTCTCACCACGATGTCCATCTCAACGGATTTCAGGTCCGCCGAAACGCCAAAGGCGCCCAGCGCGGCCGCGCAGAGAGCAACGAAGCATGCAATGAGGGTCTTTCTCATTTCGTTTCTTCCAGTCCTTTTGTGATTTCCAGGCGTTCCTCGTCGGTCATGCCGAGCAGGTCCTCCACAGTCCTCGCCTTGATGACCCCCGCGCACTCCAGGATGTCCCGCGCAAATCCCTCCGCCGCATCTCCCGCGGGTGCCTCCGGGCTGCCGGGGACACCGTAGCGGCGGCCCGTTGATTCCTCATCCCGCTCCCCCAGGAAGACCTGGCAGATCTCCTGGACCCGTTCGATCCTCTCGTTGGCAAGGGGGGAGTAGCTCGTGAGCTCTCTGCACTTTTCCAGGTACGCGCCGGATTCCTGGAGGAAGTACTCGATTGCCTTGCTGACCCGCTCATCCCCGAGCCGCAGGACAGAGATGCGATCTCTCAGCCCCTCGTAGTGAGCGATCTTCCGGCGGACGATGGCGAGCCGGTCTTCATCGCCTTCCCGCACAATCTCCCTGGCTCCACTGCGGGAGAAGAAGACAAACCCGGTGACCGCGGCGTAGACGATGACGATCACGACGACGGGGATCAGCGAATGTCCCCGCAACAGGGCCAGAGAAAGGACAACCAGCGCCGCGCCCGTCGCGGCGAGCGCGACAGACAGACGTGACCTCAGATACAGCAGGAAAGGATGCTTTGGGGGCATTTGTGGCAGTCTGCATCCCTCGCCGGTGAATTGTCAATGGTTTTGCGTTTGCTCCGCTGCCCTGTCCTGCGGGTGAGCGCCCATCGGCCAGGCATCGGTGGCGGCGCCCGCTTCGAGGTCCGCTTCGGGACCTATTCCAGGAGGTAACCCAGGCCCATGGCGCGGTAGAGCTGCCCGGCAAGCCAGCGGGGCGCGTGCGGCCGGCCGGGAACGGCCAGGCGGAGCGGGGAGTTGATCACCTTGAGGCTGCCGTTCTCCATCCGGCTCTGCACGTCGGGGCTCTCCAGGTTCATGGAGTCTATCGTGATGCCGCGGCGGATATGGTAGTGCACGTACGCGATGGTGCCCCCCTGGTCGACGCTCACCACCATACCCATGTGGGAGAGCGGATTCGGCTGGCCCTCGAAGCCATCCTCATCGTAGGTGTTATCCCAGAAGATGATGTCTCCCGACAGAGGGTGCGCGGTGGTGTAGAGGAGATTTCGGCGCTGCAGGGTCTGGTAGATCCGCGACACGCCGCTCCCCTTGAGCCTGCTGAAATCCTGGGACAGGTCTATTCCAGCGTACCAGTAGATGGCAAGGACCGTACCCGTGCAGTCCATCGTGAATCTTCTCCCACGGATGGAAAGATCCCTGCTGCCGATCACCGAGCGCGCCCCTTCAACAAGCTTTGCCCGAAGCGCCACGACGGCCGGGTCCTCCGTGGCGCGCAGCGGAGCCTGCTGTGCTGCGCCTGCAACGGGACGCTCCGGGGAAGACGACTGCGCGGCATTGGTTGCCGGGTAGGGGTTGGCAACCGGGTGCCAATAGGAGGATTGACCGGGGGGTTCGAAGGAGGCGCATGACCCGAGGAAGGCCGAGAATCCGAGGATGAGAAACGGCGCGGCCAGCACGAGCGAGTGAAGTCCGCGATTCGCGGCCGGTGAACCTGCCATCTATTCCTTTCGCGAAAAGTACTTCTTCATCGGGGTGAAGTAGTAGTCGATCCAGCCCTGCCGGTAGCTCTCTCCCTGGCCGGAGGGGATTTCCGTCTGCGTTATGGTTATTCTCGTGCCGCCCCGCGCTTCTTCCAGGTCGATCTCAAGGCGGGAGTCCGGCGCTTCTTCGGGAAACTCAGTTGTGCGCCAGGACTGCACGATTCTCCTCGGGGGATCCAGCTCCAGGGTCTTGCCCCACATGTAGCCGCCTCCCGCCGTGAACTTGCCGCCCACACGGGCAGAGATCTTCGCGGCAGGAGTGTCGGTCATGGCGCCGTGCTCCTTGTCGTTCAGCCATGCCTTGTAGACGGCCTCCCGGGCGGCTGGGATCACCGCGGACACCTTCAGGGAATCAGTCTTCATAGGGCCGTCCTTGAACTACGCATGTGCGTGGGCGCTCCTTCCTACAATCATATCGTGTCGGCGCAGAGTGCGCATCGCATGCAGCACCACCAGTCCCCAGTCACACCATACCCCTGATGCTTTCAACCTCATCCGTGATGATTATCCGTGCCAGCTTCGCCACCATGGCGGCCTCCTCCAGACTGTTGACAGTCCAGAACGCCAGGGAAAAACCGAGTGCCCGCATCGCACGTGTCAGGAGGAGCGCCCTGCGCCTGCCGAGCATCTCAAACATGAGTATCGGCAGGTTGAGATAATCAGGCTTGAGCCTCCAGATCTCCCGCGCCATGCCCGCCATTCCCATCTTTGCCGCCTCCTCCCCAATGAGAAGCCCGATGGGAATGTCCCGCGACTTG
The DNA here is from genome assembly GCA_963745235.1 of uncultured Spirochaetota bacterium. Classification (GTDB taxonomy): domain Bacteria; phylum Spirochaetota; class Spirochaetia; order SZUA-6; family Fen-1364; genus Fen-1364. Next base: position 123,453 of record CAVUXE010000044.1, on the reverse strand, counting down.
AAATAGGGGAGGAGCGCAGGCTCGAAAGAGGAGACAAGGACGGGACCGGGGGTCGCGCGGCGCTGGAGGGCCTCGTAGATCGGCGCGCAATCCGACGGCAGCAGCGTATCCGCTTTCAGCTCGAGGTTGAGAAAGGCCCCGCGGGGCAGTGAGGCGAGCATGGAGTCCAGGGAAGGCGAGCCCGGGGGCGCAGGAGGAGGGTCGTGAACAATGACGTATTCGCCGTCCCCCGCTTTCTGGACGTCGCATTCGATTCCGTCCGCTCCGCCCACGTAGGCGGCCTTGAAAGCGGCAAGCGAGTTTTCCCGGTGCACGCCGTGCACCCCGCGGTGAGCAAGGACGAGCGGCCTTTCAAGCGGCATTCTCCGTCTCCCCTATGGTCCGCGGCGCGCGCGGTCCGCGTCGATAAGCCGCTGGCGGAAGACCTCTTCCTTGTGCCGCAGCATGACGAAGGGGACCTGGTAGGCCTCTTCGATTTTTTCCCGGGTGAACATCTCCCGCGTGCGGCCAAGCTGGGGGCGGCCGTCCGGCGGAAACAGGAGCAGGAAATCGGAATAGCGCTCGGAGAGGTCAAGCTCGTGCAGGGAATACAGGAGGCACAGGCCGTTGGCGCGCGCGAAGTCGCACAGGTATTTCATCACTCGTTCCTTCTGCGCATCCTCCAGCGCGAAAATCGGCTCATCCATCAGGAGGATGGGGGATCCGTAAAGGAGACTGAACGCGACGATGGTGCGCTGGAGCTCCCCCTTGCTCACCTCCTGCGTCCTGCGGCCGAGAAACGGGGCAAGCTCGAAGACCTCTGTCAGCTCTGTCACCAGGTTCTCGCTCTTGCGCTCATGGAACCCGGTGGAATGCACCTCGTGCAGGAGCTCGCCGATGGTCTTCTCTGTTTCAAACTCGAGATTCTGGTAGACGATCGATGCCAGGCGATGGCGCCTCTCCTCGTCGCGAAGATCGGCGGTGTCAATCCCGCGGAGGAACACCTTCCCCTGGTCCGGAAGCAGGACGCCGCCGGCCAGCAGGAGGAAGGTGGTCTTCCCCGCGCCGTTCTGTCCGACCAGGGAAATCACCCCGGGAGGCAGGTCCAGCGTAACGTCCATGAAGACCTTCTCCCCGAGCCGTGATTCCTCGTATCGAAAGGAAACGTGCTCGAAGCGGACCTCGATTTCCATGCCAAAAGGGTACGGGAGGGTGGAGACCGAGGCAAGGGCGCACCGCACCCGATGGACGGGGCGGCGGCCCGGCGTGCACCGCGCCCGATGGACGGGCGGCGGCCCGGCGCGCATCGCACCCGGTGGACAGGCGGCGGCCCGGCGCGTACCCTGCGCCCATGGCGAGGAAAGTCAGAGTTGCCGTGGTATTCGGAGGAAGGTCCGCCGAGCACGAGGTCTCACTGCAATCCGCGAAGAACGTGCTGGAGGCCCTGGACCCTGGGAAGTACGAGCCCATCCTCATTGGCATCGACCGGGAAGGGCGATGGTACCGGCAGGAACAAGCGCGCCTGCTTTTCGATGCTTCCCATCCCCTGCCCAGCGTATCCGCTTCGGGATCCGCCGAGGTGGCCCTGGTGGCGCGCGGGCAGGATAGCAGCCTCCTGAGCCTCTCACCGGGTGGAGAGTCATCACAGATCGACGTTGTCTTTCCGGTGCTCCACGGGCCATACGGAGAGGACGGGTCCGTCCAGGGGTTGTGCAAGCTGGCGAACCTCCCCTGCGTGGGCGCCGGTATCCTCGGCTCCGCCGTCGGAATGGATAAGGACGTGATGAAACGGCTCTTGCGGGACGCCGGGATACCCATCCCCCGGTTTCTCGTGATGCGCAGGGGAGAGCCCCGCGTCGGTTATGAGGCGGCAACGGGCTCCCTGGGCGCGCCGGTATTCGTGAAGCCGGCGAACCTGGGCTCATCTGTCGGAGTCAGCAAGGTCGAATCGCCCGGAGATTACGAGCGAGCGGTCACCGAGGCGTTCCGTTACGACACGAAGGTAATCCTCGAGGAATGTATTGTCGGCAGGGAGGTGGAGTGCGCGGTCCTCGGGAACGCCGAGCCCCTCGCTTCCCTCCCCGGGGAAATTCGCACGCGCGGCGGCCACCATTTTTACGACTACGAAGCGAAGTACATCGATGAGAACGGCGCCGAGCTCGTGATCCCCGCCGCGCTGGATCCGGCAACAAGCGACCGCGTGCGCGGCCTGGCGGTTGAAGCATTCAAGGTCCTCTGCTGTGAGGGGATGGCAAGGGTGGACATGTTCGTTCGCGACACCGGGGAGGTGCTCGTCAACGAGATCAACACCATCCCGGGCTTCACGAAAATCAGCATGTACCCCAAGCTCTGGGAGGCAAGCGGTCTCTCCTACCGGGAGCTGATCGACAGGCTCATTCGAGCTGGCCCGGGAGCGGCATGACGTCGAGGGAGGCCTGGCAAACACGCCGTCAATCTGACGCCGGCTCTCAGCCTGACCCCCGGGTGCGTGTCCGATACCTCAGAGGCGGCAGCCCCTCCAGCGAGGCAAACGTCCGGGAGAAATGGCTCTGGTCGAAAAAGCCGCAGTCCGTCGCGATTGCCGCGATGCTTCGGTCCGTGTTGGAAAGCAGGTATTTTGCGAAGTCGATCCTGCGCCTCGCGATGAAAGCCGAGAGGGACATCCCGCTCTCCGTGTGAAACAGGTGCAGCGCGCGGCTGACGCTCAGTCCGGCCACGGCGGCTACCTCCGCGGCGGAGACCTTCTCCGTGAAATGTTTCTGCACATGGTCCTTCATCCTGGTCATGTGCGCCCAGGCCTTGCGGCCGATCTCCTCCAGCACGGTCCGATTGAAGTTCTCAAGCACCTTGGTGACTTTCCAGAACAGGTCATCGAAGTTCTCTGCCGCATTGATGTCCGTGAGGAAGGAATAGCGCGGGCCGAGGAGCCCTTCCGCGCTGATGCCCTTCTCAATGGCCGCGCGGGAGATGATGACGATCAGCTCCAGCAGCCGGACTTTCAGCCGGTTGAAGTTCATGCCGGTCTCCAGGAGGATGGCGCCCAGGTACCTGTTGATGATCTCCCGGGAGCCGCTGAGGTCTCCCAGCACGACCTTGTCGATGATCTCGTTCTGCATCCGGACGAGCGAGGACACGAGGTCCTGCTTTTCCTTTCGCGCATCTTCCAGGAAGTTCGCAATCGTGAACTGCTGGATGCTGCGCTCCCGGCTCTCGTGGATCATCTCCAGGTCGTTGGCGCCGTACCTGCCCGTCAGGTCGAACAGGAGTGCCGCGTTGCGGCGAAGGATGTCCGACGGAACAACGGGGAAGGACAGTCGCGAGCGGGGACCAACGCGGGTGCGCAGGCGGAACCGACGAATGCCGCGCAGGACATCCTCCCGGATATCCTTCTGCATCTGCGGAAAGATGCAGAAACCGCTGACGAGTCCGGCGACGAGCTTCTTGTCACGGGACAGGGGGACGGCAAAGGTGACCAGGCCGAAGGGACAGACCGAGATGTAGGGCTCTCCCCAGCGAAGAGACTCTTCCACGGAGCGCCGCTCGTGGTCGCCGCAGAGCTCCTCCTGCCGGCGGGAGGAGGACAGCCGCGCGCACAGGGGACATCCCCGGAGGCTCCAGAGGGCACGGCCCCGGGCGTCCACCAGGAGAAGGGGAAGCCCCGTGGAGGCCTGGTACTCGGTCCCCAGCCGCTTGAGGAGGGCAAGGTCTACCCCGAGCGGTTGTCCGTTTGTCGCGCCTTTTGTACGAATAGCACGATTTTACAAAAAGACCGCCTCCCGGACAATACCCGGACACAGGGGCCAGCGCGTGCCGGGAGCTCGAATGAATGCCCAACCTTGACAAACCCGGGCACCCGTCCATAATCGGAAACACACGGAGGGTTGGATGAAACAGGCCGTCATGACTTCTCCCGGGGTCATCGAGTTCAGGGACGTGCCGGCCCCTGAGCCGGGCCCGGGGCAGGTCCTCCTGCGCATCAAACGCATCGGCGTCTGCGGGTCGGATATCCACGTCTATCACGGAAAACATGCCTTGACCCCATACCCTGTCGTGCAGGGGCACGAGGTTTCGGGAGTCGTTGAAAAGCTTGGCCCGGGAGTGAAGGGTCTCAGGACCGGGGATCCCGCCACTTTCCAGCCGCAGGTGACGTGCGGAAAATGCTACTCCTGCACCCACGGCGCCTACCATATCTGCGACAACCTGAAGGTCATGGGTTTTCAGACCACGGGGGCCGGATCCGAGCTTTTCGCGCTGGACGCGCGGCTGGTCTTGAAGCTCCCGTCCGGCACCAGCTACGACCACGGTGCGATGGTGGAGCCCACGGCGGTCGGCGTGCATGCAGTCACGCGCGGCGGCGGCGTGAAAGGGAGAAAGGTGCTCATCCTGGGGGCGGGGCCTATTGGCAATCTCACGTCGCAGGTGGCGCGCGGCATGGGCGCGGCACAGGTGATGATCACCGATGTGTCAGACTACCGTCTCGGGCTCGCCCGGGAGTGCGGGGTGGATTTCGCGGTGAACACTGCCAGGGAAGACCTGTCAGCCCGGATCCGGGACAGCTTCGGGGAGGAGAAGGCGGACCTCATCCTGGAATGCGTGGGGGCGGGCCCGACGATATCCCAGGCAATCTCCGTGGCGCGCAAGGGGACGGACATCGTGGTTGTCGGAGTGTTCGGGGACAAGCCGCAGGTGGACATGGGCACCGTCCAGGATAGAGAGCTTCGCCTCATCGGGACCCTCATGTACCAGGAGCCTGACTGGAAGAAAGCAATCGAGCTGATCGGCTCGCAGAGGGTGAAGCTCGCTCCGCTTGTGACCAATCATTTCGCGTTCGCGGACTACAAGAAGGCATATGAGTATATCGATGCCAACCGCGAACAGGCCATGAAGGTCATGATCACGGTGCAGGATTGAGAGCAAGGCACCCGGGGACACCCTTTGAACATTGACGCTGATGAGCTCCAGGAGATGGTTGCCCTTTGCGACGAGGAAGGGGTGCTCCTCTTCTGGAACAAGGCCGCAGAGGAAGTGACGGGCTTCCGCCAGGACGACGTGATCGGGTACCACCTGGACTCCATCATAGCACCCGTGTCCCAGAAGGAGCTGCAGGCGATATTCTCAATCGAGCGGACAGGCTCCATCCTTCCGGGGCTCCCCATTCGGTTGCAGACCACATTCGGCATGGAGATCCCGACCGAGCTCATCTCCGTCCCCCGCTACGACATGGGGAAGCTTTCCGGGTGGCTGCTCGTCTTTCGCGACACGACCATCAAGGTCCAGCTCCAGGAGGAGTTGGACAGGATGGACGTCCTGTACCAGGGCCTTGTCGAGCATTCCCCGGCCATCATCTACGTCCTGGACGCTGCCGGCCGGACCATCTTCATCAACGACACCGTGGAGTCTCTCCTGGGGTATTCGAAGGCAGAGCTCCTGGGGAGGGAGCTGGTGGACATCGTGCACCCTGATGACAGGCAGGTTGCGTACTGGCCGCTGCGGGAGCGTCGAAGGTCCCAGCGAGCAACGAGGAACCTGCAGATCAGGCTCTCCACAAAGGCCGGCGCGCCGCGGCAGTACGACCTGGATTTCGTCTATGTCTCCCTCAGCTCTTTCGGCCTGGGTCCGCGCGTCCCCGGCGGCCCCGGCGGAGACCTGCCGGAGGGCTCACAGGGCACCCAGGGAATAGCCCGGGACGTCACGGAGCTGGTGATGCTGAGGGACCTGGCGCGCCAGGTGGAGCACATCCTTCCCATCTGCTCTGTCTGCCGGCGCATTCGCGTGGCAAACGGTTCGCAGGAGGAATGGGTCTCCCTGGCAGACTACGTGGCGCGCAGGACCGGGATGCTTTTTTCCCATACCTTCTGTCCCGACCACCAGCCGAAGTAGCCTTACAGCCGGGAGAGCTTCCTCAGGAGAAGCTCTTTGTTTGCCTGGAAGTAGCGGCGAAACTCCTCGAACTGCTCCGCTGTCTCCGACGCGGCGCCGGAAAGCACCAGGAGGTCGCTGCGCCAGCGGTACCAGAGGCAGTGCAGGGCGTATGGCTTGCACCTGCGCCGGGAGCGGCACTGGCTCTCCAGCGCCTCCGCAAGCTCGTTGTGGTTGGCATCTCCCGCCACGTAGTACACGTCGTCCTCCGCGAGGCCCAGCACGATGCGTCGAAACCCTTCCCCCATGGCGTCGTCGTGTCTCCATCCCTCGATCATGACGTCCTTGGACCCCAGGCGAAGGTCATACCCCCGGGAGCGCAGGAGCGTGCGGAGGGCCACGATATCCTCCCGGATCTCCCGCACCATCTGCGAGTTGTTGCGGTTGCGCAAGAGCCGTTCGCGCCAGCTCCTGAGCTCCGTCTCGTACTGGTCCAGCAGCTTCATCCTGCTGAGAAAGTTGGTGGTGTCCGAGAGAAGCCTCCAGGTGGAGCTGATCGACTCCGCGAGCCGGTTGAATATCGTGGCCATGATATCGAGTCAACGTAGCTGCCGCGTGATCCAGGGTCAAGCTTGCCTCTCCTCGGTCCCGGTGATACGGTGCTGGCTATGAATGGGGTGGAGAAAAGCGCAAAAGTCATTGCGGTCGATATCGGGGCTTCCGGCGGGAAGTGCTTTGCCGGGACGTTCGACGGGAAGGGATTCGCCCTGCGGGAAGTCCATCGCTTCAGCCATGAGGCGACAACCGTCTACATGACGGATCGGTCCGGCAAGGTGGAGGAGCGCACCTTCTGGGACGAGCTGTATATCTACGCCCAGATCCTGCAGGGGCTTCGGGCTTATCGGCGCGAGGTGGGGGAAAAGGCTGATTCGCTCGGACTGGACGCCTGGGGAACGGACGGCACCCTGGTCACCGAAGATGGGGTCACGCTGGGGCACATGTACAGCTACCGTGACCACCGGCTGGACGGCATGGTGGCGGAGCTGAAATCCCGGGTGGACACGCGGCGCGTCTACCAGATCACCGGCATCCATTTTCAGCCCTTCAACGTGTCGAACCAGCTTCTCTGGCTCATGCAGAACAGGGCCGGGCTCGTGAAGAAGGGTGTGCGGTTCTTCCCCGTGACGACGCTCTTCACCTACTACCTCGGCGGGGTGACGGCCATCGATTCTTCGTGGGCCAGCGTGACGCAGCTCATGGATTCCAAGAAGCGCAAGTGGAGCCGCGAGATCCTTCGTGCCCTGGGGATTCCCGCGTGGCTGATGCCGGAGATCGTGGCCCCCGGAGCAGTGATCGGAGAGCTGCGGGCGGAGCTGGCCAGCGCGTTGGGCCTCAACCGGGCCCGGATCGTCGCGGTCGGCTCCCATGATACGGCCAGCGCCTACGCCGCGGCGCCTGTCGGGAACCCGGCGAATGCGCTCATCATCAGCTCGGGGACCTGGTCCCTGGTCGGCAAGCTGGTGCGCAAGCCCATCACGACGGACGAGGCGATGGCGTTCAACATCAGCAACGAGGGAGGGATCGGCAACATCCGGCTCCTGAAGAACTGCATGGGCACATGGCTGGTCCAGGAGCTGCGCCGCGCGTGGCGGACGCGCGACGGCAAAGAGCTGGACTGGGAAGAGATGAACCGCCTGACGGAGAAGGGGACTCCGCTTTCGGCTTTCATCGATCCCGATGACCCCGGTTTCTACAACCCGTCGAACATGGAAGAGGCAATTGTGGCCTTCTGCCGCCGCACGGGGCAGGAGCCGCCGCGAGACAGGGGTACCACGCTCCGTGTGGTCTACGAAAGCCTCGCGCTGAAGTACCGGGCAGGTGGCGGAGCAGATCAGCGCGGCGAGCGGGAAGGCCAATTCCGTCATCCATATCGTGGGCGGCGGATCGAAAAACGCCTTTCTCAACCAGCTGGCCGCGAATGCGTGCGGGATGAAGGTGGTGGCCGGCCCCGAAGAAGCGACGGCCGTGGGCAATGCGATGGTCCAGGCAATGGGGCTGGGGATCATCCAGAAGCTTTCCGAGGCCAAGGCCATGATCCGCGCCGCGTTCCCCATCCGCGAGTTCGCTCCGCGGGATCGGGACACCTGGGAAAAGGCGTACGCGAAGTTCCTGACGTTCGTGAAATAGAAAAAGCCGCTCGTGCCTCGTCGGCCACGAGCGGCTTGAACACTTTTTTTGAGGAGGGCTGCCCTGCAAGCCCCCCCGACGAATCGATCTGTCAGCTCTTTTTTACTTCGATGGTCTTGGGTTTCGCAGCCGGTGTCTTGGGGAAGCTCAGGTTGAGGACGCCGTCCTTGAACTCCGCGGCAATCTTTTCCCTGTCGATCCCCTCGGGAAGAACAAAGCTCCTGCTGAAGCTGGCCGACCTGCGCTCGCGCATGATATAGCCGTTCTTCTTCTCCTCCTTCTTGTCTTCCTTGCGGGAGGAAATGGTGAGCAGGTTGTTGTCCAGCTTCACCTCGACGTCCTTCTCGGACAGCCCCGGCAGCTCGACCTCCATGAGGAACTCGGAGTCGGTCTCCTTCACGTCAACCGCAGGAACAGTCGACTTGCCGAATACCGGCCCCACGAACATGTCGTCGAACCAGCTGGAAACGTTGTCCAGCAGATCCAGCGAGCTCGGTGAATAACGGATCAGGTTCATATCGTACCTCCTAATTGCTTTCATGAATCTCGACATATACGCTGCATGAATCATGCCAAGTGAAGATTCTGATGAATAACTATATGACCTGTAAATAATTAGACTACTCTTGAGCATCTGACGTTTCTCAGTGGACTTGCTGAGAAATGTATCATTATGATACAATTAGTACTATAAAGTCCCAATTTGATCCCTTCTGACGCACTTTCCTTTCGGCTCTTTTCCTGCTAACGTCCTGGGGTGGGCAAATATGAGCCGCCAGGTCTGCTTTCCTCATTTGAGAGCTTTGTGCCGGGGATCGACCCCGACCAGGCTGCCCCGGGATCCTCCTTCTGGTTCGCGTGTCAGGGGAGCGCCATCCTCATTGAGAGCAGGAATGGACAGACGCGCATCCCGTTGGCGAATGACCTGGGCTCCATCGGGCTTTCAAGCGACTGCACCCATGTCCTGGGGACGGCGAACGGTCATGCCTGCAGGGCCGCGAGCATCTCCCTCGGTACCCCTGCTCCCGAGGGCTTTCGGTTCGAAGGGCTGAGGTCACTCTTCGACGGGATGTCCTACGCCTTCTTCGCGGTCGCCGCGCGCGCGCTGGAGATCGTGGAGTGGGACCTCTCCCACCGCTTCTGCGGAAGGTGCGGAACGGGCACAACGCTGAAGAAGGGAGAGCGGGCGCGGGAATGCCCTGCCTGTGGGGGCCTGAGCTACCCCCGCATTTCCCCGGCAGTCATCATGGCCGTGGTGCGGGGGGACCGGATCCTCCTTGCGCGCGCGGCGAGGTTCCCGCACGGCCTGCACAGCGTCCTGGCAGGGTACGTGGAGCCGGGGGAGACTCTGGAGGAGTGCGTGCGCCGCGAGGTACGCGAGGAGACCGGGATCGAAATCTCCAACCTGCGGTATTTCGCAAGCCAGCCCTGGCCGTTCCCTCATTCCCTGATGATTGCCTTCACCGCGGAACATGCCGGCGGAGAAATCCAGGTAGACGGCGTCGAGATCAAGGATGCGCAGTGGTACACCGCCGACGCGCTGCCGGAAATCCCCGGACCGATGACCGTTGCCCGACATTTGATCGACTGGTTCTGCGCCAGCTGCTCGAAAAAGGGGTCCCCATGAACTCCACGCGCGCACGCTGCGGATGGGCGGCCACCGACGAGGCCATGACGCATTACCACGACGAGGAGTGGGGCGTGCCTGTCCATGAGGATGCCCGGCATTTCGAGTTCCTGGTGCTGGAAGCAGCGCAGGCAGGCCTGTCATGGCTCACCGTGCTGCGCAAGCGCGACGCGTACCGCCGAGCGTACCGCGGGTTCGATCCCGTGCGGATTGCGCGCTTTGGGAAGCGGGACAGGGAAAGACTCCTGGCTGACGCAGGCATCGTCCGCAACAAGGCCAAGATCGAATCTTCCATCAACAACGCCCGCAGGTTCCTCGAGGTCCAGAAAGAGTTCGGCACATTCGACGCCTACCTGTGGCGATGGACCGAGGGCAAGCCGGTTGTGAACCACTGGCAGGCCATGTCCGAGATTCCGCCGACCAGCGAGCTCTCTGACAAGCTGTCGAAGGACCTCAAGGCGCGCGGTTTCTCCTTCGTCGGCTCCACCATCATCTACTCCCACCTGCAGGCGGTCGGCGTGATCAACGACCACCTCGTGAGCTGCTTCCGGTGGGCGGAGCTCGCCTCCCGGTAGCCTCCGTGGAGCGGAAGATCCTGTTCGTCTCACGGTATCGGGGCTTCCTCGTCGTCCTCATTGTTCTCATCCACACCGGCATAACGTACGGGGCATCAGGGTCCTGGTATTATACGGAGCCGCACGATGTGCCCTGGCTGAAGGTTCTCGGAACATACGTTGGCGCGGTTGCGCAGTCATTTGCCGTGGGCGCGTTTTTCTTTCTCTCCGCATTCTTCCTGCCCGGCTCCCTTGCGCGCAGGGGCGTTTGGGACCTCCTCAAAGAGAGAGCGATCCGTCTTCTCATCCCCCTGGCCGTCTTCTTCTTTCTTGCCAACCCGTTCCTCGTGAAAGCCGCTGCTTCCTGGGGCAACGGCGCGGCAATCCCGCCGGGGCCGGTGTTCGGCTCCGGCCCCCTCTGGTTCCTGGAAGCTCTGTACGTGTTCACGCTCGTTTACGTTGGGGGGACGCTCGTGCTCCCGCGCGGTCTGCGCACGGGACTGCCGAAAGGCCTGCCCGGCCGGCGCGGCATCCTTGTGTACATCCTGGCAGCGGCGGCGCTGGGTTTCCTGGTTCGCATTCCCTTCCCGATCGGGAGCGAGGTTTCCAACCTTCAGCCGGGCTTTTTTCCCATGTACATCATTCTCTTCGCGGCCGGCATCAAGGCGGGCAGGGAACAATGGCTGGAGGCCGTCCCCTCCATCCCCATCGGCTTCTGGTGTCTCGCGGCCGGTCTGGGCCTCGTGCTCTTTCCCGTGCTCGGGATTGCGGGGGGCGGGCTCCGCGACACGGCTCCATTCCTCGGAGGCCTGACATGGCAAAGCGGGGCGTTTGCCCTTTGGGAGGCTGGAACGGGAACGTCACTTTTCATCGTGACGCTGGGTTTTTTTTCCCGGGCCCGATGGGTGGTGCCGGGGGTCGGAGAGTCTTTCAGCGAGTCAGCCTACGGCATCTACCTCCTGCACGCTTTCGTCGTAGTCCTGCTCGCGCTGGCCATGAAGGGTCTCGCCATCCATCCCGGCATCAAGTGGACAACGCTTTCTGTTTGCGCGGTCTGCCTGCCCTGGGCGGTCACGCGGGTACTTCGAAGGGCGCCTGGCTTCTCCCGTGTCCTGTGAAACCCGGTCCGAGATTGCAGAACGACTCCGTTTGCTCTACATTCCTGTGTAATGAATGAGCTCGTGGCGGTTGTAGAAGACGAAGACGACATTCGAGCGCTCGTCACCGCTGCCCTGAAGAAGGAACGCTTCCGCGTGCGGGAGCATCCGGACGGGAAGGGATTCCTCGCGTCCCTGGCCGCCGACAGACCGGACCTCGTCGTCCTGGACGTGATGCTTCCCGACACGGACGGATTCGAAATCTGCCGGCGCATCCGCGCGGATCGGAGCCTTTCCTCGATCCCGGTCATCATCCTGACGGCGCGAGCGGAGGAAGCAGACCGGATCCTGGGGCTGGAGCTAGGTGCGGATGACTACGTCGTGAAGCCCTTTTCCCCCAAGGAGCTTGCCGCACGGGTGAAAGCCGTCCTGCGCCGGGCGGCGCCGGAGACCGCGCGCGCGCGAATCGACGCGGGTGACGGGCTTGTCATCGACACGGACACCGTGGAGGCTTTCGCGGCGGGGCAGCGCCTGGAGCTGACGCAGGCTGAGTTTCGCATCCTGCAGCTGCTGGCCTCCCGCGTCGGCTGGGTGTTCTCCCGTGAGAAGATCCTCGACTACCTCTGGGGGAACGAAAAGAACGTTACCGACAGGTCCGTCGATGTGCACGTGAAGCACCTGCGGGACAAGCTCGGCGACCACGGGGGAAGGATCGTGAACGTCCGCGGCATCGGCTACAAGCTCGTCACCTCCACGCGGGCGGCGGAGGGGCAGTGAGGCACCTGTTCCTGAGCAGGGTTTTCGTCCGCTTCGCGCTCCTGTGCGTCCTGGCCGTGTCAGCTTTCTTCATCTTCTCACTCATCCTTGTCCGCAGCATGTCGTATGACGCTGTTGTCCACGGCCTGGAGCAGGCCGCGTTGACGGTCCGCGGGGCAGCTGCACCACTCATGGCGAGGGGCAGGAGCACGGACCTGGATTCCCTGACTCACCGCATGGCGAGCGAATCGAAAGAGCGGATCACGCTCATTGACGCTCGCGGCGTGGTGCTCGCCGACTCCGAACAGGACCCCGCCGTGATGGAGAACCACTCCCTTCGACCCGAGGTTGCCACCGCAATGCTCGGAGAAACGGGGATCTCCTTGCGGCTGTCCAGCACCGTGCCGCGCTGGACCATGTACGTCGCTGTCCCCGTCGTCGTGAATGGGAGCGTCCACGGCGTGGTGCGCACCAGCAGTCCGAGAGCGGAGCTGGAGGCCGCCTCCCCGCGTCAGACCATGAACCTGCTCTTGTTTGCCGTGCCCCTCCTGCTCGTGTGCCTTCTTCTTGCCCTTGGATTCAGCCAGTCCATCCTTTCTCCGTTGAGGGACCTGGCGGGGGCGGTCGCGAGGTTCGCCTCCGGAGACTTCGGCGCCCGTCTGCACCTGCGCCGGCGGGACGAGATCCGCGCGCTGGCGGAGGCGTTCAACGGGATGGGGGAGCGTGTCCAGGGGCTCTTCCTGGACAGCGCACGTCGCGCGCAGGAGCTGGACGGCATCTTCTCCTCCGTTCAGCAGGGCATCATCCTTCTGGACCGCAGCGGGCGGGTCGTGCGCTGCAACAGGGGGTTCGAGGACCTGGTCGGCGCGCGAAAAGTGGAGGGAAGGACGCTGTGGGAGCTCGTGCGCGCGCCGCGGCTCATCGAGCTGGTGCAGGAAGCACGGTCCACCGGAGAGCGCAGGTCGGAGGAGGTTTCCAGCGGAGAGAGCTGGCTGCTGTGCACCGTGCAGCGCATGCCGGGGCGGGAGGAGCTGATCGTTGTCCTTCATGACACGAGCGACATCAGGCGCCTGGAGACCGTCAAACGGGACTTCGTTGTCAACGCTTCCCATGAGCTTCGCACCCCCCTCACGTCCATCCGGGGATCCCTGGAAATGCTGGAGGGACAGCTTTCCGGGGACTCCGAGCGGTGGGTGGATGCCATTCGCCGCAACGCGGAGCGAATGTCCGCCATCGTTGAGGACCTCCTTCTTCTCTCCCGGTTGGAGGCGCGGGGGGTCGAGCGCTCCCGCGAGCCGGTGGCCCTGGGAAGGATCGTGGCAGATGTCACGGGAATGTTCGCGAACCGCGCCCAGGCGAAGGGCCTCGCCTTGAACGTCTCCGTGCCTGATTCCCTCCCCCCCATTTCCGCGGACCTTTTTCTGGTGGAGCAGATGCTTGTGAATCTCCTGGACAACGCCCTGAAGTTCACGGAGACCGGCGAAGTGCGCGTGAGCGTCTGCAAGGAGGAGGGGGAGTGGATGCGCATCGAGGTCTCCGACACGGGCATCGGGATTTCGGAAGAGCACATCCCCCGGCTTTTCGAGCGATTCTACGTTGTAGACAAGTCGCGCTCCCGGAAGCTCGGAGGAACCGGGCTCGGGCTCTCGATCGTGAAGCACATCGTGCAGAGCCACGGAGGGACGGTGAGCGTGGAAAGCGTCCCGGGCCGCGGGACGCGCTTCATCATGCGGCTGCCCCTGGAAGAGGGGCGCCGACGCGCCCCCTAGACAGGGACGTCGAGGGGCGCCGAGCACAAGGACGTGCGCAAGGCGCCCCTCCCCAGAATTAACGGAAAATTAACACTACCTTCACTGCTCACTAACAGCGGCCAGTGAGATTGGTCATGCCCCGAGAAGGGGCGAAGTATTGCTACATTTGAAGGAGGAGTCCCCGTGAAGGTATCAAGGCTTCTTTTGGCCGCGGCGCTGACCGTCTGCTTCGGTGGGATCGGCTTCGCCCAGTCATACGAGTTCCTCGGAGCGGGCGCCACGTTTCCCGCCCCGCTCTACTCCAAAATGTTCGACCAGTACTCCAAGGAGTTCGGGGTCAAGGTGAACTACCAGTCCATCGGCTCCGGCGGCGGGCAGACCCAGATCAAGAACAGGACGGTGGATTTTGGCGCATCTGACGTCATCATGACGGCAAAGGATCTCGCGAGCGCCCCGGCGCAGCTCGTGCACATCCCAATGGTCGCGGGCGCGGTTGTCATCTCGTCAAATCTTCCCGGCAATCCCGAGCTGAAGCTGCTTCCCGACGTCGTCGCTGACATCTACCTCGGAAAGATAAAGAAATGGAGCGACCCGCGAATCGCCGAGACGAATCCCGGCGTGAAGCTTCCGAACATGAATATCACCGTCGTGCACCGCTCTGACGGCAGCGGAACGACCGGCGTGTTTACCGACTACCTCTCGAAGATCTCCGAGAACTGGAAGACGACGGTCGGCTCGTACACCTCAGTGCAGTGGCCCACCGGCGTGGGAGCCAAGGGTAACGAAGGCGTGGCAGGTCTCGTGAGACAGCTTCCCGGCGCGGTAGGATATGTTGAGCTGATTTATGCCCTGCAGAACCAGATGCAGTACGCCCTGATCAAGAACAAGAGCGGCAACTGGATCAAGGCCACATTGGCAACCACGACCACGGCGGCGAACGTAAAAGTCCCTGAGGACGTGACCAAGCTCAGCACCACCAACAGCGATGCGCCCGAAGGATATCCGATCGCTTCTTTCACGTGGCTGCTTCTTTACAAAGAGCAGAATTACGGCAACCATGACAAGGCGAAATGCGAGGCGCTTCTGAAAATGATCTGGTGGATGACCCATGACGGGCAGAAATACGCCGAGCCGCTGTCTTACGCGGTGCTGCCGGCGACGGTTGTCAAGAAGGCGGAGGAAATCCTGAAATCGATCACCTGGGACGGCCAGCCGCTCCTGAGTGGAATGTAGGAATCCCCAAGGACTGAGAGCCATGGGCGGTGAGGATGAAGAACGCACGGGCATCTGACTCCGCATTCAGGTCCCTCCTGTTTCTCGGAGGGATCGTGGTGAGCGTCCTGCTCATTGCGATTTTCCTGACCCTCGTTCTGTCCTCCCGCCCGGCTCTTGTCCATAACGGGTTTCAGTTCCTGACCGGCTCCGAGTGGGATCCCGTCACAAGCAGCTTCCATGCCCTTCCCTTCGTTTTCGGAACTCTTGTAACGTCACTCATAGCTCTTGTGATATCGACGGTTCTCTCCCTGGCTCTCTCCATTCTCATGGGGGAATATTTCCGCACCGGTGTTTTTGCGTCCTTGATGCGGACCGCCGTCGAGCTCCTGGCGGGAATCCCCTCCATCGTCTACGGTTTCATCGGGCTCTTCTTCCTTGTCCCGGTCATCAGGGTGATCCAGCTGGCTCTCGGGGTGCCCCCTTTCGGGGTCGGGATCCTCACTGCCTCCATTCTCCTGGCTTTCATGGTGCTCCCGTACTCCGCGTCGATCGGCAGGGAGGTGATCAACCTCGTTCCCACGGACCTGAAAGAAGCCGCCTTTTCCCTGGGAGCAACACCGTCCGAGACCATATGGAGGGTATCGATCCCGTACGCCCGGTCAGGAATCCTCGGCGGAGTTTTTCTCTCGTTGGGTCGGGCACTTGGGGAGACAATGGCCATCACCATGGTAATCGGAAACTCGAATATCATTACGGCCAATATTCTTTCGCCCGGCAACACAATGGCGAGCGTCATCGCAAACGAGTTTACGGAGGCTACGGGCAATGTCTACCTCGCAAGCCTCATTGAGATCGGCCTCCTCCTTTTTGTGATCAGCACAACCATCAATATCCTGGGGAAGATCGTCATCAATCGGATGGCGGGACCTGCCTGACATGGACAACCTCGCAAGAATCTCCGAAAACAGGAGGACGCCCGAGCCGCGGGGGAAGAGCAGCACGGTTGGCGGGCCGGACTCCGAAGTCCGCAACAGGTTGCGCCGGGACATGGCTTTCAAGGGCGGGGTGCTTGCCCTGTCCCTCGTTGCGGTGGTTCCCCTGATTCTCATCCTCGCCTTTGTCATCATTCGGGGCGCTTCCTCGATCAACTGGCAGTTCCTTACCGAGTTGCCGAAACCGATGGGGGAAACCGGGGGAGGAATCTCCAACGCCATTGTTGGCACGATGATCCTGATCGTCGTCGCGTCTGTTGTCTCGATCCCCCTCGGGGTGATCGCCGGCATCTTCCTGTCGGAAAGCGGGAAGAGCGGCGTGGGAAAGATCTCACGGATCTCCGTGGAGACCCTGATGGGCATCCCTTCCATAGTGATCGGCATCGTGGCCTACGTCTGGGTGGTCAGGCCGATGGGCCATTTCTCCGCTTTTTCCGGTGGGGTGGCCCTTGCAATGATCATGCTGCCCGTGATCACCCTCGCGACGGAGGAGACGCTGCTCCTGATCCCCATGAGCCTTCGGGAAGCAGCCCTCGCACTCGGTGTCTCATACCCACGAACGGTCCTCAAAGTCATCCTCCCGGCGGGGACGAGCGGCATCCTCACCGGCGTCCTCCTCGGCGTGTCACGAGCCGCCGGTGAGACGGCCCCGCTTCTCTTTACAGCCTTCGGGAGCCCGTACATGGTGTACGGCATTTTCAAGCCCATGGCCTCGCTCCCCCAGACGATTTTCTACTACGCGATAAGCCCGTACCCCCAGTGGCAGTCGCTGGCCTGGGGGGCGTCCTTCGTTCTCCTTGTCCTCGTGCTTGCCCTGAATATCGTGACACGGTTGGTGACAGCAAGATGGAAGATTCAGTTCTGACAACGGAAAAGATCATCCTGGAAACCCAGGCTCTCACGGCCGGATTCGATGGCAAGGACGTCGTGAAAGCCATCTCTCTTGCCGTTCCCGAGCAGCGCGTTACGGCAATCATGGGACCCTCGGGCTGCGGAAAGACCACGTTCATGCGGTGCATCAACCGGATGCACGAGCTGGCTCCCAACGCCTTCGTTCACGGGGAGGTGCTCCTTGACGGGGAGGATATCTACCACCTCAACCCCATACTCGTGCGACGACGGATTGGCATGGTCTTTCAGCGACCGAACCCGTTTCCAACGATGAGCATCTACAACAACGTTCTTGCCGGGTACGCACTCAACGGGACTCGCATGGACAGGGCGGAGCGCGACCAGATCGTCGAGGAGACCCTGCTGCGCGTGACGCTCTGGGACGAGGTGAAGGACGCAATTCACAGACGCGGCACCTTCCTCTCCGGCGGCCAGCAGCAGAGGCTGTGCATTGCGCGAGCCCTCGGCAATGAAGCCTGAGATCCTTCTCCTGGATGAGCCTACCTCCGCGCTGGACCCCAAGGCAACGGCGGCCATCGAAGAGCTGATCGTGACTCTCAAGGGGTCCGTCACGATTGTCCAGGTCACCCACAACATCCCGCAGGCGGCGCGAATCTCGGATTACACGGCGTTCATTCACCTGGGAGAGCTGGTGGAGTTCGGGCCGACGAACAAGCTGTTCACCGTCCCCAAGGACAAGAGGACCGAGGAATACCTCTCGGGGAAATTCGGGTAGGAGTTGCCATGCCCATACCGCAGATCGAAGACCTGAAGGCCCGCGTGGTGGCCTATGCCCGGCTCGTGGAAGACATGATCGAGCAATGCCGGGCATCCCTTCTCAAGCGGATACCGGAGGCGCTGAACGAGGTGGTGCAGAAGTCAGAACCGCGCGCCAACGAGTTCGAGGTCGAGCTGGAGGAAGAGTGCACCTCGCTCATTGCGCAGCACCAGCCCATGGCGAAGGAGCTGCGGACCATTCTCATGGTGAGGAGCATGACGAACGACCTGGAGCGCATGGCCGACCACGCCGTCAACATTGCGGAGGCAGCCCTCGAGTGCATCGGGCTTTCCACCAGCCATCCCGACGAAGACCTCCTGAAGCTCTTCGGGGAGACTCTCACGATGGTGGACAACGCGGTGCGGAGCTTCATGGAGGCGAACGCACAGCTGGGAAAAGAGGTCTGTGAGGCAGACGAGAGCGTGGACCAGCTTGCCACCGACATCCTGGAGCGTGTGAGCGCGTCCATGACCAGGGACCCCTTCACAATCGAGCGGAGCCTCTGTATTTTGAAGATTGCGGGGAACCTGGAAAGGATTGCTGACCTGTCTACAAATATCGGTGAGGATGTGATCTATATGACGGAGGGCAGGGTGATCAAGCACCACATGGCAGAGGAGCAATAGCCCCATGCCCCGACGGGTCGCTTCCATTGACCTGGGCACCAACGCGATCCGTTTTTATGCCGTCGAAATGGAGGGGGACACGGTCTCCCGCGTTCTGGCCGAAGCACGGTTCCCCGTTCGCTTCGGCCACGGAGTCTTTTCCGCCGGTCGTATCAGCCCCGAAGACTCAGCAGCGGCCCTGGATGGGCTGGAGGGCGTTTCGACCCAGATGAAGGACCTGGGGATCCAGAAGTATCGGGCGGTGGCCACCAGTGCGATCCGGGAGAGCCCCAACCGCAGGGAGTTCGCGCGCGCGGTGAAACGGCGCACGGGAATCTCCCTGGAGATCATCTCGGGGTCGGAGGAGATCCGCCTTGTCCACCTTGCGGTGACCAGGCGGATCCTGCTGGGCGCGGACCAGTGGATCATGGTGGAGCTCGGCGGGGGCAGCGTCGAGGTTGCCCTTGCCACCTCCGCCAGGATCCTCTGGTGCGAGGCCCACGCCATGGGAGCGGTTCGGCTCCTGGAGCTGTTTGCCCCGGATGGAAAGGAGACTCCGGACTTCCTGGAGCTTCTCTCCGAGTATGTCGCAACCATCCGCCTGTCGCAGAAAGCCCGCGTCGCCTCTCCGCGCGGGTTCATCGCGACGGGAGGGAATATCGAGGTCCTTGCCCGGCTGGCCTCACGCTCCGCGGAAGGATCTGATACCCCCCGAATCTCCGTTGCCGCGCTGCGCGCCACGGCGCAGAAACTGTCCCGCATGAAGGTGGAAGAGCGGATGCGCACCTTCGACCTGAGACCGGACCGGGCGGACGTGATTGTTCCCGCCGCCGTGGTCTACGGCTACCTGGCTGAGCAGTTCGGGGCGGCGGAGGTCCTCGTGCCCGGTGGCGGGATCCGTGAAGGGATCGTGTTCGACCTTGCGGACAAGCTTGCCGCCCGCAGACCGGCCAGCGAGGACAGCACCATCGAGGAAGCTGCCGCCCTGGGCAGGAAATACTCCTTTGACGAGGCCCACTCCGTGCACGTGGCTCGCCTTGCCGGCCAGCTCTTCGATCAGCTCGCTTCCCTTCACGGTCTCAGCGGCCGGGACAGGCGCCTCCTCCTTGCCGCCGCGGTCCTGCACGATATCGGGGACTTCGTCAGCCTCAAGGGACATCACAAGCATTCCCTGTACCTCATTTCCCGTTCGGAGCTGAGCGGTTTCAGCCCGAGGGAGATGTTTCTCGTAGCGAACATCGCGCGCTACCACAGAAAGAGCGCCCCCAGCCTCGGCCATCCGGAGTTTGCCCTCCTTTCCAGCGCTGACCGGGAGCGGGTCAGGCGTCTTGCGGCCATCCTGCGGATCGCCGATGCACTGGACAAGGAGCACCGGGAGAAGATCCAGAGAGTCGAGGTCAGGCACCGGGAAGGGCGGATCGAGATCGTGGCCGGCCGTAACGGAGACCTGGTGCTTGAGCGCTGGGCCCTGGAAAAAAAGGGCGATATATTCCGCCGGATCTTTGGCGCGCAGGTGACCCTGGTGTCCCGCGAGGGGGAGCCGAATGCCTGAGGCAATGCTCGCCGCGGCTGATCTTGGCGATCCCGCCCTGTTCATCGACCGGGAGCTCAGCCTCCTGGACTTCTTCCGCCGGGTCCTGGAGGAAGCGGAGAATCCGGCCAACCCGCTCCTGGAGCGTGTCCGCTTTCTCTCCATCGTCAGCTCGAACCTCGCGGAGTTCTTCATGGTCCGCGTCTCGGGCCTGAAGCAGCAGGTGGAGGCCGGGGTCAGCGAGCAGTCCGCGACAGGCCTTCTGCCCTCCGGACAGCTCCAGGCCGTGCGCTCCGCCGCCCAGGAGCTGATGCTCCAGGCGCGCTCATGCCTGCGGAAGCTGCTCCCGCTGCTGGAGGGCGCCGGCGTCCGCATCCTCGCCTACGAGGCATTGTCTGATGCCGAAAGGGCGTACGTGGACCATTACTTCCAGGAGGTGGTCTTTCCCGTGCTCACTCCCCTTGCGGTGGATCCGGGGAGGCCGTTTCCCCACATCTCCAACATGAGCCTGAACCTCGCCCTCGTGATCCGGGATTCGGCGGGACAGGAGCGTTTTGCCCGGGTGAAGCTTCCCGGCACGCTGCCGCGGCTCCTGCAGGTCCATCCGCAGTCCGACGGGAAGCAGCAGGTGATCAACTTCGTCTGGCTGGACCAGGTGGTCTCCGCGAACCTGGGCTCCCTTTTCCCCGGAATGAAGGTGGTGCAGTCATACCCCTTTCGCGTGACGCGGGATGCCGAGGTCTCCATCCAGGAGCTGGAGGCGGAGGACCTGCTTGAGACGATTGAACGCGGGGTGCGGCAGCGCCGCTTCGGACGGGTGGTGCGCGTCACCGTTGACCCCAACATGCCGGAGTCCATCCGCGACATACTCGTGGAGAACCTGGAGGTGGATACCAGGGACATCTACACACTGGAGCCTCCCCTGGGAATGAGCGACATAGCGCAGCTGCACGACCTGGAGCGGCCCGACCTGAAGTACCCGCCGTTTCTTCCGGCCACGCCGCCTCCCCTCCAGGACCCCGACATGAGCATCTTTGCCGCAATCCGGCGGGAAGACATCCTTCTCCACCACCCCTACGATTCATTCACGCCGGTGGTGAACTTCCTCGATGCCGCCGCGCGGGATCCGGCCGTCCTTGCCATCAAGCAGACCCTGTACCGGGTTGGACGCAATTCCCCCGTGGTTGAAACGCTTCTGGAGGCCGCGCGCAACGGCAAGCAGGTGGCTGTCCTTGTCGAGCTGAAGG
The DNA here is from genome assembly GCA_963745235.1 of uncultured Spirochaetota bacterium. GTDB lineage: Bacteria > Spirochaetota > Spirochaetia > SZUA-6 > Fen-1364 > Fen-1364. The sequence continues at coordinate 102,384 of CAVUXE010000044.1, read as the reverse complement.
CGCGATTCGATGAAGAGAGCAATATCGAGTGGGCTCGCGCCCTGGAGCGCGAAGGCGTCCACGTGGTGTACGGCCTCCTGGGCTTGAAGACGCATTCCAAGATCGCGCTGGTGGTGCGCCAGGAAGGAGAGAGGATACGCCGCTATGTCCACCTCTCGACCGGCAACTACAATTCCGTCACCGCGCAGCAGTACACCGACCTCGGCCTCTTTACCTGCGACGACGCCATTGGGGCGGATGCGTCGGACGTTTTCAATTACCTGACCGGGTACTCCGACAAAAGAGAATATCGCAGGTTCCTTGTTGCCCCCATCAACCTGCGCTCCGGGCTGGAGGGGCTCATCCGTCGAGAGATGCAGCACCAGGCGGGCGGCGGCACCGGGCACATGATCTTCAAGATCAACGCGCTCGTGGACAAGCCGATGATCCAGCTCCTGTACGAAGCCTCCCGGGCCGGCGTGCGCATCGACCTGATTGTCCGCGGCATGTGCTGCCTGCGCCCGGGCATCCCCGGAGTCAGTGACACCATCCACGTTACGAGCATCGTCGGGAGATTCCTGGAGCACAGCCGCGTGTTCTGGTTTCGAAACGGCGGCCAGGAGGAAGTCTACCTGGGAAGCGCCGACCTGATGATGCGGAACCTCGACCGGCGCGTCGAGATCCTCTTCCCGGTCAGCAATCCCCGGCTCATCCGCCACCTCCGTGACGACGTGCTGGCCACCTACCTTGCAGACAACACCAAGGCGAGGGTGATGGCAAGCGATGGAACCTACACGCGGCCGGAGCGCCGCGACGGCGAAGAGCAGGTCGACTCGCAGGCCGAGTTCATCAGGAGGCGCGGGATCCAAGGGGGTGCGTGATGGATCTGTATTTTCTTCGCCACGGCGACGCGCTGGGCAAAGAGGAATGGAAGGGTGACGACAACGCGAGGGTGCTGAGCGAAGAGGGGGCTGCCCGAATGCTGCGCGAGGCCAGGACCATGGCGGAGCTTTCCCTGGGCATTGCCCTGATCCTTTCCAGCCCCCTGCTGCGCGCCCTGAAGACCGCTCAAATAGTGGCCGAGTCCCTCGGCCTCCAGGATTCCCTTCTCACCGACAAGCGGCTTTCGCCGGGGTTCGATCTCCCCGCGCTGCGGGAGATCCTTGCCGACCACGCGGAGGTTGGAGCGCTCCTCCTCGTTGGCCACGAGCCGGATTTCAGCGAAACAATTGCCGCCTGCATCGGGGGAGGCCGGGTGGAGTGCAAGAAAGGCGGCCTGGCCCGAGTGGACATCACGGATCCTCTGAAGCCTCGCGGCTCTCTCCTGTGGCTCCTTCCCCCCGCGTGCTCGCGCCATGAGCCGGGAGACAGAGGCGAAGTTCACTGTTTCCGATCTCGTTTCATTCAACCGGGTGAAGACCCTGCGGGAGGTGTCGGGCTTCACGCTCTCCGATGGGGAGACCGTTCCCGTCAGGGACACCTACCAGGACACCCCCGGCCGCTCGCTCCTGGCGGCGGGATGGGCGCTGCGCTTCCGCGAGCGGGCGGGGCAGCTCCAGGTCACCGCCAAGTCCCTGACACCTCCCTCGGGGGTCATTCATGAACGGGAAGAGCTGGAGATTGAGCTGGATCACGCCTCCCCACCCCCGCAATGGCCTGACAGCGAGCTGCAAAGGATGGTCGTCGGGATAATTGGGGAGGATCCCCTGGCTCCCTTGTTCGAGGTGCGCCAGGAGCGGTTCGTGCGAGTGCTGGCGCAGGGGTCGCGGGTTGCCGCGGAAATGAGCCTGGACCAGGTGCGGGTGATTGCCGGGGTGCGGGAGAGCGAATACCTGGAGCTGGAGCTCGAGCTGCGGCCCGGCGGGACACGGGAGGAGCTTCTCTCCATCCTCGCTTCCCTCCGAAGGGACCTGTCCCTGGTTCCTTCTCCCCGCTCGAAGTTCGAGGAGGGGCTCCTGCTGCTTGATGACGGCAGAGCCCGTCCCCGGCCCCGACGGCCGGCTCGCACCGCCGCGCCGCTGCGCTCCGCGGCCCGGGGAGCCATCAGGGTACTCTATCTGGAGGACTCGGCTGCAACGACGGAAGAGGGCGTGCACGCCGAGCTCGAGCGCCTTGGGTATCGCCTTCGGACCCGGTCCGAACCGGGAAGAGACCAGATCGCATTTCGACACGCAGGGTGGCAGCCTGTACCGGCAGGGCTTCGAGCTCTTCTTCACTGCGGAGGATTCACGGTGGCGCCTCCTGCGCGAGGGAAGGGCGGTGCACGCGCAGAAAGGCGGCCGGGATGCTCCCCCGGACGGCGGCCCCATTGCCCGTTCCGTTCAGGCGATCACCCGTTCTTCCCCCTGCGTCCCCTACATGGAAGCGCTGCTGAAAGAGAATGTTCTCTCCCTCGCAAGCATCTCCGCGACAAGCCTCGGATTGACCATCGGCACCTGGCAGGTGCGTTCGCTCCTGCATGAGGTCCCGACGCAGACCGTCGTCACCCTCGGCTTCGACCGGTTGCAGGCCTCAACACTCGAGCTCGACTACCTTGTCGGGCTGCTCAAGAAAGCGTTCAAGCTCGGGGAGCTTGACGGGCCGTTTCTGGTCCTCGGGTTATCCCGGCTGGGCGTCCCTCTCCCCGGCGCGCCCCTGCCGCAGCAGTTCCTCCCCGCCCAGGGCGACGATGTGGCCGTGGTGTGCGGCAAGATCCTGAGCGGCGAGGCGTGGCGGATGAAAGCCAACACCCCCGGGGCCCTGCGAGACCTGGATCCCGAGTTCGTCCACGACCTCAGGGTCGCCACGCGCCGGGCCCGCTTTGCGGGCAGGCTGTTCGTCGACGCGCTGGGGGCAAAGAATCGAGATGACATCAGGACCGAGCTTTCCTGGATTGCCGGCGCGCTCGGCGCGGTGCGGGATCTCGACGTTCTGCGTGGACGGCTCGAAGGACAGCTTGCCATGACGGACGCGAGTCAGCCTTTTCGCCAGGCAATCAGCGGTGTGCTTGACGCTCGACGCAGCCGCGCGAGGGACCAGCTGGTCCCGGCTCTGAGCTCGCCTCGCTACACCGCGCTGCTTGAGCTCATGGCAAAGGCGGTGCCGGCGTCCCCGGGGAATGGAACGCCGGCGCCGATGCCCGCGGATGAGTTCGGCCGCATCCGTATCAGGAAGGCGCTGGCGAAAATAGGTCCCTGGACTCGATTGGATCCCCACGGGATGTCTCCCGATGAGCTGCATCGCCTTCGCATTCTCTTCAAGCGCCTTCGCTACACGGCGGAGTTCTTCCGGCTGATCCTGGATGAAGACATCGCATCTCTGGTCAAGGAGTGCGTTGCCTACCAGGACTGTCTTGGGCTGCACCAGGACGCGCGCGTGGCGGTTGAGGTCTTCAGCGGACTGGCGCAGGAACGCGCGCTGTGCGAGCCGGCAGACGGGCTCCTTGCGCTGGGAGCGTTGATACAGATTCAGCGCGATGTCATGAGAGCGCAGCGGGAAAGGCTTGTGACCATCTGGGAATCTGCCCGCGCGCTCGTCGATCTTTGGGTGGCCCGCCTCTCCGGGGATCGGTCATGACAACCGTTGCGCTGTACCACCTCAAGGGAGGTGTCGGCAAGACGACCACGGCCGTGAACCTGGCGTGCCTTGCCGCCGCTGACGGCGACCGCACGCTCCTGTGGGACCTGGACCCGCAGGGGGCCGCCGGCTTCTTCCTGGGCCGCACGGCCGGCACCGGCAAGAGCCGTTCGCTGGTCAGGGGAAAGATCAAGGTGTCCGCTGTCGCCCAGGAAACCTCGTTCCCCGGGCTGGACGTGCTGCCATCCCGATTCTCCTACCGGAAGCTCGACCTGCAGCTCGCGGATGAGCGCAAAGCCCGCGGCGCGGTGGGACGCATGCTTCGCCCCCTCTCGAAAACCTACCGGTGGGTCTTCCTGGATTGCCCCCCGGGCGCCTCGCTGCTTGCGGAAAACGTCTTTCGCGCGGCGGACGTGATCCTGGTGCCCCTCATTCCCACGCCCCTTTCCATCCGATCCTTCGAGGAGATCTCGGTCTTCTTCAGCCGCAAGGGCCTGGACCGTTTCCGCCTGGTCCCGTTCTTTTCAATGGTGGAAAAGCGCAAGCGGGTTCACCGGGAGACCATGGAAGTCTTTTCCGCCCGTGAGGCCAACCTGTGTTTGTCCGTCGTCCCTTCGATGTCGGACATTGAGAGAATGGGGGTGACGCGACGGCCCGTGGCGTGCTTCCGGCCCCGCTCCGCGGCCGGGCAAATCCTACCGCGCGCTCTGGAGCGAGCTCAAAGAGAAGCTCCCGGTGATCGAGGAGGGCGACTGATGCCTGTCCTGGAGGGGGTTGCCTCCACAATCGAGGAGACGCTGCAGAAGCTCTTCGATTCATCCGCCACCCTGGAGCTGTCCGCGACGGACAGGTTGGTGGTGGTGAGCGATCTGCACCTCGGCGATGGCAGCACCCGCGACGATTTCCTTTCCAACGGCGAGCTCCTTGAAGAGGTCCTTCGCCGGTATTACCTCGCGAACAGGTTCTCCCTCGTTCTCAACGGGGATATCGAGGAGCTGCAGCGCTTTTCCTTCGACTCAATCAGGCGGCGCTGGGCGAGCTTGTACGGGCTCTTTCGGAGGTTCGCCACGGTCCACCGGATAGTTGGCAACCATGACGAATCGCTGTGGCATTCTGATCCGCGGCTCCTCGACCATCCCCTGCTCGCATCCCTGCGCCTGTCCTTTGGCTCCGACACCATTTTCATCTTCCATGGTCACCAGGCCACGATATTCTTCGAGCGCTTCAACGACGTCTCCGGTTTCTTCCTGCGCCACTTTGCAAACAGGCTCCATGTCCGCAACCTGCCCGTGCACTACGAGAGCACCAAGAGGTACCGCACGGAGCACAGGGTGTATGCCTTTTCGAGTGCGCGCAAGATCGTCTCCGTCATCGGCCACACGCACCGGCCCCTCTTCGAGTCACTGTCCAAGATCGACACGCTGCGGTTCCGCATCGAGCAGTTGTGCCGCGACTACCCCGCCGTGTCACCCCGCGCGCGCCGCGCAATTGAGAAGGTCGTGGAGGGCTACAAGGGTGAGCTCGCTCACCTCTGGGAGAAAGACCGCAGGGACGGCATGCGGAGCAGCCTCTACAATGAGCAGCTCTTCGTGCCCTGTCTCTTCAACTCGGGCTGCGCAATCGGCAAGCGCGGTGTGACGGCCATCGAGATCTCGGAGGGCCAGATCTCCCTCGTGCACTGGTTCGACAGGCGCAGGAGCGACCGGTATCTCGCCAGCGGCAACGGGCGCCGGGAAACAAGCGCCGGGCATTCCCCCGTCGACGCAGCCACCACGCATCGGCTGGAAGGCACGGACTTCTACCGGACCGTGCTGAAAAAAGACCGCCTGAGCTACGTTTTTTCCCGCATTCGGCTGCTTGCCTGAGCCTTGACCGCGAGAGACTTCTTCTCGTAGTGCTCCTTGATCCTGAGGAGAGCTCTCTTGGGGATGATGGGCGTGATGAGCACGTCCTCTCTCTCTGCGAGGTCGCCGCCCGCAATATCAGCCACGATCCACGTGAAGGCTCTCTTCAGCTCCCGGTTGAGGAAGGGCACCCTCATGGTCAGGGCAGTGACAGGCCCGGTCCCCAGCGAGATGGAAAATCGATACCTCATTCCCACCCTGGCGCAGAAGTTCTTCACGACCCTGACAGCTTCCCGAGTGATCCGCGGATCGGGGAACCCGCAGTTGATGATGGCGAAGACCTTCGCGCGCCTGCCGTACGGTCCACACGCCCTGGCATGAAGGGACAGGTCTTCGAGAAAAGCCGTCAGCGCGCCCGGAAGGGAATAGCTGAAAAGGGGGAATGCCATGATGATGACATCCGCATCGTACGCTACCGCAAGCACCTCCGGCGGATAGTGTTCTCTCACACCGGGTCGCACCGTCACTCTCTCGATACGGAGCTCACCTTTGGCCAGTTTCGCTTCCATCCGGTCCAGGAGCTTGACGCTGGTGGCTTTTCTTCCCCGCAGGCTGCCGTTCACGAGGCAGACGCTCTCCATGCAGCGGGCCCCTCTCACAGCGCGCCTGCGAGGGCCGCGCTGATCCCCTCGCAATCTCTCGGTGACCTGGCAAAATACACATCGAAGGTCTCGTCGGCCCCCGGGTGGACGATGTCCGCACCTCCCCGATGCTTGACGGTGATATCGATGAATGTGGCGCGCTCCTCGTCGGTGGCGTCCTCCCCGTACCCGATGATCACCTGCCGGCAGCGGCCGTGGTTCCTGATGACGAGAGCCCCCCGGTCGATCACGTTCTTCACCGCGGATGAAAATGTCCCGAACGGCGCCGAGGTCAAAAAGATGACCACGGGGCAGCTCGAAGCCTGCTCGGCAATTCCGTCGAAGCATGCCTTGTACACGCACGAACCCGGATGCGCGGTGAGGCAGCGAAGGCACCCCGTGCAGGGCGGGATGTCCTTCCCGCGCAGCTCAATGGTGCCCATGGCATGTCGCTTTGTTCGAACCATTTCCTCGATCCTTCCCACCAGGGACGCCGACAGGTCTGACTGCGCGTCAGCGTCGAGGAGGATGAGGACGTCCAGAGCCTGCACGTTGTCACCTCGCCAGAATTAACGGCAAATTAAGGGAACCCAAAGGGAAAGCTAACACGATTGCCAGATTCTGTCTCCCGCAAGGAGGCGGCCATGACAGCGAGGAAGCGGGGTCTCTGGGAGAGCGTCTACTATGCGATTGTCCACTCGAGGACGTTGACGCTCACTACCTCCCTGTACCTGCCCGGAGAGCGCGCTCATATCGACAGGATCCTCGGAGCGTTCCTGGAGGCCGCCGGGATGGAGCAGCTGCGGAACAACCTCGCCTACTGCGTCCATGAGCTGGCCGGAAACGCAAAGAAGGCGAACATGAAGCGCCTCTATTTCAAGGAAAAGAACCTGGACATCCTGAGCAAGGACGACTACGCCCGGGGAATGGAAAGGTTCAAGACGGAGACAATCGAGCAGATATCCCATTACCTGGCGGGGTTGAAGGAGAACGGCCTGTATGTGAAGTTCCAGTTCCGCAAGCTGAAGAAGGGCGTCCGCGTCAGCGTCCGCAACAACTCCACGCCGGCTCCCGCGGAGATTCGGCGGATCGAAGAAAAGATTGGAATCGTCAGGCAGTATACCTGTCTCGCCGACGCGTATTCCCGCACGCAGGACGGCTTGGAGGGGGCTGGACTGGGAATTGTCATGATGCTCTTCATGCTCAAGAACCTGGGATTCGGGCCGGAAGCATTTTCCTTTCGCGCGGCCGACAATGAGACCGTGGCGACTTTGACCCTCGCGGCGCGCACAGCCGCAGAAACCGAGGAAGAGGAGCGTATCGCCACCGCGTAGAAGCGGAAAAATCGACCACGGCGAATGAACAGCAGGGCGACAGGCCGCACAATCGCAGGAGGGCGAGTATCATTGGACATCAGGGTCAGGTTCTTCAAGGAGAGCTGCATCGTCGATGTCGCAGGCGAGATCGATCTGTACGACGCATTCCGACTCGAGGACACGGTGTGCTCGAGACGTACATCGACTCCAGCGGGATCGGCGCGCTTCTTGCGATCAACTCGATGCTCGTGAAGAACGCGCTCGCTTTTCGAATCGTGAGCGTTCCCCCCTCGGTCATGGAGGTGATGGAGCTGACCCGGCTTGTCGGATTTCTCCCCCTGGAGCGTACGGAGCTGGAAGCCCTCGACGGGTTTGAGCGCGGAAAAGGAAAACCCCGGGCAGACAGCCCGCGCACTGCCTGACGGAAAAAACACGGGAGGGCTGACACGACCGAAGGTTCAGCTCCCCGGCTGCGACGCAGGCGGCACCAGGTGAACGACGAAAGTCGTCCCGTGCCTCACGAACTTGAGACTGCCGTCCGTGTCCACGAAGAGGTAGGTGGATGACCCTTCCGCAGGCCCACCAGCGTACCGGACGCCCATTCCGGCTTCGCCGCGCGGCCCTGGCTCTCCCCGTGCCCCCTGAGGTCCCTGCGGCCCCACGGGTCCCTGGGGCCCCTGCTGGCCGGCGTCCCCCTTGGGACCGTGCTCTCCTTGTGCTCCAGCCGGCCCGCGATCTCCCTTCTCGCCTTTTGGCAATCCCAGGGAGAGGACCCCGGTCTCAACCGAAAGCTGAGCGTGGGGGGCTTCACCAGCGCCCAGCATCGTCACGGTTACCTGGGAGACCCCTCCTTTTTCAGCTCCGGCCTTGCCTTTCTTGCCCTTCTTGTCCTTCTGTTTTGGCTCTTTTGGCATGACATCCTCCGTTTCAGCTAAGAATACGCCTGATTTGACCAACAAACTACCATTTTCATTTTTCACCGGCCCCGGCATCGGTGCACGACACCGGAAAATGATGGTATATTACATCCACCCGTCGCATTCACACTCCAGGGAGACCAGACATGGCCAGTTCCTTCACGCCCGGCCCTTCTTATCTTCGCGACGCGAAAGAATACGCCCGGTTCTGCAGGATGCGAGGGATATTCCTGGTCGATGGTCTTGATCTCTGGCGCGCTGCGCTGAAAGCGAAAGGATTCCCGGAGGATGCGGTGGTTGCGAAAGTGACCGCCGCCGTCCATTTTGTTCGAAGCATGGAAGACCCATCGTCCGAGCCGAGAGTCGTATAGGTTCGCTGTATTAACTGAAAATTCGCCGAAGCTTCGTTGCTTCTTAACCGACACCGCGTACAGTCCCTGACGATGGTAGCAACGCCAGGAACTTCCTTCCCCCGATTGAGCAGGTCGGCGCGAGTCCTCCTGGAAGAGCTGCGATCTTTCGGAACGGACAGGGTCATCGAGTCCCACCATCTGGGCGCTTTTCTCCATAGCTGCACCCTCGATTTCAGCGATCGGTTCTACCTGATCCTCGGCGAGCTGCGCCAAAAGGGCTACATCGAGCGCGCCGGAGATGGCTACAAGGTCAAGCATCGGGAAGCCGTCTGAAGTCTTCGGCTCTGCTGCTGAAAAATTCCATTTAACCGAATCCTCACGAGACGTGTATACATTCGCAGCGGAGGTTGCGCATGTCGCGAAGAAACGTACTTGTTCCGGGGAAGCCCCACTACGCGTGCGAGCTCTGCGGCGAGGAGATCCGGCACGATGTGGTTCGCGTGGACGGCGGCCGCATCTACCACATGAGCTGCTTCAGCAAGCACGTCAACGGCGGAAGACGCGAGCTGAATGAATGCCCGGCGTGCCAGACCCTGGGGGCGCTGTGGAGCCGGGACGATTCCCGGTGGAATGAATGCGACGTGTGCGGGGGGACAGGCTACCTGACGGTCGAAACGATCAGGCCGCGGGTCCAGCCGCCCGGGTCCGGAATCGCTCGCCGCCTGCGCGGGCCGGGAACGAAATTAACCGCAATTTAAGCAAAACCAAAGAAAAAGCTAACCAAAGGGAACAATGCTGTGCCTCAGCAGGAGGCACTCATGACGATAACGCGTGATGGTGAAGTTATCGCATTCTACCTTGAGAGCGAAATCGTTTGCGCAGACTGCGCGACGGACGCGGAGCGAGCCGAGAGCGCTCCGGAGGAAAACCTTTCCGTGGAAGAGCTGGAGGGGGCGGTTGAGGAGCTGTGGTGCGACCGCTGCGACGCCAGTCTCATCTCGAGCGAAAAGGCAGCGTGCTGCACCTGAGGCCGTTTTGACTCCTGCTTCCATTCCGGTGAGCCGATCATCGGAGTATGGAAGCACACACCGCGATCCTGATTGACGCGAATCACGGAATCGAATACCGCGCGGTTCCTGCGATCAGCGGCACCGCGTGGATGGCGCAATGGCGTCCGGTCCGCGCCCTGAAGCGCTTCATGACGTTCTCCTACATCACGCGGGGAGAGCTGTTCCCCACGAAGGATGAGGCGCTTGAGTTTGTGCGCAGGAACGCTGGGGCCATTGCCGCCGGCGCCCTGTAAAAAAAGCCGCCAGAAAAAACAAGGGCCACGCCAGAGCTTCCGGCGGGCCCGTACGGCAAAAGCTGAGGGAGCTTTCGCCCCAAACGGTACAAAGGCACTGTTAGCTCCGGACGAGCTTTGCGTTAATTTTCCGCGATCAGCCCGAACCTATTTCTTCTTCTTGGAGCCTGCCTTGCCCAGCGCGGCGAGAGCCTTCTTGTCGTCCGATGTCTGAAGGACCAGGGTGGAGGATTTCCCTTTGAAGCTCGCGCCCCACGCCCGGTTCACGTTCACCGCCGCATCCGCGAGCTTCTTCGCGATCTTGCTCAAGCGGCCGGCCTTGTTTGCCACCTGGACGCAGATGACGCCTTCCTCACTGATCTCAACGCCGAGAGTCGAGAGCGCCTTCTTCGCCTTCGCATTCCTGCTGGTCACCACGCGGAACTCCGCGTTCGCTCCTGACTCGATGGCGAGGATTGCTTCGATGTTGACCCCCGCAGCCCCGACCAGGTCCCCTACCGCGGAAAGCTGCCCGACCTTGTTCGGCAGCTTGAAGCTCAGTTGCTGAGCCATCCGTGCTTTTGCCATGAAAATCTCCTCTCAGCCCTGCGGCGTCGGAACGAGCTGGACGATGAACGTGGTCCCCTGTCTCACGAACTTGAGGGAGCCGTCAGCGCCAACCACGAGGTAGCTCGACCCCGGACTGCCGCCCCCTTCGTAGCGGATCCCGGGGCCCGGTTCTCCCCTTTCACCGCGGTCTCCCCGAGGTCCCTGCGGACCCATGAGGCCCTGCTCTCCCTTCGGACCCCTCTCTCCGGGAGCGCCGGCCGGTCCCCGCGGGCCCGGCACCGCTTTCACCACCGGCCGCGCGGCCTTCTTTGCCTTTGCAGGCTTTGCCGGCTTCCTGCGGGGCGCGGCCTTCTTCTTTGCCTTCACCTTCGCCATGACTACCTCCTCGCTAGCGCTTTCTGCTCCTTCGGACCTTTTCCCGAAGCGCCGCAAGGCGCCCATCCAGGAACCGGTCCAGGGCCTCGTTCACGACGTCCGTGTACTTCAGCTTCGGTGTCCTGCGGTCCGATCGCGCATTGTATGCCTCGATGAACCGCGTCATCCGTGCCTGGTTTCCCGGCGCGATCTCCACGTTGATTGTGCGCGAGTGCTCCTTTCCACTCATCCCTTTCTGCCCGAGAGGTATTCGTGCAGCGCCTGGTTGATCACATCCGCGGGCTTGAACCGGGGAGTGACCCTCGCGGGGTCCCCGTTGTACAGCTCCACGTACTCCTTCATCCGTGCCCAGTTGGCGGGGGTGATCTCGATATGCAGCTTCTTCGCCATCTCCAGATCATTGTAGAACGAAATTGCGCCAAAAACAAGCCAAAAATGCACTCGGGAGATTCATTCGGTGCACAGGGTCACCTCCGGTGGCGCGGCCCGCCTCCCGCTATCCCCGCCCCCGCGTTCCCGCTATAGTTGCATCCAGTGATGGACCCCTACCAGCTGCCCGTGTACCAGCAACGGGACAAGATTCTCAGCGCGCTGGAGAACAACCAGGTCATTGTCGTCGAAAGCCCGACGGGCTCCGGCAAGACCACCCAGATCCCGCTCATCCTTCACGAGGCGGGCTACGCTTCCCACGGCATCGTGGGGGTCACGCAGCCGCGGCGCATTGCCGCCGTGTCCGTTTCCGAGTTCATTGCCCGGCAGATCGGGAAGACCATTCCCGACACCATCGGCTACACCATGCGCTTCGAGGACAAGACGGACGATCGGACCGTGATCAAGATCATGACGGACGGCATCCTCCTGCAGGAGCTCAAGGGGGACCGCACCCTGTCCCGCTACAGCGTGCTCATGGTGGACGAGGCGCACGAGCGGAGCCTCAATATCGACTTCATTCTCGGGATGCTGAAGGGGATCATTTCCCAGCGGCCCGAGTTCCGCGTCATCATTTCCTCCGCGACCATCAACGTGGAGGTGTTCTCGGAGTATTTCGACGGGTGTCCCGTGGTGAGCATCGATGCGCCCATGTATCCCGTGGAGCTCATCTATGCGCCGCCTGAGATCGAGGGCGATCACGAGAGCCTCCTCGCGTCGATCCGCGAGATCGTCTCCGGGGTCATACGCAAAGGGGCAAAGGGCGACATCCTCATCTTTCTCCAGGGGGAGCTGGCCATCAAGGACTGCGTGCAGATCCTGTCGGAGCTGGACACCGGGGAGGAGCTCATGCTGCTGCCCCTGTACGCGCGCCTTTCCCGCGAGGACCAGGCGAGGGTGTTCCTGGACTTCCCCGGCAAGCGGAAGGTTATCGTCGCGACGAATATCGCGGAGACGAGCGTCACCATCGACGGGGTGGTGCACGTCATCGACTCGGGCCTCGCCAAGATGAACTTCTACAGCCCCCGGACATTCACCGAATCCCTGATCGAGGTGCCCGTGTCCAAGGCATCCTGCAACCAGCGCCGCGGCCGGGCGGGCAGGACGGCGCCGGGAGTGTGCCATCGTCTCTATTCCCGAAAGGACCATGACTCCCGGCCCATGTACACGGTGGAAGAGATCAAGCGGACGGACCTTTCCGAGGTGGTCCTGCGGATGGCGGAGCTGGGGATCCGGGACTTCGAGTCCTTCGATTTCCTGTCCCCCCCGGGGCAGGAAGGGATCCGGGCGGCCGTGGAGACGCTGCGCCTGCTGGACGCCCTTGATGAGGAGCGAGCGCTCACGGAAACCGGCCGCATGATGTGCCTCTTCCCCATCCTGCCCAAGCACGCGCGGATGATCGTGGAGGCGATTCGGAGGTATCCATCCGTGATCGCGGAGGTCATCATTGCCGCCACCTTCCTTTCCGTGAACTCCCCGTTCCTTCTCCCCGCGGGGGAAGAGCTGGAGGCCCGGCGTGCGCACCACAGCTTCCGCGACCCGTTGGGTGATTTCGTCTCCTACCAGCGCATCTACGAGGCGTTCGTTCGGGCGGCGAACAAGGCGCGCTTCTGCGAGAACCACTACCTGGAGCTGCGCACCATGAACGAGATCGTCAACATCGACGGGCAGCTGCAGGAGATCGTCAGCAAGCTCGGCCTCCCCATCGGGTCGGGCGGGCCGTGGGACGACTACCTGTGCGCCATCTCGCGCGGCTTGATCCAGTTCGTCTGCGAGAGGACGGGGAGGGGAATCTACCGAAGCCTGACCGCGGACAAGATCCAGATCCACCCGGGCTCTCTCATGTTCCGGGAGAACCCGCCGTATATCGTTGCGGGGGAAATTGTCCGCACCAGCCGCATGTATGCGCGCTCCGTCTCTCCGCTTCGAAAGCAGCTCCTCTCCGCCATCTCCCCCCTGCTCACGCAGGCCTTCGTGAAGGGCGTTCCGATCCCGCGGGAAAAGGAGATGGTGAAGGCCAGGGATTTCACCACCCAGATGAAGATCGGCCAGGAGACCTTCCCCCTCCGCGTGATCAAGGGAGGGCGCAAGATGGTGATCATGGAGTGGGAGAAGCTTCGCCCCGTGCTTCAGCAGCTGGCCCCGGGAAACTTTCCTTCCGTCAAGAACATGTACGGAGTGATCATGTGGGACGGCAGGGAGATCTTCTACGGGATGAAGCTCTCCGTCATCCTCTCCCTCGCCCCGTACCTGCACACGGAAGAAGGAGTGTGGGAGGACTGGCCGTCGGGAAAGACGTTCCTGTTTGCCCGGGACGGCCGGACGCTCTGCTCCCACCTTCCGCGGCTGCTCTGCCTCTGCCCTTTGAAAGGCTCATCCAAGCGCCTCGGGTTCCTCACCCTGTACACGGATTGGAAAGGGAACTACTGGTTCAAGTCCGAGAAAAGCCTTCTCACCGCGCGGCAGGAAACCCTGGCAAGCCTGGAAAGCATTGCGGATGAGCCCGCGGAGCTTCTCCACCCCGAGGACAAGGAGTCCGCGGCCCACCTGTACCATCTCATTTCCGAGATGCTGGAGGATTGAGGCCGCTCCGCGCCGGCCCCGGGTTTCGTACGGCTATTACCCGCAGCCCCTCGAGGGTCAGCCACGGCTCCACGAGCGCCTTTTCCTGCATGAGCGGCGCAATGAGCGGTGAGCTTCCGCCCGTGATGACGACCTCCGCGGATCCGCCCAGCTCCGCGCGCATGCGGCGGATCAGCCCTTCCACGAGGCTTACATAGCCGAACACCACGCCCGACTGGATTGACTGGACGGTGTTGCGCCCGGCGATCAGCGGAGGGGCCGCAAGGGGAACGCGCGGCAGCTGCGAGGTGTTGCGGGCAAGGGCATCCACGGCTGAGGTGAGGCCGGGGGAGATTGCGACCCCCCGCAGCTCACCCGGCCCGCTGTCCCCGCTTTTCCCTTGCGGCGCCGCGACCGCCGTGAACGTCAGTGCGGTGCCGAAGTCCACCACGATACAGTTGCCACGAAACCTGTCGAAGGCTGCCACCGCGTTGGCCACCAGGTCCGCCCCCACCTCCGCCGGGTTCTCCGTGGTGATACGCAGCCCCAGGTCCATGGCGTGAGTCAGCAAGATGGGGCTGGCGCCGGAGACTGCCGTGATGGTCTCAGCGATTGCCGTGGTGAGAGGAGGCACGACGCTGGAAAGAATGGCGGAGCCCAGGCTCTCCCGCGTGATCCCGCCTGAGCCAAGAAGCTCGCGGAAAACGACCGTGTACTCGTCCGGCGTCTTCTCGTGAACGGTCTGGATCCGAAACCGCCGCACCCAGCCGGAGCCTCCGTGAACCCCGAAGGTGATGTGTGAGTTGCCGACAGACACAGCGAGCAGCATCGTCTCCCCCCCGGACCAGTGTAGCTGCGCGTCGCATCGTGTCAAGAAAAGACCCGACTTTCCTTGAGAGCAGGGCACTGCCTCACTATACTATACGGATGGATGGCAACAGGCTCAACATCGGCAGAGCCGAGGACAACTTCCCGTGGAATCCCCGTTTTCCGTTTTGACGGCCCTGCAAAGGTCTTCTACAACGCCTTCCTCATCCTGTCCGCGCTCGCCGGCACCATCATCACTTCCTACCGGCTCACGTTCCAGCACTTCCAGTTCGACGCCGTCTACTGGGTCATCACGGTCGTCTACCTTCTCGACATTCCCTATACGTTCAACCAGGCCGTCAAGAAAGGCCTCGTCGTTCATGCGGACAGGCGAAGCATTGCGCGGATGTACCTGCGCAGCTGGTTCGCCGTGGACGTGATCTCGGGGCTCCCCCTCGCGTGGCTGTTTTCGATCATTCCCGGCAGTCATGTCACCGAGGCGCAGACGCACATGGGAGCCGTGCTGGGGATCATCGTCCTCACCAAGATCCTGAAGATGGCGAAGATCAGCAAGGTGAGCGCCATCTTCCGCGACATCCGGCAGAGCCTGAGCGTCAACCCGTCCCTCATGCGCCTCGTCACCTTCGCGTTCTGGTTCGTGACCGTGGTGCACCTCATGGCGTGCGGCTGGGTGCTCATTGGCGCCGCCGAGTCGCAGAGGTCCCACTTCGACCAATACCTGCGAGGCGTGTACTGGTGCGTCACGACCATCGCCACCATTGGATATGGGGACTACACACCGAACCATGACTCGAACCTGCAGATCGTCTATACGATCGTGGTCATGGTTTTCGGGGTTGGCATGTACGGCTACATCATCGGCAACGTCGCGACCCTCATTGCGAACCTGGACACGGCCCGCGCCGCCTACCAGGAGAAGATGGAAGAGATCAACGACTTCTTCCGCGCCAAGAGAGTGCCTTCAGCGCTCCAGTCCCGTGTGCGCGACTATTACGGCTATCTCTGGGAGACGCAAAAAAGCGTCTCTCCCGTGTCGTTGACCGAGGAGCTTCCCCACACGCTTTCCATGGAGATCCTTCTCTTCCTCAACCGCACCATCCTCGAAAAAGTGTCGTTGTTCAGGAGCGCCAACGAGATTTTCATCCGGGAGATAGTCCAGCTCCTGCGGCCCATCGTGTTCCTCCCGGACGACTACATCATCCGTCAGGGAGAGTACGGGGACTGCATGTACTTCCTGAGCTCGGGAGACGTCGAGGTGCTCGTCGGTGATTCGAAGGTCGCCCAGCTCGGAGCCGGCTCGCCATTCGGCGAGACTGCCCTGCTCCAGGGAGAGAAACGCACGGCGAGCATCCGGGCGGTTTCCTATTGCGACGTGTACAAGCTCTCCAAGGCGGATTTCGACGCCCTGCGGGCGCGGTATCCGGAGTTCGACGCGCAGGTGAAAAAGGTCGTCGAGGACCGGCTCAGGGACACCCAGGAAAAGACCCAGAAGTAGCGCCGGTTTGTCCCGGCCGGTGACGGCAGCCAGCAATTAACCAAAACTTAACGCCCCGCTCGCACGGAATTAATTGTCTCCTCGTACATACGATCTGCCCGGTCACCGCCGGGGAATCACGTGTCAAAAGGAGCGGGAAATGAGGAAGCCAATCGTTTGCGTGCTTGTCGCTGTTTTCCTGGCCGCGGCCGGAACGACCGTTTTCGCCGACAGCCAGAACGGCAAGGCAGCCCCGGGCCTCATGCGGGCGCCGGCGAACTTCGACACCCTGGTCAAAGCCGCCAGGAAGGAAGGGCAGCTCACTGTCATAGCCCTTCCCCGAAACTGGCTGAACTACGGAGAGGCAATCGACACTTTCGCAAAGAAGTATGGAATCAAGGTCAATGAGCTCAACCCGGACGGCGGATCGGGAGACGAGCTGCAGGCCATCCAGGCGAACATGGGCAACACGGGCCCCCAGGCGCCGGACGTCATTGACGTCGGCTTCTCCTTCGGCCCCGACGCGAAGAAGGCCGGCCTCCTTGCTCCCTACAAGGTGAGGGGCTGGGCCTCGATCCCTGACAGCGTCAAGGACGCGGACGGGTACTGGTACGGAGACTACTACGGCGTCCTGTCCTTCGAAGTGAATCTCGACGTGGTCAAGAACCCGCCCCTGGACTGGCCGGATCTCCTGGGCGCTGCGTACAAGGGGCA
Organism: uncultured Spirochaetota bacterium; assembly: GCA_963745235.1. Taxonomy (GTDB): domain Bacteria; phylum Spirochaetota; class Spirochaetia; order SZUA-6; family Fen-1364; genus Fen-1364. The sequence continues at coordinate 85,545 of CAVUXE010000044.1, read as the reverse complement.
GGTTGCCCTGACCGGGGATCCCCGCGTTTCCAACCAGGCAATCATGGCGGTTGCCGCGGCTGCCCTGGCAAGCGGCGGCACCTTTGAGAACGCCAAGCCGGGCGTCGACTTCTTTGCCAAGCTGAACTCCGCCGGCAACTTCGTTCCCCTGATTGCCAAGATGGGAACCGTCGCTTCCGGAGAGACCCCCGTGGCCGTGACGTGGGACTACCTGGCCCTGTCGGACAGGGATACCGCCGCGGGGAACCCCACCATCGCCGCGATCGTCCCCAACTCCGGCGTCGTGGCCGGCGTCTACGTGCAGGCCATCAGCGCGTACGCCCCGCACCCCAACGCTGCCCGGCTCTGGGAAGAGTTCCTCTACTCGGATGAGGGCCAGCTGATCTGGCTCAAGGGCTACGGCCACCCCATCCGCTATGCAGACCTCGCGGCCCGCAACGCGATCCCGGCCGCCATTGCGGCGAAACTGCCTCCCGCTTCGTATTACGCGAAGGCGGCCTTCCCCACGCTCGCGGAGCAGGGCGAAGCCAAGGCTTTCATTACAAGCAACTGGGACTCGATTGTCGGGGCCAACGTGACGGCAAAACAGTAAGTGTCTTCCGGCGCGAATGAAGAGGGTGCGCGCGTCTCGCGCATCCTCGCTCGCGTCCCCGTGCGGGCGTGGGCAGGCCTTCTGCCTTTTTTCCTTTTTGCCGCTGCGTTCATGCTTCTCCCTGCCGGCACGCTGCTCGTCGGCAGCTTCCTGGACGCGCAGGGGAGCTTCAGCCTCGCGAATATCGCCCATCTTTTTCGTCCGAGCATCCTCCGGTCCTACCTCCTCACCATCGAGGTGAGCGTTGTCACGGCGGTCGGAGGGGGAGCATTCGGCTTCCTCCTTTCGTACGCGGTGACCCTGGGCGGGCTTCCCCGCGGCGTGCGGGCATTCCTCACCACGTTCTCAGGGGTGGCCTCCAACTTTGCGGGGGTCCCCCTCGCTTTCGCGTTCATCGCGACCCTCGGCCGCGTCGGGCTTGTGACCGTCGTCTTGAAGACCGTTTTCGGCATCAGCATCTATGACGGCGGCTTCAACCTGTACAGCTTCTGGGGCCTGAGCTTCACCTACATGTACTTCCAGCTTCCCCTCATGGTGCTGGTGATCACTCCGGCGCTGGACGGCGTTCGAAGGGAGTGGCGGGAAGCGTGTGAAAACCTCGGCGCATCCCGCCTGCAGTACTGGCGCCACGTGGCGTTGCCCATCCTCATGCCCTCGCTTCTGGCGGCCGTCATTCTCCTGTTCGGAAATGCGTTCGGCGCGTACGCAACGGCGTACGCCCTGACGGGAGGGATGCTCGACCTGATCCCCATCCTGATCGGGGCCCAGATCCGGGGGGACGTCCTGCACGACCCCAACCTGGGCTACGCGCTGGCGCTCGGCATGGTGGTGATCATGACTCTCAGCATCCTCGGGTCCAACGCGCTGCAGAAGCGGTCAGCAAGGTGGCTGCCGTGAAACGCAGGCGGATTGCCGCGTGGCTCTGGATCACCCTTGGATGCCTCTACTTCTTTCTTCCCCTTGCAGCCACGTTCCTTTTTTCCCTTCGAGCGAAAAAAGGCGTGCTCAGCCTGGCCGCGTATACTCATGTCCTGTCGGATCCCCAGTTTCTCAGGACGTTCACGTTCTCCCTGGAGATGGCAGTGCTGACCATCCTTGCAGGCCTCGCCCTGATTGTCCCGACAGCGATCTGGGTCCACCTGAAGCTTCCCCGGGCCAGGACGTTGATCGAGACGTTCGCCCTCCTCCCCTTCGTGATCCCTCCCATCGTTCTGGTCTTCGGGCTCATCCGCACCTATAGCCGGCCGCCCTTGCCGATTGTCTCCAGCCCCGTCCTCCTGATCGCCGGCTATGTCGTGCTTTCTTTCCCCTACATCTTCCGCTCCGTCGACTCTGGTTTGCGCGCCATCAACCTGCGCGTTCTCACGGAGGCCGCCCAGAGCCTCGGGGCGAGCTGGTGGACAACCCTCTTCCACGTGGTGCTCCCCAACCTGCGAGCCGCGCTCCTGAGCGCGGCGTTTCTCACGTTCTCGATCGTGATCGGAGAGCTCACTCTGGCCGTCATGCTCGCGTGGCCCGCATTCGGGCCGTACATGGCCCAGGTGGGCCGCAACTTCGCATACGAGCCCGCCGCGCTCAGCGTGGTGAGCTTTCTCCTCACGTGGGGAATGATCGGGCTCATGCAGGCCCTGAGCCGCAGTCTCGGCGGCCCGCGCTCCGCGGTGGGCGGGACGCACTGACGAATGGAACGCGCTCCTGAGCGGAACGCGTTGAAAAGGAGCGACGGAATGGCATTCCTGGAGCTGAGAGGGGTGACCAAGAGGTTCGACCGCGCCACGGTGGTGAGCTCTCTCAGCCTGGAGGCAGGCGAGGGAGAGCTCATCTCTTTCCTGGGTGGCTCGGGATGCGGAAAGACGACGACGCTGCGGATGATTGCCGGGTTTGAAACCCCCACGACGGGCAGCATCCGGATCGACGGCGTGGAGGTCGTCGAGGTCCCGCCGAACAGGCGCGGGGTGGGCATGGTGTTCCAGAACTACGCGCTTTTTCCGAACATGACCGCGGCGCAGAACATCGGCTTCGGTCTTCGCGTGTCGGGAAAGACGCCGGATGAGATCCACGAACGGGTGCGGCACCTGCTCCTCATGATCCACATGGAAGGCTTCGAAAACCGCTACCCCCACCAGATGTCAGGGGGGCAGCAGCAGCGGGTGGCACTTGCGCGGGCGCTTGCCATCCAGCCCCGCGTGCTGCTCCTGGACGAGCCCCTGTCCGCGCTGGATGCCGGGATTCGCGTGCGCCTGCGGGAGGAGATCCGGTCCATCCAGCGCCAGCTCGGAATCACGACGATCTATGTCACGCACGACCAGGAGGAGGCCCTTTCCCTTTCGGACAGGGTGGTGGTGATGCGGGAAGGGCGCATCGCGCAGGTCGGCACGCCGTTTGAGATCTACAACCGTCCCGTCTCGGCGTTCGTCGCCTCGTTCGTCGGCTCTCTGAATGTGCTGGACGCCAGGGTGGTGGATCCCGCGGCGGGGACCCTCAGCGTGGAGGGTCAGCAGATCGCTGCCGCGGCCGCCCTGACGCATGCCTCCGGGCAGCCTGTTCGCGTATCCCTGAGGCCCGAGATGATCTCACTCACCAACGGACGCCCGGATTCCAACCGCCTGGCGGGCACGGTAAAGACCATCGTATTTCTCGGTTCGATTGTCCGCATTTTCCTGCGCCTGGACGGCAGCGAGCTTTTCCTCGACACGTTCAACAACCCGCACCTCTCACTGCCCGGGGTCGGGGAGCGCGTCAGCGTGTGGTTCCCGAAGGAGGCATGCCTGGTTGGGAGCGAAGCGGAGACCGCCTAGCCATCAGGCCCTTATCCATCAGGCAATACGAAGGACGATTCCAAGATTCTTGATGAACTCCGAGTACTCCGTCGGTATCCCCGCGTCGGTGACGACCTCATCGAAATCCGAAAGCTGGGCAAAGTAGTCTGATCGTATAACGCCGAACTTCGAGGAATCCACGAGGAGGATCTTCCTCATGGAGGACTGCAGGACCGCCTTTTTCGTCTCCCGCTCATAGGAGTTCATGCAGGTGACACCGAACTGGCTGTTCACCCCGGAGGCTGACACGAAGGCTTTCGTCGCCCTGAAGTTCCTGATCATTTCCAGGCTCTCGGGACTTTCGAACATCAGGGTGTTTTCATGGAACAGCCCGCCGGCAAACTGGGTCCTGCAATTCCTTCGACGGACCGTCTCGGAAACGACATTCAGGGAAAAACAGAGTACCGTGTACTTGAGGTCCTCTGGCAGGTATTTCGCCAGGTATTCGGTGGTCGAGCCGACGTCGATCAGGAGCGTGTCCTCCGGCTCGATCAACGACGCAGCAAGCTGTCCGATTCTGCGCTTGAGCTCCGGGTGCTCGGCTCCCGCGGCGATCAGGGAGTAGTAGCTCTCGTTCTCACGCGAGCTGGATTTCGGGTGGAGGATGACACTTCCGTGCAGGACTTTCACTTTTTCGCTTTTTGCCAGCGCCACGAGGTCGCGCCGGACGGTCATGTGACTGACCTTGAGCTGCTCGGAAAGCTCCTGCACGCTCGCGGCTTTGCTGATCTGGAGGGTCTGCATTATCACACTCAGCCGATCAGTCCTGTTCATGAGTCCTCACGAAGGAATCATATCACATTTGTTAATATTACAAAATATCTGTTTGCTTTTTTCACTTCTCTGTAATTATTTGCTTGACATTTAACATTTCCAGCCCCAGAATGAGAGCGAGACGCCCATCTGACTCAAGAGGGGACGGTACTGCGGCAAGGAGGAGTCATGGCAGACAGCGGGTTTGAAGCCCTCGGGATGATAGAAACCCGGGGCTTTGCGGCGATGGTGGAAGCTGCTGACGCGATGGTCAAGGCGGCAAAAGTGGACCTCGTGGGCTTTGAGAAGATCGGCGGCGGGTATGTCACGGCCATCGTCCGCGGAGACGTGGCCGCGTGCCGGGCGGCGGTCGACGCCGGAAGCAGGGCGGCGGAGAAGGTGGGGGAGATCGTGAGCACGCACGTCATCCCGCGGCCGCATGCGTCCGTGGACCAGGCGCTCCCGCTGGGTCGCGGACAGAAGGAGTAGGCCATGGCCGTGGACCTCAGGACGTACGTGTTCCTCGACTCTCTGCAGCTGCAGAACGCAAGCTTCATTGCCACCGTGAGCAAAGGGTACTACCCCATCGGAATGCAGGCCTGCTGCGTGATCGAGATAGCTCCCGGTATCGAGATCAATCGCCTGACCGACATTGCGCTGAAAGCCACCAACGTCACCCCCGGGCTGCAGATCGTCGAGCGGGCATACGGCCTCCTGGAAGTGCATTCCGACAGCCAGGGAGATGCGCGGATGGCGGGAGAGGCGGTGCTGAAGGAGCTGAAGAAAGCTGAGACCGACCGCCTGAAGCCGCGCGTGCTCACCAGTCAGCTCATCAAGAACATCTCTGACCATCACGCCCAGCTCATCAACAAGGTGAGGCATGGGAACATGGTGCTCAGGGGCGATACCCTGTACGTGCTGGAAGTCGAGCCGGCGGGGTATGCATACTACGCGGCCAACGAGGCGGAGAAGACGGCGAAGGTGAACATCATCGAGGTGGTCGGCTTCGGGGCCTTCGGGCGCGTCTACATAGCCGGCGAGGAAGCCGAGGTGATCGAAGCGCGCAAGGTGGTGGAATCCAGGCTGGGCGGCCTGAGCGGCCGGGAAATCGCGGCTGGGGCGGCCAGGATATAGGCCCTCGCTCTGAGGACGGGAGAAGAAGATGGCAGACAACGGTTTTGACGCTCTTGGAATGATCGAAACGCGCGGCTTTGCCGCCATGGTGGAAGCCGCGGATGCGATGGTGAAGGCGGCCAAGGTGGACCTGGTGGGGTATGAGAAGATCGGCGGCGGCTACGTGACGGCCATTGTTCGAGGCGATGTCGCGGCGTGCCGCGCCGCCGTGGAGGCGGGAAGCAGGGCGGCGGAGAAGGTGGGAGAGATCGTTTCCACACATGTCATCCCGCGGCCGCATGAGAGCGTGGACGCGGCCCTGCCGCTGGGCAGGAAGACTGCGCCGGCGGGAAAGAAGTAGAGCGGGCGGACCATGGTTCTTGCCCGGGTGAAGGGGACGGTCGTCTCCACGCACAAGCCTTCGTCGATGGAAGGAATGAGGTTCCTGCTCCTGGAAAAGATCGATGCGGTCACCCTCGCCGGCAAGGGCGACTACGTGGTGGGCATCGACGGAGTCGGGGCGAACGCCGGGGAGATCGTCTTCTACGTGACGGGGTCAAGCGCGCGCATGACGGAGGTGACCAGGGGCAAACCTTCGGATGCGACCATCATCGCCATCGTGGACGCGATAGAGAAGGACGGCACGCTCACCTACCAGAAGGCGGGGGCCGCCGGATGAGGGCGCGCGCATGACTCTGGCGCGGGTGCGGGGCACAGTGGTTGCCACGAAGCGGGCCGACACCATAGACGGCGCGAAATGGCTGCTCGTGGAGGAATGCAACCAGCGCGGGGAGGGCAGGGGGGAGTACCTCGTGGGGCTGGACATGGTGGGAGCCGAGAGGGGACACCTGGTTCTTCTGACGCAGGGCAGCAGCTGCCGCTGGACCCGGCGCACGGATGACCGGCCCATGGACACGCTGGTGGTTGCCATCGTTGATTCCATCCACGGTGGCGGCGCCGAGCTCTACAGGGCCGAATAACGGGCAAGGGGCGGAAAATATGGCACTCGAGGACGACATACGCCAGATCGTGGAGCAGGTGCTCAAAAGCAATGACGTGACGACGCTCCTGGCCGCGGTGAAGGGTGCTGGGGCGGCTCCGGGGCAGGCGTCCGGCGCCCTGGGCCGGGGGATTTTTGCAGACATAGATTCTGCGGTGGCGGCGGCGGCGGTGGCCCAGCGGCAACTGGCGGCGCTTCCCCTCGATACCCGCAAACGGATCATCGAGGCCATGCGGGCAGTCGTGCTGGAGGCAAATGATTCACTCTCCCGGGAAGCCGTCAGCGAGACCGGCCTTGGAAACGTTCAGGACAAGAAGGCCAAGAACAGCCTTGCCGCGCGAAAGACCCCTGGCGTGGAAGACGTTGAGCCCACCGCGTATTCCGACGAGCACGGCCTCACGATCATGGAGAGGGCACCCTACGGAGTGATCGGGGCCATTACCCCGGTGACCAACCCGCTTGCGACGATAACGTCGAACTCAATCGGCATGATATCCGCGGGGAATGCGGTGGTGTTCAACGTCCACCCCGGGGCCAAAGGGGTGAGCTGCCGCCTGGTCGGCATCTTGAACGACGTGATTGCGCGGGAAGGCGGGCCGCAGAACCTCCTGTGCGCAATGGCCTCCCCGACAATCGAGAGCGCCGGAGAGCTGATGAAGCACAAGGGAGTTGCGCTCCTGGTGGTGACCGGCGGGCCGGGCGTGGTGAAGGCGGCAATGGCGAGCGGGAAGAAGGCCATTTGCGCAGGCCCGGGGAACCCCCCCGCGGTGGTGGACGCCACCGCGGATCTCGTGAAGGCGGGCCGTGACCTGGTGGCAGGCGCGGGTTTCGACAACAACGTTGTGTGCACGGATGAGAAGGAAATCCTCGCGGTGGAAAGCATCGCGGATCGACTGAAGGCGGAGATGAGGAAGAACGGCGCCTTCGAGCTGACCGGGGCGCAGGCGGAGGCGGTGACTCGCGTCGCCCTCCCGCAGGCCGCTGCGGCCGGCCCCGGCAAGGCGAGCCCGCCGAACAAGGACCTCGTGGGCAAGGATCCCGTGGTGATTGCCCGGGCGGCGGGGATAGAGGTGCCCGCCGACACGCGGATATTGGTGATGGATGTACCGAGCGACCACCCCATGGTGTGGAGCGAGCAGCTGATGCCCGTGATCCCGCTCGTGCGCTTCAGGAGCGTGGATGAAGCAATAGAGTTTGCCGTTCGGGTGGAGCACGGGTTTCGCCACACGGCAAGCATCCACTCTCACGACATAGAGAAGCTGTCCGCCATGGCGAAGGTCATGAACTGCTCATTATTCGTGAAGAACGGGCCCAACTTCGCGGGCCTGGGGGAGGGCGGCGCCGGCTATGCCTCTTTCACCATCGCCAGTCCCACGGGAGAGGGCATGACGCGGGCGCGCACATTCACCCGGGAGCGGCGGTGCACCCTGGTGGACTACTTCAGGATCGTATGAAGCTCGGGAGGATCATCGGCACAGTGGTGAGCACGCAGAAGCTGGAGACGCTGGAGGGGCTGAAGCTGCTCCTCGTGCAGCCCCTGGATGAGAAAGGCAAGGAGGCGGGGCCGGCAGTCGTTGCCTTTGACGTTGCGCGGGCCGGGGAAGGGGACCTCGTGCTCTTCGAGGCCGGCAAGGAAGCCGCGCAGGCAAACCCCAACGGGTGGTTCAACCCCGCGGACGCAGCCGTGATCGGGATCGTGGATGCCGTGAACGTCGACGAGGGTCGCGGCGAGGCGGCGAAGCGGTGATACTTGCCCGCGTGGTCGGCAACGTGGTGTCCACGGAAAAGATCTCCCAGTACCGGGGGTACAAGATCCTGGTTGTCCAGCCCATCGACCCCGAGGGAAAGCCGAAGGGGAAATCGTTCCTGGCCCTGGACGGCGTCCAGGCCGGAGTCGGTGACAGGGTGCTCGTTGTGGACGAAGGCGGCTCCGCGCGGTCCGTGCTCGGGGACGAGGGAGCCGTCACCGTTCGAACCGTGGTATGCGGGATCGTGGATCGCGTCGATATCGAGGACAAAGAATGAACGACACCGACACCGTGCGCAGCGTCGCCATTGGAAGCGACCACGGGGCGTACGGCCAGAAGGAGATGCTTCGCCGCTACCTGGAAGAGCTGGGGTACAGGACGGTGGACGTGGGATGCTTCAGCACGGACAAGGTGGATTACCCCGATATCGCCGTTGCGGTATGCCGCAAGGTGGTGAGCGGGGACTGCGAGCGGGGGATCGTCCTTGACGGAGCGGGGATTGGCAGCTGCATGGCGGCGAACAAGGTCAGGGGGATACGGGCCGCAATGTGCTACGACCTGAGGACCGTGATCAACAGCAGGGAACACAACAACGCGAACGTCCTGAGCCTGGGCGGGCCGCTGCATGATGCGGGGCAGCTGTGCGAGATGGCGAAGGTATGGCTTGCAACGAGGTTTGGCGGCGGACGGCACATGGTACGGGTGAACAAGATCATGGCCCTCGAGCGGGGAGGCTTTGCCGAATAATGGACCAGAACAAGTTAGTCGAAAAAATCGTGGCCGAAGTTGTTGCTCGTCTTCGAGCGTCGCAAGGAGGCTCCCCGGGAGGGAGCGGCGCCGGGGACGGGCTCCAGCCCTCTGACCTTGCCCGCTTCATCGACCACACCTTGCTGAAGCCGGAGGCCACGGAGGAGCAGATCGACAAGCTCTGCGAGGAAGCGGCGCAGCACCACTTCTACTCGGTCTGCGTGAACTCCAATTGGGCGGAGCGCTGCGCGCGCAAGCTGGGGGGCACGGGAGTGAAGGTGTGCGCCGTGGTCGGCTTTCCCCTGGGAGCCATGGACAGCAGGGCAAAGGCCTTCGAGGCGCGGACCGCTGTGTCAAACGGGGCGGCGGAGATCGACATGGTGATGAACGTGGGCGCCATGAAGGCAAAGGACCTGAAGACGGTGCGGGAGGACATGCTTGCCGTACGGCGAGCGTGCCGGGCCGGGATCGTGCTCAAGGTGATCATTGAAGCCTGCCTCCTGAACGATGATGAGAAAGTCCTTGCCTGCCAGATCGCAAAAGATATTGGCGCGGATTTCGTGAAGACCTCCACCGGCTTCAACAAGGGCGGCGCCACGGTTGCCGATGTCGCTCTCATGCGGCGAACGGTGGGCCCGAAGCTGGGCGTGAAGGCTGCCGGCGGCGTGAAGAGCTTCGAGGACGCGGTCCAGATGATCCGGGCGGGGGCCACCAGGATCGGGACGAGCTCCGGCGTGCTGCTGGTAAGCGGACAGAAGGCCTCGGGGGCCTACTGAACCCTTCCATAGAGAGAGCTCAAGTCCCGCAGCGCGCTCACCTTTTCTTCGCTCAGCGATCCTTCGAGGAACCTCCACGTCCAGTTCCTGCCGCCCGAGGTTCCGGGCGTGTTCAGCCGCGCTTCGCTTCCCAGTCCCAGCACATCCTGCAGGGGGAACAGCGCAAAGCGGCACACTGAGGCAAGCGCCATGCGGATGAAGCTCCACTCCACCCGGGCATCCAGGCCCCCAACGTAGCGTGCAAGATAGTCACGCTCAGCCTCCGTGCGCCGGGAAAACCATCCCCGCGTGGTGTCATTGTCGTGTGTTCCTGTGTAGACCACGGAGTCCGGTGTGTGGTTATGGGGCAGAAAACGGTTGCCGGCGTTCAGGGAGCCGGCTTCCGCGGAGTCGAAGGCGAACTGCAGGACGCGCATGCCGGGGAACCCGAGACCCTCGCGCAGCGCGTTCACTTCCGGAGTGATCACTCCAAGGTCTTCCGCTATGAGCGGAAGCTCGCCAAGGTGTCTCTGGAGGGCGTCGAAAAGCTCCTTGCCCGGGGCCTTCACCCATTGGCCGCGCTCCGCCGTGCTTTCTCCGGCGGGCACTGTCCAGCAGGCCTCGAAGCCACGGAAATGGTCGATGCGGATGAAATCAAAAAGCTTCCGCGCCGCGCGAATCCTCTCCACCCAGAACCTGAAGTCCTGGCGCGCCAGCGCGTCCCAGTCGTACAGGGGATTCCCCCAGAGCTGACCGGTCTTCGAGAAGTAGTCGGGAGGGACCCCGGACACAACGGTCGGACGGCCATCCGCGTCCAGCTGGAACAGCTCCCTGTTGGCCCAGACATCGGCGCTGTCCGGTGCGGCGAAGATGGGCAGGTCCCCGATGATGCGAACACCGAAGCGCGCTGCCTCCGCGCGCAGGGCTTTCCACTGCTCGAAGAAGAAGAGCTGGATTACCCCTTCCATCCGGATTTCCGCCGTAAGGTCCCGGCGAAGGCGATGCAGCGCCGATGGCTCGCGCAGCGCAATGTCACGATCAAAGGAGGCATTCCAGGCCCCGCCCTGCGCTCCCGTCTTCGCGGCACTGGCCGCGTACATACCCTTCACAGCCATGAAGAGGCAATAGTCATCCAGCCACCAGCCCTCCTCAGCTTGAAAAGCGGCCAGCCGTTCCAGTTGCCCGGCCTGAGACTGGCTGAGAAACCGCCCGGCCGCCCTGCGCAGGAGCGGTATTTTCCACGAGATGACGGCTCCATAGTCGACTTTCTCTGCTGAGAAGGCCGGTGCGGCGCGAAGATCCTCTTCTGCCAGAAGTCCCCAGCCTGCCAGCGCTTCCACGCTGATCAGAAGGGGATTCCCCGCGAACGAGGAGAAGCACGCATAGGGCGAGTCCCCATACCCGGTGGGTCCCACCGGCAGCACCTGCCAGAGCGACTGTCCGGCCCGGGAGAGGAAATGGATGAAGCGGTGCGCGGACGGGCCAATGTCTCCGATTCCATGCGGCCCGGGAAGGCTTGAAGGATGCAGGATGATGCCGCTTGCCCGTGGAAGGGGGGCGCTCATGCGCTCTTTCGTATCCGGGGCGCTCCGGTGGAGGTGCGCACAACGAGCTCAGGCTGGAGCACGACCCGCTCTCCCGTGCGCACCCCGCTTCGAAGCTCTTCCAGCAGAAGCGTGGCGGCGTTGCGGGCCAGGAGGTCCTGGTGCTGCCACATGGTGGTGAGAGACAGATACTCCGCAACGGGGAGGTTGTCGTACCCGACAACGGAGAGGTCATCCGGGACCCTCACCCCCAGCTCCCGCGCTGCCATGAGCACTCCGGCCGCCTGCACGTCTGAGGTTGCAAAGATGGCCGTTGGCGGCCTGTTTCCGGTGAGGAGCGCGGTGGCGCAGGACCTTGCGTCCGTGCTGGTCCATTCTCCGCTCATGATGAGCTGGTCCCGGACGGGAATGTCCGCCATGGCCAGAGCCATGCGGTATCCCTTCAGCCTCTCCTTCCCGATGGGAGAGTACAGCCGCGTTTCCGGCTTTCCCCCGATGATGGCGATATCCCGGTGGCCGAGCTCCACGAGATGACTGACCGCCTTGAAGGCACCGATCTGGTGGTCGTAGTCGACGGAGCTGTAGGAATGATGTCGTGCCTCGAGCAGGACCACGGGGATGCGAAGCGCGGAGATGAGGATCTCCTCCTCCAGGAGGATGGGAGTACTGGCCACGATCAAGGCACAGAGCTTTTCCTCAGCAGCGATCCGGTCGATGACCTCCCGGCGATGGGCGGGGGTCTGCGCGTTATACAGGATCAGGTCGTAGTCCTTGAGACGCCGGTGCAGGCTCTCGAAGAGGCTGAGGAAGAAGTCCCCGATGAAAAAAGGGGACAGGATCCCGATCTCCCGCGTAGCTTTCGAGCGCAGCCCGGACGCCGCGGGTGAGGGGAAGTAGCGCGTCTTCTGCATGACCGCCGTGACCCTCTCCCGCGTGGCGCTGGAAATGCCCGTCTTCCCGTTGAGGACGCGGGAAACCGTGGCCGTGGTCACCCCGGCCAGCCGCGCGATGTCGTAAATGGTAACTCTCTTCTTCACTTGACAACCGTCCAAAAACCTGTATAATGTTACGCAACCGGTTGCATAATGTTACATCGAATCGCGCCCGAACACAAGCCCCTCACAATCGAAAATACACAGTCTTGGTTCATGCGTGGACGGCTGCGGCCACAGATTTCCGGGATCATCCCAAGGAGGTATTTCATGAAGAAACTGATCGTGCTCGTCATCCTGGCCCTGGCCATCGTCGGCTCGCTCTCTGCCCAGAAGCTGGAGATGTACTATTACAAGCAGGAGATCCAGGCAGGGCTCAAAACGCTGACGGACGCCTTCACGGCGGACAACCCGGGCATCACCATCAGCCTGCTCATCATCCCGAACGACGCGGATGCCACCATGGCGGCGCGCGCGGCGTCAGGGAGCCTGTCGGAGATACTCCAGATGCAGTCGTATTCCCGCGTGTTCGAGTACGCGCAGAAAGGCTACCTGGTGGATCTCACGAGGGAGCCCGTTCTTTCCAAGGTGATCCCCTCCGCCACCGCCGCGGTCACCTGGAACGGCAAGAAATGGGCGCTCCCCATGGACTTCGCCGGCATCGGCATCATCTACAACAAGGACATCTTCGCGAAGTACAACCTGAAGCCCCCCACGACCTACCGGGAGCTCGAGCGGGTAGTGAAGACCCTCAAGGACAACGGGGTCACGCCGTTTGCAGGCCTCCTGAAGGAGAACTGGTCAATCGGCCACTTCATCACGCTGGTGCACACCAGCCTCCTCGCGGAGAAGAAGATTCCCGTCACGAAGTTCATCGCTGACATGGACGCCGGCAAGACAAGCTACGGCGTGGTGGATACAGGAAAGCTCTTCTCCATCATCGACTTCTATCGGGCCAACATGGACGACAACGCGGAAGAGATGTCCTGGAACGAGCAGCAGGCCGCGTTCGCCGGCGGGAAATCCGCCATGATGGTCCAGGGGCTGTGGTCATACGGGGCCGCCATCGGGACCAACCCGTCGCTGAACTGCGGCTTTGTCCCGTTCCCCGTGTTCAACGACGCGAAGATGAACAAGTTCTACGCCGACGTCGACTCAACCTTCGGGCTCTCCTCCCAGGCGTCCGCTGAAAAGCAGGCGGCGGGAAAGAAGTTCCTTGCGTGGCTGTCGACACCCAAGGCCATCAAGATCTGGACAACGGACTGCAAGCTCACCTCAGACTTCAAAGGGGCCGACCTGTCGGCGCTGCAGGCCCCGTTCCAGCAGCTCATGAGCACCGTCGCAAAGAACGGGGCATATCCCTGGGCTTTCTCCATGTACCCCACCGCCGCCTTCGAGGATGGCGCAAAGAACGGCGCTCAGGGCTATGTCTTCAAGAAGAAGACGGCGGACGACGTGATCGCCGACATCGACAGGATCTGGAGAGAGGCGCGCAAACAGTAGTTTCGCGCTATACTCACTTTGGTGTCGCATTCTCCCGGGGAGGTTTGGGCGCGCGAAGCGCGCTATCCAGCCTCCCCGGCCTGTTGGAGGGACCATGGTTCAGCCTCGGTGGAAAAGCGCGCTGTACTTTGCCCTCTTTGTGCTTCCTGGCCTCGCCCTGTACGCTCTATTCTTCCTCTACCCCTTCGGCCAGGGTATCCGGATCTCCTTCACCGACTGGGACGGCCTCACGCCACGGATCCCCATCAGCATGGCGAAGGGGGATTTCGAATCGCAGATCCTGAACCGCCTCCCCAGGGCGGACGAGCGAAGCTTTCTTCTTTCCATCTATCACCTCGATCCGGCAGACAACCAGTACAAGAGATACGCGGCCACAGGCCTGACCCGCTACCGCCTGCAGCACCTCCTGCGCGTCGCGGGCTTCCAACCCGAAGGATACAAGGTAGTCGGGTTTGCGAACTACCTGCGCATCTTTACGGGCGGGGTCGAGGAAAGGTTCTATCCCCACGTGTTCACCCAGGTCAACTACAATGCGGATTCGGACCTGCCGGCGACAATTCCCCGCGGGGACTTTGAGAAGCACTTTCTGGCCAGGCTCTCGACTCCGCAGGACCGCGAGCTTGCCTTTGCGTTCTATTCCCTTCAGGATGATGTCTATCGCCTGAAAGCGAGATTCGACGAGTTTGCCCTTGAGGACAGGATCTGGCTCCTTCCCGAGGTGGCCGTGAAGAAGGTCATATCCTCCGAGAAGGTTGATGCGCTTCTGTCCTCCGTAAAAACCGCCGGATTGCAGAAGGACCAGGCGGCCTTCAACGTGGCCGTCAGCGACTTCGTGGCCTCAAGCCCCCTGTCACCGGCGGAAGCAGGTGAGGTGAAGGCCGCAACGGAGCAGATTTACAAGCTGGGCGCGCTCAAGGGGCTTCTTGCATCCACGTGGGTCCAGCAGCGCTTCGAGATGGGCGTCATCGGCTTCACGATTTTTTTCACCATCTTCAACGTTCTTTTCAGCAACCTGATAGGCTTTCTCCTGGCGTTGGCCCTTGATACGGGCATCAAGAGCCAGAAAGTCCTCCGGTCAGTATTCTTTCTTCCCAACGTCCTCTCCATGATCGTGGTCGCTCTCGTGTGGTCTTTCGTCTTCTACAACCTGCTCCCCGCGCTCACGGGAATAGACAAATGGATGGGAGACCCCGACAAGGCTCCGTGGCTCATCGTCATGGTCCAGGTCTGGCAGCAGGCCGGCTACCTGATGGTGATATACCTGGCGGGCCTTTCCAACATCCCCACGGATGTCCTGGAAGCCGCAAGCATAGATGGCACGGGCTTCGCCGCCCGGCTGCGGCACATCACGCTTCCGCTCCTGGTGCCCGCGTTCACCATCTGCCTGTTCCTCAGCCTCTCCAACTCCCTGAAGAGCTTCGACCTGATGTACGCGATGGTTGGACCGTCCGGTTATGCCCTGGGGACCATTCCGTTCGTCATGGATATCTTTTTTGATGCGTTTGCAAAGAAGCTTGCCGGATTGGCAACCGCGAAGGCCATCCTGCTGTTCATCGCCATCGCGCTCATCACGGGAGTCCAGCTCTCCATCACCAAGCGCAGGGAGGTGCAGATGTGAGCCCGATTCGTCGAAAACGCATGCGCTGGCTCTTCGAAGCCTTCATGATCCTGGTCGCCATCATCTATATCTACCCGGCGCTGTTCGTCCTGACCAATGCCGTGAAGCCGGAAGCCGACATCAAGCTGCATCCCATCAGCCTCCCCACCACGGTCACGCTTGCCAACTTCGCCAAGGCGTGGACCGAGATGCATTTCGCTTCCACCCTCCTCAACACGGCCATCATCACGGTCTTCGGCGTGGCGGGCATTCTGCTGTTCAGCTCCATGGCCGCCTGGAAGCTTGCGCGCACGCTGGGGCGCCTATCCTGGCTCCTGTACCTGCTGTTCGCCTTCGCCCTCGTCATACCGTTCCAGATCGTCATGGTTCCCATCGTGTCCCTTGCAACGGACCTCAAGCTCTCCACCATCTGGGGGATCATCCCGATGTACTGGGGACTGGGATGCCCGCTTGCGGTTTTCATGTACCACGGGTTTGTCAAGGGGGTCCCCCGGGAGCTGGAGGAGGCCGCGGCCATTGACGGTGGCGGGCAGGTATTCGTGTTCGCCCGGGTGGTTTTTCCGCTGCTCAAGCCCATCACGGCCACCATCCTGATCCTCGACGCCCTGTGGTTGTGGAACGATTTCCTTCTTCCCCTGGTGGTCGTGAAGAAAGGCACACTGCAGCTGGAGCAGATGCACTTCTACGGCATGTTCCTTCGGGAGTATGGCCCGGCAGCGGCCAGCCTGATCCTTTCCGCGGCGCCCATCATCGTGCTGTACCTTGCGCTGCAGAAGTTCATCATCAGGGGGATAGCCGCGGGAGCGGTCAAGGGCTGAAGTTACTTGACTCAGGCAAGTAACTTCTATAGCTTCACGGCATGGGCACGGACCGTGGGCCGGTCATCCAGGCCATCCGCCATTTCAACCGCTACTACACCAACAAGCTCGGCCTGCTCAGCCGCCAGCACTTCGTCACGGGGTTCACGCTGACGGAGGCGCGCGTCCTGCTGGAGATCGGCCGCCGGGGCGAACACGCGCAGTCGGGGTTGTGCGCCGACCTCGCCATCGACATGGGATATCTCAACCGGGTGATCAAGCGTCTTGCGGCGCTCGGACTGGTTGCCACGCGGCGGGATCCCCGGGATGGCCGCATCCTCATCCTCGAGCTGACCAGCGACGGCCGCTCGGCGCTGGAGGAGATCAACGCGGCATCCGACTCCCGCACCGCGGACCTCCTGGCCCCATTGAGCGATGAGGAGGCACAGTCCCTGGTCAACCATCTCAATGCCGCCGAAAGGATCCTCGAGAGGAGGTCCGCGAATCCTCCCCTGATCGAGCCTGCCGCAAGCCCCTTCGATGTCGCCACCGCCCGCGTGCTCATACGGGAGTACGCGGCGTTCCTCAGGGAGGACCTTTCCTTCCAGGGCTTCGAGAAAGAGCTCGCCGGCCTGCCCGGGAAATACGCGTCACCCTCCGGGGCGCTCCTGGTGGCGCGGGTCCCCACGGGCACGGGCGGGACTGAGCCCGCCGGCTGCGTGGCGCTTCGAAAGCTTTCCCGGGGAGTGTGCGAGATGAAGCGGATGTTCGTCCGGCCGGAATACCGGGGGCTCGGCATCGGCCGCCTCCTCGCGGAGCGGATCATCAGGGAGGCGTTCCGGTTGGGGTACCGGGCCATGCGGCTGGACACGCTGGAAAGACTCTCCGGCGCCGTTGCCCTGTACCGCAGCCTCGGGTTCGTGCAGATCCCGCCGTACTGCAGAAACCCGCTGCCGGGCGTGATGTTCTGGGAGAAAAGGCTCAGGGAAGAAGAACGATCTTCCCAAAAGCGCCGGGCTCCATGACCTTCCGGTGAGCCTCCGGCGCCTCCGCGAGCGCAAGCTCCAGCCCGACAACGGGGCGAAGCGTGCCGTTTTCCATGCCGGCGGCCAGCGCGGCATGCGTGATGACGGCATCCTCATCCGAAATGTTCCAGATGAGCATCCCGAAGATGGCGGCGTCCCTGCCCATCAGGTCCCGAGGATTCACCGTCACTTCTCCACGGCTTCCGATGACGACCACGCGTCCGTGCGGCGCCAGGAGCTTCAGATCAGCGCCCAGGTTGACGTTCGCCACCATCTCCAGGATGACCTCCACGCCCCGGCCCCCGGTCAAAGCCACGATCTCCTCCTGGTATCCTTTCGCGCCATGGTCCAGAACATGGTGCGCGCCTTCGCGCGCCGCAAGCTCGCGCCCCTTCTCTGACCCCGCAGTGCCGATCACTTTCAAGCCCGCGGCTCGTGCCGTCTGAACGGCTGCGATCCCGACTCCGCCGCTTGCGCCGTGGACCAGGAGCGTCTCTCCCGGCCGCGCCTGGGCGAAATGCATGAGCGCGCGCCAGGCAGTTGCGTACGGAACGTAGATCCCGGCGCCCTGTGAAAAAGAGATCCGTTGTGGAAGGGGAAACACCTGCGACGCGAGGGCCAGCGCGCACTCGGCATAGGTGCCGCTGAGCGAGCGGGCGGTATAGACCCGGTCACCAGGCTTTACCGAGGTGACGTCCGGGCCCGCCGATTCTATGACGCCGGCGCCATCGGTCCCCGGGGTATAGGGAAGCTGCGGCTTCGTGCCGGCGCCCGCGCGGGCATACGTGTCGGCGGGATTCACCCCCGCCGCCTTGATCCGGACGAGGACCTGCCCCCGCCCGGGGGTCGGCGCGGTGGTCTGCTCTAGCTTCATCACGTCCGGGTCACCGAACTCGCGAACGACGATTGCCTTCATGAAGTAAATCTATGACGTTGGCGTCCGCCCGGGCAAACCTGCACGAGTTGACTTTCTCATCCCCGGCATGTATCTCTCATGAATCATGGCGCAGCCTGACGCCTGCATTGCCGCGGAGAGCATCCACGTGTCGATCGATGGACACTCCATCCTTCACGACCTGTCCTTTTCGGTCTCCTGCGGAGAGCGGGTCATTGTCGCCGGCCCCAACGGCGCCGGCAAGACCACCCTGCTCAAGGTGATCCTCGGCCTGCAGCGTTGGAGCGCGGGGACGCTGCGGGTCCTGGGAGCCCAGGTGGGCACGCGGGAATGGTTGCGGCACAGGCGAAGGGTCGGCTACGTGAACCAGGAGGCGATCTCGGTCGACTTTCCCTTTTCGGGCCGGGAGGTGGTGGAGATCGGCGTCTGCGCGCTTCCTCTCACCGCGCCGGTGAAGAGGGAGCGGGTCCAGGAAGCGATGAGCGCGGTCGGCTGCACCCACCTCCAGCACAGGATGTACGCCCGGCTCTCCGGCGGGGAGAAGCAGAAGCTCTCCCTGGCGCGCTGTCTCTGCCAGGATCCGTCCGTGCTCCTTCTCGACGAGCCCACCTCTTCCCTGGACCCCGTCTCCCGCAGGGAAGTCATGGACATCCTTCACGACCTGAACGAGCGGCGCGGCCTGACCGTCGTCATGGTGTCCCACGACTCCCAGGTCCTGGCCGAGACCTCGTGGAGGATCGAGCGCATGGAGGCGGGCAGCTTTGCCTGAGCCGGCGCCGTGAACATCATGCAGGCGTTTTCCTACCCGCCCATCCTCCGAGGGTTCGTGGCCCTCGTGGTTGCGGGGTGCTTCTTCCCGATGGCAGGGGTGTTCATCCTGCGGCTGAACCTCGTGACGCTGCGCTTCACGCTCATGCACGCCGCGCTCCTGGGGGCGGCACTCGGCCTGGCCCTTCACATCGATCCGCTCTTTGCCGGGCTGGTGCTGGACGTCGCAGCAATTGTCGCGATTGCCCGCGTGGCCCGGGAGTCCGGTCTTGCCCTGGGGTACGTGGCGACGTTCTTCATGGTCCTCACCATCGGGCTCGCGTTTGCCGTCATCTACAAGGCCGGAGTCCCTTCCAAGGATGCCTTCGGCATCCTCTGGGGAAGCATCTATTCACTGTCCCGGGTGGACCTGGCCGTCACAGCGCTGTATGCCGCGGCCATCGCTCTCTTTGTGACGGCTCTCTTCCCCCGGGTCAGCGCCGTTCTCTTTCACCGGGAGATCGCCTTCGCTTCGGGAGTCAACGAGGCCGCCGTCACCACCGTCATCCTGCTGTTCGTCGGGGTCAGCGTGGCGCTCCTGATGAAGCTCATCGGCGCGCTGCTCCTGGACTCCATCCTGCTGCTGCCGGCCATCGTCGCGTCCTTCACGGCCCGCAGCACGCGGGGGTTCTTCGTCCAGGCCTGCGTGATCGGCGCATTCTGCAGCATCGCCGGATTCTTCTCGTCCCTTGCCTTGGACGTTCCCGCCAAGCTCCGCGGTGACGGTCATCGCCGCGTGCCTCCTGGGGGTGGGGCTCATCTACAGGCGGATCGCAAGGAGGAGATCATGAAGACCCGCGCCGTTCTCATTGCGCTTTCTCTGCGTGCTGTCGACCATCACCGTGTCCGCCCAGGCGCGGCAGAAGGGGTTCCTCGTTGTCGCAACCAACAGCTGGACCGCTGCCTTTGCGGCCGCCGCGGGCGCGAAAGACGTTGTCACCCTTGCCCCCGCAGACCTGCGCCACCCGGCGGAATACGAGATGAAGCCCTCTGACGTCGCCCTTCTCAAGGGGGCGAACCTCATCATCACGACCGGCTTCGAGGTCATGGCAAAGCGCCTGGCGGAGGCCGCGGGGAGCCGAAAGATCCGCGTCCTGCGCATCGACGCCGACTACTCCCTGGAGACCATGCGCACCTCCATCCTCGCCATTGCCGACATCCTGGGGACCCAGGACCAGGCGCGTGCCTCGATTGCAGACCTGGAGACATTCCTCTCCTCGTGGAAGCAGGAGCTTCGGGATGATGGCCTGTATGGTGCGCCCATTGTCGTGCATGTCTTCCAGCAGCCGTTGATGGCCGAGCTCGGGTTCACCATCAAGGGTGTCTTTGGCCCGGCTCCCCTGGAGGCCGCGCAGATCACGAAGCTGTCCGGGGAGAAGGTGACATACATCGTGGACAACTGGCACAACGAGGTGGCTGCCCCCCTCAAGGAGACCATGCCGGATGCGCGCTACGCCTCTCTCATCAACTTCCCCGGGCCTGACGACACGAAGACTCTCATGGATGTGCTGAGCGACGACCGCCACATCCTGTCCACGGCGAAGTGAGGTGGGCGGTCAGCCACCTTTCGCCTTCTCCTCTCATGCCGTATACTATGAGGCCCAGGAGGTCCGTATGCTTCACAAGAAGCCGCTGGGAGGAAAGAGATTCCAGGTGACCTTCACCATGCCGTCAGTCCCGGGCGTGGAGACGCTTCACCTGTGCGGTGAGTTCAACGCCTGGAGCGACACCGCCAACCCGATGAAGCGGGAGCCGGACGGATCGTGGAGCGCGACTCTCTCCCTCGATGGGGGGAAATCGTACATGTTCCGCTACCGCGACAACCTGGGCGCGTGGCACAACGACTGGGCGGCGGACGCGTACGTGCCCAACCAGTTCGGAAGCGAGAACTCGGTGCTCGACCTCGCGGCGCAGGATGTTCCTGCCCGGGACAGCCAGGGTCAGGAAAGAAGACGAAGGCCGGCAGGCCAGACGGGCCCCGGTAGACAGGCCGCCAGAAGCCAGCAGAAAAGGCGCCGGGGGTAGGCCGTCCGTTTCAAGGCGCCTGCAGGTTGACGATCACGCGCCCGCTCACGCGGCCGCGCAGGATGTCGTCTATCCTTCCGTCCAGTCCGTGCAGAGAACACTCCTCGGCAATGGCTTCCAGCCGCGCCGGTCTCCACTGCGCTCCTAGCCTGTCCCAGACCTCCTTTCTCGTTTTCGCGGGGCATTTTGCGGAGTCGATCCCCAGGAGCCGGACTCCCCGAAGGATGAAGGGAAAAACGGTCAGGGGCAGATCAGGTGATGACGCGTTTCCGCACGCGGCCACGGAGCCGCCATACGCTGTGGACCGGATTGCCGTGGAAAGAATGTTTCCGCCGACCGTGTCGACGACACCAGCCCATCTCTCGCTGAGAAGGGCCTTTCCTGAGCCATCGTCCAGGTTCGCCCGCGCAATGACCTCCCGCGCCCCAAGGGACGTGAGGAAGTCCCGCTTATCCGCCTTTCCCGTGCCCGCGGCCACCCGGTAGCCGAGCTTCGAAAGGAGCGCGACGGCAAGGCACCCCACGCCGCCGGTGGCCCCCGTGACGAGCACCTCGGCGCCGGGCGACACCGCGTGCCGCTGAAGGTCAAGGACGCAAAGCGCTGCCGTGAACCCCGCCGTCCCGATGATCATGCATTCCCTCAGCGTCAGCCCGGAAGGGGGCCGGAGCGCCCATGACGAGGGAATCCTGATGTACTGGCCGAACCCTCCCGGGACGCTTATGCCCAGCTCACGACCGCATGCAATCACGCTGTCCCCTGGCGCGAAATCTTCCGTCGAGCTTTCAACTACCACGCCAGCGGCATCTATGCCCGGAGTGAGCGGATACCCCTTTGCCACGCCGTGGCGGCCAACCGCGGCAAGGGCATCCTTGTAGTTGAGGGAGCTGTAGGAGACACGAACCATGAGGTCCCCGGCGGGGAGATCCGCGGTATCCTGCTGCCGGAGCTCCCGGACGAACGTTCCATCCGGCTTCCGGCTTGCGACGAGCGCTTCGAACCGGCTCATGCACGCCTCCTCACCTTGCCAGCGGGGTGTGCTGATCATACTATGAATCCATGCCATTTTTCGAGCCGATTCCTCAGAGGCGGGCGCGGATAGAGAACGCTTTCCGCCACGACGGCTTTGTGGTGACGCAGACCGCGGAAAAGGACGGCTGCCTCGGCGCGGCAGCCGAGCACGTAAGCGCGAGAATCGGAAGGTCGTCCCGCGCGAAGCGCGCCTTCTACCTCGAGGGCGACAATTACCAGATGGGCTTCCTTCTCGGCCGCCTCGCCCCGCAGGAGATCTCCCGGATGACCCATGAGTTCCTGCAGAAGGTCGTGTTCGCTTTTTTCGACACCCACGAGGTGCGGGCGCGGGGCCTTTCCTCTGACCTCAGGAACCTCATGACGCACATCGCCACGGGCGCCACTCATGCCGTTCTGCCGGACATCCCCGAGGAATACAAGGAAGAGCTCCAGGGAATTGTCGACGGATACGCTTCCTCTGAGCCGGGGTCGGGCCGCGCCTCGGCTTCCTCCGGCCCGGGCACGGGGCCAGGCACCTCCCGCACGGACACGGCGGTCACGCTGGAGGACCTCATAACTTTGAACTTCGGAATCGACGCGATTCTTGCCCACGTGTACTCCGGAGCGCTTTTCGCGCGCAGGGGGTTCAAACCCGGGATGTTGAAGACGCCCATCGGGTGCAACGCATTCTTCATCGGAGGCGTCGCGGCGGGCGGCGCGTGCTTCTTCGGCCGGGACTTCATGTTCCCGACGGCGAACATCTTCCAGGAGACCGCGTGCCTCATCGTGCAGAGGCCTGTGGCGCGGCGGGGAAAACAGCGCCTGCCCTTCGTCAGCCAGACCGCTCCCGGCATTGTCGGCTCGATAACGGGGATGAACTCCGCGGGGGTCGCGATGGGCGTCAATATGCTTCCCAGCATGTTCTGTTCAGCCCGCAGACCCGGGTTCAACTCCCTGCCCCTGGTGCGTGACTGCCTCGAGTACTGTGAAACCTCATCCCAGGTGGTGGATCGGATCGCTCACGCCCAGCGCGGCGTGACCTGGCTGTACCCGGTTGCTGATGGAGACGGAAACGCGTATGTCGTGGAAGCCGGCAGGAAGCTCGGTCCCTGGGAGCCGTTCCCCTATTTCACCTGGGTTCCCTGGCATTACCGCAGGCGCCTGCCGACCCTTTCGTTCATCCGCCGGATGGGCCGCAGGTACCGGACCCCCCGTCCGATCATGGGAGCACTTGCGCGCGGAAACCACTACGCCCTTCCCGACGAATACATTACGCGATGGAACGAGCGGTTGTGGCGCGCCTTTGAAGGGGACTGGTTCGCGCGGATTCCTGACTTCCTGGGGGACCTGGCAGGGCTCATCATCGACCTGTTCAGGGGGAGATGGCTCTGGGCACTCCTGCACAAGGACGTGCAGGCCCTGCACCAGGAGGCCGACTTCACGAAAGTGGATTTCGCTGAGCGCGGCTACATCAACGCAAGCTGGAAGGAGAAGAACTGCCCCGGTCCGTTCTACTTTGCGCCTCAGCGGCAGCACCGCCCGGACGTCCTCGTGGCGACCAACCATGCCATCTCGCCGGAAATCCGGCTCACCGCAATGAACGAGTGGATAGCGCTCCTGGCGGGAGGCAATCTGAACGAGATCCAGTGGCGCTACGACGAGCTGAGCCGCGAGATCCTGGATGCCATTGCCGCCTCCCCTTCCGGGGTCACCGAGGAAACCGCCTGGGACCTCATCAATTTTCTGCGGCCCAACGGCAGGTTCCCGGACTTCTACAACCCGGGCGGGGAGAGGTCATGGGCCGACATCCAGGTCCATGGAAGCGTCAGCCTGTGCGAGCTCACGAAGCGAAAGATGACGAGCCTGTACGGCTACTATGGAGATAAGCCCGTGACCGTGCACCTGGGTAGTTATCGCGCCAAGCAAAGCTTGGGAAAGGAGGATGCTCAGCATGTAGGCGGAAACCTTTCATCGTGACCCTGTTGGTAACCAATCCAACACAGCAAAGCTTGGCCAGCAGCTGGAAGTGAGTCTTGCGTGACCACAGGCGACTGTGGCCATGAAGCGTAGACAACGATCGTAAAAGCCGTGCGATTGAGCCTCGATAGCAGCCATGCGGGAGTCTTCGCAGTTAACTATGCGGGGACAGCACCGAAGCGTCGTAATGGCCCGACGTGGAGGTCCCGCCGGGGTCGGAGAACAGGGCAAATACGAATAAGGGTCACCCAGGAACTTGGGAGATCTCGTTGATTCCATGCCTTCGGAAACTGGACGAGGGTCACCAGAGAATGAACCCCTGGCCCATGGGCAGAAGCGTCATGATGCCCATGCGGAGCGAAGAACAAAGACGCAGGCTGCAAATGGTATTGCCGAGCGAAGGAAACGAAGCGAAGCGAAACGGTCAACGAGAAGTCGTAGCGCCTTCACAGTACCGCTGAAGCGGGGGAACCAAACCCAGCAGGAACCCCGTGGAGGGAAGGGAGGCGTCGGGTCATAGAGCTGTCGGTGGGACACACGGAGGATGCGATGGAATCCACAGACGTGTCAACGAAACAACGGCGGATAACGGAACTCGCGAGGATTCATCCCGAGGTGAGTTTCACGTCGCTGGCGCATCACATCGACCTGCGATGGCTGTACGAAGCTTACCTCCGCACGCGCAAGGACGCGGCGGTGGGAGTGGACGGACAGACAGCCGAGGAATACGCAAAGGATCTTGGGGGTAACCTCAGGAGCCTACTGGAGAGGGCGAAAGCGGGAACGTATGTCGCTCCTCCTGTTAAGCGCGTGTATATACCGAAGGGCACGAAAGGTGAAACACGTCCGATCGGTATTACCTCCTTCGAAGACAAGGTGCTGCAACGTGCAGTGCAGATGGTGCTGGAACCGCTGTACGAGCAGGAGTTTTTGGACTGCTCGTATGGATTTCGGCCAGGGCGGTCAGCCCATGATGCGTTGCGGGCACTTCGGGACGGGCTGATGAAGATGGGTGGCGGGTGGATAATTGATCTTGACATACGAAAATTTTCGACACTCTCGACAAAGGCCACCTTAGAGAGATCCTCAAGAGGCGGGTGTGTGACGGGGTGCTCCTTCGTCTGATCGGGAAATGGCTGAATGCTGGAGTACTGGAGGAGGGAGGGGTAAGCTACCCTGAGCGGGGGACTCCACAGGGCGCTGTGATTTCACCAATCTTAAGCAACATCTACCTGCACGATGTGCTGGACAGATGGTTTGCAGAGGTGGTGAAGCCGCGCCTGAAGGGTGATGCGTTCCTGATTCGGTTTGCGGATGACGAGGTACTGGTGTTTGCGCGCAAAGAGGACGCCGAGCGGGTGATGGACGTGCTGCCGAAGCGATTTGGCAAATATGGCCTCACCATTCATCCCGAGAAAACTCGGTTGATATGTTTCGACAAGCCTCAGAAGCGCGAGGGAGGGACGGTTGAACCACCTCGGTGGGCGAAGTTCAATTTTCTGGGCTTCACACACTACTGGGGGCGGAGTCGAAAAGGGGCGTGGGTCGTGAAGCGAAAGACGGAACCGAGTCGCTTTACTCGGGCGCTGAAGAGTACCTGTGAGTGGTGTAGGCGTAATCGCCATCTACCGCTTAAGGATCAACAACGTATGCTCACATGGAAGCTCAACGGACACTACGCGTACTACGGGATAACTGGAAACTCGCACTGGATCAGCAGCTTCTTCTACGAAGTCAAAAGAGCGTGGCGTAAGTGGCTCATGCGTCGCAGTCGCGGGCAATACATGCCCTGGGAGCGTTTTCTGCAACTGCTCCAGAGGTATCCACTCCCTGCAGCTCGGATAGCGCACTCTTGTTAAGCAGTGAAACTATGGCCCGAAGAACCGTATGCGTCGAATCGCGCACGTACGGGTCCGTGGGGGCTCTGGGCGAGGGATCGCCCAGAGCTACCCAGCCATCGAGTCGGGGAGCGGCGGCTGACGGATAGCCGGCTGTGCGGAAGCAAGCCTTTGCGCGAAGTACTTCAGGTCCGGTTGCTTTCCCGAGAACCCCAGGTCCAGCCATTCCGTGATGAGTCGGCAGCGTTCCTGGATCTTGCGTCCCTCTTCGCTCACGGACTCGCCTGCGTGCTCCTCGATCCAGGTGCGCAGGAGCGCCTCCACCGAGGCGCCATTGAGAGAACTGAACTCCTCCAGGATCCGATAGAGGAAATCCGGCATGTCGATCTGGACCATCCGCCTGTCCTGGTGCGACCACGCAGGCTCCGAGTCCACAACTGTCACCTCGCAATGCAGCGCCCAGGAGACGCACCGCGCGGCGCCTTGCAGCCCATCATCCAGCAAAAGAGTGCAGGACCTCACCCCTCAAATGTACGAAAGCGGAGGGATTTCGTCCAAGCCGCGCCGAAGCGGGCAACGCAGCGAACCGGGCGCGGGCCCTTTCATGGCAAGGCCCCAGGATATACATTGACAACGGAGGCGAACCATGGCAGGACAAAGCGGCGCCCGTGCGCTCCTGGTCGTGGACGTTCAGAACGACTTCTGCCCCGGGGGAAGCCTGGCGGTGGAGGAGGGGGACCAGGTTGCTCCAATCATCAACCGGCTGATGCCCCTCTTCGACCGGGTGGTCGCCACGCAGGACTGGCACCCGAAAGACCACGTCTCCTTTGCGTCCAGCCATCCCGGACGGAAAGTGCTCGACGTGGTGGACGCGGACGGGGTGGAGCAGGTGCTCTGGCCTGACCATTGCGTCCAGGGGACCAGGGGTGCCGACCTTTTTCCGCTCCTTTCCGTCGGGAGAATCGAGCTGGTGCTTCGCAAGGGGCTGCGGCGCAGGCTGGATTCGTATTCCGCATTTTTCGAAAACGATCATCGAACGGATACCGGCCTGAGGTACTACCTCGAGGGCCTGGGGACCCGGCAGCTCTTCCTGTGCGGCCTGGCAACGGACTATTGCGTGCGCGCTTCCGCCCTGGACGCGCGGAGGCTCGGGTTCGAAGTCTCGGTGGTCCGCGACGCCTGCCGGGGCGTGGATTTTCCGAAGGGGAGCGTTGCAAAGGCCTGGAGGGAAATGGAGGCCGAGGGCGTCCGACTGGTCACTTCCGCCGAGGTGGCCTGAAACCGGCTTGACAACTCGGAATCATGGACCTACGGTAATGATGATTTAAAGTCTAGCTCCACTCAAAGGAAGGAGGGCTGATCCATGATCCGAAGACTCATTTCCGTCTTCAGCATTGTCCTCGTCCTCTGCTTCTCTCTCGCTCTGGTCACCTGCGGCGGAGGAAAGAGCAACAAGCTGGAGATCTTTTCCTGGTGGACGGTCGGGGGGGAAGGAGAAGGCCTCAAGGCCCTTTTCGACATCTACCACAAACAGTACCCGAATGTGCAGATCATCAACGCGGCAGTCGCCGGCGGCGCGGGAACAAACGCCAAGGCTGTTCTCGCGACACGACTGACCGGCGGCAAACCCCCAGACGCGTTCCAGCTTCACGCGGGTCTGGAGGTCGAAAAGTATGATCCCGAAAAGTACGTCCTGCCACTGGATTCCTTCTATACATCAGAGGGCCTGGACAAGGTGTTCCCGAAGGACCTCCTGAGCCTGCTGCAGTACAAGGGGCACTACTGGGGCGTTCCCGTCAACATCCACCGAGCGAACATCCTCTGGTATAACAAGAAGGTGTTTGCCGACGCCAAGCTGCAGCCTCCAACGACGTGGGACGAGTATTTCAAGGTGGCCAAGGCCCTGAAGGCCAGGAAGATCATCCCTCTCGCATTTGGCTCAAAGGATGGGTACGAGGCCTCGCACAACTTCGAGACAATCCTGGTGTCCGTTCTCGGGCCGGACGGCTACAAGGGCCTGTGGACTGGAGCTACCAAGTGGACTGATCCCAAGGTTGCGGATGCGTTGAACATCCTGAAGAGGATGCTCGCTGATACGAACACGGACAACGCCGCGCTCACCTGGGATGGGGCGTTGGGGCAGTACTTCATCACAAACAAGGCTGCCATGATGATCATGGGAGACTGGGTCAACGGCTGGTTCATTTCCCAGAACTTCACGGACTACGGCTGGGAATGCGTCCCCGGGCCCAAGATCTTTGATGGCCTCTCGGACAGCTTCGCGGTGCCCAAGGGAGCTCCTGACATGCAGAACGCCATGAACTGGCTGAAGGTCTGCGGCTCACAGGCAGGCCAGGCGGCGTTCAACCCCCTGAAGGGCTCCATTCCTGCCCGCACGGACGTTGATCCCTCGCTGTTCAATCCCTATTCCCAGTCCGCAATGAAGGACTGGACCTCCGAGCCCATCGTGCCGAGCGTCGTCCACGGCGCCGCGGCAAAGGAGAAATGGGCCACGGTGTACAAGGACATCCTTGCCACCTTCGCGACAAAGGGCGATGTCGAAGCTGCTCAGAAGGCGCTTGATCAGGCGGCTACCGACAACCTCGCGATGTAGATCACGTCTCGCTCGGATAGCGTGTCACTTCCTGCCAGGCCCCAAGCCTGGCAGGTTTTTTCAGGGGAGGCGCCATGAAGGGAGTCACGAGGGACCGCGCAATCTCTTTTGCCCTGGTTGCGCCGTCGATAATCCTGATTGCAGTCTTCGTGTACGGCTTCATTGGATTTACCGGGTTCGCCTCTCTGACAAAGTGGGACTCGCTGGAGCCGAATTTCACATTCGTCGGCCTGCATAACTACCAGAGGCTCTTCGGCACCGTTCCCACGGATCGTTTCCTCTGCGACCTGCGAAACACGGTCACTTTCACGGTCCTTTTCCTGATCGGGTCCATCGTGCTCGGTCTTGCCCTGGCAATTCTCCTGGACAGGCACATCAAGGGGGAGGGGATATTCCGCAACCTCTTCCTCTTCCCCATGGCAATCTCCTATATCGTCACCGGGGTGCTGTGGAGGTGGATCCTCAGTCCTGGAAGCTCCCAGACAGGGGCCCTGGGAGTCAACCTGATCTTCGAGAAGCTCGGGCTCGGCTTCCTGAAATGGGGGTGGTTCACCGATCCCACCATCCTGTACGTCCATCCTGATTCAGGCTTCGGAGCTTTCCTGGGTCACATCGGTCTCGGCGGGCTTGCGAGCCCCTACATTGGCGTTTCCCTCGCCATGATATCCGTTGTGATCGCCGCCACGTGGCAGATGTCCGGCTACACCATGGCCATGTACCTTGCCGCTCTTCGCGGGATTCCCACGGAAATGAGGGAGGCGGCCCGCGTGGACGGGGCCTCCGAGCTGCAGATCTATCGACGCGTCATCCTTCCCATGATCCGGCCGGTCACCCTCAGCGCTCTCATCGTGCTGGGGCACATATCGCTGAAGATCTTCGACCTTGTCGTGTCTATGACAGGGCCGGGGCCCGCGTTTGCCACCGACGTGCCGGCCTTCTACATGTGGGACACGACGTTCCGCGGCAACAACTTCGCGCAGGGAGCGGCAATCGCGATCCTTCTGCTGTTCGTGGTGGCTCTTCTCATCATTCCCTACCTGGTTTCATCCACGCGCCGGGAGGTGCATACATGACGGCGCTCGCCTCCCGCCGAGCAATCCGTCCCGGCACGGTGATCGTCTATTGCATCCTGATCATTGGCTCCCTGCTCTTCCTTGGACCGATCTACCTGCAGCTCGTCACGGGCTTCAAGAGCTTCCGGGAGGTGAGCCTCGCTACCATGTGGAGGTTCCCGCGGACGCTCAGCCTCGCGAGCTTTGCCAAGGCATGGCTCGGCTCGGAGGCCCAGGGCATGAACGGGCTTGCCGCGAACTTCATGAACAGCGTCTACATCACCGTTCCCGCGACGCTGCTATCCGCCTTCCTGGGCTCCCTGAACGGCTATGTGCTGTCCAAGTGGCGTTTTCGCGGCGCGAACGTCGTCTTCCCGCTGCTCCTGTTCGGCATGTTCATTCCGTATCAGAGCATTCTCATTCCCCTGGTCCAGGTGCTTGAAAATATCGGCCTCTACGGAACCCGGGGAGGGCTGATCTTCGTCCACGTGGTCTATGGGATTCCCATCACCACCCTGATCTTCCGGAATTACTACGCCGTCATTCCCGACGAGCTCCTGGAGGCGAGCAAGATCGACGGGGCGGGGATCCTCACCATCTACGCGAACATTCTTTTCCCGCTGTCGCTTCCGGGCTTTGTCGTTGTCATGATCTGGCAATTCACCTCGATCTGGAACGACTTCCTCTTCGGCCTGATCGTGACGAGCAGCCCGTCGCTGCAGCCCATCACCGTAGCCCTGAACAATCTTGCTGGCAGCTATTTCGTCGAATGGAACGTGCAGATGGCAGGGGCGCTCATTGCCGCCCTCCCCACCATGCTCATCTACATCTTCCTCAGCCGCTACTTCATGAGCGGCCTGTTGGCGGGATCGGTGAAGGGCTAGACCGCCGGTTCGGGCTCTACCTGACCTCCAGCGGGTCGATGTGAACGAAAGCGCGTGAGATCCCGTCCACGCGCTCGATCTCCAGCTGGACTTTCTCCCCGATATCGTGGGCCTGCTCGACGGAGAGACGCCGGTCCACGTCCACATGGATCTCCACTTCGACGGAGGTGCCCACGTAGTGTGCGGACACGTCATGCAGGCCCTGCACGCCGGGCACTCCCCGCGCGCAGGTCTTGATTGCGTCCACCATGACGGCCGGCGGAGCCTCTCCCATCAGGTACTTGACATTCGACCTGCCGATGGTGAAACCCGAGCGGATGATCCACAGGCCGACCAGGATCGCGGCGATGGGATCGAATATGGGGAAACCGAGGTTGGATGCCCCGACGCCCAGAATGACCGCGCCCGAGATGAGGACGTCGTTTCGGTGATCCGTGGCTGACGCCATGAGGGCGGTGCTGCCCGTCCGCGTCGCCGTGATCCGAGCGTACAGGTGCATTCCGAGCTTGATCACCAGCACGCAGGCCAGGACCACGATCGGGAGAATGCCTTTCAGGATCTGCTCTCCCGTGAACAGGCGCGTCACCGACTGGGTGATGATCTCGAAGCCGACGATCCCCATGAAGATGGCAACCACGAGGCCGGCAATCGGCTGGGCGCGCTTGTGCCCGAAGGGATGGTCCGCGTCCGGGCCCTGATACGAGCTCCTGATGCTCACGAATACGATTGTCGAGGCGATGATGTCTGCGAGGGAATTGAAGGAGTCTGAGATGATGGCGATGGAGTTGAAAGAAAAGCCCACGAGGACCTTGCCTGCGAAGAGGATCACGTTCCCGATGATCCCCATCCAGACGGCAAGTCTCTCCTGGGCGTCTTCGAAGCCCCTCTTCATGCGTTCGCCACCTTAGGACGCCCGGAAAGAGCTGTCAACTGCCGCTCCCGCTACCCCGCATCAGTAGACCACCACAAAAAAAGGGGGAGGCCCCAGCCTCCCCGTCCTTCACCAGCTCACGCTTTTGCGGGCCCTGCCGGTCCGGCCTCCGCGGCCGCGCCGCCCGCCTGAGCGTCGGAGCTGGCGGCTTTCTTTCGGTCCATGAACCGCTCGAACGCCTCCTTGCCCTCTTCCTTCCAGAAGTCATGCGCGTAGCGCCACCACTCCCTGTCCTCACGCCAGTCACCCCTGTGCCACGACTCTTTCCTGAAGGGGTTCCCGCCCCAGCCCCGCGAGGGACCGTGGCCGGGCCCGCGGCTGCCCAGGGCCCCGAAGATGATTTTTGCAAGGAGCAGGATCCCGAAACCCTGCCAGTAGCCGATCTCTCCCAGGTGGAAGATCGGCGGCATGATCCAGTTCCACAGGATCATCACGAGCCAGCCGAAAACAAGCGCGAAGACCGCGGCGAAGATCACGCCGGCAAGCACCATTCCCGCGATGCGCAGCCCGCGCAGGCCGGGGCGGTGAGAATGCGGGCTCATGTGCCAGCCCTGTTTTGCCTCTTCCGTCATACAGTTCCTCCCTCGAGCGCCTTTCGCAAGGCGTGGATGGCCCGGTGCTTCCGCGCCAGAAGGGTTCCGATGGGGACGTCCCATTCCTCCGAGAGCTCCCGGAAGCTTCTCCCTTCCAGCTCTGTCGCTACCAGCACGGACTTCTGCGCGGGAACCAGGGACTCGATAGCTTCCAGCAGCTTTTCCCTGTTCTCTTTCCACTCAGCCGCCATGGACGCCTCGTACCGCTCATCCAGCACCGGTTCGGTCAGGGCCACTGCCTTTTTCGGGGCCGCCCGGTAGGCGTCCACAATGCGGTTTCGCAGGGATCGGTAGACATAGGCGGCAAGGTCCGCTATGGGCGCCGTCACGTCGGCCTTCTCGAAGATGCCGACCACGACGTCCTGGACGATGTCTTCCGCATCCCTGTCCCCGCTGTCCTCGATCCATGAGCGTACGTAGCCGACCAGCGAATGCCATTCGGCTGCGATGAAGTCCGTGATCCGCTTCCTCTGCGTATCCGCGCTCATGCCATCAAGGACGGAAACCCCGCCCTTTTATTGCATCTGCCGTCGAGCCGCTGAAAAAACCCGTCAGGATGCCTGCAAGCTCCTCCGGGGCGCTGATGTGAATCCAGTGATCCGCCTGGGGGACGGTCTCAATGACCGCCGCGGGGAAATGCCGGCGCATGACAAGGAGATCAGCCTGTGTGACATATGACGACCTTCCCCCTGACACAAAGAGCGCTGGCCCGTCGAACCGCCCGCTGACGTGCGAGAAGTCAGAGCTTATGGTGGATGACTCGAGGGCGGGCACGTTCAGCCGCCACCGAAAGCCGGAGCCGTCGCGGACCGCGTTTGTCATGATGAACTGCCGAGTTGCCGTGTCCGCAAGGAGCGGAGCGAGCAGCCCATCCAGCTCCGCGCGTGATCGGCACGCGCTGATGTCCGCATGAAAAGCCCGAAACTCAGCTTCGTGGGCCCGGGGGTATCCGCGCGGAGCCATGTCGATCGAAACGACGGCCTCAGTCGTCTCGGGCTGAAGAATGGCGAACCCCATGGCCACCAGCCCGCCCATTGAGTGACCGATCAGCCGAAGGGGGCCGGGAGCGTGCAGGTGCGCCCACTCCAGGACATCCTCCACGCAGCTTTCCAGGGAATGCTCGGGTGCGTGCGGAGAATCCCCGTGATTTCGAAGGTCCAGGAGCAGGCAGCGGCCGAGGCCCGAAAGACGGCGGCCCATTCCGACCCAGTTCTGGGAGGAGCCGAAGAGGCCGTGCAGGAAAACGATGGGCGGCCCCTCGCCGCCGAGGTCCCGGTAGGCAAGGTCCATGCGACCAGTGTAGCCCCGCATGCCCCGGCGGGCAACAAGCGCCGCGGTGTGCACGGGTTGAACAAGAACAATTCTGTGACGATACTCTAGAGTGAAGGGGCGCTGTACAGAGCTGCTGTGACTGACGTGAGACGCTGGCTTGTCCTGTCCTGTGCGCTTGTTGCGATCGTGGCCGGTTCACCGCGGGTCACTGCGGAGCCGCTCGCCTCCCTGCAGTCGGTGCTGAGCGCTCCCCCTGACCAAGGCGACCCGCTCTTTCGCCTGTATCGCTGGGACCGATTCCCTTCCGTCCTTATCTTTGACACCGTGGATTACCGCTTCCAGGACCGGATGTTCTCCCGGCTGGCTTTCTTCCTGGAGAAGCGGGGCTTCCGCGGGCGGCTCCTGGACAACGTCACGCTGGAAAAGCTGCATGGGTGGAATGCCCATGACTACGGGCCGGACGGTTTGTCGTCATTCTTCAACGCCGCCGCGCGGGTGGGTTTCCTCCTCGACCCTGAAGAGCTCACCCTCAGGGATATCGCCCTGGAGGAAGGAGTCCTCACGACGGTCCGTGACCGCTATGCCCCCGGAGCGGGAGGCGTCATTTCGATCTCACGGGCCTCCTCTGCCATCGAGCGCAGGCTGCTTCTTGCCCATGAATCCTTTCACGGGATCTTCTTTGCTTCCGCGGACTATCGTGCGTTCTGCTTTCAGCTCTGGGACTCCCTGGATCCCCGGGCGCGGGCCTTTTTCAGGAGGTTTCTGGATGAGCTGGGCTATGACGGGGATTATCGCTACCTTGCCGTCAACGAGTTTCAGGCCTATCTCATGCAGCAGCCGACCAGGTACGCTCCGGAGTATTTCAGCAGGGTGATGAAGCGCTTCGGAGCCGGGCAAAGCGTGCCCGAAGGCGTCATCCTGGATGCCGCCCGACGGCTGAACGCGTTCCTCGAGTCCCGGTTCGGCATCCGGGCCGGCGGCGCCGTCGAAGCCCACGGGTCCCTCCGGGAGGCGGGGTGATGGCCCGCAAGACGGCGTTTGTCCTTCTTTTCGCCTTCGTGGCGGCGTTCTCGGCCTTCGCGCATCCCCACGTCTTCATCAACAACAGGATGACCGTCCTGTTCGATGCCGGAACGCTGAAAGGCATCTCCTTCCGCTGGGCCTTCGACGACATGTTCTCCGCCATGATCCTCACGGACTTCAAACCGAACGTGGACGGGAACTTCAGCGCGAAACAGACCGCCACCATCAAGGCGGGCGCTTTCGATAACCTCGAGAACTACCACTACTTCCTGGCATTTTTCATCGGCAAGAAGGCGGTGAAAAAAATCCGCATCGAGCAGTTCACCCCGAGCGTGGTGGAAGGCAGCAAGCTGGTGTACTCATTCTTCGTTCCCCTCGACCTTCCCGTCACCGGGGATGAGCAGACCGTGCGGGTGACCGTCTATGACGACACCTACTTCGTCGCCTTCGACCTGATGCACGCGGACGACGTCACCGTCAAGGGCGACAGCGGCGTTTCCGTCGGACTGTCCATAGAAAAGACGAAAGTGAAGCCCCTGTGGCCCGGGCAGTACATGCCGGACAACCTCGTCATTCGATTCAAGGAGATCTCATGAAGCGACCCGCGCTTTTTCTTGCCGCTCTCCTCACCGCCGTCACCTGCTTTGCGCAGGAGGCTCCCAATCCGTTCACCGCGCGGGACACGCGGCCTCCCAGCGGCGTTTTCACATCGCTCACCTCGGGGGCTTCCGCCTTCATCTTCTCCGTGATGGCCCCTGTCCAGAAGATGCTCAGCGAGAGCCTTGCTAGCATGACCCGCGCCCTCAAAGGCTCGCAATCCCTGGGCGGGCTCCTCCTCGTTGCCGCGCTTGCGCTGGCATACGGCATCTTCCACGCGGCCGGCCCGGGGCATGGAAAGACCATCGTTTCATCATTCCTGCTTGCAAATGACGGAAAGATCCGGCAGAGCTTCATCATCGGGTACCTGGTGGCGGCCGTTCATGCGCTCTCAGCGCTCGCCGTCGTCCTTGTCCTCTACTACCTGATCCGCGGCATCTTTGCCACAGGAGTCGAGCAGGCCAATCACTGGATCCAGCTCGTCACCTTCGCGGTGATCACGGCGATCGGCGCCGTGATGCTTGTCCGGCGATCCCTGGGGAGGGCACACAGCCACGCCCACCACGACCACGGGGAGCATGACCATCCCCCGGGACCCGGCAACGAGCTCACCATGAGGAATCTCCTGGGAATCGCCCTGCCGGCGGGCGTCATACCATGCCCGGGCGCCGTGGCCGTGGTCCTGTTCGCCCTGTCCCTTCACATGCTGGCCGTGAGCATCCTTGCGGTGTCTTCTATTTCCCTGGGAATGGGCACGACGATCAGCGCAACCGGCGCCGTGGTCATCCTGGTGAAAAGGGGCGCCATCAAGGCGGTGGCGGGCGCTCATGAAAAGCGTGACGCGAAGATCCGCAGGATCATCGAGATTGCCGGGGCGGCAATACTCTTTCTGTTTGGTCTAGTCTTCTTCCTTGCCCAGCTCTGAGGACGGGCGGTTCTTCCGAAGCATCTGGAGGAGCGCCCGCACCCCGCCCGCAAAGCGCACCGAGGTCTCCACGTAGCCCCATCCCGCCTGCATCTGCCACAGCCCGTCGTACGCCCTGTCGTGGTAGGAGCGGATCATGTGCGGAACGCCGTCTTCCTCCAGGATGCCATGGAGCAGCGACGCTTCGGCCTCGTTCTGAAGGAGGAGACGTTCGCTCGGCTCACTCATGGGCGCCCTCAGCCTCTCTTCACCCGCATCTGCTCGAGCACGGGTCGGTTGTCGTTGAGGAACTGCAGGAAGTACTGCTGCACGTCGGCAAAGAACTCCCGCTGCATCTGCGCCCCCGGCCGCGTGATGTAGCGATAATGCCAGCTCTCGTAGCGGTACCCGGTGACCCGCTCGTACTCCGCGGGGTAGGAGAGGGTGAAGCCATACTCCCAGGCATGGGCGGACACCCACCGGCCCTCCTTTGTCTTCTCATAGCCGTCGCTGATGGTCCCGAAGTCGATTGCCGTCCCGAGCTGGTGCTGGGAAAAGCCCGGGTGCGCGGATTCCCGTTCCGCCGCCTCCCTCCCGTACATCTTCACCTCGCGGGCAAAGAGACCCCGCTGGTAGTCGTAGGACCGGTAGGTGGAGGAGAAGGTGACTGTCACCCCGTCAGCGCGCGCGGCGCGCACCATCCGGAGCACGGCGGGCATGATGGCCTTGCGCAGCATGAGGTCGGGCCACGTGGTCCGCAGGGCGTAGTCTTTCAGCGGGACGAGGTCCTTCGGGACGTAGTCCGCGGGGAGGCCGTGCTCCTTGTCAACGAGCACAAGGAGGTCCGCGGGTTGATCCAGGACCTGGGCCATGAGCTGCAGGAACACGGACGGCCGGGACAGGATGCCGTCACGGACGGCCTGCGGCATGTCGGCGGTCATTCCCTTCAGGTCGTCCACAGAGAGGGAGAACTCGGGGGTGAACCCTGTGCCGGCCTGAAGGGTTGCCACGGGCAGGAGGAGGCAGAGGAACAAGGCGGAAAACGCGCGCATCATTCTAGTCTCGGCACTCCCGGCAAAGACCGAAGAGGGTGATCGAATGGTCGTCGATCTCGAAGCTCTCCCGCTTCCCGATGGCCGCGATCATGTCCGACTCCAGGCAGAAGTCCAGCTCGACCACGCGGTGGCATCTCGTGCACGCCAGGTGATGGTGGTGATGGTCGCTTTCGCAGAGCCGGAAGGAATGCGTTCCGTCCGCGAACTCGATCCGATCCAGCACCTTCATCCGCACCAGCTTGTCGATGGATCGGTAGACGGTGGCTCTCCCGATGCGCGGGTTGGTGCGGCGCAGCTTCTGGAGCAGCTCATCCGCTGAAAACGCCGAGCCGGAGTGTCCCAGGCGAATCAGGTTCTGTGCGATGGCACGCCGGGGCCCGGTTTTTCTTTCACCGAGCTCCGCAAACGCTTCGTTGATTCTTTTCTCGATGTCCATTGGGCTGTTTCCGCGCTGTCTCCGATGATAATCGTTTTCTCCCGGCGTGCATAGGCTCTGCGGCTTGCGGCGACGCCAATGAAGTAGACGGCTGCCGCCAGCGTGGAGACGGAAAAGCCCACGGGGGGATGCCGCCCGGGCCACAGGAATGAAATGAGGATGCCTCCCCAGATGATGCCCACGCCGAGGCACAGGGAGAGCACAAGCGTCGCCGACGGGCGTCGCGTCAGGCGCACGGCCGTCGCAGCGGGCGCTATCAGAAGGGCCGCCGCCAGAAGGATCCCCACGGCAAGCGCGCCGGCCGCGGCAGCCAGCGCCAGAATGAGAAGGAAAAGGGTGGAAAGGAGGCGTACCGGCACGCCGCGGGCCCGGGCCGCCTCAGGGTCTATTGTCGAAAAGAGAAGCGGACGAAAAACTCCGGCAAGCCCCGCGAGCACGACGGCAGAGAGGAGGCTGAGGCGCAGGATGTCCTGGGGCTGGACGCTGAGGAGGGATCCGAAAAGGATGGACATTCCGGCCGTTGCATGCGATGCGCTGCCGCGCGCATAGAGGCTCAGAAAGAAGATCCCGAGGCCGAGGGCAAAGGAGACGACCATCCCGATCTCGACGTCTCGTTCCCGTGCTCTCTCTCCCATTGCGCCAATGCCAAATGCGGCGCCGAGCCCCAGGATGGCTGCCCCCAGGACGGGAGCGACGCCGAAAAGCGCGGCGCCCGTGGCTCCGGCAAAGGACACGTCCAGAAGCGACTCCGCCGCGAAAGCCTGGGCACGAAGGACTACAAAATACCCCACGAGAGAGGCAACGGCGGCAGCAATGGTGCCGGCAATCATCGCATTGCGAAAAATGTCCGAGGCAAGCAGCTGGATTGTCATGCGGTCCGCCTCTGGTGACGAGGCGCCTCCCGGTGTCTCGAGGCCGGACGAACAAAAAGTCGTACCGGCAGATAGACGAGGAAGGAGATCGAAGCGATGCAGAAGCTCACCGGAATCGTTCCGTTTGCAGCGGCGGCCATGGTTCCCAACCAGACGTAGAGCAGTCCGAGACCCGTTGCCAGCGCTATTGCCGCGGGTGGGCTCTTCACGATCCTCGTTGCCGTGGCCGCGGGACCGACCAGCAGGGTGAACAGCAGAAGCGCGCCCATGACCTGCACGGCCAGAGAAGCGATGACCGCAAGGATGACCAGGAACAGGACGGAAAGAAGGGACACCGGAACCCCGCGCGCCACCGCGAGCTCGGGATCGAAAGTGCTGAACAGGAGGGGCCGGTAAAGAAGCGCAAGGCCCGCGAGCGACGCGGCCGCGGCCGCCACGGTCAAGCGGGAAGCCTGCACGCTGATCCCGAGGATGCTCCCGAATAGAATGCCGTAGACTCTCTGCGCGTAGCCCGAATACAAGGCCAGGAAAAGGAACCCCAGCCCCAGCGCGAAAGTCATGATCACGCCGACCGTGACATCCCTGTCCCGCAGGTCCCGCGCGAGCACGCCCATGGCAATGGCCGCAAGAATGGTGATGGCGAAAAGTCCGAGCACCGGCTCGATTCCCATGAGCACCGCCCCGGCCGCCCCGGCGAAACCGATGTTCGGCAGCGCGTGCCCCGCGAACGTGGCCCTGCGGCAGACCATGAAGTACCCGCTTGCCGCGGCGGCCACTGCCACCGCGGAGCCCGTTACGAGGGCGTTCACGATGAACGGGTAGCGCAGGAGCGCTATCACGTCCGTCATGTCCGCGCCCCCACCACGAACACTCTTCCTCCCGTCTTTACGACTTCCACGGGTGCGCCGTAAAGGTCGCTCAGCGTTTCCCGGGTGATCACCTGGTCGGGCCGGCCGATGGCGCCCCTGGCGTTGGCAAGGTACAACACCCTGTCGATGTCTGGCAGCAGCGGGTTGATGTCATGCGTCACGAACAGCACGGCGACGCCCCGCGAGCGGCAGACACGCCTGATCAGGGTGATGATCTCCTGCTCCCTGCCCAGGTCGAGGCTTGCAAGCGGCTCGTCGAGGAGCAGGAGCCGGGGATCGCTCAAGAGAGCCTGGGCGATGAGGAGCCGCTGGCGCTCGCCGCCGGAAAGCTCACCCATTGCGGCCTTTGCAAGCTCACGCCCGTCCACTTCCTCCAGGACCGCGTCTATGCGCCTTTCCCGGGCGCGGCTCGGCCAGCCCGGTCCCCAGCGGTTCCCGTCCAGGCCGAAGCGCACCACG
This sequence comes from uncultured Spirochaetota bacterium, assembly GCA_963745235.1. Lineage (GTDB taxonomy): Bacteria > Spirochaetota > Spirochaetia > SZUA-6 > Fen-1364 > Fen-1364. The sequence goes on along the minus strand of CAVUXE010000044.1, from coordinate 46,488 downwards.
TCCCGCGCGCGAAGCGTCGTTTCCGCCTCGATGGCCCGGAACTGAGGCACGTAGCCAATGCGGGCGTTCGCTCTTCCGGCCGGCGTGCCGAGCACGGAAACCCGGCCCGTCACGGGCCGTATGAGCCCCAGGACCACTTTCAACAGCGTGCTCTTCCCCGCGCCGTTCGGGCCCAGGATGGCGACAAGCTCCCCGTCCTCGATGGCGAAGCTGACGTCAGTCAGGATTGTCCGTCCGCCGAGGTCCACGCGAATCCGTTCCGCGGAAATGACGGGCCGGGGCGAGGGCCCCGGCATCAGCGCGGGACTGCTCATGAGGTGGCGCTGATGAGCGCGCTGCGAAGCTCATCCAGCTGGCGAAGCATCCACGTCTGATATGTCTCCCCGGGTGGCATGGTCTCCGTGACGCCAACGATGGGAACGTTGGCCGCTTTGGCGTCCGCCTGCGCCTTGGTGGTGATGGGGGAGATGGTCTGTTCGTTGTAAACGAGGATCTTGACCAGCCTTTGTTTGATCTGATTCTCGGTCTCCACGACAGTATCGGCGGGCGGATCATTCCCTTCCGCTATGGCCTTCTGGAACTCGAAAGGGGTGAGGACCTTCAGCCCGAGCGGGACCGCCTGATAGAGAAAGATGGTCTCCGTGAGGCCGATCGGAGTGCCTGAATATTTGCCCGCTATCTGCGCCATTTTCTGCCGGATGGGTGCGAGGGATTCCTGGAAAGCCCGGTCGTTCCTGGCAAACAGGGCGGCGCTCTGAGGAACAAGCTTCTGGAGGCTTCGGGAGATGGCGGATGCCATTGCCTGCACATTGTCGACGTTGTACCACACGTGCTCGTTGTCCGGGAGCTTCTTCACGGCCAGATCGAAGCCCTTCAGCACGACGCGGGAAGCGTCGGGAGACGCGGAGAGAAGCTTGTCCATCCAGTCGTCGTAGCCGGCGCCGTTTTCGACCACGAGCTCCGCATCGGCTATCGCCTTCGCGTCTTCCACGTTGGATTCGTATTCATGCGGATCCACGTTCGGGTCGGACATGACGCTGGTTACGTTGACCGCGTCACCCCCGATCTGGCTGACGATGTTGCCGTAGAAGTTTTCCGCCGCAACGACGTTGACCACGCGCGACTGCTGCGCCTCCAGCGCCGCCGCGCCCATGAAAAGGAGAAAGACGGATATGAGAACAACCGGTTTGCGCACGGGTACACCTCCCGGAAGAAGTCTGCTAATGATACGACGTATCATCTTCGAATATAGCGAGAAGTCAGGGCGGAGTCAATGAGACTTTGTCTCATTTCTGATCTGCGCTATACTCAAAGAAGAGGACACCACGGCGTTTGCCATGAAACAGCTCGTTCTTCTCGCGGCATTCCTTTCCCCGACCTGTGCTGTTCTCGCTCAGGATTTTTCCGAGCTCGTGAGAACCGCAACCGTCGAGGAAATCCAGGAAGCGCTCGCCCGAGGCGCCGACGTCGAAGTAACCGACTTTCCCTTCTGGAAGGTCACGCCGTTTCGGGCCGAGGCCGCCCGCCAATACCAGATCGATACTGAAGGTTTGACGCCGTTGATGCTTGCCGCCGCCTTCAACCACGACGCGCGGGTCATCTCCGTTCTCTTGAAGGCGGGCGCGAGGATCGACGACAAGGACTACAAAGGCGGAACGCCCTTGATGTGGGCGGCGGAGTACAATTCCAACCCCGCCGTCATCTCCGTCCTGCTTGCCGCCGGGGCTCACGTTGATGACAGGACGGCCGTTGGCGTGACTGCTCTGATGCTTTCGGCCAGGAGCAACGCGAATCCGCTGGTCATCTCCGTCCTTCTGCGCTCGGGTGCGAAAATCGAAGACAGGGACGCCGATGGGTACACGCCGCTGATGTGGGCGGCGGAAAACAACCCGGAACCGGCAATCGTCTCAGCCCTCCTGGCGGGAGGGGCCAGGACGGCTGACACGACCCCTGACGGCTGGACGGCTTTGACGTTCGCGATCGTGAACACAAGGAATCCCGAGGTCGTCTCGACGCTGCTGCGGGAAGGGGCCCGGGCTGAAGACCGGACGCCGGAGGGCTGGACGCCGCTCATGTTCGCCGCGATGAACGCCCGCGACCCCGAGATTGTCTCCATTCTCCTGAAAGCAGGAGCGGTCGTTGACGAAAGAAGCACTTCCGGTTCGACCCCCCTGATGCTTGCCGCTCGCTTCAACGACAATCCCGAAATTGTCTCCATTCTGCTTGCCGCTGGGGCGGACTCGACAATGAAGGACAGGTTTGGGAAGACGGCTTTCGACTACGCCGCGGCGAACGCGAAGTTGCTGGGAACCCCTCAGCTGGAAGAGTTGAGAGCGGTCCGGAACTGACGGAGGGTCAGAATCTGTCCCAGGTTTCTGGTACGTCGTAGCTTGTGATGGCGCCCCACGGAATCTGGTAGAAAAATCCGGAGCGCCAGTAGAACATGTAACTGTACGCCGAGTGCGGATCACGACTTTTTGCCGTGACCTGGCGATCATAGACGGAGGAGGCGGGAGCAGAAATCGTGGCAGGGGCGGAATCCGAATATCCGTCTTCCCAGGGGTAGAACTCGATCCCGAAGAAGGATTTCGAGGGAACGGATTTCACGGCATACGTCATGCAGTAGCCTTCCGTCCCTGTCGGCGCGATGATTGCGGGGTTGGGAGGATGGGGGTAGGCCACAGTAGAGGCAAGACTGATGGCCGTTCCGTGGCCGCCATACCCGCCGTCCGGAGCAATTGCGCCCGTGAAACGCGAATGGGCGTACGCCTGATACGACCGAACAGGCGGCTTGGCAGTTTCGATCACGGTCGCGGCAATGACCTGGTCGAACTGGAAAGTGCCGTCCCTGTGCACGACCGCCGTGAAACGGCTCTCGTTGTCTCGCAGTACGCCGTTGAAAGTGACCGTACCAGGCGGACCTATGTGAACGGCAACCATGATAGCGCCAAGCAAAGGGTGGACGTAGGAAAGAAGCTCGCCATCTCCCACGAGCTGTTCCCTGGCGGACCATCCGGTAACCAGAGGCGATATCACGGTTGCCGCCGCAACGCTGTAATCGTCCGGCACAAGAGATGGGTCCGACGTGCCGAACGAGAGTATCAGGGGGCCCGGATCGGAGCGTTCCAGCGGCCCTGCGGCCGCGGCAATCACCGGCAATCTGGCCCGGACCCTGTCAGAGCACGAGAGGACGGAAACTGCCAGGACAGCGAGCGCCAGGAGAGAAGGGATTCGCTTCATAAAACTACTGACCTGCGCCTCCCCCGTGCAGCGAACGCACTACCTCCACCACGATGACCACCAGCATGAGGATGACGTAGCCGCGGAGGCACCACATGAGGATGCGGGTGCCTCGTGAAAGCGTTGCCCGGCCCAGGTGCGCCTTCTGCTTCGCCACGAAAAGCTGATCTTCCTCCAGCAGGGAGAGGACCGCTTCCGGCTTGTGCTCGAGGTCCGGAGCCCTGGTTTCCGTGTCTTTCATTTCCTTATCCTCCCCCCCACCGCCGAGCAGGTTGGGGAACAATGTGGTCACCCCGAAAGCCAGCCCAGCGAGGACGAGAACGACCGTCACAGCGATGATGGCCACGTTCGCCAGAGGGGAGCTCGTGTGCTCGGCCACCACTTTCGGGTCATTCGACAGAAGGACCAGGAAAAGCAGGGCAGGCGGCATGGCAAGGACGGCAATGACGTTGACGATGAGTATGATGTACTCCAGAGGGGCGCCGGGGATCAGGACCAGGGCCCCTGCTACTACGACCGAGCTGATAAGGATACCGTAAAAGCCCCGTCCCTCTCGAAAAGAGCGGTTGAGGCTGTGAGGCTTTCTTGCCACCTCGCCGAACGCATACGCGGAAGATGTCGAGATGGTGATGGCTGCCACGAGCCCTGCCTCGAAGATCCCCAGCGCAAACAGCGCGGCCCCGGCGCGACCGATGAGCGGCTGGAGCGCCTGGGCGAACTGGGCTGCCTGATAGTCGCTCGCGTCGATGCCCTTTGCGAAAAGCGGGGCCGTGGCCACGATTGCCGCGATGCCAAAGACCGCCGCCAACAGAGTCCCCAGCAGCGTATCCATTCGGCCCCCGCGGATGTCTCGTGGTTGCAAACCCTTGTCCGCAACGGCGCTCTGCTGGAAGAAGAGCATCCAGGGCGTCACCGTTGCACCGATATCGGCCACGATGATGAGAAGGGTGTCGGGCTTGAGCAGTCCGCCGGCGGGCATGGGTGACCATGTCAGGAACGCACGCCCGATGGCTCCCCACCCGGGATGCGCGAACAGGGCTGCCGGAATAAAGAGCGCGTTGAAGATGGCGAGACCCAGCACGATGCGCTCCCACGTCCAGTAGCGGTGGCTGAGGACCGCGCCGAGCACGATCACCAGGGAGCCGCCCACGGCAACAACAGGTGGAATGCCGAAGAAGCTCAGGCCCGCGCGGACGCCGATGAACTCGGTGACCAGGGTCAGGAAGTTGCCGATGGCCAGATCGGTCATGGCAAACCAGCCCCAGAATTTCCCGAACCTGTCGAAGATCAGCTCCGCGTGACCGCGGTGCGTGACCGCGCCGAGGCGCACCGTCATCTCCTGGACCACGTACCCCATGAGAAACGTGACCAATACAAAGGGGATGAAGAACCCGATCCCGAACTTCGATCCCGTTGCCGCATAGGACAGCATGCTCGGCGCGTCGTTCTCTCCCAGGAAGACCAGGATTCCCGGCCCGATCAGGAGCCAGAACAAACGAAGCCACCCCAGCCGTGCGCCAGGGGCCCGGGCTTTCGCCAGGGCCAATCGGTCACGAGCGCGATCTACGTCCTCATGGGTGATGACCGGGGACGACTGTACATGAGTCGTTTCAGCCATTCCTTTCCTTCTTTCCTTTCGACACGAGGACGCAGCGGGCAATGCCTTCTCCGATGGGCTCATCCGGACGGGACGCCAACTCGATCCGCATGATCCCGCTCCCGGCGTCGCTGCCCTTCACGCGAACAACGGCTCCCGGGACGAGCCCGATCTCCTGCAGGTGTCGCAGTTGCTTCGGGGCCCTGCACACGATCTGGCCCACCGTCGCTCTCTCCCCGGCCCAGCGAGGCAAGCGGAACGAGGCTCCTTGCACTCACGTGTCCTTCGCGATCAGGGATGGGGGACCCGTGCGGGTCGAACGCGGGATATCCGAGCATGGCGTCGATCCTTTCCTCCAGCTTTTCCGACAAGGCGTGCTCGAGTATCTCAGCTTCATCGTGGAGCTCTTCCAGACCGAACCCCAGAGCACGCTGGAGGTACGTCTCGATCAAGCGGTGATGGCGGACCATTTCAAGAGCTCGTCGTTCCCCCGCTTTCGTAAGAGAAATGGAAAGGTACGGGGCATACGAGATGAGCTTCCGGGAGGCCAGTTTCTTCATCATGCTCGTCACCGAAGGCTGGGACACGCCGAGTCTCTCGGCCAGAAGCGAGGTTGAGGCCCCTCCGGCCTCCCTTTCCAGACAGTAGATGGCCCGAAGGTAGTCCTGGAGAGCTCCCGAAAGCGCGATCTCCGACATGAACGCCTCCAAAACCGTAAATTTGACGTGTCTAACTTAGCAATTCGAACCGGCATCGTCAAGTCACGTCAGCATCTCAGCCGTCATCGGGGACTCGGTGAGAAGAACGACAGGAAATGAAAGGGAAGCGCTTGGAGCGCTGAAAGTCACTCCGCGATGAGAGCCTTCACGTCGGAAGCGATGTCTGCGGGAGTCGCATCCGCTTCAAGGTCGACGCGCATCATCCCTTCTTTGTCCACGATCCAGAAGGGGATGTCGTGGGAGACGTCATAGCCGCCGCCGAAGGCGTCGATGATCTTTCCCACGAGGGCCTTGTCGTCAGCGCCGAGGCCCCGTGCCACTCTGGCGGCCTCTTCCTGCGCGGCCTTCTCTTCCTGAGGGCTGGGCGGTTTGGCGGAGGCGGCAGGCTGTTCTTCTTCCTTCTCGACGCCGATGTAGTAGTTCTTCCAGACCGCTTGAACTTTCGCGAGAGGTCCAGTCACGAAGCGCCAGGAATCAGCCATCCCGATCGCCTTGCTGTATGACGCGCAGACCTGGGGGGTGTCCCTCTCCGGGTCCGTGGTCACGGCAACCATGACGAACTTGCCGGTGTCGGCTCCCAGGAGCTTTCCCGCAGCGTTCATCTTCAGCGCCACAAACGGGCAGAAGTCGGTGCAATGCGTGTAGATATACGTCATGACGACCACTTTGCCCTTCGTGTCAGCCATGTGAAACGGAACACCATTCTGGTCTATGAGCGTGAAGTCGGATGCTGCCCATGGCTGGGCAAAGACATTGCCTTTGAGAACGGGAAGAGCGTGAAGAGGGCCAGCCGCCAGCGCGGCCAAAGCCCCCAGCATGGCAAGATTTCTGAGCACCTTCATGTGAGATGCCTCCTTCATATCGTCTGATGGCCCGCCCGTTTTCGTCTCATGGTGGCGAATACAACGTAGCCGACCAGCAGACCGGCCGCGGCAAGAGTCACGGATCCGACAATTCTCAAGAGGTTGAACACAAGAGCGTGGCTTTTCGGATCCTTGGTGAAACAGACACGAAGAACTCTGGCAATCGTGGGTCCCACCCTGCCCGAAGAAGCCTCGAGCAAGGAAAGCTTCAAGTCCGCGGGGAGAAAATCCGCGCCGTACATGTAGCGGATGATCTTGCCCTGAGAGGACAGGACGATGATCCCCACAGGATGATCGAAGCCTGCGCCGACCTTCCTGTAGCGGTAGCCGATTGCCTGGGCAACCAGACCTATGCTCGCCGCATCCCCTGTGAGGAAACGCCATGCCGAGGGTGGAAAGGGCTTTTCGATGGATTCCAGGGATATCCTCCGTGCCTTTCTGGCTTCGACGGAAGTCTCCGTGGGATCGATGCTGATGGTGATCACCTGATAATCCTTCTCCGGCACGGCGTCCAGCGACTTGAGAGATCCGGCCACCCCCGTGAGAAGAGCGTCACAAACGTTGGGGCACTGGTAGTAGACGAGGGCGAGAATGGTCGGAACGTGAATGAGCTTTCTCAACGTGACAGGGTTCCCGCCCTCATCGCGAAAGGCCGTATCCAGCGGGACCAGGCCGCCGGGGTTCTCATAGAAGCCGACCTCCTGGGACAGTGCTGGATCAAAGCTCTTGTCTGCCGCGGCCGGCAAGCAGGCTGCGGCCCCCAGCAGGAGAACGAAAAAAGTCTTTCTGGTGCTCAACGACACGATCGCTCCTCCCTATAACATGCCTCCTGCCCGTCAGGCCGTCAATCTCGGCTGACTTTTCTTCAAGGCGCCGCAATGGCGCGCCTGAGGCGCGCTCCGAAGATGGTGCTGTCAAAGCTGTCATTTGAAATGAAGAGGTACGGCCGAAGGTCCGTTCCCCAGTCCGGGGGCGTGGCGAAACGCGGGTCGAACCGGAAGCTGAGCCCAAGGCCCACGGGAAAGGTCTGCTCCCCGGCGGCGACCTCCACCACGAGCTCGAAACCAGCGTACACGTCACGGTCGGCTGCAACGACGGCCGGGGCCGCGGACCAGTCCGCGGCCGCTTCGATGTGAAAACCGCATCCCACCCCGACCAGGCCGAGACTGTAGGCAAGGGGCGCATCGAGCAACGCAATGGGAATGAGATAGTCCAGGGAGAGAAGCGTCCGCGCGGGCATGGTCTGGATGACGGGATCGAAAGCGCCGCGAGGGTTCGTCATCTGATAGAATGTCTCGTTGAGACTGACGTAGCTCGTTTTCAGCCCAAACTGCAGCACCTGGTGGGCAAGGGGGGAGGGGAACGAAACAGACAACAGGCCGGTCGTGACCACGCCAGGGCCGGTGGCGGACAGAACAGGCGGATACAGAGAGACGCCCAGGGAAGCCCGGGTCTGGGAAAGGGCAAACAGGTCCATCGGGCTCTCGATCGAGCTTCGTCGGAAGCCCACGCCGATCGTGGCGTCGATGTCATGGGAATAGCTCAGGCCTGCCGCGCCTGGCCCCACGCCTAAGCCGTCCAGGAAGGAAAAGACCTGCGATCCTTCCGCTCTGAGGGTGTCGCTCGCCGCCGTGAAAACAGACAGCGCCGTGGCGGTATTGAGCCGGGTGGAAGAGATGAGCGGGAATGACAGCTGCACCTGCTGGTCAAGCTCCTGGTCGTGATCTGTTGGAGAGAGGTTGGTGTAGCCCTCGGAAAGCGAGTAGCCGAGGCCGACCGTGCCGGCCTCGGTTTGCAGGGACAGCTCAACGGCAGGCTGGAGAGCGTCAATCCGGAAGGAAGTCGAGACCGCGTAGGAGCTCGTGCCCAGGTTGGAAACGCCCCAGACGGCCGCGCCGGGGGCGGCCACGATCTCTCCGGCCGCAATCGTGCTGTAATAGATGGGCAGGGGCGCCCAGGCGAGGAACCGAGGGAGGTCCACGTAGGGGGTCTGCGCAAGCGTCCCTACTGCCGTTTCCTCTGCATCCTGAGCCGAGATCACCGTGGGAGGCTGCGTCGGCTGGGCTCGCGCGTCCTTGACCATGAGCGTGTATCCGTCGGTCCTGTATGATGCGTAGAGGATCCGGTTTCCAGAGAGCTCTCCCGCCCACGCGCCAACAGGGTCATCGCAGACAAGAGCGAAGCGGGTCCCGTCGGTATCGGTTGAATAGAGAGCAAGCGATCCGCTCATATCCGAGGAAAAAAGAAGGTCTCCCGAATCTGCGAACCGGGGGTAATATGCGCCCGCCCGCGTGGGGCCGACAGCTATCCTTGCCATGTCCACGTTGAAGTCCGTGATCGGCTCAGAAGCCGCAATGGGGACTTCGGAGCTCGAGAGGGAGAGGACCCGGATACTCCATGCGCCGCGCAAGAAAACTGCGAATGCCACGAGCGAGCCGTCAGGAGAAATAGACGGCGTGGAGACGATGGCGTCCTTCATCGAGAAAAGAAGATGAAGAGAACCGCTGTGCCGGTCCACCTCCACGAGCCGCGAGCAGGGGCCGATCGCAGATACTGCCAGGAGCCGTGACCCGTCCGGTGAGAGCCGCGGCTGCCATGCGTGGCCGCCCGAGGTGATTCGCCGAACCACTCCCCTTCCCGGGTCCAGCTCGAAAAGATCGGAGGCCACAACCTCTCCGCTGTTTCCGATGGTCGCCTCGTACGTTGAAAAGGCGATTCGCGCGCCGTCCACCGACGCCGTCAAAGAGGCGCTGTCCGTCAAAGGCGTTGAGAGAAGGAGGCGCTCGCTTTTCGTCGCTGGGTCGTACAGCACGATCCCGGGCGCTTTGTCGAGTGTCGTGCGGTACAGGTACCAGCCACGGGAGGTGATCACCGGCAGGTAGTAGTCCGCGATGCCCGTGGGAACGACGCTGGCTCCTTCTTCAGCCGAACCGCGCGAAAAGGAGTGAGCTTCCAACTCGGCCACCATGTCCCCGTACAAGCGGTCGGTCGGCTCTCTCGTTGCCCGCTCGATTGCTTTCCATGGGCCGAGGAAGGGAAACTTTACGTATTCGTCGTGGATGCGGATGTAGATATCGCTCCCGTAGTGGTCGAGCAGATAGCGGAAGAAGAGATAGCCGCCGATCCAGTCCCGGTCCGCCGGCGGAAAATACGAGCTGTAGGCCGCTTTGCTCAAAGGAAAGAAGCGGTGCGACATTGCGAAAGCCCGGTACTCCATCTCGAAAAAGGGGTTCCGTCCGCGTCCGCCGTCGGTGAAAAGCGTCTCCGAATGCGTGGCGATCCCTTCCAGGAACCAGGTGGGAAGGAAAGCGGCGTTGGCCCCTTTTACAGCTGGTCCAAAAACCATGGAGAGAAACGCGAACAACCCTTTGTCGTACTCGAAATTCAGGAAATGGGTCAGCTCATGCGCCAGGAGGAGGCGAAGGTACGACGAGGCTTCCAGTCCAACCAGGGGCTCGGGCGGCGGTGCCAGGTAGAGGGTGATGTGGGGAGGCAACGGGTACGTGACCGCGTTTGCCAGATCGATGCGGCCCGCAACGACAACCCAGACGCGGGCAGGCCGCGTGCCGATGAACCCTGTCACATCCTGGTAAACGTCCTCGGCAAAAGAGACGAGCTGGCCCACCGCGCGGCTGTCCCGCGGCTCGAACACGAATACAAAATGCGCAGTTTCCGTTTCCTGCCACCCTTCGAAGTCGGGCTCCAGGGATCCCGCGGGGCTGGACCAGAGCGGAGCGCTTGCCAAAAGCATGGCGCCCGCTGAAAAGATCGCCCCCAGAAGAACGGCCCCTGCGCTTTTCGACATTCTCTCGCCCAGAAGATCGGGACGAATCGCACGGGAAGTCAAGCGACCAGGCATTTGCTTTGCGGCAGGATTCCTTTCGATATTTGACTGGTCATGAAGCAGTTCAACCGCGCTTTCTTTCGCGACCTGTGGGGGATCGTGAAGCCCTACTGGTGGAGCTCCGAGGAGAAATGGCTGGCGCGAGGCTTGTTCCTTGCCATCGTTCTCCTGAACCTTTTCATGGTGTTCATCTCGTACCGCATCACGGAATGGTACAACACCTTCTACAACGCCCTTCAGAAATATGACGCGCCGCAGGCGTGGCACCAGCTCCTCGTATTCCTGATCCTTGCAACACCCTGGATCATAGCGGCGGTTTACCAGACCTACCTGACACAGATGCTGCAGATCCGGTGGCGTCAATGGCTCACGAAGAAGTACCTCGATGCGTGGCTGGCGCGCGGCACCTACTACCAGATGCAGGTGCTGGGGGACGGCACAGACAACCCTGACCAGCGCATCAGCCAGGACCTGGCAACCTTTTCCTCCCAGACCCTCAACTTCGTCATTGGCGTCATCAGCTCCGTCACCACTATTGCCGCATTCCTCGCGATGCTGTGGACTCTTTCCAGCCAGGTGGCAATCCCCTGGCACGGCGCGAAGGTCGTCATCCCCGGCTACCTCGTGTGGGCGGCGCTGCTGTATTCCGTCTGCGGCACCGTCCTCTCCGCGGTGGTGGGCCGCCGGCTCATCCACCTGAACTTCAACCAGGAGCGATTCAACGCGGATTTCCGCTTCAGCCTGGTCCGCATCAGGGAGAACAGCGAGTCTATTGCTCTCTACCGCGGTGAGGCGCAGGAGCGCGAGCACCTCCTGGGGCGGTTTGCCAACGTCTTTCGAAACTTCTGGCAGATCATGAAACGGACGAAGCGCCTGAACTGGTGGGTCTCCGGGTACGGCCAGGCCGCCGTCATCTTTCCCGTCCTGGTCAGCCTGCCCGCCTACTTTGCCAAGGTGATCCAGATCGGGTCCATCTTTCAGATCTCAAGCGCCTTCGGCCAGGTGCAGGGCGCGCTTTCCTTCATTGTCAACAGCTACACCGACCTGGCCAGCTGGCACGCGGTGGTGGACCGGTTGCGCTTCTTCCAGCAGGCCATGGACAAGATCTCCTCGATTCGCGAGAAGCACGCCAACATCATCCGGCGCGACGGCGAGATCCTGCGGCTTCGGGGGCTGAAGGTCCAGCTGCCCGACGGCCGCGAGCTGGTCCGGAACCTCAATCTCGAGCTGACGCCCGGCGAACGCCTGCTCGTGATGGGAGCCTCCGGGAGCGGCAAGAGCACGCTCATGCGTACAGTGGCGGGGATCTGGCCGTTTGGCGAGGGAACCGTGGAGCTTCCCGGAAGAGATGCCTCCCTCTTCATGCCGCAGAAACCATACCTGCCACTGGGCACCCTGCGGGAAGCGCTTCTCTATCCATTCGGGGACCCGGCCACCAGCGATGATCAGCTGCGGGGCGTTCTCGATCGGGCGGGCCTGCCGGAGCTCTTCCCTTTGCTGAACGAAAACCGCATGTGGGCGCAGGTTCTGTCCCTCGGGGAACAGCAACGCCTTGCCTTTGGCCGCATTTTCCTCCAGCGACCGGCATGGGTCTTCATGGACGAAGCAACCTCCGCCGTCGACGAGCCCGCCGAGGGCACCCTCTACGGAGCGCTGATCGACCTCCTGCCCGCGGACGGCGATTGTGAGCGTCGGCCATCGCTCGAGCCTCGCTTGCCTTTCATGATTCGCGGCTCGTTCTCTGCGGCGGCGGGCACTGGCAGGTTGCGCGGATTCCTGCCATTGAGGCAAACGGCGGCGCGCGGAAAGCCTCCGCGGTCGGAGAGTGCGTTTGATGGCACAGCCGCGAAGAGTCGCGTTCCTTGCCGTCCTGGCGACCGCTGTCGCCGTCTCATTCCTTGCCGGAGCGGCCGTAGACAGGACCGTGCGCGCCCCTCGAAGGGCGCCCGACCCGGCGGTCCGGCGCGCGGGCCGGATACCGCCCTCATCCGGCGGGCCTGGGACATCATCAACCAGGAGTACGTGGACCGCTCTGCCGTCTCGCCTGGCCCGCTCACCGTCGGCGCCATTACCGGGATGGTCGACGCTCTGGGAGATACCGGCCACAGCGCGTATCTCACCACCAGCATGGTGGACGAGGAGCGCTCAATGATGCGGGGTGAATACGTCGGAGTGGGCCTCGAGATCACCCTGAAGAATGACAGCGTGGTGATTGTGGCGCCGCTGGACGGATCCCCCGCCATACGCGCGGGACTCAGAGCCGGAGAGCAGATCCTCAAGGTGAACGGCCAATCCGTCGAGGGCCTCGGCATCGGCGAGGTGGTGAGCATGATTGTCGGCCCCGCGGAGACGACCGTGGTCCTGAGCATCTTCGATCCGGCGTCCGGCGCCACCTCCGAGGTGCCGCTGCGGCGCGCGCGCATACGGGTGGACAACGTGTCATGGCGACAGCTGCCCGGCTATCCCTTTGCCGACATCCGGGTTGCAGCGTTCAGCAGGGGAGTCACGACGGAGATCAGGGCCGCGCTCCAGCAGCTGGAGGGGATGAAGCTGGCCGGAGTTGTCCTGGACCTGCGAAACGATCCTGGAGGCGAGCTCCACGAGGCGATCGGGGTCGCGAGCCAGTTCCTGCCCGGCGGCGACGTGGTGCTGGAGAAAGACGCGCATGGCGGGATTACCCACGACACGGTCCAGCCGGGAGGAGTGGCAATGGCGCTTCCCGTGGTCGTGTTGATCAATGAGGGAACCGCCAGCGGCGCAGAGATCGTGGCCGGGGCTCTCCACGACGCGAAGCGGGCTGTCCTTGTCGGAGAGACCACCTTCGGAACCGGCACCGTGCTGCAGAACTTTCCGCTTCCCGACGGGTCCGCGCTCCTCCTTGCCGTGAGGGAGTGGCTGACGCCCTCCGGCAAAACCATCTGGCACAAGGGAATCGTTCCCGATACTCCTGTCCCCTTGCCCCCGGATGCGTCCCTGATCACTCCGACCGCGCTGAGCGGCATGACAAGAAAGGCGCTGGCGGCAAGCTCTGACGCGCAACTCAAAAAGGCCCTGGAGCTCCTGGAGGCTTCCGCGAACCACGCACGCCGTTGACTTTTTCCGCCGTTTCCATCTCCATACGCACATAAGAGGTGAGAAATGGCTGACGCACGCAGGGACCCCAGGAAGCCGGAAACTGCCCGCCTGATCCTGGAGGGCAAGGAGTACGAGCTGCCCGTCGTGATGGGCACCGAGGGGGAGAAGGCCATAGATGTCACCAGCCTTCGAAAGACCACCGGCTTCATCACTCTGGACACCGGGTACGAGAATACCGGCTCGTGCCGCAGCGCAATCACGTATATCGACGGGGAAAAAGGCGTCCTTCGCTACCGCGGCTATCCCATCGAAGAGCTTGCGGAGAAGTCGACCTTCACGGAGGTTGCCTACCTCCTGCTCTACGGCGAGCTGCCGACCATCAGCGAGCTGGAAGAGTTTTCCACGTTCCTCAATGAGTCGTCCCTGATCCACGAAGACATGCTGCATTTCTTCGTGGGCTTCCCCCGCGGGTCCCACCCCATGGGGATCCTTGCCACGACGGTCGCCTCACTGTCCACCTTCTACCCCATCCCCGAGGTGATGGACGAGACGTCCGAGCGCCAGATCCTGGCAAACCTGATCTCGCAGATCCGGACAATCGCCGCCATCTCGTACAAGAAGTCAATCGGAGAGCCCATCGTCTACCCCTCCTACCGGCTTCGCTACGTGCCGAACTTCCTGAACATGATGTTCTCCTCACCGGTCAAGGAGTCGACGGCTGGATGATGACATGGTGCGCGCAATTGACCTTTTCCTCATTCTCCACGCCGACCACGAGCAGAACTGCAGCACCTCCACCGTGCGGCTGACGGGCTCCAGCCTTGCCAACGTGTACGCCGTCATTTCCGCCGGCATTTCTGCGCTCTGGGGCCCGCGTCACGGCGGGGCCAACCAGGAAGTCATCAGGATGCTGGAAAAGATCCGCAACGAGGGAGGAGACGGCACGGAGTTCGTGGCCAGGGCCAAGGACAGAAACACCCCGGACCGGCTCATGGGATTCGGGCACAGGGTCTACAAGAGCTTCGATCCGCGCGCGAAGATCCTCAAGGAGGCCTGCCATCGGCTGCTGCGGAAGCCCGGGCATGGATGATCCCCTCCTGGACATCGCCCTTCGCCTGGAAGAGATTGCCCTCAAGGACGACTACTTCGTGTCACGCAACCTCTACCCCAACGTGGATTTCTATTCCGGCCTCATCCTGCGCGCCACCGGGATCCCGTATGACATGTTCACGGTCCTCTTTGCGATTGGACGGACCCCGGGCTGGCTCGCGCACTGGCGCGAGATGTATCACGGCCAGGATTTCCGCATCATGCGGCCGCGCCAGGTCTACGTGGGAAGCACCGAGCGCCACTACGTCGAGCGCGCGCAGCGCAGATAGCCCGCAGCGTTCGGTCATGACAGGCTCCTATAGCCGCGGAATGCTCGTGATGGCTGCCTCCAGCCTCGTGTTCTCCGCCATGTCGCTCCTGGTCCCTTTCACGCGGTCCATCAACACCTCCATCGTGACGGCGGTCCGCTTCACCACCGGGATTGTCGTGATTGGCGGGCTTGGCCTGTTTCGGGTCATCCCGCTGAAGCCGGTCAACAAGCCCTGGCTGATTGGCAGGGGGGCGTTCGGGGCCGCCTCCGTGTACCTCATGTATTTCGCCATGGTGAAGCTGGGCCTGGGCATGGGCACAATCCTCAGCTACACCTACCCCGTGTTCGCCGCGCTGCTTGCCCCCCTCATCATCCGGGAGAAGGTGCACCCGGATGTCTTTGTGGCCGTGGCCGTGTCTTTTGTCGGTATCTGGCTCGTTGTCAACCCCATGGGCGCGACCGGCGGGGCCGGGTCGTTCTCCATCAGCGCTTACCAGCTCCTTGCCCTCCTCGGAGGGCTGCTTTCCGCGGTGGCCATTGTGACTATCCGCAAGCTCCAGGCCACCGATTCGCCGTCCATGATCTACCTTGCGCAATGCGTCTTCGGGATGATCGTCATTGGCTATCCAACCGCCACGAGCTCCTTCGGCTTCGCCCTGCCTCTCTGGCTCGTGCTGGCAGGAATCGGGATCCTGGCGACC
Organism: uncultured Spirochaetota bacterium; assembly: GCA_963745235.1. Classification (GTDB taxonomy): domain Bacteria; phylum Spirochaetota; class Spirochaetia; order SZUA-6; family Fen-1364; genus Fen-1364. The sequence continues at coordinate 31,089 of CAVUXE010000044.1, read as the reverse complement.
GTGGCGCAGCTCCTCATGACCACCGCGTACCGCGATGTGCCCGCAACCGAGGGCAGCCTCCTTGCTTTTCTCGTCCCGGTGGTCAACAGCGTGCTCGGGATTGTCGTTTTCGGAGAAAGGATGCAGCCGCTGACGATTGCCGGCGCGCTCGTCGTCCTGGCAGCCTGCGCCTATGTTGCCCTCCGCGAAAGAGTCATGGGGCTTTTCGCTTGATAAAGGCCGCTACGAAATGCCTCCGCTCAGGACCAGCACGCCCGCGATGACCGCTATGACAATCCTGTACCAGCCGAAGATCGCAAGGCTCCGCGTCCGCAGGTAGCCGACCATCCAGCGCACCGCGACGAACGCGGACACCGCGGCGAACAAGAGGCCGATGAGCGGCGACGCCCATCCGAAGCTGCCCACGATCAGGCGGCCGAGCTTCACCCCTTCATAGATGGTTGCCGCCCCCAGGGTGACCAGCCCCAGGAGGAAGCTGTATTCCACGGCCGCTGACACGGAGAGGCCGACGAAGATGCCACCGGCAATCGTGACGAGGCTCCGGCTCACGCCGGGCCACAGCGACAGCACCTGAGCAAGCCCGATCAGCAGCGCCGTTCGCCCCGTGAGCCCTTCCACCGGCAACCCGTCCTGTCCCTGCCGCCGCGCCAGCACCAGGAGGATGAAGACCCCGCCCACCAGCCACGCTCCCGCCACGGGCCACAGTCCGTAGAGATGGCGCTTGATTGTATCCTCCAGCACAAGTCCGATGAGCGCTGCTGGAATGAAGGAGACCACCACGTTGCCGAACAGGCGAAGCCCATCCCGGTCCCGCCCGACGATGCCCCTGGCCATTGCCCTGATTCTCCCGAAGGAGACCAGGAACACCGCGATGATGGCGCCCGCTTGAATGCAGATGGCGTACGCGTCCGAGGCGCTTTTCTCTTCGGGAGTTGACCAGAGGCCGAGCAGGTCCTGGACAACGGTGAGGTGTCCGGTGGAGCTCACGGGGAGGTATTCGGTGAGGCCTTCGACGATCCCGAGGACCATGGCCTGCGGGATGCCCATGGAAGACCGGGGAGCCGGCGCCGGCCCTGCTGTTCCCGCCTGGAAGGAAGGGGTCTCCTGCGCGAGCAGGGGGAACGCGATTGCAATGCAGAGGATGAGAACGGGGACCGTCCTTCTGGCCATGGTCAGGCTCCCATTTTTCTTGCCGCTCTTTCGAAGCCGGCCAGCGATTTTTCAATGAACGAGGTATCCACGCAATAGGCGATGCGGAAGTATCCGGGAAAGCTGAAGCCGCGGCCCGGTACGACGAGCACCAGCTCCTCCTGGAGGGCCTGCACGAACGCAAGGTCATCCCCGCCGGGCGCGCGAGGGAAGATGTAGAAGGCGCCCTGCGGAACGGAGAACTGGTATCCCATGCCGCGAAGCGCGGAGCAGAACAGGTCGCGCTTCTTTCGATAGATTTCGATGTCCACGGAGAGACCCTGGATCTTTGCCACCGTGCGCTGCATGAGAGCGGGGGCGTTCACGTACCCGAGGATCCTCGTACAGAGGATGATTCCGTCAACGAGCTTCTTCGCATCGTCGGCAAACGGGTTGACCGCCACGTGGCCGATCCGCTCTCCCGGGAGGGAGAGATCTTTTGAATGGGATGTGACGACGATGGAATGCGGATACAGGCTCATGATCCCCGGCACCTCAGCCCCATCATATGCGAGCTTCCGATACGGCTCATCTGCAAGCAGGTAGATGGTCCTGCCGGTCTTCCTGCCCGCCCGGGCGAGCATGTCCGAGAGCTCTTTCAGGGTCTCCCGGGGGTAGATACGACCGGTGGGGTTGTTCGGGGAGTTCACCAGCACTGCCGCGGTGCGCGAACCGATCCTGCTTTCCAGCGCGGCAACGTCCAGGTCAAAATCCGGCGCGGACGGGGCCAGCACGAGCTTGCCCCCGTGGTTGTCAACGTAGGACGCGTATTCCATGAAGCAGGGTATGGTCGCGATGACCTCGTCACCCGGGTTGAGGATTGTCTTGAGCACGGAGTTCAGCCCGCCGCTTGCGCCGCAGGACATCACCACGCTCTGCCCGTCCAGCGCAACACCCTGCTCGCGTGAGACAAGCTCCGCCACGCGAGCCCGGGTCTCAGGATAGCCCGCGTTGGGCATGTAGCCGTGCTTCAGCGGCAGCGCGGAATCCACCACCTCGCGGAGCGCCTCCTGGAACCGGGTCGGGGGCTCCACGTCCGGGTTCCCGAGGCTGAAATCGCAGACGCTGGCCGCACCGTGCTGCGCGCGAAGCGCGTTGCCCGCTTCAAACATGCGCCTGATCCATGATGCGGTTTCCATCATCCCGAGGACCTTGCTACTGACCGCCATGCGTGCTCTCCCTGGATGGTTGCAAGAAGTGAATCCATCTCCGCGTCGCTTCCGACGCTTATGCGAAGGCCGTCTGAAAGGCCGTTGGAGGCGAAGTGGCGGACCAGAAAACCCCGGCGGAGAAGGCCCTCGTACAGGGCGCGGGCATCCGCGCCCGCCGGCGGCACCGCGAAGACGAAGTTGGCGCGGGACGGCATGACGGTGAAGCCCAGCGCCGTGAGGCTCCCGGCGAGCTTCTCCCGCGTCGCCACGATGCGGCGTCGAGTTTCCCGCGCGTACTGCTGGTCTTCCAGGGCGGCGCAGGCGGCAACCTGGGCAAGGCGGCTGACGTTGTAGCTGTCCTTTACCTTCATGATCTGGGCGATCATCGCCTCGTGTCCGAAGGCAAACCCGACACGCATGCCTGCCAGAGATGAGGACTTCGACATCGAGCGCACGATCAGGAGCCGCGGGTTGTCGGCAAGGAGAGAGAGACTGGACTCCTCGGCGAAGTCCACGTATGCCTCATCCGCAACGACGATCCCTCGGAAGGACGACAGGAGTCGGGCCGTCCACGCGGGAGGAAATGCATAGCCGTACGGCGAGTTCGGCGTTGTGAGAAAGAAGATCTTTGCCCGCGGGGAGGGGACCGGAAGCTGGAGAAGGTCGCTTTCCCGGCGAAGACGGGGGAGGGGCACCGTGATTGTCCGCGCCCGGGCCATTGCGGCCATCACTGGGTAAAGGGAATAGGAGGGCTGGAAAAAGGAAACCGTGTCCCTCTCATCCACAAGCGCGCGCATGATCAGGGCAAGGATCTCGTCCGAGCCGTTCCCGCACAGCACCTGGAGCGGGCTGATGTTGTACTGCCGGGCGGCAGCCGCGCGGAGGGAGGCCGCATCCGGGCTCGGGTACAGGCGAAGCGAGCCGTCGATTGCCCGCTGGAGATCCTCCAGCACCCGGGGTGAGGGCGGGTAGGGGTTTTCGTTCGTGTTGAGCTTGACCAGGCGCTGACCGGGCGACGGTTGGAGTCCGGGGACATACCCGTCCATCTCGCGGACGGAGCCGCGAACCAGCGCGAGAGCCTCCTCGATTGCGCTCATGGGCGGCAGTGTAGCAGAATGGCGCACGCGAGGCAAAGCCCGGGGCGGCAATCTTGACTTCCCGGGCGTTTCGCTTTATATCAATATTGCTATACTTAGCGCGATGACAAGGAGGCATGCAGAATGCCGATCATGGTTTCAAACAAGGCCGCCGGACAGCTTGTCAGCATTCTCGGTGAACAGGGCAAGGCCGACGCCATGCTCAGGGTATGGGTTGCGGGCCTGGGATGCCAGGGATTCCGGTACGGAATGGGAATCGAGGACCGTCAGCCTGAGCAGGATGACACGATTTTCGACGCAAACGGCATTCGAGTCGTCATCGATCCCCAGAGCCTCTCCTACATGGACGGGTCGACCGTGGATTGGATCGAGGACCCGGTGAATGGCGGGTTCAGCATTGCCAACCCCAACCCGGCGCCGGAGAAGGAATGTGGTTGCGGCGGGGCATGCGGGACAGGGGCCTCGGCCTCATCCGGGTCTGAAGCTGAGACGGCGCAGGGAGCCACCTGCGGTTGCGGCGGCACCTGCGACTGCCAGAAGAGCTAGGGAGTCCGCCTGGCCGCCTCGGCAGTCGTGCCAGCGGAAAGAAGCGCCTGCGGCGGCAGCGTGTCGAAGGTGGCGCGAAGCGAGGCGGCCGGTCCGCCAAGGAGCGTAGAAAGGCCCAGGAGCGCGGAGTCCCACGCCCAGCGCACAGGGCCCGCCTGTTCCACGGCGCCGGTTGCCTCAAGGGGAACTCTTCCCACCTCGTGATTTCCTGACAGGTAGACAAGAGCCCCGATCTTCTGCCCCTGGCCGACGGGTGCAATCACCGGGGCAGGGATATCGATGGTATAGGCGAGATTTTCGAATTCCCTCTGACGCGCGGTAATGAACACCGGTTGGGCGGGGGAAATTGTCACGTCTCTTGCCGCCCCCTTCCACACCCGCATGGACGGCAGGGACGGCGGATCGAGCTCCACCGTGGTATAGTTGCGAAACCCGTAGGAGAGAAGGTTCAACCCGTCCTCCGCCCTGTTCCGTGACCCGTCCACCAGAGATCTCCCGGGGACGCCCAGGAGGACCGCTATCAGGCGCATGTCACCCCGCCTGGCCGTGATTGCTGCCGTGAAGTTGTTGTCATCAAGGTGGCCCGTCTTCAGCCCGTCCACGCCGAAGTCATCCCAGACCAGGTAGTTCGGATTGAACTGTTTTTTCGTCGTCGCCCGGGGTGAGCCGGCCGTCCGCCATGTTCTGCGGGAGCGGATAGTCGAACTCCCGAAGCGAGTGCAGCTCCTCCAGGGCCTCGGGATGAGCCGTGATGTAGCGTCGGCAGAAGTCCGCAAACTCCCGCGCGGTTGTCAGGTTTCCCGCGCCGACCCCGGAGGGGTCGGTGAACCGGGTGACGCTGTAGCCCATGAAGCTGGCCTCCTCGTTCATGAGGCGGACGAACTTCTCCGTGCTTCCTGCAACGTACTCAGCCAGAGCGGTGGCCGCGTCGTTTCCGGATGCCACCGCCATCCCCTTCATCAGCTCCTCCACCGTCACGATCTGGCCCGGTCCCAGGTCCATGAGGGATGAACCGGGCGCCTGGTTGTCCGCCCACGCGTTGGAGGTGATTGCGACCACGTCGTCGCGATGGATGGAACGTTCTTCGAGCTTCTCGAAGACGATGTGGAGCGACATCAGCTTCGCAAGCGACGCAGGGACCAGCGCCTGGTCCGCGTTGTGCTCGAAAAGCACCCGTCCGGTGATCTGGTCAATGAGGATTGCTGACCTCGCATGCAGGACAAAAGCGGCCGCGGGGCGGCCGTCAGCGGTCGATCGGGGTCGGGCGGCAAGCGGCAGAGCGGCAAGGCATGCAAGAAAAAGAGGGATTGCGAAACCTGCCAAACGGGGACGCGCCCTCTTCATGGGCACCATGTATAGCCCGGTGCCCGGCGCGTGTAAAGGGGGTCGGCCTCCCGCCGTATCAGGCACTGCTGTCAGCGCTCGTGGGTTCCGTCTTGATGTCGATCCTGATCTCGTCCCCGATGTCCGTATGCTCCCGCGGAGGCACAACGAGGGTGAGAAGGCCGTTGTGGAACCGCGCCTGCGTGCCCGCCTGGTCGAACTTGTCCGCCGGCACGTAGTATCTCTGCTCCTCGATATCCTTGAGCTTCAGCCTGCGCTTGAAGTACTGCACGCTCTCATCGGATTCCTCGACGCGCGGCGCGCTGGCGGAGAACAGGAGATGGTCACCGCGGAACTGGACGGTAATGTCCTTCTCATCGAAGCCGGCAAGGGCAATCTCGAACACCAGCTTCTTGTCGCGCGAGAGGTAGATGGTGGAGGGGGGATACAGGTAGGCCGGGTAGTAGTCGGGGTTGGCGAAGGGCCCGCGGCCGAGGTGCTCGGCGGCCCGCCGCATCTTTTCCGCGGCCTCCTGGTCGATTGTTTCTCCGATGCTTTCCGCGAACTTGAAGGCCTCGTCCATGACGCGGCCGAGGTCGAAGGAGAAGACCCTGTTCATATGCGCCTCCTGGTCGGTGCGGCTTCCCGTGCGGGCTAAGCCTTCCGGTCCCCCGTGCTGGGCGATTCCCGGAGAGAGGCCCGTGCCGGCTCTCTCTGAGATTGAATGTACTGACGGGGGGAGTCGCGGGACAAGCGCACCGGCGCCCCGACGCGCACCGGCATGATGAGGAAGGGAATCCCTTCCCTGTGGAGGCGTCGTTGCACGGCAAAGGCGGTGTGGTTGAACAGGAGGCGGGTGAGGATGCTCTCCTCGGCAAAGACAATCTGCCCGCCAAAGAACACCGCGTTGGCGTGCTTGCGGAATATGCCCTGGGCAAGGTCGCAGATCTCGTCAGAGACGTCGGTCCCGATGGCTGCGAACCCCTGCGCATGATACCCCTCCGCCTGCATGAACGAGACGTACTTCGAAAGTCCGTCTTCGACGTGCTCGCGCAGTTTCTCCATGCCTTCCGAGCCTTTGAACCGGTCCGCATCGATGATGCCCGCCTGGATGAAGAACCAGTTTCGAAACGTGTCTCCGAAAATCCGGCGGATGCTGAACAGGGTGTGCAGCCCGGTGCCGTTGAAGCCGGAAACAAGAAGCACGGCCGTCTTTCCCTTGGGGTCGAACTTCGGAGGCGGCTTGCGTTTCACGCCGCGTGAGTCGGCCGCGAGGGCCTGGACGTCGCTCGCAGCAGCGGTGGCCATGAGGTGATCCAGCCGGGCGAGCCTCCGTCCCGTCTGGTAGTAGAAGCGCTTGATCAGGAGCGCCACAACGACGAGGGACCCCGTGATCAGCACGGTGATCCAGCCTCCCGTCTGGAACTTGAGGACCACCTGGGAGATCAGGATGAAGCCGGTGAGGAGCAGGCCGATGCCGTTGATCAGGAACTTGCGCTTCCACACCGTGACGTGGCCGCGCTCTTTCCACCAATGGCGCACCATGCCGGCCTGGGAAAGGCAGAACGTGATGAAAACGTTGATTGCATAGAGGACGATGAGGAAATTGACCGAGCCATTGCTCACCAGCATGAGAACGAGGGCGGCCCCGCCCATCAGGACGATCCCGTTCTTGATGACCAGACGTTCGCTCAGGAGGCTGAATTGCCCGGGCAGCCACCTGTCCAGCGACATGTTGGCAAGGACTCGCGGCCCGTCCAGGAAGCCGGCCTGCGCCGCAACGAACAGGAGCACCGCCTCGGAGATCAACGTCAGCAGCACGAAGAGGGAACCGGGAACACCCCAGCCGGAAGCGATTCGTTCCATCAGGACGGCATTCAGCGTCCGTCCGGGAACCTTTGTCACGCCGAAGAGCAGGTAGCCGATCATCAACCCCGCCGCCATGAAGGCGAGGGATGCGGCCATGTACCGCATTGTCCGTTTCGCGGTCTGGACCCTCGGCTCGCGCAGGATCGGCAGGCCGTTGCTGACCGCCTCGATGCCGGTGTACGTGCCGGCGCCCATGCTGTAGGCGCGCATCAGGAGAAGGAAGACGCCGAAGCCCCCGAGAGACTGCCGTGCCGCCCGCGTCTGCACGATGGTCGTCTGTGCAACCTCGCCTATGGACGGAATGTGGGTGAGGAGGGCATAGAAGATTGCGAAGGTGTGGGTAACGAGGAACAGCAGGAAGATCGGCACGAGCGGCATCACGGATTCCCTGACGCCGCGAAGGTTGAGCACCATCAGGAGAAGCACGCCCAGGACCGCCACGATGAGCTTGTAGCGGAGCAGGGGAATGGGCAGGAAGCTGAAAATGGCATCAGCGCCGCTTGCGATGGAAAGGGTGATGGTGAGCACGTAGTCGATGAGAAGTGCGCACCCGGAGATCATCCCCAGGGTCGGGGTGAGGAGCTTGCTCGCCACAAGGTAGCCTCCCCCGCCCCCGGGGAAAAGCTCGACGATCTGCGAGTAACTGGAAGCAATGACGATGACCGTGAAGGCAGTGGCCAGCGCGACAAAGATGCCCAGGTGACCGTGCACGCCCAGGCTGAGAAAGGATTCCTCCGGCCCGTAGTTCGCGGAGGACAGGCCATCCGCGCCGAGCCCGACCCACGCGAAGAACGCGATCAGGGAAAGCTTGTGGAAGATGTTCGGATCCCGGATGTCTTTTGCCTTGCCGAGGACGATTCCCTTCAGCCGGGAAAAAAGATCACCCGATTCAGTGTCGCTCATGCAATCGAGCGGCTACTCTACAGAAGGGCGTCTCACTGTGCAATAGGGGTTGGCTCTCCTATACCGATCGGTATACAAGGCCACGTGGAAACGGGGACGGTTCTGCTCGAAACGGCTCTCGGTCTCTTTGCATCCAGGGGTCATGACGCCGTGGGTGTCCAGGAGATCGCGGAAAGCGCAGGGGTCACAAAGCCCACCCTGTACCACTACTTCGGGAACAAGATGGGCCTCCTGAAAACGCTGCTCCAGCTTCATTACGACGGGCTGACCCAGGAGATAGGTCGTGCGGCTGGATATCGCGGTGACCTCCCGGCCACCCTCAGGCGGGTTGCCGCCGCGTATTTTCGTTTTTCGACACGGGACCCCCTGTTCGATCGGATGCAGCTTTCCCTGTTCTTCGCACTCCATCGCGGCGATGCGTTCGGTCAAGTGGCGTCGTTGAACGAGGAACAGTTCACGCTGATCGAAGGCGTTTTTCTGCAGGCTTCGCGGGACCACGGCAACATGAAGGGTCGTCACAAGGTTTATGGGGCATCTTTTCTCGGCATGATCAACACCTGCATCGGGCTCGCCCTCAACGGCTTCCTTGTCCTTATCGACCCTCTCCTGGAAAGGGCTGTCCGTCAGTTCGAGCACGGGATCTACAGTCAGGCGGCAACCATGGAACACTGGGTCACCACCGCGCCGCATCCCGATCTCCCGGGCGCCGTCCGTCCCGTTGACGGGATCAGGCGGGGCAGCGAGGCGTTGCGCCACGAGCAGCTCGCGTTTGCCCGCAGGCACGCCGGGCGGACGGTCGTGGTCTTGATCAACGCCTCATCGAATGCCGCCGGGATCACTCTGGAGATCCCCGGCCCAGGTGAGGGGCGCCTCGTAGACCTGCTGAACCGGGGAGTTGAGTTTGCCGCAAAGGCGGGAAAGGCGGTGATCGATTCAGCCCCGGCCGGGTGGCCGAGGATCCTGGAGTTGCGATTGAGGGCTGAGGAGGCTGGCGCCTCAGCTACCTCGGCAGCGGGCCGTCCAGCTCCTCCCCCTGGCCGGTGATGGAGAACACGACGCGCTCGCAGATATTGCCGACGCGGTCAGCCACGCGCTCCAGGTTGTGGGCAACCCAGGTGAGACGGTTGGCCTGCTCGGTTGTCCTGGGATCCGCCATGATGCAGGCGATGAGCTCGCGGTAGGTCTTTTCGTAAAGCGCGTCCACCTCGCTGTCCTCCGGAGGGATGCTCCTCGCTTCCTCCACATCCTCCCGCATGAAGGAGTCCAGGGCCCTGTGGAGCATGTCGCACGCCTTGTCCGACATTCGAGGCACGTCATCCAGGGGCTTTATCAGGGGCTCCTCCCCCAGCATGAGGGTGACGTTGGAGATTCCCTTCGCGTAGTCCGCGATTCGTTCAAGCTCGGTCGCGATCTCGAAAATGGCCGCCAGGATGCGCAGGTCACCCGCCATCGGCTGCTGGGTGGCGATGAGCGTCAGCGTCTCGTTTTCGATGGCGTAGCGCCTTTCGTTGATCAGGCGGTCATCCTCCATGATCATGCGGGCCTTCGCAATGTCACGCTTCTTGAGCGCCTGGACAGACTCCGCTACCGCCCTTTCGGCCATGGCGCCCAGGGCCAGTATCTCGTCCTTCAGCCTTTGCAGGTCGTGCTCGAACTTTTCCCGTGGCATCTTTCACTCCTTGGGACTGCTCTATCCGGAGCGTCCCGTAATGTAGTCCTCCGTGCGCTGGTCCCGAGGGCTCGTAAAGATCTGCTCGGTGGCGCCAAACTCCGCGAGGATGCCCGCTTTCTGGTCGTTCAGCCAGAAGAAGCCCGTGCGATCGGACACGCGGGCAGCCTGCTGCATGTTGTGGGTCACGATGACGATGGTGTATTTTTCCTTCAGCGTCCTCATGAGCTCCTCGACGCGGAGAGTCCCTATCGGGTCCAGGGCGGAGCAGGGCTCGTCCATCAGGATGACCTCGGGGACCACCGCGACCACGCGGGCGATGCACAGGCGCTGCTGCTGCCCCAGGGATAGCGAGAGCGCGTCCCCGCGCAGGGAATCCTTCACCTCATCCCACAGATCGGCAGAACGGAGGCTCTTCTCCACAACTTCCCGCAGGGCCCCGCCCCGGTGCGTTCCGAGCACCCGCGGCCCGAAGGCAACGTTGTCGAAGATGCTCTGGGGAAATGGATTGGGCCTCTGGAAAACCATGCCGACACGCTTGCGCAGCTCGACGACATCCGTTCCTCCCGAGTAGATGTCCTTCCCGTCGATGCACACGCTCCCGCGCGGCCGCGCGCCGGGCAATCGTGTCGTTCATCCGGTTGAGGCACCGCAGGAACGTCGACTTCCCGCACCCCGAGGGTCCGATCAGCGCGGTGACCTCCCGCTCCTCGATGTCGATGGAGACATCTGCAAGAGCGAGGCGCTGGCCGTAGGAGAACGAAAGGTCACGGACCGCGATTTTCCCCATCCTATCCGAACCTTCCCGTCACGTAGTCTTCCGTCCTTCTGTCGCGGGGAGAGGTGAAGACCTGCGGGCCGCTGCCCCGCTCAACCAGCTCACCCGAAAGAAAGAACGCCGCGTAGTCGGCAACGCGCGCTGCCTGCTGCACGCTGTGAGGCACAATGACCACCGCGTATCGATCCCTCAGCTCGAAGAGCGACTCTTCCACCTTGGCGGTGGAGATGGGATCCAGGCCCGAGGTGGGCTCGTCCAGAAGGAGCACTTCCGGCTCCAGGGCCAGGCTGCGGGCAATGCAGAGCCTCTGCTGCTGACCCCCCGACAGGCTCAGGGCAGGCGTGTCGAGACGATCCTTGACCTCGCCCCAAAGGGCCGCCTGTTGCAGGCTGCGCTCGACGATGTCCGACAGCCGGCTCGTGTCGCGCTCCCCGGCCATGCGCGGCCCGTACAGCACGTTGTCCCGCACCGTTCCCGGAAGCGCCAGCGGGAGGGCGAAGACCATCCCCACCCTGCGGCGAAGCCGTGACACGTCCGTGGCCGGCGCATAGATGTCCTCCCCGTCCAGGAGGATGCGCCCTGTCATGTGCGTATCGTCCACCATGTCGTTCAGCCGGTTGATGAGGCGCAGCAGGGTTGTCTTCCCCCCGCCAGCCGGCCCGAAGACCACGGTTACCGCCTTGTCCGGGACCTCCATCGTGACCCCTTCAAGAGACGCCTTGCCGGAGTACCAGTAGCTGACTCCCTGGATGCGGACCTTGGCCGCCGCGCCTTCAAGCGGGATCCTCCCCGGGCCCTGCCGATTCGAGGAACGCGTGAGCATATTCCCTCGGAGCCGGGTGCTCTCACCTACCATTGCCTTCTCCTGCGGAAGTGGCTGCGAATGACCGTTGCCACGATGTTCAGGGAGAGCACAAGCGCCAGCAGCACGAAGGCTGTGCCATACTGGACAGAGAGAGGCATGCCAGGCACCTGCGTGGTGATCACGTACAGGTGGTAGGGCAGCGCCATGGTCTGATCAAGGGGCGAGGAAGGAAGACGGGGAAGGTAGAAAGCTGCCACGGTGAAAAGAATGGGTGCCGTCTCTCCCGCCGCGCGCAGGAGGCCCAGGATGACCCCTGTGATGATGCCCGGAAGGGCCTGCGGCAGCACGATGTGCTGCACCGCCTGCCAGCGCGATCCCCCCAGGCTCGCGGAGACGGTGCGGAAGTCCTGCGGCACGGCGCGCAGCGCCTCTTCCGCGGTGCTGATGATCACGGGAAGGGTCATGATAGCGAGGGTGAGCGAGCCGGCAAGGATGGACGTGCCGAAGCGCAGGAACAGCACGAACATCCCCAGGCCGAACAGGCCGTAGACGATGGACGGGATGCCCGCAAGGTTCACAATGGCAAGCCGGATGGCCCGCGTCAGCCGCGTGTCACGCGCATACTCGGAGAGATAGATCGCTCCCCCGACGCCGATGGGAACGGCCACCAGAGCGGTCCCGAGGGTGAGGAGGAGCGTACCGACTATGGCCGGAAGGATCCCGCCTTCCCGCATCCCGCCCCGCGGCATGGAGCTGATGAACTCCCAGTTGATTGCGGAGATGCCGCGAGCCACGATCGTCCCGACAACCAGGAGAATGGGAGCAACCACGATCATTGCGACCACGCCAAGGAGAATGAAACCAAGGGTCTGCAAAAGGGAACGGCTCATCAGCGCAGGCCTCCCCGGCGCCTCTTCTGGAAGATCGCCTTGGCCGCGGCCAGGTTGATGAGGAACGTGAGGACAAAAAGGATGATCCCGATGCCGAACAGCGCGTGGTAGTGGGTGCTTCCCCGCGCTACCTCGCCCATCTCTGCCGCAATCGTGGCGGTCATTGTGCGAACGGGCTTGAACAGGAACGCCAGGGAGGTGGGCATCACCGCCGCGTTGCCGGTCACCATCATGACAGCCATGGTCTCTCCAATGGCCCTGCCCATTCCCAGCATGACGGCGGTGAGAATGCCGGACCTGCCCGCGGGCACGACCACGCGCCAGATGGTCTGCCAGCGCGTGGCCCCCATGGCAAGGCCGGCGTCGCGGTAGCTGCGCGGCACCGAGTCCAGGGCGTCCTCGGCAACGCTGATGATGGTGGGTAATGCCATGTAGGCCAGGAGCAAAGCGCCGCTGAAAGCAGTCAGGCCTGTGGGCGCGCCCAGGAGCTCGCGGACCAGGGGGGCGACGTAGGTCATGCCGAAGAAGCCGAGCACGACGGACGGAATCCCTGCAAGCACCTCAATGACGGGCTTCAGGACTTCCCGCGCCCAGCGAGGGGCCACCTCGCGGACAAAGACGGCCGTCGCCACCCCGAGGGGCAGCGCGATGACGATGGACGCCACAGTGACAAGAACCGATCCCAGGATCAGGGGCAGCGTCCCGAAGAGCTTGAACGTCGGATACCACCGCGTGGAGAAGAGCCCGTTCAGGGGCACCTCGAAAAAGGCGGGGACGCCCTCTCGAAGAAGGAAAAGGAAAATAAGGACGACGAACCCGATCGTAGAGAAGCCGAGCACGCGGATGAAGGCTTCCACCGCAAACTCGCCCGCCCGGGTCCGGCTTTTCCTGAGGGAGGGCTTACGCGAGCCGCTCCCCCGGAAGCGGCGCCGCTCACTGACTGCTCCCGGGAAGCGGGACAAAGCCCAGCTCCTTCACCAGCTCCTGGCCGTCTTTCATCACCCAGTCCAGATACGCCTTGATCTGTCCGTCCGGCTCCCCGGCTGTGTACATGTACAGGGGCCGTGACACGGGGTAGGAGCCATCACGCACGGTCTGCGCGGAGGGCAGCACATACGGCGCGTTGCTCCCACGGGCAATTGCCACTTTCTTCAAGTCTGGAGTCACGTAACCCAGGCCGTCGTACCCGATTGCGTTGCGGTTCTGCCGGACCTCAGTCGTGATGCCCTCCGAGGACGGCATGAGGAGGGTCTCCGGGGAGAAGAGCTCCGCGCCCTTCGGGTTCCCCCGTCTCACGACCTGTTCCAGGAAATAGACATACGTGCCTGAGTTGGATTCTCGCGAGAGGAGGACTACCGGTCGGTCCTCTCCCCCGACCTGGCTCCATGTCCTGAGCCTGCCGGTGTAGAGATCAGAGACCTGGCTCAGCGTGAGCCCGGTGACGGGATTATTCGGATTCTCGACGACCGCTATGGCGTCCAGGGCCACGGTGAAGCGGACGGGCGTTATCCCGTTCTTTTTCGCCGCGGCGATCTCCTCCTGGGACATCTCCCGGGATGCGTTTGCGATCTGGATGGTGCCATTGATCAGGGAGGCTATCCCGGTACCCGACCCCCCTCCGGTCACGGAGATGCGCACCACGGGGTGACCTGCCATGTATCGTTCCGCCCAGGCAAGCGCGAGGTTGACCAGCGTGTCGGAGCCCGTATTCTGCAGAGTGAATGGCACCGTCTGCGCGGCTCGAGCCTTGACGGTGTCTGGCGCACGCGGGTCGCCCTTGCCTCCGTGGGCACACCCGGCAAGAAGCACGACGGCAAGGCCTGCTGCCGTCAGCCTTCCTGCGCATTTCGATTCTGCCACGATCCGGTGAGTGTTCTCGATTCGCCCTCAGATGTCAAGAAACACCGTGACAACCGCCCGATTTCAGGCTACATTGCGATTCCTGAGGAGGTGCGGAATGTCGAGAGTCTGTCTGGCCGTGGCAGCGTGCCTTGTTCTGGCGTCCGCTGCTGCTTTTCGCGGACCCGCCCCAGATGAGCGTGACGGTGCAGGTCGTCAAGGTCCGCGCCACTCCCAGCGCACTCGGGAAGATAGTCGGCTCCCTTGCCTACGGGGACAGGGTGACAGTCCTCGATCAGCCGGCCGGCGCGCCGCAGACGTGGCGCAAGATCAGCGTGCCGGAGAAAGGCATCCAGGGATGGGTGAGCCTTTCCGCCCTGACCGACAAGCCCATCAAGCTTCAAGCCGGCTCGGAGACCGCTCAAACGGGAGCCTCCGGCGGCGAGGTCGCCCTTGCAGGAAAGGGATTCAACGAAGACGTTGAAAAGCAGTACAAGGCGGAGGGAAACGTCGACTATACCTGGGTGGACCGCATGGAAGGCTACAGTCCGACGGATGACCAGGTCCTCGCCTTTCTCCAGAAGGGCGGCCTGAACACCACGGGAGGCGCGCAGTGAGGACTTTTCTTCGACTCCTCCCCGCCGCGGTCCTGGTCCTGGCCTTCAGCGGCTGCGCCAGCATGGACCTGAGCGTCGGCAACGTGATGGCGGTGGGCCAGGGGCTTCAGAACGTCCAGACGGCCCAGCAGACAGAGTTCACCGACGAGCAGGAGTACTATATCGGACGGGCGGTTGCCGCGAACATCCTCAGCTCCCGCAAGGTCTACGACGACAGGAAGGCAACCGACTATCTCAACGTCCTGGAAAGGGCGCTGGCGATCTATTCGGACAGGCCCGACACCTTCGGTGGCTACCACGTGCTGATCATGGACTCGGATGAGATCAACGCCTTCTCAGCTCCGGGAGGGCTCATCCTGGTGAGCCGCGGTCTCCTGCGATGCGCGACGAGCGAGGACTCCGTTGCGGCCATCCTGGCCCATGAAACAAGCCACGTGGTCCTCAAGCACGGGCTGAACGCAATCAAGCAGGCGCGCAAGACCGCCGCCTTCACGCAGCTTGGAATCGCGACGGCGAACACCGTCGGGGGCTCCAACGTCCAGCAGCTGACCGACATCTTCAAGGACTCCATCACTGACGTCACGAACACACTGGTCAATAACGGCTACTCGCGCGACCTGGAGTTCCAGGCCGACCAGATGGCGCTGAAGATCATGAGGAATGCCGGCTATGATCCCAGCGCTTTCACGGCCATGCTCCAGGTCATGAAGACGAAGTTGAAACCCGGCGGGCTGGATTTCGCGAAGACTCACCCGGATCCCAAGGACAGGATACAGAAAGTGAATGAGACGCTGGCCAGCCAGCCGGCGGTGGTGACCCCGCCGCAAGCGCAGGCTGCCCGTCAGGCGCGCTACCAGGCTGCCTTGGGGAACATATAGGCCGTGGCCGGCGCACGGGCAATTCCGGCCGGTCTTCGCAGGGTCATCCAGGGCGGCATCATTGGACTGATCGCGGCAGCCGTTGCAGCCGCGCTGTGGCTCCCCCACGCCCTGGACATATTCGAGTACCGCACCTGGGACCTGCGCGCCCGGCTCCTGGAGCGCCCGGGAAACGCCACCGGCCAGGTTGTCACCATCCTGGTGGATGACAGGAGCCTGGCGTGGGGAAAAGACGTGAACGGGCTTTCGTGGCCGTGGCCGCGCGAGCTGTACGGGATCGTGGCAGACTTCTGCCGGCAAGGCGGCGCCAAGGCGGTGGTGTTCGATGTTCTGTATACCGAGCCGTCGACCTACGGAGTGGACGACGACCAGAGCTTCGCTTCCGGGCTCAGGCAGAGCGGGAACGTCGTGGGCGTCATGCAGCTCAGCGACCATACGGGAAAAGGGCTGGCACAGGCGTGGCCCGCCCAGGCAGCCGCGCCTCCCATCAGCATCCAGGGGCTGGACGCGTGGCTCGCGGGGAACCGTCCGGAAGGAATGGTCTACACGAGCCTCCAGCTGCCCATCCCGGAGCTCCTGGAGAACGCCCGACTTCTTGCGACCACGAACCTTCCTCCTGACAGGGCTGACGGGGTCTATCGCCGCGAGCCGCTTTTCAGCGTCTTCGACGGCCGGGTCGTTCCCTCTGAAGCGCTCGCGGCATGGCTCACCGGACATCCGAACGAAGGCTCTCTTTCCATTCGGCCGGGGCGCCTGTCGGTGGGCACGGTGCAGGTTCCCATCGACCGCAACGGCAGGGCCATCCTGCGCTACCGGGGCCCGACCCTGACTCACAAGGCATACAGCGCTGCAGCGGTCCTGCAGTCCTATCAGCAGATCGCTGACGGGAAGGTCCCCTCGTTGGACCCCGCGGTCTTCAAGGACAAGTACGTCCTTTTCGGCTTCAACGCCCCGGGCCTCTTCGATCTGAAACCGACCCCCATGAGCGGGTCATACCCCGGCGTCGAAGTGAATGCAACCATGCTGGACAACCTCCTTTCGGCGGACTTCATGCGGCCGATGTCCGCTTCCGCCACCATTTCGCTCCTCCTCATCCTGTGCCTCGGAGCGGGGGTGGCGGTCTCTGCCATTTCCCGAGCCGGTCGGACGGCGCTGATCTACGTGGCTTTCATTCCTCTCGCTCCCCTGCTCGGCATTGCCGCATACGCCCTGGGCTATTGGATGCAGATCATGGTCCTGGAGCTGGGGACGCTTCTCTCCCTGGTCGGCTCCAGCCTGGTGAGCTACGCCACGGAAGGCCAGCAGAAGCGCTACATCAAGAGTGCTTTCAGGCAGTACCTCAGCCCCACGATAATCGAAGAGCTGATTGCCCACCCGGAGCGCCTCAAGCTCGGAGGAGAGAAGAGAGACCTTTCGATCTTCTTCTCCGATCTGCAGGGTTTCACGACAATCTCGGAGGCTCTCGGACCTGAAGAGCTCACCGCGCTCCTCAACGAATATCTCACCGCCATGACGGACATCATCCAGGAGGAGGGCGGGACCATAGACAAGTACGAGGGGGACGCCATCATCGCCTTCTGGAACGCCCCTCTCACGCAGGAGGACCACGCCGTTCGGGCCGTGCGGGCTGCCCTGCGCTGCCAGGCGCGGCTGGACGAGCTGCGGCCCATCCTTCGGGCACGGGTGAAGAAGGACTTGTACAAGCGGATAGGCATCAACTCCGGGCCCGCCGTGGTGGGCAACTTCGGCTCCCACACGAAGTTCAACTATACGATGCTGGGTGACGCCGTGAACCTCGCCTCGCGGCTGGAGGGCGTGAACAAGCAGTTCAAGACTTTCACCATGATATCAGCCATGGTGAAGGAGCGGCTGGGTGGAGCGTTTCCCCTCCGCGAGGTGTCCCGCATTGCGGTGGTGGGCCGCAAGGAGCCCGTGACGGTCTACGAGCCCATGACACCGGAGACCTACGAGCGCCGACGCCCCTCCCTGGAGGTGTTCGACCGGGGCCTCAGGGAGTACTACGCGGGGAGGTTCGAGGAAGCGCAGCGGATTTTCGAGACGACGGCCGCACAGGACCCTCCGGCCTCCTGCTACGTGGAGAAGTGCAGGGAGCTTGCCGCAGCGCCGCCGCAGGACGGGTGGAGCGGCGTGTGGGTCATGACCCAGAAGTGAAGCAGGTCTCGTTGGTGCCGCCCCCTGGCCCCACGCGGGGCGGGAAGCTACCTCGGGGCCCGGAAGGCAAGCACCGCGTTCAAACCCCCAAACGCGAACGAGTTCGAGAGGGCGTATTCAACCTCCGCGTGCCGGGCGGTGTTGGGGATGACATCCAGATCGCAGCGCGGATCAATCCTGGTGAAGTTCGCCGTTGGCGGCAGTGTGCAGTTCTTGAGGGCAAGGACCGTTGCAATGGCCTCGATTGCCCCGGCCGCGCCGAGGGCATGGCCGTGCATTGATTTCGTGGAGCTGACAGCAACACGCTCCGCGTGCCTGCCCAGGGACATTCGGATGGCCGCCACCTCCGCCGGGTCGTTCACCTGCGTGGCCGTGCCATGGGCGTTTATGTAGCCGATCTGCTCCGCTTCCAGGTCCGCGTCCTGCAGCGCCGCCGCCATTGCCCGTGCCGGCCCCTCCACGGACGCCTGCGTGAGGTGGTGAGCGTCAGAGGACATCCCGAACCCCACCAGCTCCCCGTAGATACGCGCTCCGCGGGCAATTGCCGCCTCGCGCGGCTCCAGGACCAGGATGGCGCCGCCTTCGCCCAGCATCATGCCCCAGCCGGTCCACGCTGAAAGGACGGCAGGTGTCCGGCGCCACCACGCGCATTGCCTCCCACGCCTTGAGGTTCCCCAGGCTGAAGGGGGCTTCGCTGCCGCCCGCCAGCGCCATTTCCACGTCCCCCGAGCGCACCATTCGGAAGGCCTGGCCGATTGCGTGATTCGCTGATGAGCATGCCGTGGACAGGGTGAAAGCGGGGCCGGTGATGCCCATCTCGATTGAGATGTGGCTTGCGCCGGCGTTGCCCATGGACCGCATGATGGTGAGGGGACTGATTCGCTGCCGCTTGTTGAGATACAGCTCCTGGTAGCCCGTGTCTTCCGTGGACTTGCCGCCCACGCAGGAGCCGGTCACGATGCCGGTCTGCTCTCGAAGCTTCTGCGTCCACTCGATCCCGGAGTCCCTGACTGCCTCGCGCGCGGCCACCACCGCGAATTGCGCGAAACGGTCGACGAAATCCAGCTGCTTTGCTTCGAAATGTTCTTCCGGGGCCCAGTTGCGGGCCTCCGCGCCGTTTTTGAACTTCAGGCTGCTGACGTCCAGCTGCCTGATGGGGCCAATGCCGCTCTCACCCTTGACCAGGGCTTCCCAGAACTCCCGCGCGTTTTTTCCGAGGGCGGAGACGACCCCGACGCCCGTGATGACGACACGCCGCTCCATCGCGCTGGTCGCGAGCCTTACGCCCGCGCCGCTCCATTTGCCCCCCCGGCGGTGATCAGCTTGTCCAGCGCGTCCACGGCCTCCTTTACGCTCTTGATGCCAAGCACCCCATCATCCGGTATGCTCACGTTGAACTCTGTTTCCAGCGCGTAAAGAATGTTCACCCCGTCCAGGGAATCGATTCCCAGGTCTTCGAACTTGCTGTCGATGGTGATGTTTTCCGGGGGCAGCTTCTGGCATTTCGCCACGCAGGAAATGACCCTCCCGACCATTTCATCAGTCATGGTACCTTACTCCTCTACGCGAAGTGAATGCCTGGCGCCCGCACAGCGGGGCCAGCTTCTTCCGGCATGCCGCGGAGTCCTTGGTGCGGACAACCGAGCGAGGCACCGGCCGGCTGATGCACCCGATTATAGACCATTGCAGGAGCAGCCTGCAACACGCTTGTTGCCTCCGCCTGGCATCCCGGCTACACTCTCCCCCGGAGGCCCGCGAAATGAAGGAAATTGCCTGGAAAAAGCTGTCTCTCGAAGGGTTTCGGAAGTTCGGGACCTGGTCCTGCATGGTGAGCCCCTCCGGCCCCCACCTGGGCGCTGAGCCGATCGAGTTCTACGGGGACATGGTCCAGTCCACCCTTGGCGCGGTTCCCGTGGCTTCGTTCGGGGTGTGCCGGGTCGTGAAGCGTCCCTTCGTGATTGACGTCTCCGAGTTCCACGACACCTGCTGCGAGATCGTGCTGCCCCTTGACGGGGACGTGCTCATGCACGTGGCGCCGGGCAGGCCCATCCCGGGAGTTTCCCTCAGACGACGCCGAGGTGTTCCTTGTGCCTCGGGGCACTCTTGCCTGCCTCAGGCCAGGTGTATGGCACCACGCCCCCTACGCCTTCGGCAGCAACGTGGTCAATTGCCTGATCGTCCTGCCCGAACGCACGTACAAGAATGACTGCACCGTGTTCGATGTTCCCTCGGACCGCCAGATCCGGATCTCCGGGGAAGGCACCCGGTAGCCCGGAACCGAGTCCTGGCGCCCAGCGTCACCCCTTATCGATTTGTTTCGATTTCTTTTGTTTGCTGACGATTTTCCTTGACAAAGCTCCGGGTCTGTGCTATCTGATATATCAGATTTGCTTGGAGCTATCAGCCCTGACCCTGCCCCACCGCTAGAGCAGCTTTTGTTCTTCACCGGGGCAGGTCTTTTTTTATCCAGGCCCCTTTTCGGTCTGCGCGATTTTTCCCAGGAGAAGGTCTGCAAGGGCTTTCCGTTGAAAGGGGTCGGTCGCGTCGAATGACGGAAGAGATGACGGTCCAGCGATGGTGGCGCCCTTTCCTGAAATGGCTGTCACGAGGTCTTTCCGAATGCCCCGCGTCCGAAGCGTTTCCTCCAGGGCGGAAATGTCATCCAGGCAGAGAACGACAAGCCCCGGCGCTGACGGGTCGATGGCCCCTTCACTGACCAGGATCCGGATGCCAGGGGGGAAGAGGCTCGACACCTCCTCCAGGGAGGAGGGGGGAGCGCCCATTTCAAAGCGCGCCGTGCCGTCCGAGGTAATGGCGACCACAACGGAGGCCCCGGCTTCGGCGTGACGGCGGGTATCCGCCGCCGCATCGTCCAGGGAGATCCGGTGATGTCTCATGGTCTTGACGGTGCCGACCTGGTGGCCGCGTGAGCGCAGCTCCGATACGAGGGCCTCAACCACCGTCGTCTTGCCGGTCCGCTTCAGCCCGACCACCGTGATGAGGTGCAATTGCTTCATGGTGATGGCGGAGTGTATCCTCTTTGCCGCAGGAGGTGAACCATGGAGCGCGAGCTTTCGATTTTGAACGGGGATGATCTCGTGTCGCTGAACGGTTTCACGAAGACGTTCGTGCTGAACACGCTTCTCGGGATGCTGCAGTCGCTGCACGACGTGGACGTGGATCGCGAGATCCGCATCACCATCCCGGCGGCACCGCGGAAGGGGCAACCTTGACAGGGAAAGGTGAGCGCACGTAGCATCCGGTCCTGAGAATGTGTCGCCGAGCAGAGCGCCCCTAAACTTCAGCATGGCATGGGGGCCTGCCGTCAGGGTGCGCCGGGAAACGGGCGCGCCTCCCGTGCTCGGAAAGGCGAGAGAAGGAACCCGGCCCTTATCTTGCCTTCAAAACACTGTTTTGGAGGTATCCAATGCGAAAAGCAACCCTCGTCGTGCTGGCTCTCTGCGCGGTGCTCATCCCGCTCTCCGCCCAGAGCGCGCGGCTGAAAATGGCCACCACCACGAGCACCCTGGACAGCGGCCTGCTTTCGGTCCTGAACCCGCCCTTCGAGAAGCTGACCGGCCTCACGGTGGACGTGATCGCCGTCGGCTCCGGCAAGGCAATCAAGCTCGGGGAGAACGGTGACGTGGACGTGGTCTTCGTCCATGACCGGAAGCTGGAGGACAAGTTCATAGCCCAGGGGTACGGGGTCAACCGCAGGGACGTGATGCACAACGATTTCGTCGTTGTCGGCCCGCTCTCTGACCCGGCACGGATTTCCGGAAGCGCGGCCGCCGCGGACGCGTTCTCCCGGATCTCTGCTTCCGGGTCAACGTTCATCTCCCGCGGAGACGCGTCCGGCACGAACGCCAAAGAGCTCGACATCTGGGACAAGGCCGGAAGAAAGCCTGCGGGCTCGTGGTACAAGGACGCCGGCCAGGGCATGGGAGAGGTCCTGGTGATGGCAAACAGCATCGGCGCATATACTTTGAGCGACAGGGGCACCTGGCTCGCAATGAAAGGCAAGCTGCCAGCCTTGAAGATTCTCTGCGAAGGGGACAGCGCGCTGTTCAATCCCTACGGCGTGATCGCGGTGAACCCTCAGAAGCATCCGGACGTCAATTACATGGCGGCCATGCAGTACATTGCGTGGGTGACTTCGGTGCAGGGCCAGAGGGTCATCCGGGACTACACGGTGGACGGCCAGGCGCTGTTCACACCTGATGTGATCCGCTAGAGAGACATGGGGGTCCTGGGAAGGGCCATCGGGCTCCTCGTTTCCGGAGACCCGGAAGTCTGGTTCATAACCTGGACCTCGCTTCGTTTCTCCCTGTTTTCCTCCATCATTGCATGCGCTGCCGCCATTCCGCTCGGAGTCCTGATTGCTTTGAAGCGCTTCCCCGGCAGGCGGGCGCTCCTGGCCGTTCTGAGCAGCCTCATGGCTCTTCCGACGGTCGTTGTCGGCCTGCTGGTCTACGCGCTGATCTCGCGTTCCGGCCCGCTGGGGAAGATGGGGCTCTTGTTCACCCCGGGCGCCGTCATCATCGGCCAGGCAATCCTGGCTTTCCCCGTGGTTCTCTCGTTGACGGCCAGCGCCCTCAGCAGCTTGAACCCCCTGCTTCCCGAGGTGCTCACCACGCTCGGCGCCACGCGGCGGGGGATTTTCTGGATGAGCGTGCGGGAGGCCCGCGGGGCCGTGCTTTCGGCCGCCCTTGCTTCCTTCGGCAGGGTCATTGGCGAGGTGGGCGCGGCCATGATGCTGGGCGGGAACATCCGCTGGTACACCAGGACGCTGACGACGGCAATCGCGCTGCAGACCGGCATGGGAGACTTCGAGCTGGGGCTTGCCCTGGGGATCATCCTCATGATCATGGCCCTCGGCGTGAACGCGCTCCTGCACTGGGTGGTGCGCCATGAGTGACGCTCCGCTGTTTTCCCTTGCCGATGTGCGCGTGGAGCTCGACGGCCGCCTGGTGCTCAGCATCGGCTCTCTCTCCATTGCGGCCGGCAAGGTGACCGTCCTGGTGGGAGAGAATGGCTCGGGGAAGACCACCTTCCTGCGCCTCCTGAACGGTCTCCTGCAGCCTTCCCGCGGCGCGATCCTGTTCAACGGCGCGCCCCTGCACGGAGAGGGCGCCCGGCGAGTCAGGGCGGAAACTGTCATGGTGCACCAGAGCCCGCTCCTTTTCCGCGGGAGCATCGGGCACAACGTGGGCTACGGCCTGCGCATCCGGGGAGTGCCGGCGCACGAGGTGTCGCAAAGGACAAAAGACGCCCTTGCAGAGGTGGGGCTTCCCGGCTTCGAAGGTCGACGCGCCGGCCGGCTTTCCGGCGGGGAGGTGCAGAGGGTTGCCATGGCCCGCGCCCTGGTGCTGCGGCCGAAAGTCCTCATGCTGGATGAGCCCACCGCGAACGTGGACCCTGCCTCCCGGCTGGTGGTGGAGACCATCGTGCGCCAGACCGTTTCCGCCGGGGGCAGCGTGATAATGAGCACCCACACCATGGAGCTCGCCTACCGGCTGTGCGACTCCCTGCTGCGCATGTCGGAAGGCAAGGTCCTGCCTTTCGCGGAGAACATTTTTCGGGGGAGCGTGGAGCGAACGGACGAGCATTTCACGCACTTTCGCTCCGGCCAGACGGTCCTGCTTTGCCCGGCGCGCCAGGGGGACTTTTCGGTTGCCGTTCTTCCCCTCGATGACGTGATCATCTCACGGGTGCCCCTCAGCTCCAGCGCGCGCAACCAGCTGCGCGGCCGGGTCTCCCGGGTGCAGCCGGAGGGCGCTCTCCTGCGGATCACCGTGGATTGCGGGCTTCCCATTCAGGCGGTGATCACGCCCCCCGCGGCGGAGGAGCTTGGCATGGAAACCGGTCGCGAATACGTGGTAGCCTTCAAGGCATCCGCCGTCAGGCTGTACTGAGGGGGATGTCTGGTGATCGAGCTCGAAGAGGCTCTGGAAATCATCCGGCGGGTCGAGCCCCGCTCTTCCTTCGAAACTGTCCCTCTGGACCAGGCGCTCGGCAGGGTGCTGGCGCGCGAGGTTCGTTCCCCCATCGATTCTCCGCCCTTTGCAAAATCCGCAATGGATGGCTTTGCCGTCAGGTCGGATGATCTCTCGCCAACCCTTCGGGTCGTCGAAATTGTCCCCGCGGGCAGCGCTCCGCGGAGGGAGCTCCGCGCGGGGGAGTGCGCCCGCATCATGACCGGCGCAATGCTGCCCCCGGCGCCGGCCGCGTGATCCGCAAGGAGCTCGTGGAGGAAAGGGACGGAGTCATCCGGGTGCTGGGGCCGGAAACGGGAGACAACGTGATTCCCCGAGGCGCAAACCTGCGCGCGGGGGACCCCGTGCTCGGGCGCCGGGCGCTTTCCGCCCAGGACATCGGGATCCTGGCCGCCTCAGGCTTCGCGGCGGTGGACGTCATGACAACGCCGGTGGTCGGGATCATTTCGACGGGCTCGGAGATCCGTTCCCCCGGCGAATCGCTCGGACCGGGAGAGATCTACAACAGCAGCGCCGCGCAGCTTGCGGCCCAGCT
Source organism: uncultured Spirochaetota bacterium (assembly GCA_963745235.1). Taxonomy (GTDB): domain Bacteria; phylum Spirochaetota; class Spirochaetia; order SZUA-6; family Fen-1364; genus Fen-1364. The sequence goes on along the minus strand of CAVUXE010000044.1, from coordinate 6,833 downwards.
TGCCCCCCTGCGCTGCACGTCGCGCTTCATTGGCGTGGTTGCGGATGAGCCGGCGCCGCTTGCGCGGGCCATTTCCGCAGCGCTCGCATCCAGCGAGCTCGTTCTCCTGACAGGCGGCGTGTCCGCCGGGGACTTCGACTTCGTTCCCCGGTCCCTCTCGGAGCTGGGGGCGAGCGTTCTCTTTCACGGCGTGGCCGTCAAGCCGGGCAAGCCCACACTGTTTGCAAAGCGGGGTGAGTGCTACATTTTTGGGCTGCCGGGGAACCCGGTGTCATCGTTCGTCATATTCGAGATCTTTGTGAAGCCCTTCCTCTATCGCTGGATGGGCATCGATTGGAAGCCTCCCCGCTTCCGGGCGCGCCTGGGCTCCGCCGTGCGACGGAGGGGATCGGAGCGTACCGAGTTCCTGCCCGGTCAGCGCGCGTGACGGTCGGGTCTTCCCGGTTGCATACCACGGCTCGGCCCATCTGAACGCGCTGGGCGGAGCGGACGGGCTGATACGGGTGGAAAAGGGCGTGGAGGGGTTGGAAGAAGGAGTCGAGGTCGATGTTCGACCGCTTTGATCGTCCTATCACGTATCTTCGCATCTCGATCACGGACAAGTGCAACCTGAGGTGCCGCTACTGCATGCCCCCGGAAGGAGTGCCCTTGCGCCACCACCGGGACCTCCTCACTTTCGAGCAGATCACGGCGGTTGCGGGGGCCGCGGTCCGCCTGGGGGTGACCAAGGTACGCCTCACCGGCGGGGAGCCGCTGGTGAGGCGGGGTATTGAAGAGCTGGTTCGCATGCTTGCCCGGACAGAAGGCCTGGAGCACCTGGCCATGACAACCAACGGCACCCTCCTGTCCAGGTTCGCCCGCTCCCTCCGCGAGGCCGGGCTGCAGACCCTGAACGTCTCCCTGGACACCCTGGAGGGCGACAGGTACCGTTTCCTCACGCGCGGAGGCCGGATCGAAGAGGCGCTTGCCGGAATCGAGGCCGCCCGGGCGGAGGGGTTCCCCCTCAAGATCAACATGGTGGTCCTGGATGATACCCGCGCGGAAGAGATTGACGGCATGAGGCAGTTCTGCGCGGAGCGCGGGGTCCGGCTGCAGCTCATCAACCACTATGACCTGGACAGAGAGAAGAGGGACTCCTACGGGTTCGACCGGCCTCCGTCATGCGCGCGCTGCAACCGCATCCGGCTCATGGCTGACGGGATGCTCAAGCCGTGCCTCCACAGCGACACGGAAGTGCGGCTTGACTTTTCCCGCCTGGAAGACAGCCTCCGCGAGGCGGTGCTCGCAAAGCCTGAGCGCGGTGGAGCGTGCAGGAACCGCGCAATGCCGCAGATCGGAGGGTGATACGGTGGACTTCAGCCATCTCGATCAGGAAGGGAAGGCCGTCATGGTGGATGTATCCGCCAAGCCGCGGGTTCGCCGCACGGCCTCCGCAACGGGCATGGTCCTCATGCAGCCCGAGACGCTGCGCCTGATCAGCGAGAGACTGTTGAGCAAGGGCGACGCCCTTGCCGTGGCGCGCGTGGCGGGGATTGCCGCCGCCAAGAAGACCTCCGAGCTGATCCCTCTCTGCCATAACATCAGGATAGACCACGTCTCCGTGGACATGGCTCTGCGCGCAGACGGTGTCGAGATCACCTCCCGCGCCGTGTGCACGGAGAGCACGGGGATCGAGATGGAAGCCCTCGTTGCAGTCTCCGTCGCCGCGCTGACTCTGTACGACATGTGCAAGGCGGTGGACAAGCAGATGACGATCACCGGCATCCGGCTTACCGAAAAAACCAAAGAGAGCCCCGGGTGACAGCCTTTTCTCTGCTGTCCATCAATGTCTCAGAGATCGTGGGCGTGCAGAAGAAGCCTGTCCCGCGCGCCATCCTCAAGGAGAACCACGGCATTGTCGGAGACGCGCACGCGCGGGACTGGCATCGCCAGGTCTCGCTGCTTGCCGACGAAGACATCGAATGCATGCGCGACAGGGGAATTGAGATCAGCTTTGGAGATTTCGCTGAAAACCTCACCACCCGGGGGCTCGACGTGGGATCGCTCTCGGTGGGCGCGCGCCTTTCCATTGGGGACGCTCTCCTTGAGATAACCCAGATCGGGAAGGAATGTCATCACCACTGCGCCATTTTCCGGGCTGTCGGAGATTGCGTTATGCCGCGCAAAGGGGTTTTTGCGCGCGTGATCCGGGGAGGAGAGATCGATCTTGAAAGTCGTTGTCATTACTGTCTCTGACCGGGCGTCCAGAGGGGAATACGAGGACCTTTCCGGCCCGGAGATTGAAAAAGAGGTGAAAAGCAGGTTCGCCGACGCCGCGGTGACGCGCCGCGTTGTCCCGGATGAGCCTGACGACATCCTGGCCGCCCTGCAGGCCTCCGCGGGCGCGGACTTCATCCTCACGACGGGGGGAACCGGCATATCCCCCGGGACGTCACCCCCGAGACAACGCGGCGCTTCATCGAGAGAGAGCTGCCGGGGATTTCCGAATGCCTGCGGGCGCAATCCTACGCGGAGACCCCGGCCGCCGTGCTGTCCCGCGGCGTGGCGGGCATGAAGGGCAGCACCATCGTGGTGAACTTTCCCGGCTCGCTGAAAGCCGTCCGCCTTTGCATGAAGGTGGTGGGACCGGTCATGGAGCATGCGCTGAGAATGATGCGGGGGGAAGGACACCCCTGATGGCGCGGACGCGTGCGTCGAAAAGCCTCGTGGACAGGGTCTACGAATACCTGCTGGACCAGATCATCACCGGCGCCATCCGCTACGGGGACACCATCAGCATCAAGGGCGTGGCCGGGCGTCTTTCCGTGAGCAGCATGCCGGTCCGGGAGGCCTTGAAAAGACTGGAGTTCGAGGGCGTGGTGGACATCAAGCCGCGCAGCTCGTGCACGGTGCGCGTGCCGTCCCGCCGGACCATCCTGGAGGTCTACGCGCTTCGGGAAGCGCTGGAGGTGTACGCGCTTTCCTGCTGCGGGGGCAGGTTCCCGAGGGCAAACCTGGCCCGCATGGAGGCAATAGTGGCTCGCATGCGCGCCCTGGGAAAAGAGCAGGACCCGGCGGAAAAGGAGAAGAAGGCGATTGCCCTGGACCGGGAGTTCCACGGCGAAATCTGCGCGCTCGCGGGAAACGATCTCCTGAACGCCACGTATCGCCAGCTCACCCTGCGGGTCAACATGACCCTGATGCACGAGAAGACCTTCCACACCATGGAAGAAGACTGGGCGGAGATGCACGCGGACGTCCTGTCCTGCCTGCAGAAGGATCCTGCCCGCGCGGTCGGCCTCCTGCGAAGCCATTTTGCAAGCGCTACGGAAATATGGAAGAAGAACGGCGGGAGCCCCCGCGCTTAGAAGCCCTGCCTACACCTTGCCTCCCAGAAGCGAGAACAGGAGGACCGCCAGCACCAGGATGGTCACACCGCAGTAGAGCCAGTCCCGCCTCAGCAGGAAGGCGATGACAGAGACGGCGACGCGCGCAATCGGGACAGCTATCAGGACAAGGATACCGAGCTGGATGATCGCCTCGCTGCGCAGCGAAAATGCGGCTTGAAAGATCTTGCCCAGGCGCTTCAGAAAATCCGGCTCCCCCTGAAACATCGCGTAGCGAGGAACAGTCCCGGCGCGCCGGGAGAGATAGAAAATGCCGCCCGCCGCAACGATGCAGGCCGCGGTAATCACCCCCGTCCTCAGGAGATTGCCGATGAAGCCTTCCACCTGGTGGTCGCTCAGGGCGCGGTTGCTTTTCATCTAGAACCGTCCTCCGATCCCGTTGTAGAGCATCTCCGCTCCGAGGGCCACGATGGTAAGGGCGAATATGACGCGCAAAGACCTCGTGCGGGCTCCGGAGAGCAGGCGCGAGCCCAGGAATGACCCTCCCAGGACGCCGAGCACGATGGGCATGGCGAGCCCCGGGTCGATATATCCCCTGTTCAGGTAGACCCCGGCGCTTGCCGCCGCCGTGACACCGATCATGAAGTTGCTGGTAGTCGTGGACACCTTGAAGGGAATCTTCATCACCCGGTCCATTGCGATGACCTTCAGCGCCCCGGAGCCGATCCCCAGGAGCCCCGAAATTGCTCCCGCAACTGCCATGAGGAGGAAGCCGGCGGGGACCGAGCGGACGTTGTACGCGCGAATGCCTTCCGAGGTCGGGAATGTCCCGTTCATCCTCAGGCGTGATGCCAGCGCGTCCGGAGGGACATTCACGGTATCCTCAGGCGGCGCGCGAAAGGTCTGGTAGGCGGAATACAGGAGCACGCAGCCGAAGATGATGGCGATGATGGATGGGGGCACGCGAAGCGCAATGGCGGCCCCCCCCAAAGCGCCCAGGGTCGTGGCGACCTCCAGGAACATGCCGATGCGTATGTTGCTGAAGCCCTCCCTCACGTAGGCGGCCGCGGCTCCCGAGGACGTGGCTATCACGGACACGAGGGAAGCGCCGATGGCGTAGCGGATATCGATTCCCAGCCCCAGCGTGAGGAGCGGAATCACGATCACCCCGCCGCCGAGACCCGTGAGGGAACCGATGAGCCCCGCGGCAACCGACGCTCCCGCCAGGATTGCACTCAGTTCGAGGGTTGTCATATCAGGATTGTGATTCTGCGCAAGGGGCACTACGTTTTCAAGGGGAGGACCCTATGGATGATGTCAGTGGGATCAGCGCGCCCATACGCGCGCACCTCGCGGCCCTTGTGCGAAGCTCGGGCCTGCCCGGACACCGAGGAGTCGCTGCAGCGCATGGGAGCGGCGTGGCTTTCAAAGAAACGCATGTTCGAGGACCAGGCCCGGGCGCTCGACATGCAGGAGCTGGCGTCCCTGCCCGCCGCCGACCCGCGCGGGGCGCTTCTCCTGACGTGGTCCGGCTCACTTGTGAGCCTGGAGCCTCCCGGGACGGCGGGCCGTCACGGGGAATACGCCAGCATCGAGCTGCGCATGGATGTCCCGCACCTCGTGCTCCTGGACTCCGTGGACTTCCCGCAGGGGCTTGCCGTGGACAAGGAGGCGGAGTTCTCACAGGGGCCGCTCCGGCGCACCTCCGCGCTGCTCAAGATCGCAGCCTGCGATCCCGGGCTCCCGGCCGAAGAGCAGGCGCGAAGGATTCGAGAGGCCACCATCTACCTGACCAGCGCTTTCGTGAAGATCAACCGGACCGTCGCAGCTCCGGGCACGGGCTTTCCCGACCTCATGACCGCGAAATCCATGATCTCCTATCTCGCGGAAAAGAACGGGTTGAGCCAGAGGCAGGCCAGGCAGCTCCTTGAGGACTACCACCTGCTCCTCCAGTCAGGGATGCTCCTGGGTCAGAAAGTCCCCCTGGGGAAGCTGGGGAGGCTGTTCCTGAGGGAGCAGCCGGCCCGCAAGGCGCGCGTCGGTGTGAACCCTGCAACGGGACAGAAGATCACGATTGCCGCGCGGCCGCCCCAGGCGGTTCCGCGCATCACCTTCAGCAGGCTGCTGAAGGACAGGGCCAGGGCCTGGATGCCGGACGCGAGTGAGCCGCCACGCTGAGGGCGGCGCTGAGCGCCGTCCCCAGGCGGGTTCCCTCCGGGTTTACTGCAGCATCTCCTGCTGGTTCAGGGGGATGAAGACCCACCCGTAGGGAGTGTTGAATGTCACCGTCCCCGTGATGCTGAAGGTCGGGTTGGGATTCTGCGCGAGGTTGAGGGCCATGCTCAGGGCCTTGCCCGGAGAGTTCTCCATCTGAAGGACCACCGGCTGCGTCTCACCCGGCTGCACGTCGACTGACTTGCGCGTGTGCAGCAGCGAGTACTTCCTGCCGCTTATCTCCAGGAAGGTCTTGACCGAGGTCAGTGCGATCGGGAAAGAGTTGGAATTGGTGACCGTGAAGTTGAGCCTGAACGAGCTCGAAAAAGGCTCGCCTTCGGACCCCACATAGGCGACATCCGGCAGCTTCGGGATCGGGATCTCGATGGATTGCGTGAAGGGCACCGGCGAAAGCCCATAGCGGGCCGCGCTGTACACCTGGCCGCGGAACGTGACCCTCAGCTTCCCTTCCGCCAGGAGGTCGGGCGCCTGCGCCGTCACGTCCTTCATGACAATATGAAAGGGGAGGGAGACAGTCTGGGTGCCGTTGCCGTCCGTGCGTTTCAATCCGCTGAAAGAGTCGTTGAAAAGCTCCTGGTCAAACATGTCGACAGCCCAGTCCACCTTCGCCAGGTCGAGAGGCACCGGAGCGGTATTCTGAATGAGGACCCTTGCGTCGAACTCGATGCGCTGCGGCGTGAAGGAGACGGATTTGAAATTACTGACAGTCACGGCGGGCGGGGTGGAGACCATGGGCTCCTGGCTCGCGCAGCTGACAAGGAGCCCCGCGAGGCATGCGGAGAACACGAAAAACCCCAATCGCTTCATGACGAACCTCCTGTCGGTCAGAACTTGTAGCCGAACCTTCGCAGCATGGATCTCCGCTCGGTCTTGTCCTTTTCTTTCTCAACGCCCTTCGGAGGGAAACCGTCAATCACGCCCATGATCCCCCTGCCCTGGTCCGAGCTTCCCACCAGGACCTGGACGGGGTTCGCCGTGGCGCAGAATATCCGGGATACCTCCTGGCACGACTTGAGCTGATTCACGGAGGCGATTATTGCCAAGTCCGAAGCGAACGACGCCTGGTCGCATTACCAGGCATCCCGCGTGAAATCGCACAACGTCGAGCTGGGGTTAAACCTGCTCGTGGTCCTCGGCGCCAAGGGTGACGCTGCGGAGAAGATGAAAGCCGATTACGAAGTGCAGAAGAAGAAGTACGAGGGCCAGGGCAAGGAGATCCAGCAGGAAGCCGAGCGCGATGAGGCGGCTTCCCAAGCGGCCGAGCACCGCGCA
>CAVUXE010000043.1:0-13525 GCA_963745235.1 uncultured Spirochaetota bacterium | reverse complement strand
GAAGCGTCAGAAAATAACTGGACGAAATTGCCTACGTGGTATATCATGTGCATGTGGATGTCGAGCCTTTGAGGACCAAGTACAAAGCCTTGGCTCCGGTTCTCAGTGAACGCGCGCGGCGCATCTGGGCAGCCACCGAAGCCCGCCAGGCGGGCCGTGGCGGTATTACCCTCGTGGCACGCGCGACGGGGATCTCATACTCCACGGTTGTGCGAGGCCTCAAGGATCTGGAATCAGAAGAAGTTGCGCCGCCTGATCGAGTTCGCCGGGCAGGGGGAGGGCGCAAGAAGACACTTCAGAAGGATCCGACTCTGGTGAACGACCTGGAGAACTTGGTCGAGCCCGCTGTCTCTGGAGATCCACAGTCACCTCTGCGCTGGACATCCAGGAGTGTGAGGACCCTCTCGGAGGCACTTCGTGGCATGGGGCATGTCGCCAGCCACCAGTTGGTGGCAGAGTTGTTATGCTCCGCAGGCTACAGCCTGCAGAGCAATCGCAAGGGCCGCGAGGGACCCAACCATCCCGATCGGGACGGGCAGTTTCGCTACATCAATCGGCGGGTTCGAGCTTTCCAAGCCGAGGAGCAGCCGGTGATCTCCGTAGACACGAAGAAGAAGGAGCTGGTGGGAGACTTCAAAAACGCTGGGAAACAGTGGAGGCCGAAGAAGAGCCCCCACGTTGTTCGGGTTCACGACTTCATCATTCCCGAGAAAGGAAAGGCGATCCCCTACGGAGTCTACGACCTGACACGCAACGCGGGGTGGGTCAGTGTGGGCATCGACCACGACACCGCGAGTTTCGCAGTCCGCACCATCGGCCGCTGGTGGCGTAAGATGGGACGACCCGCATACCCGCACGCCAGATCTCTTCTCATCACTGCGGATGCTGGAGGAAGTAACGGCTCACGTGTTCGGCTGTGGAAGTGGGAATTGCAGCAACTGGCCACTCGCACGGGGCTCTCGATCGCGGTCTGCCACTTTCCTCCGGGGACGAGCAAGTGGAACAAGATTGAACACCGGCTCTTCTCGTACATCAGCAGCAACTGGCGCGGGCAGCCTCTGACAAGCTTGGCCGTGATCGTCAGTCTGATCGCCTCAACAAGAACCGTAACGGGTCTACGTGTTCGTAGCGAGCTCGACACAGGTCCTTATCCGGACGGCCAGACTGTCTCCGACGAGCAGCTTCTTGAAGTGAATCTCACGCGACATCGTTTCCATGGTGACTGGAACTACACGATTCATCCAAGGAAGACAGTCAAGTAATTAGTTCAGTTATTGTTTGACACTTCCTTAGGTATCCCGGCTTTTTGACCACTTCCCTTGCATGTCATACAATATGAGATCATATAACGTTTCGCGCGCTTCCCTTGGCAAGGTTGAGCATCGTGGCCCCGAGCAAAAGAGTAGTATCCGCGAACGATGTCGGGACTTATGCGTCCGATCTCGCCGATCGTCGCGAGGGCTCCGGGAGCCGGCCCTCTGCCCTAGGATAATCGGAAGAACGTGAGAGCGTTGTCGTGGAGAATCTTTCGCGACAGCCGTTCGGCGTCCTGGTACCTGTACTGCCGTTGCCGAACTCCCGACTCCAAGGTCTCTGCGATGAGATGGCGCGCCTTACTGATGGCGCCGTAGGCCTCTTCGGCATGCCACGTATCGCCCCCCAGCATCATTCTGGACTCGTCAGGAAGGAGGTCGACCGCCTGCTGCAGTGATTCCCGGAACCTGCCTGGGCTCAGGAGCCATGACCATGTCAGGTCGATCCAGATGTTGCGGTAAACGAAAGCCATGCCGAGGAGCTCGTCGCACCAGGGATATGCCAAGTGCATGAGGAGAAACCGGGTCTTCGGGTTGCGCTCGATGAGACCAGCCGCCTCCAAGGGCCGGGAGCCACGGATCAAACCGGTGCCCAAGTGCATCTGGAAGGGAATGTCCCTCTCTCCCGCTAGACAGCAAATCCTGTCCACCACCACATCTCCGAATGCTTTCTTCTCAGCAGCCGAGGGGGATTGTTTTCCCCATGCGGCTCCGGCGAGCTCCATATCCAGGTCGTCGAAGTTGACGGACCTGTCATACGCCAGCGCGTTCTTGATACCCACCTTGTGCAGGCCGGCCAACCGGTCTGAGCAGGGCGGGAAGAGCCTGGAGGTAGTCATCGAACCTCCGCGGCTGCATTCCCAGCCGGGCGAGCAGCTCCCAGGCGTTGTTGCCATTGTGGTCCCGGGACTCTCCGTTCCATCCCACGGCAAGGCAATTGATGCGGAGCACGGAAACATACCGGTCTCCGAGCGTTTGACGGACATCCAGGAGAGGGTCGGTATACGGGTCAGAGACTGCGGTGGAAATGCCCGCGAGGTCGAGGACGGCTCCCGGCCAGCGCGGATCTGCATGCTTACGCCGGATACGCGCATCCAGGTCCGCCCAGTTCTTCTCCGTGATGCCGTCCTCCCCCAGACCGTAAAGGTCAGCGAGGGAGCCGACCATGTTGCGGACAAACGCGTTCGTTCCGCTCCCCTCGACGTAGGCTGCGATGTCGCGCCAATCGCCCGGGCCTCTCGATGTCGCCCCCAGGGTATGAGGAGGCTCATCGGGGAGCGGGTAAGGCCGGGCCTGCGTCCACCCGGCGTAGCTTTCCTGGAGCAGCTGAAGTAACCCTACCTCCTTGTTCAGGAGGATGTCCGGCATGTGATGCTCGTGCACATCGATAACGGGGACTCCCCGGAGGTACGACGAGAGCTCCGCGCCCATCCCTGAAAGATCATCTTTTCAGCCGCGCTTTGCAACGAGGGCAGCACATCACGAAACGTCTTTGGACTTTCCCGGCAACAGAATATGGTGAGCTGCGCACGGATTGGTCAGTAATATCTTTGTTGCCACTTCCCGGGTAGCTCGTGCGCCTGTGTGAAGTGCGGCAACTTCAGCTACGCCTCTGGTATTGAGGCCTTTGCGTGCTACCAAGATGGAGCAAAGGGCACGTCCGTCTTTGCCCCGGGGATGCTGTCCAAGGCAATTTTCATGGCGAGCGCCGGATCGGCAGGCACGTTTCCGGCGCGTCAAATTCTATGGAACCCCGCGCGCGCCCGCCATTCCTACCAACTCCCGGTTTCAAGCCTGACCGGACAGGAATCAAGCGTGGAGGCTGAGATCGAGCTAGGCGCCCTGCCGGGCTCATCGGCGACGAACCCTTGGGAGCCCCGGCTAAACCGCGGTCACCTTGACAAGTTTCCCGTCCCCTTGGCCGCTGCGGTAGATGGCGTCCGTGACTGCCGCCACTTGGCATGCGTCTGCGAACGTCGGGACGGCGTAGGCACTATCTGCCTGGCCCAGCAGCTTCAGCCCAAAGTGCACGTACTGCCACCGGAAATACTGCAAATAGCCATTGGTCAAGCCGGGGACAGTGTCAGTGTTCAGGTGGCCATCACTGCCCGGGTCGGAAACGTGGATGTGGGTCCAGCCGCGTTCGCGAGAGGGAACCTTGACGCCGTCCGGGCGCGTGTGCGAGTAGAACTTGAGGTAGCCCTGGTCCTCCAACTCCCACTGAACGCCGCCCCGATTGCCGTGGATGGAGTTCTCGAAGAAAGCTTTGTGACCCGTGGACGTTCGATTGGACCGAAATGTGATTGTGCAGCCGTTGTCAAACCAGGCAACCGCTTCGAACGCATCCACGGCCCTACCCTGAGCCCGCGGGACCGAACCCCGGATCATTCTCAAGTTTTCCGCATCCCCGTCGTAGACCCGGGTCTGAGCCGAGACCTCCACGATCTTCTTTCCGAGAACAAACTGAATGAGGTCAACCTGATGTGCGCCCAGGTCCTCGATGACTCCGCCAAGCCCCTGGTCCGCCTGGAAACGGAAGTTCGAGCGGCCGGACCGCCCCCAATCTTGAAGGAACTCGGAAGCTCCCTCGAAATACCCTGAGGCACCAAGGACAAGACCGTCCTGGACCAGGCGACGCGCCTCCAGGACCCCGGGGGCGCCCTGGTAGCAGAACGTGACCATGGTCGGAGTACCGGCCGCCTTTGCAGCTGCCGCCATCTCCTGCGCCGTTTCCAGAGAGGAGCTCAAAGGCTTTTCGCTGACCACGGTTTTGCCTGCCTTCAGGGCGGCAATAGCCATGGACGCGTGTTCCTTGTTCGGAGCCGCCACTACAACCATATCGGCCTTGCTGATCTCTTTCGTCCAATCCGTGGACGTCCGGTTGTAACCGTAGATTTTTTGGGTAACCGAAAGTTTATCCGCGTCCCGACCAGCCACGCAATCCATGACAAACTCAAGCCCGCGGGGCCGCAGCTGCAGATTGGCCTCAAGGATGGCTCGGGGATGGGCAACACCGCCCATGAACCCCTGGCCAATGACAAGAACATTGATCTTCTTCATGGCAATCCCTTCCGGTTGATTCGGTATTTCACGTCCACTTGCTTTCGACCGGCGGCCGATTCTATGGGGAGTCACGCCCGATGATGTGGCCATGGGCCGTCCGAGGTAATCCTTCTTGCTCGTGGTTGCCGGTGAGGGGAAGGGATGGGCTTATCCGCATAGCCTCCCCAGATGTATGGCCTTCATCCAGAAGAGCCTCCTGTCGCGCAATCATATGATGTCAAGGGCACCGAGAGGTGGACCCACGTATGATAAGCTTGGGCGTAAGGATGACAGTCTTCATCAGGGTCTCTCGACTCCCGATCTGCGATATCAAGAGCTCGACCGCCTTGTCGACGAGTTCAGCGAAGGGTTGGTGAATTGACGTAAGTGGCGGATTCGACACAAGGGTGATTTCAGTGTCGTCCATTCCAGCTATCGATACTTGATCAGGCACGTTCACACCTCTTTCCTGGAGAACCCGCATAGCGCCTATTGCCATCCAATCATTCATGGCCCAGACTGCAGTGCAAGCCGCCCCCCGGTCGAGAAGTTTCTTCATGCCAACGATACCGGATTCCAAGTTGAAATCTCCTTCGACAACGCATGATTCCTGCAGGGGAACTCCCTGATCCTCCAGAGCGCAACGAAAGCCAGCCAACCTTTCGCGACACAAAGCTATCTTTGCCGGACCCATAATGCACCCAATCTTCTTGTGTCCGAGGGCCAGAAGGTGCTTTCCCGCCAGAGTACCGGCCGCTTGGTTGTCGAGTATGATGTTCGACACACTCTCGTGCTCGAACGCTCTGTCAATGACCACCACGGGGATATTCTGTTTGACAATCTTCCTCAGTATCTTGCTGTCATCCGACACGCGCGAGAAGATTATCCCGCTGATATTTCTGCGGAGAAAGTCACGTATGAAGTACTCTTCCCGGTCAGGATCGTCGTCAGTATTTGCAAGCAGCAGGTTATAGCCATGCTTGTACGCCGCGTCCAGTGCGTGCTGTATGACTTTTCCGAAAGCTCCCGGCATTCCTGTCGGTACCGCCAGACCAATGAGTCGCCCCGCTCTTCCTCGGAGACCTTGGGCGACAAGACTAGGCTTGTAGTCCAGTTGCTCGATGGCATTTTGTACCCTCTTCCTTGTCTCTGTCGCAACGAAGTCGGGGTAATTGAGAACTCTAGAAACTGTGGAGGTTGCACACCCGGCCAAGCGGGCGATGTCCTTTATTGAAGCCATGTTGGATTACTGTCCCTTCGAACCGTTTCGAGGATAGTTTCGTGATTTACGGTTGCGGCGTCCGACTCAACAAGAAGCCGCGGGCTGGTGCCCGCGGCCAAATGAGTTGCACCTATTTTTGGAACTTCTCGGGCGTCTGAAGCAGCTTCACCACCTCCGGGCTCTTGTAGTTTTCCGGGGTGATCAAGACAGGGGCCAACAGAACGTTCTTGTTTGCGATGGGATTGCCTTTCTTGAATGCGTCGATCGCGGCAACGCCCTGGTAGCCCATCTGGTAGGGATCCTGGGAGATGATCGCCTGGATAGTCCCCTCCTCGAAGAGCGGGAGAATTTCAGGACTCGGGTCAAATGCTACGATCTTGACTTTCCCCGCCAGTCCCTTTGATTTGACTGCCTGGGCGTCCCCCGCCGAGGCGGCGCACGCGTTGAAAATGCCCATGAGGTCCGGGTGCGCGGTGAGCTCGTCCGTTGAAATATTCATCGACTTGGTCGTGTCCGCGTCGGTCCACATTGTGGCCAGCGCTTTCATTCCGGGGTATTTCGCAATCGCCTCCTGGAAGCCCTTGCTCCGGCCTGCGCTCACGGAGCCGGCCTGGATTCCGTGATCCGCAACCAGACCCTTTTCACCAAGCAGCTTGGCCATTGCTTCACCCGCCATGAGGCCACCTTTCTCCTGGTCAGTGATGATGCTGGCCACAGGGGCATCACTGTCGATTCCCGAGTCTACCATCGCAACGGGAACCCCTGCTTTCATGGCTTCCTCTACGGGCGCGATCAAGGCTTTGGAGTCCAGAGCTGCCAGAAGGATGCCCGCCGGGTGTTTTCGAACGATCGAACGGACAAAATCGACCTGCGCGGCGACGTCCGCTTCGGTTGCGGGGCCAAGGAAGTCGACCTTGTAGCCCAATTCCTTTGCCTTGTCCTGGGCGCCCTTCACTAGGAAGAGGTAAAATGTCGCCGAAGTCGACTTCGGAATGAAGACGATTGTCTTGCTTTCAGCGCTTCCACCTGCGAATGCCGCACTCGCCCCTCCTACCAGGAGCAGGACCACAAGTCCGATCCAGATCCACTTGAGCTTCATGCACGCACCTCCTCGAGAAATTGTGAGCCTGGCTGACAGCCAGAAGTCTGCCATGAAAGGGCTATCGCCTTCTGCGAAGCTGGTCCGCCGCTACGGCGCTTATAATGACCATGCCGTTGACCACGTACTGCCAGAAGGCGTTCACACCGAGTATGTTCAGGCCATTCCTGATCGTCGCCAGGATTATGGCCCCGATCAGGGTCGCGACAATGTTTCCTTCTCCGCCGAACGTGCTGGCGCCCCCGATGATCACCGCCCCGATTGCAAGAAGCTCGTAGCCGTTGCCTCCCGCGGGCTGAATGATGGCCAGCCGTCCCGCTTCGATCGTCGACGCAATGCCCGCCAGGAATCCACAAATCGCGTAGATGCTGATCTGGATCAGCTTGACATTGATTCCAGACAGCCTTGATGCCTCGGCGTTACTTCCAATTGAATACGTGAACCTGCCGAACCGCGTGTATCGGAGAACAAAGACTCCGATCACAAATATCACGAGGACGATTAGCGTCGGGACCGGTATCACGTCAAAGAGCTTGCCTTGGCCAATGAACTTGTATCGCTCAAGCCCATAAATGGGCACCCCGTTGACGAAGATCAGGGCAAACCCGCGGGCAACTCCCATCATCCCAAGGGTTCCGATGAACGGCGGGACGCGGAGAACGGTTATGAGGAGCCCGTTTGCGAGTCCGAAAACTGCTCCTGCGGCCGCTGTCGCGAGCAGCGCGAGGAAAAGGCTGTGCGTGCTGGTGAACACCATGCCGCCGACGACCGCTGAGCATGCAAAGACTGATCCGACGGACAGGTCGATCCCCCCCGAGAGGATGACGAACGTCATGCCCGCCCCGATAATGGCGATCACCGCGGTCTGCAAGGTGATTTCGAAGAGATTGTCCACCGTGAAGAAGTACGGCGAGAGAAGTCCAAGCACGCCCCACATGAAAATTAGAATAACGAGCATTGAAACGGCCTGGTTGCGGAACAGACCCCGAAACCCTGCCGCGCCGCCTTGCCCTGGTCCAGCCGCCGTCAACCTGCCGTTTTCCATAATCATCCAGCTCCCCGTGCAACGTGCGTGCTGTATCGCATTATTTCCTGTTTCGTTGCGGCGCTCGAATCCAATACCGCCGCAGTCTCGCCGCCGACCATCACAAGGATCCTGTCCGAGACTTCGAGGATCTCGTCAACATCACTGGAAATGAACACTACGGCCCTGTCCTCTTCCTGCACGAATCGGCGGATGAGTCCATAGATATCCGCGCGAGCGCCGACGTCGATTCCCGTGGTCGGCTCGTCGAGGATCAGAAGCCGGCATCTCGCCGTGAGCCACTTGCCGAACACTACCTTCTGCTTGTTCCCGCCGCTAAGGTACTTCACGTGCTGGGAGAGACCCGCGATCTTCAGCCCGATGTTGACAACCAGGTCGTTCACCGTCTGCTTCTCCGCTACCAGGCTGAAGAAAAGACTGCGGAGTTTCGCGAGGAAGACAATTGAGACATTTTCCTTTACACCAAGGTTGAGACACAGCCCGTCGGTATCCCTGTCCTCGGAGAGATATCCGATCCCGAGATCGACTGCCCTCTTTGGGGAATCGATCCGCACGTGCTTTCCATCCAGAAGCAGGACACCATCGGCCAGCCTGTCAATTCCGAACAGCGCTCGCGCCAATTCCGTTTTGCCCGAACCCACGAGGCCCGTCACGCCGAGTATCTCCCCTTTTCGCACCGAGAAGCTGATTGGTGCCGTGAACCTTTCGTTCCTCAGCCCGCGGGCCTCCAAGGCGACGCCCTTCGTCTCCACCGCTGTTTCCCTGCTCGCCCGTGAAACTTCCTTTCCGATCATCAGCGTTATGATCCTGTTCAGGTCAGCATCGCTGTTTTCCAGTGTCGCGATCTTCAATCCGTCCCTGAGGACCGTGATCCGGTCCCCGACCTGCTTTACCTCCTCCAGCTTATGGGAGATGTAGATGAGGCCGATGCGCTGCGCGGTGATTTCTCCGATGGTTTTGAAAAGTGTTTCCGTTTCCTTTCTGCTCAGGGCCGCGGTCGGTTCGTCCATGATGATGATCTTCGCGTTCTTCGAAAGGGCTATCGCGATTTCCAGCATCTGCCGCTGCGACACGGGCAGGTCCCGCACTTTCGTTCTCGGATCAATGGCAAAATCAACTTTCCTCAGGGCCTCACGGGCATACTCGTTGACCCTCTTCCAGCTGATTAGTCCGCGCTGACGGGTGAACTGCGGGAGGGAGAGATTTTCCGCCACGCTGAGATGGGGAACGAGGTGGAAGTTCTGGTAGACAGTGACGATCCCGGCGTCCTCAGCCTTCCGGGGGTCATACCCCGCGAGGTCGACCAGCGTGCCCGCAATCGAGATCGAACCAGAATCCAGCGTGTAGGCTCCGCACAGGATCTTCATGAGCGTCGACTTCCCGGCGCCATTTTCTCCGAGGAGAACGTGCACCTCGCCGTAGCCGAGGTCGAAGTCGACGCCCTTCAGCACGTTGACACCATAGAAGGACTTGGTGATCTGGTTCATGACGAGGAGTTTGTCCACTAATCCCCCCGATTCCTTGGCATTCCAAAAGTGGCTACAGGGCCAGGTCAGGGTTCTCCGGCCCGAAGTGCTTGAGCATCACGATCGGATCGGTTCGGGACGGGTTCGAGATGACCACGCCCTTCTGTGCAGCTTCCTCCGTCACGAAGAACTCGTCCATGGTCAGCTGTCCGAAACGGATGAGTGCCGGCGAATCGATTTCCCACGGCCCCATCCTCCCGTGTCCCTGGAGCAGGATCATTCCATATGCCGCGCCGTCCTTCATGCTGACCGTTCTTCCAGGAAAAACGGTCAGCTCTTTGGCGCTGTAGTCGGAGGACTTGTACGTGATCCAGTTCTCCCGGTATCCCTCCGCTTCCATCTGGGCAGGCGGCTTTGCGGGCTTCGGGGCCATGAAATGCTTCGCGGCAAAGTCGGGATCCACGTTCGCCTCCCAGTCCAAGACCTCGATGAGGTAGTCGACATTGCCGACTTTCTCCTTCGGGCTGTTTTTCCAGAGGAGCTCCTCGGGAATGATGGCATCACCCGTGAGGGACTGGTACATGGCGAACACGTCGGAGGCCTTCTGCGGCTCGTACGTGCACAGGCTGCCCGGTGCGTGCAGGATGCCCGCTGGAACGTCCCAACCCGTCCCCGGCTCCAGCCGATAGGCAGAAGAGAGGTTGGTGATCTTGTTGTCACCTTTCGAGAAGTTGAGGAGGGCTTCCCGAAGCTGGTCTTTCGTGGTTCCCGGTTTCAAGCCGAAAAACGTATACGGGTAGTCGGCGCCATAGTTGTTGTTCTGCACCGGGAAGAAATACGACTCGGGCTTCCCCATCATTCCCACGAGCTTGGCATGCTGATCCCTGTGATGTACGTGATGTGGAAGCGGACCTTTGTTGTCGAAGAATTTGGAATACATCGGCCATGCATTGTGCGCATTCCAGAGGCGTTCGCCGATGATGCGGCCCTTCAGCTCGGCTATTGCGTCACGCAGGGTGACCTTTCCCACGCGGGAGCCGTCCTCCACGATGATGAGACTCAGGCCTTCGTCCTTGCTCGTCTTCGGGCCGTTGTCCGCCGGCGTGGTGGAGGAGAACCAACGTTCGTCAATCCCGCCCCGGTCCCCGCCCATGGCATAGTAGTCGGCCGGGTGCAGCTTGATCCTCCGTCCTGGCACGCAAAACGAGCGCGGAACCCATGTTGGCGCAAGCCGAAGTATTCCCTGTCCTTGCTCGATGCTGGTTTCGGCAACATTTCTGATTGACATCGCCCCCCCTCGCGGAGTTGTCTTGATTCCTTATAGGGATTCCTAAAGTCTATTCTTGAAATGTCTGGCATCGATTCCGGTATCGATACCAGCACTTTTTCATAGAATTGGGCTCCTGTCAACGCTTATCTTGAGAGGCGCCAAATGCGCGTCACGCTGGGGAGCCTTCCGAAACCCAACCAAGACTATGCGATTTGGGACGTGCGGCGGGAGTGGATTGGCTTTGTGCTGAGCACCGGATGCGACTTGCCGCAAGAGCTTGTATCTGGGGCTCTTCTCATCCACACACAGAGCACCAGGGGCCAACAGCATCGTCACGCCGCATGCATCCGGTTGAAAGAAAGACCTTGTAGGCACTGGTCGTGGGGTCGCGGAACTTTGCGTAGTAAATATGCCCGGCCTTTTTGGCTGGACGCTGGTAGAATGGAATAGAGACGTTTCGAGCGATTCACGACTGCCCCCTATGTCCCCAGGTGTCCCTGCTTCTCAAAGTGACGCTCAGGGTGACAATTAGGACTACGTAAAGCGCCCGTTTTCGGGTGGCTTCCTATTCCCTACAACGTAGGGACTTAAATGGGCGATACTGGATTTGAACCAGTGACTTCTACCGTGTGAAGGTAGCACTCTCCCACTGAGTTAATCGCCCTCGATGGGCCCTTGCCAGGACCCCCGAATGTGCGTACTTTATACAGTGACCTCCCAGGAGATGTCAATGTGGTTCGCCAGGGGGCATCGCCGCAGCAGGCGCCGTATATTAAAATCAGATTAATCGGTGCACGAAAGTAGACAAATAGATCGCTTTTCCCTTCTGTGCGTCCTAATTGCCGATAACTGATTCTCCGACAAACAAATAGAGAGAAAGTCGGCCACTCCGAGTTGGTATCAATCTTGCATTGTTAGGCGCAACGAAGACTGACATCATGCAGGATAACCAGGAATTGGTTCGCGAAGTTCGGCGAACAACAACACAGAGTACATCAGGAATCGCAAGGGTTCAAGGGGAGATGGTTCGGAAGTCGCTCCACCTTCTGATAGCTATCGTGCCCGTCCTGGCAGCGGTAAACCTGCCGCAACGCTGGCCCTGCTGGCAATCGGGACTCTTTTCTACGCCTTTGCTGAAGCTCACGCAGGCTGGGAAATCCAATCCTCGTTGTGAGTGATCTGACGCTCATCGCCTCCCGGGACAAAGACAAGGTCGGTTTTGTGCTCGGGCCCGTGACCCTCGGTCTCGGAGCCATGATTTCCCTCCTTTTGTATCCTGAGCCTGCCGCTTCCATCGCCATCTACGCGCTTGCCTTCGGAGATGGCCTGGCAGCCCTGGTCGGCAGGGCGGTTGGCGGACCGAAGATACCGTTCCTGAGGGGCAAGACCTTCACGGGCAGCCTTGCCTGTTTTGCCGCCGTTTTTGTCATGGCTTACCACGTGAGCCGCCGGCCCGCGGAGTCCCTCATCATCGCTTCAGTCGCCACGGTCCTGGAAGGGATCCCCACCGGCAACTTCGACAACATCATCATTCCATTCGGCGTCGGAATGGTGGCAACGAGGCTCCTGGTTCCCTGAGGGACCTGAGGCATACAGTTGCGCCCGCGGCCAGGGCGAGAACTCCGCATGCAAGCGGGATTGGCTGCACCATGAAGAACAGAAGCTCCCGAGCCGCCAGGAGAAGCGCGAGCCCAACGGCCAGCGCAAGGAACCTCCTGTCCCGCTTCAGGACCCAGGCGCCAACCGCCGTCGCAGGACCAGCGCGGCGATCACGAGGTTCACGAACCACACGCCCTGCTTCATCCGCAAGCTTCCACGTGAGCTGCGAGAGGAAGATGGTCCGGTCCAACGGGATGCTCGCCGCGATGGCCAGCGCGACCACCAGAAATCCTCCCCCCAGCACGTAGACGCGCCGGTATTTCAGTTCGATGCAGTAGAGGCCGGCGAAGAGGAGCGCAAACAGGCCCACGAACCTCCCCCAGTACACGCGCGTGTCAAGACGATGGCGGCCTGGATCGAGGTGTCCCTGGCAAAAAGCACCGCGGTAGCCCCCGCAGGCACTCGATTCCAAGTGAGAAAGAAAGAAGCAGGTACGGAAGCACGGGCGTGCGATCGCTGCGGTACAGGCGACGGGAGCGAAGGGAGGCGACGAGGCCGACGCCCGTTGCAGCCGCCACGGCGCCGATCCGCCAGAGGGCTGGGTCGCATCCTTCGGGCCGGATCCCGGTAGATGAGCCACCATGGGTTCGACGGGAGAGGCGAAAGTGCCACGGCGCGGGCCGGTGCTGAGGAGAAAGGCGAACGGGCGCGCAGGCGATGAGGCCAAGGATCAGCGTGACGAAGAGAGCGGTTCCGAGGAGCCCTGCTTCCATGAGGTGCGCACGGAGGGCATAGTACGATGATATTTGCGAAAAGGTCAAAACATTGTAGTCTTTCTCCATGATTCTTATCTTCCGGAAAGACGCCACCGAAGAGCAGATCCAGAGCGCTCTGCGCAAGATCGAGCCTCTCGGCTACACGCCGCACCTGAGCAGGGGAGCGGTCAAGACGATCTGCGGCGTCACCGGCGACGACCGCGCCATCGGAGCATCCGAGTTCGACCAGATGCCCGGCGTGGAAAGCGTCCTGCGCGTTCTCAAGCCGTACAAGCTCGCATCGCGCGAGTTCCATCCCGACCCCACGCGGGTCGAGGTGGGCGGGGTCACCGTCGGGCCCGGGAAGTTTCACGGTCATCGCGGGGCCCTGCTCGGTGGAGACCGAGGAGCAGGTGGAGTCCTGCGCGGCGCTGGTGGCGCGCTTGGGCCTGAAGCTCCTGCGCGGCGGCGCCTTCAAGCCGCGCTCATCGCCGTACTCCTTCCAGGGCCTGGGCGAGCAGGGGCTGCAGATCCTGAGCGCCGCGGCCAAGCGCCACGGCCTTACCGTGGTCACGGAGATCATGTCGGAGCACGACGTGGAGCTGGTGGGACGCTACACGGGCGTGTTCCAGGTCGGGGCGCGGAACATGCAGAACTTCGCTCTCCTGAAGGCCCTCGGTGAAACCCGCACACCCATACTCCTGAAGAGGAGCA
>CAVUXE010000042.1:0-13431 GCA_963745235.1 uncultured Spirochaetota bacterium | reverse complement strand
AAGGAGAGAACAGGCGTGAAGAAACTGCAACTGATCTTTGGGATGTCGCTCATTTTGGCGATCGTTTTGGCCGTTCCTGCGAACGCCGCACCGAAGCACAAGGTGGCGATGGTCTTGCCTGGTGAGAAAACCGATGAGGCCTTTAATCAGTATACGTATGAAGGCATGATGAGGGCTGCGAAGGATCTCGGCATCGAAACTGCTTATAAAGAAGATGTAACCCAAGACCAGCAGCTCGAGGTGATCCGCCAGTTTGCCCAACGGGGGTACGACATCATAATTGGGCAAGGCGGTCAGTTCGGCGAAGCGCTCGAGACGGTGGCTAAAGAGTATCCGAAAGCAAACTTCGTCTTCAGTGTTGCGACCAACACCGGGGGTGTCCCTAATGTGACGGCAGCCACCGTTAGCTATGCCCATGCCGCGTATATTGCCGGGGTGATGGCTGCAGCGATGACCAAATCCAACAAGGTCGCCATGCTCACGGGTGAGTGGTACGATCCTCATAAGCAATTTTTGGCCAATTTTGAGAAGGGTGCCCAGGCTTCCGGCAAGAAGGTTAAGGTCAGCTCGGTTGCCACCGGATCATGGTCTGACGTCGACAAGGCGCGTGAAGCATCCCTGGCTCTCATAGCCGATGGGAATGACGTTCTCGTGCCTTTACTTGATGCAGCGTACGTTGGCGTGCTGACTGCCGCGCAAGACTCGAAGGGCGTCCTGATTGTTGGAGCCGTCACTGATTGCTCCAAAGTCGCGCCTACCGTCACCGTTGGCAGCGTTGTGTTTAACTGGAATGAACTGGGCTATGAGGAGGCTGCCGGAAAACTTCTGGACGGAAAGAGCCATGTTTTGGGCATGGCAGATAACGGCATAACCGTCGTGAAGAATAGTCTACTCTCCGCTGCCGGCAGAGCGGCTGTGGATAAGGCCGTTAAGGGCCTGAAGTCGGGTGCGCTTGGTATCGCCCCATAATTTGGGTGGAAGAATGCATTCGACGGCGTCGAGGGGCGACGCAGAATGAGGGATATAGGAGCTAGCTGATCGGTCGGAAGCGGCGTAGAATGGGGGAGCGGAAGCCTCCCCCATTCTGCCTGAGGCCAGGTCGTATGTTTGGGTTTTTTATCGGTCTTGCGGATGACGTTCGTGATGCCATACGCGAGACTGTCGGTAATGGAATGCTTTTCCAAAGTACGGGTCGAGGTAACCTAGTATGTTGAGGGTCATGGACGTGAGTCTACCGTCTTCACCGTACCGCCCTGCCATTCGAGTCCTTGACCAACAGCAAGCTGCTACTTTTCCAGGAAGCGGCTCGTCAGTTTTTCAACCGTCGTTTTCTTATCATGCACGTTCAGCTTGTCGTACAAGTGCTGGATATGCGCCTCAACAGTTCGCCTGCTGATGAAAAGGCACGTGGCGATCTCTGCAAATGTGAGGCCCTGGCAAAGCAGAGTTGCTATCTCCACCTCACGAGGCGAAAGACTGCCGAAATGATCAGCAATTTCATCTTTCGTTGGAAAAGAGAATGAGAGCTTCGCAATCTTTTCGAAACAACTGTAGAAGTTCTGAACATGGGGCGCTAACACGTTCAGGATCGTATATTCAAGACTGGTAAAATCCAAGGCCATGCGCGAACGATGTATGGCCGTGACCAGCCTTACTCCTGGCAATGAGACCGTAAGCGACTTTTCGAATCCTGTCGGAAACATGAAATCAGTGAAAAATTCAGTATCGAGGTAGGGAAGCGTTCTCCAGTTGATCTTGCCGATCGCATCTGGGGGAACAGAAGGCTTCTTTGAGTTTGGAAACCAGGGAAGGCGGAACTGATAGTAGCTCTCATAGGCTTTTGAGTCCTCTTCGTTTGCCCCGATCTGATGCAGGCAAGGGCCAAGAAATTGAAAGATGCCTGCCATACCGTAAGGAATGAGCCGCGCCAGTCCAGAAAGGACCCTCTCGCAGAATTCCTCGCGTGTTTTGGAACCGCCTATTTCTCTGAGATAGTCGTTGATTTTCAACCAGGGAAAGCGCTCAAACTCCAGTAGATCGGCCATGCTTTTTCGCCTCTCTCTACTCGCTTTGAGGCTTGCTACACTTCGAAGAACCAATTCCGCAAAGCAAAAAGTTGACTTTTTCGGTCAGATCAGACATCAGCCGAATTCCACGACCAAGACCGCGATTACGAATGATATCCCCGCTATAGCAGTTGTCAATCTTGAAAAATACGTAGTTTCTACGGATGGGCGAGCCGTAAAGACCTGATAAATCCAGCGCAGAAGTCCAGAAGTCTCTATTTTGACCCGTGACAGCGAGCCTTGCCTCCGGCCTTTCTGCCTGTTGAAAGGGCGCGCAGGCGCGCCAAAAGAACCCCTGAATGCACAGGGCCCGCCCCCTTGCGAAGACGGGCCCCGTCTCTCCCCACGCGGCCCTGCGGTCGGTCTCTGCCCGGCCGGTCAGACTTCGTGGGCAAGAAGATGCTTATGGTTCATCCGGATTCACGTAATTCGCCGCATTCGCCTTTGTGACCAGTTCCGCGGCGAGAACGACTTCGAGCGGGGGTTTCTTCTGATAGAAGCCCTGGAAGGACTCGCCCCGCGCGCCCTGAACGGCGACCGTCACCGTGTCCGCGCACTGGTCGGGTGGATAGGTCACGTCCGCCGCGATTGTCGGGTCGCTTCCGTCCATGATGATCTTGAGGATTCGCTTGTCGGCGCCGCCGCCCATCCAGGCCTTGACGTCCGTGCGACCGGCTTCCTTCACCGCAAGCCTGGCCCCGATCATCATGTCGTCGTCATTGGTGATGACCCCGTCGATCCTCTGGTATTTCTGCAGGTAGTTCTGCATGACGTCGTGCGCCTTCTGTTGGTTCCAGTTCCCCGGCTGGGAGTCGAGAACCTTCATGCCGTACTTGGCAAAGACGGCCTTGTCCGCATCCACGCGGATGGTGTTGATGGGAGTCGGGATGCCCTCGATGATGACCACATTCCCCTTGTGGTTGAGCTGCTTGGCCAGCGTTTCCGAGGCGAGCGTCGCGTACGCCAGGTCGTTGTTGTGCAGGTAGCAGTCGTAGACCGGCCGGGTGGTTCCGCGGTCCATGACGACGGTGTAGATGCCGGCGTTGTGCGCCTTTTCGACCTGCGAAGTGATTGACGCGTCGATGGGGAATACGACGAGCCCGTCGATGCCCTTGGTCATCATGTCCTGGATATCATTGGCCTGTTTCGTCACCGTGTCCGCCGTGACGAAGAAGAACGTGATATTCGGGTCCATGGCTTTCCAATCCGCCATGGCTTTCTTGGCCCAGAATATCGCTCGGGCAATATATCCATGATCCGCCGTCGGCATCGTGTAGCCGATGCGGACCGCTTTCTGCGAGGACCCGGCACTATTGGGCAGGGTCTGCGCGGTAGCCTGCACCGCGAATACCGCGGCAAAGACCAGCACGGCAACCAAGACAACGAATGTCTTCTTCATGTCTCGTCCCTCCTTGAGAAGTTAGGCCGACTCATGCGAATCGGTCACCGCTGACGTACTGAACAACCAACCCCTTCCTCGTTACAGGGTTCCTCCCCCTCCTTTCGCGGCCACGGTACCGCCTTCAAGCGGAACGCGTACTCGCGTACCCCGTGGCATTCTCCTTCGGTTCGAACGGGCTTCCGAGAGCCGGCGGCATCAGGCTCTCTGCCTCTGGATGTAGACCGCGCCGATGATCACAAGACCTTTCACCGTCCCTTGAAGGTAGGCGGAAACGCCGAGCAGATTCAGCATGTTGTTGATGATGCCGAGTATGATCGCTCCGATGATCGTGCCCCAGATGGTCCCGCGACCTCCGGTAAAGGGCGTTCCGCCCACGATGACCGCGGCTATCGCGTCGAGCTCGTATCCCATGCCCGTGTTCGAGGTGCTCACGGCGTTGAAGCGCGACGAGAGCAATACCGAGGAAATGGCGACGAGCACGCCAGTGATCGTATAGGCGATCACTTTCACGCGGTCGACGTTGATGGCGGAGAAGACCGCTACACGAGTGTTCGAACCCACGGCGCAGAGGTAGCGTCCGTATCTGGTCCGATTGAGCACGATGTCCAGTACCAAGGCGAGGAACAGCATGATCCACACGGGCACGGGAAGCCACAGCACGTTGGCCAGGCCAAACTCCCCGTAGATATTGCTCTGCGATTGGATCTCTCCCGCATTCCCAGTGAAGAGCGCGAGGGAGCGGAAAATCGCCATCGTGCCGAGGGTAACGATAAAGGGTGCGATCCTTCCCCGCGTTATTGTGATGCCGTTGACCAATCCGGTCACGGCTCCCAAGACCAGCGTGGCGACGATCCCCGTGACAATCGCAACGAGCTCGTTATGGATCGATCCCAGGACGTAGTTCATGACCATCACGCCGACCAGCGAATCGAAGGCGACTAGCGAGCCTACCGAGAGATCGATCCCTCCCGTGATGATGACGAACGCCATTCCCAGCGAGATCATTCCCGTGTAGGAGACCTGGCTGAGTATGTTCACCAGGTTGCCCGGCCGGGTGAAGAACGGACTGAGAAAGGCCGAGACCAGGAACAGGACCACGAGGGCTATGAATGACGAGTACTTCTGGTAGTTAAAGCGCCTGAATGCCTGTGCAACAGCAGAAGTCTCCATCATGCCACTCCTTCTCTTATTCCGGTCGCGAGGAACATGATCTCCTCTTCGGTGATTTTCTCCCCCTCGAGGCTCCCCATCACCCGCCCTTGTTTCATGACGATCACGCGGTGGCACATGCCGATGATCTCTTCCTGTTCCGACGAAATGAAGATGCAGGCCAGCCCTTCCGCGGCGAGACTGTTGATGAGTCGGTAGATTTCCTGCTTGGCCGACACGTCGACCCCTCGCGTCGGTTCGTCGGCGATAAGGACGGCCGGCCTCGAGTCGATGCTCTTGGCGAGCGAGACCTTCTGCTGGTTCCCGCCGCTGAGGAACTCGAGCCGCGTATCGAGGTTCGGCGCCTTTATATTGAAACGCCGCGCGTGTATCTCGGCGGAGGCGCGCTCCTTCTGCCGGAGAATCAGTTTGAGGACATACCGGCAGTAGGACGCGAGCGATACGAGGCTTATGTTCTTGATGACCGAGAAATTGACGAGAATCCCGCTTCCCTGGCGATCCTCCGAGAGATAGCTGATGCCGTTGGCGACCGCGTCGACCGGCCGGGAAATTTCGACTCCCTTCCCATTGATCAGGATCCGTCCCTTCTCCGCTTTGCGTACGCCGAGGATCGTCTCCGCGACCTCTGTGCGCCCCGCCCCCACCAGGCCGGCGAGTCCCAGGACCTCTCCTCGATGAAGCTTGAAGCTGATGTTCTCGATGACACCGTGGATGGTCAGATCCTGAACCTCGAGGACCACGTCCGGCGTAGGCCGGCCCTTCTCCGGAAACACCTGACTCAGCTCGCGACCCACCATCCGCTGCGCCATGTCCATGATCGAGACGTTTCCGGTTTGTTCCGTAGAAATCACCGAACCGTCGCGCAGGATAATGACTCGGTCGCAGATCGTCTTCACCTCCTTCAACTTGTGGGAGATGTAGATGATCGTCGCACCCTGATCCCGCAATCGCCGCATGAGTCTGAAAAGAATGTCGATCTCGTATTGGGTCAGGACCGTCGTCGGTTCATCCATGATCAGGAGCTTTGCGTTGATCGACACGGCCTTGCAGATCTCCACCATCTGCTTCTGCGCCGTGCTCAGGCGCTCGATCCGCTCCTCGGGCCCGATATCAACGCTGAGCTCAGAGAGGAGCGCACGCGTCCTGGCCATCATGGTCTTCTTGTCCAGAAGCCCGTTCGTGAGGCGCAGCTCGGATCCGAGAAACACATTGTCGTACACGGTCAGCTGGCTGATCAGGTTGAACTCCTGGGGAATGAGACTGATGCCGAGCAGCTTTGCGTCGAGCGGTTCGTGAATATGGACCGGCGTGCCCTCGAAGAGGATCTCACCCGAGGTAGGAGGGTAGATTCCGCTCAGTATCTTCATCAGGGTCGATTTGCCGGCGCCATTCTCCCCGATGATTCCGAGAATTTCTCCTCTGATTACCTGGATGTTGATGTCTTTCAGCACGTAGACCGAGGAAAAGTCCTTCGAGATGTCCCGTGTCTCCAGGAGGGTTTCACTCATGCTTGATTGCTCCATGCCCATTCTCAGTCCGTTGCCCTGGAATGATGCTGACAGATCGGTTCATGCGGATCATACTTCCCGCTACTTCCGGGTGAAATCGATCACGCCTTTGATATAGCCGTCCTTCTTGTCGAGGCCGGCCACAAAAACCTCTTCGGCTGCAGGGAAGGGAGCAACGTGGGTAACGAGGTCTCGATTGCTGATGGCTCCCGCGGCCATCAGCGCTATCGCGCGAGGGAAGACGGAGTCGAAGGCATCGTTCATCTGGGGTTGTATGTTGAGTATGCGGAGCCCTCTCGTGTGCCAATGGTCCAGGTCGAACTCCGCCTTGTGATGATGCCAGGCGAAATTCTCGATCACGGCATAGGGTTTTGCAAGCGCAAAGGCCAGGTCCAGCGAAGCTTGGGTGCCTGCCGTCTCGATCACCACGTCGTACATGCCGCGGCGCTCCGCTTCCGGAGAGCTTGGGCCAACAGGCACGAAATCCCAGTTGCCCATGCCCGCCCCGAGCCGCTTCGCCAACTCGAGCCGTGCCGGCTCCGGCTCGAAGACGCTCACCTTCGCGGCCATCGTGCGCCTCAGGCCCTGAAGCATGAGCAGCCCCATGTACCCGGCGCCCACTAGGCCCACCGAATCCCCCGGACGTATCTCCGAGTACTCGATGCCGTTGACTATGCAGGCCGCAGGCTCGACCACCCAGTGTTTGAGCGGGATGTCGGGAATCTCAGGAATGACGCTGACTTTGTTCCACGTGCGCAGAGCATGCCGGGCCATCAGCCCGCCGCCACGGTCGCCGATCGGCAGTTCGTGGCAGGCAACCCGCTGCCCGACGGCTATGCCCTGCACGAGGGGACCAGCCTTGACCACGCGGCCGACGCCCTCGTGTCCCGCGCGGAATGGATAGGGATGGAATTTGCCGAAGCGGCCCGCATAGGCGAGGAGGTCCCAGCCACAGATGCCGCAGATCTCCATCTCAACGAGAAGCTCGTGAGCCGCAGGTTCCGGAAGTTCGACTTCGCGGAGCTCGATCTTCCTCTCGCCCAGATAGAGGAGCGCTTCGGTTTTCATGAATGCTCTCCGGGCGATTATGCACAATCGTTCTGAGCTGTCAACCAGAGTACGAGTCCGACAGGGCCGGGCAACCGGATCAACACGATGCTTGGCTGGCGAAACATGCATCGTGTGCTCGGTGGGAGCGCGACTGTAGGAGGGAAAGCTCTCCCGGCCTTCCCTCCCGAGCCCTACTTCTTCACCTGTCGTGCGTCGATGTCACCCGGATACGTCAGAGCCTCGCGCCCCCGCTCTCCGGTCCGGATGCGAACCACTTCCTCCACGGGGTAGACGAAGATGACGCCGTCGCCCTCTTTGCCAGTCCGCGCGGCCTTCGTGATCGTCTCGATCGTTTTCTCCACGTTGTGATCGCTCAGAACGATATTGACCTGGACCTTGGGAAGCAGGTCCATCCGGGTGCTTGAAACGCGCCACGACTGGTCGACCCCTCCCTGTCTCCCATGACCGCGGATATCGAAAATGTTCATTCCAACGATGCCGATGTCTCGAAGGCCCTCCTTCACCGCTTGCAGCGCGTCCTCACGAATGATCGCTTCGATCTTCTTGCTCATCGATTGTTCCCTTTCTTCAAGAAATGGCGCCCTCGAAAGGAAGGCCTCCCGCGGGCGCCTCGGCCCAGCTCCCTATCGGATGGCGGAGACTCCCCTCTCCGCTGTTCTCACGCGCACGGCATCCTCGATGGCATGGATGAAAATCTTCCCGTCACCGATCTGGCCTGTGAAAGCGGCCTTCTGGATGGCGGAGACGATGTCGTTCACTTCAGCGTCCTCGACCACCAGCTCGATGCGGGCCTTCGTAATGAAGTCCACCTTGTACGTCTTTCCCCGCACCGTCTGCTCGATTCCCCTGGTCTTTCCGTGGCCTTCGATCTCCGAAACCATCATGCCCGGGTGGCCCACCTGCTCCAGCGCCGCGTAGACTTCGTTCACCTTGGTGGGTCGAACTATTGCTTCAATCCTCTTCATACCGCCAGCACTCCTTTCTCCCCGGTGCGGATCCTCATGGCATCCTTCGCGTCCATGACGAAAATCTTGCCGTCGCCAGCCTGCCCCGTGAACAGTGCTTCTCTCATGATCTCCATCACCTTGGGGACGTCCCAATCGTTGACCACCAGATCGACGCGGACCTTCGGGATGAAGGAGATCTTGTCACTGTTGAGCTTCAGGTCCGGATCTCCACCGTTTCCCTGGCCAGGAGTCTTCCCGAGCTGCCTGCCAAATCCCTTGATTTTTGTCACGGTCATGCCAAGGATCAGGTCCTCATCCTTCAGCACTTCCACCAGGACCTGGAGAGACTCCGGTCGTATCATCGCGGAGATCATCTTCATGCTGTAGGATTTCCTCATGCTCGTTATCCCGATATAGGCAACGGAAACGATCAACCATCCGCCTGCAATGATGAACATGAGGTACGCCTCGTTCTTGGAATCAGCATTTCCGATGGCGTACAGGTAGACGATGGCGATCAGCATGACGAGGTTCGCAAGGACGCCGAGCGCGGGAACGACGTCGTGGAGAACGATGTTGTGGTCCTTCCTCTTCCTGTACGCGACGATGGTCCATGCGCAGGTGAGGCCATAGAGCAGGAAGGTCCCAAGGTTCGACGCAAGGGTGATGCCCGTCAGGCCGACCACCGAACGCACCCCGATTGCGCCAATGACCGCGCTCACCATGATCAGCGCGATGAGCGCCACGTGCGGGATGGCGAACTTCTTGTGGATGAAGCCCATCATGGAGGGCAGCTCCTGGTCCGCCGCCATGCCGCCGGAGATCCTCATTGCGGTGTTCATGCAGCTCAGCGTGGTGCCGATCACCGCAATGGCCACCGTTATCGCCAGGCTGATCATCAGGCCGAAGCCGATCCCATGGAACACGTAGTTCCCGATCAGAATGGCGAGGTCGCCGATCGGCGCTCCGGATGCCGCTGCCGCATCCATGCCCATGACCGTTTTGCCGTCGACGACGCCGGTGAGCTTGTCGCTGATCATCGTGCCTGTGGCAAAGTATTCGAACAGGTATGCGACCAGTCCCTGGACGATCAGCGCAATGATGATCGCCCGGGGGATCGTGGTCTTGGGGCTCTTTGTCTCCGCGGCCAACGAGGTGCAACTCTCGAATCCTACGAGGATCAGGATGGCGAGGGTGGACTGGATCAGCACTCCATTCATCGTGTGGGGCTTGATCACGTCCCAGGCATTGCTGAAGGTCCACCCCGTGGTCACGCCCTGGGGATTGTGGATTCGATAGAAGATTGCGAGGGCGCTGAAGATCACAAGTGATCCCCACTGGATGATATTGATGACCCAGGAGGTGAGCGTAGAGCCGGTGATCCCGCGATAAGCGATGTATCCGGTCACGATGGTGAAGATGACCCCGATAAGAGTCAGTTCAAGAACGGATAGGCTTTTTCCCGTGAACTGGTTGTAGATGTACCCGATCAGGGTCGCCATGAATGCGACCATGACCCCGGGATAAACCCAGTAGAAGAGGTGCGCGGACCAGCCCGTGGCGAGCTTGGCCATGCGAGCCATGGAGCTCGGCGTGCTTCTCTTGGCGCCCGTTCGTTCGAGAAAGGCTTTCTCCGCGAAATACACGGCGCCGGCAAAGCCTGCTTCGGGATACAGCTTTGCAAGCTGCGAGTACGAGATCGCGGTGAGAAAAGCGAGAATCAGCGCGACGGCGATCCCCGCCCAGATATCGGCCGCCACCGAGGCGCCACTGGGCGCGGTGGCTGCGGCCTGCAGCTGGTACGTGATCCACAGGAACGCCCCAGGCGCAATGAGCGCCATCGCGTTCACGGCAGCGCCTCCCAATCCCAGCTTGGGTCTTACCAACGGAGAGCTCAATGTAATATCAGCCATGACCTGCATCTCCTTTGCGATTAGGTTGAGGACTCCACATGCAGGTCGAATGGCAAAACCCGTACCAATGGTTGTTAGAAAGGTGCTAAGGTTTGTCCATTTCGCGTTAGAATACTGCTAACAAAAGGAGCCGACGAAGACCGATTCAACAAAAAATGAGCTGATGTCCCAAGAAGAATACAAGAATGTAGGAATCGCTTTCTTCAGCTACAATTGTGTAGAACGAAACTGGAGGGGATGGCGATGCTGGTCAGGCCGGTATGACCTCGTTTATGCACCGGATGGCATTCAGTGCCCGAGGATAGCCAACATATGGCAGCAGCTGCGTGACTACGTTCAGCAGGGTTTCCTTGCCGTTTCCGATATTGGCATTGCCCTGAATATGCCCCTTCAGCTGCGATTCGCACCCGCCCAACGAAAGGATCATCGAGAAAGTCAGCAGTTCGCGCGTACTCATCTCGAGTCCTTTCCTGGTGTAATAGTCGCCGAAGCAGTTGTCAGTGAGGTATTTCTGGATGTGTATCTGGTCTTGCGGCGACTCTCTGTGCATCTTTTCGATCATCTCGCCGAAGATTGCCTTTTGCAGCGCCAGTCCTTTCTCATGGCGCGTTTCAGGCGAGGTCGTTGACTGACCCTCAAGCGGAAGCTTTACGCCTCTGCTCTCCAATACTTCATTCGTGGCGTGGATGAAGTCGAAAACCTTGGCGATTCCGCAATACGGCACCGCCTGATACACAATCTCCTTTACCTCGACAGGTGTGACACCGATGTTCAGAGCTCCACCGAGCATGACCTTGTATTCGCTGAGCGTCTGGCTTGCGATAAGCGTCGCCAGAATCACCATCAACCGAGACCTCTCGTCGAGGTTCCCATGGGAAAGCACTTCATCGAAAGCGAAGTTGTCAAACACTTCGATGAGCTCCGGATCGGTCACCTTCAGCGTCGATTTGTAGTTGGGGAAGAGTTTCTCGTGATTCTTGTTCGCGGTCTCGGAGTTTCTCATGTCTTCATCCTTCTTCTTAGTCGATCATTCCCGATTTCCGAAGCCAGGCGGAGATATCATTTTCTGCTTTCTGGACGCTCCCGCCTCTGATAGAAAGCCCCTTCAGCACTTTGGCATCGGGGCAAGTCTGCTTGATATCGCTTTCGCTGCGGCCCAATCCGCTTCCTTCATTCGTGCAGAACGGAATGATGGTCTTGCCGGAAAAACGGTACTCTTCCAGGAAGGTGAGTACCGCCATTGGCATCGTTCCCCACCAGTTGGGATAGCCGAGGAAGATCACGCTGTACTCATCGACCTTGTCCACGTGGCAAGAGAGCTTCGGTCTTGCATTCTGGCGTAGTTCCTGCTTCGCTCTATCCGTGGTCTCGTTGTAGTCCGAAGGATAGTCTTTCACCGCCTGGATCCGGAACATGTCAGAACCTGTCAGTTTGCGAATCATATTTGCTGCAACTTCGGTATTTCCGACCGGCAGATTCACAATGCTGCCGCTGACATAATTGTCTCCCTCACGCGAAAAGTAGGCGATCAAAGAAACATAAGGCATCAAGAGGAAAGATAATTGCCTAAAGCTACGAATGTTTCACCTATTATAAGGCTCGATCGATGACGTGAATCAGGCTAAAGATCAATCAGGCTGTCGAAAAAACCAATTTTCGCAAGAAAATCATTGTTCGGCGCGACGGCAGGATATAGAATAAGGAGTCGAATTCGCCATTCGTGAAGCACGGGAGGGACTTCATGTCGGCATTTCTCATTCCGAATCGATCCCAGATGCTGCTACTGACACAGGTTGACCTTTCGACGGTCGCTCCCGAAGGGAGCGCGGTGCATATCATTAACGAGCTGGTGGATTCTTTGGACACCCACGCAATTGAGGAATCCTATGAAGTGGACTCCGACAATGGACGCCCCCCTTTCCATCCAAAGACTCTTCTGAAAGTCGCCCTATTGGCGCTTCACAGCTGCCGGTTCTCGCTGCGCAAGATGGAAGAAGACACGATCAACAACCTGGCCTACAAATGGTTGACCGGCGATATGACCATCGATCATTCGACGATGGGACTTTTTCTGGCGCGGTTTGCCGGAGAAATCGTGGAGTTGTTCAGCCAAGTGGTTGCGAGCTGTGCGGAGCAAAATCTGATCGAGTTCGACCTTCTGGCCATCGACAGCGTGAAGCTACGGGCGAATGCCAACTACAAGCAGAGCAAGACCCTTGAGGGGATCAAGAAGGAAGAGAACAAGATTGCACAACGCCTGAAGGAAGTGCTAGAGACTGCCTCGGACGCGAAGAGCGCTGAGGAAGAGGAAGTTCTGGCGTTGAAACGGCGTGCGCAAAGGGTGCGGGAAGCCAGGAAGGTTCTCCTGGAACGATTGGCAGAGAAAAACCGTGAGGCAAGCGAGAAGAAAAAGCAAGAGCTTGTTGAAAAGGAGAAGGTCAACATCACCGACCCGGACGCGCATATCATGCAACAGGCGAATGGGGAGCGGAATCCAGCGTTTTCGATCACCACAACCACGGATGTGGGCCACGATATTGTGACACATTTCCAAGTGAATGCTGAGGATAATGATGCGGCGGCGTTGCCCAAGGCCATCGAGGGCAGCCGTCAGAACACAGGAGAGAAGCACCGTGAGGTCGAAGCG
This sequence comes from uncultured Spirochaetota bacterium, assembly GCA_963745235.1. Taxonomy (GTDB): domain Bacteria; phylum Spirochaetota; class Spirochaetia; order SZUA-6; family Fen-1364; genus Fen-1364. Next base: position 707 of record CAVUXE010000042.1, on the reverse strand, counting down.
GACGCCGGATTTTCCAGCATGGAGAACTATGAGAAGCTGGAATTGGATGAGCAGGAAGCGCTGATCCCCGACCCGCGTATGGAAGTAGAGGAAAACGGGACCACAGCGAAAGGAGACTATGATCGCTCGAAGTTCGCCTTTCGAGCGAAGAGCGACAGCTATCGGTGTCCGAGCGGATGGATATTGAGGAACAAAGGTTCGCTTGAAATTAATGGCCGGATTTATAACCACTACGAGAATCCCGGCGCCTGCGCCAAGTGTGCCTTCCGGAGCAGGTGCACGAAGGGGACGTACCGACGGGTGTATCGCGATCAGAATGAAGAAGTGCGCGAGCGGATGCGGACGAAGCTTGTTAAGAAGAGGTCACAGCAAAGGTACAACAAGCGCGCGCACACTGCAGAGTCGCCATTTGGCAACCTTAAATGGAACCTGAAGTTCCGCGCAGTGATGCGCAGAGGGTTAGGAAAGGTGCGCATGGAGGCCGCGCTGTTGTTCATGCTGCACAATTTCATGAAAATGGCGCCATCGACTGGCTAATTTCGATTCGACAATGGTAGCGGAGGGTGACACGGAGGGCGTACGAAAGCCTGGAATAAAGCGCATCGCTGTGGGAATCACGGACAGATTGCCACACGTCATCTACTATTCGGTACACACCTGCGATCACGATGCTCCCCCTGGCCCGCGTGCGCATTGGTTTTTTCGAC
>CAVUXE010000041.1:0-14899 GCA_963745235.1 uncultured Spirochaetota bacterium | reverse complement strand
AGCTACGGACGCTGATGCGGCAGAAAGCAGGGCGGGAGCATGAGATTCCCTTCCTGGGCAAGCGCACCTTGACGGAGAGCTGCCTACGCAAGTGGCTGACAGCCTATAAGGCTCGAGGCATGGAGGGCCTGATGCCCAACCCCCGCCGAGACAGTGGCAGTTCCCGTGCGCTGAGCCCGCAGGAGACGGCGCTTCTGGTCACCGAGCTTGAGACTCACCCGGAGCTCACCGCGACGGCCGCCTTGAAGAAGTTGCAAGCCCAAGGCGGCATCCAGTCCCACCCTTCCAGCTCCTCCCTGTCGCGGCTTGTGCGCTCGGCGGGGTTGGATCGCGAGGGACGCCTGCGAGTGCACCAGCAGGAACAGACACTGCCCTTCGAGTTCTTTGCCCCCCTGGAATGCGTGCAGGTCGATTGCATGTACACCGTGGAAGTGCCTGACTCCAAGGGCAGGCTGCGCCAGGCGGTGCTGCTGGCATTCCTGGATGATGCCACCCGAAGGATTCTCTATGCCTGCTTCGGCTTCAGCGAGAATGCACTGGCCTTCGAGTGCGGCATCAAACACGTGCTGGCCGCCCACGGCAAGATCGGACGCCTATACACAGATAACGGGGCGGGGTTTGTTTCGCTGCAAACACGCCGCATCCTGGACATCCTGGGCATCGTGCTGGTGCACTCACGTCCCTACAGGCCCAAGGGACGTGGAAAGATCGAGCGCTTCTTCCGAACCGTACGGCAACAATTTCTCAGCACCCACTGTGAATCACTGGCCAGCCTCCAGGACCTGGACGCACGGTTTCATACCTGGCTGGAAAGTGAGTACCACCGAAGCCCTCATCGCGGCATAGGCGGCAGGACCCCGCTGGAGTTGTGGCTGGAGAAGGCTCATCTGATCATTCCCATCGACCCCACGGTGAATCTCGATGAGCTTTTAAAGCACGAGGACATCCGCAAAGTACACAAGGATTCCACCGTTACCCTCCAGGGGGTGCTCTACGAGGTGGACTCCACTCTCATCGGCGAGCACATCCACCTGCGCTACGACGTCTCCATTCCTCCCCTGCGTCGCCGAGTCGAGGTCTTGCTTGACGGCAAGCCCCGTGGAGATGCCCGCATCGTGGATACCTACGCCAATAGTCGCGTCCGACGCGCCTTCAACTCCGACCAGTTGGTTGTGGAACAGCACCCCAGCCAGTCTGCACAACCATCCGCCACACCGGTGAGTGCCTCTTTGGCGGCCTCTCGACTCCTCGATACCTCCAAGGAGCAGCGTTCATGAACTGGAAAGAGATGCTCAGCTACTACAGCCTGACTCAGTTGCCCTTCGGCAAGGAGATCCCCACTGAGTCTCTGCAGCTTCTGCCATCGGTGGAGAACAATCTCGCTGCCGCCCGGCTTCTGGTCGACACGCACGGCATCGGAGTGATGGTCGGCAAATCGGGCACAGGCAAGAGCTGCCTCTTGCGCCTGCTGGTCTCCCGGCTGCCCGCAGGTCTTTTCAAACCCTTGTATCTCTGCCACACCTCTGTGGGGATCCTGGAGTTCTACACCCACCTGTGCGCGCTTTTCGGTCTGTCCTCATCCTGCCGTCGCGCAGTCATGTTCCGCGACATCCAAGCCCACATCCTCTCGATGAACAGTTCGCGTCACTTGCATCCGGTATTGCTCATCGATGAAGCGCACCTTTTGAGCAATGAGATTCTGGCTGAGATCCGACTGTTGACCAACTTCCACATCGACTCGCTCAACGCCCTGACGGTGATGCTCTGCGGAGCGGAGACCCTCTCGTTGCGCTTCGGCTTGTCTATGTTGGAAGCCCTGGCCAACTCCATCACAGTGACCATTCCGCTGGAAGGACTCCCTCCTGAAGAGAGCATCAGCTTCATCGAAGGTCGTCTCAGCGCTTGTGGAGCACGGGCGCCTCTGTTTACCAAGAATGCCCTCACCCTCGTTCACCAGGCATCCGGCGGCATTCTTCGTACCATCGGTACCATCGCCAACGCCGCTCTATTCAAGGCTTTCGTTGCCAAGAGCACTCAAGTGGAAGCCGAGCATGTGCAGTCTGTGGTGCAACGATGAGTCCTTTAAAGCGGGAATTCTATCCGTCAATTCGGCAAATACGCGCACGGGATCGTGAGAATCCCGCGGACCAGAGTGCGGCAGCTAACACCAGGGCGTTTTCTCCAAATTCAATACTCCCGCAGAACAGCCCGAAGGAGGACTGGGCGTGTCCTCCTGGTTTTCTCACTCTCGTTGCGGGAGAGAACCGCAGGCATTAGAGTAGAGTGGAATACTTGAAGGGGGGCTGGAAGTGACGGGAAACTTCAAGACGGGCGAGAACATCCCAGAGAGATACCCTGACAATCTGCGTAGGCGAGAAATCAAACATCATATGAAATCTCTCTTTGAGGAAATCAGAAAATATAAACCCAGCCCGAGTGTGAGCAGCCTGGAAGACACGGAGAACTTCTTCCGAGACTTGGAACTGCTCAAACTTGGTCGAAACGAACTCCAAGAGAGGCGGAGTAAGTGGCTAACTTTGGCAGTGATTGGGTTATCGGCAATCACCGCACTTGCCGCAGCCGCCACTTTGCTTGCCCCACGCTTTTTGCCATTCCTCTCGGATAAGAGTGTGAGTGAAGAAATAAAGACTCAAACAGAAGAGGTGAGCAAGAGACTCGATACGCTCACACGGCAAATGGCAGGTCTTGTCGATTCGCAAAGGCAAATGGAGCGCCTTCTTCCAGACACTCGTGAGCATTTCAGAGCGTCCAACACTTCTCCCTGACCTGAACTCATCAGAACGAGGTCAGAAAGTATTCGAGAATGAGTTGGCAGCAATAAGCCCAGCGTGAGGACTGCGCTGGGCGCAGTTATGAATCGGGCGTCTCCTGTTCGTGTGCCTCGGATTCACGAGCCTCGTTGATCGCTTCAAGCCCCTCACGCACCACGAACCAGACGAACCCCAGGGCAGCCACAGAATCCGCCCACCACCAGCCCAGCAGGGAGGTTGCGGCGACGCCAACGAGAAGAATCCACGACATGTAGGCACAGACCATACTGCACGAGCCGTCAGAGACAAGCGCCTTGCTGCCGATGCGCCGCCCTATTCTTTTCTTTCCCGTGGCGAGGAAGGGCATGAGGATGCTCGACGCTACCGCAATCCCGATTCCCAGTGTGGTGCTTTCGGGATGCGACTGCGTGAGAAACGAGACAGCAGAGGAGATCACGATGTAAGCGGCGAGCGCAAGAAGAGCGATCCCCACGATCCATGAGGCTGCCCGCTCTGCCCTTTCGACGCCTTCTGCACCGCCTCCGTTTGATTCAACATAGAGCCTGAACAGGAGCGCTCCCCCTGCGACGAGTTCGATCACGCTGTCTGCGCCGAAAGCGATCAGCGCTATCGAGTGGGCAAGAATGCCCGCAAACAAGGCGGCGAGCGCTTCGATGACCATCCACACGGCGGACAGCCACTCAATCTGAATGCCTCGTGCCAGTTGAGAACTATGGGTGTAGGAACTCGACATCGCTGAACAATCCTCCCTCTCGAAAGGTATTGCTTCGCCTTTGGGCGGGGAAAGGGAAAAGGTTCTAACGCCTCTTTGAGTCGCTGCCAAGCGGGGTCAAGAAGGAGACAGGCATTTGTGCCAGATCAGAAAACAAAAGGAATGAGTTTCCAGGTCTTTGCCTTGTAGTCAGAGTATTCCTTGCCAAGTTGATCGGTGAGCATCCGCTCCTCAACGGCGATCCTTCGCACGAAGGTAGGGAGGATCGCCGCCAGGATGAGCAAGGTGGTGATGAAGTTGGCTGTGGCGATGCCTGATCCAACGAAAAACAAGATGGTTCCCAGATAGCCAGGGTGACGAATGCGCCGATAGATGCCTTCGGAAACAACCCGATGCTTTTCACGAATCCGCAGGGTTCTTGTAAAGAACTCACCCAGCGTTCGCATCGCAACCACCCGAATGAGGAAGCCCGCCGCCGCCAGCACGATGCCGAGGGCGGTGAAAAGGAGGTGCGGTTCGACGACACCGATCTGAAACTCGTTAGGAAGGGCGGTGAGAAACAGGAGGAGCCACGAGAGGAGAAACACGACTTGGATGAGTCTCGAAGTCCCCTCATCGTGCGGCGTTGGCTTCACCGATTTGGCAACGGCGTCCTTTCGCAAACGAGGGTCGATCAGGATGTGGGTAAGAAAACTCGCAGCCCCTACGACCAGAGAGATTATCGCAGTGTCCCGCATGTCCCCTTCCCTTCGGAGTGATCCTACACCAAAGTGCCTGCCCTGGACTCGTTGCCAACAGAGGTGCGGTCAGTTCCTTCGTGTGCTGCGGGGCGGAGTCGCCTCGACGAAATGCTCAAAGGCTTTGACCCAACCCACGAGTTGCTCTTCGCTGAACAACACACGGCGTCCGATCTTGAAGTGAGGAATCCGCTTGGTCATAAGGAGTTTGCGAATCAGACTCTCGCTGACATTCAGAAACTCTGCCGCCTCGCTGACTTGGTAGAACCTTTTGCTGATAACTTCTCTGGGAGTTGGTTCGCTCTTCGGTTGTGGAGTGGTATCTCGTATCTCCGCTTCAACGAGTTCCCGCTGGATGGACTGCAAGGCAGGAATGATGTGCTTGAGGACGATGGAGAGTGCGGTTGTGCTGTTCATGGCAAAGAGTAGCGAGTTGCCACCCGAGCGCAAACGGCTGCGGTGGGTCTCTCGTTGAAGGCGCTCGGCGTATCGGCTACCCTGTCCGGCAGGGAGGGAATAGCAAATGTCGCCGTTCCTCACGACTGTCGTGCCTATCGTCATCTCGGTTGTTTTGAGCGGATTCGTGGCGTGGCTTCTGGACAGACGGAAGGAGAGAAGAAGCAGCAAAAAGTATGACGCCGACCGAAAGGCGGTGATCGACTTTCTCCGAAAACTTCCATCACTACGGGCGCAGTTGCTTTCAGAGCGGCGGCAGATCGTTGTTGATGAACAAAAGTTGTTTGAGTTCTTTGACATCTTGGGGTATCGCCGCTGGCGTATTTCGGATGCTCTTTCAGCAATGCACCTCTGTAAAGTGGCTCCAATCATCGGTGGTAGGGGATGGGATGTTCTTACGGATGTTGGATTCAAGAGTTGTTCTGATGCGGACATCAAACAAATGATCCAGGATGTTCAGAAGGGCATCTATGACGACACCTTCGAGAACAGCACCTCGTCAATGAAAAGCCAACCCTAAATCCCCAGGCTCTCCTCGATAGCAACAATGGGCTGGAAGTCTTCAAGCCGAAGGTGCGAATACAACTCGGTCATCGCCTCTGTCGAATGCCCCGTCAGTTGGCAGGGAGACGAACAGGTGCCTATCTGGTTGCTTCCGCAAAGGTATGCCTTCCCGGATACCCTTGCCCGGACATTCGTTTTCTGTTCGCAAACTGCCCTTGCCGTCTGTATTGGTGTGCGATAACCATTACGAACAGGAGGCGGACGATGAGCAGGATCGGCTATGCGAGGGTTTCCACCATCGAGCAGAACCTGGATCGCCAGCAGGACGCATTCGAGGCGTTGAACCTGGACAGGATTTTCAGCGACAAGGCAAGCGGCAGAGACACTGCCCGCCCTGGTCTCCAAGAAATGCTCGGCTACATGCGGGCAGGGGACACCATCTATGTCGAGAGCATCTCCCGCCTTGCCCGCTCGACGAAAGACCTGCTCTCCATTGTTGAGCAGTTGGAAGCCAAGGGCGTGGCGTTCGTCAGCCTCAAAGAAAGCATCGACACAAGCAGTCCTGCGGGGCGATTTGTGCTGACCATCTTTGGTGCCATGAGCCAGATGGAAAAGGAAACTATTCACCTTCGGCAACGTGAAGGCATAGTTTCGGCGCAAAAACGAGGCAAGGTGATGGGGCGACCGCCAGCGACCTATCCCGCTGACTGGAATCAGGTCTATGCCGAGTGGCAGGCGGGAACGATTACTGCGGCGGCTGCGATGCGGCAACTGGGAATGCGCCGCACCACCTTCTACAAACTGGCAAGGCAATCACAGCGAGAACGAGTGGCGTCGTAGGAGGCGAATCCAACCTACAACGCTTCCAAACTCTTGATCACCGCCGAGTAGTCCATGAAGGCAAAGTGGGAATAGTTTGTCAGCATAGCCGCCGTCCGATGCCGAGACAGCGACTGAACGACAGGATCAGGGATTCCTTCGCCTCGCAACAGAGAGACGAACAGGTGCCTGAATGAGTGAAAGCAAATCCCACGGCGGAGCCGCTCTTCCTCGCTGATCCCGATCCGACGCATGGCTCGCCGCAGCGCACCTTCTGGGACAAAGTGCTTCACAGGTCTCGTGCCGTCTGTTGAGAAAATGAACCCATCATGGAGCCGTGCCAGCGCCGCAAGGTGCTTGGCGACCTTGCTGGGTAGTGGGATGCGGGCTTGTTCGTGCGTCTTGGTGTCTTTCAGCATCTGCGATACCTGGCACCAGGAGTGAAGGCAATCGACGAAGGCTCCCTCCTTGCCGATGTGAATGTCCTCACGCTGCAGCGCAAGGATTTCTCCAAGTCTCATCCCGGTCGCCGCAGCGGTGAGCGCACAGCAGTAGGATAGCCTGTCATTCTTCCACACCGCTCTGATTGTCTTGGAGTCGAACATCCGTTTCACTTCGCCTTTTGTCAGGATGCCCCTTGGTTTGGAGCGCACGATTGGCGGCTGAACATAGGCGCACGGGTTCTCCTCGATCAACCGCTGCCGAAAAGCGTAGGTCATCATCACCCGTAGCCCCGCATAAATCTGTGTTCGTGTGGCGGACGCCAAGCCCTTTTCTTTCAAGACGGCGAAAAGCCGCATGATGCTGCTCGATGAGATTTCTGTGAGCCGAGTATCCCCGAAGAAGGCTATAAGGTGATGAGCCAGGCAGCCCCGCATCGTCGCAAGGTGTGAGGCAGAAAGTGTCCGTCCTCTTTCCTCTTGTGATTTCACATAGGCACAGCGAGGCTCCCACCAGCCTTTGGCGTATTCAGTGAATGTGAGACGAGAGGACGGAGCCAATCGTCCGTCCTTGTAGAGTTTCATCACATACTCACGGGCAAGAGCGAGGTGGGTTTCTCCTGTGGATTGCCCAGACATCCGTCTGCCGTTGTGGTAGAAGCGGAAATACCAGACGGCTCTGCCGTCCTTCATTCGTCGCTGGTAAAGAGTGAAGGGCGAATGGAATTTAGCCATAGCATATTTCCATTTGGCTACACGAGCGCCTACGAATTGTTTTTTGGAGGAGTTTTGTCAAGAAGAAAGCCGCACGAATCAGGGGCTTTCCCATCTGTGATTCAGAAAATCAATGTGCTTCTGAAAATCCGTGTGTCAGGGGTTCGATTCCCCTTGGCGGCATTACCTTTTCGTGCCTTTTCCGCGTGGATGCCACAAAACGCTGTATTTTACGGGGTTTCTACATCAATGGTGTTTTGACGGTGCCTTCTCGCCTCTTACCTCCATGACTCCACATTTCTGAAAAACGGGCGTATCCGGCCTCATTTGTGGTTACCGGTTTTTTGGGCGGACAAAACCCGTTTCGGGGCGTCTAACCCGGTGATCCACACCGCTCGGCTCTCCCCTGACGGCTTGGCGGGGCTGGCACCCCTTCCCGTAGTGAATGGCTTTTCCCGACAAGTTGAGATATATTCGGAGGGCAAGGTTACCCCTTGCTCCCAGTGTGTGAGATTACACCCTCGCACACGCACCCAGGGAAGGAGTGAAACTCCTGTTGGGGAATACCACTGACGCTTTAGTCTGCCGTGTGCGGACTGCGTGAGGGTATTGTCCCAAAGGAGTTTTTTTATGCCTTCCTATCTACCTCTCTCTGACGACATCTTCACAAACCCTGCCCGCTCCCAAACCCAAGAGCCAGCACAAGAATCGAGGAACAAGAATGCATAACGGGGGAGCGCCCCAAAGGGGCAATAAGAAGGGCAAGGTATCTGACGATGTGGTGATCAGCGGATCATCACTCCTACGCAGGCGTTTCGATCCGCTGCACTGGGTGATACCCGATGTGCTGGTTGAGGGACTCACTGTGATGGTGGGGTCACCGAAGATCGGCAAGTCGCTGCTGTCGCTGGCGATTGCTACCTCGGTGGCGACGGGCAAGCGGTTCTTCGACCGCCCGATCCACAGGCAGAAAGTATTGTATCTGGCACTGGAAGACGGGCAGCGGCGAGTTTTCGACCGTCTCAACATGTTACGGAACGGGACTCCACTTGATTCACTTTCGATCATCACCTATGACCGCCTTCCGCCTGGTCGGGCGATGGCAACCATTGAGGCGAAGATCAAGAAGTTGCACCCGAGACTGGTTGTCGTGGACACCTTGGCGCAGTTGGGCGGCGAGGTCGTGCTTGGCAGCAACTACGCCAACACTTACGCCTCGCTGCTGCAACTCAAGAACCTCGCCGACACTTACCACCTGGCGTTGGTCGCCATGCATCACTCGTCCAAGAACAAAAAGGACGATTTCGTTTTGTCCCCCATCGGGTCGCAGGGCATCACGGCAGTGGCGGATGCAGTGGCAGAGTTGCGCCGCCCCCGCAACAAGACGAAGGGAACGCTCTCGATCACTGGTCGAGACATCAAGGAGATGCAGTTGCCCCTGGAACTGGTCGATGGGGTGTGGCAGATGTCCGATGAGCCGGAGCCGGTGGAGGAAATCTCTGACAGCCGTGCCGCCGCCCTGGAGATTCTGCAGGAACCGAAGACGCCCTCCGAACTCGCAAAAGAAATGGACATCACGCTGAACTCCGCCAGGGTCTTGATCCATCGGATGCACAAGGACGGGCAGATTACACGCATTACAGGCACCGGAAAGTATCAGGCAGTGTAATGCCCGTAATGCGTAATGGAGAGAAAGCGTGCGGGCAGGGCCCGCACGCAAATCAAGGAAGGAGAGTGACAAGATGAGGATGACAGCAGACCAGGTGTGGGCAAAGTTGAGCCAGGATCAGAAAGACTGGTTTCACGAGATCGCCAAGATCAAAGAACAGGCAGAGGCAGAGACGGATACCGAGAAGAAGGAATACCTGAAGGCTATGGCAGATGCGATGACCGTCAGCATCGGCAAGGAACTCGGGAGGTTGTTTCCCGAATGAACATTATCATCATGACACGAGCGGATCATCCACCGAATGCTCTGATCGACCGGACCATCGAGCATGAATACCTGGGACACATCACCAACGACATGAATGCCAAGGTGATGTATCGGTCGCTACTCGCCTCGATGATGGTCTATGACCACGGAACCGGAGGCAAGTTCGAGATCAATACCACCAAAGAGAAAGACCTGCTTGCCAGGACGTTCTCTGAACTGATGGAAAAGAAGTGGGTCGTCACCAGGGTTGATAATGAGCGTGACTATTACTGGACAGCCAATCCAGAGATCGTCGCCGCTGCCCAGAAGGGTGCGTGGGTGGAGAGGGCTGAATCTCTGGTGACGCCAGGACTGAAAGTGGATGTCGTGATGTTCAAGATGAGGATACAAATATGAAGAAGCGTAACCCGCATCTTGACCCCAGGCGTTCGACCGACGACAGAGCCACCAAAGCCAGGATCACGCTGCAAGAGGAAGGCATCGCCATCTTCCTGTTCGGAGAGCCGAATATGAGTGAACTGGAAGCGTCCTTCACCGACGACGAGTGGGATCAGTTCGTGGCTGATGTCTTCGAGATGCAGTATGACGAGAAACTTGCCAGCCAACTCGGACGCCTGGGGGATCGTATTATGCGGTCGTGGCTCAAAGAACATCGAGCCGAGAAGAGGACTGCTGGAATAGCGTAAGGTGTTCTGCACACCCGATCCTGACGGACAAGCCCTGGATGTTTAGCCAGGGCTTTTTCTGGCTCTACCGCCATAGGTTTTCTCGGCGGATCATTCCCCAAAGCATAGTTTGATGTGAACTCATATGAGCAACCCCAGGAAAGATGGCTATCCAGATCGAGCGACCGACGCACTTACCCGACTTCGCCAGGAAGCAAATGAAAGCAAGATGGCCGGAAGCAGGATTCTTGAAGCGTTCGTTGACGAGTGGATCGCAGCAGGTAAGCCAGTTCGCTTCAAGGTCGTTCCACACTCATATGAGGAAACTCGCTCATATGTGGAAACGATTGATCGTATCGCTGGCTTGGTTTTCGAGCAGGCATCTGTGGAAGCCACCAGCCCCACGCACCCACTTGGAGAGAATCGCATAGCAAAGATACAGAGACACCCACCGCATAGTTAGAGACAAGAACGGTTGCGAATGTTGGCGGACATTCGTGACCGGTGTCTTGAAGAAGCCCATCAAAGCCCCGCCAGGCAGCGATGGGCTTTTTGTTTACGGCACAGCCGAGGCGAATACGCCTTACAGACCGCATGGAGAATAAGATGAAGCGAACAGAATGTAAGACCCGCAGCCGATGTATGACAAAAGCACGCAGAGATTTATGCCACGGGAGACTGGATGCAGCGAGGAAGGCATCATGATCCAGCGAAGCAAGAAGAACGTCGAAGACAAAGCCAAATACAAGCGAGTGGACATGGAGGCATACGACGACGATGACCTTTCCGTCGATGCCTTTGCCATCCTTCACTACATCCTCGGACAAGTGGACTCCTGGGATACGCAAATGTGGCAAGTCAGGCGTCGATTCAAGTTGTCACGAGCCAGGTATTACGCAGCCATCGCTCAACTCCAAGACGAAGGATTCCTACACCTGAAAGCCAAGCGTGTTGGCAACAGGAATGTGGGCTGGATTTACGAGTGGAATGACAAGCCGTCAGAGTTACGGATTGCAGACACACTGACCGGAGATCACTCTGATACAGAGAACTCACAGTCAGAGAACTCTCACAGCCGACACAGTAAAAGAACAAGGGAGTATAGCAACAAGGGAGTTAGCAACAAAAACCCCAGTAGTAGTAACAAGGGGACTACTACTACTGAAGGTTTTTCCAAAGAGATGGGAACTGGTGTACAAAAGAAGATCAGTCCATTCAATCTTGAATCCATTCTCTGCCAAGTACCCTTGGAACCATTTCACATCCATTACCTTGAAAAGCATCACGAATCCTATCCACTTGTTCTGACGAAGGGTGTTCCACGAATGAAGGATATAGAGGCGGTATTTGCCATCAAGGACGAATGGAGAATCAACGAATTCATCGAAAATCTCCCACTCTGGCGAACAGTCCACGATGCATCCGACATCAACCAGCGTGTCACGAACTTCGGCTATGATCCTTATGCGATGCTTGTATTGGCACAGGGCGAGATGGTCAAAGCCATCAAAGCGGAGAAAGCAAGAAAGGAACGTGCCAGGAAGGATGAAGAGAATGCGAGAAAAGAACGCAGATGGGCGTTTGCGAAGCCCAGAATGATCGCCTTGTTGATAAAGGACTGGAAACTGGACTTGTGGTTTGACCGCAATCATCAGTTCACGCAGTTCGTACAGGAGTGCGTGCTATACGAGGGATTGCCACAGCGGGTCGTTGACGGGCTGGTAGCAGAACGACAAAGCAGATTGAACGGTGACGACTGAACAGGAGTGCTTGCTCAAGCGCCTTTGCCCCTCGTTTTTTTGCCTCATCCCCTCGCCGAGATCATAGCGAGCGCTCGTGATGAGTCGGACATGCGAGAGCGCCTTCACGCCCCGAAGCAGCAGGAAATAGTCGAACAAGTTTCTTTGTGGAAATGCGTAGGATCACGATTTCCCCGCACAAGGTAAGGGATGAAGCAAACTATGAAAGCGTCCCTGACGATCCCCGTTTTCTTGAAGAACCAGATAAAGCAGCAGGCGAGTGTCCGCAACTTGTTCATCAGCGAATACCTGGCACGACTGCTCCTTCGAGACCTCGGTTCGCCGCAGCCCACGCCGGACAAAGTGGAAAGCGTCCTATGAAAACACCATCCGACGCCGAATACGCAGAGTTGCTGCGGCGTGGCACCACCTGTTTTTCTTGTCTCAACTACCAACGGCTGTTTGATGCTCACAGGGATTGCGAGTTCTGGAACGAGGGGGACACCAGCGAGACCTGGGGTGAGGCGGCAGCCAGAGCGCAGACACGAGCGATCTGCCGCCGGTTCAGAAGCACCGACTGACGCTTGCCAGATGTCGGGAAAGGGTCGAGAGGTCATCAGCGATGGCAACAAGCACCACGCTGCAACTCACTCAACGCTACCTCATCACGCTGACTTTCGAGGACTATGACATTGCCTTCTGCCGCCTTACGAGGGAGATCGCCGCAAAGACGAAGTGGGTGGAGGTCGAGTGAAGAGCAGACAGCCATGACAACCGTGGACTTGATCCATCTTGAACTCGATGGAATCCCCGCTAACCGACTCGCCGAGATCGCCGAACAACCGCTCCGGGAAGAGTAGAACTGGCAACAGCGGCGGCTCCAAGACCTCCCTCCATAAGCAGATTCAGTATGGGTCGTAGCCCGTTTGATCATCCATTTGGTAGACGAGAACCTGCTGCCCGAACTTGCTCTTGATGCTGTCTCTTATGGCTGCCCTTTGACTTTGATCAAAATCCGGTCCGAAAAATGCCGCTCGCAATCTCAAGAAACCATTGACGGCAGTTGTGAATCCAATGTCTCGTCCGGTCTCACCTGGTCGTGCCTCCGTGAATAACCTGACCTCATTTTCGTCCTCGTGCTTCTTTTCCTTCATGACAGAATGCAGGGAAGCGCTACTCGAAGATGAGGTGGTCTGTGCTGGAGCGTTTGCAGCAGCATCGTCATAGACAACGCCATAAGGTGTATCCACTTTGTAGACAGGCACACCTTCCATATCGAGACCAGGGTTGGTCATTCGGGAGGTTCAAGCGCTCCCTCGCTCGCTTGAGTTCAAGTTGAAGATCGCCACTGGCACTGCCATAGGTCTTGTTGCAAGAGATTGAGAACCAGAAACACATCCCGTTGCCTTTCCCACCGTTGTCGTCAGCGAAGTCATTCCACATTTGGGCATTCGTGAAGGCAGAGTCTTGACTTGAGAAACAACAACCAAGAAGATCAGTTGCTTCCTTATACTCTATCTCGTCGTGTTTGAGCGCCAGTATCCGGTCTTTTTGTTTGTGGAAATGCAGTTTGCCTTCAAGTATGGTATGGATGTGCGCTGGTTTTACGAACTTGAAGATGTCGCTGTTTGGGTTGGTGTGAAAAGTGATCATTGTCCTTGTGCCTCAAGAGACAGAAACAAGAGGCAATCATTACTGCCTGTCGGCATTCTTGTCCTTCGTGCCAGACATGAGCGTCATTCGATCTCGTCGTCCGAGATCATTCGCAACAACCTTCGTCCCAACTCGTTTGGATCATAGTTCAGTTTTTCCAGGATCGGCTCATCCGAGCCTGTCCGAACGCTCATAGTATCCTGCAGTTCATCGACCAAACCGAGTGAGGCAAGTTTCTTCATAGATTGAACGACGAGGGGCATCTCGATTCCTTTCGCCACGAGCAACCTCACTACTTCTTGCTCAATCTTCCCCTTCTGATACTCCGCTGCGTAAGCCTGATGAAGAACGAGTAGATCGAGGGAGGAGAGGCTGTCTAATACTCGTGTGTAGATGTCCTTGAAATCTACTCCGGCAAAATCGGTTGAGAGATGAACCAGCAGGTTTTTCCAGTTTCTGATCTTCTCTTGCGTTTCCTCGCTGGCGATTCGATCCAAGATAGAGTAGAGCCATTGCAGGTCTTCGTGTTCCACTACAGCCAACAAGACCTCTCTCGCCTTCATAGGATTGGCGAGAAGCAATCCGAAGAAGCCTTCAACCTTTGATTTCTTGAAAGTTGCATAGCCTTGAAGAGCGAGGGACACGAGCGAGAGAGCGAACGGCGCAACCTGTCCAACTATTTCCAAAGCACCTACAATCAGTCTCCACTTTGCACACGCTTATTGACCACAAACTGGCGAAGTCTCTTACCGCTTTCCTCATCCAAACCAAACATTGTCTGCCTAAACACCCAATCGACTTCTGTGACCTCCTTGATCTCTCTGGCAGTGACAGGCGGATCAACAGGTTGGAAGTGGTTTAGTTTCCTGAAGTATTCTTCATCATCATTTTCAGGGTTGCCATGATAGGCTCGCTTTTCGAGTTTCCCATCCGCCTCTCCAACCGCCACTATTCCTACGCCGGACTGATAGAGGAAAACCACGTCGCCCTTTGCCAGTCTCTCGATCTTGTATTTCCACGGATCGAAGTAGGCGGCAGCCTTCTTGTTTTTCAGCATGTCCTCCTGATCTTCGTCGCCGCCCTGCGTGTTCGTATTTAGTATGTAGTAGCCTTCTGCCAAGTCCTCATAGGGGTTGTCGTTTACTCGGAATGCAGCAATCTCCATGAGCATCCGACCTTCGTTCCCCTTGTACGCTCGGTAGACCCACGGGCGTACATCAAGATGACATCGTTGCCAATACTGAATCGCTTCTCTTGTGGAGTAGTCCACGCCGTTGGTGATCAAGACGAAGACTTGTTTCTTGTTGTAGTCCTGCTCGGGCAACTCAAAACCAAATTTCTCGTTGAAAGCGGCTTTCAATGTTTGTCCTGTCTTGCGCCTCTGAAACCACCCATCAAGGTCTTCATAACTGGACGAGCCATATATCTGCCCATATCGCAGAACCTGGAGCAAATGTTCAGACGATGCCTCCCAGACCTTCAACTCGAAAATGTAGAGGCTGCCAGTCTTGTCGATAGCCATTAGGTCTGGCTCTTCTTGCCATTGCCTGGATTGCATCAGCAGGATCAACTCGTCATCGGGGAAAAGTCTGTCAAGGGACTTGAACAGAATCTCTTGGAGTTTACGCTCGTCCAACCCAAAATCCTGCAAACGAGCGCCTCGGACTTTCTCGGCGTAGAGAGACTTTGGATTCACTTCAAGCAGCACAGGCACCTCCACCAATACTCATTC
>CAVUXE010000040.1:0-15519 GCA_963745235.1 uncultured Spirochaetota bacterium | reverse complement strand
TCGTGGACACGGTAAATGGAGTCCTGATGCTTGTTCCTGCAAAGCTCAGCGGGCCATTCTCCATCCCCTCTGTCACATCGATAGACCCGTACGCCTTTGGCTCCTGCGCGAATCTGACCAGTGTGACGATTCCTGCCTCCCTTACCACCATCAGCATGAATGCGTTCTCCGGCCTGCAAAGCCCAATCTCAATAACCGTCCCGGTCTCGGTCACGGCCATCGTCAACTACGCCTTTTACAACTGTTCGGTGACGAACGTCATCATGCAGAGCTCCACCCCCCCGAGCCTGGGAGGCACGGCGGCGTTCTCCTCGCCTTTTCCCACGATCCACGTGCCCAACCCCGCGGACGTGGCGACTTATTCGGGTGCCGCGAACTGGTCTGCTTTCGCCGCATATATCACCAGCCCGTGATGGCTGATCGGCTGACTGCATCGCCGCTTGCTGGATAGGCGCGACGGCGCGCTAGGATATTTCCTCAAGGAGCGTTGAGCGCGTGGGCTCGAGGAGGAAGTACAATGGCGAAAACGGCAGACGCGGTCAGCGAGAAACGCGGAGTCGATGTGCTTCGCGACCCAGAAGTCAACAAGTCCACTGCCTTCAGCGACGCGGAGCGTGAAGCACTGGGCCTGACGGGGCTCCTTCCCTCCGGCGCGGACACGGAGGAGATCCAGGTCCGCCGGGTGATGCAGCAGTTGGGGGCAAAGCCGACTGACCTGGAGCGATACATCTACCTGATCGGGCTGCTTGATACCAACGAGACCCTGTTCTACAAGGTACTGATGTCCGACCCGGTCCGCTTTCTCCCCGATCGTGTATGACCCCACGGTTGGCGAGGCCTGCCTGAAGTTCGGGCACATCTACCGCCGACCCGCGGGGGATGTATCTCTCCCTGAAGCACAAGGGGCGCGTGAAGGACGTGCTTCGCAACTGGCCGGAAAAGGACATCCGCGTGATCTGCGCGACGTCCGGCGGCCGTATTCTCGGTCTCGGTGACCTGGGAGCCAACGGCATGGGAATCCCCATCGGCAAGCTGCAACTCTACACCGCCTGCGCCGCGGTGCCGCCTCGTCACCTGCTGCCGTTGCATATCGATGTCGGCACGACCAACCAGGCCCTGATCAACGATCCGCTTTACCTTGGCCTGCGCCAGCCCCGCGTTTCGGCCGGGGAGCTGGATCAGCTGGTCGAAGAGTTCGTGACGGCCGTGCAGGAGGTGTTCCCGGGCTGCTGCATCCACTTCGAGGACTGGGCGGGGGTGGATGCAATGCGGCTCCTGGCTCGCTACCGAGACGACGTGTGCTGCTACAACGATGATATTCAGGGAACAGCGGGTGGCCGCCATGGCCGGACTGCTCAGCGCGCTTCGCGTGACGGGCGGCAGGCTCAGCGATCAGCGCATTCTGTTTCTTGGTGCCGGCTCGGCGGGCATTGGCATTGCGGACATGATCTCTTCCGCCATGATGCTGGAGGGGTTGACCAGAGACCAGGCGAGGCTTCGCATTTCGCTTGTTCGATGTGAACGGCCTGCTCGAATCCGGACGCCGCGACCTTTTCGACTTTCAAAAGCCATATGCCCACCCGCATGCGCCGTCGCGAAACTTCCTCGAAGCTATCGAGTCGCTCAAGCCGACTGCGATTATCGGCGTCAGCACGCAAGGGCAAGGCCTTCTCGCAACCGGTCGTCGAGGCGATGGCTCGTCTCAACAGGCGTCCAATCATCTTCGCGCTCTCCAACCCGACGGATCACGCTGAATGCACGGCTGAGGAAGCCTACCGATGGTCGGAAGGTCGCGCGCTCTACGCGGCAGGGGTCCCCTTCCCTCCC
Organism: uncultured Spirochaetota bacterium; assembly: GCA_963745235.1. GTDB lineage: Bacteria > Spirochaetota > Spirochaetia > SZUA-6 > Fen-1364 > Fen-1364. Next base: position 13,692 of record CAVUXE010000040.1, on the reverse strand, counting down.
GTCCGCTTCAAGGACCGGATGCTTCAGCCAGGCCAGGCAAACAATCTCTACATCTTCCCGGCAGTGGGCCTGGCGATCTATGCGACGCGCGCCAGGCGCGTGCCGGATGAGCTTTTCATTACCGCGGCCCGAAGCGTTGCAGACCAGGTCACGCAGGCGGAGCTCGACGCGGGACTGCTGTACCCGCCGCAAGGTGAAATCCTCCGCACCGAGCTCGCCGCCGCCCTTCGAGTGTGTGAGGTAGTTTTTTCTCTTGGGTTGGCTGGGGTCGACAAGCCCGGCGACTTGCAGACTTTCCTTGATTCGCAGCTGTACAAGCCGGAATACGCGGGATCTCGTTCAGGGAGAAATGTTATGAGCGCGAGCAACCGCACGGATGGCAAGCTTCGCATCGAAGAAGACGCCCTGGGTGACGTTCAGGTTCCGGCGGAGCACCTGTGGGGGGCCCAGACGGAACGGTCGCATGAGAACTTCCAGATCGGGGTGGAGCGCTACCGCTGGGGCAGGCCCGTGATACGCGCCCTGGGCGTCCTCAAAAAGTGCGCCGCGCTGGCAAACGGGGAGCTGGGCCAATTGCCGGCCGAAAAGATTGACCTCATTGTCCGCGCCAGCCAGGAGGTGATTGACGGAAAGCTGGACGATGAGTTCCCTCTTGTCGTCTTCCAGACCGGCTCAGGCACGCAGACGAACATGAACGCGAACGAGGTCATTGCCAACCGTGCCATCCAGCTTGCAGGCGGGACCGTGGGGTCAAAGAAGCCCATCCACCCCAACGATGACGTCAACCGGAGCCAGTCCTCCAACGACACTTTCCCGACCGTGATGCACATCGCCACGGTTGAGCAGGTTGACCGCGTTCTCCTGCCCGCCATCCGCAAGCTGCGGGATACCCTTGACGCCAAGTCGATGGCCTATTCCAAGGTAGTGATGGTGGGCCGGACGCACCTGCAGGATGCGACCCCGTTGACCCTCGGCCAGGTGATCTCCGGCTGGGTTGCCCAGCTGGATGAGGCGCTGGCGGGAATCAGCCGTTGCCTGCCTGACGTCTGCGCTCTTGCGATCGGCGGGACAGCTGTCGGAACGGGGCTGAATGCCGACCCGCGCTTCGGCGAGGTGGCGGCGCGCAAGATCGCGGAGGAAACGGGGAAGCCATTTGTTTCCGCCGCGAACAAGTTCGCCAGCCTGTCAGCACACGACGCCCTCGTGAGCGTCAGCGCCTCGCTGAGGACCCTGGCCGGTGCCCTCATGAAGATTGCAAACGATGTACGGCTGTATGCATGCGGCCCGCGGGCCGGCTTCGCGGAGATTCTGATCCCCGAGAACGAGCCCGGCTCTTCGATCATGCCCGGGAAGATCAACCCGACCCAGTGCGAAGCGCTCACCATGGTTGTCGTGCAGGTTTTCGGCAACGACCACGCGGTGGCTTTCGCGGGCTCGCAGGGGAACTTCCAGCTGAACGTCTACAAGCCGGTCATCCTCCACAACGTCCTGGAGTCCGTCCAGCTGCTGGCAGAGGCCTCTCTCTCGTTCAACGATCGCTGCGCGGTGGGCATCGAGCCCAATGAGAAGCGCATCCGCGAGCACCTCGAGAACTCGCTGATGCTGGTGACGGCGCTCAATCCACACATCGGGTACGAGAAGGCGGCGCAGATCTCCCTCAAGGCGTACCGGGAGGACCTCTCCCTGCGGGAAGCGGCCCTGAAGCTGGGCTACCTCACCGGGGAGCAGTTCGACGAATGGGTGCGACCCGAGGACATGACTCACCCGAGATAAGCGCTTTCACCGAACGATTCGTCCGCCAGCACGAGAGCGGTCAAGGACGCGGGTTTGGAATCTCCTCCTTGAGGTGCTAGAATACTTCTTAAGAACACCAGGCAGACCTCAAACCTCAAAAGGAGCATCCCTTATGGATCTGACAACAGTCACTGACCAGGCCTTGCAGGAACTCATCAAAGGTAATTCACAAGTGGAGTTCGACTTCCTCGCGGCGAAAATCCTGCTGACAAAGTTGCGGGCCCGCGCACGGATCGACTCGTCCCCCACGGTGCTCGTGCAAAGCGTTGCAGAGCTGCGGAAGCTGCTCAATCGCTTCCAGGATCGATCTGCGGTCCAGAGTGATATTCAGAGAATCGCCGGTTCTCTGGGAGCTTTGACGAACGGCCAGGTTCTGTTCACCCGGGATGAAGTGGCTTCCAAAATCGCCCAGGGCCGAAGTCTGGTGCTGGCCGGTGACCATGCCTTGCTGAAGGAGCTTCCGGCAGGCACCTGGATCGGCGGAACGATCCCCTATTTCATGGCGACCCAGGGGGGAGTCTTCACCAAAGAGAAAATCTTCGTGACTGAGCTGCCCGACTACGCCACGTCGGTTTCGATCAAATCGTACACGGAAAGCACAATCGCTTCCGTTTACAAAGACGCCCCGGATAATGGTTTCAGCATCATTATCATTCCCGGCTCGAGCCGGGTGCATTTTTCTTTTGCTTTGAACGCTCCACGGTATGAGCTCTTCGCAATGAGACCCCTGATAGGGTGGATATCAGGCACTGATGTCGCCGACATCGGAAAGGTGGCCCCCGAGGTCGTTTCCGGAAAGAACAAGCTCAGCCAGAGAAACGCCGCGGTTGTCATGCACATCGGCCTGCCTGCGGGCAAACAGGCGAACATCAACATCGTCAACATTTTCAAGCAGGGGTCTGGGGATGCAATAACCTTTCCGGAAGACGGATTCAGCGCTGTCGACGCTCAGATCAGGGGGGCGCGCAGAAACTTCGCCGAGTATCTTGCGGAGAAAAAGATCGATACAAAGTTGCCCCTTGTAGCAAATTACAGCGGGGCAATGATCAACACAAGCTTCCAGGAGGTGGATCAGGCAAACAAGAAGGTAGGCTTCTATGCCCCGGTCTTTCGAGGGATCGAATACAAAGTGGCCGCACCGGTCATCGACTACGTGACCGCTTTCAAGGGCAGCTTGCCGCGGTCCGCTTCGGAAAACATGACCTTTTCCTGCAACTGCATTCTGAACTATCTCTATTCCGATTTGGAAGGGAAGCGGACAGGCAACATCACGGGACCGATCACGTTTGGCGAGATTGCTTATCAGCTGCTGAATCAAACCTTGGCGTACGTCACGATTCAAAACGTCACGTGCTGAGGTGCAGGTTCCAAAGGAGCGACGCTGCATGCCGAAAAGGGATGAGACGGTCAACTCTGAGAGCGTGTTGGGCCATCGCCTCTCCAAGGTTCCCAAACCCGGCGGCACCTTCCTGGTCTTCAAGGACAGGAACATCCCCGTCGTCAGCCGTATCACGATAGGCAGGGGGGGCCACAATATCGTCGAGCTCGATGACGTCCTGGTCTCCCGCTATCATGCCGTGATCCAAAAGGTGAAGGATGATTTCTTCATCGAGGACTTGCGGAGCACCAACGGCACCTACGTGAATGGCAAACCCGTTCCTCCCGGGAAATATGTTCGCCTGGTCTCCGGGGATTTCATTCTGATCGGTCGAATACAGCTGTCCCTGCATCAACTCGGAATCGAGGAACCGTAGAAGAACGCCAAGGGTGGTTGCCTTTTTCCATCCTCATCGCCCGGCCGCCCTGAGTCTTCTCAGCGCTTCCGTTCCCCTGAGTCCTTCGTTGTCTTGTGCGTACTCGAAGGCCGTCCTGCCTGCATTGCTTCGAAGCCGCGGATTGGCGCCCGCGGCAAGGAGGGCAAGGACCACAGCAGGGGTCGGATTGCTGTACGCGGCCACGATGAGGGGAGTCCAGCCCTGAGGACCGCGCGCGTTCACGTGTGAGTCTGCTCTGACGAGCGCGGAAATGACTGCAGGGTCTGGATTGGATGCTGCGGCGAGCATCAGGACGGTCCTTCCAACGGAGTCGACGGCATTCGGGTCACCACCGCTCTTGACAGCCTGTTCGACTTGAGAAGCGGTTGCACTCTCCGCGATATCAAGGAGGTCGGTCGACAGGGCGTGAAGGGAGACGAGCCCGATCAGTCCATAGAAGGCAACGAGACCTTTCATGGTCTTCAACGACCCAGCACCAGGATGCAGCAGATTGTGAAAAGGATTCCGATGGTCCCGAGTATGAGAAGGAGCATCCACCAGCCCCTCCGGAACATCTCGACGTCGAGTGTCTCGAGAACACGGGTCCACACGTTCTTCACCTTCTGAAGTTAGCGATTCAATCGTCGAACAGGCAAAATATTTCCGTTGCGGCACGAATGAGATTTCGGATGTATAATAGCCGATGAGCAGCCACCGCCCTTCGTTTCAGGTTCGAGGAGGTTGAGGTGCCGCAGTTAAGTCCGTGAGTATGGCAGAGCTTGCAGGCGCGAACAGATTATGGAAGAACATATCATGGCGGGAGACGTCGTACGATTCAAAGGCGGAGGATCGCCGATGACCGTTGAGAGGATAGAGGGGGACGAAGCTATCTGCGTCTTTTCGCTTGGCGGCAAGCAACGTCTGAAACTCGAGGTTCTCGAAAAGGTCCCAGACGAACCTCATTGGTGGGACCCGGGAAGGTAATGAACTTCTTTGAGCTTGCAAAAAACGGAACGTCACAAAGCGTTCAAGTCGCCATCATGAGGGGCGCCAACGCGAATGCACGGGATGAAAACGGCTGGACTCCGCTCATGTGGGCAGCCGCATTCACCCGGAATCCCGAGGTGATCACGACGCTTGTGAAGGCTGGAGCGATTCTCGAAGCTCGAGACAAGGAGGGTTGGACCCCGTTGATGGGCGCTGCCGAGCACAATGAACACCCTGAGGTAATCACAACGATCTTGAAGGCCGGCGCGGACATCGAGGCTAGGGACAACCACGGCGAGACGCCGCTGATGTATGCCGTCATGTACAACCCAAATCCTGAAGTTGTCACGACGCTCCTTGATGCCGGGGCGGACGCGAGGGTGAAAAACAATACTGGAAGAACGGCCTTTGATTACGCACAAACCCGAGCGCCGATCAAAGGCACCGAAGCCTATAGAAAGCTCGAAGAGGCCTCGAAACAAGCATAGCCTGATGCGTCACTGCGGCCGATTCCCCCGGCAGGACGAATAGGCGGAGCGGCACGTCATTCGTCGGCGAGGCTTCCTTCCGGCACTCGCACCACGTGCTTCTTGAGCTCTCCCGGCGCCAGAAGGTGACGGGGCAGGAACACGCGTCCGGCGATGAGAGTGGGGATGACCGCGCTGCCGATTACCGTCGCCACCAGCAGAGAATATTGCCCCTGGTCGATGATGCCGTGGCTGAAACCATACAGCGCCGAGATCGTGCCGAAGGTCAACCCCGTGGACATCATGAGCGTGTAGTACCATCGCTCCTGCAGGTGCTCTCTGAAGCGGGATATCACCGGATAGAGGCCCAGGATCTTTGAGAAGACTTTGGCAAAGAACAGCAGGAGGAACGCGGCCGGCGCTGCGATCAAGGCCGGGATGGAAACAAAAGAACCGGCCCGAATGAAGTAGAAGGGAGTCAGGAAGCCCGTCGTGAGCGTACGCAAACGCCGGAGCCACAGGTGTTCGGCGTTCGCAAACTCAGCCAGCACGATCCCGACGACGTAGGCCGGGAGGACGGCTTCGCTTCCCGACCAGTAGGCCAGAGCACCCAGCCCGAGCAGAACGGCGATGATCCACTTGGTCCTGATTGCGGCGGTTCGGTTGCCATATACCCGCGTGAGGAACCGGGTGACGATCGGAAGAGTGCCGATCACGGTCGCGCTTGCCCCGATGAACACGAGGGTCTTCCAGGTGAACGGGGAGAACATGAGACCAAGCGCAACGACGGTCCCGAGGTCGTTGACAAAGCAGGCGCCCAGGATGCCCTTGCCGAAGTCCGTCCTGTTCAACCCGGTTTCGAGCATGACAGCGTATACAACGGCCATGGATGTGGTGGAAAGGGCAATCCCTCCAAGGAGACTGGCGGAAACGGTCCAACCCAACAGGAAATGCGCCACGAGGGTTCCACCGGCAAACGGAGCCGCGAAGCCAATGATCCCGATGACGGAAACTTCCCTCAGCTTGGTGCGCATCACCACGGGATCCAGCTCCGCTCCGGCAAGGAACGTCAGGAGGACAGCGCCAATGGAGGCGAGGAACTGCAGCCAGGGCTGGCTGCTGCCCAGAGAGCCCTTGCCGAAGAAGTGGTCGGCGATGGCCGCCGCGGCGATACCGATGCAGATCTCGACGAGCGCGATTGAGACGTCCAGATGGTAGGCGATGATCGCCGCTGCGACGGCTATGAGAAGCCAGATTCCAGCCAGGACAAAGATTGGTTCCAAGGGCATCCTCCTGATTCAGCATGGCGCTGTGTAGGAGTTATCAGCCCTTGAGAGGCGGTTAGACGGCGAACCCCATCGCCACGATTCGTGTGAGCGGAAAATATAGGGAGCGCCAGACAAAGTCAAGAGCGGGCGCTACTCACTCGACTGGCCGCTCTCCCGCAGCAGGAGGACATGCGTCGGCGAATGGTCGACCACAAATCTCGCCGTATGGCCCACCGAGTGCGGCCCGAGCCGCGGGTGCCCCTGGGGCGATTCGCGGGCATACAGGACGACCAACGTCGCGTTTGTCTCCCGTGCAAGCTCGACGACAACGTGCTCAGGCCTTCCCCGTTCCAGCCGTTCGCTTGCCGTGAGCCCCAGACGCGCAGCCTCCGCGAGGGCCTCCTTCAGCATCGCCTTCCCAGCTTCCTCTTCGGCAGCGTCCAGTTCCTCCCGGTGCTCGTGATGAGGGTGCAGCGGACCCCTGAGCCTGTCCAAGTCGTGCCGCGGTCCTTCGTCAATCACATGAACGAGCACAAGCTCGTCACCCTCTCGGGTGATCGGTGCAACGTGACGAATGACCTCGCTTCCGCGGCGTGTCCCAATCGCACAGAGAATGCGCATTCGACCTCCTTCGATTCACAGTCGTGCCCAGATCAGCAATGAGCCGACGAGGATCAAGGCCGGCACAAAGGTCACACCAAGCTTGAAATACTCCAGAGTTGATATCTCAAGCCCCCTCCGCCGCAGGATGAGGAGCCACACCATCGTAGCAAGCGAGCCGATGGTCGTAAGGTTCGGACCAAGGTCCGCTCCAAGCATTGCAGCGAAGGGGAGTGAATGATACGCGGGTATTCCTGTCGGTAGAGTGCGCAAGGCGGAAACCATCACGAGCGACATGGGGACGTTATTGATGAGGTTCGATCCAACCGCGGTCCCGCCCGCCACCAGAAGCACTGTGGGAAATGGTCTGCCTCCTGCCAGACGAATCAGCGCGTTCCCGAAGGCGGCCGTGAAGCCGAGATTCTCGACGGCACGGACGACCACGAACATGCCCGCGATAAAGAGAAAGATCGGCCAACTGATCCGGCGCTTCAAAGCGCGCAGATCCAAACGCCCCGACACGAGGGCCGCAAGGGCCATGACCGCCGCTCCGCCCAATGCCACCCACGAGAGCGGAAGTTGAAGAATGGAGCCAAGGACGTAGGCAACCGCAATGAGCCCGAGGATGCATGAAGAGACCAGAAGCAGTTTCGGAGTATGCCTTCGCCGCTGGGCGGGTTGGAGCAACTCGTAGCCGACGGCGAGGTCGCGGCGAAACAGCCACAGGAACAGGGCAGTATTGAGCCCGATCGCCGCGATGCTCGGCAGGAGAAGGTATCTCAGGAACGTGGCAAGCGTGCTGCCGAAGGCGCCCTGGATGATGATGTTGATCGGGTTGCTGACAGGAAGGACAAACGAGGCTGTATCGGCGATGAACGTGCAGGCAAACATGAATGGAAGGACTGGCAATCGCAGCCTCGTCACAAGCGCATAGACGACAGGCGTCAGGATCAGGGCGGTTGAGTCGTTGGTCAGGAACACAGAGATCACCGCGCCGACTGCAAAGACCGCAACGGAAAGCCTTTTCGCGCTTCCCCTGCCCCACCGCGCCGCGGCGTTGGAAAGGGCGTCGAAGATACCTGCTTCTTCGGCGAAAGCCGATATCACCATGAGACCGAGAAAGAACCCGAAGGTGTTCCACTGGCGCAGAAGAAGGGACGCCGTTTCGTCCAGGCGAACAAATCCCCCCAGCAGCATCAGAACGGCGCCTGCGGCCGCGGAGAGCGCCTCGGTCACGCCGAAGGGCCTGACCATGATTGCCGCAAGAGTTGCAACAAAGATCGCACCGCCGACCAGCGAATGCAGCATTGGCGAAAGGATAGGAGCGACCTGTAGCAGGCGCGCTTCCCCTAGATCACCGGGCGAAGCTCGGGTCGGGTCGCCCGCCGGGTGGAGCCAGGCGCGTTCGGCGCCATTCACCCGGCGTCAAGCCCACGATCCGCTTGAACGCGCGAGAGAAGGCCGCCTCGCTCTCGTAGCCCACGTCGAGTGCAATCTCGATGACCTTGGCATCCGAGTCGCGCAGCCGGCTCGTGGCGAGTTGCATCCGCCACTGCACGAGATACTGCATGGGTGAAAGGCTGAGGAACTGGACGAACCGTTCGTACAGGACCGAGCGCGACAGTCCGGACTCCTCACCCAGCCGTTCCAGAGTCCAGTCGTCAGCGGGACGCTCGTGCAGTAACGACAGGGCGCGGCCCACGCCTGGGTCGCGCATCCCCGCCAGCCAGCCACTATGCCCGGGAGGCAGCCCGTCCAGGTACCGGCGCAGCACTTCCACGAACATCATCTCGCTCATGCGCTCGAGCACAGCCTCGCCGCCGGGTCGCCGGTTGTTCGATTCGTCAACCGCGTTGTCCAGGAGGTGTCCGATCCATGTTTCTCGACCCGACGCAAGGCCCGGCATGCGCAACACGCGCGGCAGCGCGGCAAGCAGGGGGTTGAAGGGCCGGGCGTCCACGGCCAGGAAGCCGCACACGATGGTGGTGCGCTCAGGGCCGCCGCCGTCCAGCCGCGCGGTGGTGTTGCCCTGGCCGCCGATGCTTATCGAGAACGGCAGTTGGGGCGGACGGGGCGCGAAGTAGATGGCGAAATCCTCCTGCCGTCCCCTGAGGCCGGGCGCGCTCGAGATGACCTGTGCGTCCCCGTGAGGAAACAGGATCACGTCCCCCTCCTCGAGGCGCATCGGCGGCTCGCCGCAGATGGCGGCCCAACAGGATCCTTGGGCGATGCAGTGGAACGGTATCATGGCATCGGCTCCTGGCATCATCGCAGTGAATGATCTCGCGAGTAGGCGGCGCTTCGGCCACCCAGGGGTCAGCTGCCTTGAGGTAGAAGAAGACTGCTCCGCGCAGGCGTACGGCGCGCAGCAGGTCGGACAGAACGTCACCGCTCATCGCAGGCCCTCAACGGGTCCAATCGGAGGTTCGGCGGACTCCCGCGGGATATTTCCGGACGATTGGTCAAATCTTCCAAACGCTCGGTGAAGCCTCAATCTCGCTGAAACAATTACAATCATAGCCATGTTCATGGTCTCAACTCAACCAGGAAAGGAGATCGACTATGGATACAGTAATAAATTCCGTTGCTCCCGGCCACGACGCACATACGGCAGACCAGCACGCCGGCGATGTTCGTGCCGAACGGAGCGGCGGCTCTCCGCAGGGGCATCCATCCCTGGCGCTTCCTGACTCGCACGCGCTGCTGACGATGAAGGCCGAGTCGGAGAGCTTGGGATCGACGTGCGCGCTGCTGACCCCGGCGATCAAAACCAGGCTGAAGGAGCTGGAATCCGGCCAGGTGCTCGAGGTTCGGGTCAACGATTCAACTGCCCGGGAAGATATTGCAGCCTGGTGTCGCCTTTCCGGAAATGTGTTGCTGGCGATGATGGATGAAGGGCATCACGGATTGCGTTTCTTCGTGAGGAAGAAATAGCAAAGAACGGAAGGAGAACAAGATGCCGCGATTATTGATCAACTGCACGCATGGGAAGGAAGACCCGGAGCGGGCCACGCTTGCCTTTATCGTCGGGAATGTCGCGGCCTCAGCCGACCAGGAGGCTGTTGTCCTCTTGACGGTCGAAGGAGTCAGGAATGCGACCAAGGGATATGCCGACACAATATGCAAAGAGGGGTTTCAACCCCTGAGGGAAGTCATGCAATCATTTGTCGCAAATGGCGGCCAGATCTGGGCATGTGGCGCCTGCGCCAAGCCGCGTGGCATCTCCGAGTCAGACATGGTCAATGGCGCGAAAATCGTATCAGCAGCCAGTGTCGTCGAGTGGTTCGCTTCCGGAGCATCGTCGCTCAGTTTCTAGGGTTGGAGCGAGGTGCCTCAAGACGCTGGACGCGTTGGGTGCCGAGCCCAAGCTGCGCGAATCTCTTGTGAACGGGCGCCCGTTACCGTCTCTGGCGCGCCGTTGAAGGGGGGCATGAATGAACCGCAATGACGTTGGAACCAGGTTCGTCCAAGCGCTGTCAGGACGGAACTGGAACAATCTTCAGTCTCTTTTCCAATCTTCGATCAAGTTCCGCGCACTGATTCCGCCCGGTCTCCGCGAGGCGTCCAGCGGTGTCGAGGCGTCAGGTCACTTTCGTCAGTGGTTCGGGAAGGCAGATGCCTTTGAGCTGGTGGATTTCACCGTAGAGCCGCTCCTCGACAAGGTACGCATCGCTTACCGGCTGCGGCTGCACGAGGACCGCTGGTACAGGTGTGAGCAGCAGACTTTTTGCGTCGTGACAGGAGACCATATCGAGAAAATGGACCTGCTCTGCTCGGGATTCCGGCCTGAGCAATAGGAACGCGGCGGATTGCGCTCCGGGCGGCACACTGGGTCATGGAATGGTCACTCTCCGGGTGGGAAGTCTGTGGAGGCGGCGAGCTCGGCCTGCGCTTCGAAGTCGCTGATACGCTTGCGCAGGGTCGAGAGGGTGCTCTGGAGCGCCTGCGACCCGAACACCATTCTCAGCGGCGCCGGACGTACGTCAACGCTCTCGATGATGCGCGCGGCCATGCGGGCAGGGTCACCGGGCGCTGGATAGGCCCGATCACGTTGGTCGCGACAATGTGTTCAACCTGCCTGTTGGTGAGCTCCTCCGCGGCGCCGAAAAGGCCATAACCGGCGTTGCTGACGATCACGTCGATGCGTCCCAGCCGGGCGAACGAGCGATCCACAACCTCGCGGATCCCCGCTGTGTCGGTCACATCGAGCACTTCAGCGTGGAACGCCTTGGGATAACGCTCGAGCAGATAGGTGACCTTGCTCTTATCGCGCACGGTTCCGACGGCGCGGTCACCGCGCTGAAGGAGTTGAGCGGTGAGCTCATGGCCGAAGCCGCTGCTGACGCCAGTGATGAACCATGTGCGTTGTGACATCGTGAGCTCTCCTCTCTACCCTCGATTGCCCAACACTGCATCCAGGTCATGACGTACCCGTTCCGGCTCCTTTTCCAGCGGCTGGTTTGCCTTGTCGCGCACGCCGTCCAGGGAGCCTTGCGGGTCTGCATCCAGTGCGGCGAGCAGCACATCGAAGTCGTCCGACGCCGGTCCTTTGGTCGCGATAAGTTCGAAGGTTTTACGCAACGCGCGATCCGTGCCGAGGCTGCGGACCAGGACCTCGGCGATCTGGCGTCGCGCAACGACGCCATCGCTGGAATCCCCCGCCTGGCGTGTATCGCCCTGCAGGAGCACAAGTCGGTGCTCGTCCGGACCGTTGTTGTCGAACCACCCGGGACGCACGATCGTGTACGGCAATCCGCTGGCACGAACCAGCCTTTCAGAGCGCCGCTTCCAGTCGTGGGCCTCGGTGGTCCGGTTGTATGAGCCGGTACGATTGGTGACTCCGATGGAGGTCATCAGCGCGATGCGCGCTGTCCGCGAACCCAAGGCAGCAAGGATGTTGCGCACGCCACCGTAATCGACGCTCTCAGCCCCGACCTTTCCGGCGCCGTCCGAGCCGAGGGTGAACACGATGGCGTCGACACCCTCAACCGCGCCGGCAAGCGTATCGGGGCGGGTGACGTCACCGAGGACCACCTGCGCTTCGCGGGGAAGCTTGGCAGGGGTGCGCACCAAGGCACGCACGACATGGCCCTGCCGCAACGCCTCCTCGACGACGAGGCGTCCAATGCTTCCAGTCGCACCAACGACGAGTACTGTCATCCTTTGTCACCTCTGTGGTACTGAATCTTGACGAACTTCGGCACGAGCTATTCCGTTCATACGCAACCACTCGGATATATCTTTTTTCGCGCTCTTCAGCGCCATTCTCTTATCCCAATTTATTGTAATCTTCGTCCGACACCGGCTCCAGCCACGTTGCGGGGCCTTTTTCGGGATCAACCTCGATGGCAAGATGGACAAACCAACTATCTTTGGCAGCACCATGCCAGTGTTTGACGTCGGCAGGAATATTGACCACGTCCCCCGGATGAAGCTCTCGCGCCGGCTTTCCCCATTCCTGATAGTATCCCCTGCCGCCTGTCACGAGCAGGATCTGACCACCGGCGTGCTTATGCCAGTTGTTGCGGCATCCCGGCTCAAAGGTCACATTTCCGACAGGACAAGCCGTGCCAGAAGGCGTCAGCATATTGAGCCATACCGTTCCTTTGAAGTAATCGCTCTTCAGTTTCTCCCCGATCGCAAAAATCACACTCTTACTAAGATCGTTTGCGCTCATCATTAACTCCTTCGAATAGCATTTCCTGGACACCCTACAACCCTGTCATTTTCAGCGCACCTTCAGGAAGCCGGGCTCCCTGAAGGTTGATCTTTGAGGCCGCTCCGTCGATCTCTTGTAGGTCGCCCGCGGTGAGCTCGACTGCAACCGCTCCAAGGTTCTCTTGAAGACGATGCAGCTTCGTTGTGCCGGGAATAGGCACGATCCATGGCCTCTGAGCCAGCAGCCAGGCGAGAGCGACCTGGGCGGGGGTGGCGCCCTTTCGCGTCGCTGCATCTCGAACGAGATCGACGAGCGCCATGTTTGCCTTCAGCGCTTCCGGGGCAAAGCGGGGAACGATGGTGCGGAAATCAGAGCTTTCGAACCTGGTGTTTTCATCGATCTTGCCCGTGAGAAAGCCCGCACCCAACGGGCTGAAGCAGACAAAACCAATGCCAAGTTCTCCCAAGGTCGGCAGGATCTCAGTTTCAGGACCCCGCCACCACAGCGAATACTCGCTCTGAACCGCCGCGACGGGCTGAACGGCGTGAGCGCGGCGAATTGTCTGTGCCCCAGCTTCCGAAAGCCCGAAGTGCTTGACCTTGCCTTCCTTGATCAGGTCCTTGACCGCGCCTGCGACGTCCTCAATCGGCACAGCCGGGTCGACACGATGCTGGTAGAACAGGTCGATTGCCTCGACACCGAGGCGCTTCAGGGAGGCCTCTGCGACCATCCTGACGTGCTCAGGGCGGCTGTTCACGCCGCTTCGACGTTCACCCGTCTTTGGATCGATGTCGAAGCCGAACTTGGTAGCGATCACCACGTGGTCTCTGAAGGGCGCCAGCGCCTCGCCGACCAGTTTCTCATTTGCAAACGGGCCATAGGCCTCAGCCGTGTCGAAGAAGGTCACACCATGGTCGATGGCTCCCCGGATGAGCGCGATCATTTTCTGCTTATCTGCGGGAGGCCCGTAGGCGGAGGTCATCCCCATGCAGCCCAGCCCGATGGCAGAGACTTCCAAGCCGCTCTTCCCCAATCTGCGCTTTTGCATTTCCTCTCCCCCTCTCACATCGACGGCCTTCGCCGCGACGCGTTGTGTCGATTCGTCCGCTGTTGCAATAGGAATATAGGGACAAACGCGGGGAAACGTTTGCCTAAACCTATTC
>CAVUXE010000039.1:0-7464 GCA_963745235.1 uncultured Spirochaetota bacterium | reverse complement strand
CTCACCCCTGCGAAGCGCCTCTTCCGCCTTCTTTCGCTCCGTGATGTCCAGGGCGGAAAATGCAACCCGTTCCTGGCGCCCTTGTCCACGGGGAAAACACTGAGGAACACGTCAATGACCTGGCCGTCTTTCCTCAGCCACCGCGTCTCTATGGTGCCGACCCCTGCCATGATTGCTCCCAGGAACTTCGGGTCCGTCAGGCGTTCCCATTCCTGGTCCGACGGATAGAGAAACCTGCTCATTCGGCCCGCAATCTCAGACTCTGGGTAGCCGACCATCCTGCACAGGCGCTCGTTCACCTCCAGGAAGAAGCGACCGGATGTGAGTCCCATCCCCGTGGAGCTCAGCTTGAATACGCCTTCCATGGTCGCCAGCCGGCTCTCAAGTCTTTCGTGGGAGCGACGCCCGCTGAGGAAAACGCTCATCAGCTCGGCGGCCTCGCAGAGAAGCGCCTTTTCAGGCTCTCCCCATTCCCTCGGGGAAACGCTGTCTGCCAGACCCATGAAGCCCCACCAGGATCCTCCCACGCGGACAGGCACGTGGAGAACGGAAAGAGCCCCGGGGGGCTCACCGATGGCGCGCACTCCCGGCGGCAGGGCGAGCGCGGATCCCTGGTAGCTGTCACCGCGTGACAGGGCGTCGTGCATGGAAAGAAAGTCACCCGTGTAAGAGATCCGCCGGGACGGGGGATTTGCGACGTGCGGTTCCCTCCCAGGAGCGTAGGCCTCACACGTCAACCGCGCCCACAGTCCCGACTCCTTGTCGGTGAAGTTTTCGAAGACGTAGGCGCGGCCGGCGCCGACAGTGGACAGGATGTGGGCCAAAGCGCTTTCAGCCGCATGCGGTCCGCCTTCCAGGAGAGAGCGAGAGAACGCGGTGATTGCCCGCTGGTGGCGGACAATTGCCCGCAGCTCACCCTCTTCTCTGTCGGAACCCACGCCGGCATAGTACCACGAGGGGACCGCCGGGAAGAAGGTTCCCCTCAGTGCCCAGGGACAAGCGGCTTGGCAAGAAACAGGGCCCTCCCCGCGGCCTCCTGGTAGATTGCCGGGGCAAAGCCCGCAGCTGCGTACAGCTTCCGCGCAGGATGGTTGTTCTCCAGCACCTCCAGGGTGAGCTTGCAGCAGCCCAGGTAGCGAGCCTTGCGCTCCACTTCGGAGAGCAGCCTGCCCCCGACTCCCTTTCCCCTGGCTTCGGGCAACACGGCGAGGTCATGAATGTTGATGAGCGGCCGCGCGGCAAAGGTGGAGAACCCCAGGAAGCACACGGCTATTCCCACCGCGCTTTTTCCCTCCCAAGCAAGGAAGATGAGCGTGGTCGGGTGCTTTTGAAGCCCGGGCACAAGCGCCTCCCTCACGTCGGGGGGCAAGGGTTTCCCGTTGCCCATGGGATCCAGGGAGTAGGCGTTGATCAGATCCAGGACGGCGCGCTGATCTTCCGCGACGTCCAGATCAGCTTGCCGGATTTCGATGGACGGGGAGGAGCGCATGTGCAGACAATAGCACCTCGACATGGCCGCGGGTAAAGGGGGCGGGTGCTTTCAAAGGAGGTGTCCGCGCGGTCCGTGCCGTCCTGCCGTCCGCGCGACGTCCCCGCGTGTCTGTGCGCCTCCCATCAACTCCCCGTCGGCGCGACCTCCCCTCGGCTCGGCTCCCTTGTCTCGGCCCGCCCCGTGATGTACGTTTTGGCGTGGGAAAGCGTATGCGCGCCGCCGCCAAACAGACGTCCGTACGAAAACCAAAGCCAGCTCTGCTCCCTCCGGCGGGCACTATCCACAGGTCCATCCAGCTCCTCCAGACAGCGCTGGATGAGCTTGGCGCTGTCATGGCTCTTTCCGAAGTTGAGCACATCGCAATCCTGATCAACGAGGCCATGACCGCCGAAGCGCGCAGCTTCCACACCCCGGAGCACGTCTTCAACCTGGTGGATCCCGGCAACCCGTACATGACGCTGGCCGCGCTTTTCCACGACCTCGTGTACTACCAGGTGGACCACGGGTTCATTCCCCAGATAAGGGGGGCCCTGGAGCCCAGCATAGAGCCCTGGGACGGAGGCCTGAGGCTGCGGCCAGGCGTCCAGGAAAGCGACAGGCAGCTTCACCTGTGCATGGCGGTCTTCGACGTGAAAGCGGGACAGAAGCTTGCGCCCTTCGGCGGAATGAACGAGTTCCTGAGCGCGCTGGTCATGGCGAGAAAGCTCGGCGCCGTGGTGAAGGAGCAGGACCTGATCCTTTCTACAGCGTGCATCGAAATGACCATTCCGTTTCGCCCGCGTGATCCCAACGGCGTCACCCCCGCCGAACGGTTGGACAAGCGCCTCAAAGCCGCAAACCGAGATCTTGGCCTGGGGCTGGACGAGCAGAGAATCGAGCAGGCCGTCCGATGGGCGGCCACGTTTGCCAACCGGGACGTGGCCAACTTTGCGGAGCGGGATGTGACCAGGTTCCTGGACAACACGTGGAAGCTCCTTCCTGAGACAAACCCCTCCCTGCGCACCCTGGGCGTCTACTCCATCAGGAGCTACCGCGAGGCCCTTCAGAAGATGGAAGGGTTTCTCCGGTCCCTGGACCCCGCCACCATTTTTGCCCAGTACGGCGGCGCCCCGCCTGATGCGGAATATCACCGGATGCGGCAAAGGGGGGAACGAAACGTCTCCACGGCGCAGGAGTACCTTGGCATCAAGCTTCTCACCGCAGCCATCCTGGAGGCACTTGCTGAGATCAGCGGCGGAGACGCACCCGTGTCTCTTTTCATGGGCGACATCGAGGCAAAGCAGAGGGGAAGCAGGCTGGAGGATTACCTCCCGGAGGACAAGCCACCTGTCAGCCTTCACCTGGACAAGACGCTGCACGACCTCCTGGCCTACGGACGGGCGAGCGCTTCCAGCTTCGATCTCCAGAACTCGCCACTGTCTCTTTTCATCTACCAGCACCTGGGTGCCGACGGTTTTCGAGACCTGCTTGCAGCGGCACGGGTGATGTTCCAGGGAGGTCCCCCCCGCGCTTTTCTCGATGCGCTTCCCAGTGGTATGATCGGTGTGATCGCTGAAGGCTGTGCGCGCATGGCCTTCACGCGTGCAAAAGACTTGCGCGCCTACGCGGCGTCGCGCCGCTCCTGAGGATCAGCCAGGCAACTCGAAACATGACAAGAACAATGACCCTTTTCTGCGCCGCCCTGGCCACCGCCTCACTGGCCACGTGCTCGGGGAAGACTGCATCAGCGCAGCAGGCGCGCACCCCCGCCAGGCATGTTCACATGGCCTTTCAAACGTGGATGGCAGTGGGAAGAAAAGCACCTGGTGTGAAGACATTGAGTGATCCCGTGGCTGCGCGAAAGCCCGCAGGGGATTTCTGGCCCACGCGCGGATGGCGCACCTCGAGCCCGGAGGACCAGGACATGGACGGGGTGAGGCTCCAGGCCGCGCTTGATTCCGCCAGGATGCAGGGGCTCACCCTCCACGGAGTGCTCGTGATCAGGCATGGCTACATCGTCATGGAGAGGTACTTCGGTGACTACGATGAAACCTCCGGCCACTCCCTCTACTCCTGCACCAAGAGCTTCATCTCAGCGCTTGTCGGCATTGCGGTCTCCCAGAAGCTCATCCCTGACCTCACCCGGACGGTCGTGAGCTTCTTCCCGGACAAGACCTTCGCGGGAGACGGGGAAGGCTCATCCAAGCGCGCAATGACGGTGGAGAACCTCCTGACCATGAGCTCGGGGCTGGATTGGGATGAGGAGGATGCGACCTACGACCGGATGTATGCGACCTCCCGGGATTGGGTGAAGTTCGTCCTGGACATCCCCATGGCGGACAAGCCGGGGCTCAGCTTCAACTACAGCTCGGGAAACTCCCACCTCCTCTCGGCAATCATCCAGAAGGCAAGCGGTGAGAACACCTATGACTATGCGCGTACCAACCTCTTTGGCCCCCTGGGGATCAAGGACCCGGCGTGGGAGCGGGACCCTTCGGGCATCCCCATTGGCGGCTGGGGCCTGACTCTCACCCCGCGGGACATGGCCAAGCTCGGCTTTCTCTACCTCCATCAGGGGATGTGGGAGGGAAAGCAGGTGGTGCCCGCAAGCTGGGTCCGTGACTCAACGCAGCCCCACATACGGGCGGGTGACGGCTGGGACTACGGCTACCAGTGGTGGGTGGACCCCTCCCAATCCTTTTTTGCCGCCATTGGCCGCTATGGGCAATGCATTATCGTGGTCCCCAAGCTGGACATGGTGGTTGTGTTCACGGCGCACATCGAGGACACCGATCCCGAGACCGAGCTTCTGCAGAAGTACATCATCCCGGCGTGTACGCCACTCAGGCCGAAGTAGCCGGCGCGGGCAGGCGACCCGGTAGGGGGAGCACGGCCCGCCTGGAGAGAAGCTGCGCGCTCTGGGGCCCCCGCGGCGCTTTCCGCGGCTCCCCCTCGCTTCGGCCTCCTCGGCTCGCTCCGCGAGCCTGCGGGGTCCTCCGCTACCCCCACTCTCGCATGATCGGCTGTTGCGCAGAGAGAGCTCGAGTTGCCGCCGCCTTTTTCGGCCCGCGGCCGATACCCTATTGCTATTTTTTTAACAGCGTGCTACTGTTTCAGTATCAAGCTACTTTTTAAGTAGCGAAACCACAACACTGGAGGTAAAGCCCTGCCAGTTATTCAGGTAACGATGCCGAAGAGGGCGCTCATCGAACGGCTGACCGCGGACGCGATCGAGATCACCAGGATCCCGGCGTCGGAGTTCTTCGACCTCATCCACGAGCTCGAGCGGGAGAGAATCGGGCGCGGTGGCAGGACCTGCGCGGACATCATGGCCGAGATGAAGTAGCCGCCCCATGGCCATTCCGAAGCCCGGAAGGCCCGTCCGGGGATCCACGACCGGAGCGCCGATCATGGCGCTCTTCGACCTCCTCGGACGGCGCTGGGCCATGGGCATCGTCTGGAGCCTGGCCGCAGGGCCCTCGACCTTCAGGGCCCTGCAGGCCCTCCGAGGTCGCAAGAGCGGGACCATCTCGCCCTCAATCCTCAACGCGCGCTTGAAGGACCTGCAACAAGCAAAGGTCGTGGAGAGGACCCTTGACGGCTATGCGTTGACCGAACTCGGTCGGGAGCTGTTTACCCTCATCGAGCCCCTGGATGCTTATTCACGGAAGTGGGGGAAGGCCCTCTAGCGGGCGCCCGCGGCGGACCAAGCGCTTGGAGGATTGTCCACGACTTCCTCGGCGTCATCGGCAGCCAGAAACGCGCCTCCGACGTTGACGACTGGCCGAACCGTTGATAGCATCCGGAACGTGCCGACAATAAGTCGCCTCTATGGGATCTTGATCCAAATTTGGTGTACGAAGACTTCAAGGCGGTGATCGGAATCAACGATTTGAGTATATTGGAGGGAGACCTCCCTCCCAGGGCGATCGGCCTCGTGATGGAGTGGGCCAGGTCTCACATGAAGGAATTGCTGAAGGATTGGGACCTCGCCACGGGAAACCAACCGCTGCTTCCTATTGTTCCACTTGAGTAGAGGGAACGCTATGAACTTTGAGATGATTGACGCTGAATATCTTGCCGACTATCGAGTCAGATTGAAGTTTATGGATGGATCCTCCGGCGTAGCCGATTTGTCGAGCGACGTTGACAAAAAGAACGTATTTAAGGCATTCCAAGATATCTCCTATTTCAAGAGCTTTCACATTGAGTATGGAACACTGGTTTGGGGTGAAGGAGAATTGGACATAGCCCCCGAAACTCTCTATGAAAAGGCAGCTGGACTCAGGTATTTGGTTCAGGATCGGAAATCCTCCTGAAGACAGCTCCCGGAAAACGGCGAACCCGCGGAACAAGTTGAAGCCGACCATTTAGCTTGGGTATGAAGCGAGGGGCCCGCGCGGTGCAAGAGCTGTTGCGTCTGGACTGATGGGGGGCCAACGGGCCATTCGGGAAAGTTGACAAAAAGAATACGAAGGAATACTATTGCACACAGAGGTATCTCGCAATGGCCAAGACCGTTACTGTCCGTATGGATGACTCCACCTATAGGAGAATCAAGTCCGCTGCAGAGGCGGAGCGCAGAACTATATCCAACTTCATGGAATACGCCACGCTGTCCCACGTCGAAAACAGCTCGTTTATGGACACTGATGAAATGAAAGGCATCTCTCAGGACAAGGAGCTCCTAACGACCCTGAGCAAAGCCATGGAAGACATCAAGAGAGGAAAGTATCGCATCGTCCCATGAGTTCGAAATTGCCGAGACCACCACATTCCAGAAACGCGCAGAATCGCTGGAACATCGGCGGTACTACAAGAAGATTGTTCGGGATGTCTACCCGCGACTCAGGGCCAACCCCTATCTCGGGCCGAACATCAGAAGGCTCCAAGGGGAACTGAAGTCCATCTTTCGATATCGAATTGGTGACTACAGGTTGTTCTACACTATCGATCCCAAGAACATGCGCATCTACGTTCTCGAACTTCAGAATCGAAAAGATGCGTACAAGAAGCGATAACTGCTTAGGACGGTTTCGGGATGGGAACCCGAGAATCGAGATAAGACCCGGGGCGTGTTGGGCTCAAAGCTGAAGTGCAGCGATCGTCAGTGGGCAGCGCTCTTCCCCGTGGCCTGCGCGCAATCCTGGTCCTTTCTCCGTGAAGCCTATGTAGGCTGCGTTCCACGTCGCTCCCTCAGCGTATCCCTGCTGGAAGCGTTAAGAATCTGTAGGGGGAGCACCGGCGTTTCCGCAGTGCTGGCCATGTTCCACAGCCGCGCGTCGCATCGCCACACCTGACGCGGCTCCCATCCGCTTGGACTTCCTCGCCCTTCGGGCGGCGGAGGGCTCCGCTACCCCCACTCTGCGGTCGCGGGCGACCGGTGAGAAAACTTTATGGCGCACCCTAGAATCGGTACCCCAAGCCTAGCACCATTCGTAACAAGCCTGAATACTGACCATCAGGTAGAGTGCCCATGGCCACGCCGGCTGCTATGTCGAAGTCTATGTTCGATAAGAAGAATATCTGATATCCGAGTGTCGCCCCGATCAGGGCGCTCGCACCGCTTTGGTAGGCAAGGAACAGATTGTCTGAATAGGCGCCGATGACCGCAGGTCCGATGAAGAATCCTTGCAAACCGTTCTGGAAGGATGCCAATCCAACTCTGCCCAAAACGACACCACATACCGTGCCCCTGACCAATTGTCATACAAGTACAGAAAGCCTGGAGTGATGGAGAGGACCAAATGATTCATGAGAACTCTCTGATAGTTCAAATAGATCGGAACAGCGTAGCCATTTGAGAGTGCCATATTGTAGAAGAGAGGCGTCGCCAGGTCTACTGAAAGCTCATTCATGGCTCCGACGAACCCCTGTTCTGAAGCCATAACAGTCGCCGACGCCAAGACTAGCAAAGTGGCAACCAAGACGAGAATCAGACTCCTTTTTGTCTTCACGATTTCCTCCTTTTTTCGTATCTATTCAGCTAAAAT
>CAVUXE010000038.1:0-6962 GCA_963745235.1 uncultured Spirochaetota bacterium | reverse complement strand
TAGTAGTAACCGTCCAGGAAAGTACAAAGGGACTCAGGGCAAGGAGAGGGGCTGCGCGCGTCTTTTTGTTACTCATGTTCCTCCAGAAAGAGACCCCCTCGGCCCACCTGGCCTCCGTAATGTATTAGTACACATAAGGCATTTTATGTGATATTGTGGGCCCTTGGCCCATACCCGGATACCTAACAGCGGCTCCCTGCCCGCTACGCGGCCCAACCTCGCTTCCGCCCTCCTCCAGGTCAAGGCACGATCAGAACTCTCCACCTTGGCCTACCGCCACGCCCTGGAGGCCTTCCTGGAAAGCGGCCAGGCGGTCACGGTTGAAGGGTTCGCGGAGTACATCCACTCCCTCTGCCGCCACCGCGCCGCCTCCACCGTCAACCAGGCCCTGGCCGCCGGCCGCAAGGCTTTCCTTCAAGCGGCAGAGCGCCTGGGCATGCCCGCGAAAGAGAT
Source organism: uncultured Spirochaetota bacterium (assembly GCA_963745235.1). GTDB lineage: Bacteria > Spirochaetota > Spirochaetia > SZUA-6 > Fen-1364 > Fen-1364. Next base: position 6,509 of record CAVUXE010000038.1, on the reverse strand, counting down.
CTCACTCATCCGCGGCGCCCTGGCCGATATCCCCTCGGTGAAGAAAGGGCCGCCGGAGGTTGCGGTGGTCTCACCTGAGGAGCGTTTGGCGCTGTTCGCGGCGCTGCCGCTACGAATGCGCTTGGTTGCCGAGACGCTCTACGTCACGGGAGCCCGGGTGAGCGAGGTCCTCACGGTCAGGCGCGACCAGATCAAGACCAACGGCGCCTCGGTGGAGCTGCGCCTCTACGGGAAGGGCGGCAAAGAACGCGCCGCCCGGATCCCCGCGGAGCTCTACAAGCGGATCATGGAGGTCTACCCGCGGGGCACCTACCTGTTCGAGAGTAGAGCGGGGCAGCACTACAGGCGGGAGTATGTCTCAAGGGAAATTGCACGGGCGGCAAACAGAGTACTGGGGCGCCGTGTCTCAGCACACGTGCTGAGGCACAGCAGGGCAACGGACCTACTGGCGGCAACACACAGGATCAAGGCGGTCTCAAGGCTCCTGGGACACAGCGACGAGGCAACCACCCTGCGCTACTATGTGAAGGACGCCTTCAGCGACGAGGAGCTTTTCGGGGGGAGGTAGAAAGATACGGCAGGGGAGCGGAAAGTCGCGCTACGGCCCGCCACGTGAGGCACTTTGGTGTCTTTTGGGGGGAGCGATCACAATTATCCGAACACTTTCATAAACGATATCTCCCACTACCTGCTTAACTGCTTCCTGCTGACAGCACAAGAATACGCAACCCCAATAGATCCGACGAATCCCACCAAAGTCGTCATCAAAAACATCGGGGTCAACAAGCTGGGAACTGTCGAAGTCACAGACGTTGAACGGAGATGGTACCCGACCCTGTTCAGCAGGCAAAGCTGTGGTAAAGGCAGTAGCACTGGGGGAGATAGGACGAGGACCTCGCTTGTTCTGCGATAATGCGTTTACGGAACTTCTCTCTACCGCGAACCGTGAGAAGTACGTCTTGGGCCATAACAACATCGTCATCGACGATAAGGATTTGCGCTTTCCTATTTCTCGCGGCCCGCAATTTCCTTGTCAGGCTGGCGCGGAACGCTGCGCGGCTCCGAGAACGTTTCGAAGCGTCTCGAGGAGAGCCTCGGCCGTGTACGGTTTCGCGAGAAACGCATCCACGCCCAGGCCCGCAGCTTCCTTCGCTTGTCCGGGCGTCGCCAATCCACTCGTAGAGATGATTTTCACCGTGGGGTTGATTCTTCGCAGTGCCCGGATGGTCGCCGCGCCGTCCATAAACGGCATCATCATGTCGGTGAGGACTACTCGGACCTGCTCCCTCTTCTCCGCGTAGTGTACGACGGCCTCTGTTCCGTCCTTCGCCAAGAGCACTTCATAGCCATAGGATTCGAGGATCTGTTTGGTGATCTCCCGCACGGCCGCCTCGTCGTCGACGACTAGAATCAGCTCCCCTTCCCCCATCGGGATGCCCTCAGGCACCTTCTCCGCTCGGCCAGCTTGCTCCTGATCAGCTGCCGGGACGTAGACTTTGAACGCGCTTCCCTTGCCAATTTCGCTATACACGTTGATGAAACCGCCATGAGCTTTCGCGATTGAGTGTGCGGTGGAAAGTCCAAGCCCCGTTCCTTTTTGCGGTCCTTTGGTTGTGAAAAACGGGTCAAATATCTTCTCGACGATCCCCGGGGCGATCCCTGTTCCCGTATCTTCTACCTTCAGTGCCACATAGCGTATCGGTCGCGCTTCGATATTCATTCGAGCGTAGGTCTCGTCCAACTCTACATTCTCTGCCGAGAGAGTGAGGATTCCCCCGTCAGGCATTGCATCTCTTGCGTTGACGCACAGATTCATGAGCACCTGGTGCAGTTGCGTGGCCTCCCCCATCACGGTCATAAGATCCTTTGGAACCTGCGATCTGATCTCGACGGTCTTCGGGAAGGTTTCTCTGATGAGCTGTTCGACCTCGCGGATGAGGTGCCTCAGTTGCACCTCCGCCTGCTGACCCTCAATGCCTCGCGCAAAGCTCAACACCTGCTGTACGGTACTTGCCCCCCGCTGCGCTGCCGTTTTCATGATCTCCAGGATCTTTTTGGAGCTTTCGTTAGGACATTGGATGGAAAGTGCTTCCACGCCCATGAGGATCGGGGAGAGAATGTTGTTCAAATCATGCGCGATCCCTCCCGCCAGCGTGCCGATGCTTTCCAGTCGCTGGGCGCGAAGGAGCTGACGCTGGATCGATCGCCGCTCAGTGACGTCGGTGTTCACCGCGAGAATGCCGCGGGGTTTTCCCTGTGGGTCGCGGACAAGGGTCCAGCGCGCCTGGATCGTCAGTTCCCTGCCCTCCCTCGTTTTTCGAGTGATCTCTCCCGTCCATTCGCCTTTTTCCAGAACGATTTCATAGGCGTGCATCGAATCGGGAGCGTGTGTGCCAAGAAGCTTGTCGGCATTCTTGCCAATTGCCTCCGCAGAGCTCCATCCGAAGACCTGCTCGGCGCCTTTGTTCCAATAGACGACGTCGTGCCGCATATCGCGGACAAAGATCGCGTCCGCGGTGATGTTGAGAAGCGCAGCCTGTTCCTGCAGCTTCTGCGAGGCCAGCCTGCTTTCTGTGACGTCCCGGAACATGCCGAGGATGCCAGACACGGTTCCATCCTCATTCCGAATTGGGGTCTTTACCACCTGAATCCAGGTCTCATAGCCCGAATGCACGTAGGGTTCCTCCATGGTTTCCTGTATCCCCGATTCCATGATTCTGCGATCGTCTGCGCGGTGTTTGTCCGCCAGATTTTTCGGGAAAAAATCATAGTCGGTGTGTCCGGCCAGCTTTTCGGGTGAGACGCCGAGATCGCGAGCGTAACTCTGATTACACGTAAGATAGACGGAGTTGAGATCCTTGGTGAAAATCCTCTGCGGGATACTTTCGAAAAGCATCTGATACTTTTTCTCGCTCGCTCGAAGCCTCTCATCTTGCAGTTCTTCCCGCGCCAGCTTTAGTTCGATATGGGTCTTCACCCGAGCCTTGACGAGGAACGGGTTCACTGGCTTGATGATATAATCAACGCAGCCCACCTCAAACCCCGCAGCCTCATTTTCAACGGCACCCTTCACCGTCACGAAGATCACGGGAATGTTCTTAGTCGAGGGTTCCGCTTTGAGCTCACGGCAGAGCTGGTAGCCATCCTTCCCGGGCATCAAAATGTCCAGGAGAATTAAGTCCGGCGGGGGCGTTGATCGCATGAGCTTTATGGCCGTTTCATGGTCAGTCGCGGCTTGCACTCTATAATCGACCTTCAACTCTTCATTTAAGATTGCGATATCTTCCGGCGTATCGTCAATTACGAGAACGGTCCTCTTCCTGTTCATGTCCATGTCTACCCTCCTTCCCCATCGACAAACGCATTAGCGATGAGCCGCAGCGTTTCCAGCGCCACTGAGAAATCATACGATCTCAAGGATGATCTCAGCTTCGCGAAAACTTCCGGGGGACACGCTGCGGCGAGCTCTTCGCGTGTTGACTCCATGTAGTTGAAAGCATCGCTATCGCTCTCCTCGGCGTACCGCGTGAGCTTGCGAACAATTTCTCTCAACACTGAAGGATCGACATTTTTTCCGTCCGATTCCGTGGGCTCCCCAATCGCCGACTTTATCCGAGCGACGGTCACATCCAGAATGTGTGAATAACGCTTCAATATCTCCTCTGTCCGACTCTCCGGGCTGCTTTTGCTGATCGCCTCCTCAAGCTCTTCGGCCACCGCTTGCATCTCGGACGCTCCTATGTTGCCCGACACCCCGTTCACGGTATGGGCTATCCTCTCGGCGAGAACCACGTCCTTGTTTTTCAGCGCTCCTCGAATTCTATCCGCCGAATCCTGCTGTCTTCCGACGTACCTCCTCAGGAGATCCATGTACAACTCCTTGTTTCCCGCAACGCGCCCAAGCCCTCCGTTCAGGTCGATGCCTTGGATTTCAGGGACTGTGACCTCTTTCGATGAAGCTGCCGCAGGCGTCAAACGCGGTTCCTGGACGTGCGCTTTGCGATAGTAGCGGCGCAGTGTCTCGAACATGGCCTGCGGATCGATAGGCTTGCTGATTTGCGTCGTTCATCCCGGCTTCTGCCGCCTTTTGTCTTTCCTGCATGAGCGCGTGCGCGGTCATCGCAATGATGGGCAAATCGACGAATCGCTTCTCGGCGCGGATGCGACGGGTGGCTTCATATCCATCCATCTCGGGCATCTGGATGTCCATCAGCACGATGTCGTAGCCGGCCGCCTCCCTGGGTAAGCATTTCCAACGGCCTCGCGACCGTTTCTCGCCACGACCACGTCCACGCCTGCGCGCGTGAGAAGCTCGATGGCAATCTGCTGATTGATCTCGTTGTCTTCCGCCAGCAGCACCCGTGCGCCCTCCAGTTCGCGAACCTTCCGCGATCCTCGTCGGTGTCTCCAGTTTCTCCGGCAGGAGATCGGGCGCGAATGTCCTCATGATCGCATCGAACAGCGTGGAGGGCGTGACCGGTTTCAGCAGAAAGCTCGCGGCACCGGCCTCTTGGGCTTTCACTCCCTCTCCTTCACCTCCGGCGGAAGCACTCAGAACGAGCACCAAAGGCACGTTCTTCACCGATCCACCCTTCGTGATCCTCCGGGAAGCCTCGATGCCGTCTATCCCCGGCATCTTCCAGTCCATCAGTACAAGGCCAAACGGATCGTCCCTATCGGCTTGTCGCACCGATTCCACCGCCTCCTCCCCCGAGCCCACCACCTGCACGCGAAAGCGCAAGGACTGCAGTACGTTTCGCATGACATCCCGCGCCATGGCATTGTCGTCCGACCACCAGCACGTGCATTCCTTCGAGCATTGCGGGGAGAGACTGCGAAAATCTGTTTTCTTCTTCGAGCTGAGACCGAACCAGGCGGTGAAAATGAATGTGCTCCCCTTCCCCGGCTCGCTTTCCACCCAGATCTGACCGCTCATCATCTCGACAATACGCCGAACGATGCTTAGTCCAAGGCCGGTGCCGCCGTACTTTCGAGTCGTTGAGCTGTCGGCCTGCGTGAACGGCTGGAATAGCTTCGCACACTGCTCGACCGTCATACCGATCCCAGTGTCCCGCACTGAGAAACGCAACTTCACCTTCTCCCCAGCTTTTCTCGCTGAGGGTGGCCCGCAGCTCCACCTCCCCTGCCTCCGTGAACTTCACCGAGTTGCCCACCAAGTTGACGAGCACCTGGCCGAGACGGTGGGGGTCGCCGACGAGGTCCATCGGGATGTCCTCCGCAATGTTCAGGAGAAGCTCCAACCCCTTGGCGTAGGCGTTCTGGCTCGCGAAGGAGACTCATCGTCTCCAGCACCTGCTCGAGGGAGAAATCGACATGCTCAATCTCCAGCCTGCCCGCCTCGATCTTGGAAAAGTCGAGTATGTCGTTGATGAGCCCCAGGAGGGACACCCCCGCGTTGTGTATCTTGGACACGTAGTCCTTTTGCCGTGGCGTCAGCTCGGTCTTCAAAGCAAGGTCGGAAAAGCCGATGATGGCGTTCATCGGTGTGCGGATCTCGTGGCTCATATTTGCCAGGAAATCGCCCTTGGCTTTGTTGGCATCCTCTGCAGCCTGCCGGGCTTTCTCTATTGCCTCTTGCGCCTGCTTGCGGCCAGTGATGTCCAACACTGTGCCGGCAACAATCTTCGGCTTTCCTTGATCGTCCCTTTCAATCACGGATCCGTTTGCCGCTTGCCATCGTAAGTCTCTTTCGTTGACGAGAACTCGATATTCAATGGAATAATCCGATAGTGTTCCGGCTCTGAGCTCTTCGTTTGATTTCATGACGCGCTTCGCGTCTTCGGGATGCAGCAACTTCTGAAAAGTCTCAGAAGCATCGACAATTTTCTCAAATTGAAGCCCCAACATTTCCGCCCAACGCTGATCCACCGTCAATATCAGTGTTGGCACATCTAACTCCCAAAAGCCGAGCCCTCCCCCTCGCAGAGCCAAGCTCACTCGCTCGCGCTGCTTCTTCTCCGATAATCTCGCCACGGTTATCTGAATGATCGAACGGCGCTGAGTGTAAATAAAGAACCCCGCGATTGTGAGTGAGAAAGCGATCAGAGCCATTGCCGCCATTGTGGTGAACCGCAAAACGCCAAACTCCGAGATTCGTTCCTGGTATTGGCTCATCGCGGCATAGCTTGAAGCCAGATAGGCGTCCTGCAGGGCCGCAAGAATATCGCCTAAGCGTGCATGAAGAGCGCTGACATCTTCCTTCTTCAATTCCGGTGCAGCGAGCAGGGCGTCGAGGGTATCACGAGCCTTCTCGATGTCATTCAGTGGTATTGGATTCTCTGCCAAACCCTGAAGCGGAGTGAGGTCAGGATAGTGGTGAATTTGAAAGAAAACCACGTCCGAGGAAAACGTAAGCTGTTGCCTGTTCGCTAGCGAGGGATTCGTGATGAATGCCCGGAGTGCGTCCTCCAGGTTGAACATCTCCTCCACAAGAGGATAGACATTCATCTCAGTGGAAAACTTTGACTGCCTTAGGGCTGTTTCAATGT
>CAVUXE010000037.1:0-252645 GCA_963745235.1 uncultured Spirochaetota bacterium | reverse complement strand
GCTGTGGTCGCCTTTGGTTCAGAATTACGTATTGTTCCCCGGCGAAGCAGGTATTGATGATGCCCGGAAAAATCCATGGCTTGGTAGCCTCGCAGACCACCCATAGGTCACGCCGAACCGCTCGATCATCTCCTGTTCAGTGAACGGAGTATCCCATTGAGCCCTTCATCAATGATGTGTTTGCGGAGCTGCGCAGTGATTGGCTGATCCGGCGGCTGCGTGGTTTTCACGGCACGTATCACGTCGGTTCGCCTTTCTGCTAATCTCGGCTGCTCTCTTGACAGGCACTAATTGTAGTATCATAATCGACTCGATCAACATGCAAGGGCCCTGCAAAAAACCTGAAACTAAGGCTCCTGCCGAATTCTTCAGGTGAATTTGCGTGGTGGCGGCCGTCGTTGCTGCGTCGTGCGGCAGACAATCGTCGCTGAATAAGTAAGGCGCAGTCGAGGCAACCGTGCCGAGCCCGGCGCCACCCCTTGATTTTCCGGGGGAAATACGAAAGTGTCCCAGAGTCCAATACCGCCTCCCCCCACCAGGACCCGCCACCGGCGACCGTTCCCGAAGGACATGCTCGATCTGTATCGCGGGATGTTCTGATTCGCCAGTTCGAGAAGACCGTGCAGATCATGCTGCGCAACCGCGAGCTGCCCGGCTTCGCCCACCTCTACATCGGCGAGGAAGCCACGGCCGTGGGCGTCATGGCGCATCTCCGGCCGGACGACTGGATCACCAGCACGCATCGCGGACACGGCCATGCGCTGGCCAAGGGCGTGCCGCCCAAGATCGTGTTGGCGGAATTGGCCGGCAAGGCCACCGGCTGCAGCGGCGGCCGCGGCGGCACCATGCACGTCTACATGCCGTCGGTCGGACTGTTCGGAACCAACGGCATCGTGGCCGGCGGCATTCCCGTCGGCCGTCGGCCTGGCCATCAGCGCCAAGATCCGCGGCACCGACCAGGTGGCCGTGGCCTTCTTCGGCGACGGGGCGACCAACCACGGCGCGTTCCACGAATCGCTCAATTTCGCCGGCATCCAGAACGCGCCCGTGGTCTTCGTCTGCGAGAACAATCTCTATGCCACGGCGACGCCGCTGGCGATGGCCACGCGCAACACCAACATCGCCAGCAAGGCGGCCGCCTACGGCTTTCCCGGCGTCCGCGTCGACGGCAACGACGTGCTGGCGGTGTGGCAGGCGGCGGGCGAGGCGGTCGGCCGGGCCCGCGCCGGCGAGGGGCCGACGCTGATCGAATCGCTGACCTATCGCATGGTCGGCCACCAGGAAGGCGACCCGGTGATCGGCTGGTACCGCACGCAGGAGGAGTGGGACTGCCTGGGTCAAGCGCTGATCCGATCGTGAACTTCCGCCGCTTCCTGCTGGAATCGGAGCAACGCCACCGAAGCCGAGTTGAAGCGCGATCGAGGACGAAGTGGACGAGGTGATCCAAGAGGCGGCCGATTTCGCCCGCCAGTCGCCGCAGCCCGATCCGGCCACGGCCTCGGCCACATCTGGGCCGAGCCGATCAATCCGCCGCTGGCTACGCCGACCCCAGCGCCAAGCCGGCGCGAGACCGTGGTTCAGAGCTGGATGGACGCCGTGCGCGACGGCATTGCCGAGGAGATGCGCCGCGATCCGCACATCATCTATTTCGGCGAAGGCACCGGCGAGCGCGGCGGCAGCTTCGGGCACACCAAGAACCTGTTCAAGGAGTTCGGCGGCGGCCGCATGATCGACACGCCCATCTGCGAACTGGGCTTCACCGGGGCCGCGATCGGCGCCTCGGCCACCGGCTGCCGGGCCGTGGCCGACCTGATGTTGGCCGATTTCCTCTTCGAGGCCGCCAGCCAGATCGTGCTCCAGGCCGCCAAGCTCCGCTACATGAGCAACGGCCAGGTGTCGGTGCCGATGGTCGTTCGCGCCGGCGTGGGGACGGTCAAGAACGCCGGCCCGCACCACAGCGGCATCGTACTATCCCGTCTGGGCCCATTGCCCCGGCCTGATCGTCGTCGTGCCCTCCAATCCGGCCGACGCCAAGGGGCTGATGAAGACGGCCTTGCGGGCCAGCGATCCGGTGATCTTCCTGGAACACAAGTCGCTCTTGTCGGTCAAGGGGCCGGTGCCGGTGGGCGAGCACTTACATCCCCTTCGGCCAGGCCAACGTCGTGCGCCAGGGAACCGATCTGACGATCGTCTCCTGCGGCCTGTGGCTGCGCCGCTCGCTGGAGGCGGCCGAGCAGTTGGCCGCGCAAGGCATCTCCTGCGAAGTCATCGACCTGCGCACCATCGTGCCGCTGGATGTCGAGACGATCGTGGCCAGCGTGGCCAAGACGGGCCGGCTGCTGGTGGTCGACGAGGCCTACTCGATGTGCGGCGTGGGGGCCGAAATCGCCGCCGTCGTCATGGAACAGGCCTTCGACGAGCTGGACGCGCCGGTCGGCCGGTTGCACACCGATCCGGTGTCCCACCCGTTCAGCCCGGTGCTGGAAGACGCCGTTATCGGCCAGCGTCGAGAAGATCGTCGCGGCGGCCCGGGCCGTGCTCGACGGCCGGCCGCCGCATCCAGCACCGCGCCGTGGGCTGCATGCCCATCGCTGCGCCGCGTCTCGCGCAGGGACCGGCAGAGACGGCGATCGGCCGCAGGCGCAGCCGTCCGACCGCCGCTCGCGCCGCGACCGCGAAAGCGGCCGGCGGCGAGTGCGCGCGGCCGCCCACGCCGGCGTGCCGGTGATCATGCCCAACATGGACCTGATCATCACCGAGGCCACGGTCGTCGCCTGGCTGAAGAAGCTCGGCGAACCGGTCCGCAAGGGCGAGGCGCTGCTGGAAATCGAAACCGACAAGGCCGTCACGAACGTCGAATCGCCGGCCGACGGCGTTCTGGTGGAAATCCTCGCCGACGCGGGCGCCGTTGTCCCGCTCGGACAACAACTGGGGACCATACAGGCAAATCAGAGATTTGAGATTTGAGATTTGAGATAGGGGATTGGAAAAACCGCTTGCGGTTTCGCACAGCTGCGAGCCACGAATCACGATCCATGAAAACCACCGCCGGCATCCGATTTCTCCCCGCGCCCGCCGGGCGATGCGGCGAGCGGGCATCGACGCCGCCGCCTGTGCGGGCAGCGGTCCTAACGGACGCATCCTGGAGGCCGACGTGTTGCGGGCCGCCGCCCGTGCTTCCCCTCTCCCTCTGGGGGAGGGGCCGACAGCTAGACTCCCCTCTCCCTCTGGGAGAGTCACTCCGAGACGCCCGAAGGGTAAGGCTCACGAAACTCCTCGTGGTCTGTTGAAGCGACGGTGAGGCCGTCCTCAATTGCATGGCTTTTCCGCAGCGCCGTCGACGAACAGGGGAGGCAGACAATCTCTTCCTCCAGAAAGAACGCAACGATCTTTCCGTCCCTGACAATCGTCATCAAGCTCCTCCTTCCGTCCAACGCCTCGTCGCCCCGACTGTCATCACGGCGGAGTGTCTAGCCCGCCATTGTTAAAAGCTGAGCAAGGTTGAGCCAATTCTTGATGAATTTCGACCAGAGACCGGCAGTTGCTGCTGGAGCGGCTGATGTCCGCCTATTGCCGGACGACCACCAGCAGGGCGCCGGGTCCTGCGATCCGGACCGGGAGGCTTCCGTTTCGGACAATAACCTGTTCTTCCCCTCGCTTCTCCCAGCTGCCCTCAGGGCTGACCGCCGAGCCGCCCAGCAGCGTCCCTGTCTCCGCCCCCAGAGACGGGCCGGTGAGGCGCAGGAGGGATGCCGTGCTGAACGCCTTTGGGACCTCGAGATCGATCGGGACCTCACTGGCGGCATCCCTGTCCAGAATCACGATGCGGATGGAGCCATCACGGCCGGACACGGCCCAGGCGGATAGCGACGGATTGCCGCCACTCATCTCAACTTTCGTCAGGCGGCCTTGCGCGGCCAGGGAAAACAGCAGCGTCCCGTAATACTCGGGCCGCACCTCCCGCACGTTCTCCCCGTCGTCCGCAATCGGCGTATATCCCGGTCCCCGGCCCCCGCCGTGGAAGTTCACGCCCGAGGCACCCGATGCTGCGCAGGTGAAAAGAAAATCTATGGCCCAGAGTGCAGAGGCGAAGGAGTCGCTGACGTGCGGAGCCCCCCCGTTGTAGAACGAGTTTGCTTCGCCGAGCCTGAAGCCGCCAAGGATGTCCTGTGAGACGCTTGCCTCCGCGAGGGTGCGCAGCAATCCCGAGAGCCGGAGGTCAGGACTGAGCAGGAGCTCGACCGTGGAGGACGGGCTTCTCCCGTTGGCCCTGTAGTAGTGGTGAGTGAGGAGCGCCACTTTGCCCCGCGTGTCCCTGGCGAAAGGAACGGTGTATCTGCTCGCATCAGCGGCCGTCGCGGGCCCCGCAAAATCCGCCCCCGGCACGCGTATCGAGATGGCGCGTGCATCGGTGTTCCATTCCTTGAGGTAGTCGGTGTACGCGTAGTCAGGACTGCGCAGCTTGTTCGCGTGATAGAGGTCCGGCTCGTTGCCGATTTCAAACGCGACGAGCCGATCTCCAAAGGCGGCCTCGGCAGCGGAAGCCTCGTCTGCCATGGCCTCCGGCGTGGATGTGGCCATGTTGAGACCGTAGATGATGCGCCAATCTGCCGCCGCAAGAAAGCGCGCAAGCCGGGAGATGTCGGCAGGGGCGACGAAGCCTTTTCGCAGTCCCGGGCCCGAGGGGTCCCAGGAAGTCCTGTCCACGCTGTTCCCCCCGACCCTCAGCACCCCTGGTCCCAGCCGCCGAAAGAGATTCACCATGGCCGCGTCTCCCCTGTCAAAGAGAGGGAGATTGAGGAAGGCCTTTTCATAGCTCAGGCCGATGAAGTCCGGCGGGAGATCGGGTCCGGCTTCGCTGCGGCCAACCGTGATCCTCACATTCGATGGTCCGGCGGGCGCAAGGTGCGTGCAGGCGACCATGCAGGCAAGAACGCACATGGCGCAAGCGACCTGCCCGGCTGCCCTGCGACCCCCGTGCGGTTCCATCAGCTGAGCGCCCCCGAGCGCCTTCTCACCGGCGGCAGGAGGATGAAGGTGAGGACCACCGCGGCCGCGAAACCGACATAGAGTGCCAGGAATACCCACGCCGGAAAATCATAGAAGATGATGCGTCGAACGAGACGCGCAACGAAGGAGATCGGGGCCCCTGCTCCCTGGCCTGCCAGGAGCCGCAGGCGGTACTCCCATACCGTCAAGGGGCAGCTGGCTCCTGCAAGCGCCTCGCCGGCGACCAGGACCACCGCGGCCGCATGGGCGATCCGAAAAGGCAGGTTGCGGACCCAGGCCCATCGCAGTGCACCGCCAAGGAGGATGACGATCTCTCCGCCCACGGTGAACGTCACATAGCAAAAATGCAGGACAACGATCAGATCCGCAAGGAAAGCGAACCGTGCCATCGCCTCAACCGCCCCTTCGCCTCTCTCTCAATGATACCGAATCAACCCGATGATGCCGAATCAGCCCTTGTTGTACCGTCTCAGCCTCGCCGCGGAGAGGAGCAGAAACACAACCGTCGCGCTGACCAGGAATGTCAGCATGGCGGCCATGGAGATCTCCGTGCTGCCCCAGAACAGCCTGATTCCATACATCCTCTGGTAGCCGGGCAATCACGCCGGGCGGAGCACCCCCGAAGACGGTTGCCATGGGCGCCTCGCAGAATGCCTGGCGCAGCATTGCGGCGCTGTGGCTGAAGGGGACCAGCGCGACGAACTTCTGGACCCCGCCCGGGAGGATGCCCAGGGGTATGTAGACTCCCGTGATGAAGCCGATCAGGGTTCCCAGGAGCGTGCTGAGAACGCCGAAGGCTGAGCCCGAGCTGAGGAATGAGGCGATGAAGAACATGATGGACGATGAGGACACGACGGCAAGGGCAAGCATGCCGACCACGCGGAGCGCGCTCAGCGGACTGAGCAACTGTCCGCCGCCGGAGACGATGTAGAGCTCGGCAGCAACGAGTGCAATGAGGCTGAAAAGGAGGCTGATGACGCATGCGGAGACGAGGTAGCTCCCCACGATTGCAGCACGGCTGATGGGCGCAACGATGAAATCCGAAAAGCGCTTGTGCTCCTTGTCGAACACCATGGTTCCGAGGACCCCGAGGGAGACGGTCACGGCGTTCACAGAGAGCAGGCCCGCCATGATCCATGAATCAACGAGCTGCCTGACTCCCTTCAGGTCTCCGGCCACGGCCCGTATCCCGTCCGTCTGGACCTTGCCGAGGAAAAGCGCGTACAGCGCAATGATGATCAGGACCGACAGGAAGGAGAAGAACACGGACGTCCTGTCCCTGACATAGACGCGGATGTTTCGCGCGGCGAAGGCGAGCATTATTCCTCCTCCTCTCCACGAATGGCATGGCCCGTCACGTTGAGAAACACGGTATCCATGCTGCCCTTGATCACCTCGAAGCTTGCCACCAGGGGTTCCACCTCCTTGAGAACCGAGAGCGCATGCAGGCTGTCACGGACGGGTACGACAACCGTGTCGTTCTTCTTCGCGAAGGACAGCCCCGCTGCCAGGAGTCGAGCTCCCAAGTCGCTTCCGTCCCGGGGGACGATGACGAGCGAATCCTTGCTGTGGCGTTCCTTCAAAGCGGCCGGGGTCCCCTGCGTCACAATATGTCCGCGGTCGATGATCGCCACATCATCCGCGTTTGCTGCCTCTTCCATGTAATGCGTGGTGAGAAAAACCGTCATCTTCTCCTGCTGGCGCATCTGGGAGAGCGAGTCCCACACTTTCAGCCGTGTCTGGGGGTCCAGGCCGGTGGTCGGCTCATCCAGGAACAGGATCCGGGGGGCGTGGATCAGGGCCCGCGCCACATCTGCGCGCCGGCGCTGGCCGCCTGAGAGGTTGCCATACCGACGGTCAATGAAATCCGACAGCCCCACCGCCTGGATGAGAAAGTCGACCCGCTTTTTGAGGCGTTCACCTCTGATGCGGTAGAAGCTTGCGCGAACGTGGAGGTTCTCCCGCACGGTGAGCAGGTTGTCCAGCACGGAGTGCTGGAACACGACGCCGATGCTCCTGCGGACCTCATCGTCCTGGCCGCCGACCCGGTATCCGTTGATGCGCACCTCCCCGCCGTCCCTTCCCAGAGTGGTGCACATCACGCTGATGGTGGTCGTCTTGCCCGCGCCGTTGGGCCCCAGAAACGCGAACAGCGCGCCCTCCTGCACGGCGAAGCTGATGCCGTCCACGGCGGTGACGTTCCCGTAGCGTTTTGCAAGACCGTTTACTTCCACGATGCCTGTCATAATCCACGCTCCCCGGTCTGATCTAACACCGAAACGCGGCGTTTTCATACCGGGTTCTTCCTCCTGAAATCCGGAGCGCGCGCATGAGCGTACTAGTGGGCAAGGCAGTCAGGTGCGCCTGGCTGGAAAAGAGGTGCCCTATGAGAGTCCGGGGGAACATCATCCTCCAGTATTCGGTTGCGACGTTCATCATCACGGCAGCGGTCTCGGTGGCGCTGGCCCTCACCCTGGCGTCGCAGATCACGGGCTATCAGCTGCGGTCTCATATCAGGCTTTTTCCCGAGCTGATCCGCCTCATGGTAAACCAGAACCCGCAGGTCTATGACATGTTCCGTACGCCGTCCGGCGGCCCCGTCTCGCCGGGCACGGAGAGCATCCTGCGGAGCCTGTTCGGGCTGGAAACGATCTTCCGCGTGAAGGTGTGGAGCACGGACGGCACAATCGTGTGGAGCGACTCGCCTGAGGAGATCGGCCAGAAGTTCCCCAGTGATCCACCGCTCGTGGAAGCCCTCACGGGAAAAGCGGCGTACGAGCTTGGCGAATCGGAGAAAGAAGAAAACGTGTCTGAGAAGGACAAGGGCTCGCTGCTGCAGGTCTACACCCCCGTGCTGCGGAACGACAGCGCTGTAGGGGTGATCGAGCTATACGAGGCGAACAGGGACCTCTTTGCGCAAATTGCCCGCAACACGCTCTTTGTCGAAGGGCTGGTCGCCGCAGCCGGCCTGCTCCTGTACCTCGCGCTCTTCGCAATATTCTTCCGCGCGTACCAGAGCCAGAGGCGGACCAACGAGGAAAGGAACAGGATCATGGGAGTTTTCGGCCAGCACGTGTCACCGGAGGTGGTCAACAAGCTCCTGTCGCAGAACATCGACCAGGCCGGGGAAATGCGAAACGTGTGCCTCCTGTTCCTCGACATCCGCGACTTCACGGCCTTCACCGAAAAATCGCATCCCACGGAGGTGGTGGATTACCTGAACTCGCTCTTCGAGTTCATGGTGGATTGCGTCAACCGCAACCAGGGAATCGTCAACAAGTTCCTCGGAGACGGATTCATGGCAGTATTCGGCGCCCCGCTCCCGGATGAGAAGAACTGCCACCACGCTCTCAAGGCAGCAATCGAAATCCTCAACGAGCTTGCGAAGTTCAACGCGGGACGAAACGGGCAAGCAACGCGCGTCGGGATAGGCCTGCACGCCGGGCTTGCCGTTACGGGAACAATCGGGTCCGCGCAGCGCCGGGAATACACGATCGTCGGGGACACCGTGAACGTGGCGAAGCGAATCGAGGAAATGAACAAGCCGCTCGGGTCCCGGCTTCTTCTTTCAGAAGAGGTCTGGAACGCCCTGGGGGCAAAGCCGAAAGTGTCGAAAAGAGTCGGACGGGTCCGCGTCAAGGGGCATGAAGCGCCTATCCTCCTGTACAAGGTGGCCTGATTCTCCCGGCGCTTTTCCCTGGCAGCTATTTCCCCAGGGCTTCCGCCTGCGGCACCCCGGCCATCATCAGGCCCAACTGCTCCAGGGAGGCCTCGCCGCGATCGACCAGGCCAATGATCCTCCCCTCGTACATCACGGCGATGCGGTCGGAGAGCGCGCAGATCTCGTCCAGGTCCTCGGAGATCAGGAGGATGGCAATCCCGCCTTCTCTCTGCATCAGGAGGCGCTGGTGGATGTACGCGGTGGCGCTGATGTCCACGCCGCGTGTGGGCTGCGCCGCGACCAGCATGGTGGGCCGACGCGAGAGCTCCCGCGCCATGATCAGCTTCTGGATGTTGCCCCCGGAGAGGTTTTTCAGAGGGGTGTCCAGGCCCGGAGTCTTCACGGCAAACTCGCTGATCAGCTCCCCGGCGTGCTCTTCCATGCGGGAGAAGTTCAGGAAAATCCCATGAGTAAACTTCCGGGAGGTATGGTCGTGAAGGAAGATGTTCTCCTGGACCGAGAAGTCGCGGATTGCTCCATCCCGCATCCGCTCCTCGGGGATATAGGCCATTCCCGCATCAATGCGCTGGTTGAGGGTGGCGGAGGTGATGTCCTTGTCCCTGATTCGGATCTGACCGTCGGTGGCCCTGCGCATTCCTGCGAGGCATTCCGCAAGCTCTCGCTGCCCGTTTCCGGAAACCCCCGCCAGCCCGACGATCTCTCCGGCATGGATCCTGAGGTCAATGCCCTTCAGGGCTTCCGTGCCCCGGTCACCCATGGCGCGAAGGCCTTCGACGGTCAAAAGCGGCGGGCCGGGATCCATTGGACGCGGAGAAAGCGGAGTGAGCTCCCGGCCCACCATCATCTGCACCAGCTCGGAACGTGTCACCTGGCTGGTTGGGCGTGAGCCAATGACCCTTCCGTCACGAAGGACGGTGACGCGGTCGCTGATGGCCATGACTTCCTGGAGCTTGTGCGAGATGAACACGAGGGAGTGGCCTTCCTTCACCATGCGGCGCAGAGTTGCAAAAAGATCTTTGACCTCCTGCGGCGTGAGCACGGCCGTCGGCTCATCCAGGATGATGAGCCGGGCTCCGCGGTAAAGCGTCTTCATGATCTCCACGCGCTGCTGTTCTCCGACGGAAAGCTGCCAGACAAAGGCGCGGGGATCCACTTTCAAGCCGTATTCCTCCGACAGCTCGTGAATCCGGGCCGAGACCCTCTTGAGGTCCAGGAGCGGCGCTCGGGAGGAGGGCTGGCCAAGAGCCACGTTCTGGGCAACCGTGAGCGTGGGGACCAGCATGAAGTGCTGGTGGATCATCCCGATGCCGGCCCGGATGGCATCTGCCGGGGAGCGCAGGTCGATGCGCTTTCCGTCGATGATGATGTCGCCCTCGTCCGGCTGGTACAGCCCGTAGAGCTGGCGCATCAGGGTGCTTTTGCCCGCCCCGTTCTCCCCCAGGAGGGCATGGACTTCCCCGGCATCCACGTCGAAGCACACTTTGGAGTTCGCGCGCACGCCGGGGAAGCACTTGACGATGTCCACCATCTCCACGTGCCGGGAACCATTGGGATGCTTCTGATCCGGTGCCTGCCTCATGCGCAATCTCCACAAAAGCGCCCCTCCCCGCTTCGGGCGGGGAGGGGACTTGAAATGATGGCTACGTCTACGGATTCACCGTGATGGTGCCCTTGGCGATGCCCTTGATGGCGGCGTCTCCCGCGGCTTTCACGCTCGCGGGAATCCGGAAGGCCGGGTTGTACGCGATCTTCAGCCCGCCGTTGTCCAGGGTCAGCGTGTAGGTAACCCCTCCCAGCGTGCCCTTCTTGTGATCCGCGATGATGTTCTTCAGCATTGCGGTCCAGTCGTAGACCTGGCTGGCAACCACGAGCTTCGGCGCAAGGGAGGCCTGGTTGGCCTGCGTGCCGAACCACAACACTTTGCCGTTGTCTTTTGCCGCGCCGATGGAGCCGACGACCGACTGGGATGATCCCGTGAGGATGTCAGCGCCGTTGGCGATGTGGGTTTTTGCCGCGGCGGCCATCAGGGCCACGTCGGAGAACGAGCCCGTCCACGTCTTTGAAATGGTGATGTTCGGATTGACCGACTGGACTCCCTGTACGAACCCGTCAATGTAGGTCTTGGCGTCTCCGACTTCCACGGGCCCCGTCACGCCGACGGTCTTGCTCTTGGTCAGCTTCGCCGCCAGCACCCCGTTCACGTAGCCGCCCTGCTCAGCAGCCGCGGTGTACGCGTAGACGTTGGGGAGGCCGAACGTGTTGACGTCCGTCCCCCAGGCGAAAGTGACTTCGGGGAAATCCTTGGCAATTTCCTGCACGGAAGAGCCGTACTGGGATCCATGGGCAATCACCACGTCAAACCCCTGGCTGGCGTAGTCCCGTACCGCTGCCGCGGCGTCGGGAACCTTGTACATGTTCTCCGAATACTTCAGCTCCAGCGCGGTTGCTCCGCCCATCTCCTTCTGGATGGCAATGAGGGCGTTCCACATGGACTGGCTGAACGCCATGTCAGAGATTGCGCTCGGCATGACGACAGCGACGCGGAATGGCGCCGCAAAAGCCCCCATGGCCAGCAGGACAATCAGGATGCCCGCGACAAGAAACCGTTTCCCTTTCATTTCCTCTCTCCTTTCGAATTCCCACGGGGTCTTCCCCGGAGAACTCATCCATCGCGGCCGACGGCCGCGTTTGTGCACAAATCTGACCGTCCCCCCTCAGCTCTCTCCCCGCTCGAACGGTCTGTTGAGCGCGGCGGGCTGGCGCATTCGGTTGGCCGTTACCGTCAGTGCCGCGATGGTGAGGATGTAGGGGAGCATCACCGCGACGCTGGCAGGGATCTTGACCCCCAGCACCTGCACCCAGAGCTGGAAGGAGTTGACGACGCTGAAAAGCAGCGCCCCTCCCAGGACTCCGATGGGATTCCATCCGCCGAAGTACACCAGGGCAACCGCGATGAATCCCTGCCCCGCCGTCAAGTTGTCCTGGAAGAGGTTGAGAAGCGATATGGAGAGCGAAGCACCGGCAATTCCCGCCAGGACGGCTCCAAGGCAGACGCTTATGTACCGGATCCTGTCCACGCTGATGCCAAGGGAATCCGCGGCGGCCGGATTCTGACCCACCGACTTGATCTTCAAACCGAAGGTCGTCTTTTCCAGCATCCACCACACAAGAGGCACGAGCAGGAATGCCCCATACACGGGAATGCTGTTGTTGAACAGCATGGACCCGATGATGGGGATGTCCGCGACGACGGGGATGCGGACCGGCGGGAAACCCTGCACGGTCTTCACCGTCCCGATGAGGACCTTGAAAAGAAGGCTGGACATTCCCAGCCCGAACATGTACAGGCCGATGCCGCTCACGCCCTGCTCTGCCTTCAGCGTGACACTGACGAAAGACATCAGGAGGCCCATGGCCAGGCCGACAAGGGCAGCCGCAAGCAGGCCGATCCACAGGCTGCCCGTAGTGAGCGCGGCGTAGAAAGCGGCGAACGCGCTCAAGAGCATGATTCCGTCCACGCCGAGATTCACGACGCCGGATGTCTGCGTGATTGTCTCTCCCAGGGCAGCATAGAGAAACGGGGCGGCAAGCCCCATCATGGTGTTGAGGATTCCCGAGATCACAGCAACGGAAAAGACGCTCTTCATGCCGCTTCCTCCGTGTCCATCTGCTCGCCAGCCCGTCGTCGCGAAGCCCATCTGCGCGACCATAACGCCGAGCCGGAAACAAAGAGCACGACAAGACCGAGGATGGCGTCTATCAGGGAGGAAGGGACCTGGACGGCGCGCTGCATGGTGTCCGCTCCCACGAGCAGTCCGCCGAAGAGGATGGATGCCGGGATGAGGCCAAGAGGGTGCAGGCTGCCCAGGAGCGCGGCCACGATCCCGGTGAAGCCGTAGCCGCTCGTGAGGCCCTCCAGGAGCCGGTGCTGCACCCCAATGACCTCGACTACCCCCGCAAGCCCGGCAAAGCCTCCCGCGAGCGTGAGGGAAAGCGCCTGGAAGGTCGGCACGTTGATGCCGGAGTAGCGCGCCGCGTCGGGGTTCAGTCCCACCGCGCGGATGTCATATCCGATTGTCGTGCGCCAGAGAAACAGGTACACGACCGCCGCCAGGAGCACGGCCACGATGGCCCCGGCATGCAGCAGTGTCCGGGGAACCAGGCGGGGCAGCCACACCTGGTGGGGAAGCTGCGCCGACTGGGCCAGGAACGTATGCGCGGCAACCCCCGCCGGGTCCATGAGCGGCCCCTGGAGAAGGAGGTTCATGAGCTGCAGGGCTATGGCGTTCAGCATGATGGTGCTCAGGATCTCGTTCACGTTGAGCCGGGCCTTGAGGATGCCGGGAATGAATCCCCAGAACGCTCCGGCAAGGAACCCGGCAATCATGGTGCTCGGGATGAGGAGCCACCCCGGCAGCGTGTGGAAGAACAGGGGAAACCAGGTGGACATCAGCGCGCCCGCGATGATCTGGCCCTCTCCCCCGATATTGATGACATTCGCGCGGAACGCGATGCAGATCCCGAGCCCTACCAGGAGCAGGGGGGTGGCCTTGACCAGGGTCTGCGTGAGACCGAAAGTCGTCCCCACGGCTCCGTTGACCAGCGAGACATAGGCGGCGAGCGGGTTTGCCTTCAGGATCAGCAGCATGACGGCGCCGAGGAGAAGCGCAAAGATGACGCCGAGCACGGGCAGCGCGACGTTCAGCACGATCCTGCTCCAGTCCACAGTAAACGCGCGCCGTTTGGCGGCGGGAGATGGCGGTGTTCCGGTTGTCAAGACTGTTTCCTCAGCCCTTATTTCTATCATACCCGGGTGCCTTGCTGCAAAGAGCACCATGAGACAGCGCGCACTCTGTCAGGGTGCACCTGACTTCCTGGTCTGGAGCCGGTCCTTGCTTTTTGGATTCTTATTTTGCAATGGTGACAGAGAGTTCACTTATCTTATGCCGACTCTGCCAAAAAGCAAGAAAAATCGCCTGCATCCTACGCTCTCTGGCAAGTCTCGTGCCAGTTATCCTCGAGTTTGTCGCATTTCTGTTAACTTATTCTGAGGCAAGGAAAACCCGGCCCGCAGATCGACCGGGAAGCCAGTGAGGAAGCGGCGGGAAACTACCGTGATGTGCTTTCGCGTCCTGACGGGCTACGGATTTGTATCCAGCTCCGATTGCTCGAAGCCGCGGGTGCGGGGTATTCTCCGGCATGGTGCGTTTCACCCTGAACGGTACGGAGGTCGCCGCGCCTGGCGGCCGGTCCCTTCTTTCATACCTGCGAGAAGAAGCTCGATTGACGGCGGCAAAGAACGGGTGCGGAGAGGGGACCTGCGGGGCCTGCTCCGTGATCATAGACGGCGCCCTGCGCACTTCCTGCACCATGCCGTTGGAACGACTCCAGGGGAAATCCGTCCTCACGGTGGAAGGTATCGCCGGACCGGAGATGAGCTGCTACGAACAGGCTTTCGTGGAAGCCGGCGCGGTGCAGTGCGGGTACTGCACTCCTGGCATGGTGATGGCGGCAAAAGCCCTGCTTGATGCAAATCCCGACCCCGATGAGCGGGCCGTCAGGTCAGGGCTTCGACGGAACCTCTGCCGCTGCACCGGCTACGCGAAGATCGTGGACGCCGTGCTCGTTGCCGCTGGCTACAGAC
Source organism: uncultured Spirochaetota bacterium (assembly GCA_963745235.1). GTDB lineage: Bacteria > Spirochaetota > Spirochaetia > SZUA-6 > Fen-1364 > Fen-1364. The sequence goes on along the minus strand of CAVUXE010000037.1, from coordinate 238,309 downwards.
GGGCGCTGGGAACCGTCGGGCAGGAGCGCGCGCCGGCGGTGGAGGGGACCGAGGCGCGCGGGGGAGTCGGGACCAGGCTCGCGCGGGTGGACGCGGCGGCGAAGGTCCGGGGCAGCGCGCGCTACGTGGATGACATCATGGAGCCGGGCATGCTTTTCGGCGCCGTGCTGAGGTCTCCCCACCCCCGCGCGAGGCTTCTGTCCATCGACGCCTCCGCCGCCCGCGCGCTGCGAGGCGTTGCAGTCGTTGCGACGTGGCAGGACATACCGGGCACCCGGCACACGGGGCACGTCGTGGCTGACTGGCCGACGTTGGTAGCCGTGGGGGAAGAGACGCGCTACGTCGGAGACGCAGTGGCGCTTGTCGCGGCGGAGACCCCTGAGCTGGCCCGTGAAGCCCTGGACCTGATTCGGACCGGCTACGACGTGCTTCCTCCCGTCGAATCGCCGGAAGCCGCCCTGGAGCCGGGCGCTCCCCGCATCCATGCAAAGGGGAATGTCCTCTCGCGGCTCGTGCTGCACCGGGGAGACGCGGAGAAAGCGCTCGCCTCGGCCTCGCACGTGGTGGAGGCGAGGTTCACGACCCCCCTCGTCGACCATGCATTCATGGAGCCGGAAAGCGCGCTGGGCTATCCGCCCGACGCCCGCGGCACGGTCCTGGTGCGAACAGGCGAGCAGAACGTCTATGACGGCCAGCGCTACGTGGCCGACACGCTGGGCATACCCCGGGAGCGCGTTCGCGTTGTCTCGGAGTACGTGGGGGGCGGATTCGGGGGCAAAGAGGACCAGACAGTGCAGCATGTTGCCGCCCTCCTTGCATGGCTTTCGGGCAGGCCGGTCAAGTGCACGCTGGGGAGAGCGGAGAGCACGCGCGTCCACGTGAAACGCCATCCCATGACAGTGGATCTGCGCCTGGGCTGCGACGCGCAGGGCAGGCTGCTCGGTCTTGTCGCCAGGATCGTCGCTGACACGGGCGCATACGCGAGCCTGGGCGGACCCGTCCTGCATCGCGCCGTCACCCATGCCCGGCGGGCCCTACGCCTACCAGAACATCCACGTAGAGGGAATCGCCGTCCATACGAACAACCCGCCCGCGGGAGCGTTTCGGGGCTTCGGCGTGCCCCAGGTCAACTTTGCCATCGAAAGCGCGCTCGACATGCTTGCCTCCCGGACGGGACTCTCCGCGTGGGAGATCAGGTTCAGGAACGCGGTCAGGCCGGGGGATCGTCTGCCCAACGGACAGATCGCCGGCCCTGACACTGCCCTGGAAGAATGCCTTCTTGCCGTGAAAGAGGGCTTCGAGGCTTCCGGCGGGAAGGCCGGCATTGCCTGCGGCTTCAAGAACACGGGCCTCGGGATGGGTCATCCGGATTTCGGCAGATGCCTCCTGAAGGTCGAAACCGACCACGTGAAGGTCCTCTCCAGCGCTGCCTGCGTGGGGCAGGGAGTGGCCACCGTGCTCACCCAGATCGCCTGCGAGATGCTGCACCTTGACCCGGCGTGCGTGGTGGTGGGCGCGCCGGACACCGAGGCGACACCGGACTCGGGAACGACAACGGCCTCCCGTCAGACGCTCATCACCGGCGAGGCATGCAGGCGCGCGTGCGCCGCAGCGCTCCAGGCAGCAGGCGCGGCTGCTGCTTCTGGTTCAGGGGCGCATGCGGGCGGCTCGCCATTTCCGCTCGCCTTGCTCGCGGGCAGGGAGTTTCGCGGAGAATACCAGGCGGTCACGGACCCCTTTGAATCCGACAGCGCGGAGCCTGTGCGGCACGTGGCCTACAGCTACGCGTGCCAGCTCGTCACGCTTGGCCCCGACCGGCGGGTCCAGAGCGTGCTTGCTGCTCATGACTCAGGACTGGTGGTGAACCCGCTCGCGTTCGAGGGACAGGTTGAAGGCGGGGTCGTCATGGGCCTGGGATATGCCCTCACCGAGCGTCTTCCCCTTGACGGCGGCGTCCCCGCGGCGCGCTTCGGTCAACTGGGACTCCTGCGGTCAACCGATGCGCCGTCGATACGAACGATCATCGTTCGAAAAGCGGGAACGGGACTGGCGCTTGACGGCGGAGTCTCGGGGGCAGCCTACGGAGCCAAGGGCATCGGGGAAATTGCGACCATTCCCACTGCCTCCGCCGTGGCGGGAGCCTATTTTGCCCTGGACGGCCGCATCAGGACCAGTCTGCCCCTTGACGGAACCCCGTACGAGCGCACGAAGGATCAGGGCACTTCGAAGTAGGGCCGGCCCGTGCGGAAAGACTCCAGGTAGAACGGCACCGGCTTGAACAGGGGGGACGGAAGCGCATCGAGTGCATACCACTGCGAGTCCGCGAACTCTCCCGCCGTTTCCGGCCGCGGCTCCCCGGACACCCAGTTGGCCTTGAATCCGAACGAGACGTAGTGCAGGCCGTCATAGTCGGGGAGATTGACGACGCACAGAAATTGCGGGAGATCGATCTTGATTCCCCACTCTTCTTCGATCTCCCGCCGTACCGCGCTTGCGATGTTCTCACCGTGCTCGACGTGTCCGCCGCCGCAGCTGTACTCTCCGTCGCCATGCGAGTCATCCACGCGCCTTCCCAGGAGGAGCCTGCCGTCCTTGAAGACAAGGCAACCGGCGGCAACATGGACGATGTCAAGCACCCCTGAGGATCTCTCGAATTGCCTTCAGGTGGTTGATGTCGTGTCCTGCCATCATCTCGACCACGCGGGTGACAGTCTCCTTCCCCCGCTCCGAGTGCATGCCATAGCGGTCCCATGCATCACGGGGAAGGCCCTTCAAAAGCCGGACAATCCTGTCCCTGTTCACCCGAAGTGACTCCAGGGACAGGGCCGGATCATGCTTCGCATAGTTGGAGACCTGCGCCCATGCATCCTGGTCGAAGCCCTGGATGGGAGTCCCGCTTGCCCCGAGGATGAGGCGGACGCGAAACCCGTAGACAAGCTCGGAGTCGGCAAGGTGCGCAAGGATCTCCGTCACCGACCACTTCTCCGGCGAAGGGCGTTTCGCGAGCTTTGTCTTCGAGATCCCTTTTATCAGGCGGGCCAGCTGGCGGGGCGTGGAAGCGAGAATCTCCAGAGGCTTCCTGCCCTCCAGGAGCCCAAGGACCCTCTTCGTGTACTCCTGCGGCGTCTCCTGCATGCGCTGACCCCTTCCTACAGGTACGCGTGCTCGCCGAGCTGAGCCGTATCAAGGCCGACCTCTTCCTCACCTTCGGCCACGCGCACCCGCGTAATCTTGTTGATCACCCACAGAGCTGCAAATGCGATAATAAAGGAATAAGCGGCCGCACCGAAACCGGACGCCGCCTGCCTGCCGAGGAACGCCCAACCGCCGCGGATGGCGCCATCGAAGCCTGACGGGTTGACGGCCAGGCTGCCGAAGATACCGAGGCAGAGGATCCCCAGCACACCGCCGACGCCGTGGACCCCCCATACGTCCAGCGCATCATCCCAGTGAAGCCTGTTTTTCAGGGTGATTGCGAGGTAGCACACGAGCCCGGACAGGATGCCGATGATGATGGAGGCCCCGGGAGTGACGTACCCCGCCGCGGGAGTGATGCAGGCCAATCCGGCGATGGACCCGGTCAGCAGGCCGAGGAACTTCGGTTTCTTCTCGAACACCCAGGCGAGGATGAGCCACGTGACCGCCGCAAACGAGGCGGCGAGGTCCGTGTTCAGGAATGCGGTCACCGTGATCTGGTCCACGCGAAGCTCGCTTCCCGCGTTGAACCCGTACCAGCCGAACCAGAGCAGACCGGTGCCCAGCGCGACAAGGGGAATGCTGTGCGGTCCGCGGTCTTTCACATGGCGCGGTCCGACGAAAAACACGGATGCAAGAGCGGCAAACCCCGCTGAGGCGTGAACCACGATTCCGCCGGCAAAGTCACGGACTCCCCACTGCGCCAGCATGCCGCCTCCCCAGATCATGTGCACCAGCGGGAAGTACACCAGAATGAGCCACACGACGAGGAAGATGAAATACGCGGTGAACCGGACCCTGTTGGCGAACGCGCCCGTGATAAGGGCCGGCGTGATGATGGCAAACATCATCTGGTAGACGATGAACGCGAACATCGGGATCTGGCCATCCCCGAACGCCGAGTTGAGGTCAACGCCGTTGAGGAAGGCCAGCTTCAGGTCACCGATCACCGACCCCTGTCCCCCCGAGAAGCACAGGGAGTAGCCGACGGCGAACCAGATGACGTCCACCACTGCCAGGGAGAGGAAGCTCTGGATCATGATTGTCAGCACGTTCTTTCGGCCGACCAGGCCGCCGTAGAAGAAGGCGAGCCCTGGCGTCATCAGCATGACGAGGCTGGCGGCAATGAGCATGAAACCGGTGTTTCCCGTGTCGAAGTGAGGCATTTTGTTCTTCTCCTTTCGGGTGATGAGGATGAAAGACGTGCCCTGACCGCACGACTCTACACCCACCGGGCCCGGCAGCGCAAGGAAATTTGCATGTCCCATCTTGGCCGCGACACTCGTAATACCAGTAGATTCAAGCGAAGGAGGCACAATGAACAGGTACATGCTGATCCTCTGGGGGGGCGGCGCCCGCATGGCGAAAATGTCACCGCAGGAGATCCAGGAGCACATGAAGCACTGGAATACGTGGATGGAAAGCCTTTCCAAGAAGGGAATCTGGGACGGCGGTGAGCCCCTGGGCGCTGAAGCGCGGCTGGTGAAGGGAGCCGGGAAGCCCGTGACGGACGGGCCGTACACCGAGGCCAAGGAGGCGGTGAGCGGGTACGTGATCCTCAAGGCCGACAGCATGGAGAAGGCATGCGACATCTCGAAGGACTGCCCGCTCTTCGAGATCGACGGCATTGTCGAGGTGCGCCCCATCCGCACCATGTAGCGGCATGCCCGACAGGCCGGAGCAACCGGGACAGGTCTCCGAGCTGGTGGACCATCTCTTTCGGCAGCAGGCGGGAAAGATGGTCTCCGTGCTCTCACGCATCCTGGGCTTCCAGAACATCGGGACGGCGGAGGAGATTGTCCAGGAAACGCTGCTCTCCGCCCTGCAGGTCTGGTCTTTTCGCGGAGTGCCGCCCAATCCCGGGGGATGGCTCATGGTTGCCGCCCGCAACAGGGCCATCGACCATATCCGGCGGGAGCGAAGCAGGCTGAAGGTAGCGGATGACCTGCGCCTGAAGCTCCGCTCGGAATGGACTCTCTCCTCCACGGTGGACCGTGAGTTCGAGCAGTCGCGCATCAGCGATCACCTCTTGCGGATGATATTCACCTGCTGCGACCCGCGCCTGCGCCCCGAAGACCAGGTGGCGCTGACCCTGAAGTTCCCCGGGGCATTTTCCGTCCCCGAGATAGCCGCCGCGCTGCTCTGCGAAGAGGAGACCGTCCGCAAGCGCCTCTACCGGGCCCGCCAGAAGCTGCGGGAGGACAGGGGAGCGCTCCAGATGCCTCCGGACCCAGAGCTGGGCGCGCGGCTGGATTCCGCGCTCCAGGTCGTGTACCTGATCTTCAACGAAGGGTACAAGAGCGCCGAGGGGGAGTCACTGATCCGCGCCGAGCTGTGCGAAGAGGCGATGCGCCTGGCGTCCCTGCTGGCCGAGCACCCCTCATGCGCCCAGCCCAAGACTTTCGCCCTGCTCGCCCTCATGTGTTTCCAGGCGGCCCGGCTTTCCACGCGGACATACGAGAACGGCTCCATCCGCCAGCTGGAGGAGCAGGACAGGGCCGGGTGGGACGCGGACCTCATTTCCCGGGGCTTTCACTTCATGGACCTCTCAGCGTCGGGAACCGAGCTCACCCGCTATCACGTCGAGGCAGCCATCGCCTCGTGCCACTGCGGGGCCTCCTCCTTCGAAGAGACCGACTGGAGAACCATCGTCACGCTTTATGGAAGGTTGCTTTCCATCTACGACACCCCGGTTGTCCGGCTGAACAGGGCCATCGCCATTGGCTTCGCCGAGGGAGCGCAGGCAGCCGTACGGGAGCTGGATCGGATCCAGAGAGACGGCGGGCTTGCCCGGTACTACCTGCTGCACGCAAGCCTCGGGGAGTTCACCATGCGGGCAGGGGACTTTGCCTCCGCGAGGGCTCACTTCGAGAAGGCGGCGAAGATGTGCAAGTCTCCTGCGGAAAAGGAGTTTCTGCTCGGGCGCATTGCGCGCTGCAGCGCCTAGGAGGGCGGACGGGGCCTCCTACTTCCACGCGCCTCCGCGCGCCGCTCTTTTCACGAACTGGCCGCGGCCGGGAGATCCCAGAAACTTGTCCCCGTCAACGATCACCTCTCCCCGGGAAAGCACCATGCGCGCATTCCCCCGCACCTGGAACCCTTCGAACATGGAGTAGTCCACCCTCATGTGGTGGGACGCGGCGCTGATGGTGAGCGGCGCCTCGGGGTCCCAGATGACGATATCCGCGTCGCTCCCCGGGGCAATCTCGCCCTTGCGGGGATACATGCCGAAGATTCGGGCGGGAGTCGTGGACGTGAGCTCCACGAACCGGTTCAGCGAAAGCTTCCCTTCGTTCACGCCGTGGTGGTAGATGAGCTGGAGCCTGTTCTCGATGCCGGGGCCCCCGTTGGGGATCTTCGTGAAATCGTCCTTGCCGAGGATCTTCTGGTCCTTGAAGCAGAACGGGCAGTGATCCGTGGAGACCACCTGGAGGTGGTCGTGCCGAAGCCCGTCCCACAACTTGGCCTGATGCTCCTTGGGTCGAAGGGGCGGCGTGAACACGTACTTGGCGCCCTCGAAGTTCGGCCGGGCAAGCTCGTCCTGGGAGAGAAGGAGGTACTGCGGGCAGGTTTCGGCGAACGCCGGCAGGCCGCGGTCACGAGCTTCCCGCACTTCGTTGAGAGCGTCCTCGGAGGAGAGATGGACGATGTACACAGGCACCTGGGCGATCTCCGCCATGGCGATTGCCCGGTGCACTGCCTCCGCTTCCGCCCCCGGCGGCCGCGTGAGGGCGTGATAAATGGGTGCGGTCTTGCCCTCCGCGAGCGCGCGCGCCACGATCACGTCTATCACGCTCCCGTTCTCCGCGTGCATGCAGATGAGGGCGCCGTTCTTCGCGGTCTGGGAAAGCGCCTTGAAGATGGTGGCATCATCCACCATGAGCACGTTGGGGTAGGCCATGAAGAGCTTGAAGCTCGCCACCCCCTCGCGGACCATGTCGTCCATGTCTTCCAGGCCTGCCTCCCCCAGGTCCGTGATGATCATGTGCAGGCCGTAGTCAACGCACGCGCGGCCCTCCGCCTTCTTCCACCACGTGTCCAGGGCCTGACGCATCCGCGTGCCGCGGGCCTGGATGGCGAAGTCGACGATGGAGGTGGTGCCGCCGAACGCCGCGGCCCGCGTGCCCGACTCGAAGTCGTCGGCCGAGGTGGTGCCTCCGAAGGGCATGTCCAGATGCGTGTGGGCGTCGATTCCGCCGGGGATCACGTAGTACCCCGCGGCCTCGATCACCCGGGTGGCAGCCTTCTCCGGGATTCCCGCGCGGACTTCCTTGATGCGTTCTCCGTCGATGAGGATGTCGGCGCTCAGAGTATCCTTCGCCGTGACAACCGTTCCGTTCCTGATCAACGTCGTGGCCATGCTCTCCCTCACGCCTCGCCCGGTTTTGCGTACACCCGCCCGGAGTCCCTCATTGCCTGGCTTTCCCTGGGTTTCCCCGTCGGGACCTCGACCATGGTAATGCACCCGTCAACGGGACACACGAGCGAACAGAGGTTGCAGCCAACGCACTCCTCCTCGTCCACGACAGGTACCCGCGGACCGCTCCCGTAGCCGTTCCCTTTGCCCGCGCGCATGGCGTCCAGCTTCGGGATCGGGGTGACCGCAATCCTCTGCCTGGCCGCCAGGGTGCGCGCCGCCGGGGGCTCCCGGCTGCCCTCATGATGGATGCACTGGTGCGCCCCGTCCCAGCACGCCACGTAGCAAAGGTCGCAGCCAATGCACTTGGCGGGGTCGACGCGGGCCACGATCTTGTAGTTCAGGTCCAGGTGCTTCCACTCGGTCACCTTCGCAAGGGTGAGACCGCGGAAGTCCTCCAACGTCCGGTATCCCTTCCCGTCCATCCAGCGGGAAAGGCCGTCGATCATGTCCTCCACGATCCGATACCCGTAATGCATGACCGCGGTGCACACCTGCACCGTGCCGCAGCCCAGGAGGATGAACTCCGCGGCCTCTTTCCATCCGGCGATGCCGCCGATTCCCGAAATGGGGATTCCCACTTCCGGGTCGGATGCGATCTGTTCCACGAGGTGCAGAGCAATCGGCTTCACGGCGGGACCGCAGTAGCCGCCGTGCGCCGAGAAGCCGCCCACGTTGGGCCTCGGAGTGAGGGTGTCCAGGTCGATGCCCGTGATCGAGTTGATCGTGTTGATGGCGGAAAGCGCGTCCGCCCCGCCCTTCTTCGCAGCCCGTGCCACCGCGCGGATGTCCGTGACGTTCGGCGTGAGCTTGATCATGACGGGAGTGTGCGCGGCCTGCTTGACCCATTCTGTGATCATGCAGGAATACTCAGGGACCTGCCCCACGGCTGACCCCATCCCCCGCTCGCTCATGCCATGCGGGCAGCCGAAGTTCAGCTCCAGGCCGTCTGCACCCGCGTCTTCTGAGCGCTTGACGATGTCATGCCAGACCTCCCGTTTCGATTCCACCATGAGGGAGGCAATCACCGTGTTCTTCGGGTAGCGCTTCTTCACCTCCGCCATTTCCCGAAGGTTGTCCTCGATGGGCCTGTCGGAGATCAGCTCGATGTTGTTGAATCCCATCATGCGCTGGCCGTTCCAATCCACCGAGGAGTAGCGGGAGGCCGTGTTTACTATTGGCTCCCCGATGGTCTTCCACACGGCGCCGCCCCAGCCCGCGTCAAAGGCGCGCATGATCTGGTCCCCGCCGTTGGTCGGAGGAGCGGAGGCCAGCCAGAACGGATTGGGAGTGCGAATGCCCATGAACCTCGTGGAAAGGTCAGCCATACTTCTTCCCCCCTAGGAGAGCTGCCGGGTTATTGCCAGCGCGGCCCGCTTGCCGTCCGCCACGGCATCCACCACTTCGCGGCCGCCGTTCACGCAGTCCCCGCCGGCGAAGTATTTCGGGTTCGCTGTGCGCCCCGTGGGCCGGTCAACGGTTATGGCGCCATCGGAAATGCCGATGCCCCTGGTGGTTCGAAGCATTTCCATGAACCGCGACTGGCCGAGGGCAGGGATCACCATTTCGCAGGGAAACTCGAACTCTGATCCGGGCACAGGCTCTGCCGCGCTGCGGCCTGTTGCGTCGGGCTTCCCCAGGCGGGTGCGCACGAGCTTGACTGCCACCGCGCGCCCCTTGTTCGTCACGATCTCCACCGGCTGGGAGAGCCAGTGGAACAGAACCCCCTCGATCTTCGAGTGATCGTACTCGAAGCTGAACGCGGGCATTTCCTTCTCGGTGCGCCGGTAGAAGAGATGGACCTCGTCGGCCCCGAGGCGTCGCGCCGCGTTCGCCGCGTCGATTGCCGTGTTTCCGCCGCCAAGCACGGCGACACGGCCGTTGACCGGGAAGGTTGCGTCCGTCTTGTACCGCTCGATGAAATGAAGCGCGTCGATCACCCCGCGCGCATCCTCACCCGGGATGCCAAGCCGCTGCATTGCTCCCATGCCGACGCCGAGGAACACCAGCGAGAACTCGCGCTCCAGCTCGTCGAGCTGCATGTCCACCCCTACCTCTGCCTGGCGGAACTCAACCCCCAGCTTGCGGACCAGGTCCACCTCCCTGAGGCTGTCCGAGGGCCGAAGCTTGTATTCGGCCACCCCGTAGGTCGTCAGCCCGCCGGGCAGGGGACGGTTGTCGATGACGGTGACTGAAAAGCCCTGCTGCTGGAGGGCCGCGGCGCAGGCAAGAGACGCCGGGCCGCCTCCCACGCACGCCACCTTCTCCGCGCGCCGCGCGGCAGCCATGGGGAGCGACAAGCCGCGCGCAAAGAAGTCCTCCATGGAGTGGCGCTGCAGGCGACCGATCTCGATGGGCTTCTTGTTGTAGCGGTGCATGACGCACGCCCCCTCGCACAGCACCTCCACCGGACAGACGCGGGAGCAGCTCATCCCGAGCACGTTGGAGTCCAGGATTGTCCGGGCGGACCCTTCCAGGTTTCCGCTTGCAATCTTCTTGATGAAGCCGGGGACGTCGATGTGGGTGGGACAGGCGGCGGTGCAGGGAGCGTCGAAGCAGTTCAGGCACCTGTTTGCCTCCGTGACCGCGGATTGGGAGTCAAGCGCGGGATGGAGGTCAGGGAAGCGCTCCAGGTTCTGGCGGACAGGCAACTCGGGAGACGTCATGGGTGTGCGCCCTCCATTGGTCAATAATACTCACGCCTGTTCGGATGGGAAATGCGCCGTGGCCATTATCTTCCCACAACGCTCAGCGCTGACTGCACCTTTCCCATGGGAGCGGAGAGCTGAACTCCTGCGATGACTCCCCGCAGCGCATCCAGCAGCTCGCGGGCAATGGCAATGCCTTCCTCCATGGCGGCCTCCTTGCTGTCGCAGCGCGACATCCTGGTGACCACCTCGTCCGGCACAAAGACGCCGGGGACCTCGTTCTTCATGAACTCCGCATTTCTCTGACTCACGAGCGGCCAGATCCCCGCCACCACGGGAATCATCTTCGCGCCGCGCATGCTGTCCAGAAACGTGAGGAGGGAGGGGGCGTCGAACACCGGCTGGGTGATGGCGAACTCTGCCCCGGCGTCGATTTTCTGCGCAAGCCGTTCCCGCTCCCGCTGCAGGTTCACCGCGTTGGGATTGAGTCCCACGCCGATGCAGAACTCCGTGGTTGCTCCGACCGCATTCCCGCCCAGGTCGTAGCCGTGGTTGAGCATGTTCATGAGGCGGCATAACCCGATGGAGTCGATGTTGAAGACGGCCGTGGCATCCGGGTAGGTGCCCATGTTGGGCGGGTCTCCCGTGACGGCCAGGACGTTTCTGATGCCCAGGGCGTGCGCGCCGAGGAGGTCCGCCTGCAGGGCGAGCAGGTTCTTGTCCTTGCACGTGTAGTGAGGGATGGCCTCGATCCCCGCCTTCTGCTGGAGGAGGACGGAGGCCATCAGGGCGCTCATCTTGACCTGGGCGCGGGGGCTGTCCGGGCACGTTGATCGCATCGATCCCGGCCTTCTTGAGCGTCAGCGCGTTCTCTATGAGCTTGCCGTGCTCAATCCCCTTTGGCGGGACGAGCTCCACGCACGTGACGAACTCCCCGCGGGCAATCCGCGCCGCCCAGGCGCTCTTCTTCTCCAGGGGCACCGGGGTTTTCCCGGCCTCAGGAACGACCACGCGGATGTGCTCCGCCAGGATGCTGGGCTGAAGGGCGCGGATCTCGTTGCGGATCTCCCGAATGTGCGCCGGGGTGGTGCCGCAGCAGCCGCCGACGATCCGAACCCCGGACTGGATCATGCGCTTGGCGTACTTCGCCATGTAGGTCGGGGTGGTCGGGTAGATGTTGCGGCCGTTGACGTTCAACGGGACCCCCGCGTTGGGCTGGATGCACACGGGCCGCCGCGTGACGCGCACCATTTTTTCCGCGGTCTCGAGCATCACGCGGGGACCTTCCGAGCAGTTCAGCCCGATTGCATCCGGCGCAAGCTCATCGATGCGCGCCGTGAACAGCTCGGGATCAGTTCCGTAGAGGGACGTCCCTTCGCTGTTGATGGTCAGGGAGGCGATGAGGGGGAGGTCGCATGCGCGACGCGCGCCGCGCACGGCGGCGGCCAGCTCCCGCAGGTCGACGAATGTCTCCAGGATGAGCAGGTCCGCCCCGGCGGAGGCAAGGGCGCCGGCCTGTCCGGCGAAGAGGTCTTCCGCTTCCGCGGCGCTCATCCTGCCCAGGGGCTCGATGCTCACTCCCAGGGGACCGATGGACCCGGCGACATACACCGAGTCTTCCCGCCCGGCCTCTTCGATTGCCTGCCGGGCCAGCTTCACCGCGCGCTCGTTGATGGAGGGAAACTTCTCTTCCAGCCCGGCCGCGCGCAGCTTGGGAAGGCCTGCGCCCCAGCTGTTTGTCGTCAGGACGTCTGCGCCTGCATCCAGGTACTCACGATGGATCCCGAGGACGAGCTTGGGGTCGGACAGGCACACCTCCTCGAAGGAGCGGTTGAGGAACACGCCCTTCTGGTAGAGCATGGTCCCCATGGCCCCGTCGAAGAGAATGGTGGCTTCCCCCGAGAGTCGAGCGCGAAAGTCTTTTTTCACGTGCGCGTTGTGCTCAGCCTGCCGCCTTCACGGAGGCAGCGGAGTGGCGCTCCCGCAGCTTTTTTGCCGCGGCGACAAGCGCCGCGAGGGACGGCTCCACCTCTTTCCACTCCCGGGTCTTCAGGCCGCAGTCCGGGTTGACCCAGAGCTGCCAGGGTTGCAGCACGGCCAGCGCCTTGGCGAGAAGCTGCTCAATCTCCTCCGCAGCCGGCACCCGCGGTGAGTGGATGTCGTAGACGCCGGGCCCGATCTGGTTCGGGTAGCGGAAGGTGGCGAAAGACGCCCAGGAGCTCCATGCGCGAACGGGTCGATTCAATGGAAAGCACGTCAGCATCCATCGCCGCGATGGAGGGGAGGATGTCGTCGAACTGCGCGTAGCACATGTGCGTGTGGATCTGTGTCGAATCACTGACGCCGCTTGAGGCAATGCGAAACGACTCCACCGCCCAGCGCAGGTAGTTCTTCCACTGGGACCGCCGCAGCGGCAGCCCCTCCCGCAGAGCCGGCTCATCGATCTGGATGATCCGAAGCCCCGCTGCCTCCAGGTCTTTCACCTCGTCTCGAATCGCCAGGGCGATCTGCTTGCAGGTCAGCTCGGTGGGCTGATCGTTTCTGACGAAAGACCAGCACAGGATCGTCACCGGGCCGGTCGAGCATTCCCTTCACCGGCCGCCTGGTGAGCGACTGCGCGTAGGTTGACCAGCGCACCGTCATGGCGGCCGGACGCTCCACGTCGCCGTAAATGACTGGAGGCTTCACGCAGCGCGAGCCGTAGCTCTGGACCCAGCCGTTTGTCGTAAAGGTGAAGCCGGAAAGCATCTGCCCGAAGTACTCCACCATGTCGTTGCGCTCGAACTCCCCGTGCACCAGGACGTCAAGGCCCAGGTCTTCCTGCAGCCGTACCGTGCGTTCGATCTCCTTCTCGATGAACTTCTCGTAGCCGGCTTCCTCCAGGGAACCGCTTTTCAGCGCGGCGCGGACCGCTCTCACCTCTTTTGTCTGGGGGAATGACCCGATGGTGGTGGTGGGGAATACGGGCAGGGGGATGGCTTGCTCCTGGATTGCGCGGCGCTTTGCAAACGGGCTGGTCCTTCGCAGCATGGCTGGACGAAGCCCAGCAAGGCGGTCCCGGACGCGAGGGTTTCTCGTCCGGGGCGACTTCGCCCTGCTTTCCAGGGATACCCTGTTCTCTTCGAGCTGCGCCGTGACGCTCGGTCTCCCGTCGTTCACTGCCCGGGAGATGAGAGAGATCTCATCCAGCTTCTGACGCGCGAAGGAGAGCCAGCCGCGGATTTCGGGGTCCAGCCCGGTCTCCAGGGAAAGATCCTCGGGGCAATGCAGAAGGGAGCAGGAAGAAGCGATGATGACCCTGTCCGAGCCGAGGGCTTCAACGCTCTGCTCTGCGGCGCGGATGGCACCTTCCAGATTGGCCTTCCAGATATTGCGGCCGTCGATGAGGCCGAGGGAAAGCACCAGGTCTTTCGGGGGTTTGCGCAGGATCCGGGCAAGCTGGGCGGGGCCCCGCACGAGGTCCACGTGCAGACCGGCAACGGGCAGGTCCAGGACTATGCCGAGGTTGTCCGCAAGCTCTCCAAAATACGTTGTCAGCATCACGGAGACTTTCGCGGCCCCCGCAAGACGCGCGTATGATCGCCTGACAGCATCTTTCTGTCGGGGGGAAAGGTCCGTGACAAGGATGGGCTCGTCCACTTGAACCCAGGACGCACCCAGGGAGCCAAGCTGCCGAAGGATCTCTTCGTAGACGGGAAGGACCGCGTCCAGGCGCGAGAGGGGGTCCACGGAAGGATCCGTTCCCTTGGCCAGGGAGAGGAACGTGACAGGGCCTACCAGGACCGGACGCGCCGAGACGCCCGCCGCGCAGGCTTCCCCGTAATGGTCCAGCAACTGGCGCCACGCGAGCCCGAAGCCCTGGTCAGGGGCGATCTCGGGGACCATGTAGTGGTAGTTCGTGTCAAACCATTTCGTCATTTCCAGGGCGGGCACATTACGGCGCTGGCTTCCTCGAGCCATTGCAAAATATGCCTCCAGCGCGTTCTCCCGGTACATTCCCGCGTATCGGGAGGGAATAGCGCCGAGCATGGCGGCGGTGTCGAGCATGTGGTCGTACAGCGAAAAATCCCCGGCAGGGATGAAGTCGATCCCGGCTTCCTTCTGGAGATCCCAGTGCCTTGCCCGGACTTTCCTCGCCTCCTCCATGAGTGACCCCTGGCCTGTCTTCGAGGACCAGAACTGTTCGAGGGCCTTCTTCATCTCCCGCGCGGGGCCCATGCGCGGGTAGCCGAGAACTGCGGTTCGTACCATGCTTTGACGCCTTTCGTTTGCTGAAGAGCTCTTTTCCAACAAAATAGGGCTTGCACGCTCCCCGGGCAAGGCAATTCGCGGGCGGAAACTGTGGTCCGAGGCGTCTTTTACGAGTACAATTCAAGCACGGTCGTAAGGAGGTGTTGGGCATGAAGAAGACGCTGCTCTTTGTGATTCTCCTGGGCGCCATACTCGTCCCAGGGGTGCTCTTCGCCGACCCCGTAGGCATCCAGGGCGTCGGGGCAAGCTCCCAGAAGCTTGCAAACGGGAACACGCTTGTCCACTTCACCGTTCGGGTGGCAGTCTTCACCACCCCGCTGGTGTTCAACTACCACTGGGAGAGAAGCGACGGTGCAAAGTCAGAGATGAAGCTGTGGACCGTGAAACCAGGGGTTACCTCGATTCCGGTTTCAACCACCTGGGAAATGGGTCCGGGCCACCCCGCCCAAGTCTGGGAAAAACTCTTCGTCAACACGGGGAACACGCACCTGGAGTCACAAGCCATAAAGATCGCGCTTCCCAACTAGATCATCCGGCAGAGGGCGCGCCTATGTGAAGCAAAGGCAGAAGCGCGCCCCCCTGCGCGGCTCACGGGCGCAGGCCGTCGGAGCCGAGGCCTCAGTCAGGCCCGCGCAGGTATCTCTCCGCCAGCTCCGTGTACAGCTCGATGGCTTTCAGGTAGTCATCGATTTCCACATTCTCATCAGGCTTGTGGGCAAGCTCTTCCCGTCCGGGACCAATGATGACAAATGGAACGGGGGGATCCGAGCACATCTCACTGGCATCCGTGGCATACCCCGGCGTCGGCAGGGCTTCCTGCCGCCGGTGAAACTTCTCTTCGCACACCTTGAGGACAAGCCGCACAATTGGATCACCCGCCGAGGTCGCAGCCGGTGCCCTGCTGCCCGTGGTGCGGATGTTCGTTTTCATCCCCGTTTTTCCTGCCTGGGCTCGCGTCATGGCGGCGCGAACCTCCTTGATGATTTCTCCCTGGGTGATGCCCGGCGGCAGCCGGAAGTCCAGGCTCACGCGGCAGAGGTCCGGGACCACGTTGGGCCCGACGCCGCCGTGAATCATCCCAATGTTGAGGGTGGTCCTTCCGTGGCCCGGGTCCGGGCCTTCCCGCAGGGGAATGGCGAGGACCTCTTCCAGCAACCCGTTCATATCCACGATCGCATTGTGGCCGAGGTGAGGCATGGATCCATGGGCCGTCATGCCCACAGTTTCAAGCTCCAGCCAGCAGAGGCCCTTCTGCGCGATATACGCGTTGAAGCCCGTGGGCTCGCCTATCACCACGGCGCCGACTCCCCGCAGGAACCCGTCCGCGGCAAGCCTCCGCGCGCCGCTCGCCCCCATTTCCTCGTCCGAGACTGCCGAGAAGAGAAGGTCCCCGCGGAGCCTGCCCGCTGTGCGCGCCACCACGTCGAAGGCGGTCACCATGGCCGCAAGCCCGCTTTTCATATCCGCGGCACCGCGCCCGTAGAGCCTGCCGTTCTCGATCTGGGCGCCAAACGGCGGGTGCTTCCATGGCACCTCGCCCGGCGGGACCACGTCGATGTGCCCGTTGAACAGAAGGGCCGGCACCTCGCCCGTCCCCCGCAGCCGGGCGGTGACGTTTGCCTGTCCCGGGGCAATCTCGGTCAGCTCGGGGTGCAGACCCCTGCGGTCCAGCTCGCGGGCAAGGAGCTGCGCGCCCTCCGTGTCCGCGCCCGGGGGGTTCACGGTGGGCACGCGCACCAGGTCCGCGAGGAGACGAATTGCATCTTCCCTGTCGAAGGGACGAGAGACGGGCATGAGGGGAGATTACAGGCGGACAGCGGTGAATGGGAAGCTGCAGGTCTTCAGTTCGGGATTTTCGGTGCCCCGTCAAAGCCGAACGAGAGGAGCTCCACGACCATCTTGCCGTCAGTGGTCATGCTCTTGACGACGCCGTTCACGGGAACGGCCGGGTTCAGCCAGACCTGCGACTCGACGGTCGACATCAGGACCTTCACCGTGGCCTTGATCGTGCTCGTGCCGGCAAAAGACCCCGCGGGCACCTGGATGGCGCCGCCGTCGGCAAGGCCGGACGTTTTCGTGACCAGGCCTTCGTAGGCGGACTTGTACATTCCCTTGAGGAAACCGAGCTGGGCTCCCTGCATCGTGGTCACGCCGCCGCCTTTCTTGAGGGTCTTGAGCCAGACGAGATCCAGGCCGGAGGTGTCACCCGTCGTCATGGCCTGCTCGAAACCGGTGATCAACATCTGCGTCACTTTTTCCTCTCCGTTGCCGCCGGTGGTCGATGTCTCGATGACCCACCCCCCCTGTTCCTGGCGCACGAGCAGGGTCCGGGAAACCGCCTTGCGGGCGCCGTTCATCGTGGCGCCGGTTACGACGTACTGTCCCGCCGCCCAGGGCATCGGCTTCGTGAACTGCGCCGCGGGATAGCTCTTGCCGTTTTGACTCCAGTTGGAGTCGATCGATGCCGCCGGTGATTGCGTCACTGCCCACAGCGCAAGCACCACGCCCACAATGAGGGAATGTTTCATGTGCGCCTCCCGCACCCAAGCATAGCCGGCGCGGGTCGACGGAGGCATCAGCGATTATCGCGTATTTTTCTTGACCCACCGTCCAGGCGACCTGTAGATTTCAGTGACCAGAAGCATGTCGCCACACCGGCCCGGGAGCTCCTCCCCGGTACTGAAAAAGATACTCACGGTCATTGAAGCTCTCGAGGCCGAGCGCACCCCGGAAGGCTTCCTGGGTCGCGCCCTGGAGCAGATCGAAACCGTGGTTGCCTTCGACCATGCCTGCGCCACCCTGTCCACGGCAGCATTCTGGACACCCCGGCTGGTCCACGCCCGGCATTCCTCCATCTGGGAGGGCTACTTCCGTCACTATGCATCGCTTGATCGCCTTCCGCCTCCGGCTGAGCCATGGTGGCCGGTTGTCGCGATCATTGACCCCGCCCGGTTCGGGGACAAGGAGTTCCAAAGGGACTTTGCCGAGGCGAACAGGATCTCGCAAACCCTCGTCATGACCAACCTCCCCCGGGTGGGGAACGGGGCGGAAGGTTTCTGTTTCGGTCTTTTCCGGGGACCGGGACCCAGGTTCTCGGATGCTGAGCTGACCCGGCTGCAAATCCTCTATCCTCACTTGCAGAATCTCTTCCTCCTCGTGGCTGATCCCGCGATCACCCGGAAGCAGAGTCTCCATGCCCGGGCGTCCCAGTCGGGTTTCACCCGACGCGAGCTGGAGATTGCCGGGATGCTCTGCGAGAGACTGTCGGTCAGAGAGATTGCCGAACGCCTTTTCGTCAGCAGGCATACGGTGGAGAAGCACCTGGAGCACATCTACGCGAAGCTGAGGGTTTCGGGCTGGCGGGGAGCCTGTGATCAGGTGCTCGGCGGTGAGCCGTTTCGAGGGGACACCCCTTCGGGCCCGGTGTTCTTTCAGGACGTCTGACCCGGGCGTCTGACCCCCGGGCGCGCGTCCGTCAGCCGAGGCTGTTCTGGCCGTTCCTGCGCGCCTCAATTGCAGCGAAAATGGCCTCAGACGTTGATGGCGCCGCAAGTCCTATCTCACCGCCAGGCCTGCCGAAGGCTGCAACTGCGTCACGGATTGCCTCCCGAACCGAAAAGGCGAGCATCAGCGGCGGCTCCCCGACTGCCTTGCTTCCGTGAATGGTGCCATGCTGGGCCGCGTTGGGCAGCATCGTGATGCGCATCTCCAGGGGTGCGTCGCTGATGGCGGGGATCTGGTAGGTGCTCGCGCCGTGAGTCAGGAGCCGACCTTCCTTGTCCCATGCCAGCTCCTCCCTGGTGAGCCAGCCAACCCCCTGCACGAACCCTCCCTCGATCTGGCCCCGGTCCACGCCGGGGTTCAGGGATTCACCCACGTCGTGCACGATGTCCGTTCGAAGCACCCGGTGCATCCCGGTGTAGCCATCCACTTCCACCTCGCTCACCGCCGCGCCGCAGGCGAAATAGTAGAAGGGGTGGCCTTCCTGCTTTTCCCAGTTCCAGGTGATTCCCGGCGTCGCATAGTATCCGGTTGTCGAAAGGCTGATCCGCTGTCGGTACGCCTCCTGGCAGACCTCTGCAAAGCTGAGCCGCGCACCAGTGCCTCCTCCCTGACCCGCGTGAGCGCAGCCGTCGCTGAATACCACGCTCCCTGGTGGAACCTGGGCGCCTGCTGTGCGGGCCAGCATCCCCGCGGCAACGGGCGCCAGCCGCTCGCGGAGGGTCGCGCAGGCTGCCCTGACCGCTGCACCGTTCAGGTCCGACCCCGAGGATGCAGCGGTTGCCGAGGTGTTGGGCACCTTGTCGGTGCTGGTCGGCATCACGCGCACGCTGGAGGCGGGAATGCCAAGCTCGCGCATGACCACGCCGAGCACCTTGGTGTGAAGGCCTTGACCCATTTCCGTGCCGCCATGGTTCACCTGGACCGTGCCGTCCTGGTAGATCAGCACGAGCGCGCCCGCCTGGTTGTAGGCGGCCAGGGTGAAGGAGATGCCGAACTTTTCTCCCGTGATCGCAAGGCCCCGTTTCACCCGGTCGTGCTGCCTGTTCCAGGCATCTATTTCCAGCCTGCGCTCGCGGAAGCCGGCCTGGTCGAACGCCTGCTTCCACATGGTCTGCAGCCTGTTGTCCCCGATGTCCTCTCCGTAGTGCGTGGTGTTGGTCTCTCCCGAGCCATGGTACATGTTGCGCTCCCGCACCACCTCGGGAGGCAGGCCGAGCCGGCGCGCCACCCTGTCCATGATCTCCTCTATGACCAACATGCCCTGCGGTCCGCCGAAGCCGCGGAATGCCGTGTGCGAGGTGGTGTTTGTCCGGACCACCCTGCCCGTGAAGGCGACGGCGGGGAGATAGTAGATGTTGTCCAGGTGGAAAACGGCCCGATCGATGATGGGCTGGGAGAGGTCCAGCGACCAGCCGCCGTCGGAGAAGATGTCCACGCGGACCGCGAGCACCTTTCCCTGGTCATCGTAGCCCGCGGAGAACTTCGACCAGAAGGGATGGCGCTTGCCGCTGATCATGATATCCAGGTCCCGGTCCAGCTGCATGCGCACCGGTTTTCCCGTCCTGACCGCGGCCAGGGCAACCAGGGCCGCAAATGTGTTCCCCTGCACTTCCTTGCCGCCGAAAGCGCCGCCCATGCGGGGAGACTGGACCACGATGCTGTTGCGCGGAGCATGGAGGAGCTCGGAGAGGATGGCCTGGATCTCCGATGGGTGCTGCGTGGAGGAGCAGACGAACAGGGTCCCCTTCTCACCAGCCTCAGCCCACGCCGCGTGCGTCTCCAGGTAGAAATGCTCCTGGCCGCCGGAGCTGACCTCTCCCTCCAGGTGATGGGGAGCGAAAGAGAGGGCTTTCTCGCAGTCACCACGGCGAATCGTGTGCGGCTCGGTCAGGAAGCTTCCCCTCGCAATAGCGTCCTTGATTCCCAGGACAGGCTGCAGCGGCTCGTAGTCGACCTCGACGAGCCCCGCCGCGGCCCGGCATTCCTTCAGCGAGGTGCCGACCACGAGCGCAATGAGCTGGCCGTGGTAGAGGACCTCCTCGGAGGCGAACAAGGGCTCATCGTTCCTCGAGGTGCCGACGTTGTTGTGGCCAGGGATGTCCTCAGCCATCAGGACCGCGACCACCCCCGGTGCACTTCGCGCCGTGTCAGCGTTCCTGCGCGTGATGCGCGCCCGGGCGTGCTTCGAGCAGACCGGCCAGGCTTCAAGCATGGGCCGGCGCTGCGCCAGGTCGTCCACGTACTGCGCGGCTCCGCTCACATGCCCCCGGGCGCTCTCGTGGTGCAGGGAACGGGAGGCGTCGGCAACGGCCGGGGAGTTTCCCGCGGCGAACTCCAGCGAGCCGTCCACCGCTATGCTCTTCTCGCCAGAGGCAAACTTCTCCCACAGGCTCACGATCAAGCCGCGGCGGTACGCCGCGCTGCCGCGCACGTCATCGATTGGCTGGTATTCGCCGGCAAGGGCGGCTGCCACGGCCTCCCGCGCCTCCGCGATGGTGCGGCCTTCCAGCGCCGCCTCAGCCTTGCGCGCACGCCGCGTGGCGAGGGCCACGCCGCCGAATGCGATGCGGGCCTCGTGGACCCTTCCATCAGGGGCCAGGTCCACCCGGAATGCTCCCGCCACGATGCTGATGTCCAGCTCTCTCCGCTTGGACACCTTGATGAACTCCGCTTTCCGGGCTGCCCCCTGCGCCCCGGATATCCGGGGAATCACGATCTCCCTGATGATCTCCCCTGCGCGCAGATCGGTCTTTCGGTATCCGAGTGAAAACTCGTCCATCGCCGCGGTCCTTTCCCCGGCGGCGGATGCAAGCACGAGCCGCGCGTCCAGGGTCAGGAGAACCGGCGCGCTGTCACCGATGGGCGACGCCGTTGCGAGGTTCCCGCCCATGGTGGCCCGGTTCCTGATGCCGCGTGAGGCGAACACGCGAAGCATCTTCGCGAGAGACGGATACTCGGCGCCCAGGAGCTCTTCGATGGCGGTCAGGGTGGCCGCGGCGCCGACGTGCCACTCCAAGGGCGTGCTCCAGATCCGCGTGAGCTCGGGCACTCCCTCCGTCGAGATGAGAAGCGGACAGGGAAGGAACTTCTTGTTGATGTCCACCCCGATCTCCGTGGCACCGGCCACCAGGCGCGCCTCTGGATGCTCCTGCAGGAGCGCAAAGAGGTCATCCAGGGTTGCCGGCCGCAGGAACCTTTCCCCGCGCGCGCTGTAGTCCAGGAACGAAATCGGCTCCACAGGTGAGCCCAACCGGGCCCGAAACGGGTCCGGCTTCCCGTTCTCCGCGTCCCTCTGGCCGAGCGCTGCCAGCGCGGCGTCACGAATGGGCCGGTATCCCGTGCACCGACAGAGGTTGCCGCTCAGCTGGTCGCTGAGCTGGCTTGCGTCATGGCAGTCCTCACGATAGTACGCCTCGAAAAGGGAGACGACGAATCCCGGTGTGCAGTACCCGCACTGCGAGCCGTATTTCTCCACCATGTGCGCCTGGACCGGATGGAGCTTTTCCCCGGTGGCAAGCCCTTCAACTGTCACGATCTCACGCCCGGCGAACATGGGGAGAAGGGCGATGCAGCTGTTGAATGCCCGATAGGTGGGCTTCCCGGCGGCGTCGCGGTCCACCAGGGCAACGGTACAGGCCCCGCAGTCCCCTTCTGCGCAGCCGCATTTCGTCCCCGTGTAGCCGTGCGTGCGCAGGTATTCCAGCAGGGTGGTCGTCGGGGCGATGTCCTCCACGACCACGGGCTTTCCGTTGATGACGACGGTAAAGCTCGCCGGCGTCGGAGCCGACGCCGCGGCCTTCTTCCGTGTGCGGGTCAATCCGCGCGGGCTTTTCATGATTCTAGTTTACTCACCGGTGCGGCCCACTGCAACGGTGACAGGCGCAGGGATCCTTGTTTTCCGTGATATCATGAGGCAGGGGAAAGGGAGTCGATCAATGGAAAATGATAGTCGTCAGCGGCGCGCCTGGCTTCCGCGGGGCTGGCCCCTGTACCTTCCCATCTTCCTGACGGTGATTGCGGGGCTGACCATCACCCTGGTGGTCTTTGCCGTGTTCCAGGGGTCCGAGCGCGCCCGCATGCACAGCGAGTTCGAGGCAATGGCGGCAGATCGGGCCCAGGCCATCCGCGCGGCCCTGGCGGAGGATTTCATAGAGCTCGACCTGCTTGGCGGATACGTCAGGTCATCCCTGGAGCTTTCAAGGAACCGCTACGGAGAGTTCGCGCTGGAGTTCGGGAAGCTTGCGCGTCGAATCCCCGCGCAGGAGCCGGACACCCAGGCGGTGGCATTCATCACGCGCGTTGCAGGACCGGACAGGGCGGCATTCGAGTCAAACTGGCAAAAGGAGCTCACCGGCGGCATGTCGATCACGGAACTGGGGACCGGCCCAGATCCTCATCCCGCGGGCAAGAGGGCCCTTTATTTTCCCGCCACCGTCATTGAGCCCTATGAAAGCACCACCGGAATGAATGGGCTGGATTTCGGCTCGGTGCCGGCTCTGAGGTCCGCCCTGCGACCGGGCCCTTGCCACCGGGAGAATAACGACGAGCAGCGGCACCCGCCTCCCCGCGGCAGCCCCCTGGCCGGTCATCTGGCAGTTCCTCGCCGTGTACCGCGATTCTTCGTCCGCCGCGTCGCCCTCGGCGAGAGGCCAGATGATCGGCATTGTCGCGGTCGCGTTCCGGGTGGACCTGATGATCGACCTGGCGCTCAGAGACCTCAGCCCCGCGGGGATAGACATCCAGCTTCTGGACTTGCAGGCTCCCGCGCCCCAGCAGGAGCTGGACAACCGTCGGGCCAAAGTCGTTGGCTACGAGGTCACTCCCCCGCTTCGCAACTGGTTGTCCTGGAGCACAACCATAGATGCGGGGGAACGCACCTGGACCATGCGCGCGTACCCGACAAATGATTTCATGGCCAAACACCGCTCCTGGCAGTCCTGGGCCATTCTCGCCGTTGGGCTGCTCTTGACGGCCATGGGCAGCCTCTATTTCGGCGGCGGGCTTCGCAGGACAGCCCGCGTGGAATCCGTGGTTGCCGAAAGGACGCAGGCCCTTGCGCACGAGATCGCCGAGCATGAGCAGCTGGAGAAGGCGCTCGCGGAGTCCCGGGCCACCCTGGCCGGGCAGGTGGATCGACTGGCATCGAGAAACCGCGAGGTGCAGCTCCTCAACGAGGTTGGCGACATGCTGCAATCCTGCGTGTCGACCGAGGAGGCATACCCGCTCATCCGCCGGCATCTCCCCGGCCTCCTCCCCGGCACCTCGGGGTCTCTCTACGTGCAGGATCCGTTGAAGAACGTGTTCACGGCAATGGCGGAGTGGGGAGACCGTCCGCCGTCAGCCGCGGTGTTCACCGCTGAGGACTGCTGGGCGCTGCGCCGGGGGAGAGTCTACCCTCCCAACGGCTCGTCCCCGACGGTCCCGTGTCGTCATCTGGAGGCCGGGCAGGAGCAAGGCTCGCTGTGCGTCCCCATCGCGGTCACGGGGAAGACCATCGGGCTCTTCAATGCGCTTCGCTGCCCCGAGGAGTCGCAGGCATTCGCCGTCTCGGTGGCGGAGCACATCGGGCTTGCCCTGTCCAACCTCATGCTTCGAAGCGACCTGCGGCAGCTTTCCATCCGCGACCCGCTCACCGGTCTTTTCAACCGCCGCTACATGGAGGAGACACTGGAGCTGGAGATCAGTCGGGCGGAGCGCAAGGAGCATTCCATCGGCGTCATCATGCTGGACATCGACCACTTCAAGACCTTCAACGATCGCTTCGGCCACGCGGCCGGTGACGAGCTTCTGCAGGCGCTCGGGCAGCTCATTCGGGCGAACCTCAGGGCCGGGGACGTGCCCTGCCGCTTCGGCGGGGAGGAGTTCGTCCTGATCCTGCCCGAGGCCACCGAGGCGGCGGCAGCTCGGCGCGCGGAGGATCTGCGCGCGCGAGCCCAGGAGATGGAAGTCAGGCATCTCGACACGGTGCTCGGGCCCGTCAGTGTCTCCCTGGGGGTAGGGCTCTACCCGGACCACGGCAGGACACGAGACTCCCTGCTGGGCGCGGCTGATGCCGCGCTGTACAAGGCCAAGGAAGCAGGGAGGAACCGGGTGGTGATTGCCCAGAACGCGGACGAGTGAGACGGCGGGGCCTGTCTACGCCTCCGCCTTCGCGGCATTCCGCCGCTGCCGTATCTGCGCAACCTGGAACACGGGCGTGAGAAGTGCTGTCACTGCCAGGTTGATGACGAAAGACGACAGTGCCGAGTAGATCCCCAGGCCGTGACCGGCTATCACGAACGTGTACACGGAGCTGTTGTGCGCCGCGGCAAACATCGAGATGCCGCTCGCGATGCCCGCCGCCCATCCCACCACGAGTGCCCACTTGTTGAACCACTTCGTGAACAGCCCCAGGAAGACCGACGGCAGGGTCTGGATGATGATGATGCCGCCCAGGAGCTGCAGGTTGATGATGAAGGTCGTCGGCACGAAGAAGATGAACAGCAGCGCGCCCAACTTCACCACCAGCGACGCCACCCGGGCGACGTTTGTCTCTTCTCCGCTCGAGTAGTTGGGGCGGAGGTAGGGACGATAGATGTTCCTCGTGAAGAGATTGGCCGCCGCAATGGACATGATGGAGGCGGGAACCATTGCCCCGATAGAGATGGCCGCGAAGCAGAAACCGGCGAACCAGGAGGGAAACTCCTTGGCAATCAACGCGGGAACGATCCCGTTCGCCCCATACGCCTTGGGGGGCGTCACATGGGCCGCAATTGCCATGTATCCCAGCAGGGCGAGCAGTCCCAGCAGAAGCGAGTATGCCGGCAGCAAGGCCGCGTTGCGCTTGACCACCTCGGGGCTGCCGCTTGCAAGAGTGCCCGTGAGGGCGTGGGGATAGAGAAACAGCGCCAGGGCAGAGCCCAGGACCAGGGAGGCGTACGGCATGAACTGGGCCGGGGCCAGGATGAAGTGGAAGGCAGGCGTCCCCGCCGCGTGCTCCTGCGCGGCCCGGAAGATCGGCCCGAATCCGCCGAGTGAGATCGGGATCACGATGATGGTGGCAAAGAGCACGATGAAGATCATCGCGTCCTTGACCATCGCAATGAGAGCAGGCGCGCGCAGGCCGCTTGTGTATGTGTAGGCGGCAAGGATGACAAACGCGACAACGAGTGCGACCTCAGGATTGATCCCCATCTGGGCAACCGACACGGCAATGCCGAACATCTGCAAGGCGATGTAGGGCATTGTTGCCACGATTCCGGTGAGGGCGATGATGAACGCGAGTGTCTTGCTTCCCGTCTGGCCTTCGACGAAATCCGACGGCGTGACGTAGCCGTTTGCCTTGCACACGGACCAGAACTTCGGCAGCACGATGAACGCAAGGGGGTAGATGAGCACCGTATAGGGCACGGCGAAAAAGCCCATGGCGCCTGCCGCGAATACGAGCCCCGGGACCGCCACGAACGTGTAGGCGGTGTAGATGTCCCCGCCGAGCAGGAACCACGTGATGACGGTGCCGAACTTGCGGCCCGCCAGGCCCCACTCCTCCAGCGTCTTGAGGTTCCCCCTGCGCCACCGGGCCGCGACGAACCCGATCACCGTCACGAGGAGGAAGAAGAAGATGAATATGGTGAGAGCTACCCAGTCGATCATGCGGAATGCCCTCCGTGCGCGTGACTCACGCGCGGCCCAGGTATGCGATGAGCGTGAGACCGGCCGTCACGATGATTGCGAGAAGCTGGAACCAGTAGAAGAAAGGGATCCCGGCGAGCTCGGGCTGTGTCATATTGTAGAAAGGGGGCCACAGCAGAGCGACAAGCGGTATCAGGAACAGGAGGAGGAGCCAGCCGGCCCCTTTCCTGGCGCGACCTGCAAGCATTGCTATTCTCCTTGCAGAGAAAATACCGGTGCGGGTTCCGGCCAGTCAAACACGAACAGTCACATTTCGGTAACTTCGGGTCGAAGGTGCCTTCCCCGCGGCTTTCCCGCCATCTTGCCGTCCAGACATACCGTCTCTCCCCGGAGCATCGTTCGACGGACGGAGCCGCACAGCGTGCGTCCGACGTACGGGCTGAGGTGATGGCGGTCCAGGAGCTCGCTCTCCCTCATCGGCTTCGAGTCCGAGATGTCGACGAATGCCAGGTCGGCATCCGCACCCAGCCTGATTCCGCCCTTGCCCGGAAGCCGAAAGCGCCGGGCCACGTTGTCTGACACCAGCGTGGACACCAGGGGCAGGGGCAGATCCAGGCTCAGCAGTGCGCGGAGGGTCGCCTGCGCCCCGCTGATTCCTCCCCAGACTCTGAAGAAGTCAGGTCCCTGCTTCATTTCCGCGGGCGAGGGGGAGTGATCCGAGCCGATGGTGTCCACCCGGCCGGCAGCGACCTCCTGGACAAGCTTCCTCCGCTCGGCCTCAGAGCGCAGGGGAGGCGCGCATTTCGCCCGGGCGCCCATCCTTTCCACGTCTTCATCCGACAGCAGCAGATAATGAGGGCACGTCTCGCAGGTCGCATCGCACAGCCCCGCCTCGACGGCCTTTCGGATCAGCTGCACACCCCGCGCGGAGCTGGTGTGAACCACGTGGAGCGCGCAGCCGGTGTCCTCCGCAAACGCGAGCGCGCGTGAGACGGCCTCCGCCTCCGCCGCAATGGGGCGCGAGGCAAGGTAGTCCCGCGCAGACGTCCGGCCGGCCGAGCGCGCAATTTCGGAAAGAGCGCTCGTCATCCCGTTGTTCTCCGCGTGGACAGCGACGGGGAGGCCCAGGCGGGCGGCAATTCTCATGCCCTTGTAGAGGGCCTCGTCGTCGCACGCGCGGAAATCATCTATCCCGCTTGCGGACATGAACGCCTTGAAACCGACCACGCCGCGCTCCGCAAGCGCCTCCAGCTCATCGAGGTTGTCCGGTGTCAGCCCGCCCCACAGGGCGAAATCAGCATAGGCGCGGTCCCGGCAGGCCGCGAGCTTCCTGTCGAACGATGCGGCATCCAGGGTCGGCGGGGAAGAGTTGAGCGGCATGTCGATGAAGCACGTGCCGCCCCCGGCGCACAGGGCGGCTGAGCCCGTGGGGACACCTTCCCAGGAATCGCGGCCCGGGTCATTGAAATGCACGTGTGCATCCACCACTCCGGGGAAGACGTGAAGGCCTCTGGCGTCTATCGTTTCCCGGGCCGGCTCGGAGATCTCCTGTCCCAGAGCGGCAATCCGGCCGTCTGCAATACCGATGGACAGCGGCTCCACTCCGGATGCGCGCACCACCATGGCGCCCTTCACGAGGCAATCAAGAGTCATCCGGCTCAGCTCCCTCGGTAGGTCGAATAGGACCACGGCGAGACAAGGAGCGGCACGTGGTACTTCCCGGCTGGATCATCGACAACGAACGCCACGGGCACCTCCTCGAGGAAACGGCCCGCGTCCGGATCGCCCCGGCTTCGAAAATAATCCCCGACGTGAAAAACGAGCTGGTAGGCGCCCGCCTTCAGTCCGGGGCCTTCCAGAAGCGGGGAGTCCGTCCGGCCGTCCGAGTTCGTCGAGGCGCTCAGGAGGGGTGACCCCGGGTCCTCCTGCCGCAAAAGCTCGATCCGCATGCCGCGGGCCGGCACGCCCCGTGCCGTATCAAGGACATGAGTCGTCAACCTTCCCATTTTCCATCCCTCGCAACTGTCCCTTTGATGAGGCCGTACGGCTCGCGCGTGGCCACGAAGATCTCGTTGGGATTGTCCATGTCGAACTGCTTGAGGTTCACAAGGAGCCGGTGCTGGTTCGGCATCGTGATGCTGACGGAAGCGATCCGCGGCAGGCGTTCCAGCAGCGCTTCCCCGATGGCAAAGATTGTCTGCTGCACGCTCGCGCTGTCATGCCGGGCGAACGCCTCCAGCAGCGCGGAGCGCGCCGTCTCGAAGACCTCCGCGTACGATGAAATGCCCGGAACGTACTTCCACGTCGCATCTATCCGCGTGGCGAAAATCCGGTCCGTGGTGTCGGCAAGGGTCGTGTAGGGGTCCCTGAAGAATCCCGCGAAGCCGGATCTGGTCGTCTTGATGACCTCCAGCCCCCTCAGGCCGCCGCTGACCACCGGCTCGCCGCCCCGGTCCAGCCGCACCGTGCACAGCCGGGTGCAGCTTCCGCCGCGGGTGAATGAGTGGGGATGCGGCGAGCCGTCCACCGGGATGCGCACCCAGGGCTCCTGCTCTATGGTCACCTCCGCCCACGCCACTTGCGCGAACTGGAGGAAGTGCCGGGCAAGGATTCCGCCAAAGGCTTCCGGGGAATCGAAGTCGTTCTTCCGCGCCAGAGCGTAGACGGTGTTCTTCATTGTATCGGTCGGAATGCAGGAGGCATTGTCTCCGTCCGTGTAGATGCGCTCGAACGACCCGCCCAGCATGATCTGCACCGTGAGCTCAAGCAGGATGTGCGTCTCCCCTTTGCGGACGACCTTGGTCAACCGAACGTCGCTCTTGCCGTAGCTGTTTTCCTGGAGTCGGACCATCTAAGCCTCCGTGACCGCGTCCCGCAGGCGCAGCCAGGCGATCTTCGCGATCTCGGCGAGAGCGGCGACGATCTCCTGCTCCCGCGTGTGGCCCAGCCGCTCGGGGAAAGCCCGCAGGATCGCCTCCTTCCTGTTCTCCCGAGCGCAAATGACGAACGGGAAACCGAACGTGTCGCGATATTCCCTGTTGTAGGCCCTGAACAGCGTGACTTCCTCCGCTGACAGGGAGTCCAGTCCCGCGGCGGCCTGTTCCCGAGCGGATATTTCACTCAAGCCCGCGGCCTCCGCAATGCGCCCGACCAGGTCGGGGTGGGAGCGGATCAGAGACACCTTCTCCTCCGCGGACGCGTTCTCCATCGTGGACACAAGCTCCCCGTGAAGCGCCTCCAGTGACGCGAAGGGCCTGCGGCGCCACGTTCGCGCCGCAACCCAGGGGGAGCGCTCGAAGAGCGACCCGCACGCGCTGAGGAACCCCTCGAGGGTCTCGGTGTTGAGCTTCGCAAGAGCCACGGGTCCTCCGCTCATGCGCGAAAGGCCTCCACCAGGACCCTTGCCGCCTGGGCAATGTGCTCGATGCGGCTGAACTCAGCCGGGTTGTGGCTGATCCCGTCTCTGCTGGCCACGAAGAGCATCACCGAAGGGAGGAAAGGCGCCACGATGGCGGTGTCGTGAAGGGCGCCGCTTTTCACGTCGGGAAGCCTTAGGTCCAGCCGCCGCGCCGCGTCTCGGAGCATGTCGCACATCCTGCGGTCCATGGGGACGACCGGAAGCTGCTCCGTGCACACGATCTCTATGTCCAGCCCCCGGGCGGAGGCAATCTGCAGGAGCTGCGCCCGAAGCCTTTCCTCACCGCTCTGGAGGAGGGCGTCCACCGGAGAGCGAAAGTCGATGCTGAACCGCACGCGCCCGGGGATCACATTGAGGGCATTCGGGTGCACCTCCAGCCGCCCGACGGTGATCACCGTGTGCTCGGCCTCCCTGTCCAGCTCACGGCCCACTGACTCCAGGAACGTCATGCCCTGCGCCGCCCCCGCAAGGGCATCATTGCGGTCCGCCATTTTCGTCGAGCCCGCGTGGTTCGCGGCACCCGTGAGCGTGCACAGGTACTGGCGGCGACCGTTGATGGCCGTCACCACGGCCAGGGGCTCCCCTGATTTCCAGAGGGATGGCCCCTGCTCCACGTGCACTTCCACCAGCCCGCGGTACCTTTCGGCCGGAAACCGCTCGGCTTCCAGCCGGCCGATGTCCACGCCGTGGTCCGCCCCGGCGCTGAGGTAGTCCTTTCCCTCCGCGTTGCGAAGGGAGCGAAGCTCCGACGGCCCCAGCGTCCCCACCCAGGCTCGGCTTCCCAGCATGCCGAGGCTGAAGGTGGTGCCTTCCTCCTCGGCGAACACGATCAGCTCGACGGCCGCTCGCGGAACCGCGCGAAGCACCTCCAGGGCGACCGCCACGCCCACCACGCCATCGTACTTGCCGCCCGTCGGGACAGAGTCCACGTGCGAGCCGCACAGCCATGCGGGGGTTTCCCAATCCAGCCCGGCGGGACGGGCATGGAGATTGCCCGCGGCATCCACCCGCGCCACGCAGCCGGCCGCCTCGGCTTCCCGCGCCGCGTAGTCACGCGCCTTTCTCCACGCGGGAGAAAAAGTGGGCCGGCTGTGGCCGATCTTCGGGTCCTGTTCAGTGAAGCCGCCAATCGTCTCGATGTCCCGGGCAATGCGCCTGCCGTCCACGGCGGGCGCCGAGGAGGTCATTTCCCGAAATCCCTGCGCCATTGGGTCCCCGTTTTTTCCATTGCGCTCTCAGCGGCCGTCCTGCGCAGCCGGTGGAGCTGCGGCATTCCCAGCGCCCATTCCTGCATCCAGTCCCGCGCGAAGAGCCCCTTCTCCGTTTCCTGGAAGATCTGCCGCACGGCTTCCTCGTTGATGACGCGCGGGCCCCGGGTGCGCACGGCGAACTCGCAGGTGCGGCTGCTGCGGGTGGTCAGGTAGCTCTCAATCCCGTTCTCATCCATGACATCCAGGACGCTGCGCAGCGAGCGCACCGCCTTCGCGTAGGCGAAGCTCGGGGGGTAGCCATTGTCCACCATGACCTGGAAGCACAGCCTCATGAGGTGGATGGCCCCGCCGTACAGGATCTGCTCCTCGAAGTTGTCCCCCTCGGTCTCGTGCTGGAACGAAAGCTCCACGACGCCCGCGCGCGTGGAACCGACGGCCTTGGCAATTGCCAGGACGATCTGCCGGGCATCCCCCGTGGCGTCGTGCTCGACGCTGACGCACCCGTAGACGCCTTCACCCTTCTTGTACTTCTCCCGTACGAAAGCCCCGGGCGCGTTGGGCACGAAGAGCACCGTGTTCACGTTCTCCGGGGGCCGGATGGCGCCGTAGAGGACGTTGAAGCCATGGCAGAAGCACAAGGTCTGGCCGGCGCGCAGGTGCGGGGCGATATCCGAGGAGTAGACCGCGGGCTGGGCAGGGTCTGCCAGCTCGATGAGCAGGATGTCCGCCTTCCTGCTCGCCTCCGCGACGCTCATTGCCGGAAACCCGTCCGCCTGTGCCTGCCCTCGAGACGGGCTGTGCTCCGGCGGCCTCGTGCCGACGATCACGGTGCAGCCGCTGTCCCGGGCGTTGGCTGCCTGCACCTTGCCCTGGATCCCGTAGCCGATCACGGCAATGGTCTTGTTCTTCAGGATGCTCATGTCAACGTCGGCATCGCGATAGATCTTTTCCATGGGGTCCCCTTTACAACGGAATCTCTCTGTTCACGTTCTTGTAGTAGATGTACCGGGAGGCCACGGGGCCGGTCGCGTAGTAGCTCTGCGGGCAGAAAGGTCCCATCCAGATGAAGTCAGTGGCCTCCACTTCCATCCATGAATCCCCCAGGTAATACACGCCCTTCCCCTGGAGCATGTACAATCCGTGCTCCATCACGTGCGTCTCCGTCACCGGAAGGCTGTGGCCTGTGTCGAAGGTGAAGATGTTCATGGCCATGTCGAAGGACAGATCGTTCGGGATCAGCTCCTGCAGCCGGGCGCCCGGGTCACCGTAGTAGACCGAGGAAGGGACCTCCGCCTGGTTGCCCACGAAGCTCGAGCACGGAGCAACCCCGGCGGCCTCCTGGTATTGTTTTCGCAGCATGAGGAGGCTCGTCGCGTCCCGGGCCAGCGCCCGGAAGTCGCTTGTCGGTGAGATGAAAGCGTACCCCCCCGCGGCCAGGTCATGGTGGCGGCCGTCCATGCTCAGTGTCACCCCTCCGGAAAGGACGTAGAGGAAGAACTCTATCCGCTGGTCCGCCGCGTGCGCGCCGGAGCCCCCGGCCGCGAGGTCCAGGAGGTATTCGACAAAGCCGGCGCCTAACGCCGGTCCGGCGAGCACGCGCACCTGCGCCTGCGGCCACTCGGGCAGCCGGGAGAACGGGATGCCCTCCCGGGGAAGGACTGCATAGCGGGAGGCGACGCGCGTGCGGCTTCCCAGCAGCTGATCCTGGCCTCTCATCGGTTCCTAATATAATCAAAGAATCGAGACGAGCGGTGCATGGCGATGCGAGCCGGGATGCAGTATACTTTCTTCGTGGTGCGTGGAGGGGGAATGAAAAAAGCGGTAGTGATAATGATCCTGCTGCTCCCTGTCGCAGCACTGGCCGCGGACGACATCTTCAGCCTTGCGGAGCATGGCACGCCTGCCCAGCTGCGGGCCGCCCTTGCCCAGGGTGCGGGCGCCAACCAGAAGGACGCAAACGGGTGGACGCCTCTCATGCATGCCGCCGGGCTCACCATGGACCCCCGCGTGATCTCCGCCCTCGTTGCGGCGGGGGCAAGGGTGAATGAGTCGGACGGCAAGGGCCAGTCAGCCCTCCTGCTCGCCGGCCGCTCCAACACCCGACCGGAGGTCGTCTCTGCCCTTCTCTCCGCCGGGGCGTCGGTGGACGCGGCATCGAAGGAAGGAGAGACGCCGCTCATGGCGGCTGCGGCGCACAACTCCAATCCCCGGGTGGCCGCTCTCCTGTTGTCCAAAGGCGCTGATGTCAACGCGCGCAACTCGGATGGTATGACGCCGTTGATGCTCGCCGCCATGCTCAACGAAGACAGGCACATGATTTCCACCCTCGTGGCAGCAGGCGCCCGCGTGAATGAGCGCGGCCCCGGGGGGAAAACGGCCCTCATGTACGCGGCCCAGTACACGACGAGCCCGGAGGTCGTCTCAGCGCTCCTGATTGCGGGCGCGGACCGAAGCCTGAAGTCCGCCGCCGGGCTCACCGCCGCGGACTATGCGAAGGCCAACGCGAACCTGGCAGGCACATCGGTGCCGCAGGTGCTCAGGCGCGGGAAGTAGAGGAACGCGCCGGCTCACCGGCGGCCTTTCCGCGCCTCACCTCTTGCGCGGAGGGATTCATCCGAGTGAGAATGGTCGCGGGGGACTCCGATGGCGCGCATCTTGCATTTCCACAGGGGCAGGCGCGGCAACTCGGCCAATATCGATGCGGCGAAGGTATGGCAGTATGTCGTGCCGCGTCTTGGCTTTCCCCTGCCTGATTTCATTTCGGACGAAATCGACAGGATCATTGGCGAAATCTGGAACGCGCCGGAGAGCGAGATCAGCTACTACACCTGCGTCAACGCCCTGGATTCCCTGGCCAACCTCGACATAATGATTCCCCTGGCCCGGCGGGAGAAGATCGTGGCGCTGGTCTTCGAATACCTGGAGAAGAACGGCTACATCTGCGACGGGGAGTGACCGGCCGCGGGGGCCGGCTGGTAGATTTCCGTCCTGTTTCTTCCGTTGTTCTTTGCCGTGTACAACGCCATATCCGCGCAGCGCACAAGCTGGTCAGCGCTCATGCCCGGGGCAAGCTCAGCCACCCCAAGGCTGACGGTGACCCGGGGCAGGTCTCTCACGGCGTCGTTCTGAACGGATTCCCGGAGACGCTCCGCCACCCCAAAAGCGGTCTGCGCGT
The DNA here is from genome assembly GCA_963745235.1 of uncultured Spirochaetota bacterium. GTDB lineage: Bacteria > Spirochaetota > Spirochaetia > SZUA-6 > Fen-1364 > Fen-1364. The sequence goes on along the minus strand of CAVUXE010000037.1, from coordinate 204,879 downwards.
CCGTTCCCGGAAGGGCCATGACGAACTCGTCCCCGCCCAGCCGTCCGATGAAGTCGTACAGGCGAAGGTTCTCTTCCAGGCGGGCATAGATCTCTTTCAGCACGCCATCCCCGACCTGGTGGCCGTAGTCATCGTTGATCCGCTTGAAGAAGTCGATGTCGATGAACACCACGCACAGCGCGCTTGCCAGGCGGCTGCACCTGTCCACCTCGCTGTCCAGCTGGGCGGCGAAGATCCTCCTGTTGGGGGCGCCCGTCAGCTCGTCCACCGTTGCAAAATGCTCCAGGCTCTTCTGTCTTTCCAGCGCGAGCCCGAGCAGGCCGGCCGCCGCCAGGGAAGCCGCCGCCGCCGTCACGCCGGCGACCACCAGCCACCCCAGGAGAAACTCCGGGCGCAGGCCGCCGAACGCGAGTGCGCTGAAGGCAAGCCCGAGGAGCCCAGCAAGGACGATGGTCCCGGCCGCGAGTATCCAGAAGAACGCGCGCGGACTGGGGAGCCTCCGTCCCTCCCACCTGCCCCGGGCCGGCGGCAGACTCCCCCGGGGTCGTTTCTTGACCTGCCTTTTTGATTCGCCCTTACCGATTTCCATTGCCTTCATTGTACACAATACTTTTTCCGCACCCAACATATATCATGGCGAAAAGCTCACCTCGACTGCGCCCGCTGTGCCTCCGCCACACTCCGCCACACGCGCTCACTTGACAGGGCGATGAACACGTCCTACTGTAGCACATATCATCCATCTGCGAAGAGAGGCGCGCCCATGGCAGTCACTGTCGAGCATGTCGTCACGAAAAAGCAGACACGGGAGTTCATAAAGTTCCCCTACGCCCTGTACAAGAACGACAAGAACTGGGTCCCCGCGCTCCTCATGGACGATTACAAGAAAGTCAACCGCAAGAAGCATCCCTTCTACCAGCACGCGGAGGCAGAGTTCTTCCTGGCCCGCAGGGACGGCGCCGTGGTCGGCAGGATCGCGGCAATCCATGACTCCATCTGGGAAAAGACCCACCATGAGAAGGCTGCCTACTGGGGATGGTTCGAGTGCGTGGATGATCCCGAGGTGGCCAAGGCTCTCTTCGAGGCGGCGTTCGACTGGGCGCGCAAGCGGGGATGCGTCCGCATCATCGGGCCCATGTCTCCGAACGCGAACGACCTGATCGGCTGCCAGATAGAGGGTTTCGAGGGCTCTCCCGTCCTCCTCATGCCATACAACCCCACATACTACGACCGCCTCATCCAGAACTACGGAAACCGCAAATGGAAGGACCTCGTTGCCTGGCTGATGGACAACCCCGAGATCCCTGAGCGTCTGGCCAAGATAATGCCGCGGGTGGAGGCGAAGGGGGGATTCAAGCTCCGCACGCTGAACATGAAGGACTACAACAACGAGATCAAGCGCTTCAACGAGCTGTACAACCAGTTCGAGCAGATCAACGCGGTGTTTACTCCCATGACCCCGGCGGAGATCGAGCTCATGGCGAATGACCTGAAGATGGCCGTTGATCCGGACCTCGTGTTCTTTGCGGAAGTCGACGGAAAGCCCGTGGGCGTGTCGCTGACCATGCCGGACTTCAATGTCGGGTTCAAGGCCGCCCACGGCCATCTCCTGCCCTTCGGGATCTTCCACCTGCTCACGGCCAAGAAGAAGACCCCCCTCGTGCGCACCATCAGCATGGGGGTTCTCAAGGATCACAGGAACCGGGGAATCGACCTTGCCTTCTATTACTACAGCTACAAGAACGGAGTCCCCAAGGGGTACGTGTCCGCTGAGATGTCCTGGGTGGAAGAGGACAACGTGAACATGACCAACACGGCATTGAAGCTGGGAGGCAAGGCCTACCGCAAGTACCGGGTCTACGAATACCCGCTGTAGGTCGAAGCGCTTCCCTCCGTGAGCAGAAACCTCCTTCTTTTCAATGGTGCCTTCCACACCATGGAGCCTCGTGCGCCTGACGGCCTCGGCCGTGGCAATCCGCGACGGCCGCTTCCTTCATGTCGGGGATGAAGCCGGCGCGCGCTCCGCCCTTGCGGGAACGGGCCTCGTGCAGGAGGTCGACCTCGGAGGCCGGTGCGCGCTGCCGGGCCTGACGGACAGCCACCTGCACTTCATGTGGTACGCCCAATCCCTGGAGGGAGTCGACGCGGAGACCGCCACCCTGTCGGAGGCCCTCGCCCGGGTGCGCACGCGGGCAGCGGAGCTCAAGCCGGGGACGTGGATCACGGGATCAGGATGGAACCACAACGTCTGGGGGACCGGCGGGCTCCCTGACAGGCTCTCCCTGGACGAGGCCGCCCCCCGCAACCCCGTGATGCTGGAGGCAAAGAGCGGGCACGCGCTGTGGGTCAATTCGCTGGCCCTCCAGAAGGCGGGGATACGCCTGGACACGGCTGACCCGGAGGGCGGCAAGATTGTTCACGACGGGACCGGCGTGCCCTCGGGAATACTGCTGGAAAACGCCATGCGGCTCGTGCAGGCCGTCATCCCCCGTCCGTCCGCCGGCGAGCTGGCCCGCATGATGCGCCGGGCTCAAACCGAGGCTCACCGCCGGGGGCTCACGGGAATACATGACTTCGACAGGGTGCTTGCCTTCGAGGCCTTGCAGGAGCTGCGCGCGGCCGGTGAGCTTTCCCTGCGCGTGGTCAAGGGCATTCCCCATGAGATGCTTTCTCAAGCGATCGCGCTCGGGATCCGCACGGGCTTCGGTGATGACATGCTGCGCCTGGGGGCCGTGAAGATGTTTGCGGATGGCGCCTTGGGGCCGCAGACGGCCTGGATGATCGCTCCCTACGAGGGCAGCTGGTCGACCGGCATCCCGACGCTGGGCGAGGAGCAGCTCTTCGAAGACATCCTTCGCGCCAACGCGGCAGGGCTGGCGTGCGCCGTTCATGCCATCGGAGACGCCGCGTGCCACGTGGTGCTGAACGCGTACGGGCGCGCCGCAGCACGCCGGGGTCCCGAGTCGGAAAGCGGGAGCGCCATCAGGAACCGCATCGAGCACGCCCAGCTCCTGCACCCGGATGACCTCCCCCGGTTTGCTCGTCTTTCGGTCATAGCGTCCATGCAGCCCCTTCACGCAACATCGGACATGCTCATCGCGGAGCGTCACTGGGGATCTCGATGCGAAACCGCGTACGCATGGAAGGCTCTCCTGGACAACGGCGCGCGCCTGGCCTTCGGGTCCGACTGTCCCGTGGAGGTCCCTGACCCGCTGGCGGGCATCCATGCGGCAGTCACGCGTCGCCGGGCAGACGGGAGCCCGGGACCAGAGGGCTGGCGGCCCGCCCAGAGACTGAGCGTGGAGCAGGCATTGCACGGGTACACGCGGGGCGCCGCATATGCGGCCGGGCAGGGAGGCGGAGCTGGGCTCCATTGCGCCGGGGAAGCTCGCGGACCTCACGATACTGGAAAAGGATATCTTCGTTATCCCGGCGGAAGAGATTCACCGGGCCGCGGTGGGCGCAACAATGGTCGGCGGAGAGTTCGTCTATCGGGTCTTTTGAACCTGTTGCGGAATCCGCGATAGGCCGGGCGTCGCGGTCCTGAACTGTCCCATCAGCGCCTGTGGATTTGCAACCCCCATTTCCCCCGCAGCGGGAGCGTGCTACAGTCCGGGCGATGTCCCTTGCGAGTCAGGTCGTAACCATATTCCTGGCGGTTTTCATCGTGGTGGACCCCTTCGGGGTGGTCCCCGTATTCATTGCCCTTACCGCGGACTTCCCTGCTCGAAAAAAGCGTCTCACCATCCGCCGCGCGGTCGTGGTTGCGTTTGCCGTGCTGTGCGTCTTCATCTTCACGGGAAACGCCATCCTTCGATTCCTCGGCATCCAGCCGGGATCGTTCTTCATAGCAGGCGGAATCCTGATGTTCATCGTGTCCATCGACCTGCTCCTGGGCAAGCCGGGGCGGACCAAGACGTCAGGAGAGGAGCACGGCGAAGAGCGTGAGGACGTCTCCATCTTTCCGCTGGCCATCCCCATGCTCGCCGGCCCCGGGACCATCACCACGATCCTCCTGTACGTGAGCGAGGACAAGTCGCCGGGGTTCATCCTGCCGGTCCTGATCGGAAGCGTCGTGCTGGCCCTCGTGATCGCCGGCGTGACAATGCAATCTGAGCTCGTTCTTCCTGCGCGTGCTCGGACGCACCGGCGTATCAGTGATCGAGCGGATCATGGGGATCATCCTCACCGGCCTTTCCGTGCAGTTCGTCTACGACGGGCTCCTGAAGCTGGGGGTGCTGGCGCAGCACTCGTGAGGCCCGGAGTTCGTTGACAGTGCGTACGGATTGAAAATAGACTGGCGGCACTGGAGGATCTCCGGATGCAGCCCCCCTGGACCAGGAAAATTGACTTCACGCAAAAGCCCATCTTCGTCTGCTGGGAAACGACGAAATCCTGTCTCCTTTCCTGTCGACACTGCAGGGCCACGGCCATCAGGAGCAGTGCCCCCGGCGAGCTCGACCACGAGATGGGAATGAGGCTGATCGACCAGGTTCTCGAGTTCGGAGAGCCCTATCCCGCCCTCCTGCTGACTGGCGGTGATCCCCTCATGCGCCCGGATGTGTTTGACCTGATCAAGCACGCCGTGGGCCAGGGCATCTACACGGCGGTCGCCGCGAGCGTTACTCCCCTGCTTGGGAAGGACCGGCTGGAGCGCATGAAAGAGCTCGGTGTGGAGGTCGTCTCGGTCAGCCTGGACGGGGCAACCGCCGCGGTTCATGACAAGATACGGGATATCCCGGGGACGTGGCAGGCCACCCTGGATGCAATCCGGGCGGCCTCATCATGCGGCCTGCGGCTACAGGTCAATACAACGGTGATGAAAAGCAATCTCCGGGAGCTTGCCGACATTTTCCATCTCATCAGGGAAAGGGGCGCAATTGCGTGGGAGGTGTTTTTCCTTGTCCGCACGGGACGAGGGTCGGCACTGGAGAATCCCGAGCCCAGGGAGTCCGAGGAAGCCGCCCAATTCCTCTATGACTGCACGCAGTACGGAATACCGGTAAGGACTTCCGAAGGACCCCACTTCAGACGCGTCTTCCTGCAGCGCCAGAAAAGCCAGCACGCGCCCAAAGGGAGGCTGTACGGTCACCTGGCGGCCAGGCTGCTCGAGTTGGAGGGGGAGCCAAAGAACCCTCCCGTGGTGAGGCTCAGCGGGACGGGGGACGGGAAAGGGATAGTTTTCATTGGGCATGACGGAGAGGTATATCCAAGCGGCTTCCTGCCGGTGCCCCTGGGAAACGTCCAGAGGGAAAGCTTGAAGTCGATCTACACGTCACATCCCCTCCTGGTCGGGCTCAGGAATCCTTCTGCTCTCAAGGGAAGATGCGGAGACTGCGAATATGCTGATGTCTGCGGCGGGTCGCGATCACGGGCCTATGCGGAGTACCAGGACCCGTACCAGGAAGACCCTGCCTGCGTTCATGTTCCGCAGCGCGCCGCAGCGCAACCGGCAGGCTCGTGATCACGCTGTGCGTTCTTTGAGGAACCGCGCAAGGTAGCTCGCCGTGTATGAGCCAGAGCGCTGGCGGATCACCTCCCGCGGAGCTCCCTGGGCAACGATCCTGCCTCCCTCATCCCCGCCCTCGGGCCCCAGGTCGATGATCCAGTCCGCTTCCGCAATCACGTCGAGGTTGTGCTCGATGATGACCACCGTGTTCCCCGCGTCCACCAGCCGATGCAGCACGCCCACGAGCTTCTCCACGTCGGACATGTGCAGCCCGATGGTGGGCTCATCAAGGACATACAGCGTGCGCAGGCCGGCTGAGCTGGAGCGCGCCTTGGCAAGCTCCGTGACGAGCTTGATCCTCTGGGCTTCTCCGCCGCTCAACGAAGGGCTCTGCTGGCCCAGGGAGAGGTAGCCCAGCCCGACCTGCTGCAGCAACTCCAGGGCATGGCGGATGCCCGCGTGGAAGCTGAAGAACGGCACTGCCTCGTCCACGCTCATGGCCAGCACGTCGCCGACGCTCCTGCCGCGAAACTTCACTGCACGGGTCTCCGGATTGAAGCGCGCTCCTGAGCAGGCGTCGCAGGGGACCGTGACATCCGGCAGGAAGCTCATCTCGATCTTTTTCATGCCCTGGCCCTCGCACTCGTCACAGCGTCCGCCGGCAACGTTGAAGGAGAAGCGGCTTGCCGTGTATCCCCGCATGCGGGCTTCACTGGAGGCGGCGAACAGCCGCCTGATGTCGTCCCAGATCCCAACGTAGGTGGCGGGACACGAGCGGGGCGTCTTGCCGATGGGGGTCTGGTCCACCTCCAGGACCCGACCGATTCTCTCCCACCCCTCGATGGAGGAGCATCCGTGGAGCCCGTCGGCTTGCCCCCGCGTCCCCCGTCTCCGAGCCGCTGCCAGCAGGTGATGCAGGTTTCCGTAGAGGACCTCGCGCACCAGCGTGCTCTTGCCGCTTCCGCTGACACCGGTGATGCACACCAGGCGCTCCAGCGGAATTATGACGTCGAGGTCCTTCAGGTTGTGCAGGCTCGCGCCTGTCATCCTGAGAGCGGCCGCAGGGTCACCGTTTGTCGGCCGGCCGCCGGTCCAGGGATGCGCGAGCGGTTTCCTGAGGTACTTGCCGGTCAGGGACTTCCTGCTTCGGATGATGGCGGCAAGGCTCCCCTGCGCCACCAGGTAGCCGCCGGCCGTCCCGCCGCCGGGGCCCAGATCCACCACGTGCTCCGCCCTGCGGATTGTCTCTTCGTCATGCTCCACCACGACAACGGTGTTGCCCTTCACGCGAAGCGCGTGGAGGGTGTCCAGGAGAATGGCGTTGTCCCTGGCGTGCAGCCCGATTGTCGGCTCATCCAGGATGTAGCACACCCCGCGGAGGTTCGAGCCGAGCTGGGAGGCAAGCCTGATGCGCTGGGCTTCCCCTCCGCTGAGCGTGGGCGCCGAGCGATCCAGGGACAGGTACGACAACCCCACTTCCTGCAGGAACGTGAGCCGGGAGAGCATTTCGGCCACGATGTCCCGGGCAATTTCTTTTTCCCGGCCGGCCAGGCGCAGGCCCTTCATCTCCCGCTCCATGTCGCGGACCGGGAGCCGGGCGAAGTCCGCGATGTTCCTGTCCCGGAAGCGCACGGCAAGCGCCTCGGGCCGCAGGCGCATTCCCCCGCAATCGGGGCAGGTTTTTTCGGGTCCGCCCCACCAGTCGTTCCACCAGACTTCCTCCCCTGTCTGCTCGGAATCGAAGCCCGAGAGCTGAAGGCCTGTGCCGTAGCAGGAGGGGCACCACCCGTGCTTCGAGTTGTAGGAGAAAAGGCGCGGGTCCAGCTCCTCGAAGCTTCTTCCGCACCGGGGACATGCCCTGCGGGTGGAGAAGACCGTCTCATTCACGTGAACGACGCCTTTGCCGAAGTCCAGCCCGCGCTTGAGGGCATCCCGCAGCCGAGCTTCCCTGTCAGCGCTCACGGACTCCACTCCCATGGGGAGCTCGATTGTGTGCTCGATGAACCTGTCCAGGCGAGGCCACGGTGCGGTGGGGAGGAGCGCGCCGTCCACCCGAAGATGCTTGAACCCCTTTGCCGCGGCCCACGCGGCAAGGTCCGTGTAGTATCCCTTTCGAGCCGTGATCAGCGGAGCGAAGATGCCCACCCGTTTGCCCCGGTAATCGCGGAGGATGCGCGCCAGGATGGCGTCCATGCTCTGCGGCCGGATGGGGAGGTTGCAGTCAGGGCAGTACTGCGTCCCGAGCTTCACGAACAGGAGGCGAAGGAACGGGTAGATCTCCGTCAGAGTGGCCACGGTGCTCTTCCTTCCACCGCGGCTGGTTCTCTGCTCGATGGCAACCGTGGGAGGGACGCCGTACACCCCGTCCACGTCGGGTCGCTTCGCGGGCTGGACGAACTGCCGTGCATATGCGTTCAGGGATTCCAGGTAGCGCCGCTGGCCCTCGGCGAAGAGGATGTCGAAGGCAACGGTGCTCTTGCCGCTCCCGCTCACGCCGGTGATCACGCTCAGCGCGTCGCGCGGGATGACCAGGTCGATGTTCTTGAGGTTGTGCTCCCTCGCGTGCCTGATGACGATGGCGTTCGCCGTGCCAAAGGCGGCCGCCTCCTTCTGCGCTGACGGTTCGGCCTTTCCTCCCCGGCGTGAGGCGCCCGCACGGAGAGCGGCCCCCGTGTGGCTTTCCCTGCACCGGGCTACCTGGCGCGGCGTGCCCGCGCACACGATCCTTCCGCCGGCCTCACCACCCTCGGGACCCAGGTCGATGATCCAGTCCGCGGCGCGGATCACGTCGATGTTGTGCTCGATCACGAGCACGGAGTGGCCGGCGGCAATGAGCTTCCGAAAGGCGCCCAGGAGGACCGCGATGTCGTCGAAGTGCAGCCCCGTGGTGGGCTCATCGAAGAGGAACAACGTCCCCTTCCTGCCGTTGCCATTGCGCGACGGCGCGAGATATCCGGCGAGCTTCAGCCTCTGCGCCTCGCCGCCGCTCAGCGTGGGGACCGGCTGCCCGAGGGACATGTAGCCGAGCCCCACCGACGCCAGGGGCGAAAGCGCGGAGACGACATCCGGAGCGCCGGCAAAGAACCCGCAGGCCTCGGTCACGGTCATGTCCAGCACGTCGGCGATTGACTTGCCGGCCCCGGCCCCGCCAGCCGGCCCGCGCGGCGGCAGGAGCATGACGTCCAGGATTTCCTTTCGATACCTGCGGCCGTCGCAGTCGGGGCAGCGCAGGTACACGTCGCTCAGGAACTGCATCTCGATGTGCTCGAAGCCGCTGCCGCTGCACGTGGGGCATCTGCCGTTTCCCGCGTTGAAGCTGAAGCTGCCCGCCGTGTATCCGCGCTCGCGAGCCAGCGGCTCGGCCGCAAAGAGCTTGCGGATGCCGTCGAATGCGCCGACGTGGCTGACGGGGTTCGACCTGGCTGTCCTGCCGATGGGGGACTGGTCCACCATGACGACGGCCTCCACCAGCTCGTGACCGGCAATCGCGCGGTGTCTTCCCGGCGCGTCAACCGGGGCATGCTTCAGGGCCCGCAAGGCGTTGTAAAGCACTTCCTGGATCAGGGTGGATTTCCCGGAGCCGCTCACCCCCGTGACGCAGACCAGCCGGTCCAGCGGGATGTCGACATCGATATCCTTCAGGTTGTGCTCCGCGGCGCCGAGGACGCGGATCCGCCTGAGGGCCTTCCCCGAGGCAGCCAATGCCGACGCCTCTCCCGCGGTCCCGCGTGGGGACACTCTCTTCTTCCCGGTCAGGTATTTCGCGGTGAGGGACCGTTCGCTCCGCAGCAGATCGGGAAGGCCGCCGGAGAACACGATCCTGCCGCCGTGCTCGCCCGCCCCCGGGCCCATGTCTATCACCATGTCTGCCGCGCGTATCACCTCGGGGTCATGCTCCACCACGATGATCGTGTTGCCGCTGTCGCGCAGCCGGCGGAGGACGCCGATGAGCCGCCCGATATCGCGGGGATGCAGCCCGATGCTCGGCTCGTCCAGGACGAACAGCGCGTTGACCAGAGACGTCCCCAGGGCCGTGGTCAGGTTGATCCTCTGGACCTCCCCGCCGCTCAGCGTCCGGGACTGGCGGTCCAGCGTGAGGTAGCCGAGGCCGACGTCGACGAGGTAGCGGATGCGCGTTCGGATCTCGCGCAGGAGAGCCTCGGTGGCTTCATCCAGCGGCGGCGGCAGGGCAAGTGAGTCGAAGAAGGCCAGGCAGCCGTCGATGGGCAGGAGCATCACGTCGTGAATGGAAAGCTTCCCGGGCCCGATCTTCCACAGGAGGGCCTCGGGTTTCAGCCGCGCGCCTCCGCACGCCGGGCAGGGTTGATAGGCGCGGTAGCGGGAGAGAAGGACACGGATGTGCATGCGGTAGCTCTTTGACTCCAGCCATCCGAAAAACCGCTTTGCCCCGTACCAGACCCCGTTGTCCCAGTCCCCCTCACCCTCGATGACCCAGGCGCGTTGGGCCTCGGAGAGCTCGCGCCACGGGACGTCCACCGGAACTCCGCGCTTGCGGGCGAACTTCAGCAGATCACTCTTGACCTCCTTGAAGCTTTCCGTCTGCCATGGCTTCACCGCGTCCCCCGCCAGGCTCTTCGTGTCGTCCGGCACAACGAGGCTCCAGTCGATGCCGATGGTGCGGCCGAATCCCCGGCAGCTGTCGCAGGCGCCGATGGGGGAGTTGAAAGAGAAGAGGTTGGGCGACGGGTCGCGGTAGTGGATGTCGCAATGAGCGCAGTGCAGGTCCGAGGAGAAGCGCATGGCCTCCCCCTCCGCCTCCTTCTCCACGGCGTAGGCGCTGAGGCGTCCCTGGCCGTACTTCAGTGCCGCTTCCAGGTCCTCGATGAGGCGCGGCCTGTTCTCCTCGCTGAAGGTGATCCTGTCCTGGATCACCTCCAGGGTGTTCCCCTCTTTTCCGCGGATGCGGGTGTAGCCCTGCTTGCCGAGCAGGTCCAGGACCTCCTCCTCGGTGAAGTTCTCAGGCACGCGCACGGGAAAGGTGAGGATCAGCCTCCTGCCCGCGGGGAGCTGGTCAGCAACGGTCTCCGGGGTGTCGCGCCTAACTTCCCTTCCACAGTTACCGCAGTACAGGCGCGTTGCCCTCGCAAAGAGGAGCTTCAAATGGTCGTTGAGCTCGGTCATGGTCCCCACCGTGGAGCGGGAGGTGCGCACCGGGTTGGTCTGGTCGATGGCGATTGCGGGCGGGATGCCTTCGATGCGATCCACCTTGGGCTTGTCCATCCGGTCGAGGAACTGCCGCGTGTACGAAGAGAATGTCTCCACGTACCTTCGCTGGCCTTCGGAATAGATGGTGTCGAAGGCGAGGGATGACTTGCCCGAACCGCTCACGCCGGTGATGACGATCAGCTTCCGCAGGGGAATCCTGAGGGACAGGTTCCTCAGGTTGTTCTGCCTGGCCCCTTCGATGAGGATGTAGTCCTCGGATGCTCTCTTTCGTGACGGCGCGCGCGGGGCGATTTTGCTGTGTGCGGGGCTCATGTTCGGAGGGCTTTGATTATTCGTTTCCGAGGGAGGTTGTGCAAGAGCGGTGTGGGTTCTCATAGGCGTTGCGAAACGGATTGCCTCAAAATACGTAGTTTTTGCCCATGCAGGCAACAGGCGCGGGCGCTGGAGAACAGCGGGCTTGCCACCCCGTGGAGAATGAAGCGGCGACTGGCAGCCGTCGGAACAAGTCTGTTGCAGTCTGCGCTATTTGCGATATTGTTATAGATGTGCTTTGTTGGATCTCTGCCGTCGCAGCGTCAGCCTCGATTCAGGCCGTGGGGCCCAGAAAGTTGGAGCGGTATGACTGAACAGGAAGCCAAAAGAGTCTTCTCGAATGCCTTTGCGATCTGCAATGTGATGGGGGGAGATATCCGTCAGATGTGCGCGCAGCGAGGGGTGCCGCATGAGCTGGTCATCAAGTTCCTGGAGGAGCAGGGCTTTTGGGACAAGGGCCTCAGCAGGTTCGACTGGGATGGCTCTGTGAAGTCGAAAAGACCTGAGCGCAGGCAAGAACAACGTGTTTCTGTCAGCATCCCTGCCACGTTCACGCTGGAGAACAAGCCTTACACCTGCATTGTCCTGAACATGTCCACGGGGGGCCTTCTGCTTGACTTGGGTCAGCAGCCTGACCTTCTGCTTTCAAAAGACGACACAGGAAAAGACGCTACCGTTGTCTTCGGAAACGGGGGAAAATCCCGGAAAAGTCTTCGAGGGAAGATCGTGCGGGTTCTCGACAACGACAACGTCAGTGTGGCCGCCATCTCGGTAACCGGTTAACCTCAAACAGCTCTCGCCTGCTGGGCATTTCGGACGCAGATTCCTCCCGATCGTCTCCGGTGGACGGCTGCCCGAGACCGTGATCTAGACCAATTCCTCCCGAATGATACTCAAAATTGGTATGGATGGTATATTATTCTTGTGGATTGGACCTTTAACAATCGCCTGGAAAGTAGGAGTGTTGGAGGTAAGAACATGATCGTTGACCTCGACAAGAACGACTCGACTCCGCTGTACGTCCAGATCAAGGACAGGCTGGTTGAGCTCATCCAGTCCGGCCTGCTTGCGCCGGGCGCACGGCTGCCCTCCACACGCGAGCTTGCGAGCTCTATTGGCGTCAACCGCAACACGGTGATCAACGCCTACCAGGAGCTGGAAGTGCAGGGGCTGGTCTCGTCTCACGTCGGCAGGGGCACCGCCGTCCGGGAGAACCTGCCCTCCGGGTCCTCCGCTGTCCGGCGCGAGCAGGCGGAGCGGCTGCGGGTGGAGGCCCTTCTCTCCGCCACCTGGCGAAGCACGTATCCGCAGCTTCCCGCCGGAGCGGAGCAGCTCCTGGAGGCGCCCGAGATCGAGGGCACCATATCATTTGCGTCCCATGATCCTGACCTCTCCCTTTTCCCCGTGGATGATTTTGCCGGCTGCATGCAGTCGGCCATGAGGAAGTACGGCGGGGACCTCCTGGCCGCCGGGCCGTCCCGCGGGTTTGCTCCGCTCATCGACTACATGCCCGGCTTCCTGGCCAGGCGCGGGATCCAGTGCACGGCGGGGGAAATCATGATCGTCAACGGGATCCAGCAGGCGTTGAGCATCGTGGGGAGGCTGTTCCTGGATCCCGGGGACACCGTCATCATGGAGAACCTGAGCTACCCCGGGGCGCTGGGTGTCTTTCGCTCCCTCCAGGCCAGCTGCATCGGCATTCCCCTCGATGATGACGGAATCAGGGTGGACCTCGTGGAGAGCGTGCTTGCCCGCAGGAGCGCGAAGCTCATCTATTCCATCCCGACATATCACAACCCCACGGGCGTCGTCCTGTCCGCAGACCGGCGCGAGCGCCTCCTTACGGCGGCCCGGGAGCACCAGGTGATCGTCGTGGAAGACGACTACGTCCACGACCTGGCCTTCGACGGCCGCGAAGTCCTGCCCCTGAAAGCCCGGGACGCGCGCGACGGGGTGATCTACCTCGGGAGCTTTTCGGAGATCCTGTGCCCGGGGATCCGGCTGAGCTGGATCGTGGCCCCGGCGGCGGTCATCGACAGGCTCCTGCTGATCAAGCAGTTCACCGACTTGTACTCCAGCAGGATCCTCCAGGGAGCGCTCCTGGAGTTCTGCCAGAAAGGGCTCCTGGACCGGCACCTCAAGCGCAAGCAGGCAGTCTACCGGAAGAGGCGGGACCTGATGCTGGAGGCGATGAAAGCCCATTTCCCCCCGGAGGCGGTCTGGAAAAAGCCGCGGGGCGGATTGTTCCAGTGGGTGGATCTGCCCCGGGGAACCGATGTCCTTGCCCTCCTCTTGAAGGCAAGGAGCCAGGGGGTCCTCTTTGCCCCTGACAGGATCTTCTCCGTCGAGGAGTGGGAGAGGGCGGGCCTCCGGCTGGGGTTCGCCGGCATCGACGAGGACAAAATCGAGAAAGGCATGCGGATTCTCGGCAATGCACTGAAGACCAGAGGAGGATGAAGATGGACAAGTCGACGTTTGCCACAAAGAAAGGCCTGGCGCAGATGCTGAAGGGCGGCGTGATCATGGACGTCGTGACCCCTGACCAGGCGAAGATCGCGGAGCAGGCGGGGGCCGTTGCCGTGATGGCCCTCGAGCGCGTTCCCGCCGATATTCGCGCGGCGGGGGGCGTGGCGCGCATGAGCGACCCTTCGCTCATCGAGCAGATCATGGAGGCCGTGACCATCCCTGTCATGGCAAAGGCAAGGATCGGCCACTTCGTGGAGGCGCAGATCCTGGAGGCAATGGGCGTGGACTACGTCGATGAGAGCGAGGTCCTCACGCCCGCCGACGAGGCGCACCACATCGACAAGCACGCCTTCAAGATCCCGTTCGTCTGCGGCGCGCGGGACCTCGGCGAGGCGCTGCGCAGGATCGGGGAAGGGGCGGCCATGATCCGCACAAAGGGCGAGGCCGGCACGGGCAACGTGGTGGAGGCCGTGCGGCACATGCGCACCGTGATGGACGAGGTGAGGCGGCTTCGCTCCATGGACAAGACGGAGCTCATGGCCACGGCGAAGAACCTCGGGGCGCCGTACGACCTGGTCGCTGAGGTTGCCGAAACCGGGAGACTTCCCGTCGTCAACTTCGCGGCGGGCGGGATCGCAACCCCCGCTGACGCGGCGCTCATGATGCAGCTCGGCGCGGAGGGGAACTTCGTGGGCTCAGGGATCTTCAAATCGGAGGACCCTGAGAGGATGGCCCGCGCCATCGTTGAAGCGACCACTCACTTCCAGGACCCTGCCGTGATTGCCCGGGTGTCCAAGGGGCTCGGGATGCCGATGCGGGGGCTGGAGGTTGCCAGCATGACAGACGGCCAGCGCCTGGCGGTGAGGGGCTGGTAGAGATGAAAGTCGGCGTGCTTGCTCTCCAGGGGTCTTTCGCGGAGCATGCTGAGGCCCTCAGGCGGGCCTCAGCTTCCCCGGTCCTCGTCAGGCTGCCCGAGCACATGGAAGGCATTGCGGGCCTGATCATACCGGGAGGGGAGAGCACCACGATCGGGAAGCTCCTGGTCCTCTCCGGGCTGCTGGAGCCGCTGCGCGCCGCGGTGAAGCGGGGGATGCCGGTGTACGGCACGTGCGCAGGCATGATCCTCCTGGCGCGCGACATTGGCGGCATGGATCAGCCCCTGATCGGCGTCATGGACATCACCGTGAAAAGGAACGCGTTCGGGCGGCAGCTGGACAGCTTCGAGGAGAGCCTGAACGTGCCGGCCCTCGGTGAGGCGCCATTTCGTGGAGTGTTCATCCGGGCGCCGCTCATCGAGAAGACCGGAAGGGAAGTCAGGGTCCTTGCCACGTTGACGGATGGCCGCGTCGTGGCCGCCCGGCAAGGGAAGCTGCTCGCTACCGCCTTCCATCCTGAGCTGACCGAAGACGGGCGCGTGCACAGGTACTTCCTGGACATGATAGCCGGCCAGGCGGCATAGAGGCGACCGCCGCCGCACAAAGGCCGCAAAGGGGGCTTGCTCGATAAAGGGGGCGCGTACTATTTTACCTGCAGGGCGCTCCATGGGAAAAACCTTCCAGGACGGGGCCACGCGCAGCCGCGCTCGGCTCCTTGTGGTTGATGACGACCCGCAGACGGCAAGGGCGTTCTCCGCGCTTCTCAGAGTGGAGGGGTATGAAGTCCTGGCTGGAACCAGCGGGAAAGACGCCATCAGAAAGGCGCGCGCGCATTCCCCGGACCTCATCCTCCTTGACGTTCAGTTGCCTGATCTGGACGGGTACCACGCAACCCGCATGTTGAAAAGTGACCCGGCCACCCTTGCCATCCCGATAATTCTGATGACGGGTCTGAACGACCCGGGCAACAAGCTCAAGGGCCTCGAGGCCGGCGCGGACGAGCTCCTGCCCAAGCCGGTGGATCGTTCGGAGCTCCTGGTGCGGATTCGGTCCATGCTCCGGCTCAGGGAATACCAGGAACAGCTCCTCAATCACTCCCTTTCTCTCACGGCAGAGGGGGCCTCCCGCGAGGACAGGGAAAAGGACGGCGTCGGGCCTCGCAGCGTCCTCGTGTTCCTTGAAGACATGCAGGAGCGCGACCTCGTGGCCGCGGGGCTCCCGGCGGACCTCTATCGCGTGGAGATGGCATCCAGCGGGGACGACCCGCAGAGCTTCCTGCGGCGCGAAACAGACGTCGTGGTCCTGGACTCCTCGATGCCGCAGGAGATGCTCGGCGCGCTTCGGTCAAAGACGGAAAACCTGCCGACCCTTGCGGCGGTCCCTCCGGATGACCCTGAGCTCCGCGTGCGCCTCCTGGATTGGGGTGTCAGCGAATTGCTGGTGCGACCCTTCGATTCCCGCGAGGTGTCCCTGCGCGTTGCCCGGCTCCTCAAGCAGAAGACGGAGCTCACCTGGCTGAAAGAGCACTACAGGACGGCGCTGAGCGCGGCCTCCAACGATTCGAATGACGAAGCTCTCCAACCACGGCTATTTCAGGAAGTTCCTCGAGCTCGAGGTGAAGCGTTCGCGGAGAAAAAAACATCCCACGTCGCTCATCATGCTGGACATAGACGACTTCAAGAGGAAGAACGACAACTTCGGGCACGCGACCGGCGACATGATCCTCATCGAAACTGCTGAGCGGATCAGGCGGTCAGTGAGGGAGATCGACCTGGCTGCGCGCTACGGCGGTGAGGAGTTTGCGGTGGTCCTCCCGTACACGGACAGGGCGGGAGCAGCAGTGGTGGCGGAGCGCATCCGGACGGCCATTGCCTCCGCCGGGTTTTCCAGCACTGATTCCCGGCCGCCTTTCTCCGTCACGGCGAGCCTGGGGCTTGCCGTCTGCCCTGACGACGCGGCGAGCCCGGAAGAGCTCATCCGCACGGCGGATGAGCTCTTGTACAGGGCCAAGGAGTCGGGCAAGAACAGGGTGTGCACCAGGGACACCGCGTGAGCCCCGCGCCGTTGTCGAAGATCCCGCTGGGAAAGAGCGGCGTCCTTGTCAGCCCTCTTGGGCTCGGCACAAATGCGTGGGGCAGGGCGGGCAGACCGAAGCCCGAGCTGCAGGCGGTGTTCGAGGCCGCCCTTTCCCGCGGTGTGGCCATCGTGGATACCGCTGAAGTATACGGGGCCGGTGGCTCGGAGCGCACTGTCGGCCTTTTCCTTGCCGGGCTCGAAGGGCGGGAGCGGCCCGCCGTGCTTTCGAAGTTCTTTCCCTTCCCGTGGCGTCTCCGAAAGACAGCGCTGGTCGATGCTCTTCGACGAAGCATGGACCGGCTGCGCCTCGCCGCGCTGGATATCTACCTGATTCACTTCCCGTGGGGTCCGGTTTCCATCGAAACGTGGGTGGAAGCGCTGGCGGACGCGGCTGAGGCCGGGCTGGTGCGCGCGGTTGGCGTGTCCAACTACAACGCGTCCCAGGTGCGGAGGGCGCACGCCGTTCTCTCCTCCCGCGGCATCGTCCTTGCCTGCAACGAGGTGGAGCTCAGCCTTGCTCACAGGGCGGCGGAGGGAAACGGCACGCTCGCCGCGTGCCGTGAGCTGGGAGTGACGCTCGTTGCCTACCGGCCGCTGGCGCTCGGGCGCCTCGCCGGCGGGGAGAGCGTCCAGACTCATGGCTGGCGCAGGCTCATGGCGGCCGGTAGGCAGGCGCGGCCATCCCTTGCCGAGACGGTGCGGCAGATCGGACTGGTCCACGGGGGAAAGACTCCTTCCCAGGTGGCGCTCAACTGGGTGCTTTGCAAGGGGGCGCTGCCCATTCCCGGAGCCACCAGCATCCCGCATCTCCAGGAGAACGCCGGGGCCCTCGGATGGCGCCTGACTGACAGCGAGGTTGCGGCATTGGAGGCCGTCTCCTAGAACGGGCTCACCCCCTGTCCAGGACCTCCCGCAGCCTGGCGAGCAGGGCAGCGGCTTCAAAGGGCTTGCGGATCAGGTCCACCCGCTGCCCCTCGAGGTGCGGAGGCATCACGGATTCCTCC
This sequence comes from uncultured Spirochaetota bacterium, assembly GCA_963745235.1. Classification (GTDB taxonomy): domain Bacteria; phylum Spirochaetota; class Spirochaetia; order SZUA-6; family Fen-1364; genus Fen-1364. The sequence goes on along the minus strand of CAVUXE010000037.1, from coordinate 187,510 downwards.
GCGTAGCCGCTCATGTACAAGACCCGGGTTTCGGGGCTTCCCTGGAGCACGCGCCGGGCGAGCTCCTGCCCTCCCATGCGGGGCATGACGACGTCGGTGACCAGGACGTCGAAGGTGCGCCTGCCGTTCGACAGCAGCTCCAGGGCTGACACGCCGTCCCGCGCATCGACAACGGTGTAACCGTTGCTCTCCAGTGTCGAGCGAAGGAATCCGCGAAGAGCATCCTCATCCTCGACCAGGAGCACCGTCTCACTCGCCGGGGCCCTTCACCTCCGCATGCCCTTCGACGTGCGTCTCGGGGTCCTCCCCGCGCACGCGCGGAAAGTAAATGATGAAAGACGTCCCTTTCCCCGGAGCGGAGTCACAGTAGATGTATCCCCCGCTCTGCTTGACGATCCCATAGACGGTGGACAGACCGAGGCCGGTCCCTTTGCCCAGCTCCTTGGTCGTGAAGAAGGGCTCGAAGATCCGCGCGAGGGTATTGGCGTCCATTCCGGTTCCCGAGTCGACAACGGTGAGCGCCACGTAGGGACCCGGTTTGAGCTCGGGGTGGTCGCGCTTCATGGAGGCCGACGGCTCCGCATTGTCAGTGGAGATGGTGAGCCGCCCGCCCCCGGGCATCGCGTCGCGCGCGTTGACGGACAGGTTCATGATCACCTGCTCCAGCTGCCCCTGGTCTGCCCGGATGCTGCCCGCGTCGTCGCACAGGCGCACGGTGATCTCGATATCTTCCCCGAGGATGCGGGGAAGCATGTTGCGCATGGCAAGGACCACGTCGTTGAGCTTTACGATCCGTGGCTGCAGGATCTGCTTTCTTCCGAAGGCCAGGAGCTGAGACGTGAGCCGCGCCGCTCTCTGCGAGGCGCCCCTGATTTCAGCGATCTCCACCTTGGAGGGGTGCCCGTCCGGCAGTCGGCCGTCAATCAGCTCCGCAAATCCCTTGATGACGGTCAGGAGGTTGTTGAAGTCGTGCGCAATGCCGCCCGCCAGCCTGCCGATGGCCTCCATCTTCAGCCCCTGCTGCAGCTGCTCCTGGCTGCGGCGCAGCGCTTCCTTGGTTTCCCGGGACTCGGTGAAGTCCCGGCTCACGCCCACCAGCCCGATTACGCTCCCCGACTCGTCGAACAGGGGCACTTTCGTCGTCATGGTCCACCGCAGCTCCCCCGAGGCCGAGCGATCGCAGCGCTCCTGGTTGATGACGCTCTTTCCCTCTTCCAGTATCAGGCGATCGTCCGCGGCGAAGACCTCGGCAACGGAGGGCGGGTAGAAATCCGAATCCCGCTTTCCCACGAGGGCCTCGGGGTCCCCCGCGCCCATGAAGGCGGCCACTGCCCGGTTGGCCAGGATGAAGCGGTCTTCCTTATCCCGCAGGTAAATGTGGTCCGGGAGGTTGTTGATGAGCGTGAGCAGGAGGTTTCGCTCCCTCTGCAGGCTCTGCTCGAGCCGCGCCTGCTCCGTGATGTCCTGGAAGATGCCGAAGGTGCCGCTGAAACCGCCCTGGGTGTCGAACTGCGGACTGGCGATGACGGACAACTGGCGCCGTTCCCCGTCAGGACGCCGGATCCACAGGAGGTAGCTGCCCTTCTCCCCGCTCTTCCTTCGTGCAGTCTCCTCCTGGATCCTTGCGAACTCCGCCTCCTCCGTGAACTCCCCCAGGTTCCTCCCGACCAGGTCCCCCTGGGTTCCGAAGATCTTCTCCGCTGCCTGGTTTGCGTAGAGGAAGAACTCCCTGGGGTCCACGATGCACACGCCGGCGCCAAGGTTCTTCACCAGGGCCCGGAAGTGCTCCTCGCTGTCCCGCAGCGCGCGCTCCGCTTCCTCCCGCTTGGATACGTCCCGGTAGGTGGCCACATGAGCCGGGCGTCCCTTCCATTGGGCGTACATCGTTGTGATTTCAACCGAAATGATGCTGCCGTCTTTCCTGCGGTAGCGGCGCAAGGGGATGTAGTGAACACGCTCACCGAACGCCCTCAGGGACTGGTCCGGCTCCGCTGACAGGTCGCCCAGGCGGGTGCCGAGCAGCTCATCCCGCTCGTATCCCAGCATGCCGCTGGCGGCCCGGTTGGCTTCCACCACGCGGGCCGAGTCATCGTCGAAAACGAGGACGGCGTCTGCTATGAGATTCAGGATGTCGCTTTCCCGGCTCACTGGGGCCCTGTACCCTCTGTGTATCCGAGGGGCGGGTCGGAGTCAACCGGGGGAAACGGGGATACCGGGGCTCTACCTCACCAGCGCAAATCCGATGGCGGGTCCCAGTCCCAGCGCGTATCCCAGCTGGATCTGCATATAGCCCATCGCCTCAAGCCAGCGGGCGTTGGCGAGCGGTCCCGCGTCCACCGGGTCGAAGCCGATGTCCCGCGCAAGCTCGAGCACCTGGGCCCTGGCCGCCTGGTCGTCGCCGGCAGCGAAGCAGGAAATCATCTTCCCTTTCACTTTTCCCGTGCTCATATTCTGGGCGAACACGGTGTTGAAGGCCTTCACCACCCGGGCAGATGGCGCCTTTTTCTGCAGTTGCTCTCCCCCGCTGGTGGTGAAGCCGAGGGCAAGCTCCATCTTCGGTCCTATCGCGTTGGTGACGTCCACCACCGCCTTGCCGTCAACGGCTCCCCCTAACTCCGCGACTGCCGCGTCGACGGCGCTGAAAGGCACCGCCAGGATCAGGACGTCACCCCAGGCCGCCGTCTCCCTCACGCCGGGCCCCTTGCCGGTCATGCGCGTCTCGTATCCCGCCCGTTTCAAGCCGTCGTTCAGCGCGGCCCCCACGTGGCCTTTGCCAATGATTGCAATCTTTCCCTTCATCGGGCAAATGTAAGAAAACCCCGGTCCAAAACAAAGCGCCGGCGGGCCGCCGGCAGGTCACCAGCCGGATTCGAGGACGAGCCCCCAGGAGCCTCCGATGTTCTGGCGCTCGAAGGGCCATGCCCAGTAGATTTGAAATACCAGCGCGCCCAGGAGGTTGATCCGGAGCGCCGCCCCTGCGCTGAACACGGGAATGCGCGCGTACTGGTCCGTGGAAAGCTCGAGGGCGGGATAATCGCTCTCCGTCCAGGCGACTCCTCCATCAACGAACCCGACCAGGTCCACCGGGAGGTACGGGAAGCTCAGGATCCCGAACTGATCGTTTCCCAGGACGGGAACGCGCACCTCCAGGTTGACCACCGCTATCTTCGATCCGAAGAGTCGATTGATCTGGGGAATGTTTCCGCTCGTTCCCGCTCCCTCGATGGAAAGGATGGAATAGTACTCGTACCCGCGCACAAGGTCGGGTTCCCCGAGATAGAACTGGGTCAGGGTCTGGTTGTCCGCGCCGCCGAGGTACCGGCCGATAGAAACCGCGCGAAAGGCAATGGTGACGGGATTCAGGAACAGGTATTCCCGGAGGTCCCCGAGGGCGGTGAGGTAATACGTGGTTCCGATATCTCCGTCCATCTCGAACCGGTAGCGAGAGCCCCTGATGGGGCCCGTGAAGCCGAAAAAGGAATAGTCCCCGACGTACGCCAGCCCGGCGTGGGCGAGATCCAGCGGCGGCGGAGTGAGGTAGGAGACCTGGTCGGTCTCCACGAGCACGCCGCCCTGGTAGTAGTAGGCGGGGATGGTCCCCTCCCACCAGTAGCGCGTGTAGCCGACGTCCAATTCCCAGCGACGATTGATCGTGACGGGGTATTGGGCGAACAGGTCCGCCTCCTCCTGGAAGATGACCTGCTGCAGGATCCCGGTATCCGCGCCTGCGACGGGGAAGGGCGGAGTCAGGGCCGTGTAGTAGAGCTGCGGGATGTGCGCTACGACAGCTCCCCAGTTGATGTGGTCGCTGCGGTTGACGTAGTCCAGCTGGGCCCCCACGCTGTCGAGTGAGCCCGACGCCTGGACCGCGGTATCGATCTGGTGGTTCCCCAGCACGTCGGCAAAGGAAAATGCCGCGGCCCCGCCCACGCTCGTGCCGAAGGGGCTCACACCGAAGCCCACCCCGACCTGGCTGATTGCCAGGAGAGAGAACGCGGGGGAGTAGTGAAACAGCCTGGTGTTCTGGAGAACAGGCAGGGATTCTATCTTGCCCGAGGTGATTTCCGAGGGGAGGGACGGGGCATTGATGGCGCCCTCCAGGCTCACGGGCGTGCCCTGTGCCTGGTCCATGGCGAGCACGTGCACCTCGTACTTCTTTTTGTTGAAGATGGTGAAGACCAGGTTGCCCGTTGATCCTGCCAGGGACAGGCACGGGGAGAGTATCGTGAGACCGCTGATGCCGGTAGCGAGGTTGGTCACGCGGAAGAACTGCTGCGTCGTAAGGTCGTATCTATACAAGTCGCTGTAGCCGTCAGTGTCCGCTATGAAGTACAGGTCTTTCCCGTCCGATGTGAACAGCGGGTTGATGTGCCGGGCTCCATCCTTGACGGCTATGATCCGGGTTTCCCGTGTCTGCATGTCCAGGAGCCCGATGTTCATCGACTGGAAAGTGAGGGTGGCGAGGTCCGTGTGGGCCCCCTGGTCGGTGGCAAATGCCAGCGTCTTTCCGTCGGGAGACCATGCAGGCTGGAGCTTCGTGTGCCAGCCGCTGGTGAGACGCTCGAGGGCTCCGGTGGCGGGATCAAGGAGGTAGATGTCCCTCAGCGCCTCCTGCGTGGCTGACAACGCGATCCGTGAGCCATCAGGGGACCAGGCCAACCCCGCCGCTCCCTTGACGTCCAGAGAGATGATTTTTTGAAGCTTTCCCGAGGGCACCTCGACAATTGCCACCGCATCCTTGCCGCCCTTTTCAACGACGAAGGCAAAGGAGCGCGAGTCAGGCGACCAGGTCCCCGCGGAGTCGATGAAGTTCAGGACGTCGTAGCGCGCGTCGCTGTCGGAGCTGGAGAGGTTCTTGAGAACCTCTCCCGTTTTCGCGTCCGTCAGGTAAAGGTCCAGGCCAAAGAGGTTGCGCAGGGAAAAAACTGCGATGTATTTGCCGTCCGGACTGATGACGGGGCTGAGGTTCAGGCCGCTCTTGAGCCCCGGGAGCACGTGGCCCACCTCCGCGGGGGTCGCGCGCCCTGCGATCTTCGGCCTGTAGGTGATCAGGAAGTCTCCCTTCCAGCGGGCGGAGAAATCATCCATGGTTTTCACGCCGAGAGCGGTCGTCACGGCGCTCGGGATGCCCTTTTCGGTTGCATCGATGAAGAAATCCCGCATGCCAGTCTTTCCCCAGCCTCTGTCGATCCAATACCAGACGGCATCCCCGAATCGGTAGGGGAAGTATTTGCCCTGCTTCGAGGCGAGGTCTCCAATGCTGGGGATGTCATCATTGAGAACGGCATCCCGCATCCACATGTCCGTCAGGGGATCATCCGGTCCGAGGGAGAGATACTCCGCCTGGCCTTCGATGAACCACAGGGGCAGGGGTTGGGAAGATGCAGCGAACAACCCCAGGGGGTTCATCTTCTCGAACTGGAAAGCGTGAACGAGCTCGTGCGCAAGCACGTGGGCATTCTCGCTGTAGGTGCCCGTGAGCGGGAGGACAATCCTCCGCCCGAGGCCCTCTGTCACGCCTCCTTCCCCCAGTGAGATGATGCCGGGGATGACGTTGGTCTGCTCGAAGTCGATAAAGCTGTCGTACAGGATCACTTTCTGCGGGCCCTTGATCCCGTAGCCGAAGATATCTGCATGGTGGGCGTACGCGCTCTCCAGGATGCGCGCGGCGTCCATCACGGCCGGGGCGCCCTGCGGATAGTGATAGATCTGGAAATGCTCGGTCTTCAGAACGGAAAAATCGAGCGCTCCATACTGCACCTTGTTTCGCTCGAAATACTGTCCCCAGGAAAGGGCGGGAAGGCCCGCAAGGAGACAGAGGACGGCGAACACCTTCAGCAGGTGCGGTCTCGGAAGCTTCACTTCTTCCATATACGTCAAATATTCACGGTCAGGATGCGCGCGGGTCAAGCCGTGCTTTGTCAACTTCCCCTATTTATGTGATATTTAACCTGCTTCCTGTTCAACATGCTTCCGAGGAGGGTTTGTGCCAACAACTGAGAACGCGGTGTCCGTGGAGCGCATCAGGGAGGCCCTGAGCACTGTCCAGGATCCCGACCTTCACAAGGACCTCGTTTCCCTGGACTTCATCCGCGACATACGCATCAGCGGCAGGGATGTCAGCTTCACCATAACGCTCACCACCCCCGCGTGCCCTTTGAAGGACAAGCTCAAGCAGGACAGTGAAAAGGCCATCCGCGACTTCATGCCGGACGTCGGCCAGATCCAGGTCGGGTTCGACGCCCGCATGCGGGCCGACCGTCGGATCATGGACAAGCTGAAGCTGCCCATCAAGACGATCGTCGCCGTGGGAAGCGGCAAAGGCGGCGTGGGAAAGTCAACCGTTGCGGTCAACCTCGCCGTGGGGCTTGCGCAGTCCGGCGCGGCAGTCGGTCTCCTGGACGCTGACATCTACGGCCCGAATGTCCCTACGCTGATGGGCATCCAGCAGCTTCCGCCTCCGTTGAAAGAAAAGATCGTCCCGGCACGGGCCCATGGGGTCCTCGTCATGAGCATGGGCTTTCTTGTCTCCGAGACCGAGGCCCTCGTGTGGAGGGGGCCCATGATCCACGGGGCTCTCCAGCAGTTGTTCACGGAGGTGGTCTGGGGCGAGCTGGACTACCTGATCGTGGACCTGCCGCCGGGCACGGGGGACGCGCAGCTCAGCGTTGCGCAACTGGTCCCTCTCACGGGCGGAGTCGTGGTCACAACGCCGCAGATGCTTTCCGTGAGCGATGCCCGCAGGGGCGTGACCGCCTTCAAGAAGCTGAACGTTCCCATCCTGGGGATCGTTGAGAACATGGCGGGAGAGGTCTTTGGCGAAGGCGGCGGAGAGCGGGCCGCCCAGGAAATGGAGGTCCCGTTCCTGGGGCGCATCCCCCTGGACCCCGCAGTCTCCCGGTTGGGAGACGAGGGAAGGCCACCAGTGACCGTGGAGGAGCCCCTGGAGTCCGCGGCGGCATTTCGTCGGCTTGCCCGGGCAATTGCTGCCCGTGTCAGCGTCCTCCAATTTCAAAACAACGGTGACGGAGAGTGAGGGAAGGAATGTCTGACCCGGCGGTGTCCCGACGCAAGCCCGAATGGCTGAAGATCCGACTCAATACCACTGACAACTATCACTTCCTGAAGAAGCTCATGCGCGCGGAGACCCTGCACACCGTGTGCGAGGAGGCCCGCTGCCCGAACCTCCAGGAGTGCTGGGGCACACTGCGCACGGCGAGCTTCATGATCCTCGGAGATACGTGCACCCGGCGGTGCCGGTTCTGCGCCGTGAACACGGGTCTTCCCGGCGAAGTGGACACGCTGGAGCCCCTGCGGGTGGCAGGCGCCGTTGAACACATGAAGCTGAAGCATGTCCACGTGACCATGGTGAACAGGGATGACCTTCCCGACGGCGGGGCCTCCATCATGGCCGCCACCGTTCGGGCCCTTCGCTGGCGCGCCCCGGACTGTTCCGTGGAGGTCTTGACCTCGGACTTCATGGGGTCTGAAGATGCAATCCGCGCTGTGGTCGAGAGCGGCCCTGACATCATCAGCCACAACGTGGAGACCGTGCGCAGGCTGACCCCCCGGGTCCGCTCGCGCTCAAGCTACGAGCGGTCACTGGAGTTCCTCCGCGTTTCGCGCAGGCTCGCCCCGGACATGGTGACCAAGTCCAGCATCATGCTCGGCCTGGGAGAGACCTCGGAGGAAGTGGAGGAGACTCTCACTGACCTTCGCTCCTGCGGCGTGGACGTCGTGAACATCGGCCAGTACCTCCAGCCCACGCGCAACCACATCCCGGTGCGCCGCTACTGGACGCCCACGGAGTTCCAGAGGCTCAAGGGCATCGCCATGGAGAAAGGCTTCCTCTATTGCGAGGCCGGGCCTTTTGTCCGCTCCTCCTATCACGCCGATGTCCAGTTCCAGGGATTCCAGCAGCACCTTGCCGAGCTCCGCGCGGCGAAAGCCGCCGCACGGCAGCCTGCTTCCTCGTGAGAGAGGCCGCTCCCCGCGGGTCTTTCCCGGCGGCTCACACGCAACCCTTGCCCGGGTCGCGCGCATCGGGTGATCAGCAACCGCCAGATCTCTGACAGCGCCTTCGTCCTTCGGCTGGAGCGTGGCGGGCTGGACTTTCGCGCCGGCCAATGGATCAACCTTGGCCGTACCGGGAGCATCGAGCGCCGTGAGTACACGATCTACTCCGCGCCCTCGGAGGATTTCATCGAAGTGCTGGTCAAAGAAGTGGAAGGCGGCACGGTATCCCGGGACCTCCATCGCTGCCGTGAAGGGGATCTGCTCCAGGTGGACGGCCCCCACGGCTCATTCCTCATCGATCGAGGTGCTACGGGGGGGAAGTTCCTCTTTGTCGCCACCGGAACGGGCGTGTCCCCCTTCCACTGCTTTGCCCTGAGCTATCCGGGCCTCGACTACACCCTCCTTCACGGCGTTCGCTCCCCCCGGCAGCTCTACGATCATGAGGTATTCGATCCTCACAGGCTCACTGCCTGCGTCAGCGGGGCCGAGCCCCCCGGGGGGGAGACACGATGGCGAGGCGGTCGCGTGACCGCGCACCTTCGCGAGAGCCAGGTGGAGGCCACACGGCTGTGCTATCTCTGCGGGAACAGCGACATGATCTACGAGTGCTACGCCATCCTGCGGGGCTGCGGCGTTCCCGCCTCCCGCATTTTTGCCGAAGTCTACTTCTGACCGCCGAGGATTTCCCGAATCCTGGACGCCAGGGCTCGCCCCGTGAAGGGCTTCGTCATCAGCTCCATGTCCTTCTCTCCCGGAAAGTGCGAGCTGAGCACCTCTTTGGCATATCCGGACATGAACAGCACCTTGAGGTGAGGCATTTGTTTTCGCAGGTGGTCGCGCAGGTCAGTCCCGTTCATTCCCGGCATGACAACGTCAGTGACAAGGATGTGTGCGGCCTTTCCATGCTCTGAGAGAACCTGGAGGGCGGCGATGCCGTCGGAAGCTTCCATCACCGTGTATCCGAGACTTCGAAGCTGGTGTGAGAGCATCCTGCGAATGGGTTCTTCATCCTCCACGAGCACGATCGTTTCCCTGCCTTCTGCCCTGGGCATCTCCCTGGCAGGTGGGGCTTCTTCCGCGGGGAGCTCAATTCGCGGGAGGTAGATCGAGAATCGCGTCCCGGCCCCGAGGTGGCTTTCCACCTCGAATGGTGCCGTTGTGTTGCTTCACGATCCCGTATACGGTAAAGAGCCCCAGCCCCGTGCCTTTGCCCTGCTCCTTCGTCGTGAAAAATGGGGTGAAGATCTTCGTCAATGTCTCCTTGTCCATTCCCTGCCCCGTGTCGCTGAAACCAAGCTGGACGTAGCGGCCAGGCGGGAGGTCGTTGTAGCGCCGAGCCAACGCTCCTTCAAGCAGTACCTCAGTGGTCGCTATCTCGATTCGCCCTTCCCGTGGCATCGCATCCTGCGCGTTCAAAGCGAGGTTCAGAAGGACCTGCTCGATTCGCGCCGGGTCGGCGGCCACGGGGCACGGAGAAGTCGAAAGGCGGTGGTCCAGGGAGATGTTTTCGCGAAGCGCCTGGCGAAGCATTGCGCCGGATTCCCTGATCACCGCGTTCACGTCCAGGGGCCGCAATTCCAGGACCTGCCGTCTGCCCAATGAGAGCAGCCGGCTGACCAGCTCACGTGATCGATCCCCCGCCTTGAGAATCTCCTGGACCGAGGAGGTTGTGGCAGGGTCTCGTGGAAGCGCTTCCTTCAGCAGCTCCGCATGGCCGAGTATGACCGTCAGGAGATTGTTGAAGTTGTGCGCAACCCCTCCGGCAAGGATTCCCAGTCCTTCCAGTCTTTGTGATTCAGCCATGTGGCGCTCAAGATCAAGGCGCTCCGCTTCGACCCTTTTGCGCTCCGAAATATCCACCAGCACCTCTGCGACAAACCATTTCCCGGAATCATCCTGGTACGGCAAAGACGTGGTCTGGGTGGGTCGGTTGCTGCTGGGGGGAGTCTGCTCCCGGACCTGGACCTGCCGGGTCTTCAAAGCGTCCTGCATCGCGCAGCCGTCGCAGGGGGAGGATTTTCCGCGGAAGTACTCGTAGCAGCGCTGGCCTCTCGGATCACCAAAAACCCTCCGCCGCGCGGGATCCACATACTGCACGACGTAGCCTTCGTCGATGATGTCCAGACCCGTCTGCGTTGTCGCCATCACAAACTCCAGCCGCTGGAGCATCCCTTCGCGTTCTGCCTCCAGGCGCTTGCGCTCGGTGATATCAAGGAGGGATCCTTCGAGGACCTGCAGCTCGGAATGCGGGCTCAGCGAGGCTATGCAACTTCGGTCTTTCCCGCGGACGTTGACGATCCGACACTCGAAGTTCGTGACATGGCCGTCACGGGCGAGCACACGCATCATCTCTTCATGTTCGCGTGGGTCCGCCCAGTGGATTGCTGAAGAGCTGCCGATCATCTCCTCACGAGCTCGCCCTGTGAGCTCCAGGCACGTGCGGTTCACGTCGATGATTTTCAAGCCGCGAGGCTCCATCTGGAACATGCCCACCTCCGCGTTCTCGAAGAGCTCGTGGTATTTCTTCTCGCTTTCGCGAAGCGCACCTTCGGCGCGTTTCAACTCCGAGCGGACGGTGAACTCCTTCGCGCTGGATCTTTCCTGGTACAGGGCGAGCGCGGAAAGCACAACGGCCATTGTCACGGGGTTGATGATGATCCACAGCAGCTCCATGTGCGTCAGGGACTTCCCCGCGGCAACGAGATACACGCTCATGGCCGCCAAGGGCAGCATGAGAATTGCCCCAAGGTACTTGCGCGCCCCCGCGGCAAATGCGAAGTCCGCGAAGATGCAGATGATGAGAGAGGAAATGAGGGCGGTCCGTCCGAATTGCGGAAACTCCGGCCGGGCGGCCAGCTCTGCGCTGATCCCGCACATCATGATCATCAATCCGGCGAGCTGCGCCATGTGGAGCGGAATGGCGAAGCGGCGGTGTTTCGGGAACAGGAAGAATGCGTAGAACACGAAAATGAGGGCCGGCACGGTTGCCCCGATCCTCCACCACCGAATGCCGTGCAGCTGCGGCGTTGTAGAATCGAGGTACAGGAATACCGGCAGCACGATCACCAGTATCATGCTCATGGCGAGCCCGAGGTTTCTGGTCTTTGCGCTGGCTTCCAGGAAGTAGGCAGAGTCCTGCTGCATGGTGTCTTGTCCTTCCGAGATCCATACTAACACGGGAATGGCAAGCTCTCTGAAATACCGAGCACAGCCTCGCCATGCGCGGCAGGGGGTCCTACGCCATGACTCTTGGGAAAAGATGTTTCAACAAGCCATTGGTGATGGGCTGGATATGGACTGGTCGAGAGCGGGTTCGGCGGGGGAGGGGGGCGCGGCTGAAAGGCCTATGCACCGCCCGAGAGCCAAAGCACGGCGTTGTGCCAGAACCGTCCATAGCCTTCCCACGTTATGAAATCCGTGCCCCAGTGCTTGGCGAGGTCCGAGGTGAAGGCCAGGGTCCTTCCCTTCCCGAAGCTGTGCGCGGCGACAAAGGGGTGCCCACCTATGGTTGCAAGCAACTGCGCGTCCGCCTTTGCAGTGACCTTGTTGTAGCCAAGGAAAAGAGGCCACTCCGCTGGGAGCCCCTTGAAAAGGGGATGCTCCCTCGCGGTGATGCTCGGGCGCACTCCCTGGGGCGTCTCCACCCTGTCGTCTGTGGCCTGGATCTCAACGGGAAGAACTTCTTCCACACACGTCCCGTGGTATCCGGGAATGCCGTTCAGCCCCTGGTATGAGTTCCAGCCTCCTGCCATGACGAAAGCTTTACCCTTGTCCACATACTCCTTGATCAGGGCCAGGCGATCGGGCCCCATGGGCACGGTGAACATTTCAGGGTACAGCAATATGGTGTTCTTGCCGCAGTCGCTGAAAATCACGACATCGTATTTGTTGATTTGATCGAGTGTTGACGGGAAGGAGGCCAGGGCCACATGGTTGGGCATGTGCTCAGCCTCGATGTCGCTGAACTTTGCCATGGCCTCCATGAACCAGATGCCGAAGTTTTCGTAACCGCCCACTGGGAAGACGTCGATGCCCTTGATGTTGATTTTCATCGTTACCCATGTTTCGCCGACTAAAAGGACTCTTGCCTTGGCTGCCATACTGCGTTTCATCTCCTTCACACAACCAGGATCCAACATGAGCCATCCTGGTGACGACAGTCATGTTAGCGCTAACACAGGGATAATTGTAATCACGAGTCTGCCCGTCTTGTCAAGAAAAATCCTTCGTGTCCTCCGGGATGAGATTGCTCTTTCGCCCTTATCGCGCGGCGCAGGATGAACGGACAATCAGCGTTGGTTCGAGGATTATCTTCTGCGGCTCGGTTGCCTGGCCCGAAAGCAGGTCCAGGAGAATCCTGGCAGCCACCTGTCCCGTCTGCCCAATCGGCTGTCGGATCGTAGTGAGGCGCGGATTCGTGAACGAGGCAAGCCGGATGTCATCAAAACCAATGATCGACATATCCTGCGGCACGGCGACTGCGCTGTCCGCCGCCGCGCGCAAAGCTCCTATTGCCATCAGGTCGTTGGCGCAGAAGACCGCGGAGGGCCTGTCAGCAAGATGGGCCAGCTTCTTGAACGCCTCGTAGCCGCTTTCCTCCGACCAGTTCCCCTCAATGACCCACTCTTCGCGCATGGGCAGCCCTTTTCGCTGCAGTGCCTGCCGGTAGCCTTGCAGTCGGTGGATTGAGTTGATGGCCTCTGTCCCACCCGTCATGGCAGCTATTTTCGTGTGGCCCAGGGACCGCAGGTACTCCACGGCCATAACCGCGCCCTTGTGGTTATCCACGTCCACATAGCTCAGCGGTTTGTCATCACGGCGCGAATTGACCAGGACAAAAGCGATTTGCTCGCTGCAGAGGCTCTGGACCTGCTGCTGGCTCATGGAGCGGGCCACGATCAAGAGCCCGTCAACCTTGCGCTGCCTGTACAGGGCGCCGTAGTCCACGGGGCCCGCGGGGTCATACGGGTTGAAAATGACGTTGTAGTCGTGCTGACGGACAACTGCTTCGACGCTGAAGATCAGCTCGCTGAAATACTCGGAAGAGGAGAAATAGTCCCGCCGGGGAACGGTCACCTCGATGACGTTCGCCCGGTTGCGGCTGAGCGCCCGGGCCGCGGCGTTCGGAAAATAGGACAGCTCGCGGATTGCCTGCAGAACACGCTCACGGGTGTCCTTGCTTACGTTCGAGCGGCCGTTGATGACTCGGGAGACCGTCATGATGGACACGCGCGCCTTTCTGGCAACATCGACCTGGGAAAGCATTATGCCCGGAAGTGTACTCACGGACAAGTTTCATGAAAACCCCGCGCCGAGCTGTCGGCCCGGATTGTTCCCCCGCGCCCTGTCCGCCTATACTGGGCGGATGGAGCATCCAGCGGCAGTCCGCGCCACAGAGCTTCGCAAGTCCTTCATCGTGACGGAGCGGGAATCCGGCGTCGGGGCCGCCCTGGCCAGCCTGGTGCGCAGGCGGCGGGAAGAGGTGGCAGCCGTGGATGGCATCTCGTTCGCCCTCCAACCGGGAGAAATCGTCGGTTTCCTGGGCCCGAATGGCGCGGGAAAAACCACCACGCTGAAGATGCTCTCGGGCCTCCTTCACCCCACAGGCGGGGAGGTCTCCGTGCTGGGCCATGTGCCGTGGAAGCGGGAGAAGGCATTCCTGCGCCAGATCACGCTGGTCATGGGACAACGCAGCCAGCTCGTGTGGGACATACCGGCAGCGGACTCCTTCGAGCTGAACCGGGCGATCTACCGCATTCCCGCCTCCGACTTCAAAAGCACCGTGCAGGAGCTCACCGACCTCCTGGAGCTCGGCCCGCTCCTTCGCAAGCCCGTTCGGAACCTTTCCCTCGGTGAGCGCATGAAGTGCGAGCTGGCAGCCGCTCTGCTGCACCGGCCGCGGGTCGTTTTCCTCGATGAGCCGACCATCGGTCTCGATGTCACCATGCAGCGGCGCGTACGCGGATTCATCGCGCAGTACAACCAGCGCTTCGGGGCGACGGTCCTCCTTACAAGCCACTCCATGGCGGACGTTGAGGCCCTCTGCCGCCGAGTCATCGTCATCCATCACGGGAAGCTCCTGTTCGATGGAGAGCTTGCCGCGCTGGTGGGGAAGTTCACGGCGCACAAGACCATCGCGGTGAAGCTGGAGGACGGGGAGGCGGACGGCGTGCTCGCCGAACGCGTACTCGCGTACCTGGGACAATACGGGGATGTGATCTCCCGGGAGGAAGGGGTCGTGACCCTTCGCGTGCCTCGTGAGGAGACGGCGCGCGTGACGGGTCGCATCCTGGCGGACCTGCCCGGTGATAGACTTGACCGTGGAGGACCCGCCGATAGAAGAGGTTATCGAACGAGTGTTTGCCGCCGAGGGTTCGTGATGGGATTGGGAGATGTCTACCGCCAGCAGTTCCGCACCACGCTCGCCTCCTTCATCCAGTACCGGGCCTCCATCTTCATCTGGACCATCGACAGGATACTGGAACCGCTCATCTACCTCGTTGTGTGGTCCGCGGTGGCGCGCGCCACGGGCGGGAGCGTTGGTGGTTTCGACACCGCCCAGTTCGCCGCCTATTTCATCGTCCTCATGCTCGTTACCCAGGTCACCTACACCTGGGTCATGTTCGAGTACGAGTACAAGATCCGTCACGGCTCCCTTTCCTTTGCGCTGCTGCGACCCATCCATCCCATTCACACGGACCTCGTGGATAACGTCTCATCCAAGCTGATCACGCTTCCCCTGATGCTGGCTGCGGCGGCCGTGCTCGTGGTCCTCTTCAGGCCGGTGTTTTCCCCGCCGCCCTGGGCCGCGGCCCTTTTTGTCCCGGCGCTCCTTCTTGCTTTTGGCGTCAAGTTCGCCGTCGAGTGGACCCTTAGCTTGAGCGCGTTCTGGACCACGCGGGTCGGCGCGATCAACCAGGGCTACTTCGTTGCCGCCCTCTTTCTCTCGGGACAGATGGCGCCGCTTTCGCTGCTTCCCCACCCCCTGCAGGTGGCTGCCGCCATCCTGCCTTTTCGGTGGATGATCAGCTTCCCGGTGGAGCTGCTTCTGGGACGACTGAGCCCCGGCCAGGCGATGACGGGTCTTGCCGCCCAGGCAGCATGGCTGGCCCTGGCCCTGCTCCTGCTGCGAACCGTGTGGCGCGCGGGTGTGCGTGTGTACGCGGCGGTGGGCGCATGAGGCTGCTTCGTCTCCTGTGGGTCTTCTTTCGCGTCGGCGCCATGGGAGAGCTTGCCTACCGCACAAACTTCTTCCTGCAGCTCCTGGAATCCGCCATTGACCTCGGCACGGCGTTCGGGGGCCTTGCCGTCGTATTCTCCTACACCGCCACACTGGGCGGCTGGCGCCCCGAGGAAGTGGCGGCGCTGATCGGGGTGTTCTTCCTGGTAGGAGGCGCCATCCGCCTGGTCATCCAGCCGAGCATGGAACAGCTCATCGAGAGCGTGCGCGAAGGGACCCTGGATTTCACCCTGACCAAGCCCGAAGACTCCCAGCTCCTTGCGAGCATCCAGCGCGTGGAGATCTGGAAGCTCACTGATTTCGTCCTCGGGATCGCAGTGATCATCGTCTCCCTTGGCAGACTGGGGACCCACGTGGGAGCGCTCCAGCTGGCGGCATTCGCGGCGGCCCTGGTTCCCGGTGGGCTGATCGTCTACAGCTTCTGGGTGATCCTCGCCTCTCTCTCTTTCTGGTTTGTGCGGGTGGAAAACATCCTGGTCATCTTCCAGTCCATCTACGAGGCGGGACGCTGGCCGGTTACCCTGTATCCCCGCTGGCTTCGCGTCGGTCTGACCTTCCTGGTGCCCGTGGCCTTCGCGACAACGGTGCCGGCGCAGGCCCTCGCGGGGCGCCTGTCCTGGCAGACTCTCGCCGGGGCTTTTGCCCTTGCGGCGCTGCTTTTCGTGGCTGCCAGGATCGTGTGGACGCGAGGAAGCCGACGCTATTCCGGGGCGTCCGCGTGAAAGTGGACATGACAGCGAAAATGTGCTGCTGTAAAAGCCCATGCACGGACATGCAACAGCGGAAGTCGCCGCGTTCATGAAACGTTTCCATCGACACGCGGCAATGATCCTCCTCATCAGCCAGGAAGAGAGACGGGTCGTGGAAGCCAACCCGGCCGCCGTTCGCTTTTACGGGTACACCCATGATGAGCTGTGCGCTCTGCGAATCCGGGACATCAACCGCATAGCCTCTGGGGATCTGGAGGAGGCCGTGGATGCGGCCTTCCGGGAAGAGCGCAACCACTTCGTCTTTCCGCATGGGCTCGCTTCCGGGGAGATCAGGACCGTTGAGATCTACTCCAGCCCGGTGGAGCTCGACGGTGAGAGGTTCCTGTTCAGCATCATTCATGACATCTCGGACAGAGTGCGCGCGCAGAAAGCGCTGAAGGACTCCGAGGAGAAGTTCTCCCGGGCGTTTCACGGAAGCCCGGACTCCATCAACATCAATCGCTTCGAAGACGGCGTGTACCTGGAGATCAACGAAGGATTCACCCGCATGACGGGCTACACGGATGAGGACGTTCTTGGGCGCTCCTCCATGCCCGGAGATCTCGGTATCTGGGTGAACAGCGAAGACCGTGAGCGCATGGTCACCGGGCTGGCGGAGCGCGGGGAGGCGGAGCTTGAAGCACCATTCCGTCGCAAGGACGGAACCATCCTCACCGGAATGATGTCGGCGCGCCTGATCGAAATAGACGGGGTGCGATGCGTCCTTACAATCACCCGGGACGTCACCGAGCGCAGGCGCATGGAGGAAGCGCAGCTCACCGCCCAGAAGCTGGAATCCCTCTCGCTCCTCGCGGGCGGCATTGCCCATGACTTCAACAACCTGCTCGCCGGGGTCCTGGGCAACATCTCTCTTGCCCGCTTGGAGCTTTCTGATGCCCGGCAGGCTGACGAGAGCCTGCGGAATGCTGAACAGGCGCTGCTGCGCGCCAGGGACCTCACCCAGCAGCTCCTGACCTTTGCCCGGGGCGGTGCACCCGTCAGGCGCCTGGCCGACGCCGGGCACCTGGTCCGCGAATCCGCTGGATTCGCCTGCCACGGCTCCCCGTGCGCCTGCGTCTTCGAGATTGCCGCGGACCTGTGGCCATCCGAGATCGACGAGGGCCAGCTGAGCCAGGTGATCCAGAATATCGTCATCAACGCGGTCCAGGCGATGCCGGGCGGCGGGCGGATCACCGTACGGGCGGTGAACAGGCGGCTGGCAGGCGGGAATCGCCATGCCCTTCCCGCGGGCCCCTACCTGGAGATCTCCGTCTCCGATGAGGGGACGGGCATCCAGGAAGATCTTCTTCGGAGGATATTCGATCCGTACTTCACGACCAAGCAGACCGGCAGCGGCCTTGGCCTGGCAACGTCATACTCCATCATCCGAAGCCACCGCGGATACCTGGGCGCACAATCCGCGCCCGGCCGGGGCAGCACGTTCACCTTCCTGATTCCCGCGGAGCCGGACCGTGAGCTCCCCCGCGTGGCTCCCCGGGACTTGGAGGTTTTTGCCCAGGGAAAACGGGTCCTTGTGATGGATGACCAGGAGATGGTCCGCGCGGTGGCCCTTCGAATGCTGACGGAAATGGGCTTTTCCGCCGTCGGGGCCGGCAGCGGCCAGGAAGCCGTCAGTCTCTTTGCCGCGGCGCTTCGTGGCCATCATCCCTTCGACGTGGTCATCCTGGACCTCACCGTGATCGGAGGCATGGGCGGGAAAGAAGCCCTTTCCCGAATCCTTTCCCTCGACCCCTCGGCAAGAGTCATCGTGTCTTCGGGGTACTCAAACGATCCCGTTCTTGCGGACCACCGCCGTCATGGAGCGCTTGGCGTCCTTCCGAAGCCGTACAGGCTGCAGGAGCTGAAGAAAGCCATGAGCGAGCTCGTCGAGGCGTGACATGGGAAACACCGCCGTCCTCTCGCGCGTGGGGGTGCACCTTTTTGCTGTCCTCCTGTTTCTTGTCCCTGCCCGCATCCCGGCGGAGGATTTCAGCAGCACTTTTGCCGTGGCTCCTCCTGCTCGCTGGGTTCTTCCCGAAGCGGCCGGAGGCTTCGTGGAGCCCACGCACGGTTCCGACGCCCGTGAGACGTACCTCCTGGTCGATTACCAGGAAAATGTCGCCGCCGGTGAGCTGTACGTGCGAATCGTCAAGGAATTGAAGACTGCGGAGGGAGTGCAGGACGGCTCGACAATAGCGGTGGATTACGACCCGGCCTATCAGACTCTTCTCTTTCACCAGATCAGCGTTGTTCGCGGCGGCGCTTCGTCCTCACGCCTTTCACCGGGCGCGGTGAGCCTCTTGCGGCGGGAAACAGACCTGGAGTCTTCCATGCTTGACGGCTCGCTGACCGCGTCCTTCGTGTTGAAAGACATCAGGCCGGGTGATCGCATCGATTACGCCTACACTGTCCGCGGGCGCAACCCCGTGTTTGGAAACCTGTTCGCTGACTCCTTCACGCACGGATGGACATTCGCCCTTGGGCGGGAAAGAGTTCGAGTCCTGTGCCCCTCCTCGAGACCGCTCGGATTCCGGGACATCGGGGCGGGCGCCGAGCCGCGCATCTCCCACGCGGGGGCGACGACTGAGTACCTGTGGGAGTTTTCAGACCTTGCCCCCGTCCTTTCGGAAGACCGCACACCCTCGTGGCACGTGAGGCGGCCATGGATCGAGGTTTCAGAGTTCTCGGATTGGGCGGCCGTGGACCGCTGGGCCCAGCCCCTGTACCCGCCGGCCTCGCTTCCATCCGAGCTGGCACGCCTGGCCGCAGACTGGAGCACGAAGCTCACGAAGCCGGAGGATCGGCTGCAGGCGGCCCTGGACTACGTGCAGCAGCAGGTGCGCTACGTCGGAATTGAGCTGGGGGATGGTTCCTACAGGCCGCGCTCTCCGCGGACAGTCTTCGAGGAGCGTTTCGGGGACTGCAAGGACAAGTCATATCTCCTGTGCGCGCTCCTGTCGCGGCTCGGGTTGGAAGCTCACCCCGTGCTTGTGAGCACGTGGGCCCGCTCCCTGCTTGCAGAGAGGCTGCCCTCCCCTTACGACTTCAATCACGTCATCGTGGTGGTCACCCTGGAAGGCAAAAGGGTCTTCGTGGACCCGACAGAGGCATATCAGCGGGGTCCCGTCCTGGAACGCTACCTTCCGGATTTCGGGTACGGCCTCGTGGTTGCGCCCGGAGAAACGAGCCTTGTGCGATTCGGCTCTTCCCAGGGAAAGGCTCCCGAGATCACGGTCGTCGACACCTTCACGTCGAACGGACAGGAAGAACCAGCCCTGCTGGAAGTGCGGACCACGGCTTCCGGAGGCGCGGCTGACGATGCCAGGGGGGTCTTTGCCACCAGGAGCGCGGAAGAGATAAAGCAGGACTACCTCAATTTTTACGCGGCAACCTATCCAAGAATCGAATCAGCGGGGAACCTTGAAATCCATGATGATGGTGAGCGAAACATCTTCACCACGGTCGAACGCTATCGAGTTCCCGGTTTCTGGACGCTCCTCTCCGACAAGCGGAACTACCGGGCGAAACTCTTCCCCGAGTATATTTACGGCCTGATTCCTGTGCCAAAGACGAAGATCCGCACCTCCCCCTTCGCTGTTGAGTACCCGAAATCCGCGGAGGAGAGGATCGAAGTCAACCTTCCCGGCCCCTGGCCGGTGAAGGGTGAGACAGCGACCATCACCACCGCGGCCTTTGAAATAAGAGCGGACTACTCCTCTCATGACTCGACCGTCGTGCTGGACTATCGATACCGGTCTCTCGCTGATTCCGTCCCCGTGGCGAGGGTCGAGGCCTATGATGAAGACGTCAAGGATATCGACGTCAAGCTCGGCTTTGACCTGACATGGCAGGCTATGAACGCGCTCGGGGGCGGAGCCATCGACGGGTCAGTGACGGTCATCATGGTGCTCTCTGCGCTCCTGCTGGCGGTGGGTGGCTTCGGCGGATACCGCCTGGCAATCCGGCCGCCCCGGTCACCTGCTATCTCGACAAACGCGTATCCAGAGCTCAGCGGCCTTGGGGGATGGCTCGTGCTGGTGGCAATAGGTCTTCTCCTGAGGCCCATCACCGCTGTCCTTTCCTTGAGGCAGAGCTGGGGTTCATTCTCCGCCGGGAACTGGTACGACCTGACCAACCCCGCTGGCGCGAGGTTCAGGGCCCTGTGGGCCCCTTATTTCATGTACGTTATCATTGGAAACCTTGCCATCGTTGCCGCAAACATCTTTCTCGCCGTGATGTTCTTCCAGCGCCGCCGCAGATTCCCGACGCTGTTCATCTGGCTTCTTGGTTTCGAGGCGGCGATTGTCATCGCAAACGCGGTGTTCAATCGGATGCTCTCTGTCCCCACCGACCAGTCCCTGGACCCCGGCGGAGTTTCCCGTGCAATCCTGCAGGCCGTTGCAGGGGCCGCCATTTGGATTCCCTACATGCTCACATCCAACCGGGTCAAGAACACATTTGTGCGCTGATAGTCACTCCGGGCACTTCGGAGGAGGCGCTGCTGACTTGATTCGAGCTTGACAAATGAAAACAAATGCCTTACTGCATGATCGAATGGATGCAAACGTTTGCAAAGAGATCACGCTCAGAGACGTGGCAAGAGCTGCGGGAGTCAGCATGGCCACGGTTTCAAGGAGCCTGAATGAATCGTCCCTGATCCCAGAGAAGACCCGCAAACGTGTCCGCGAGATCGCGGATGGGCTCGGCTTCGACTTCAACACGCACGCGCGCAGCCTCATCACCCGACGCGTCGGAACCATCGGAATCATTCTTCCCCCGGACTATGACCAGCTGGGGGTGAACCTGTATCACGGCACGCTGCACAGCTCCCTGAGAAGCGTCCTGGAATGCAACGATATCGACCTTCTTGTCTCGTTCCTGAACAACCACTTCACCGGCGGCAACAACGTCAGGAAGCTTGTCGCTCGCAAGAAGGTGGACGGGCTCATCATTGTGCAGCCCGTGTTCGAGCGGGAGCTCATCGACTACCTCCATGCCAAGGACATGCCCTTTGTGTTCTCCCATTATCCGCCGCCGGACCTCTGCCCGCCCGACGTGGACATCATCTACCCGGACAACGAGTATGGAGGATACATCGCGGCGCGGTACCTCTGCTCGCTCGGGAAAAAGCGAATCCTGTGCATCGCCACTCCGGGGGAGAAAGTCACCGAGCGTGAGTTCGTGCTCCGCCTTGCCGGCGCGCGGCGCGCGCTTTCGGAATCCGCGGTCGCACTCGGTCCTGATGACCTCCTCTTCGGGGACCAGACTATGGAGTCCGGCTACAACGCCGTGATGAGCGTCGCGGGGAGGATCCGCGAGTACGACGCCATCCTTGCCCTCAATGACCTCATGGCCATTGGCGCTCTCCTGGCGGTGAACAGGCTCGGTCTGCGCGTGCCGGAGGGAATAGCCCTGATCGGATATGACGATACGGATCTCGCCGCCTGCGTCCGACCGTCCCTCAGCACGATCCACCAGCCGAGGGAGGAGCTTTCCCTGGCGACGTGCGAGCGGCTCCTGGAGCTCATCAGGGGCCGCAGGGCGGGGAGCGGTCGAGGTGATCCCCGGCGCACGCTCCTGGCTCCGAAGCTGGTGATCCGCGAGACAACGGGCGGGCGCGGATCGTAAGTGAGAGGCTCCATGAAGAAGGTACGGGTCGGGATTGTCGGCCTTGGCAGACTGGGGATGAAGCACGCTGAAAACATCGCGGTGCGAACGGCGGGGGCCGAGCTGGCGGCGGTGTGCGCGCTGGAACCGGACCGGGTGCGTCACGCCCAGGAGACGTGGGGGGTGACGAAAGGCTACGCCTCGTTCGAGGGGATGCTGGAGAACAGGGACCTGGATGCCATTTTCATTGCCTCGAGCTCCGGCGAGCACTGCCGGCAGATCGGGCAGGCCCTGGAGGCCGGCTTCCATGTCTTTTGCGAGAAGCCCCTTGGCATCAGCCTGGAAGAGTGCGTCCTGGCGGAAGAGGCCGTGGCGAAGCATCCACGGAAGGTATTCATGCTTGGATTCATGCGCCGCTACGATGAGTCGTACAGCAGGGCCCGCAAGCTGATCCAGGACGGGTATATCGGCCGTCCCATACTCTTTCGAGGCTACTCTGTTGACCCGGAATCCGCCATCGACGGTGCCATCCGCTTTGCGCCGTCCTCCGGCGGCCAGTTCCTGGACATGGCGGTGCACGACATCGACCTGGCCAGATGGATGCTCGGCGCCGAGGCGACAACGGTCTTCGCCGCCGGAGGCTGCTACGCGCACCCCGAGTTTGCGCAGTACGGTGACGGGGACAACCTGGCCGCCTTCATACGGTTCGACAACGATGCCATGGCCTTCCTGCTCGCCGGCAGGACCGCTGCCCACGGGTATGCCGTGGAGACGGAGATCATCGGGACGCGGGCGGCGCTGCGGATCGCCAGCGTTCCGCAGAAGGACATGGTGGAGCTCCTCGACGACCGGGGCGCGGTGCGGGAGTGCTCGCAGAACTTCCTGGAACGATTCGGCGCGGCGTACTGCGCGGAAACGCAGGAGTTCGTGGATTGCATCCGGGAGGGACGCAAACCGCAGGTCAGCGTCCGCGACGGAGTCATGGCAACCAGGGTGGCTTTTGCCGCAACCCAGTCGTTCCGCCGGGACGAGCTCGTGCGGCTTTCACAAGGAGGAGACACATGAAGATCGGACTGATCGGGGCGGGGAGGATCGGAAAGATCCACGCGGAAAACATTGCGCATCACATCCCGCGCGCGCAGATTTCCCGCATCGCGGACGTGGCGGCTGACACGGTGCGTGATTGGGCGAAGGGGCTCGGCGTTTCCCGGGTGAGTAGCGACGCTCACGACCTGCTGGCGGACCCCGAGATAAAAGCGGTCCTGGTCTGCAGCTCCACCGACACGCACGCGGATATGGTCATTGCGGCGGCTGAAAAGGGGAAGCACATCTTCTGCGAGAAGCCCGTGGACCTCACGGTGGCGAAAGTGAAGAAGGCGCTCGCCGCGGCGAAAAAAGCCGGGGTGACGCTCCAGGTCGGGTTCAACCGGAGGTTCGATCACAATTTCCGCCGGGTCCGAGACCTCGTCAACCAGGGTGCCATTGGGGAACCGCACATCCTTCGCATCACCTCTCGGGACCCCGCTCCCCCTTCTCCCGAATACGTGAAAGTCTCAGGCGGGATCTTCCTGGATATGACCATTCACGACTTCGACATGGCACGCTACCTGGCCGGATCCGATGCGGTCGAGGTCTACGCCAAGGGCGCGGTGCTCGTGGATCCCGCCATTGGAAAGGCCGGAGACGTGGACACCGCCGTGGTGACGATCACGTTCCAGAACGGCTGCATCGGCGTGATCGACAACTCGCGCAAGGCAACGTACGGCTATGACCAGCGCGTGGAGGTCTTCGGGTCCAAGGGGGCGCTTTCCTGCGCCAACGACACTCCGACCTCGGTGGTCCTCTCCAACGAAATCGGGGTGGCTGGTGACAAGCCGCTGTACTTCTTCCTGGAGCGCTATCACCAGGCTTTCCTGGACGAAATGAACGCGTTCTTCGACATGGTAATTGACGGGAAACCATGCCCCGTGGGTGACATTGACGGCCTGAAACCGCTGCTCATGGGATTCGCCGCAAAGAAGTCCCTGGCCGAAGGCCGCCCGGTGAATATTTCCGAAGTGGACGTTTGACGGGAGGCGGTCATGAAGACTCTCCGGCTGACAATGGCCCAGGCGCTCCTGCGCTTCCTCGACGCGCAGTATGCGGAGTTCGACGGGGTCGAGACGAAGTTCGTGAAGGGCGTGGGCGGGATATTCGGGCACGGCAACGTTGTGGGCTTTGGTGAAGCGCTTGCCCAGGGGAACCACGGCCTGACCTATTTCCAGGGACACAACGAGCAGGGCGCGGCCCACATGGCCATCGGCTACGCGAAGCAGATGAACAGGAAGCAGATCTTCGCCGTGACCAGCTCAATCGGACCCGGGGCGCTCAACATGGTGACAGCGGCCGGAGTTGCCCTGGTCAATCGAATCCCGGTGCTTCTCCTGCCCGGGGACGTATTCGCCTGCCGGCAACCGGATCCGGTTCTCCAGCAGGTGGAGCAATGGGACGACTACACGGCCACGGCAAACGACGCTTTTCGCGCCGTCTCGCGGTACTGGGACAGGATCAACAGGCCGGAACAGCTCATGGCCGCATGCATCAACGCCATGCGGGTGCTGACTGACCCGGCGGAAACAGGTCCCGTGACGCTTGCCCTGCCCCAGGACGTTCAGGGGGAGCCGTATGACTACCCCGTGGAGTTCCTGGAGAAGCGGGTCCATCACGTGGAGCGACGCCTGCCGACAAAGGGGCAGATCGAGCGGGCAGTCGCGCTGGTAAAGTCCCGGTCCCGACCACTCGTCATCTGCGGCGGGGGGGTCCGCTACTCCGAGGCGGGCAGAGAGCTTTCGGATTTCTGCGCCGCATTCGGCGTGCCCATGGGCGAGACGCAGGCGGGCAAAGGGGTCATATCGTGGGAGGAACCGTTCAACCTGGGCGGCGTGGGAGTCACCGGCGGGCTTGCCGCCAACCGCATTGCCCATGAAGCGGACCTGGTCATTGCCGTGGGGACCCGGCTGGGCGATTTCACGACCGGTTCCCGCAACCTGTTCAAGAACCCGAGCTCCGTCATCCTCACGATCAACGTGAGCTCCTTTGATGCCGCCAAGATGAACGCGACTACGGTCGTAGCCGACGCCCGGGAAAGCCTGAAGGCGCTGACGCAGGCGTTGCGCTCTGCCGGGTGGAAAGCCGGCTGGAAAGGCGAGGTGGAAAAGATCCGCGCGGAGTGGCGAAAGGAAGAGGACAGGCTGTACTCGGAGGAAGATCCGGCGGGGCTCTCCCAGGTGAGGCTCCTCGGCGAGCTGAACGAGAAGCTCCTGCCCCGGGACGCCATTGTGGTGGGGGCCTCCGGGAGCCTTCCGGGCGATCTGCAGCGGGTATGGCGTTCCCGCGAGCCTGACTCCTACCATATGGAATACGGCTTTTCCTGCATGGGGTACGAGATAGCGGCGGCAGTCGGCGCGCGGATGGCCGCGCCTCATCGGGAGGTGTTTGCCCTGGTCGGGGACGGCTCGTACGTGATGCTGCATTCCGAGCTCTTGACGGCCATCCAGGAAGGAATCAAGATCCACGTCGTCGTCTTCGACAACGCCGGCTACCAGTGCATCGACAACCTCCAGACCAGCCAGGGCGTCGTGAAGTTCGGAAACGACCTCCGGCGGAGAGATCCGAAAACAGGCAGGCTCACCGGCAGCCTGATGCCCCTGGACTTCGCGAAGAACGGGGAAAGCTACGGGGCCCGCGGGTACTCGCCGAAGTCGCTTGCGGAGTTCGGCGACGCGGTGAAAAACGCCATGGCGGGCGCGGTCTCCACCGTGATCGACGTGAAGGTGACCCAGAAGTCAATGACGCACGACTACGAGTCGTGGTGGCGCGTCGGAACGGCGCAGGTCTCCGAGAACCCGAAAGTAGTGGAGGCGGCGAAGAAGATCGGGCGGGAAGTCGAATCTGCCAGGAAGTTCTAGGGACCACGAAAAGGAACGTCAGATGAAAGACAGGAGAGTGCGCCTTGCAATCGCTCCGATTGCCTGGACCAACGATGACCTGCCTGAGCTCGGGGGCGGCAACACCTTCGAGCAGTGCATCTCCGAAATGGCCCTCGCCGGCTACGAAGGAAGCGAGGTGGGCAACAAGTATCCCCGGGACCCCGCGGTGCTCAAGCACTATCTGGACCTGCGAGGGCTCACCATCTGCAACGCCTGGTTCAGCTCCTTCCTCACCACCCGGCCCTACGAGGAAGTCGAGAAGGCATTTCTCCTGCACCGTGATTTTCTCTGCGCCGTGGGCGCTCGCGTCATTGGCGCCGCGGAACAGGGCCATTCCATCCAGGGCATGCAGGACGTCCCCGTGCTTGAGGGCAAGCCCCGCTTCACTGACGAGGAATGGAAGCGGCTCGCGGAGGGGCTGAACAGGCTCGGGGAGCGGGCGCGTGAGAAGGATATGACCCTGACCTACCATCACCACATGGGAACCGGGGTACAGACCGCTGCGGAGGTCGACCGGCTGATGGAAATGACGGATCCCTCTCTTCTCTCTCTCCTGTATGACTCAGGCCACCTTGCCTTCTCGGGTGAGGACTATGTTGCCGTGCTGGAGCGTCACGTCGGGCGCGTGCGGCACGTGCACTTGAAGGACGTGCGCCTGCCGGTGCTCGAGCGGGTGAAGAAGGAGCGCATGAGCTTCCTGCGCGCGGTGAAGGAGGGAGTCTTCACGGTCCCCGGGGATGGCGGCGTGAACTTCGAGCCGGTTTTCCGCCTGCTCGACAGGAAGGGCTACCGGGGCTGGTACGTCGTGGAAGCTGAGCAGGATCCGGCCAAGGCGAACCCGTTCGAGTACGCGGTCAAGGCCCGCGCGTTCATCCGGGAGAAAGCCGGGCTGTGAGGGACAGAGCCTCACGCCGATCACAGGGAGGAGAACCACACACATGAGCAACAACCAGAACGAAACACCTTTGCACCTCATGACCCGGACCACCCCGTCCGTGCTCTGGAACGACTCCTGCTCGCTGCAGGAGCTGGGGGCTTCGATCCAGGACAACGGCACGGTCGGCGCGACCTGCAACCCGGTGATCGTGCTCGCCGTGCTGAAAAAGGAGTGGAACCAGTGGAAGGACAGGATCGGCGAGCTCATCACTGAAATGGCATGCGCCACGGAGGGAGAGGTGGCCTGGCGCCTCGTGGAGGAGATGTCGCTGAAGGCGGCGGAGCTGCTGAAGCCGGTCTTCGATCGGGAAAAAGGAAGGAACGGCCGGCTCTCCATTCAGACGGATCCGCGGCTCTATCGGGACGCCGCGGCAATTGCCGCGCAGGCGGAGCACTTCGACTCCCTTGCCCCCAACATGATCGTGAAGATCCCGGCCACACGCGCGGGGATTGCAGGCCATCGAGGAGGCCACGTAGCGGGGCATCAGCATCAACGCCACGGTGAGCTTCACGCTTCCGCAGGCAATTGCGGTGGCGGAGGCCGTGGAGCGGGGACTGAACCGTCGGGAGAAAGAAAGGAAGGACATCAGCCGCATGGGGCCGGTGTGCACGCTGATGGTGGGCCGGCTCGACGACTGGCTGAAGGTCGTGGCGGAGAAGCAGGGCATCATCGCAGATCCGCGGATCTTCGACTGGGCGGGGGTTGCCGTGATGAAGAAGGCCTACGCAATCTACCGGGAGCGCGGCTACCGGCTGCGCCTCCTGTCCGCGGCGTTCCGCAACCACCTGCACTGGAGCGAGTTCATCGGCGGAGACGTCGTGATTTCCCCCCCGTTCGAGTGGCAGAAGCGGTTCAACGCTTCCGACGTCGACGGTGGAAGCCGCATGGACGCCCCGGTGGATCCGAAGATCCTGGAGGAGCTGGAGCGGAAGTTCGAGGACTTCCGCCGCGCATACGACGAGAAGGGCATGACGGCCGAGGAGTTCGATGACTACGGGGCGACCCGCAGGACCCTGCGGCAGTTCTGCAAGGCAGTCGACGACCTGGTGGTGCTGATCCGGGACCAGATGATCCCGAATCCGGATAAGTGGCTCCAGTTTTTGCTTGACAACTGTCTATGGGAACGGTTTTATTATTGGTTCACCATGCGGAAGTATTTCCGCTTTTTAAAGCCCCATTATGCAAGCGTTTGCATTGCAAACGCGAAAAATCTCTCAAGGAGGTGCGTATGCGGAAGATCCTTGTGTTTGCGCTGGTGGCTCTGATGGCAGCGCCGCTCATCGCGACGGCCGCCCCGAAGTTGAAGATGGGCGTCACCATCGAAGACTTCAATGACGTGTTCATGCGCTATGCGCTCGACCAGCTGACCGCCGAGGCGACGAAGAGACAACGTCGACGTCGTCGCAGCCGACGGGAAACGGGACCCGAACGAGCAGCTCAAGCAGGTTGAGAACTTCATCACGCAGGGTGTGGATGCCATTCTCATCCACGTCATTGACCAGACCCTTGCGCCAACCATCACCAAGGAATGCCTGGCAGCGAACATCCCCCTGGTGTATTTCAACCGCAAGCCGGATGATTCGGCCCTCGTTCCCGGAAAGGCCGTCGCCGTCGCTTCCCCCGAGGTGGTGGCAGGCAACCTGGAAGGCGAGTTCGTGGCCAAGAAGCTGCGACGGCAAGGGAAATGTCGCCATCCTGATGGGAACCATGGGAAGCGCGCCGCAGATCGGCCGCACGCAGGGCAGCAAGGACGTGCTTGCGAAGTACCCCGGCATGAAGGTCGTGCGGGAGCAGACCGCGAACTTCCAGCGGCCTGACGCAGTCACCGTGGTAGAGAACTGGCTGGCCGGCGACGTGAAGATCGACGCCATCATCGCGCAACAATGACGAGATGGCCCTCGGCGCGGTGCTGGTCCTCGAAGAGAAGGGCATGAAGAACAAGGTGGTTGTCACGGGCGTTGACGCCACCTCGGACGCGCTTGAAGTTCATCGCGGACAAGAGACTGGACATGACCGTGTTCCAGAACGGCGGAGCACAGGGCCGCGGCGCCGTCCAGACGGCGTTGAAGCTGATCAATCACGCAAAACGTCCCGGTCTTCACGGCGATCCCGTTCGAGCCAGTGACGTACGACAACTACAAGAAGTACATGAAGTAGGGCAGACTGCGGCAGGGGTCGGGCGGAAGCCCGGCCCCTGGTTTTCTTTCGCGACTTCCTGGACAAGGAGCGGGCACGCCGTGAGCGAGTTCATCCTGGAGATGGAAGGCATCCACAAAAGTTTCCCCGGCGTGCACGCCCTGAACGGAGTGCAGCTCCATGTCCGCCCGGGCACGGTGCACGGCGTCATGGGCGAAAACGGGGCGGGCAAGTCCACCCTCATGAAGGTTGCCATCGGCTTGTACAGGCCGGACTCGGGCACCATCACGCTGCGCGGGCGGCCGGTCGACCTTTGAGAGCGTCCATGATTCCCTCACCAAGGGCATCTCCATGATCCACCAGGAGATGAGCCCGCTCCCGTACATGACCGTGGCGCAGAACATCTTCCTGGGCCGGGAGATGAAGAACCGCCTGGGGCTGATCGATCACCGGGCCATCGACAAGGCCTCGGAAGAGATCCTGAAAGAGCTGAAGATCAATCTCAAGCCGCGCCAGATCATGGGCAGGCTGAGCGTTGCCCAGATGCAGCTGGTGGAGATCGCGGAGGCGGTCTCCCGGAAGGCGGATCTCATCATCATGGATGAGCCCACCTCCGCCCTGACGGAAAAAGAAGTAGGACACCTGTTCACCATCATCAAGGACCTGAAGAGCCGCGGCGTGGCGGTCATCTACATCACGCACAAGATGGATGAGGTGTTCGCGATCACCGACGAGGTAAGCGTCTACCGCGACGGGGAGTTCGTGGGTCATGAGGACAGCGTCAACCTCACCCGCGAAAAGCTCATCAAGATGATGGTGGGCCGCACCATCGACCAGTTCTTCCAGAAGGAAAAGGCGGAGGTCGGCAAGCCGGTCCTCGAGGTGGAGGGGCTCACCCGGCGCGGCTACTTCCACGACATCAGCTTTTCCGTGAGAGAAGGAGAGATCCTCGGGGTGGCCGGCCTGATCGGCGCGGGAAGGACCGAGGTCATGGAGTCAGTCTTCGGCGTCTCGCCCCGGCAGGCGGGGACGATCAGGATCCGCGGGAAGCAGGTGAGCATCGACACCCCCTTCGACGCCATCCGGCACGGGATGGCGTTCCTGACGGAGGACAGGAAGAGGAGCGGGCTGTACCTGAACCTTTCCGTGCGGGACAACATCATCATGCCCAGCCTGCGCAACAACCTGAGCAGCCCTGTTTCTCAAGCATCGCGCGCTTCGCAAGCTCTGCGACGACGCCGTCGGGTCGCTGCGGATCAAGACTCCCAGCCTGGACCAGCTGGTGATGTTCCTGAGCGGCGGCAACCAGCAGAAGGTCCTCGTGTCGCGCTGGCTCGCCACGGTGCCGGCCCTCCTGATCATGGATGAGCCAACCCGGGGCATCGATGTGGCCACAAAGAGCGAGATCTACAAGATCATGTCCAACCTTGCCAGGGAGGGGAAGGCAATCATCCTCATCTCATCCGAGATGCCGGAGATCCTGGCCATGTCGGACAGGATCATGGTCATGCACGAAGGGCGGAAGGTCGGAGAGATCAGCCGGGCGGAGGCCACGCAGGAGAAGATCCTCCACATGGCAACCGGAGAGCCGCTCAGCACGTTCAAGGAAGTGCACTACTATTAGGGTCGGACCGGAGGCACGCCGTGATTGAAGCCGTCAAGATTGCTCCCCGAAGGGAATCCCGCGTTCTTGCGCTCATGAGCAAGTACAGCATCCTGCTGATCCTCGTGGGGCTGTGCATCGTGATCGCAATCCTTTCCGGCGGAATCTTCCTGCGGATCAACAACCTCCTGAACGTGCTGCGCCAGATCAGCGTCATCGGGATCATCGCCCTGGGCGTCACCATGTGCATCATCACCGCGGGGATCGACCTTTCCTCCGGCGCGGTGGTGGCCGCTGTCGCGGTGGCAGTGGCAAGCCTCGTGCAGAGCGCGGACGCCATGGACCGGCTGTACAAGGGCGGGCACCCCTGGCCGATTGTTCCCGTGGTCCTTATCGGTCTGGGAGTCGGAGTTGCCATCGGGTTCGTCAACGGCAGCATGATCGCCTGGCTGAAGATCCCGCCGTTCATCGCCACCCTCGGCATGATGACCTTCGCCCGCGGGTGGGCCTTCATCTATTCGCAGGGCCGCCCCCGCGGAAGTCTCATCGACTCCTTCCAGGTCATCGGTCAGGGAGACATCCTGGGCATCCCCAACCCGGCAATCGTGCTCATTGTCTGCGTGGTGATCACCTACGTGATACTCCAGCACACCTTGTGGGGCCGCTACACGTATGCGCTGGGCAGCAACCTGCAGGCGGCGGTGGTTTCGGGGATCAAGACGAACCGCTACCTCATCCTGGTCTACACGTACGCGGGCTTTCTCGCAGCCGTTGCCGCCATCGTTCTGACCGCGCGCATCGGCTCCGGCCAGCCGGGCCTCGGCCTGGGCTACGAGCTGGATGCCATTGCCGCGTCGGTCATCGGGGGCACGAGCCTTGCGGGAGGGTTGGGAAGCGCGGGAGGCACGCTCATCGGCGCCCTCATCATCGGCGTCATGAAGAACGGCCTGGACATCCTGAACGTCTCCGCGGACTTCCAGCAGGTGGCGCGCGCCATCATCATCGTCGTGGCCGTGACCATCGACGTGCGGAAGAACGTCGAGAAGCGAAGCCTAGCTCCCCTGCAGGTACTCCATGCTCTTTCTCAGGGCAGCGGCAAGGTCCGCGCGTCCCATGCGCTGAACCTCCGCGGAGAAAGGCTCAAAAGAGATGTCCCCGGTGTAGCCCAGGCGGTCATGGTGGGCAACCTGCTCCCTGCAGAAAGTGCGGTCTTTCGGGCCGGGAAGAACGCGATGCTCATCCCGATACTTCTCCTTGGGTATGTCCGCCTCGACGCCTGAGACGTGGATGAGGCCCGTGTTGGTGACCTCGTAGTGCGGGCCGATGTCATTCTCCGTGTCCGGTCCCAGGTAGTGATGGAAAGTGTCGTACACCGTGCGGTAGCAGCTGAAGCCCGAGCTCTTGATCGTCTCCACGGCGACGATGAGAGAAGCCAGGGACGACTCGTGAAACCCGAGCGGCTCCACGTACCCCAGGATTCCCTTCTTCATGAACGACGGTCCGAACGCTTTCAAGGCGTCCACCGCTTCCGCGACCCGTGTCTTTGCGTCCCTCGCGTCAGCGGTGTCGTTGTTGGGGCACAGGACGAGCGCCGGGCAGCGCAGTTCCTCAGCAAGGTCGAGCAGCTTCTCCAGCTCGCCGGCCGCCTTCTGCCGGGCGGATGTCAGGTTGAACTTCTGCAGGGCGTTGATGGTGATGATCTGAACCCCGCTCGCCTTTGCCAGCGCCGCGGCTCGCGACGGGGAAAGGTTGTCCGTGACCTGGCCGCCGGCGAGGTCGTTTCGCAGCTCGACTCGGGAGATGCCGAGCTCCGCGGCGAACCGAAAGAAATCCTCCAGTCCGAGTGACGGGCATGTTATCCTGTTCAGGGCAAATCGACGTCTTTCGATCATGGGCGACCTCCCATTTCTTTTGCCCCAGCATACAGCCATGAGTATATTTTTTCTACCACTCCGTGGGCCCGCCTATGCCGACACAAGCCGTCACAACCACGCTGTTGCGCCAGATGACATCCACCACCCCGACAGCCCTGTGGAACGACTCCTGCTCTATCGAAGAGCTTTCCTCTTCCATCAGTCAGAATGGCGCCGTGGGCGCCACGGCCAACCCGGTCATCGTCCTGGGCGTTCTGAAAAAGGAGCTGCACCTGTGGAAGGACCGGATCCCGGCAATCATCGCCGAGATGCCGGCGGCCACAGAGGACGAAGTTGCCTGGCGCCTGGTGGAGGAGATGTCAATCAAGGCCGCAAAGCTCCTCGAGCCGATCTTTCACCGGGAGAATGGAAGAAACGGCAGACTCTCCGTCCAGACTGACCCGCGGCTGTACCGCAACGCGCGGGCCATCGTCGAGCAGGCTGAGCGATTCAACGCCATGGCGCCCAACATCATCACGAAGATCCCCGTCACGCACGCGGGTGTTGCGGCCATCGAGGAAGCCACCTACCGGGGGATCAGCGTCAACGCGACGGTGAGCTTCACGCTGCCGCAGGCAATTGCGGTAGCGGAGGCGGTGGAGCGCGGACTGAAACGCCGGGAAAAGGAGGGCAAGGATACGAGCCGCATGGGCCCGGTCTGCACCCTCATGGTGGGACGGCTCGATGACTGGCTGAAAGCCCTCGCGGAGAGGAAAGGAATCATTGCCGACCCGGCGGTGCTGGACTGGGCGGGAGTCGCAGTTTTCAAGAAGGCGTACGGGATCTACCAGGAGCGAGGCTACAGGCTGCGGCTCCTCTCCGCCGCCTTTCGTAATCATCTTCACTGGTCCGAGCTCATCGGCGGAGACGTTGTCATCTCCCCTCCCTACGAGTGGCAGAAGCGTTTCAACGCGTCTGACGTTTCCGTGGAGAGCCGCATCGGGACTCCCGTGGACCCCGTCATCGTCGGAGAGCTGCTGAAAAAGTTCCCTGACTTCGCGCGGGCCTACCAGGAGGACGGCATGCGGCCGGACCAGTTCGACCTGTACGGCGCGTCGGTGCGCACGCTGCGGCAGTTCTGCAAAGCCACGGAGGACCTGGCGGCCCTCATGAGGGACGCCATGCTGCCGGAGGGCTGACGCCTGGCTGGCGCCCGGCTGAATGAATGCAAGGAGGATCGACATGATAACAGCTGTCGAGCCGAAGAAATTGAAATACTGGGTCGGCGGAGAGTGGAAGACCTCGAAGACCGACCATTACATGGACTGCTACGATCCTTCCATCGGGGAGGTCGTTGCGCGCACTCCGCAGTGCACTGCGGAGGAGGTCCGGGCTGCAATTGCCGCGGCAAAGGCTGCTTTCCCCGCCTGGGCGGACATGCCGCCGAACAAGAGGGCGCAGGTTCTGTTTCGGATGAAGAGCATCCTGGACCGCCACGTGGATGAGCTCACGCACCTGGTAGCCGAGGAGCACGGCAAGGTCTGGGACGAGGCCATGGGGGACGTGCTCAAGGTGATTGAAGTGGTGGAGTACGCGGCCGGAGTCCCGCATCTCATCAAGGGGCCCGCAATCATGAACGCCACCCCCGGGTACGACACGACGCAATACCTGGAGCCCCTGGGCGTGTTCGCGGGGATCTCCCCGTGGAACTTCCCCGCGATGATCCCCATGGGTTGGATGGCGCCGCTGTGCATAGCGACGGGCAACACCATGGTGCTCAAGGCCGCGAGCTTTGTCCCGCGCTCCTCCATGCGCATCATGGAGCTGTGGCAGGAAGCAGGGCTTCCCCCGGGCGTTCTGAACCTCGTCACCTGTTCGCGGGCGGAGGCCGAGATACTGCTGACCCATCCCGACGTGGTAGGAATCTCGTTCGTCGGCTCCACCTCCGTCGGGAAGCACATCTATGCCACCGCGGCCGCCAACGGCAAGCGGGTGCAGGCCCTGACCGAGGCAAAGAACCACGCGCTGGTCATGAGCGATGCCCCCCTGGAGCGCACCGCGAAGGGCATCGTGAACTCCGCCTGCGGATGCGCCGGGGAGCGGTGCATGGCGCTGCCGGTTGCCGTGGTGGAAGAGGCAGTCGCGGACCAGCTCATCGAAGCGCTCGTCAAGGTCATGGAGGGGCTCAAGATCGGGCCGGCATACGACAAGACGAGCCAGCTCGGTCCGCTTGTGAACGCCGAGCACCGCGCGAGCGTCGTCTCCTGGATCGAGAAGGGTATCCAGGAAGGCGCCCAGATGGTCCTGGACGGCCGGGATGTCGTGGTGCCCGGCTACGAGAAGGGCTTCTACCTCGGCCCCACGCTCTTCGATCACGTGAAGAAGGGCATGAGCGTCGGGGACCGGGAGATCTTCGGGCCGGTGCTCTGCATCAAGCGCGTTTCGAGCTTCGACGAGGGCGTGGAGCTGATGAACGAGAGCGAGTTCGGAAACGGGAGCGTCATCTACACGCAGAACGGCTACTACGCCCGGGAGTTCACCACGCAGGTCACATGCCGGGATGGTGGGTGTGAACGTCGGGATCCCTGTTCCCCTGGCGATGTTCGGCTTCACGGGGCACAAGGCATCCTTCTTCGGAGACCTCCACACCATGGGCACCGACGGGGTGCGCTTCTACACGGAGCTGAAGAGCGTCACCTCGCACTGGTTCTCGGAGAAGGAAGCGCGGGAGGCCCGGGTCCGCAACAGCTGGGACGGGATGATCTGAAGCCTTCCTGAATGAACGGCTTCGGGGGCGTGCGACGCCAGCACCCCGCGCCAGCGGCGGGCGCCCCGCGAGGCCTTGCTGAAACCGATCCTCAGGGGCCCCAGATCTTTGCTTTCGGGTCCATGACCCAGGAATGCTCGGGGACGAAAGTGGGCGTCCCGTAGCGGGCGCCGTCCAGGTGCCGTATCACCCAGATATAGAACATCGCATAGCCGGGCGCCGCGGCATGGGGATGCACCGCCCCCGGGGGAATGATGACGGTGTCACGGTTTCGAAGCAGGTAGGCCTCTTCGCCGATCTGGCAGAGACCAAAGCCGCCTGGCTGCTGGAACCTGTAGTGGTAGATCTCCGGCTGCGGGTGGTGATGCGGAGGGTAGCTGGACCACTTGCCGGGGAAGGTGATCACCTCCCCGAGAACGAGATTGGAGAATGAAGCGCGCGGGTCCTCGATGATGGTACGGACGATCCTCGTGGAGGTTTCCTTCATTGTCCCTTTTCCGCGTTCTTCGCTCCTGCACTCTTCCGGCGTGTAGAGGTGCGCGGGAAACGGGCGCGGGTTCTGCGTCGCGTGAACGGAGATCTCAGCCTCCCCGCCAATTGCGCTGATTGTCGCTTCGACGTTCGACGGAAGGCTGAGACACCAGGGAGACTGATCGAACAGGGATTCACGGGAAGCGCGGACTTTTTGTCCCTCCCAGGCCAGCTCCACCTGGCCGCCCAGGAGGATGAATGCCCTTTCTTTCCCCGGTCTGGAGCGATGGGCCTGCCCCGCCGCGAGGCGCAGGATGCCGAAATCCATGAGCGTCTCCGCCCGATGGGCGCCGATCTCCGTGTACCCGATGGGAAACTCGTTCTCGTTTCGTATTCTCATGACGTTCGGAGATTCTACAGCAAGGGCGCACGGGGGTCGAGGGCTCGCTGTTTGCAGGGAAACGCATTACTTTAGAAACGGGATGAGCACGAACAGCTTGAGCGCGCACGACAAGGCGCTGCGGATAAACATCGACGCGGCGCGCTACGGCACGTTTGCGGAGATCGGGGCGGGCCAGGAGGTTGCGCGATGGTTCTTCCACGTCGGGGGCGCCGCGGGCACCGTGGCGAAGACGATCTCCGCGTACGACATGGCGGTTTCTGACGCCATTTACGGAACCCACGAACGCTACGTGAGCCGCCAGCGCCTGGTCTCCATGCTGGACCACGAATGGGCCCTCCTCCTGGAAAGGCTGGATGCGAAAAGGGCGGAGAAGACCAAGTGCTTCGTCTTTGCGGACACCGTAGCGACGAAAAGCCATACCCGCCAGGAGGACGGCCACGGCTGGCTCGGGATCCGTTTCCAGACGGAACCTCGCGGCCCGGCCTCCGAGATAATCATCCACGCCAGGATGTGGGACCTGGACAACGTGCGCCAGCAGGAGGCCCTGGGCATCCTGGGAGTCAGTCTCATCTACGGGGCGTTCTACCTCACCGGGTCGCCGGAGGCGCTGATCGGGTCCCTCATGGACGAGCTCACGCGTGACCGCATGGAAGTCGACATGCTGAAGCTCACCGGCCCGACCTTCCGCCAGGTGGACAACAGGCTCATGAGCCTGCAGCTCGTGGAGCAGCGGCTGACCAACGCCGCCATGTTCGCCCCTGACGGGGAGGTCGTGGAGCCCGCGGAGCTCCTGTACCACCAGCCCGTCCTCGATTGAGCGGGGAAGCTTTCGCCCGATCACGCGGGTCACCCTCGACATGCTGGAAAGGTCCCGCGCGCAGCTGCAGAAGATGCCCGACATGGCGGGCCGGGAGCCCATCACCCTCATGGAGATGACTCTGCGCAACCTTCTCACACTCGGGGAAAAGATCGAGCACGAGGACTTCCTGGGGCGCATGGATACCCTGCGTGCGCTCGGCAAGACCGTGATGGTCTCCAACTACTCGCGCTTCCACAACGTGACCGCCTACCTGCGCCGCTACACCCATGAAAGGATAGTCATGGTGCTCGGCATACCGACCATGATCCAGCTCCTGGATGAAGAGTATTATCGCGACCTGGAAGGCGGCGTGCTGGAAGCGCTGGGTCGACTCATGCGGGGCCCCGTCACGCTGTTCGTGTATCCATGGAAAAACAGCGAGACGGGAGAGGTCGTGACCGCGGAGACTTTCAAGGCGCCGGGCAATCTGCGCCATCTCTACGCCCACCTGTTCGAGAACCGGCTCGTGGAGCCGATCCGTGATACCACCGAAGCGGATCTCTCCATTCTCCCTCGCGATGTCCTTACCCGGCTCCGGGACGGAGATCCATCCTGGGAAGAGCTCGTGCCGGAGGAGGTCGCCCGCGTCATCAAGGCGGGCGGGCTGTTCGGGTACCGTCAGGCCGCGGGTGCGCGGGGCCGCGCGTGAGCGAGAGAACGAGTGAACGGCTGCCGCCGAGCCGAACGCCGGGCAGGCTGAAGGCGTACATCGAGCTGACCAAGCCGCGCATCGCTCTCCTGGTCCTCACGGTGGCTGTCGGCTCCTTCTACCTGGCGTCCCCTCGCTTCCTGGATTGGCCCCGGCTCGGTGAGACCGCCTGCGGTGTCGCCCTCCTTGCCTTCGGCATATTCGCGCTGAACCACTACATCGAGCGGGACACTGACGCCATGATGCTCCGCACGGCCCACCGCCCCCTGCCCAGCGGACGCCTGCGGCCGAGCGCTGTGCTTGCCTTCGGGGCCGTTCTGACGACCGCCGCCGTGGTCGGAATCACCGCGGCCCTCGGGCCCGTTGCCGGTGGCGTCGCCGTTTTCACTTTCGTCAGCTACATCTTCATCTACACGCCCTTGAAGCGCCGCACCCTGCACCACACCATTCCCGGGGCGATCTCCGGCGCCATGCCGCCCCTCCTTGGGTGGGCTTCAGCGCGCGGGGACCTCGGCGTCAACGCCTGGGCGCTCTTCGCAGTCCTTTTCTTCTGGCAGTTTCCCCACTTCCTGGCGCTGGAATTGATGTATCGGGAGGACTACCAACGGGGTGGCATCCGGGTCATCACTGCCCTGCCGGCGGCCGGGTCCTGGGTGGTTTTCGAAATCATGGCGGCAACGGTCCTGCTGATCGCGGTGAGCCTGGCGCCGTTTTTCACGCGCATGGCGGGTCCGGCCTACCTGGCGGGCGCCTCGATCCTGGGGGCAGCGTACCTTGTTTTTGCGGCCCGAGCTTCCGCGCGCAGAGACAAGCGCAGCGGGCGGCTGCTGCTGCGTGCTTCCGTTGCGTACCTTCCGCTCCTGTTCCTGCTGCTTGTCCTGAACACCGTGTGGGCCGGCTGAAAAAAAGCGCGTCTCGGTGAACTAAATCAACCGCTGAAACGTCTGAATTCATCGGGTGAGTTCTCTGCGCGACCGGTGTTTGAAGGGGGGGGAAGAAATGAACAGAAGCGTGACCAGGAATGGCCCTCTTGCGAGTGTTCCTGTCCTTCTGGCAGCAACCGCGCTCGTGCTGGCTTTGCTCCTCTCGTCATGCGCCGGAGCTCCTCCCTCTCGGGACAGGGAGCCTTACCGCAGCGCGGATGTCCTGGTCTTCCATGCGGGCAAGCGTGTCGACCGGGAAGGGGTGCCGCTGCTCGATCTTTCGGGCGCGCCCTACGAAGTCGGACTTCAATACGGCGTCCTCCTGCGGCCTGAGATCCGCGCAGTCTACGCAGAATACGACAGGCTGCTGAACGAGCTGACAGGCGGCGGGCTGCGGCGCCTTTTCTTCCGCCTGTCCCTGGACGGGAAAGTCCGTGACATGCGCGCGGCAATGCCGGGCGGTTTCGAGGAGGAGGTGCGCGGGATCGCGGATGGGGCCGGTATTCCATTCACCGACTTCCTGTTCTTCGCCATGACCCCTGAGATGCTCTTCGATGCAAGCTGCACGTCCATGGTGGTGAGGCGGGGGGACCAGATCATCCATGGCAGGAACTTCGATTTCCCGAGGCCGGCGAACTTCGTCTCCCGATATCCCGCCATCGTGAAGGTCGCAGTGGACGGGAAGATCCCGTACGTCAACGTAGGCTTTGCCGGGCTCCCCGGCGTGTATACGGGCCTCAACGATCGGGGAATTGCGGCGAGCGTCAACACCGCGGCGTTCACGAAGTACGCCCGGGGCAACGTCATTCCCGTCGGCTTCCTCGTCAAGGAAGTCCTGGAAAACTGCGCCACCGTTCATGACGTGGACTCGATCATGGAGCACTCCTCGGCATCCCACTACTTCATCACGATCTCTTCCCGGGACGAGCGGAACGCCGCGCTGTACGAATCCCTGGGTGACGCGACCACGAAAGTGCCCATGGTGACTGACACCTTGTGTGTGGCCAACGCCCCCCTTTCCCTTGCCAACCGCCAGGCAAACGCATCCATCCTCTCCCAGGCGGAATACAACCTGGCGCGCGAGAACGCGTTGTCCATCCTGCGCGCCAAGGTCCCGCAGACTGCGCTCGCGGAGTACCTGGCAAAGGTTCTCGGGAACCATGACTTCTACTCCTATGATGACTTTCCCGTGCACCAGACACTGCTCCAGGATTCGTTCAAGACAATCAACAACTTCTGCACGGTTCAGAGCGTCATCATCGACTGGTCCCGCAACGCCGTTCTCTTCTCCTACCGACCCTCCTATGCCGGCTTCGGGCCGTTTCTGGCATACGAGCTTTCCACGGGAAACCTCACCGTCTGGCGACCCGTGGATCCCTTTGCGCAAACCGAGGGGTTCGCCGCGGATTCAGAGTTCCTTGACGGCGTCTTTCAGCTTGCCCGCCTGCACGGCATGGGAATGGACAGGGACGGATGGGACCGGATTCTCGCTTCCCTGCAGACGCATGCAGCCATCAACCCGTTTCTCAGGGCAGATTGGACTTTCAGCGCGTCATTGGCCCTCGACCGTCTCGACGGAGCGGAAGAGGCGGCTGGCTGGATGGACCGCGAGCTTCCTGACTACTATCTCGGTCCTCTCGAGCTGGGGCTCGTTGCATGCGCGAAGCGTCATTGGGCCGACGCGAGAACGTATTTTCTTGCCTCGGAGTCGCGGCCCATCAACTCTCCGGCAACGAGGCTGCTCGCCATCGCCTATGCCTCCGTCACATCGGACCGGCTCGGCGACAGCGAGCAGGCAAGACGCCTGCGAGACCAGATGCGCGAGATGCTCTCCGGGAGATGGGAGCCACCGGATTTCGATTCGCGGCTGAGGAGCTACATCCGTGACGACACGGTCGCACGTCTCATCCGCGGGCTTGCCCGAGAGGGCGGAGCGCAGTAGGGCCCGCCCGCTCGCTCGAGGGCTGACATCCCGTCCCGGTTGCGTATACAGTACGCCGCAACACCTATGGCCGGGAAGAAGAAGGGGCGGGATATCGCGCACTGTTTTGTCGTAAGGAGAAGTCAGTCGGGGCTCGGACTGTTCGCCGCGCGGGGCTTCAAGCGGGGTGATTTCGTCATTGAATACACCGGCGCGCTGCTAGCAACCGAGGCGGCAGACCGCAGGGGAGGCAGGTATCTCTTTCGGGTGAACTCCCGCTGGACAATCGACGGCCGCGGCCGGGAGAACCTGAGCCGCTACATCAACCATTCCTGCAGGCCCAACTGTGTCGCCTACACGCGCGGAAAGCGGGTCATCATCTATTCGCGCAGGAGGATCTCACCCGGGGAGGAGCTGTCCTACCACTACGGCAAGGAATACTTTGACGCGTACATCAAGCCCCGGGGATGTCTCTGCGCAGCGTGCCGGGACGGGAGAAGCTGAAAAGGGGCGGGCCGGGCAGACCAGATCTGCCCGGTTCACTTCCCCGTTGCCCCGGGCCCCATCAACCAGAAGGGCGCCCCGGTAGCCAGATCCAGAGAGTACTGATTCAGCACCTGGCGGTACTGGCTCTGCAGGCTCGAGAGCTGCGCGCGCTCCAGCGATGCCTGCGCATCGAGGTACTCCAGGTTCGTCAGCATCCCCAGGTCGTACTGCAGCTTGACCACGTCCAGCATTTCTTTCGCCTGCCCGAGCTGCACCTGGGCGCTCTCCACTTGCCTGCCCCCTGCATCTATGTCCTGCATGGCCTGCAGCACCTGAATCGTGATGGTGCGCTTGACCTGCATCGTGTTCTGCCCGGGCCGCGAGCAGCTTCTTGTCGGCTTCCTCACCCTGGCGGGCAACGAGAAAACCCTGGAAAATGGGGACATTCACCTGAACACCGGCAACCCAGTTCAGGACCGGCGTGTTGAGATCCGGAAGTATCCCGTTCGAGTAGCCAACCGAGGCGTGCCCGGAGATCGTGGGCCAGGCGCCCATGGTGGAGAGCCTGCGGTTCAGCTCCGCGGCCCTCTCAGCCTCGACTGCCTGGCGGATCTCCGGCCGACGCGAAAGTGCGGAGGCGACCTGGGCCTGCTCGTCCGGGGATGCGGCAGCCCCCGGAGTGAAGTCACCGCTCAGATCCAGCTGTGCATTCGCTTCGATGCCGAGGAGCAGCTTCAGCCCGACAGCCTGCTTGTTCAGCATGTTGTCGGCATCGATGCGCTGGCTCCGCAGCGCGGTAATGCGCACCTCGGTTGAAAGCTCGTCGTACCGTGTGGCCGCTCCGGTCTGCGTCCGTACCCGCACCGCATCCAGGTGCTCCTGGAGGTTCGCAAGCTGCGTGTCCAGGGCTGCCAGCTGCTGCTTGAGGAAAAGGACCGTGTAGAACCCCTGCGCGGCCTGGAACGCGAGACTTGAGCGTATCTGCTCGACGCCAATTTCGGCTGCGGAGACGCCATTTTCCGCCAGCTTGACCTGGATGCCTCTCCTGCCGAATTGAAAGATCACCTGATTGAATCCGAGCTTGAAATCCCACGAGTTCACGGGGGCAAAGGAAAAGGGGGCATTCAGAAGCGGCGCAAAGCTGGGGGGAATCGTGATCCCGAACTGGGAGAGCTCGGCTGCGGGGGGAAGCAGTGCACCCAGCGGGAAGCTTTCATCCGACAGCCTGTTGTACGAAGCCGTGCCGTTGAGAAACGGGTAGTACGCGCTGTTCGCCTCCCCGACTCGCGCCCGGGCGGCCTCCACCGCGGCCTGCGCCTGCTGGATGAGGGGCTGGTTGGCGAGCGCACGCGCCACGGCCTGATCCACCGTGAGCGTGAGCGCCGCGGACTGTCCGGCGCCCTGCGTCGCGGACGCACTCTGACCCGCGTCCTGGGCGAACGCCATGGCGCCGGCGCCCGCCAGCAGGAACATGGCGACGGCCGCGGCGGCGCGCAGTGGAGCGCTCATTGAGCCACCTCCATCCCGTCCACCAGCGCTTCCACATTGGTGACTGCCACCATCTCCCCCGCCGCAAGCCCGGACAGCACCTGCACCTCGTTGCCGTTTCTCATTCCGAGAGTTACCTGCCTCTTGTGAGCCTTGCCGCCGGCGACCACGAACACATATGCCTGGCCGTCCTCTCCCGCGTCGATGGCCGGGAGCGCTACGATGATCCCTGGAGACCCTGTCAACGTGAAGGACGCCTTCGCCGTCATGCCGGCAAGGAGCTTGCGGTCGTTCGCGAGGGCAACGACAACCGGGAAATACTGGCCCGTGGCGGCCGCGACAGGGCCCACCTGCTGGACCCGGCCCGCGTAGGTCTTTCCCGGGATGGCATCCACGGACACTTTCACCGCGTCCCCGATGGACAGGTGCACGATATCCTCCTGGGACAGGTTCCCCTGCAGCTTCAGCGTTGCCGTGTCGGCAATCGACATCAGGGCCGTGGTCGTGGAGGTGATCTCGCCGGGATTGATGTTGCGATTCGTGATGATGCCCGTGATGGGGGTCGTGATGGTGCTGTTGGAGATCTGGACCCTGATGAAGTTGACCTGGGCCTCCGCCTGGGCGAGCCCCGAGCCGCTGACGGTCTGGTACTGCCGGTTTGCATTGTCGAAAGCGCTCTTTGCGAGGTCCAGCTTCGTCTGGGCATCATCCAGCTGGCTCTGCGTGACCACCTTGCTCTCCAGCAGCGTTTTCGTCCGGTCGTACGCCCGCTGGGCCAGGTCCAGGTTCAACCGCGCGGTCTCCACCCCGATTTTCGCCTGCGCGCCCTGGTCTGACACCCCGGACAGCTGGGCCTCCGCAACCTTCAGCTGCGCGTTCAGCTCCTTTGTGTCGATCTGCACCAGGAGCTGCCCGGCCTTCACCGGTGTGCCCACGTCGCCGCCAACGTATGTAGCCTGGCCGGCAATCTTCGCGAAAATGTTGACGGTTTGATTAGGGACCAGAACGCCGGAAAAGTCGACGTCTTTGACTATCTTTCCGTCATGCGCGGCCGACGTCTGTACGCTGACACGTACGGCCGCTTTCGGCTGGCAGGACAGGAGGCTCACGGCCAGCGCCGCGGCCGTAATGATCACGAATGATTTATGGAACCGATTGTTCACGACTTCGCTCCTTGCATTTCTCAGTTGATGTGGATCTTGATATATGCGTTCATCCCGATCATGAAACGAGCGTCGCCCTGATCCAGGATGCTGATCTTGATCGGGATGACCTGGACGACCTTCGTGTAATTTCCGCCTCCGTTCTGGGCGGGAAGGAGGGAGAACGTGGAGGAGGTGGCGCGGCCGA
The DNA here is from genome assembly GCA_963745235.1 of uncultured Spirochaetota bacterium. Classification (GTDB taxonomy): domain Bacteria; phylum Spirochaetota; class Spirochaetia; order SZUA-6; family Fen-1364; genus Fen-1364. The sequence continues at coordinate 144,084 of CAVUXE010000037.1, read as the reverse complement.
TGGTCTCCACCCGTCCATGGAACAGCCTGCCGTGAAACGCATCTATCCAGACGCTCACCTGCTGGCCGATCTTCACGCGGGCAATGTCCCCCTCTTTGATGTTCGCGCTGACGTACAGCCCTTCCGTGTCCGCGATGACGGCGAGGGACATGCCCGGCACCGCCATTTCGCCGACGACGGCCGTGGACAGGATGACCTGCCCGGCAAGGGGCGCCCGCAGGATCGCCTTTTCCGCCACGACACCCGCCACCGAGCCCATAGCCTGCGGATTGATTGCCCCCGAGGTGAGCGCGGCGCCCAGATCCTGGCGTCCCAGGACATCGTCCTTCTGGACCATGTCGCCTTCCTTGACCCGCCATTCCAGGATCTTTCCGGCGATCTCCGGGCTGACCGAAACGACGTTGGAGGCGATCCGCGCGTCGTCAGTGGAGACGTAGCGGTACCCCTGGTACCCGTAGTACCCGACGATTCCCACCGTCGCAACCACCGCAATGGCGATAACGAGCATAATGACAGTTCTTCGTGACATCAGATCTTCCTCTCTGGAAATTGGATTAGGCCCCGGCGACCGGGCGCAGGGGACGGACCCACCTTATTCGGCCATCGCTGCTCCCCGCGGCCCGCCATGCACGCCCTTCTTGAGGAAGTACGCGGGGACGAGCGCTATCAGGGTGAACGCCGCCGTGACAAGAAAGACATCATCGATCGCATTGACGAACGACATCTTGGCCACCATCCCATCCAGGAACGCGAGCGCGATGCTCCGGCCCTGGGAGCCGCCGCCCATGGCAGCACCTGCCTGGTGAATGACGCTCATTGCCGTCGGATTCGCCGCGGAGACCCTCCACGCGAGGTTCGCGCCGTGCATGATCTGGCGGGTGGTCAGCATGGAGGTCAGAACGGCAATCCCGAAGGAGCTGGATACACGAGAGACGATGTTGGTGATGGAGGAGGCCCGGCCGATCAGCTCAGTGGGGATATCCACCATCGCTGCCGTCTGGGCCGGCATCATCGCCAGGGGCATCACGAACCCCCGGAGGAGCGTCCACAGCATGATGGTGGCGGTCGCGGTCTCCAGGTTCAGGTTGCGAAACAGGAAGGTGATGAATGAGAGCAGGAGAAGACCCGTTATCACCAGAGGCCGAGGCCCGATCTTGTCGAACAACCGGCCAACCACGGGCATCATCATCCCGGAGATGATTGCGCCGGGCATCATGAGCAGCCCGGTCTCCATGGCCCCGATGCCCCGGATGCTCTGCAGGAACAGGGGAAGGAAGAAGAGGCCGGAAAACATCCCGATGGTGGTCACCACGAGAGAGAGATTCGCCACGGTGAAGCTCACGTACTTGAAAGCCCGCAGATCGAGCAGCGGGTTGTCCGACGTCAGCTCCATGTAGATGAAAAGGACAAACGAGAAGAAGCTCGCAAGAAAGAGCAGGACGGTCCTTTCATCTCCCCAGCCCCAGTCCGACCCCTTGCTGAGGGCGAGCAGCAGGCTGAACAGCGCGGATGCCGATGTAACGACCCCCCAGACGTCGAGCTTGCCGGGATGCTTGGACTGGAACTCCGGGAGGATGAAGAGCGCGAGCAGAATGCCGATCACTCCGATGGGAAGGTTGATGGTGAATATCCACCGCCACTCCACGTACTCGACAAGGTACCCGCCGAGGGTCGGGCCGATGGCGGGGGCAACCAGAAGCGCGATGCCGAAGATCCCCATTCCCGAGCCGATCTTGTCCCGCGGAACCATGCGGTAGATCATGGCCATTGTGGTCGGCATGATCATCCCGCCGCCCATTGCCTGGACCACGCGGGCGAAGATGAGGGAGTTCAGGTCCCACGCCAATGTGCACAGCAGTGAGCCCGCCACGAATACCGCCATGGAGAGGACGTACAGCCGTTTGAAACCGATGCGGTCTCCGAGCCAGCCGGAGAGCGGTATCACGACGCCCAGGGCGAGCATGTAGATTGTGGACACCCATTGGATCGAGCTTGGGTTCGCGTTGAACACGTTCATCATCGTCGGGATTGCAACGTTGACGATGCTCGAGTCCAGGATGGACATGAACGCGCCAATAAGGGCCACAAGGACCGGGGCCATCCAGTGGTATCCGGACTGCCCCGCCTCCACGCCGGTCTGCAGAGCCTTCGCGGGGGCCGCCCCCCGCGCCCGCGTGATATCGCTCATTCCTGCTTCTCCTCAGCTTCCAGAATGTCATGAACGGCGGTCAGGTCTTCCGTCAGCCGTTCGACGAGGTCGCGGGGGAGCTTGCGGAATGCAGCCTCCAGGGACTTCGTTCTTTCCTGCCTCAAGATGCGGATGAACTTGTCCAGCTTCTCCGTGCGCCTCATGACCACGGCCCTGCGGTCCTCCCGGTCGTCCTCCCGGGCGAGCCAGCCGGCGGCGGTGAGACGGTCCAGGATCCCGGTGAGCGTGCTCGGGGGAAGCCCGATCTCCGCGACCAGCTCCTTCACCCTGCGGCATTCCCGCGAGTGCATCTTCCACACGACGAGCATCTCCGTCATGGAGAGGCCTTCCGACTGCGCCAGTGGGGCGACGGCCCGGAAGACCCGGCGGTAGATGTCACCCAGGAGCTCAAGAAGCTGTATTTCTTTCATGGTCGTTTCTTCGATTACGAAATGTTCGATTCCGTAATATTCGAAAACATACAGTCTTTCGCGCCGAGCGTCAAGCGCCTGCGCGTGAGACGGGGACCCTGCGGGGGCCGTGATCGTCATGCTCTCAAAGACGAACGACGCGGCGGGTTATTGCATGCACCTGGCCCGGGAAAAAAGATGGCCGGTCCAGTGCCCCCGATCAAGGGCGCTCAGGGGGGCCTGCGGCCGGCCGTGGAAAGGGATTTGCGGGAGGCGCGCGGAACGGGGCCCGCGCTTTCGCTCTCCCGCGCGCTGTTCAGTTCTCTGGGGAGGCCGACAGCGCCCACAATGGTGACCCTTCATTGTACCCGCCCCGTGGCGGCGCGGTTGCAGGAATGAAAACATGCGGTCTGTCCTTTTTCCAGGCGCGGGGTGGTACATTGACTCCCGTGGAAGAGATTCGCGCCGGGGAGAGTGAACGCGCGGACGAGCTCGCCGCCATCGGCGAGGTCCTCCGCGGAAACCGGGACGCCTTTCGGCTCATCGTGGATCGCTACAAGGGCCTCGTCGTGAGGCTTGCCCTTTCTTTCCTTGGCAACCGGGAGGAGGCGGAGGAGGCGGCGCAGGAGATCTTCCTGCGCGCCTATCGGTCGCTGCACCGCTTCAGCCTGGACAGGAAGCTCCTTCCCTGGCTCTACAGCATTGCCGTCAACCACCTTCGCAGCGCCTACGGCCGCATGAAAAGACGCGAGGAGCGGGTGACCGCCGTGGAGGTCGAGCTGGCCGCGGGCGGGGAGGCCGACCCGCAGCGCGTCGTGATGGAGGAATACGAGCGAGACGCGCTGCGCCGTGCCGTGGACTCCCTCCCGCCCACCCTGCGAGAGGTGGTTGTGCTGTACTACTACGAGGAGATGAAGGTGGAGGCAATCGGGGCGGTGCTCAATATCGGCGTGGAAAACGTGAAGTCCCGCCTTTTCCGCGGCCGGCAGAAGCTGCGCGAAAGTCTCCAGAGGAACGCAACGAAGGAAGGTCTACCATAGTATAATAACCAGCAGGCAACGGCAGAGTAACAAAGCAGGCAGCGGTATGAACGACACCTGTCAACGCGTGGACGCGGCAATCAGCGAGTGGGAACAAGGGCATGTCTCAGATGCCCAGAGCCTCTTTTTCATCATCAATCACAGCCGGGCGTGCGAACGGTGCGCGCGCGCCTACGGGGCACTGATCCCTCTGATCCGCCGCGACGCGGGAGAGCGTTCCGGGCTGGTTCCCTTCGAAGAATCGCCGTCATCCTCCTTCACGGATTCGGTCATGCGACGGGCCACCAGAGTGAAGGTGCATCACTTCTCCGGACGAACCATGCAGACGGTCAGATGGGCGCTTCCCCTGGCCGGGTGCGTGGCCCTTCTCCTGGGGATTGGCGGACTTGTCCTCCAGGGGCGCATGCGCTCCGCGGGCGCCCAGGTCATGGTGCGCTTCACCCTGGAGGCTCCCTTGGCCTCACGGGTCAGCCTTGCGGGTGACTGGAACGGCTGGCGTCCCGGCGAGCTGAACCTGAAGGCCGGACAGCACGGCGTCTGGGAAATCATCGTGCCGCTGCGCGCGGGGGGAATCTACACCTACGACTTCCTGATCGACGGGCAGCGGTGGGTCCCGGATCCGCACTCGGAAAGCCAGATCGATGATGGCTTCGGCGGTCTGAGCTCCGTGCTCAGGTTGTGAGGGTTCACGTCATGAACGTCCCCTCCGGAGCCGGCCGCGTGCCTCTCGCGGCAATCCTTCTTTTTTCATCGGTTTTGCTTGTCGCCGGTGCAGGCGCGTCGTGGAGCGACCTGCTGAAGACTTGGTACGGGTCAGACCCCCGCTCCGCGGCGTACGCGAGCGCTCGCGGCGAGCTTGGCCACATCTTTTCGGAAGCAGGCCAGCGCCATGTTCCCCAGTGGCTGCTCATGGAGAGGCTCCGGGAGGGGGAGGCAAAGGGAATCCCGCCTGACACGCTGGTGAGCGCTCTTCACGGAGAGTTGGGGCGGCTGGAGCAGGCCCGGCTCCTCATGGCCAATGCGGGGCTGCGCGGGACCTTCCTCTCGCGTCCCGGAGACGAGACGCTCAAAGAGGTCGGGATCTATCTCCGCGCGGGACTTCCCGACAAGCTTGTCGGAGAGCTCCTCGCCGCGGGGGCGGGCATGCAGAGAGGCTACGAGTCCGCGCTGGCCGCCTGCGGGGCCATCATGGACCTGCGAGCCGTTGCACCCCTGGAGGACGCGGACTCCGCGCAGATCGGCAAGCTCCTCATGGCGAGCGGCATGCAGCCCTCCGGCTACGCGTCCCTGGCGCTCGTCTACGGCCTGGGAAGAAGCAGGGGGCTGAGTCACGAGGCCCTCGTGCACGATGTCATCATGAGCACGCTGAGCGCGGGGGGCGGGCTTGCAATCATGAACCAGAAGATAGAGAGCACGCCGATTGCGGAGCCGCTTTCTCCCGCCCGGGCGCACCCGCCGCGCGCCCCCGGCAAGGTCCGCCAGCGCTAGCCCCGCTCGGGCCCGCGTGCGTTGAGACCCGAGCCTCCCAGGTACGCCTCCTGAATCCGCCGGTCGGACTGCAGCTCCCGTGACGCGCCTTGCGCGGAAATCACGCCCGCCTCCAGCACATATCCGCGCCGCGCCAGCGCGAGGGCCTGGTGGGCATTCTGCTCCACCAGGAGGATTGCCACGCCCTGGCGGTTGATCTCCTGGATGATGTCGAAGATCAGGTTCACGAGGATTGGCGCAAGACCAAGTGAGGGCTCGTCCAGGAGGAGGATCCGGGGCGTGCTCATCAGGGCCCTGCCCATTGCCAGCATCTGCTGCTCACCGCCGGAGAGCGTCCCGGCCAGCTGTCGCCTGCGGTCAGAGAGCAGCGGGAAAAGGCCGAAGACTCTTTCCCGCGCCTCGGTGACTTCCTGCCTTCGGTGTCGACGGGTGAACGCCCCCAGGTTGAGGTTCTCCTCCACGGTGAGCGTGGAGAAGACCTTGCGGCCCTCCGGGGCATGGGAAATCCCCTTCAGCACAATGTCGCACGCGGGCACGCGCGACAGGGAGGCGCCGTCAAGGAGGATCTCTCCGTCCCTGGCCGCAAGCAGGCCCGAAATGGCGCGCAGGAGGGTGCTCTTCCCGGCCCCGTTGGCGCCGAGCACTGTCACGATCTCCCCTTCCTCCACGGACAGGGTCACCCCCTTCAGCGCTTCCAGCGCCCCGTAGTGGATGTGCAGGTCTTTCACCTGGAGAAGCGGCGGCATTCCTCAGGTCCCTCCGCCCAGGTATGCCTCGATGACGCGGGGATCATGGTAGATCTGCCGGGGATGTCCTTCAGCGATTTTGCGTCCCCCGTCCATCACGGTGACCCAGTCCGAGATGCCCATCACGACGTTCATGTCGTGCTCGATGAGAAGTATGGTCAGGCGCTCGTCCCTGATGATCTTCCTGATGAACACCATCAGATCCTCTGTCTCGCGGGGGTTCAGCCCGCTGGACGGCTCGTCCAGGACGACCAGGCGCGGTGAGGTGGCCAGCGCGCGCGCAATCTCCAGCATCCGTTGCCGGCCGTAGGCGATGTTGCGCGCAAGCTCGTTGCGGGACTCACCCAATCCCACCTGGGCCAGCCGCTCTTCCGCGGCTCGACGCGTCTCCCTCTCCTCCGCGACCTGCGTGCGCGGGTGAAACAGGGCGCCGGCAAGGCCGCTTCGCATCCGCGCATGCCGGCCGGCCATGACGTTCTCCAGGCAGGTGAGGTTCGGGAACAGGCGGATGTTCTGGAACGTGCGCGCTATTCCCCGCTCCACGATCCGGTGCGGCTTCCTGCCCGTAATGTTCTCTCCCTGGAAGAAGACGCTGCCTCTTTCGGGCCGGTAGATGCCGGTGACGACGTTGAAGACCGTCGTTTTCCCGGCGCCGTTGGGACCGATGAGGCTGGAGATTTCCCCCCGATGGACGCGCAGGTCCAGGGCATCAACGGCAGTCAGCCCTCCGAAGGCTTTGGTAAGACGGACCGTCTCCAGGACTATCTCCGCGTCTTTCCTGGCGGCCGCGGTCATCGGATCACCCACGGGGCCTCCCGAGCCGCAGGAGCAGGTCACGGGATTCGGTCCCTCCGCGCCTGCGCGGCCAGACGCCCCCCGGCCGGAACATCATCATCAGGATCATGACAACGCCAAAGACCACGAGGCGGTAGCTCGCGAAGGAGCGGAAGATCTCCGGGAACAGGCTGATTGCCGCCGCGCCGATGATGACGCCCGGCACCGAGCCCATCCCTCCAATCAGCACGATGGAGAACATGAGGCAGGATTCCCAGAACGTGAAGCTTTCCGGAGAGACCACCATCAGCTTGACCGCGTACAGGTTCCCGGCCACGCCGGCCAGCGCGGCGCCCAGCACGAAGGCAAGCAGCTTGTACGCGCGAACGTTGATGCCGGTGGCCTGCGCCGCGATCTCGTCCTCCCGGATGCAGTTCCACGCCCGGCCGATGCGGGAGCGCTGCAGCCGAAAGAGGGCAAACACCGCGAGCCCGACCACCACCCAGATCAGCGCGTAGGAGCCGGCAGAGGAGTCGAGCCTGAGGAACCCGAGGGTCGGCGAGTCGATCCCGTAGACGCCGTTGGGGCCTCCGGTGAGTCCCAGGGGGTTGTTGATGAGCGCCAGGCGCACGATCTCCCCCATCCCGATGGTCACGATGCACAGGTAGTCGCCGCGCAGGTGGATGATCGGGGAGGTGACCAGGAAAGCGAACAGGCCGGCGGCGAGGGCGCTCACCGGGCAGGAGGACGAGCACGGGAATCCCGAACCTCGTGTTGAGGATGGCCGTGGTGTAGGCGCCGATAGCATAGAAACCGGCGTGGCCTAGGTCGTACAGTCCCACTTCACCCAGGACGATGTTGAGGCTCAGGCCGAGCAGGACGTAGATGCCGAAGAAAAAGGCCACGTCCACCAGGTAGTCGCCTGCAAAGAAGGGAAAAACCACGAGCGCGGCGAACACAAGGAGAAGGCCAGCCGCCTTCTGGCGGCTTGCCGCGAGATGACGCGGCACACAGTGTCCCGGCACGCCTCAGACCTTCTCTGCTATCTTCTCGCCGAAGAGTCCGTTGGGACGGAATATCAGCACGAGAATCAGGATGAGAAAGACGAAGACGTCTTTCCAGGCGGTGGAAACGTACGCGCTGCCAAGCATCTCCAGCACGCCCAGGATGAGGCCGCCGAACATGGCCCCCGGGAGGTTTCCAATACCGCCGAGGATGGTCGCCGTGAAAGCCTTCAGCCCGTAGTTCCACCCCATGGTGAAGCTGATCTGCCGGTAGTACATGCCCACCATGACCCCGGTGAGCGCGCCGAGGGCGGGACCGAGTGTGAAGATGAAGCGTATCACCTTCTTGAAGTTGATCCCCATGAGGGCCGCGGTGTCGCGGTCCAGGGCAGTTGCCCGTACGGCTGCCCCCCAGGTGGTCTTCTGGATCACGAAATAGAGCACGGCCATCAGGGCAAACGAGACGCAGAGAATGAGAAGCTGCAGCCCGGTGAGATTCAGGCCCCCCGCGTGGATGGGGAAGTTGGGGATGAGCTGCGCGGGATAGGCCTGGTACCGAGGGCCCCAGATGATCATGATGAGGTTCTGAAGGATGATGGAGGCTCCCAGGGCCGACACCACCGCGGGCAGCCTGCCGGCGGGGTAGATGGGCCGATACGCAACGCGTTCCACCACAACGCCGACAAGCGCAAGACAGAGGGCGGCCACGATCACAGCGACCGCGAGGCCGCCCCACAACCCGAGGTGGGTCGTCACGAAACCCGATCCAAAGACGAGCATCGTGTACCCGAGATAGGAGCCCAGGGCGAAAAAATCCCCGTGGGCGAAGTTGATCAACTTGAGAACACCGTAGACCATTGAGTAGCCAAGGGCGATCAGGCCGTAGAAGCTCCCGATGGTCAGCCCGTTGATCAACTGCTCGAAAAAAACCCTCATTCAGCGAGGCTACCGGGAGATTACGATGTTTCCCTGGTCATCCACGACGTAGAGGAACATGGGCACCCCTTCGCGGTCACCCTTGTCCGTGAATCCGATCTTGCCGGTGATTCCCGGCACGCCGTTCACCTTGCTCCTGAGGTACTCCGCAAGCGCGGTGCCGTCAGTGGGGGACCCGGTCTTGTCCACCGCGTATGCGATGATGTTCACCGCGTCAGCAGCGTACACCGGCCACGGGCTGGAGGGGATGTCGCCGAACTTGTCCTTGTACGCCTTGAGGAACTCACGGGCTTCAGGAGTCGGCAGGTCCGCGGGCAAGGGCTCGTTGGTCATGAAGCAGCCCTTCGCGACAGGGAGGCCGGCGATCTTCACGAACTCAGCGTTGATGGCCGCGTTGCCCCCGACGAAAGGACAGGTGATCCCGATTTCCCGGGCCTGGGTGACCAGGAGAGCGGCTTCCGCATAGTAGCCGGTGTAGTACCAGAGGTCCGGCTTTGTTTCCCTCATCTTTGTGAGAGGAACATGGAAGTCCTTCTCCCCCGGGGTGATTGCGTCGTAATACACGATCTGGAGCTTGCCGGAATCCACCATCCCCTTCAGCGCATCCCGGGTGTTCTCCGCAAGGCCTTTGCCGAATGCCGTGTTGTCATGCATGATCGCGATTCGTTTCGCGCCGAACTTCAGGGGAACGGCCTTCGCAAAGAACTCCGCCTGGGAATCGTCGCGGCTGCAGGTGCGGAAGAAGTACTTCGAGCCGCGCTCCGTCAGTCGGACCGCCGTGGCCCCGTAGGCGATGTTCACCATCCTGCGCTTCTCGTAGATGTTGGACGCCGGCTCGGTGACCGATGAGCCGTAGGTGGAGACGGCGGCCACGATGTTCTTCTGTCCGCCGATCTTGGTGGCAGCGAGGGCGGATGTCTGGGGCTGGCCGGCATCGTCCTCGAGGACGATCTGGACCTGCCTGCCGCCCAGGATCCCGCCCTTCTGGTTGATCAGGTCCGCGGCAATCTGGGTAGCCTGCCTGGCCATCTGTCCCTCGTACGCCCAGGGGCCCGTGATGGGCGCCTGCAGACCGATCAGGACAGGCGGCTTGGTGTCGGCTGCAAAGGCGGCAAGCGCACAGACCAGAAGCAGCGCGCCCGCAAGCGCAACGGTTCGTTTCACAGCGGTTTCCTCCTTATGGATGCGCGGAAAGATGCACGAAATGTAAAAGGATACAGGACTTTATAGACTTCTGCCGCCCGAGGTGTCAAGGAAAGCGCCTGACTGAAGAGGGCTATCCCTTGAGTGCTCCCGCTGTGAGCCCTTCAGGACGGGCAGCTCAGGAGGTGAAGAGCGGATGATGTTCCTGTCCAGCTTCGCCGAGGTGGACAGCATTCAGCCGGAGCCTAGGGGGAGACCGCTGTTCCAGCCCGGGTCTGCGCGCGCTTGCTCATCAGGCGGCGCAGCTCGGTGACGAGCATTTCCGCAAGGACGTAGGCCAGCACGGCCACCTGGGGGGCAAACGTTTCCCACGTGGGGTATATGCCCAGGACCCCGGTGGTCGGCAGCCAGGGAATGGAGTGAGCCGGCAGCACGTTCGCGACCTGGAGGGAATGGATGCTCTCCCCCGCGATCTTGAATGCCAGGTAATAGATCAGGAGCGTTGCAACCAGGAAAAACCAGTGCAGGGGAAGGCGGACGCTGAAGCGAATGATCAGGTACCCGATCACGATCAGGATGCCAAGGGCGCCGCCGATGCCCAGGAGAAGGCGGGCCAGTGAAATGGCCGGCGCAATCCCTACGTAGAACACCACTGACTCCGCCCCTTCGCGCAAAACGGCCAGGAGGGCCAGCGCGAAGATGGACCACATGCTCCCCGTGGCCAGCGCGCCGCCCACCTTGTTCTTGATAAAGGCATTCCAGGATTGGAGGCTGGATCTGCGGTGCAGCCAGGCCCCCACGGTCACCATCAGCCCGACGGAGGCCAGGCCGACGAATCCTTCCAGCTGCTCACGAGCGCTGCCGGCGGTCGCTTTTGAAATCACGAACCCGAGAAATACTGCGAGGATGCCGCTCAGGAGGAGACCCGCACCCGCCCCTGACCATACCCACACCCCCCGCTGCCTTCCCCCGGACTTTCGCAGCATTGCCACCAGGGCCGCAAGGACGAGCAACGCCTCCATGCCTTCCCTCAACAATATCATCCCGGCGTCCCACGCCGTGTAGCTGGTCCTCTCTGCAAGCCCGGAAAGCTGTGCGGACATTTCAGAGATCACCACCGCGGCGCGCGCGCGGGAGGCCGGCCCCGAAAGGAGGAGCCCGCCCGCCTCGGTCATCTCGTTTTCGATCCGCGAATAGGCCGCCCCGGACCTCGCCTTGACCTCCCCTTCGGCGAGAGGCCACGCGGCGATGAAGGCCTGCAGTGCGCCGGATGCATCGCGAGCGTTGCCTGCGCTCAGGGAAGCATTCGCCCGCGAAAGCAGTTGGAGCAGGTCAGGAATGCCGTGCGCGGCTGCGGCGACAGGGGCCCCTGTCGTGGCGCCGCCTGCCGTGGCTTGCACGGTTGAAAGCAGCTCGGTCAACGAGGTCCGCGCGCCTGCGAGGTCGGCCGGCTGGGCCTTTAAAGCAGAGAGCGAATTGTCGACCCCGGCTTCGATTCGCGCGTACGACGCCGGGTCCTTTGCATGGACGGAGTCTTCCGCCAGCCCCCACAGGGCGTCGAAGACCTGGATCTTTGCGGCGGCTTTTGCCGGTTTTGCGTCCTGGACGGAGTCCAGGCCGCCTGCGGCAATCACTGCCAGGGCGGAGAAGAACTGGGGGCTTGCCGTGTCTCCTTCCCCGGTAAGGTACACTCCCACCGCCTTGCTGAGGGCCGCCAGCGCATCGGGTACTGCCGCGGGCGCTGCCGGCGCTTCCAGCAGCGCCCGGGCCGCGGCGTTGAGGGAGGATTCAACCGCGCGGGAGGATTCGGTTGCAGCGGGGTTCAGCATGTGCCAGCGCATGGCGAACTGCTCGAGCAGGTCGAGAGAGCTTTTCCACTCGCCGGCCGAGGCCTGGGCGAAAGAGCGCTCGAAGGGAAGCAGGAGAGTGTCGAGCTTCGCGGGGGGTGCACCCTGCGCCCAGAGGGAAGAACTGACAAGGAGAGGGGCAATCCACCCCAGGAATCGAAGCTTCATCGGCTATATATGACTGTTTTGGTCAACTACTGTCAAGAGTTTATATGTATTAAGTTTCATACCTGATGTGCTGCGATTTTTCCAAAGGGACTTCGATCTCACTGGCGTCGTCCCGAGCACTGTCCGGGCGCGATCTTCCCAGACGGATGATTTCTCCTTCCCGGGCCACGACCTGGAAGGCGGCTCCCGGCTTGATTCCCCGGGTGTGGCAGAAGTCCAGCATCAGCGGGATCTGCTCGCCTTCCTCTGTTATGCGGATTATCCGCACGGTGGCACCCACGGGGGCATCGCTCAGCTTGGGAGCGTTCAGGAGCCTTGGCTCCAGGGCGGAACCCGGCATGGGGTTGCCATGGGGACAGGATTGGGGAGACCCGAGGCGCGCGAACAGGTGGTCTGTCAGGTCATCCGAGATCTCGCTCTGGAGCCGCTTGGCCTCCTCATCCGCTTTTTCCCAGGGGTAGTCCAGGATGCGGACCAGGAGGTGCTCCAGCAGGTAATGCCTCCTGAGGACTTTTACGGCCAGCAGGCGGCCCTGCTCGGTGAGCTCGATGCTCTCGTAGCGCACGTGCCGCGCCAGTCCAAGGCGCTTGAGCCGGCCAAGGGCCTGCGTCACCGCGGAGCCGCTGACCCCTGTCCACGCGGCCAGGCGGGAATTGCTCACGCGTCCGTAGTCCCTTGCCAGGATGTAGATCCCGCTCAGGTACTCGGCGGCCGCGGGGAATCGCCTGTTGACCTCGGCGGCATCGATATCCATCTCATCAATATACTGCCGACGCGCCGGCCAGGCCCTTCTGCCGCGGGCCTTTCCGCTGCCCGCCTTCCCGCTGCCGGCCCATCGCTGTCACTCCATGATGGCGAAAAAGGTGTGGTTCCTGTAGAGGTCCTTGTTCTCATTGAGGATGACGCTGTGAACCACGTTGAGCTGCCGAACATCGGACGGATGGCCCGATTCCAGCAGGTTCTCCAGCGTTCGCACGGCGTAGTATCCCTGCAGAATGGGGTTCTGGTAGATCACGGCGGTCAGGAGGTTCTTTTCAAGCAGGTGGTTCGACGAGGAATCAAGGTCATGGAGCACCACCACGCGCCGCGTGCCCTCTCCCTGCTCCAGTGCCCTGATGAAGGGGACGTTGTAGGCGGCAATCAGGTACACCGCGTCGAAATCTCCGTCCCGGTCCGCCAGGAGCTCAGCGATGTGGCGAGCGGCGGCCGGTGAGCTCATGCCTTTCGTTATGAAGGCCGTGTCGTGGCGAATCCGGGGAAAGCTCTTCTCCATGACCTCACGGAAGCCTTCGTATCGCAGCTTGTTGATGTCAGGCGCGCGGAGGACCACGCGACTATCCGGCAGGGTGGTGAGCACCAGGATGCGCGGACGATTCTTGAAGAGAAGCGTCTTGCCGATGTATTCCGCCGCGAGCGCGCCCCCGGCGCGATAGTCCGGGCCGATGTAGCAGATCCGGCGACTCTTCCGGCGCATCCACATTCAGCGTCACGTAAGGTACCCCCGCCCGGGTGATGCGCGCAATGATCTCATCCATGCGGTAGATCCACTGGTTGACGAACGCGATTGCCTCAACGCCGTCGCGGATCTCCTCTTCCAGGCGCTCCAGGTACTGGTCAGAGCTCCTCTCTGCTACCATGTGGTAATTGACCCTGTAGTTCAGGGCCTGGATCTGCTCTGCCGCGATGGAGATGCCCGTCCTGATGTCGTTCCAGAAGTAGTGGGGCAGTGAGGATGAGAACACGGCGATCTTCCTGACTTTGTTGCGTTTCAGGACCTGGGACGCCTTGTGGGGCACGTAGCGCACCTCGCGGGCGTACGCGAGGATCCGCCCCTTGAGCTCCTTGGACACGTACCCCGAGCTGTTGAGCGCCCGATGCACCGTGATCAGGGGCAGGTTCAGCGCCTTTGCTATTTCTTTCTGCGTGATGCCCATTTGCGTTCCCTCATTCTACGCGGTTTTTTGTTGACAACGCCACTATCGTATGATAAACGTACATCATATTCGAGCGGTAAAGGAGGAAAGGGATGAAGAGATACCTTCTGGCTGCGGCGCTGGTGGTGCTGTGCGCCGCTCTCGCCGTTGGCCAGGGAAAGACCCTGAAGCTGTTCTTCTACAGCCCGGAGCTCACCGACCAGTACAACGACATGGCTGCGGCGTACAAGGCGGACACCGGAAACGCGCTGGATATCACCGTGAACCAGGCCGACTACGTGACGCTCCTGAGAGCGAAGCTCAACTCCGGTGACATTCCGGACGTCTTCATGAGCAGCGCGTACGCGGACAACTCCACGTACAAGGACTACGTGTATGACCTGACGGACGTCGACTTCATGAAGCAGATCGAGCCCTCCGCGCTGCAGGGCGTGACCGTGAACGGGCGGATCACCGGGTATCCCTTCCTGGTCCAGTCCCATTCCTTCATTTACAACAAGAAGGTCTTCGCCCAGGTCGGGATCAAGACGCTCCCCCGGACCCTGAGTGACTACGCCGCGGCGGCCCAGAAGCTGCAGGCCCGCGGCATCCAGCCCTTCGCGACCGGCTTCAAGGAGTGGTGGGTGCTTCCCCAGACTGCGTGGCAGGTGCTTGCCCCCGCGGCAAAGGCCTACGGCGGTTTCGCCGGCATGGTGGACAAGCTGAACAGCGGCTCCCTTACGTTCAAGGACATCAAGGGCATGAGCACCGTTTTTGATGTCCTGGACCTGATCAAGAAGTACGGCGGCCGGAAGCCCATGGAGTCGGACTTCAACGACCAGTGCTCCACCCTTGCCACCGGCAAGGCCGCCATCATGCACCAGGGCAACTGGGCGGAAGACACCATCCGCAAGACCACGCCGGATATCGACATTGGCTTCCTGCGGGGGCCCGTGGCCGGGACTGCGGCTGAGGCGGGGATCATGTATGATTCCAACCAGACCATCAGGGTTGCCAAGGACGGCCAGGTGGACGCCGCCCTTGCGTGGTTGAAGTGGCTGACCACCTCCGCGTACGGCAAGGCCTGGATCCCGGACAAGATCAAGCAGCTCTCCCCCATCAAGGGCGCAAAGGCGTCCTCAGCGGAGCTCGCGCAGGCGACGGTGGCCATGCTGGCGGAGAAGGTCCCGAGCTACCCCTGGTACTACCAGATGTTCCCCACGGGGACGGAACAAGGACTGGGAATCATCCTCCAGGGATACTGCGCCGGACAGACAAATCGGCAGCAGACCCTGGATGCCCTGGATGCGAAGTACACGCAGATCGTGAACGCCTCCAAGTAGTCACCGGGCGTTGCGACGAATCATGACGGCCGGGGGGCATTGCTCCCCGGCCTCTTTTTCAGAGGGGAGAGGTTCATGACAGCGGTGAAGGCCCGCAGGGCGCGCGGGCTTGAGTTTCTCTGGATGACGGCCCCCGCGGTGATCGTCATCCTTCTCTTTGTCGAGATCCCGTTCCTGATGAGCATCACGTATTCCTTCACGCGATGGAACGGGCTCGACAAGGCGGCGAAGCTCATCGGGCTGGCCAACTACAGGGAGCTCCTGGTCGGCGACCCGGCCTTCGGCAGCGCCCTGGTTTTCACGCTCATCTTCACGCTCCTGGCCGTCGTGGCCATCAATGTCATTGCCCTCCTGCTCGCGGTGATCCTGGACATGAAGATCCGCGGCCGGAACCTCCTGCGGGCCGCGTTCTACATCCCCAACATCATCAGCCTCATCGTCATCGGCTACGTGTGGCGATTCATCTTTTCCCGGGGGTTCGACTCCCTGGGAGCCATCACGCACCTGGGCGTCTTCCAGCTCAGCTGGCTCGGGGACTCGCACCTGGCGTTCCTCAGCGTCGTGCTCGTGACCGTATGGCAGTCCATCGGGTTCTACATGGTCATCTACATCGCGGGCCTGCAGACGGTCCCCCGGGAGCAGCTGGAGGCTGCGGTGATCGACGGGGCCAGCCCCGTGAGCCGCTTCTTTCGGATCACGCTTCCCCTGATCATGCCGTCGGTGACCGTGGCGGTTTTCTACTCGGTCTCCAATGCCCTGAAGACCTTCGATGTCATTTTCAGCCTGACATTCGGCGGACCAGGCACCGCCACCACGAGCATCGCCCTGGACATCTACAAGACGGCGTTCAGCGACAACCGCTTCGGCTACGGGTCCGCCAAGTCGGTCGTTCTTTTCCTCCTGATCCTCGTGGTGACCGTGACTCAGCTCAACGCCTTCAAGCGCCGGGAGGTGCAGGCATGAACCGGCTGCGAGGAGCCCTGGCCATTTCCCTGATCATGACCGTGCTGGCGCTGGTCTACATCTACCCGTTGATCCTTGTCATCCTCAATTCGCTGAAGACCTTTGCCCAGATCATGGAAAACGTGATTGCGCTGCCCTCCCATCTGGAATGGGAGAACTTTGCCAATGCATTCCGCCTCATGCGATACCCGAACCTGTTCATCAACACGCTCATCGTGACGTGCATGGGCACGGCGGGGGTCGTTCTCCTGGCCTCCCTTGCCGGGTTCAAGCTTTCGCGCACCCGGACGCGGATCAGCTGGCTGGTGTTCCTGGTGTGCGTGGCGCCCATGATGATCCCGTTCCACTCCTTCATGATCGCCCTCGTGAAAGTCGCAAGGACCTTCCATCTCACGAACTCGATCTGGGGGCTCGGCGTGGTCTACTGGGGCCTCGGTGTCCCCCTCTCCCTCTTCCTGTACCACGGCTTCGTGAAGACGGTGCCGACGGAGCTGGATGACTGCGCGGCCATGGACGGGGCACGGCCCCTGCGCGCGTTCTTCCAGGTGACCTTTCCCCTGCTGCAGCCGGTGACGGTCTCCGTTATTGTCATCAACGCGATGTGGATGTGGAACGACTTTCTCCTGCCGCTCCTCATCCTCGGCGGGTCCAAGGCGTCGCAGACCCTGCAGCTTGCCGCGTACAACTTCTTCGGCCAGTACAAGATCGAATGGCAGAGCGCAATGGCGGGAGTCCTTCTCACCATCACCCCTGCCATCATTTTCTATCTCATCCTGCAGAGGCACATCATCAAGGGCATGGTGGCCGGCGCGGTCAAGGGTTGAAGGAAGACAGATGAAGTTCACAAGCGGCTACTGGGGCCTGCGGGACGGGGTTCGATTGTTTGCCCCTGCGGAGGCGCGGGACGTGGGCTGGACGGCCTCCACTCTCACCGTCTACGCCCCGTGCAAACCCATTCGTCATCGGGGAGACACGCTGAACACGCCGCAGCTCACCCTCACCTTCAGCTCCCCCGCGCCGGAGGTGATCCGCGTCCATCTCTGTCACTTCAAGGGCGGGCCTGCGCGGGGCCCGGCATTCGCTCTTGCCGCCAGGGAGGGCTTTGTCCCGAGGATCGAAAGAACGGCAGATGCAGTTGTCCTGTCCAGTGGACGCCTGTCGGTGAGCGTGAGGACGGCGGGTGAGTGGGCCGTCGACTTCCTGTTCGACGGAAAGCGCCTGACGGGAAGCGGGAAGGCGTGCTCGGGGTATCTCCTTGACTCCGACGGGACTCCCTACATGCGGGAGCAGCTCTCCCTGGGAGTGGGGGAGTGCGTCTACGGCCTGGGGGAGCGCTTTACTCCCTTCGTCAAAAACGGCCAGGTCGTGGATATGTGGAACGAAGACGGAGGAACGGCGAGCGAGCTCGCGTACAAGAACATCCCGTTCTACCTGAGCAGCGCGGGGTATGGCGTCCTTGTGGCGCACCCGGAGAAAGTCTCCTTCGAGATTGCCTCCGAAGTGGTTTCCCGCGCCCAATTCTCGGTGCCGGGGGAGGAGCTTTCCTACCACGTCATCGGGGGCCCGACGCCCAAGGACGTGCTTCGCAGATACACCGAGCTCACGGGCCGGCCCGCGCTCCCGCCCGCGTGGTCGTTCGGGCTGTGGCTCACCACCTCCTTCACGACCGCCTACGACGAGTCAACGGTCACCTCTTTCATCGAGGGAATGAGGGAGCGGCGGATTCCGCTTCACGTCTTTCATTTCGACTGCTTCTGGATGAAGGAGCTCCAGTGGTGCGATTTCGAATGGGATGCCGAGCAATTCCCGGATCCGCGGGGCATCCTCCGCAGGCTGAAGGACAAGGGGCTGCGGATCAGCGTCTGGATCAACCCGTACATCGCCCAGAAGTCGCGGCTCTTCGACGAGGGGATGAAGCATGGCTATCTCGTGAAGAAGCCCGACGGGGGCGTGTGGCAGTGGGACCGCTGGCAGGCGGGAATGGGCCTGGTGGATTTCACGAACCCGCAAGCCGTCTCCTGGTACCAGGGCAGGCTGCGGGACCTCCTGGCCGCGGGCGTGGACTGCTTCAAGACTGACTTCGGAGAGCGCATCCCGACTGACGTAGTCTACCACGACGGGTCCGACCCCCTGCGGATGCACAACTATTACGCATATCTGTACAACAAGGCCGTGTTCGAAGTTCTGAGAGAGGTCCAGGGCGAGGGGAAGGCCCTCGTCTTTGCCCGATCCGCCACGGTTGGAGGGCAGAAGTTTCCGGTCCACTGGGGAGGGGACTGCTCCGCCACCTACGAGTCCATGGCCGAAAGCCTGCGCGGAGGCCTGTCCCTCGGTCTTTCGGGCTTCGGGTTCTGGAGCCACGACATCAGCGGGTTCGAGAAGACGGCAACGCCGGACCTCTACCGGCGCTGGGCCGCCTTCGGGCTGCTTTCGTCTCACAGCCGCCTCCACGGAAACGAATCCTACCGCGTTCCCTGGCTGTTCGGAGAAGAATCCGTTGACGTGCTGCGTTTCTTCGTCCAGCTGAAATGCCGGCTCATGCCCTACCTGTTCGGCGCGGCTGGAGAGGCCTCGCGGGATGGAATCCCCATGATGCGCGCCATGATGCTGGAGTTCCCCGAGGACCCCGCCTGCTCCTGGCTGGACAGGCAGTACATGCTCGGCCCTTCCCTCCTGGTGGCGCCGATATTCAGGGACGACGGCACGGTGTCCTACTACCTGCCGTCCGGAAGGTGGACCAGCCTGCTCAGCGGAAACGTCGTTGACGGGGGTCGCTGGAGAACGGAGACTCACGGATACATGAGTCTCCCCCTCATGGTACGACCGGGAAGCATCATCGCCATGGGGGCGGTGGACACGAGGCCCGATTACGACTACGCGGACGGCGTGGTCTTCCACGTGTTCGATCCCGCGGAGGGCGCCGAATGCACCGCCTCGGTCATATCAACCGAAGGCGGCCTGGAGACAGGCCTGAGCGTCAGGCTCGATGCCGGCACCGTGACCCTCAAGGCAAAGGGATCAGGGAAGCCCTGGAGCGTCTGCCTGAGGAACGTGCCGGGGGTGAGCGCAGTGGAAAACGGATCCTCCAGGAACAGCCCTGAAGGAACCCTGATCCTGCCCGCAAAGGGAGCAGAGGAAATTACCGTGAGACTCTGAGCCTTCAAAATGAGTATTTTTTTCAGCGTGGAGGCGTCATGAGCACTCGATGGAGAATTGGCTGGATCCTGCTCCTGGTTGCCGCGTCGACCGCCGGGGCTGCAGGCTTCACGGTGACCACGCGCGCCATAGCGGGCCCGCCCGAGATCGGGTTTGACAGCGGTCTTTCCTCGGCGGGACGCCTGGATGCGATGTACGCGGCAAAGGCCGGCGGGCCGAGCAACCCCGTGTCTTTTCCCTTTTCGTGGAGCAATGTGCCCGCGGGCACAGAGGCCCTGGCCCTGGTCCTGGATGATCCCGATGCGAGGTTGGTGATGGCTTCCCGCGGGATCAAGGCTCCGTCCTTCCTCCACTGGATAGCGACCGACATCGACCCGACCCTCGGGGGTCTTCCCGCGAACGCCTCCGCTGCAATGCCTTCTCTCGTGCAGGGGAAGAACGGCACGGGTCAGATCGGTTATCGCGGACCCCAGCCGCCCGCGGATTTCCCCCCGAACACCGGCAAGCGCCTGATCCATGTTTACCGGCTGGCGGTGTACGCACTATCCTCTCCGACCGGACTGGCGAAAGGGTTCACTCTGGATGAGCTTCGCAAGGCAATCAAGGACACGGTGCTGGGAGAGGCGCGGCTGAACATCAGCTACAGCAACGATTGACCACGCAGGCGCGCGGCGCGTCACGGTCTCCGCCGCCATGGCGCGGACCTTTCACTGTGTGCGGATGGCGCGCAATGTCGAGGTTGTCGACCAGCCTTCCACCATGGGGAAGCGAACGACTTTTCCGCCGTACCCCGACACAAACCGCGCGCCGACGATCCGGCGAAGCGGGTACTCGCTTCCCTTGACCAGCACCTCGGGTCTCACGGTCCTGAGGACCTCCCGCGGGTCCGTTTCCGGGAAGATGAAGCAAAGAGAAACCTGGCGCAGGTCAGCGAGCGCCTGGGCGCGCGCGAACTGGGGGATGACGGGCCGCCCGGCGCCCTTTATCCTGCGGGCCGAGTCGTCGCTGTTGATTGCGACGATCAACGCGTCCCCCAGCGCGCGCGCCTTCTCGAGCAGCCTCAGGTGTCCCACGTGCAGCAGATCGAAGACGCCGTTCGTGAAGACGATCTTCCGGTCATGCAGGCGCAGCCTCTCGACACGCCGCCGAAGCTGCTCGCAGTCAACGACGATTCGTGAGACCGCCTCGGCGCGCCTGATCCTGCGAAGCGCGCGCTGCACCTCCGCTTCTGAGCCTCCGGGGAGCACGCCGCGAAACCCGAGGTCGGGCCCCTTTCCAACGTACCACGAGGCGTACCATTCGATTGCATTCTCGCGGATGAAAGAGCGTGCGCTGTCTTTGCCCCCGCGGGAAACCGAAACGATCCGGAAATGGCAGGCAAGCTCGCGCAAGGCCCTTGAAGCATGCGTGCCGTTCCCTTGCAATGAAAATGGCGCGGCAGGAGCGGAGGGTGTCGGGCAGGGTATCTCCTACCTGATTGTCTTCTCGATCTGCTCGAGATGGTGGGCGCGATGCGAGGCTCTGTCCAGCCTGGGCTGCCCGTTCGCCTCAATGCCGGCGAGCATCGTCGCGTCCAGGGAATCGATCTCCCTGTCGATGGCCTGCGCGGTTTCCAGGGCAAGCCTGGCGGCGTCTCGCGGAGGCAGGGCAAGGAGGAATGGCTTCACGGCATCGTTGAGGACATCCACATCTCCGGCAGGGGTCCCCACGCCACCGGCTTTCCACCTCTCCATCAGGACAACGGCCCTCTGGTCCCAGAACGCGATGTGCCCGAGAAGGGCGCCGACGGTCCAACCGTCTCCTCCCGCGGGGCGGGCCATCTGTTCATCCGTGAGACGGTCCACCACTTTCCGCAGGTGCTCCAGCTCGGCCTTGTTGCGCTGCGAATACGCGCTGCTCATGCGATATAGCCCTCCCGTGAGAGCTTAGCGTGGGCTATCTTCAGCTTGCGGTCAATATCGATCCCGTAGGGACACAGAGGTGAGAGGGCGCTGTAGTCGCGGGAAGGATCCACTTTCGGCCGCAGGGCTGCATATTCCAGCCGCGCTGTCTCCTGCTGCTGGAACCACGTGCGAAGCCGCTCGCGCAAGGCGTACCGGGCGGTGTCGGTGACTCTCATGTCGTCCATCTGCCTGTCGTACAGTCCCTCCAGGAGGAAGATGGTCTGCGGGTCGAACCCGTTCACCCGGCATTTGCCGCACAGACGGCAGACATAGTCCCCCAGCTCGGGCGCCGTTCGAAACAGCTCGTCTTTCTCCCTTTCCGTCATTGGCGTGAACCCGGACACAAGGCGAAGGTCGGATTCCAGCATCGAGCGGGAGTTCATTCCGGCAACAACGGTCGTAATGGGCAGGCTCAGGGTATAGCGCAGCGCGTGAGCGGGTGAGCGGTACAGGTAGCCGTCTGCAAGAGATTTCATGGCGAGGACGCCGACGCCCTTCTCCTGGCAGGAGGGAAGCAGGGTGCCCTCGATGGACGGGTAGTTGAACCTGTCGAAATAGTTGAACCCCGTCATCAGCACGTCGAACGGGAAGCGCTCCAGGGCGTACAGCCCCGCGTCCGGCCGGCCGTGGAAGCTGACGGCAATGAACCGGGCCTTGCCGCTCGTCCTGGCTGCAACCGCCGCTTCAAGGGCCCCGCCAGGGGCAAGCACCTGCTCAGCCTCCTCCCGCTTCTGCAGCGCGTGGATGAAGACCACATCCACGTGGTCCGTTCTCAGGTTGCGCAGGCTTTGATCGAGCTCCGCGGCAAATCCGTCGCGCGTTCTCTGCATGGACTTGGTGGCAAGGTGGAAGTCCGTTCGGCGATGCGAGACGGCCCTGCCGATTTTGGTTTCCGAGATGCCGTCCCCATAGCTGGCTGCCGTCTCCAGGTAGTTGCCGCCGGCGTCGAGGTACGCCCCCAGCAAATGAGCCGCCTCCGCTGAGTCGATCTCCACAAGGTGAAATCCGCCGAACCCAAGGACGGAGAGCTCCAGCCCCGTCTTTCCCAACCGTCTCTTGTCCATCGTGCACCCTCCGCAGGCAGTGATCCAAGGGACGCCGCCCGCTCCATCACCCGCCTGCCGCGGCCACGGCCTGCGACAGGTCTTCTCCTTCGAGCCCCTGCTGCTGCCACAGAGTGTAATACAGTCCGCCTGTTCGCAGAAGCTCCTGGTGAGAGCCCGTCTCCACCACGCGGCCCTTCTTCAGGACGACAATCCTGTCCGCGGCTGCGACCGTCGACAGCCTGTGGGCGATCAGGAGCGTGACGAAGTGCGGCCTGGTCCGGATGATCTCATCGATGGTCCGGGTTATCTCTTTCTCCGTCTCCGTGTCCAGGGAGCTCGTTGCCTCATCGAAGATGAGGATGTCCGGCTGCCGAAGGAGCGCGCGGGCGATGGCCAGTCTCTGCCGCTCCCCTCCGGAGAGCTTCAGGCCGCCTTCGCCGATCCTCGTATCCAGTCCCTGGCGGCTCCTTTCCAGGAGGCCGTTCAGCTGGGCGGCCCGCAGGCTCTCGATGCACGCCGCGTCGCTTGCCTCCCGGCGGACGAAGCGAAGGTTGTCGCGGATGGTCCCGGCGAAAGCTCAATGGATTGCGGCACAAAGCCGACCCGGGCGCGCAGCATGTCGTAGTTCACCTCACGGGAGTCGATGCCGTTGAAAAGGACGCGCCCCGAGTCCGGCTGGTAGAGCCCGAGAAGCAGCTTGATGAGCGTGCTCTTGCCGGCGCCGGACGGGCCGACGAAGGCGACGCTTTCTCCCGAGCGCGCCTCGAAAGAGACCTCGGACAGCGCGGGCTCGCGCGCCCCCGGATGCCGGTAGCTGACCTGGGAGAACTCCAGGGACTCGATCCCGTCCGGCACGGCGCCGCCCGGGTTCTGCGGCGCGGCCTCCTGCGCCATGATCCGCTGGAGGTTCTCGAGGCTCGCCCGGGTTTCCTGGTACTTCGCTATCACCGCCCCGATCTCTCCCAGGGGCCCGAAGACGAAGAACGAATACATCATGAGGGAAAAGAACTCCCCCAGGGTAATGAGCTTCATGGCCACCAGGACCAGCATGAGCATGAGCAGAACCGCGCGGGAGAAATTGAGCGCCGTCCCCTGGAAGAACATGAGCATCCGCACCGTCTTCACCTTTGCAAGCTCCAGGTCCAGGATCTTCTGGTTTGCATCGTTGAGCCTGTCGATCTCCTGGGTCTCCAGCCCCAGGCTCTTGATGAGCTCGATGTTCCGCAGGCTCTCCGTTGTGGAGCCAGCAAGGGCATTCGTTTCCCCGAAGATCCGGGCCTGCACCGACTTGATCCTGCGGCCCAGGACGGAAAGCAGCACCCCGAGGATGGGTGCCATCGCGATCAGGGCGACCCCGATGGCCCAGTGCACGAAAAACGAATAACCGAGCACGAGGAGGAACGTGAGGGCGGACACGAAGATGGTGTTGATCGACTGCCCGATCATGTCGCGGCTGTCCGTGCGCGCCTTCTGCAGCTGCTGCAGGACCGCTCCGCTCTGCTGGTCTTCGAATGCGCGGTAGGGAAGCCGCATCGAGTGGGCAACGCCGTCCGCGTACATCCGCGCCCCCACGGATTGGGAGGCCACGTTGATGAAGTAGTCCTGGAAGTTCTTGGCCAGCCGGCTCACCATGGCCACACCCACGAACCCGAGGATCAGGAGCCCCACGCCGCGCACGAAGTCCGCACGCGGAATCGTGGAGATGTGGGAGACATACTTGTCGACAATGATGCGAAAGATCTGCGGGTCAAGGAGAGAGAACACCTGGTTGGTGATCGCAAGGAAGATGGCGAGCACGATCATCCCGCGGTACGGCCTGAGATACGAGAAGAGCAGTCTCATACGTTAAAATACTGCTGTCAGGGCCCGAGCAATAGCCCCGACCCTGACAGGTCTACTTGATTGCCCCGGCGGTCAGCCCGCGCACCATCTGACGCTGCGCCACCCATCCCGCAATGATGACGGGCAGGGCCGACACGGTAGCGGCGGCCGACATCTTCGCCCAGAACAGCCCCTCCGAAGTCTTGAAGCCCACGATGTACACCGTGAGAGGCGGGACCTTCGTGATGGTGAGGTTGAAGGCGATGAAGAACTCGTTCCACGTGAAGATCAGGCACAGGAGGACTGTCGAGACAAGGCCGGGCACCGCCATGGGAAGCATCACCAGCATCAGCTCCTGCCAGAGGCTGCACCCGTCGATGCGAGCCGCCTCGATTGTCTCATAGGGCAGATCTTGCAAAAAAGACCGCATCATCCAGATGACGAGGGGGAGGTTGATTGCCGTATAGAGAACGATCAGCCCGTGATACGTATCGAACCAGTGCAGGGTCTTGAAGATGATGTACAGCGGGACGATGACGCCGACAGCCGGCAGCATGCGGGTGGACATCACCCACATCAGGGTGAAGTTGCTGCGCTTCGTGGGATAGTAGGCAAGCTTGTACGCGGCCGGCAGCCCCAGCAGCACCGCGATCAGCGTGGAGAGGCCGGTGATCAGAATGGTGTTGGCGAGGTAGTGAAAGTACCCGGATTCTCCCAGCGCAACCTCGTACTGGTCCAGCGTCGGATGGAAGAAGAGCGGGGGCGGGAAGGTAAAGGCGTCCGCCTCGGACTTGAACGACGTGAGGATCATCCAGAAGATCGGGAAGAATATGAGGAGGGCCAGAACGACGGTGAGGACGGACAGGAAATGGCCAAGAGCCCGCCTGTGGCCTTTCATGTTGCCTCCCCACCCTGGCGTCGAAGGATGCGAAGGAAGAGCAGGGTTATGATGTTGGCGAATATGACCGCAATCACCGCGTACGCGCTGGCGCGCCCCACGTTCCAGCGCTTGAACGCCTCCAGGTAGATATTGAACGTCAGCGTTGTCGTGTAGTTGGCCGGACCGCCCGGTGGTGGTGGTGAAGATCTCTCCGAAGATGTTCAGCACGAACAGCGTTTCCAGGAGCACCCCGATCTCGATGTACCGGCCGAGGTGGGGCAGGACCACGGAGCGGAAGGTGGCAACGGGCCCCGCGCCGTCGATCTGGGCGGCCTCCAGGTGCTCCTTCTGGAGAGACTGCAGGCCGGAGAGCAGGATCAGCATCATGAACGGCGTCCACTCCCAGGTCACGATCACGACGATGGAGGCCATGGAATACTGGTTGATCCAGTCGATGCGCGGACCGCCGAGGGCGGCGAGGGTAGAGCTGATCAGGCCGAAAGCCGGATTGAAGAGCATGTTCTTCCACATGACCGCGGACACCGTGGGCATGATCAGGAACGGCGTGATCATCAACGTGCGCGCAAAGTTGCGGCCCCGGAACTCCCGCGAAAGAAGCAGCGCCAGGCACATTCCCAGGACCAGGGACAGTCCGACCACGGCCACCGAGAAGACGACCGTGTTGATCATGATCCGCCCGGTGTCCCGGGCCAGGAAGAAGTCCAGGTAGTTGTGCAGCCAGATGAAACGGGCCGGGCGATCAGGACGGAGGAAGTTCCAGTTCGTCGTGCTGTAGTACAAGGTAAGGAGGACCGGCGCCTGGGTGAGCACGATCAGGTAGATGATTGCCGGGCGCAGCATCCAGGGGTGGGCATTCCGGGCAGTTTGCATTCCGCTCATGTGGCTCCCTGCTCTCTCAAGAAAAACCGCTTCCGCCCGTGCGGGCGGAAGCGGGTCGCATGGTCGACTATCCCCTCTGCTACTTGATGTATCCCGCGTCCGTCATCGCCTTGGTGACGATGTCCTGGCTCGCGGAGAGGGCTTGCTCCACCGTTTGTGTTCCGGCAATGGCCGCGGAGATCTGCTTTGACACGTCCGTGCCGAAGCCCTGGAACTCCGGGATGCCGACGAACTGCACGCCGGTGTAGGGCACCTTGTCCGCGGTGGGGTCGGTCGGGTCAGCGGATTCGATGGACTTCAGCGTCACCTCGGCAAACGCCTTTGCCGCCTTCATGTAGTTGGGGTTCTTGTAGGTCGAATAGCGCGTGCCCGGTGGGACGCTTGCCCAGCCATAGGTCTTTCCGACCAGGTCCAGGTAGTCCTTGCTGGTGCACCAGGTAAGGAACTGCAGGGCCTCGGCCTGGTGCTGGCTCGTGGTGGGGATGGCATACGCCCAGCTCCACAGCCAGTGATAGCCCTTCTTCACTTTCTCATAGGGGGCCATCACGAAGCCGACGTTCCCGACGATCTTCGACTGCTTGGGATCCTCGAGGAATCCGGCGGCCACGGTCGCGTCCACCCACATTGCCGCCTGTCCCTGCGCGATCATGGTGAGGCTCTCGGAGAAGCCGTTGTTCGCGGCGCCGGGCACTCCGTAGTCCTGGATCAGCTTCACGTAGAAGTTGACAGCGTCCTCGAAGGGCTGCGAGGTAAGCTGGGGCTGCCAGTCCATGTCGAACCACTTGCCCCCCCAGGTGTTGATCACGGTGTCGAGCGGGGCCATGACCTCGCCCCAGCCGGGCAGGCCGCGCAGGGCGATGCCGTACTGCTTCTTCGCGGGGTTGTGCAGCTTGCGGGCGAACTCGCGCACCTGGTCCCACGTGGGATCGGAGGGCATCTTCAGCCCGGCAGCCGCAAACATCTTCTTATTATAGAAGAGCATGCTCGACTCCGCGTAGAACGGAGCGGCATACAGCTTGCCGTCGTAGGACAGTCCGAGCCTGACTCCCTTGATCAGGTCATCAACGTTGTAGTTGGGCTGCACGTTGCTCGGATACTGAGACATCAGGTCGTCGAGGGACGAGAGCCAGCCGTTCTTGCCCCAGATGGGTGTCTCGTACGTTCCGATCTGCACGATGTCAAACGATCCGGCCTTCGTCGTTACGTCCGTAGTCACCCGGTCGCGAAGCTCGTTCTCGGGCAGCATGACAAAGGACAGCTTTATGTTGGGATGCTCCGCCTCGAACTTGTCGGAAAGCTCGAGCAGCTTCCGCTGGTCAGGATTGTTCACGACCGCGACGGTGATAGTGGTGCTTTGCGCCGCCGCCATCATGGCGGGCAAGGTGAGCGCCGCGATGACGAGGAACACGGAAAAAAGAAAAAGTCTCCTCATGTTGACTCCCTTCTTTGAAGATTTGCCAGTCGAGCGCATGGCCGCGCCCGACACCGGGAAAAGCGAATCATCACCTCCTTCCACAGTGTCTCTCCCTCCATACTTTCATGGTTTCGGGCTGGTTAGAAGTTACCCGGGTACTGAAAATGTCAGGAATTGTACTAGTACCAGCGCTGTGGTATCCTCACCCCCGACGGACCTGTGTACCGCATGCAAACACGGATGTGGATGGCCGTACGCGCTCCCAGCCTCGTTACGACCCTCGCCGGCCATTGCGTTGCGGGTCTTGTCTTTTTCCTTTCCTTTCGCAACCCGTCAATCAGGCCCGTCTGGCTTCCCCAGTTCTACGCCCTTCTTTCCGCGTGCACGCTGCTGCTCCTGGTCATGCCGGGCACCCGCAGGAGCTCGCACCGGATCACGCTGCTCACTTTCGCAATGCTCATCGAGATCGTGCTGGGCATTCCGCAGGGACCTGACCTCATCCTGGACGTCGTGCTCGGCACCGTCTTCATCTTCCTTGCAATGACTGAAGTGGAAGGCATGGTTGCCACCCTCCTTTGCCTCGTGTATGCGGCGGCAGTCTCCGCAAGCCATTGGCCCCTGGTGGCGTGGGGAACCCCGGTTGCCGGCGCGCCGCTTCTCGGTTCTGCCCTCCTCGGGATGTACCTCCTCTTTCTCACCTGGCTGGTTGGCCTGGTGGGCAGCAGGGGTCAGCAGATCCGGAGGCAGAACGATGAGCTTCTCCGGATAGACAGGACAGTGCGTGCCCTTTCGGAAGCGAACCTCGATTTCCAGGAGCTGGCCACCCGCGTGCAGCGGGAGACTGAAGAGCAGGAGCGACGGCGGATCACGAGGGAGATCCACGACATCGTCGGCTACACCCTGACGAACATCCAGATGATGATGGAGGCCGCCACTGACCTCGTCAGCCGGGACGGCGCTGGACTGGGGGAGCTCCTGGTGAAGTCGCGCGACCAGGCCCAGCGCGGTCTCCTGGAGACCCGGCGGGCCATGCGGAACCTCCGCGCCGTCACCGCGGTCAGGACGAACGGACTGAGCAGGGTGGTCGAGGTGGCGCGGATTTTCGAGAGGGCCACGAAGGTAAGGGTGAGGCTGAACTTCGGCAACTCTCCCGAGAGCTTTGGACCGCGCATCGACGACGTCGTGTACCGGACAGTCCAGGAATCTCTTACCAACGCCTTGCGTCATGGAAACGCCACGGAGATCTCCGTCAGCTTCTGGGTAGTGGAGAGGGCGCTTCGCCTGAGCATCGCGGACAACGGCGTGGGGTCGAAGGAGATCGTCCCCGGGATCGGGCTGTCCGGCATGGCGGAGCGACTTGCGCACGTCGGCGGCGCCCTGAAGGCCGAGAACACGGCATTCGGCTTCCTCGTCTCCAGCGAGATCCCCCTTGGTCAGGAGGAGCGGGCGTGAGCAAGATCCGGGTCCTCCTGGCGGATGACCAGGTGCTCTTCGTGGAGAGCCTGCGGACGGTGCTGGAAACGCGGGCCGAAGACTTCGAGGTGGTGGGGGTGGCCCGGAGCGGCCGCGAGGCGATCCAGCTGGTCATGGAGAAGCACCCTGACATCATCCTCATGGACGTGCGCATGCCGGAGATGGACGGCGTGGAGGCGACAAAGATCATCCATGAGACCTATCCCGACATCCATGTCCTGATGCTCACCACCTTCGATGATGATGAATACGTCGTCGAGGCGCTGAACCACGGCGCGGCGGGCTACATGCTGAAAGACATCCCTCCCGCGGACCTCATCGTATCCCTGCGAGCGGTGTGCAGGGGCTCCATCATCATCTCCCCCCAGGTGGCGAACAAGCTCCTGAGGATCCGCGAGGGGGAAGCGAAGGCGGATGAGGGCGCCGAGGCGCGGCCCCGACCCGTCTCCGAGGGCTCTTTCCTTCGCTACCTGAGCAGGCGGGAAATCGAGATTCTGCGGCTCATCGGCACGGGAGCTGACAATGCCCACATCGCCAGAAAACTTTCCATAGCGGAGCAGACGGTCAAGAACCACGTGAGCGTCATCTACTCCAAGCTTCATGTCCACAACCGCATGCAGGCAATGAAGCTCGCGAACTCCCTGAAGGAATACTTCGGGACCGACCCCTGAAAAGTACGAACGGTCCCTACCCGCGAAGCGCGCCCCGCCGTTCGAACGAGTACTCTCGTACCGCGTACTCGCCGAACGAGTACTCTCGTACGAACGGTCCCTACCCGCGAAGCGGGCCCCGCCGTTCGAACAAGTACTCTCGTACCGCGTACCCGCCGAACGAGTACTCTCGTACTAGTACTATTCCTTCACCCGGTAGTACCGGGGTAACTTCCTTACGGCGTTGCCCACGCGGTAGGATGAGCCAGCCGAAATGACAAGGTCAGCCGTGTGCAAAGCAGTTCTCCTGCTCGCCTGCTCTCTCGCGACGCACCGCGGCGCATTTGCCGCCGGCGCGCGGGAGGGCGCCACGCCAGTGCGGCTCACCGTGGCCACGGTGAACAATCCCGACATGGGGATCATGCAGAGACTGTCAGGGGAGTTCACCGCCGCCACGGGCATCCAGCTCAGCTTCGTGGTCCTGCCGGAAAACGAGCTGCGTCAGAAGGTCACCGAGGACGTGGGCCTGGGCTCGGGCAGGTATGACGTGGTGACAATCGGCACCTATGACACGCCGATCTGGGGGAAGAACCGTTGGCTCATTTCCCTGGAGCCGCTGTTTGCCCGCATGAGCGCGGCGAACCGGGATGCCTATGCGCGGGAGGACATCCTGCCGACCATTCGGGCCGCCCTGTCGTACAACGGGGAGCAGTTCGCGCTGCCCTTCTACGGGGAGAGCAGCATGGTGTTCTACCGCAAGGATCTTTTCGCCAGGGCGGGGCTCACGATGCCGCGGGAACCGACATGGAAGCAGATCCATGATTTTGCGGTGAAGCTGCGGGGTCTTGACGGCTGCTACGGCATCGTGCTGCGCGGGCTGCCGGGGTGGGGGGAGGCGCTCGCTCCGTTCAATACTGTCGTCAATGCTTTCGGCGGCCGCTGGTTCGACGAGAGCTGGAGACCGGCATTCGGCGAGCCCGCCATGGCTGAGGCATGGCGGTTCTACAAGCGGCTTCTGAACGACGCGGGGGAGCCCAACCCGACCACGGACGGATACACCGAATGCCTCGCCATCATGCAGAGCGGCAAGGCCGCGCTCTGGTACGACGCAACCGTGTCGGCAAGCGCGCTGGAGGCACCCGACTCGAAAGTGGCCGGCCGCATCGGCTATGCTCTTGCCCCTTCCGCGCGGCGGGGCAACACGGGCTGGCTCTGGGCATGGTCCCTGGGCATCGAGTCATCCTCACGGCACCCGGCCGAGGCCTTCCGCTTCATCACGTGGGCAACGGACAGGAAGTACATCACCCTCGTGGGCAGGAGGGTCGGGTGGGCCCAGGTGCCTCCCGGGACCAGGGCCTCCACGTACAGCAACCCCGACTACCAGGCGGCCGCTCCCTTTGCCGGCATGGTGCTCCGCTCCATCCAGGATGCCGACTACGAGCGGCCGACGCTCCTGCCCGTGCCGTACAAGGGAATACAATACGTGTCCATTCCCGAGTTCCAGAGCCTGGGGGAGGCGGTGTCCCAGCAGCTTGCCGCATACATCTCCGGGCAGAAGCCCCTGGAGCAGGCCCTGGCTGATTCCCAGGCGGCGGCGCTGAAGGTGGCCCGCGACGGCGGCTACCTCAAGGAACGGCCGCCCGCGTCGCACACCCAGTGACCGCCTGCCGTGGTCCCCGAGGACAGCAATGCACGACGAGTTGAGACGACGCAGATCGATGCTCCTCTCGCTTCCGGCAATCATCGTCGTGGCGGTTGTCACCCAGGCTCCCATTCTGGCCACGCTGGGTTTGTCCCTTGTGCGATGGATCGTGGTGCGGCCGGACCTCGGAATCACCTTCATCGGCCTGGACAACTACGCGGATATCTTCACCTCCCGGGACTTCTACGAGGTCGTTCTCAACACGGTGGTGATCACGGTCGCCTCCCTTGCCATCTGCACCGTCCTGGGGATCCTCTTCGGTCTCATGCTGAACCGTGATTTCCCGGGGGTGAATATCGTGCGCACCCTGATCATCTCTCCGTTCTTCGTGATGGATGCCGTGGCGGGGATCGTGTGGCGCACCATCATCCTCAATTCCTCCTTCGGCTGGAACGGCTACTTTGCCACCCTGTTCGGCGTCAAGCCGTTCGACTTCTTCGGCGTCCATTCCCTCCTCACCATCGTCATCCTGATTGTCTGGCAGTGGACGCCGTTCTTCGTGCTGATCATCCTGGCGGGGTTCCAGAACATCGAGCCGGAGATCATGGACAGCGCCCGGGTGGACGGGACGGGCTGGCTTCGCGAATTGCTCTTCATCAGGCTCCCCGTGATCATGAACCACATCGAGGTGGCCGTCCTCCTGGGGCTCATCTTCGTGCTGAAGGTGTTCGGTCTCATTTTCGTGACAACCAGGGGAGGGCCGGGGTACTCATCGTCGAATCTGCCCTATTACGTGTACAGGACCGCGTTCCTCGGATGGGACGTCGGCCACGCGGCCGCGGTTGCCGTGGTGACCGTTGTCGTCACGCTGCTGGCCATCATGGCGTTGTTCCGCTGGTTCCGCCGTCGGGTCACGGAGGCCGCCTGATGAGCCCTGGATCACGGGCACTGCGTCGGGCTCCAGGAATCGCGCTCATCTGGCTGGCGGCCATCCTGTGGTGCTTCCCGCTCCTGTACATGCTCATCACGAGCTTCAAGGGGGAGGCGGACGTTCTCCCCCCCTCGTTGTGGATTGCCCACCCGACGCTGGAAAACTACGCAACGGTCCTCCAGCACGAGATCGTGCGTTATATCCTGGACTCCGCCGTCATCTCCGTCACCGCCGTGGCCGCGTGCCTGGTTTTCGGCGTGCCCGTTGCCTACGCGCTGGTGTTCGGAGGGCTGCGCAACTCCGACAACCTCTACTTCTGGTTCCTCTCGACGACTCTGCTCCCGCCGGTTGCGGTGATTGTCCCCGTTTTTCTGCTGTTTCGGATCACCGGCCTCCTGGACACCCTGGGCGGCATGATCCTCATCTACACGGGCGTCAACGTCCCCATTGTCATCTGGATGACCAGGTCATTCCTCCTGGACGTGCCGCGGGAGATCCTGGAGTCATCCGACATGGACGGCTCCTCGCGCCTGCGCTCCTTCTTCAGCATCATCCTGCCCCTGGCGCGCCAGGGGATCGTCTCCACGGGGCTCCTCGTGTTCATCTTCGTGTGGAACGAGTTCTTCTTCTCCATCAACCTGACCTATGTGAATGCCGCTCCGGTGCCCGTCTACATGGCGAGCTTCATGACCCAGCAGGGACTGTTCTGGGCCAAGCTGTGCGCAATCTCGACCCTCGTCGTCCTTCCGCCGATGATCCTGGGCTGGCTGGCCCAGAGGTCCCTGGTGAAAGGCCTGACCATGGGGGCCGTGAAAGGATAGGAGGAATCATGAAGGCAGCGATCATCGAAAAGCCGCTTTCCATCAGCGTGCGGGACGTGGAGGTCCCCCGGCCGACGCGGCCGGACGAGCTGGTGGTGAAGGTCATGGCCAGCGGCATTTGCGGCACTGACGTCCATATCTTCCACGGCGAATACCTGGGGTCCTATCCCATGACCCCGGGGCACGAGTTCTCCGGAGTGGTGGTTGCCGTCGGGGACAAGGTCAGCCGTTTCGCTCCCGGCTCCCGTGTTTCCGTTGAGCCCAACATCTCCTGCGACAACTGCACTGCGTGCCTGAACAACAGGCAGAACTTCTGCGAGAACTGGCAGGCTGTCGGCGTCACCCGCCCGGGCGCCATGGCGCAGTTCGTCCTTGCTCCTGAAAAAGTGGTCTTCGACGCGGGAGACATCCCGTTCGACCAGGCCGCCTTCATGGAGCCCCTTTCCTGCGTCCTGCACGGCATAGAATCCGCCGGCATCCGGCTCGGGGACAACGTGGCTGTCATCGGAACCGGTCCCATCGGGATGCTCCTGATCAGGACCGCGCGCGCCGGGGGGCGACCCGGTTCACCGTGGCGGACCTGAGCGAGGAAAGACTTGCAGCGGCGCGTCGTGACGGCGTGGCGGAAGCAACCAGGGACGTTGCGTCCCTTCCCTCTGACAGGTTCGACATCGTGATCGACGCAACCGGCGCTCCCCCCATGCTTTCCCAGGCCATCCGAATGGCGCGCCCCGGCGGCCGGGTGTTGATGTTCGGCGTCTCACCCCAGGGGAAGGCGGCGACAATAGAGCCGTTCCAGGTCTTCCGCAAAGGGCTGTCGATATTCGCCTCGTACACGTCCCGCAGGAACAGCCTGCAGGCGCTTGCCCTCATCGGCTCCGGCAAGGTGCGCGTCGATGACCTCGTGTCGCACCGCATGCCCCTGGACAGCCTGGAGGCGGGGATCAGGAAGATCGAGGACAGGGGGGAGAACGCCATGAAGGTCATGATTTTTCCCAACGATGAGAAAGTCTGAAGGAGGCGGGGCATGGCAATCCTGGACAGGTTCGGGCTCACGGGCCGGGTGGCGCTGGTCACGGGGGCCGGCCAGGGCATTGGACGTGGATACGCCCACGCGCTTGGCGAGGCAGGGGCGGCGGTGGCCGTGGTGGACGTATCGGAGAAGCACGCCCATGAGGTGACCGAAGAGCTCTCAGCGAAGGGCGTGGATGCCCTTGCCCTGACTGCGGACGTGACAAAGAAGGCCGAGGTGCAGCGAGTCGTGGATGCCGTGGTGAAGAAGTGGGGAAAGCTCACCATCGGGGTCAACAATGCGGGAATCGGGCAGTGGGTGGATGCGGCCGACATCACAGAGGAGATCTGGCAGAAAGTGATGCGCCTGAACCTGGATGCCGTCCTGTACTGCTCGCAGGTCGAGGCCGGGGAAATGAGGAAGACCCGCTACGGGAAGATCATCAACACCGCCTCCATGTCCGGCCACATCGTCAACACGCCCCAGAACCAGACCCCTTACAACGTCTCCAAGGCAGGCGTCATTCATATGACCAGGAGCCTTGCCGCGGAGTGGGCGGGGGATGGGATACGGGTGAACTCCATCAGCCCGGGCTACACGAGAACCGCCCTCGTGGAGAAGCTGGTGTCCACTCCGGAGGGAAAGAAGATGATGGAGACGTGGATGCCGTTGATCCCCATGCATCGCATGGCCGAGGTGTCCGACCTCCAGGGAGCGGTGGTGTACCTGGCAAGCGAGGCGTCGGACTACATGACCGGCTCGGATATCGTCATTGACGGCGGCTACTGCGTGTGGTGACGGGGGCCGCTCTCAGACGCGGAACCTCACCGGAACGTATGCGGGAAGCTTCTTCTCGATGAACGTGATCTCAAACCGCGCGAACCTCTGCAAGCCGTTCTCCCGCGGGATCAGCGGATCCGTCTCCCCGATCAGCGGCGCGGCGTAGCGCAGAAAATCGTCGGTGACATCCAGCCCGTCCTTCGCGATCCACTGCGGAGGCATGAACCGGGACGAATTGGCAACCTTTTCCAGCGCCACCTTGTCGTATCGCACGCCGTAGGAGCTGCCCGGCTTTCGCAGGATGGTGGCCATCCAGCCCGTGCCGTCCCGCAGCGCAACGGCGACAGCCTCCCGGCCCACTTCCCGCGCCTCGGAAATGTCCACCGTGGACGCGTGGATGGAGACGGACCTCTGGATGACGCCGGGCAGCTGCCCGGTGGCCTGGCCGCGAACCGCAAGCCCCTTCTCGTTCAGGTAGTTGACCACCGCCTGGGCCGCCGTGGTTCGGCTGGCCCCGTACTCGACATGACCGAACCCGTCGTGTCTTTCCCCGACTCCGCCAACGTCGAAACCCTCGTTGACCACGACAATGCAGCGGCCGGTCTTTGCAAGCTCCCTGTTCACGTTCTCATGGAGTGATGCAAGGCTGTGCCCGGTCTCCGCCATGTAAAGCTGCAGCGGCATGCGGCGCTCGGGATCGCCCAGGCGGGAGGCGGCGGTGATGAAGCCGGACTTCCTGCCCATGGCCTGCAGCACGGCAACCGGCTCGGAGACGCACATGCCGCGGTTCTCTTCTTCGATGTTCTGGATGAGGGAGGCCCAGTACCGAGCCGCGCTGCCGTAACCGGGCGTGTGGTCGATGATCTTGAACTCAGGGTCTCCGATGTCGTTGTCGATGGTCTTTGGCACGCCTGCCACCACCAGCTCCACGCCGCGCTCCCGGGCCAGCCGTGACACCTTTGCCGCGGTGTCCATGGAGTCGTTTCCCCCGATGTAAAAGAAGTAGCCGATGTCGTGAGCCCGGATGACATCGATGATCCGCTCGAAGTCCTCCGCCTGCTCGGGTGTCAGCTTGTACCGGCAGGTGCCAACCACTCCCGCCGCTGGCGTTGTGCCCAGAAGCTCAACTTCCGCGCGCCGCTGCCTGCCGGCGTCGAAGAGCTCTTCCAGGAGCACCCCCTCGATCCCGTGCCATGCCGCGTACAGGGTCCCGATGTGATCGGGATGCTCCCGGCAGGCCTCGATGACCCCCTGGAGGGATGAGTTGATGACGGGCGACGGTCCGCCTGACTGAGCGACAAGGGCGTTTCGTTTCATGCCGGGGATCTTATCATTGGACCGGGGTGACTTTCTGCCCGTCGGTCAGGAAGGTCTGCCCCTCCGTCACGACAAGCGCCCCTTCCACGAGCCCGGAGGTGATCTCCGTCACCGCATCGGTGGATATTCCGGTTTCCACCGCTGTCTTTTTCACCACGCCATCCGTCACCTCGTACACGTAGTCGATGCCCGTTTCCGTGACAATGGCTCCATTCGGGACAACCAGGACGTTCGCCCTGTCCTCCACGGGAAAGGAGACCCTGGCAAACATGCCCGGCCTGAGCAGGCCGTCGTTGTTGCTGACGGACACCTTGATGAGGTATCCCTGGGAGCGCGGATCAGCGGCGGGGCTGATGGTGTCCACCACTCCCTGCATGCGGCTGGATCCGTTCGCGGTATCCACTGCAACGCTGATTCTCTCTCCCCTGCGGATTTTTTCCACGGTGTCCTGCGACACGCTCGCTTCTGCCGTCACGGAGCTTGAGTCAATGACGACGAACGCCGGCACGCCGCTTGCAACGAGCTCCCCCGCATCGACGTTTCGCGTGGACACGGTTCCGGTGATGGGAGAGGCGACAACCGTGCTGTCAAGCTGTGACTGCGCCAGGTCCAGCGCCGCCTGGGCCTGCTCCACCTGGGTGGATGCGACCCCCGTGGATTGCGGTCCTCCTTTTTCCTGGATCAGGGACAGGTTGTCTTTTGCCGTGCTCAGCGCGATCTCCGCGCTCTGGTATCGCGCCTGCGCCGAATCCAGCTGCTGCTGCGCGACAGTCCCGTTGTCGAACATCTTCTTCGTGCGCTCGAAGAGGTCCCTGGTCTCGTCGTACTGCACCTGGGCCTGGCGGACGGAGGCCTGCGCCTGCAGGACCTGGGACGAAAGAGAGGAATCGCTGGTACGGGTCAGGCTGGCCCGGGCGCTTTCCAGGGCGGCCTTTGCCTGGCGATACTGCGCGTCGAAATCCCTGGCCTCCAGCGTAAAGAGCACCTGGCCCTTCCTGACCTGCTGGCCCACGTCGGCGCGCGTGCTTGCGACCCTGCCCGAGATCTTGGCGCTGACCATGATCTCCTTTTGCGCCCGTATCCTGGCAGCGTACTCCCGGGAGATGGTCATGGACTGGCGACGAGCGGGTGCAACCGTCACACTGCGCGGCGTTTCCGGGGCTGCCTGGCGCGCCGGCGCGCACCCGTTCAGCAGCAGGGCGCCAAGGGCGAGGGCGGGGATGACGATCGCGTTTTTCATGGTCCTTTTTCTCCGGCTTTCCTCCCGCGCACTGCCGCGCGAGCCTCGTCAATCAGCGTGTAGACGACAGGCAGCAGGAGCGGGGTGAAGATGGTGGAGGTGACAAGGCCGCCGATCAGGACCACTGCCATCCCGGACCGTATCTCACTGGAGGCCCCGAGAGACAGGGCAAGCGGCATCATGCCCACGATCATTGTCGCCGAGGTCATCAGGATGGGGCGCAGTCTTGTGACGCCGGCTTCCAGGAGGGCCTTGCGCAGCGGCATTCCCCTCTTCACGAGGGTGTTCGTGTAGTCGATGAGAAGTGTGCCGTTCTTGGAGATCAGCCCGTCGAGCATGATGAGCCCGATGAATGCAAAGATGTTGATGGCCTTGCCCGTGATGGCAAGCGCGGCGAAAGCTCCAATGACTCCGCAGGGAATGGAGAGCATGCGGATCATTGGCGTGAGGAACGACTCGTAGAGAACGACCAGGATCATGTACACGAGCAGGATGGAGGCGAGCAGGGCCCACGCCAAAGAGCGGAAGGATGTCGCCATGTACTGCGTGTCCCCGCCGTAGGCGATCTGGTACCCGAGGGGCAGGGAAAGGCTTCCCAGCCTCTGCTTCACCTCGGCGGTGATTGCGCCCAGGGGCCTCCCCTGGATATTCGCCGTAATGGTCGCCACGTTCTGCCTGTTTCGACGCAGGACCTGCTGCGGGCTGTCGCTCCTGACGACGCGGGCCACCTGGGTGAGCGGGACCCGCTGGCCCAGGCGATTCGTGATGGACAGCGTTGCCAGGTCGTCGGGGGTCCGGATCTGGTCCTCCCGGTAGCGGACCGTCACGTCAAACTCGTCTCCGCCGTGCCGGTAGACTCCCGCGTCAGCGCCTGCGAGCGCCGCGCGCATGACGCTTGCAATGTCGGAGGCGGTGAGGCCGTAGTCCGAGGCGGCAAGCCGGTCCACGATGACATTCACCTCGCCCTGCGTGGCGCGCATCGTGTTGTCCACGTCGGCAGTGCCTCGCACGGCCCTCACCTCCCTCTCCACAACGCGCGCCAGGTCCTGCAGCACGTCAGGGCTGGGCCCTGTCACGTTGACGATGAAAGGCTTGGTGCCCTCGATGGACGTGCGGTCCAGGACCCCGGGCTCGGTGACGGAGAAGTCCACGCCGGGCAGCGCCCGGCCCCACTCCCGCAGCTCCCGCGCCAGCACGGACTGGCTCTTTCGCCGCGCCGACTTGTCCTTCAGCTTCACGAGGATCTCAGACTTGGAACCCGCCGTGGCGCCTCCGACTCCGGCGTACATCGTCTCGAGCTCCGGCAGGGAAAGCAGGTGTCGCTCAACAATTGCGGTCTTTTCATCCACCTGGGAAAATGTTGCGCCCGGACCCAGGTCCAGGTCCACGATGAGCCTGCTCTGATCAAAGGTCGGGAGGAACTCGCTCTGGATGACTCTCAGGGGAAGGAGGGCGATGCTGGCTGCCACGAGCACAGCCACGGAAATGATCACCTTCCAGCGGTTTGCCAGGCACCACTGGAGAAACGCGCGGTAGCCGCCCTTGATCCCCGTCTCGAAGAACCTGCCGAAGGCGCCTCCGCCTGCCTGCTCGCCAGCCGGGGCGGGGCCGGCGCGCTTTCCCGCGCTGAGCATGCGTGATGCCATCATGGGCGTTATCGTGAAAGAGACGAGCAGGGAGAGCAGCGTTGCCGCCACCACGGTCACCCCGAACTGGCGGAAAAACTGGCCGACGATGTCCGACAGGAACGCAATGGGGGCGAAGACCACCACGTCGCACAGCGTGATGGCCACGGCCGCAAGACCAATCTCCATCCTCCCGCGCACGGCCGCCGTCCGGGAGTCTTCCCCGAGCAGGATGTGCCTGTCCACGTTTTCCAGTATCACGATGGAGTCATCCACGAGGATTCCGATGCACAGTCCCAGGGCCATGAGGCTCACGATGTTCAGCGTGAAATGAAACGTGTACATGGCGAAGAACGTGCCGACCAGGGAAAAAGGAATGGCAACGAGAACGATGAGGGAAGAGCGCCACCGGCGGAGGAAAAGGAAAAGCACCAGGGAGGTCGTGATGATGCTTTCCAGCAGGTTCAGCCGGGTCTCATCCAGGGACGAGGTCACGAACAGCGTGGCATCGCTTGCAAGGGTGAGCCGCGTGCCCGGCAGCAGGGAGCCCCGCAGGGAGGGGAGCGTCTGCTTGACCCGGTTCGCGGTGTCCATGAGGTTCGCGTTGCTCTGCTTGCGCACCACGATGCCAATGGCCGGCTTCCCGTCCAGGCGGACGGAGCGTACGGGATCCGGATAATCCAGCTTCACCTGCGCGATCTCGGATAAAGGCACCGTGGATCCCGTGGCCGTGGGGATCCGGAGGTTGCTCACGTCCTGCTCGCTTGCGAACTCCCCGAGCATGCGGACCGTGAGGTCGCGCGACCTCTGCTTGATCTCCCCCGCCGGCACGTTCATGTTGTCCGCCTGGAGAGTCGCAAGGAGAGTCTGCGTGCTCACCGAATAGTAGTCCAGCTTCTCCCTGTCCAGGGTGACCAGGAGCTCTTTCTTCCGGCCTCCGTCAATTGTCACGCTTCCCACGCCGGGGAGCGCTTCGATTGCGCGCGTCACCGTGTCTGCCTGGTTGTAGAGCTGCTCCGGGGTGACGTCCCCCGTGATGGCAAGGATCAGGATGGGTTGCGCGTTGACGTCGAAGGTGAGGATGACGGGCCGGGTGGCGTCCCGGGGAAGCTTGTCGACAACCCCGTTGATGGCCTTCTGCACGTCCACCTGGGCGGCGTTGAGGTCCGTTGCCATGGTGAACTGGATGATCGTGTAGCCGAAACCCACACCCGAGGTTGAGCGCATCGTGTCGATCCCGTTGACCACCGAGACTGCATCCTCGATGGGCTTGACGATGTCCGTGTCGATCTGCTGCGCCCCCGCCCCCGCGTAGGTGGAGCGGATGACGATGATGGGCGTGTCCACGGCGGGGAAAAGGTCCGCCCCCAGGTTCATGTACCCGACAAGACCCAGGCCCGCAATGAGGAGCATTCCCATGAGGATGGCAGTGGGACGCCTGACGGAAAGCTCTGTGATGTTCATGGGCGCTCTCCGGTTATCCGCTGGATGTCGGCAAGTGCCTCCTCCCGGGTGTACTGCGCAAGGAGGAGATCGAGCTCCGCGGAGCCCGCCTGGATTGCCGCGTTGTGCTGGTCCTCCCGGCTCGCCTGCCCGTTGGCAAGGGCCACCCCGGCATTGCGGAGTTTTTCCTCCAGGTATTCGAGGCGGGCCCGGGCAGCCTGCGTGTCAGCGTCGGCTTTTACCGCGGCTTCGACTGCCTGTCGCAGCTGGATGCGCACGCCCTTCGCCTGCTGGGTGAGGGCCACGTCAGCCATGTCCAGGTCTTTCTCCGCCTGGCGGATGCGGTTCAGGGACTCCATTCCATCGAAGGCGCTCATTTTCACGCCGAGAGTCAGGAGCAGGTCAACGTTCCAGGTGTTGTTGCTGAAGGTCCAGGCGCCGGAATAGGGGAAGTCCTCCTGGCCCGAGACGTCCAGGGAGATCCCGAGGTTCACGTCCGGGTGGAGGATGGCGCCTCCCTGCTCAATGGAAAGCTTGCGGCGCGCCTCCTGCACGCGCGTGCGGGCCCCCCCCATGTCGGTGGAGCCCTGGAGGGCTCGCGAGAGGAGAGCCTGCTCGTCAAGCTGAGGAAGGGAAGCCGGGAAGTCGGTTGCAAGAGAGGAGGCGGTCGTCTCCTGTCCCGTCAGCACGGCCAGCCCGGCGAGGGCGGTTGTTTCGCTTTGCGCGGCTTCGACGAGCCTCGCATCCAGGGCCGCAAATGTCGCCTTCACCTCCAGGAGCGACTCCCTGTTGATGGTCCCTTCGTCGAAGCCCTTTTGTCGGTCCGTGGCGATCTCGGCGGCCGTGTCTCTCATCCGTTGCAGCGCTTCCAGCGAGCGGTGAGCCAGGAGCGCGCTGAAATACGACCTTGCCACCTGCCGGTCGATGTCTCTCTGTCGGGCGCTCATGTCCGTTCCCGCCGCGTCCACCTGGAGGGCGGCCAGGTCGATTGCGCTCCTGATCTTTCCCCAGGTGAAAAGGGGCTGGTTCACCGTGGCGCCGAGGCTGAAGTAGTTGTGCAGGGAGGCGCCAACGTTGAACGGGCTCTGCGGAATGGGGCCAAGAGAGATCGCGGTTGGATTGCCAAGGGGTGAGCCTGCCGGAATTGCCCGGCGAGCCCAGGGCTCCCGCAGCCACCGTGTACCCTGGCGGCGGGTTCACCAGGTACGAGCCGGAGGCCTCCAGGTCAACGTGCGGAAACCCCCTGCCGCGCGCTTCTCCCAGCGCCGCCTGGGATTTCTGAAGCGCAAGCTCGGAGAGGCGGATGGCCTCGGAGCTCTTGCGGGCAAGGGCAAGCGCCTGGTCCAGGGTTACGGGGGACGGCTCCGCCCCGGCGGCAACTCCGCCGGCAAGAAAGAGAAAAGCCGCGAGTGCGGCCGGGACGATGCGCGTCACGGTCCAGCCTCCTGGAGGCGAAGCGCCATGGCCCTCTGCAGAATCCGTATCTCGCGGTCCACCCGCGCCGGCCCCGCCAGGGCAACGGAAAAGATGACTCCTATCACGGTGATCCGAATCAGGGCCCGCCTCTGACGCGCGTCCTGGGCGGACTGGCGCGCCGGCGTCTCCGGCTCGGTCAGGATCCTTTCGATGAGCGCGTACAGCCTGTCCAGGTTTCCCTGGAGCAGGTTCATCTGGCTCGATTCGAACAGCATGCCGCGCAGGAGAGGACGAGCGCTTTTCAGGCTCGCAAACCCGATCTCGTTCAGTCCCTGGAGACGGGTCCGCGTCGGTTCCCGGGAATCCGCAAGCGCCTCGATCTGTGCCAGGAAGCGGTCCCACCGATCCTGGGCGGTCGCGCGGAAGAGGTCCTTCTTGTCCTTGAAATAGGTATAGACGGTGCCCGAGGAGATTCCCGCCCGCCTGGCGATATGGGAAATGCTGGTGGCCTCGTAGCCGACCTCGCCGAAAACCGAGAACGCTGCGCTGATGATCTGGGCGGGTTTGTCCCTGTCACGCGGCCGAGCCATGTCCCTCTCCAAAAATGACTGAACGTTCAATCAATTATACCATCCCGCGGCCGTGCGCGCAACAGGCCCGGCCGCGTGTGTCCGTCAGCCGTGTCAGGCCGTGGGGCGCCGCCGTCCGCTGCGTCACAGATCGTTGACGTCGCAGCATCGCGACGCTATGCTCGCACGCATGCTGCAGGCAGCCGTGAAGACCGTC
This sequence comes from uncultured Spirochaetota bacterium, assembly GCA_963745235.1. Lineage (GTDB taxonomy): Bacteria > Spirochaetota > Spirochaetia > SZUA-6 > Fen-1364 > Fen-1364. Next base: position 101,825 of record CAVUXE010000037.1, on the reverse strand, counting down.
CTCTTCCTGGCCTGCTATGCCGTGGTGGTGACCGCGGCAAACGTTCTTCTCAAGCTCTCGGCGGATGCAGACGGGGTGTGGCCGTTCCTCGCATTCCAGGCGGGAGGCAACCTCGCGGGGTTGGCGGGCGTTCTTCTGTACACGGGACTGCTTCGCGAAATGCCGCTGCACACCGCCTTCCCGCTGAGCAGGGGCGTCGGGGTGCTTGGCGTCCAGCTTGCCGCCTCCCTCCTGGTCTTTCACGAGGCGTTCAAACCGACTGAAGCTGTCGGTGCGGCCGTTGTGGCGGCCGGCATCATCCTGGTGGGGGCGGGGAGGCAGGAGAACAGGAAGAGTCCCGCGGGAGGGGGCGGCGGTTCGTGAGGACGCTCCTGTTTCTCCTTGCGAACCTTGGCGCAAACACGGGGGCGCACATCTGCCTCAAGCGCTCGGCGGCCGCCGCGGGCGCGAAAGCATTTCTCCTGTGGCAGGTGCTCGGCAACCTCGGGGGATTCCTCGGGGTCCTTGCCTTTACCGCCCTGTTGCGCGGACTATCCCTGCACGTCGCCTACCCCCTCACCGAGGGGCTGACGGCCATCGGCGTGCAGGTGGTTGGCGGGCTGGTCGTTTTCCGTGAGAAGATTCCCCCCATGGCATGGGCCGGCACGGGGCTGATCCTCGCGGGAGTAGCTCTTTTCAGCTTCTGACTCGGAGGTGATGCCGTATGCCCGACCGGGATCGATTCGTCGACGAGCTTCGCAAGGCGTGGAGGGACGAGAAGTCCAGCGCTCTCACGTATTCGGCGGCCGCTGAGAAGGAGAAGGACCCGAAGCGGAGGGACATCTTTCTGCGCATGGCGGCGGAGGAAGTGAAGCACGCCCAAAGATGGGAGAAGCGCCTGCGCGAGCTGGGGGCGGACCCGGGGGCATACACCGAGACCGCCGCGGAAACGGCCCGCAGAAAGGCCCTCGTGGAGAAGGGGCCGGAAGCGGTCGTGAAGGTCATGGAGGCCGCGGAGGACAACGCCAACGGCGGGTATGAGACGCTTGCTGCACTTTCTCCCACGGAGGAGGATCGGCTGGCGTTCGAGGAGACCGGCCGCATGGAACGCGCCCATGATCGGGCCCTCACGGAGATGGTGGGAGAATCGCCCCGCCCGCTTCGCGTGCTGGAAGGCATCCTGGGCAAGGAGCGTCACGTTCGCGGCGGAGGCTGGATCGGCCAGGCCATTTATGGCATCAACGACGGCCTGGGCGCGGCGTTCGGGATCGTGAGCGGCGTCGCCGGCGCCACCCATGTCAACAGCTCCTTCGTCCTCCTCAGCGGTTTCGCCTCCATGGTGGCCTCGGCTCTTTCCATGGGAAGCGGCGCTTACCTCGCGGAGAAGTCGCAGAAAGAGGTGCACGAGGCGGAGATGAACCGCGAGCGCATGGAGATAGAGGACAACCCTGAGGAGGAGCAGCAGGAGCTGTCACTGTTCTACCAGCTGAAAGGGTTTACAGAGGCAGAGGCCGACGCCATGGCCGCCCGCATGGCCCAGAACCCCGAGGAGATGCTGAAGACCCTCGCCCACGAGGAGCTGGGACTCTCCGAGCAGGCATTTCCCAACCCGTGGAAATCCGCGGTCAGCGCCACTGCCGCCACGGCCATCGGCGCCGCGGTCCCCGTGCTGCCGTACGTCTTCATCCGCGGGGGTGCCGGCGCTTGTCATTTCATTCGTAATCAGCACGCTTGCCCATTTCGGAGTAGGGGCGGCAAAGGTGGTGGTCACGGGGCGAAGCTGGTGGAGGAGCGGGCTGGAGATGATGCTGATCGGGCTTGGCGAGGCCGCCATAACGTACGGGATAGGGCTCCTCGTGGCGCCCATGGTTGGGAGGTAAGGTCGTGGTTGACAGGAACACTCTTGGGGAGAAAGTCCGCTCCATTCGGGAGTCGAGGAGCATGACCGCGGAACAGCTTGCCGACCGGGCCGACCTGGACGCGGAGCACGTGCGCCAGATCGAGTCCGGGGCGCTCATTCCATCCCTCAGCCCGCTCATCAGGATAGCGCGCGCGCTGGGCGTGCGCCTCGGCACGTTCCTGGATGACCAGGAGCAGGTGGGGCCGGTGATCTCCCGGGCCGGGGCCCACGAGGCGGTTGTGCGCTTCTCCGGGCGGGAGCGGCCGAACCGCAGCGACCTGGACTTCTTCTCCCTGGCCGCAAACAAGACGGGAAGGCACATGGAGCCTTTCCTGATCGATATCCATCCCGCCTCTGCCCAGGATGCACAGGCGTCGACGCACGAGGGGGAGGAGTTCGTCTACGTCCTTTCCGGCGAAGTGGAGATCGAATACGGAAAGGACACCTACCGTCTGCGCCCCGGGGACAGCATCTACTATGACAGCATTGTCCCTCACCATGTGCATAGCGCCGGGGACCAGGAAGCCAAGGTCATTGGCGTGGTCTACGCGCCGTAATTGAAAGTCGGACTGATGGACTCTACAACCATTGCCGAGACGCTCGGGGAAGTGCTTGCCAGGCAGGCGGCAGTCAGTCCGGGCAAGGATTTCATCGTTTACCCGGACCGCAACCTCCGGTTCACGTATGCCCAGTTCGATGAACGGGTGAACACCCTGGCGCGCGGGCTTCTGGCAATCGGCATCGCCAAGGGGGACCATGTCGGCATATGGGCAACCAACGTGCCGGACTGGCTCACATACCTTTTCGCCCTTGGCAGAATTGGCGCCATCACCGTCACGGTGAACACGGCCTACCGGCTGGCGGAGCTGGAGTACCTCCTGCGCCAGTCGGACATGAAGACCCTCTGCCTCATTTCGGGCTTTCGAGACAGCGATTACGTGGGCATGGTGAACGAGCTGGTCCCCGAGCTGCGCTCCTGCCAGAGAGGCAGGCTTTCCAGCCCCCGGTTCCCCTGTCTCAAGACCGTGATATTCATCGGCCCCGAGAAGCACCGGGGGATGTACAACACGCAGGAGCTCCTTCTGCGGGGCAGCCACGAGACCGGGGATGCCCTTGAAAGCGCCTCGCGCGCCCTGAGCTGCGACGAAGTGATCAACATGCAGTACACGTCGGGGACCACCGGGTTCCCCAAGGGCGTGATGCTTACCCACCTGAACATCCTGAACAACGGCTTTCACATCGGGGAGCGGCAGAAGTTCACCTCTGCGGAGAAAGTCTGCCTCCCGGTCCCGCTCTTTCACTGTTTCGGGCTCGTGCTGGGGATCATGGCAATCCTGACTCATGGCGCCACCGCCGTGATCGCGGAGAGCTTCGATCCGCTCCTCGTCCTGGCCTCTGTCCAGAAGGAGCGATGCACGGCACTGTACGGCGTCCCCACGATGTTCATTGCGGAGCTCTCCCACCCGATGTTCCGCATGTTCGACACGGGAAGCCTCAGGACGGGCATCATGGCGGGGTCTCCCTGCCCCGTGGAGATCATGAACCGGGTCATCAGCGACATGCACGCCTCGCAGATCACCATCGCCTATGGCCTGACCGAAGGCTCGCCCGTCATGACGCAGACATCGACGGATGATCCGGTGGATCTTCGAGTTTCCACCGTGGGGCAGGCCCTGCCCGGCATCGAGGTGAGGATCCAGGATCCGGCGAACAACAACGAGCTTGCCCCGGGGTGCCAGGGCGAGGTTGTCTGCCGGGGGTACAACGTCATGAAGGGCTACTACAACATGCCGCAGGCCACCGCGGAGGCGGTGGACGCCCAGGGCTGGCTGCACTCCGGAGACCTGGGCACCGTTGACGAGGCCGGGTACTTCAAGATCACGGGAAGGATCAAGGACATGATCATTCGCGGCGGGGAGAACGTCTATCCCCGCGAGATCGAGGAGTTCCTCCTGCGGATGCCCGGCATCAGGGACGTGCAGGTGGTCGGGATTGCCAGCGAGAAGTACGGAGAAGAGGTGGGCGCTTTCGTCGTCCCTGCTGGCGGGGCTTCCCTCGGTGAGGAGGACGTGCGGGACTTCTGCCGCGGGCAGATATCGCGGTTCAAGATCCCCCGGTACGTGTTCTTCGTGGAATCTTTCCCCATGACCGGCGAGCGGCAAGATTCAGAAATACCGGCTGCGGGAGATGGGGCTGAAGCTTCTTTCCGAGAGCGGCGCCGAGGTCGTGTGAGCACCTACTGGGACACGAGCCGGTAGCCGACGCCCGGCTCGGTGATCAGGAGCCGGGGCATGTGCGGGTTTTCCTCTATCTTCTTCCTGAGTCCCGTGATGTACACGCGCAGGTAGTTGGTGTCCTGGTCGACATTCGGCCCCCACAGCTCGCGCAGGATCTGGCCATGGGTCACTACCCGACCCGCATGCTGCACGAGCGTCCGCAGAAGACCGTACTCGGTGGGGGTCAGCCGGATCAGCTGCCCCTCCACCCGGACCTCGCGCGTGATGAGGTCGACGCTGAGCCGGCCGGACGTGAAGGGCTCCTGGCTCTCCTGCGGGGCCCGGTGACGGATGGCAACCTTGATGCGCGCCACCAGCTCTCCGGTATGGAAGGGCTTGATCAGGTAGTCATCCGCGCCCGTGTCGAGCAGGCGAACGATCTCCTCCTCGGAGTTTCGAACGGAAAGGACGATCACGGGCACGGATGACCACGTGCGCAGCTCGGAAAGCGCCTCGGCGCCGTCCTTGTCCGGGAGCCCCAGGTCCAGGAGCACGATGTCAGGCTTCTTCCCCAGCACCAGCTGGAGGCCATCCGCCGCGGTGCCTGCCTCGTGCACGGCGTACCCCTGCTTTTCCAGGCTCACGCGAAGAAGCCTCCTGATCTGGACCTCGTCGTCGATCACCAGCACGGATGTCATGTGGCCGCCTTCTCCTCTGCAGGCACCTCGACGATGCTGTCCGGAAGGAATATGGAAACCGACAGCCCTCCCTTGCGGTTGATGTACGCGGTGATCTTTCCGCCGTGCGCTTCAACGATCCCCTTGCAGATGGAGAGCCCCAGGCCGACCCCTCCCGCGGCGGCTTTCTTCCCGCGGAAGAACCTGTCGAACAGATGAGGAAGCTCCTCGGGGTCCACGCCCGGGCCGGCGTCCGCAACCGTGATCCGCGCCCCCCTGCCCTTTCTCTCCACGCTTATTTCCACGGGCGTCCCCGACGGGGTATGCCGCACCGCGTTGACCAGGATATTGGTGAGGACCTGCACCATCAGGATGAAGTCAAGGGACACGAGCGGCACATCCTCATCGATCCTGATGGAAAGGGGGTGGTCCCGGGACTGGCGCCGCAGTGCGTCAGCCACCACGGAGACGAGATCGAAGATGTCGTTGTCGGACTTCTTCAGCCGCAGCATCCCGGATTCCAGCCTGCTCATGCTGAGGAGGTTCTCCACGATGGAGTTCAGGCGGTCCGTTGCCGTCAGGGTCTCGGAAAGCAGCGCGGAGCGCGCCTCGGGGTCTTCCACCGTGGAGGCGTCCATGAGGGCCGTGACCGAGCCCTTGATTGTCGTGAGAGGGGTGCGCAGCTCGTGGGAGACCGTGTTCAGGAGCACCCTGCCCAGCCTCTCGGATTCGCGCGCCATGAGGTTCCTGCGGTTCTCCTCCGCCAGGAGCTCCCTCTCGATGGAAAGGGAGAGGTTGCGCCCCAGGATCTGAAGGAATGCGTCCTGGTCCTGGGGCCACGCGCGTCCCTCCGGGAGGCGGATGGCCATGACGCCGACCGCCGAGTCCGGGGTCAGAAGCGGGATGTAGTGGTAGCTCGCCAAGTGCAGGGTGTCGGTGTACTTACCGCAGGGGGTCCGGTTGTCGAAGCACCACTGCGCCACGCCGAACTCCTTGTCGTCGACCTGGATGCCGGTGAGCGACCGCGCGCTCCTTTCTATGGAAGCCTCCGACTCCCGCAGGAACAGGAGACACTCCGCCTCGAAGTAGCGCGTAGATGTGCCCCAGGCTCTTCTGCACGATCTCGGGAATGCTGCGCGTGATGGAAAGCTCCTGGGAGAAGTTGTACAGGAGCGTCACCCGCCGTTCCCGCACGGCGAGCATCCGCTGGTTGCTCCGCAGCCGGGACATGAGGAATGCCAGGGCAGCGGCGGTCACGAAGTAGAGGAAGAACATGAGCACGTCTTCGAGCTTGCTGATCACGAAGGTGAAGCGCGGCGGAATGAAGAAGTAGTCCCAGAGGACGGCGCTCAGCGCCGCACAGACCATGACGGCCGCGCGGCTGGCGAAAAAGGCCGTGGCGATCACCGAAAGAAGGTAGAGAATGGACACGGAGTGATAGCCGACCACGGGGAGGGCCAGGAGGTTGATGACCGTGACCGCTGCCACGAGCAGCACGGACAGGGAGAATGTGCCCGCCTGAGACTTCGCCGCGGCGGCGACGCTCGTGGGCCTGTGGACGACCGTTGTTCCCTTTTCCTGGACGACCGCAACGTCGATGTCGCCGCTTGCCGCCAGGATCCGGTCTGTCACCGAGCGCTTTGCAAACAGCCGCGCGTGTGTGCTGAGACCGGACTTGCCAAGGACGATCTGGGAAACGTTGTTGGTGCGCGCAAAACGCAGCACCGTGTCCGCGACATCCTCCGAGGGGATGCTCACCACGGCCGCGCCGAGCTGCCGCGCCAGGTTCATGTTCTTTCGCAGGGATTCCTGCGCGGTCTCGCTGAGCGGATTGCCCGTCTCGACGAAGAGCGCGGTCCATTCCGCCTTCAGGTTGAACGCCCTCTGGCGCGTCCATCGGATCAGGTGCGCCGAGTTCGGGCTGGGGCTGATGGCAACCAGGAGACGGTCCCCGGACTTGGCGGGGCTCTCCCGCCCGCCTTCCCGCGCGTAGCTTGCAAGCTGGTGGTCCACGAGGAGCGCGGTATGCCGCAGAGACATCTCGCGCAGCGCGGTCAGCGTGCTCTTCTTGAAGAAGTTTTCCATGGCCGCGCTGCGCGCGCGTCTCCCAGGTAGACCTTCCCCTCCGCCAGCCGCTTCAGAAGCTCCTCGGGAGAGATGTCGATGAGGACGACCTGGTCCGCGGTGTCGAAAATGGAATCCGGGATGCGCTCGTGGACCTGGATCCCGGTGATCTCCTCCACCGTGTCCGCGAAGCCTTCCAGGTGCTGGACGTTCACCGTGGTGAAGACGTCGATGCCGCGGTCCGTGAGCTCCAGGACGTCCTGGTAGCGTTTTCCGTTTCGCGCGCCCGGCACGTTGGTGTGGGCCAGCTCATCCACCAGCACGAGGGCGGGCTTGCGGGCAAGGACGGCATCGACGTCCATCTCTTCCAGCGTCCTCCCCCGGTAGTCCAGGGTCATTCGGGGGATGGTCTCGAAACCCGTGGCGAGCTCTTCGGTCTCTTTTCGCTGGTGGCTCTCCAGGTAGCCGATGACGACGTCCACCCCCTCCTCCTGCTTCTGCCGCGCCTCCTTGAGCATGGAGTAGGTCTTGCCCACCCCCGCGGCCATGCCGAAGAAAATCTTGAGCTTGCCTTTCCCCTCCCGCTCCTTTTCCACGGCGCGCAGCAGGGCGTCGGGATCAGGCCTGAGATCGTCAGACATCCAGGGCTCCGCTCTGCATCACGGAGGAGTATCGCACCGACGGGCTACTTAGGGAACCGCTTGTCCACCGCAAGGTTCAGTGCCAGGACGTCGACCCTCGGTTCCCCCAGGAAGCCGAGCTGGGGTCCCTCCTCGAATGAGCGCACCAGGGAAAGGAGCTGCGCCTCCTTGTCCGTTCCCAGCTGCCGGGCGGAAGCGACTCTCTTCACCTGCGCCTCGGCGGCCGTCGGGCTGATATCGGGGTCAAGGCCGCTTGCAGAGGCGAACATCATATCCATGGGGGGCTCCGCTGGACCATACGCTTTCTGCCAGTCGCTCTTGCGCTGGTCGTAGGCCTTTTTCAAGTCCGAGCTCGTCCAGCCCCAGTTGCTGGCTCCCGAGTTGGTGGGATCATACTTCGCGGCCGAGGGCCGGGGATGGAAGTAGACGTCGCGTGGAAAAATCCTGCGCGAGCAGCGCCGAGCCGACCACTTTTCCGTCTTTTGCGACCAGGCTTCCCTGGGCCTTCCTTGGGGAACAGCGCGGCTGCCGATCCCGGTCATCAGCAGGGGATAGATCCCGCCGACAACGATGGTCCAGAACACGAACACGATGATGGCCGTCCTGATGGGTTTCATGTCATTCCTCCCGTCACGCAAGGCCGATGAGGTGGACCAGGAGGTCGATCGCCTTGATCCCGATGAACGGCGCGATGATCCCTCCCAGGCCGTAGATGAGAAGGTTTCGCCTCAGGATCCGGTTCGCCCCGATGGCCCGGTAGCGCACGCCGCGCAGAGCCAGGGGAATGAGCGCCACGATGATGAGCGCGTTGAAGATCACCGCGGAGAGCACGGCGCTTTGCGGAGAGGCCAGCCGCATGACGTTCAACGCCCACAGCGGTCCGACTGCGCCTTTCGCGGCGTACAGCGTAACGAACATGGCGGGCAGGATGGCGAAGAACTTCGCCACGTCATTCGCGATGCTGAACGTCGTGAGCGCCCCGCGGGTGATCAGCTGCTCCTTGCCCACCTCCACGATGTCGATGAGCTTGGTCGGGTTGGAGTCCAGGTCCACCATGTTGCCCGCTTCGCGAGCCACCTGCGTGCCCGAGCTCATCGCCACTCCCACGTCGGCCTGGGCGAGGGCAGGGGCGTCGTTCGTGCCGTCCCCGATCATGGCCACCAGGTGGCCGTTCTTCTGCTCCGCGCGGATGCGCTCCAGCTTGGCTTGCGGAGTGGCCTCCGCAATGAAGTCGTCCACTCCCGCTTCCGCGGCGATAGTGGCCGCAGTCAGGGGGTTGTCTCCCGTGATCATGATGGAGCGGATCCCCATCTGCCGCAGGTGAGACAGGCGGTCCTTGATGCCGCCCTTGACCACGTCCTTGAGGTAGACTGCCCCGAGGACCTCGCTGCCGCGGGCAACGACCAGCGGCGTCCCTCCCTCCGCGGAAATCCTCTTCACCTCGGTGTCCACTTCCGGCGGGAATCTGCCGCCCGCGGCAAGCACCCATTCCTTGACGGCCTCCGCGGCGCCCTTCCTGATGTGCCTGCGCTCATCCTCGAAGTCCAGCCCGCTCATGCGCGTCTTTGCGGAGAACGGGACGAACCGTCCTCCGATTTCCTGCACGCTCGCGGCCTTCACCGCGTAATCACGCCTGGCCAGGTTGACGATTGACCTGCCCTCGGGCGTCTCATCCGCGAGCGAGGCAAGGAGGGCCGCTTCCGCCACCGCGGCCTGCGTCACTCCCTTGGCCGGGAAAAAGGAAGAGGCCATCCGGTTTCCCATCGTCACGGTGCCCGTCTTGTCCAGGAGCATCACGTCGATGTCGCCGGCGGCATCAACCGCGCGGCCGCTGAGGGCGAGCACGTTCTTCTTGATGAGCCGGCTGACGCTGGAGATGCCGATGGCGGAGAGGAGCCCGCCGATTGTCGTCGGGATCAGGCAGACCAGGAGGGCGAAGAGGACAGCCGTTGTAATGAAGACGGTGCTGCCGGATTGTTTTGCGCTGTAATCGGAAAAGAACCACAGGGTCCCGACCGCCGCCAGGAAGATGATGGAAAAGGCGGAGAGGAGAATGAGGAGCGCTATCTCTCCGGGTGTTTTCTGCCGCGTCGCGTTTTCAACCAGCCCGATCAACCTGTCCACGAAGGTCTTGCCTTGCTCCGCGGTGATCCTCACGACGATGCGGTCGCTGATGACCTTCGTCCCTCCCGTGACGGCGCTGCGGTCGCCGCCGGACTCCCGTATGACCGGAGCGGATTCTCCCGTTATCGCGGACTCGTCGACGCTCGCGATCCCCTCCACCACCTCCCCGTCTCCGGGGATGGTGTCCCCGGTCTCGCACACCACGCGGTCTCCGAGGCGCAGCTCGATGGAGGGGACCTTCTCCTCCCGGCCGCTGCCGTTCAGGAGCCGGCGGGCAATGGTCTTTGTGCGCATGGCCCGAAGCGAGTCCGCCCGCGCCTTTCCCTGGATCTCGGCCAGGGATTCGGAGAAGTTCGCGAACAGGACCGTGAACCACAGCCAGATGGCGATCTGGAGGTTGAAGCCGTTGTACAGGCCTCGGAATGCGTCGAGGATGAACACGAGGGAGATGAAGACGGAGCCGATCCAGACCATGAACATGACCGGGTTCCTGATCTCCCCCCGGGGGTCGAGCTTCCGGAAAGCCATTCCCGTGGCGCGGGCCAGGACGGGAAGGCTTGAAAGACGAATTTCCTGTCTCATGTGCGTGTCCTCTAGAAGACCATGCCCTTGAGGGCCAGGAAGTGCTCAACGATCGGCCCGAGGGTCAGGGCGGGGAAGAAGTTCAACCCTGCTATGATGATGATGGTGATCACGAGCAGGACCACGAAGATCGTGTTGTTGGTCGCAAATGTCCCGACGCTGGCGGGGATGGGAGTCTTGGCGCCCAGGCTTCCCGAGATTGCGAAGACCGGGATCACGAGCACGAACCTGCCCACGAGCATCGCGAACGCTCCCAGGGTATTGTAGAAGATCGTGTTGCCGTTCAGGCCGGCAAAGGCGCTGCCGTTGTTCCCGACGCTGGAGCCGAACACGTACAGGATTTCCGTCAACCCGTGCGGTCCCTGGTTGTTGAGGCCGGAGAGACCCGCCTTCGTGGCAACCCCGGCTGCGGCCAGGAAAAGGACGGTGCAGGTCTGCCCGATGATTGCGAGGACCGACAGCTGCATTTCGCGCGACTCGATCTTCTTTCCCATGTACTCCGGCGTTCTGCCCACCATCAGCCCGGCGATGAACACCGTGACGAACAGGAAGACCAGCATCCCGTACATGCCGCAGCCCACGCCGCCGTAGATGATCTCGCCGAGCAGGATATTCGTGAGCGGGACCATCCCGCCGAGGGGCGAGAAGCTGTCATGCATGGAGTTCACCGATCCGTTGGAGGTCACCGTGGTGGCTTCGGCCCACATTGCGCTTCCCGCAATACCGAATCGCGTTTCCCTTCCCTCCATGGTACCGTGCCCTCCCGTCATGCCGTTGAAGCCGTATTCGGCAAACAGGATCACGATCAGCCCGATGGCGAAGAGAACGGTCTTGGCCGCAAACAGCGAGTATCCCTGGCTCCTGTCCCTCACCATCCGCCCGTACGCGAAGGGGGTCGCCACGGGGATGAGGAGGATCGCGAGCATCTCGAACAAGTTGGTGAGCGGCGTTGGATTCTCGAAAGGATGCGCCGAGTTCGCGTTGAAGAAACCTCCGCCATTCGTTCCCAGCTGCTTGATCGCAATCTGCGAGGCGGCAGGCCCCAGGGGGATGACCTGGTCCTTCCCTTCCAGGGTCACCGCATGGACCGGGCCGGCAAAGGTCTGGATGACTCCCTGCGACATGAGCAGGACGGCGAGAATCAGCGACAGGGGCAGGAGGATGTACAGAGTCGAGCGAGTCAGGTCGACCCAGAAGTTGCCAAGCTGAACATTGTCCATTGCCAGCCTGGTGGTGCCGTTTTTCGGCCTGTTTGCGATCCCTCGGACGAGGACCAGGAGGGCCGCCATGCCCGTGGCGGCGCTCAGGAAGTTCTGCACTGCCAGCCCCGCCATCTGGGAGAGGTAGCTGGCGGCATTCTCCCCGCCGTAGTTCTGCCAGTTCGTGTTCGTCATGAAGCTGACCGCGGTGTTCAGCGCCAGGTGCCAGGACATGTTGTCGATCTTTGCGGGGTTCAGCGGCAGCCATTTCTGGGTCACCAGGAGCAGGGAGAGGAACAGGAAGCCCAGGACGTTCAGCGCAAGCAGCGCCGCGGCGTACTGCTTCCAGTTCATCTCCTGGCTCGAATCGATCCCCGAGATCCGATAGATTCCCTTCTCCAGCGGCTTGAGGAAAGAGAGAATGTGTTTCTCGTCCCCGTAGACACGGGCCATGAACTTGCCCAGGAAGGGCGCCAGGGCAAAGAGAATCCCGAGGTACACGATGAGCTGGATCCAGTTTGTCGTGCTCATTGCTGTCTCCTAGAACTTGTCCGGACGCGCGATGGAATAGATGAGGTAGAAGAGAAGGAAGATTCCAATGATTCCTGCAATGATCAATTGAGCGTTCATGCATCCACAGTAGTCCGTCCAGCCGCCCCGGGGCTATGGGGATGGCGTTAAGCTTCTGCCCAATCCCGCTAATTCTCCGCTAGGATTGAACGAATGGCCGGGGGACGCTATGATCCCGGAATGCCACAGCACACACCACGTCGTGTTGCCCGCGCGGGAGATTCCCCCCTTGTCGAGAATCCGGCGGGAATCGTGCGCGCCACACTCGCGTACAACGACCAGATCATGGTCTGTCATTACACCATGAAACAGAGCGCGGTCGTTCCCCTGCACAGTCATGATGCCGCCCAGAACGGGTATGTCATTCGCGGCAAGCTTCGAATGATCCGTGAGGCAGGGGAAGAGTTCGTCGCTGAAGCGGGGACCGGCTATTGCTTTGCCCCTCGGGAGAAGCACGGCGCGGAGGTCCTGGAGGACAGCGAGGTCATCGAGTGCTTTGCGCCCATGAGGCCGGAATACGCGGTCTGATGACACCTCTCACAACGGTGATTTTCGACTTCGGCGGGGTGCTCGGGCTGCCTCTGGACCCCGAGAGGGAAGCCGCCATGATGAGCCTCACGCATCTCTCACCCGCGGAGTTTCACGCCGCCTACCGGCGGGACAGGATTGAGCTGGACAGGGGCACGCTGGACACGGATGAGTACTGGCGCCGCCTTTTCGTCGCGGGCGGAGTGGAGGCGACGCCGGACCTGCTTGGCCGCATCGAGCGTGAGGATGCCCTGGGGTGGTCGCGGGTCAATCAACGGGTCGTGGACTGGTCGTACGAGCTTCGCGAGGCTGGGTATCGCACGGCTATCCTTTCCAACATGCCCTCGGAGAAGCTCGCCTTCATGCGGGCGGACGGGCAGTTCCGGTGGATCAAGGATTTCGACGTCGCCGTATTCTCCTGCGAGCATTTCCTGGTCAAGCCGGACCCTGCAATATACCGGCTGTGCCTGGAAAAGCTCGGCGCGTCGCCCGAGGAGTGCGTCTTCCTCGATGATGTCCCGGAAAATGCCGCGGGGGCCCGGGCAGTCGGGATCCCCGCCCTCGTCTTTCGGTCCGCGGAGGAAGCGGCTTTCGAGCTGGCTCGGGACTGGGGACTGCCGGTGAGGAGGCTGAGGGATGCCGGATGATGGCGGCGGGACGGTCCAGACCGTGCGCGTCAATTTCAGCCTTCGGCTGAAGATCATTCTCACGTTCCTCATCGTCGGGATGGCGGTGAGCGGCCTGCTCTCGGTGAGCGTCTACAGCATCCTGAACGCCGGCCTCCTGCGCCAGATGCAGGGAAGGGTCCTTGACCTTGCCCGCGTGGGGACGAACGTCGTGGACACGGAGGCCCTGGCGCGATTGCGCGCCCGGATCGCCAGGGATCTTCCCTCAGACGTGACGGACCGCATCGAGAGCTCCGCCGACTTCCGCATCGTCTCGGACCAGTTGAACCGGGTCCGCGGGGTGGAGAGCAAGCTCGTGCGCTACATCTACACCTTCGCTCCGACGGATGATCCCAAGACGGCCCTGTATATCGTCGACGGTGACGTGCTTCGCGACAAGGCGCGGCAGGCGGCCGGGGAGAAGACGGAGGACATCTCTCACTTCTCTTCCGTCTTCGATATCTCGCAATATCCGGTTGCGGAGCGGGCGCTCGCGTCACAGGTGCCGCTGGTGGAGGACTCCTGGTCGTGGGACCCGGACTTCAAGGTCAACTCGATTACCGGCTATGCCCCCGTGTTCGCTCGAAACGGGACTTTCGTGGGCGTGCTGGCCATGGACATGGTGGACACGGACGTGCGCGCCATCGTCTCCAGCGCAACGACCATCGCGCTTGCCGTGGTTGCCGCCGCCCTGGCGCTGACGGTGGCAAGCTCCATCCTCCTGGGAACGCTCTTCACCCACGGCATCATCACGCTGGACAAGGTGGTGCGCACGTTCGACAAGGACAACATGAATGTTCGCTCCAACGTGCGTTCCCGTGACGAGGTGGGCAGGCTCAGCATCAGCTTCAACCACATGGCGGAGACCATCCAGGAGTTCAGCGCTCGCCAGGCCGCGTTCCTGGAAGCCTACGGCAAGTTCGTGCCCCACGAGTTCCTCCGGCTCCTCGAAAAAGGAAGCATCCTGGACGTGAAGCTCGGAGACCAGACGCAGAAAGACATGACGGTGCTGTTCTCCGACATCAGGTCTTTCACGACGCTCTCCGAGTCCATGACGCCCGAAGAGAACTTCAACTTCATCAACTCGTACCTGCGGCGCATGGGTCCGGAGATCCGGGCCAACGGCGGTTTCATCGACAAGTACATCGGGGACGAGATCATGGCCCTGTTTCCACACAAGCCCGACGACGCGCTCGCGGCGGCCGTTGCCATGCAGAAGAAGCTCGTCAGCTACAACGCGGACCGCGCGAAAAGCGGGTACGGGCCCATCGGGATCGGCGTCGGGGTGAACGCGGGGAAGCTGATGCTGGGGACCGTCGGAGAGCACCAGCGCATGGACGGCTCGGTGATCGCCGACGCGGTGAACCTGTGCTCCCGGGTGCAGACGCTCACCCGGGTGTACGGGTCGTCCATCCTGACCACCGGCCAGACCCTGAGGGCTCTCACGGATCCGCGCAGGTTCTCCTACCGGTTCATCGACCGGGTGCGCGTGCGGGGAAGGCAGGAGGCCATCCTCCTGTTCGAGATCCTGGATGGGGAGAGCGAGGACCAGGCCCGGCAGCGCGCCTCGTACAAGGATGAGCTTGCCCGCGCGCTGCGGCTGTATTTCGGCCGACACTTCGAGGACTCCCGGGAAATCGTGGTGCGGCTCAGGGCCGCGAACACTGATGACAAGATCCTCAGCATCTACCAGAGGCGCTGCGAAAACCTGGTTGCCCTCGGCGCGCCGGCGGACTGGCAGGGAGTGGAAGAGATAGAAGCCCGCTGACAGCCGGGCGGGCTCCGCGACGCGGGCCTCAGAACCCCAGTGTCAGGTTGATCAGCGTGAGGTCGCTGCGCGGGATCACGTTGACCGTGCTCTCGATGCGGATGTTCTGCTTCTCGCAGGCCTTTTGCAGGTAAGAGAGGTAGTACAGCCCCAGCTCGGTGTTGATCTGCTGCTCGGGGATGCGCCGATAGAAGTCCAGCAGGGAGTGCTCCTTCACATCCATCCCGAGCCGTGACTCCAGCTGCTCGTTCAGCCGGCGGAAGCTCTTCTCCTGGTTGCAGATGCTCACCCGCAGCCGGTACTCCGTCCCGATGGAGGCCCCCTTGCTTCCCAGCTGGAACGTCAGGGAGAGCAGGTCGCCCTCCGCCTCCATGCGGCGGCGCACCTCGCTGCGCATGCGCTCGTCGGTCATCAGCGCATCACCGGTCTTGCGTCCCTTGAGGAGACGGTCGGTCACCTGCCGGTAGTGGCTCACCTCGGTGTAGCCCAGGAGCTCCACCACCATGAGCGCGAGGTTCCCCGAAATGGCTGCCTTCTCCACGTAGCCCGCGAGGGTTTCCCTCAGCTCGCCTATCAGCCCGTCATACTCGGGCTGGCCGCGCGATTTGGCGAGGATGCACCAGAGGAGCTTGGATGCGTTGACGACAAACCCGTCAGCGAGGTAGGCGCGCAGCGTGCGATCCTCATCGCTCAACGCCGCGTTGGCGGCGTACCTCCGCATCAGGGGCTCCTGGATGTCCATGGACACCAGCGGGATCTCGGAGGCAATGCCGGCAAACAGGGTGTCCACCTGCCCCTGGTTGTAGGCCGTGTTCTCATCTATGCAGCGCCCCGGGTTCTGCCGGTTCCACTTCTTGATCAGGGCCGAGGCCATGAACATCCGCGAGGTCTCGTTCTCGAACTTCTTGAAGAGGATCCTGTGGACGATCAGCTTGGTGAGGTCGATGATCTCCGAGCGTTTCGAGTAGAACTCCGAGCGCGCGAGCTCCACCGAGGCGATGTAGTCGATGTTGATCATCTTCTGGAGGGCCGCGGCGGACATCATGGCCACGGAGATCCCGTACTCAAGGCGGCTGTCCGCCATGCGCAGCTGCTTCAGCTGGCGCTTGTTGCGGATGAACCACTCCACCCCAGCCGTTGTCAACGTGATCTTGAGAGGAAGCTCGATGACGGGCGACCTGCGTGCCCTCACGCGGCCTCCTCAGGACGCCAGAGCAATCCCATGCCTTTTGTGGGGAAAGCGCTTCGCGGCGGCCACGCAGTTCTTCTTCTCATTGAAGACCAGCCCCGCGTCCCAGTACTCCACGGCGGCGAACAGGGCGTTGCCGCCGTCATGATCATCACTGTCCGGGGTGACGTAGGAGACGAACTGCGCCATCTCCTCGAAATCCTGGCGCCGGAAGCAGTCATTTCGCCTCCGGTTGAACTCGTTCCATTCCTCCAGTCTCCGGAAGCCCTCCCCCTCGTCCTGCACGATGACCCGGGCGCTCGACTCGTCGAACGCGGACCACACGTGGACACTCTTGCCGGGGTCCTTGCGGTTGCCGTGCTTCACGGCATTCTTGATCAGCTCGCTGATCTGCTGCTCCAGGAGGTTGATTTCCTTCATCTCCGGCGGGGCCTTCTGGAGAATCAGGAGGGTGAAGTAGCGGATCTGCCGGAAGTCGCTGGGGAACTTCTTGTAGAACATGCCCGTGCGGTCGAAAAGCTCGCTCGCCTCATCCACCAGGATCGCTCTCATCTCTTCCATACGCTTCCTCTATGTCTTGGGTTTCAACTGCTGCAAGGCGGTGTTCAAGTCCGCCGACAATGGGAAAGTATTCCATGAGCTTGGTCAGCTCGATGACCTTCCGTACGCTGCCTGTCACTCCCACGATGCGCAGCGGAAGGCCCTTCTTCTTCAGCTCGGAGTGCACGTACAGGAGAGAGCCGATGCCGCTTGAGTCCATGTACGAGACGTGCTCCAGGTTGAGGATGAAGCTGGCCACGTTGCTATCCACCATCTTCCGCACGAGGTCCTTGAGCTTGAACGCGTTGTACAGGTCCATCTCCCCGATCACGTCAATGACGTAGATCGGCCCCGCCTTGCGCAGCTTCAGTTCCATGACTGAGTTCACACTCACCCCTCTTCTACCGGACCTGCAGGAGCAGAAGCGTCTGGTCGTCGTGCTGGCGCGCCGCTCCCACGTGAGCGTCCACGTCGCGCCGGATGGCCTCCACGAGCTTCTCCGCCCCGGCGGCGGCGCTCTTCTCGATGACGGCCTTCAGCCGTCCCAGGGTATACTGCTGGCCGTCCGCGTTCATTGCCTCGATGATCCCGTCCGTGCAGAGCACGAGCACGTCCCCCGGCTCGACGCGCAGGTTCTTCAGCTCGTAGGATGCGTCGCGTTCCACCCCGATGGGAAGCCCCTTCGCATCCAGCTTCCCCAGGGTACCGGTCCGATGGCGGTAGACCATGAGGGGCAGGTGGGCGGCGTTCGCGTACTGTGCTTCCCGGCGGCCCTGGTCATAGATGAGCACCCCGATGGTCGCGAAATGGTCGATCTCTATGCGCCCCGTGATGCCCTGGTTGATCTCGGTGAGCGTGGCGGCGGCGTCCCTCCCGGGAGTGACCAGGAGGTGAACGATGGAGCGGATCATCACCATGACCATGGCCGCGGGTATCCCCTTGCCCGCCACGTCGCAGATGACGAGCGCCACCTTGTCCCCGTCCAGAGGGAGCACGTCATAGTAGTCTCCGCTCACGCCGCGCGCCGGCAGGCTGTGCACGGCCAGGGACGCCAGGGGAAGCTGGGGAAGCTCGGCGGGCAGGAGGCGCTTCTGGATCTGCGCGGCTATTTCGACCTCTTTCTCCATCTGGCGCTTTTCCAGGACCTCCAGGTAGGTATAGAGGTTGTCAATGGTGATGGAGGCGTAGTCCGCGAAGGTCTTCAGGTGCTGGAAATCCAGGTCGGTGAAGTGCTGGTTCTCCGCCCTCTTCAGGGCGGAGATGACGCCAAGGACCCGGTTGCCGACAACGAGGGGGATGGCGAGGAGGGAGCTGACAAAAAGGATGTCGTCCTTCACGTTCTGCCCCATGCGGGGATCCTCACGGCAATCCCGGATCATCACTGACAGCCCGCTCTTCACCGCTTCGCCGAGCACGGTTGCCCCGATGGGGATGGGCGTGTCGCGGAAGTGCTGCTTCAGGCTGCTGGTTCTCACTTTGGCGAGGTCCGGCACGGGAAGGAGCGGGGGGTAGATGCCGTAGGTGGACCGCACGCGCAGCACGTCCTGGTACTCGTCCACCATGAGGATGGCACCGGCGTCCGCGCCGATGCCGCGGACCGCTGAATCTATGATGATCTCCATGACGCGCGGGAGGTCGATCTTTGCCGTGATGGCGCCTCCCAGGTTTTCCATGAACGCGTAGGTGGAATCCAGGTTCGAGGAGAAGAACTGGATGGACTTCTCCTGCTCCTCGTTCGTGAAACGCTCATAGGCCAGGAGCGTGGAGCCGTAGGCGAGGTAGGTGAGCGGAAGGACCACCCAGTGCACCCACAGGCCTTCGTAGCCGTAGAGCAGCGTGATCACGTGCGAGATGAACAGGGCGGAGATCAGGATGAACCTGGTTCGAAAAATGAGCGCCGCGTTCTGTGCCGTGTACTGGGACACCAGGCCGATCGAAATGGCGACATACACCACGTCCGCCAGCAGGAAGAGGCCGACTGCAAAGGGGTTCAGGGTGACAAGCGGGAAGAACAACGCAAGGACCGCCCCGGCCAGGAAGGCGCCGTTCACGCCGAGGTAGATCCTGTCCGCGGGCCAGGCGCCGGTGACGACCCGTGACCAGACGAGAAGCAGCGCAAGGACGGGGATATCCGAAAGCGGTATCAGGAGAGGATTGGGGAAGACGCTGTACGCGACATCCCGGACCGCGAGCAGCGCGAACAGGGCCGCCAGGAGCCCCAGGCCGGGAAGCATCCGCCTTCGCGCCAGCGCGGCCAGCAGGATCAGCAGGGACAGCGACAGGAAGAGCTTCGCCCAGAGGATGAAGAGATTCATTCCTGCGTCTCTTCCTTCGAAGACTCCCGCTGCTCCAGCTCCCGCATCACCGTGGCGAGGTTTGCCACCATGCGGTTGAAGGATTGCGCCAGCATGCCAACCTCGTCCAGGCGGCGGATGGGAATCTCGTCCATCTCCACGAGGCCCTTGCTTGCCTTGTCCATGAGGACCGTGAGCTCTTCGATGGGCCGGGTGACCTGGTTGGCGAGCAGGATCCCGACTCCGACGGCCACGACCATGAAGATGGCGAGCACGATGATCAGGAGCTTGCCGCTGTCCTGCACGGGCTGCACGATCTCCCGGGCAGGCACAATGACGCCCACGCTGGAGCCGACGGTGGGAATGGGCGCAAAGGCCAGGTAGCTCAGGGTCCCGTCGCTCTCACGATAGCCGCTGATTCCCGACTCGCCGGCGACCATGCGATGGATGATGGCGGTAAACGCCTTGTTGGGCGCCTCCAGCAGGTTGTCGGTTTTGTATGTCTTGTCCCACGCGGTGCCTTTCTCATCCATCCCCCTGCGGACAATGACCTTGCCCTGGGAGTTGATCATGAAAGGCTCGTTGGCGTACCCGATATCGATGGTGATGATATCCCTCTGGAGGGTTTCCAGCAGCACGTCCAGCCCGACCACTCCCACGAAGGCCCCCGCGGCGTCCCGCACGGGGGAAGCGGCGGTCACGGTGAGCTTCTTCGTGTTGGCATCCACGTACAAGTCCGTCCACGCGGGCCGGCCGCTGCCTTTCACCATCTTGTACCACGGTCGGGAGCGGGGATCGAAGCCCTTGATTGCCTCGATGACGTCGACAACTTTCTCGTTGTCGAAAACGGTGATGCCGCTTTCGGTGGCCATGTATCCGAGGGTGAGGTAGGAGTTGCTGGCCACCGTGGCCTGGAGCGCCTTGCCGATCTCCTGGAGCCGCAGGATGTCCCCGTTGAGGCTCCGCCGCATCTCGTTGTCTCCGTAGCCTGTCCCTGTCCACGGCATGAGAAGGCGGCGCGGCGCGTTGGAGGGGGAAACCGGGGAGGCATAGGTCAGCGCTGCAAAGCGGGCGGCCCCATCCGCCTCCTGCTGGACCCTCTGGAAGATGAGATCATACGCTTCGGTCTTCACCCTCAGCGTCCTCTCCAGGTTGCTTTCCGCCTGGGAGCTCAAGGAGTCCCTGTTCTGGAAGAGCGCTATGGCGCCCACCACGACCAGGGAGACAAGGGGAAAAAGCACCAGCGTGAGGGTAATTCTTGTCTTGATCGAGACACTTCTCGCCGCCATCTGTGGTCCTCCTCGAAGCTGGGCGGATTTTACTCCACGGAAATCGGGCCATTGTAGCAGATAATGATCTGGGGTCAATGCATTATTTGGAGTTTTTAGTCCTGAAACTTCCTGAAATATCAGCCCAAAACCAATCGTACCAAAAAGAAAGGATCTACGCTCAGGATATTGACATTTCCTTCACGAGATGGTACTCATTTATAGTGAATAGATTCACAATATAGACCTGCGTCGGCATTGCTGCGAACGGGAGATCGAAGGAGTGGTCATGGAAACAACCCAGAAGAAAAGAAGCTTTGACGAGGTGATGTCCAAATATCCCGCCCAGAGAGAGCACCTCATCTCCATCCTCCAGGAAGTGCAGGAGGAGTACGGTTACCTGTCACGGGAAAGCATTGACAGGATCTCGGGTTACCTTGGCCTTCCCTCCTCGAAGATCTTTGGTGTAGCCACCTTCTACAACCAGTTTCGCCTGAACGCGCCGGGCAGCATCCAGATTTCCGTGTGCAGAGGGACGGCCTGTCACGTGAAAGGCTCGCTCAACCTCCTTGACTCCGTGAAGACGCTGCTCGGGATCGACGTGGGGCAGACGACGAAGGACGGCCTTTTTTCCCTGGAGACGGTGGCGTGCCTCGGCTGCTGCTCCATTGCCCCCGTCATCATGGCGAACGGGAAGTTCTTTGGAAGGCTGGACAAGAAGAAGCTCGAGGCGCTCGTTGAAAAGTTCCGCGCTGCGGGGAGGGTCGAGGAATGAGCAGGGTTTTCATCGGCATGGGGACGTGCGGTCTTGCCACCGGGGCGGGCCAGGTCAGGACGGCGGTGGAGAAGTGGGCCGCGACGCGCGGGATAAAGATGGAGATCACACCGACGGGATGCATCGGCTACTGCAAGGCTGAACCCATCATGGACGTGGTGACGGATTCGGGGCACCGCGTCTCGTACAGCAATGTCACCCCGGATGTTGCCGGCTTCATCCTGGATGAGGTCTTCGTCCGCAGGAACTACAAGCTGGACGGGCTGCTCGGCCAGTTCAAGAACGGCAAGGAGCCGCTGCCGGGCATTCCTATGATCGACGAGCACCCCTACTTCCGCAAGCAGGTGAAGTACGTCCTGCGCAACTGCGGCGTGATAGACCCGGAGTCCATTGCGGACTACCGCGCCATGGGCGGGTTCCAGGGTTTCAAGCGCGCCCTCGGGATGACCCCCGAAGAGGTGGTCCAGGAGATCACCCGGTCCGGGCTCCGCGGAAGGGGCGGGAGCGGGTTCCTCACGGGCAAGAAGTGGGAGCTCGCCCTGCGGGAAAAGAACGCGAAGAAGTACGTGATCTGCAACGCGGATGAGGGCGACCCGGGTGCCTTCATGGACCGCTCAATCCTCGAGGGAGACGTCTACGCCGTCCTGGAAGGCATGATGACGGCCGGCTACGCCATCGGGGCCGACGAAGGGATCATCTACTGCAGGGCGGAGTACCCCCTGGCAATCGAGCGCATCAACAAGGCAATCAACGTTCTCAAGGCGGAGGGCCTCCTGGAAAAGCCCGTCGGGGAACGCGGCTTCCAGTTCAAGCTGCGGGTGAAAAAGGGAGCCGGGGCCTTCGTGTGCGGGGAAGAGACCGCGCTCATGGCCTCCGTGGAGGGCCGCCGCGGCATGCCGCGACCCCGTCCGCCGTTTCCTTCCGTGGCGGGGTTGTTCCAGAAACCCACCATCGTCAACAACGTGGAAACCATGGCCAACGTCTCCCACATCATGCGGGAGGGCGCTGAAAAGTTTGCCGCCATGGGAACCGCAACGTCGAAGGGCACGAAGGTCTTCGCCCTCACCGGCAAGGTGGTGAACACGGGCCTCGTCGAGGTCCCCATGGGCATGACCCTGCGGGAGATCGTCTTCGATATCGGGGGCGGGATTCCGGACGGCAAGGAGTTCAAGGCCGTCCAGATCGGCGGTCCTTCCGGCGGGTGCATCCCGGCGCAGCACCTGGACACCCAGATCGACTATGAGTCGCTGAAGACGCTGGGCACGATCATGGGATCCGGAGGCCTCGTGGTCATGGACCAGGACACCTGCATGGTGGACATGGCCCGCTACTTCCTGAGCTTCATCACCTCGGAGTCCTGCGGCAAGTGCATCCCCTGCCGGGAAGGAACGCAGAGGCTCTACGAGGTCCTGGATTCCATCGTTTCTCCCTATTCCAAGATGCGCGGGGAGGAGGAGAACCTCCTGCGCTTCAACCGGGTGCTCAACATGGAGTCCCTCGCGCAGGTCATCAAGGACACCTCGCTGTGCGGGCTGGGACAGTCGGCGCCGAACCCGGTCCTCTCCACGCTTCGCTTCTTCAAGAGCGAGTACGACGCGCACATCTATGACCGCAAGTGCCCCGCGCACCAGTGCAAGGGCCTCCTCACTTTCACCATCGACACCAACGCCTGCACCGGATGCACCGTGTGCGCGAAGAAGTGCCCCACGGGCGCCATTGTCGGGGAAAAGAAGAAGACGCACTACATCGTGGACGAGAAGTGCATCAGGTGCGGCACCTGCCGTGACGTGTGCAGGTTCGACTCCGTGCTGGTGAGCTGAGGGAGAGGAACATCATGATCAATCTGACAATCAACAACAGGAAGATCCAGGGGAAGCCCGGCTGCTCCATCCTCGAGGCCGCGCAGGAGGCGGGGGAGAAGATCCCCACCCTCTGCCATATCAAGGAAATGTTTCCCAGCGGCGCCTGCAGGATGTGCGTCGTGGAGGTCAAGGGAAAGCCGAACCTCACCCCGTCCTGCGCGTTCCCCGCCGAAGAAGGCATGGACATCCAGACCCGCAGTCCGCGGGTGATCACGGCCCGCAGGACCATCATCGAGCTCCTGCTGGCAAGCCATCCCTTCGATTGCCTCACCTGCCCGAAGAACGGCTACTGCGAGCTGCAGTCCCTGGCCTCCGAGTACGGCATCGACAGGGTCCCCTTCCAGGGAAAGACGCGTCATCACTACACGGACTTCTCCTCCCCCTCGATCATCCGGGAGCCCGACAAGTGCATCCTGTGCGGCAGGTGCGTGCGCATCTGCGAGGAGATCCAGGGCGTGGCGGCAATCGACTTCACCCATCGCGGATTCGACACCATGGTCCTTCCCCCGTTCGAGAAGGACCTTTCTGAAACGAGCTGCGTCAACTGCGGGCAGTGCACGCTGGCCTGCCCCACCGGGGCGCTGCACGAGGTGCGGGCGGTGGAAAAAGTGATGATGACCATGCAGGAGGGAAAGAAGTACATCGTGGCGCAAGTGGCCCCGGCCATCCGCGTGTCCCTGGGGGACTTCTACGGCCTGCCTGTCGGGACCAACGTCACCGGCAAGGTTGCCGCAGCCCTGCGGCGCATGGGGTTCCGCCAGATCTTCGACACGGACTTCGCGGCAGACCTCACGATCATGGAGGAGGGCACCGAGCTGGTGAACAAGATAACGAAGGGAGAGAAGCTTCCCCTGTTCACC
Source organism: uncultured Spirochaetota bacterium (assembly GCA_963745235.1). Taxonomy (GTDB): domain Bacteria; phylum Spirochaetota; class Spirochaetia; order SZUA-6; family Fen-1364; genus Fen-1364. Next base: position 78,124 of record CAVUXE010000037.1, on the reverse strand, counting down.
TCCTGCTGCCCGGCATGGGTCAAGTACGCCGAGCACTACTACCCCGAGCTCCTTCCCCGCATCTCCACGTGCAAGAGCCCGCAGGAGATGATGGGGGCCACCATCAAGAGCTACCTGGCGCAGAAGCAGAACATCGATCCCAAGGACATCTTCGTGGTCTCCGTCATGCCGTGCACCGCCAAGAAGTTCGAGGCAGGGCGGCCCGAGCTGTCCTCCGAGCGGGGCGTTGCGGACGTGGATGCGGTGCTGACCACGCGGCAGTTCAACCGCATGATGCAGATTTTCGGCATCGAGTTCGCCAGCCTCTCCGACGAGGAGTACGACCGGCCCTTCGGGGCCCCCACGGGCTCGGGGGACATCTTTGCGGCATCCGGCGGCGTCATGGAGTCCGCCCTCCGCACCGCCTACCACCTGCTCACCGGCAAGGACCTCGCAAAGGTGGAGTTCGAGGACGTGCGGGGCATGGCGGGCGTGAAGGAGGCAAATGTCACCGTCGGGGATCGCACCCTGAAGATCGCGATTGCAAACCGACTCTCCAACGCGCGCCTCATCGCGGAGAGGGTGAAAGCGGGAGACGCGCCCTGGGACTTCATCGAGATCATGGCATGCCCCGGCGGGTGCGCGGGCGGAGGCGGCCAGATGTTCGGCTACGATCCCGCAGAGGATTGAGAAGAGGATCTCATCCATCTACGCTCTGGACAAGGGCAGAACGATCCGGCTCTCGTACAAGAACCCCGCCATCACGGAGGTCTACAAGGAGTTCTTCGGAAAGCCCGGGTCCCACAAGGCGCACGAGCTCCTGCACACGGGCTACGCGCCGCGGGCGGCGAGCAGGTAGGGGAACCATGGTATCGGTCTATACGGTCGGAGAGATCTGCAAGAAGTGCTACTCCTGCGTCCGTTCCTGCCCCACCAAGGCGCTGCAGGTCCGCGGGGGGCAGGCGGAGATCATAGAGGACTTCTGCATCTCCTGCGGCTATTGCGTGAATGTCTGCTCCCAGGGGGCCAAGCGCGTCACCTCTTCCCTCGGCGGCGTGAAAGCCATCCTGGGAGGTCCGGGAAAAAAGTACGCGCTCCTTGCCCCCTCGTTCCCCGCCGCTTTCCTGAACCTCCCCCCGGGCGCCTCGTCGGGGCCCTGCAGGAAGCGGGGTTCGACGGCGTCTTCGAGGTCGCCTTCGGCGCCGACCTCGTCTCCTACCGGTACTTCAAGACCTTCCACGAGCTGTTGGAGAAGAATCCAGAGGACTTCCTCATCTCCACTCCCTGCCCCGCGGTGGTGCAGTACGTGGAGAAGATGCTCCCCGAGCTGACGCCGCACCTGGCGGCCATCGTGTCTCCCATGGAGGCCACGGCGCGCCTGGTCCGGCAGAAGATCGACCCGGAGGCGAAAGTTGTCTTCATCGGTCCCTGCGTGGCCAAGAAAGTGGAGGCGTGGCGCTCGGGAGAGGTGGACGCCGTCCTCACCTTCTCCGAGCTGGTCGAGCTGTTCGCTGATTCCGCAATCGATCCGCGGTCAGCGGCCCCCGTCGACTTTCTCCCCCCTCACGCGAACCTCGGCCGGATCTACCCGGTGACGGGCGGGCTCCTGAAGGCCGCCGCCATTGACGACGACCTCCTGGAAAGTCCCGTCTATGTCGTGGAAGGCCAGGACCGGGTGATGGAGATCCTGCGCGTGCTCTCGGACCGCGTGAAGAGCGGAGAAGGCACCACGTATCGCCTGTTCGACCTTCTTTTCTGCGAGGGATGCATCGGCGGGCCGGTCATGGTGAACGACCTCACCTTCTTCGAGAGAAAGAAGTACGTCGTCGCTACCTGCAGGACAGGCCGTGCACGCGGGACGTCGAGGAGTGGGCCGCCCAGCACGCGGACTACCTGGACATGGACCTTGCGAAGACATTCCACCCGGTCATGCGGGAAGAGCTGCCGGCCCCCGAAGAGGAGATCCGCCGGATCCTGGCCCTCACGGGGAAGAACACCCCCGCGGACGAGCTGAACTGCGGCGCCTGCGGCTATCCCTCCTGCCGGCAGAAGGCGGAGGCCGTGTATCGCGGCAAGGCCGAGGTGGAGATGTGCCTGCCGTACCTGATCTCCCGCATCGAGAAGGCCATGAAGGACCTCACGGAAAACCAGGCCCGGCTGATCCAGGCGGAGAAGCTGGCCTCCATGGGCCAGATGGCGGCGGGGATCGCGCACGAGATCAACAACCCCCTGGGCGTCGTGCTCATGTACTCCCACCTGCTGAAGGATGAGCTTGAGGACGCGAATGCCGGGGCCGACACCGCCGTCAGGGCCGGGGCCGGCGCCCCCGACGGGGTGGGGGCTGGCGCCGCGGATGCGGGGGCCGCGGCGAAAAGCCGCGAGGACCTGGACCGGATCATCGCGGAGGCGGAACGCACGCGACGATCGTGCGCGGCATCCTGAACTTCGCGCGGGAGGAGAAGGTGGAGCGCGCTCCCGCCGATATCAACGCCCTGGTGCAGAGCTCCGCGAGGGAAATCCTGGGAACTTCACCAAACGGGAAATTCCGGATAGAGTTCGCGCTGGACCCATCGCTTCCGCCGGAGCAGGTGGACGGCGGACAGCTGCGCCAGGTGTTCGACAACCTGTTGAAGAATGCGGTGGAGGCCATGCCCGGCGGGGGGCTGATCCACGTGTCCACGGAGAGCGGGGACGGAGAGTTTGTGGTCACTGTCTCCGACACCGGCCCCGGAATCCCGGAGGAGAACCTGCCCAAGATGTTCTCGCCCTTTTTCACCACGAAGAAGGTCGGGAAAGGCACCGGCCTCGGTCTGTCGGTCTGCTACGGCATTGTGAAGATGCACGGAGGGACCATCCAGGCAGCCAACAACCCCACCGGCGGGGCGTGCTTCACCGTGCGCATTCACCGCCATGCCGGTTCGGCCCGCCGAGTGACGAAGGAGGAAGGACGTGGCGCGGATACTGATCGTTGACGATGACACAGATCTCCTCGAGGGACAGAAAGCGTTCCTGGAGAAGAACGGATACGTCATCGAGACGGCCCTGACCGTCGAGGAGGGCCTGGAGAAGGCAAAGGCAACCGCCCCTGACATGATTATCGCAGACCTCATGATGGAGCACTACGATTCGGGCTTCGTGTTCTGCAAGAAGGTGCGGGAGCTCCCCGGTCTCGGGAAGGTCCCCATCCTCATGCAGACCGCCGCCCCGCGCAAGGTCGGCTTCACCTTCGAGGCCGGCGGAGCTCCGGGTCGCGAGTGGATGAAGGTGGACGAGGTGCTCACCAAGCCGGTGCCGCTGGAGCACCTGGTGGGCAAGATCGAGCAGTACCTCTCCGGCAGCAAGCAGAATGCCTGAAACGCGGCCCGCCGCATCACTGCAGACACCTCAGGAAAACATCCACGTGCTCGTCATCGACGACGAGGAAGGCATGCGGGAGGGAATGCGGCGGGTCCTGGAGCGCCGCGGCTTTTCCGTTCGAACGGCGCGGGACGGGGAAACGGCCCTGCGGCTCCTGGAGGAGGAGCCGTCGGACGTTGCCCTCGTGGACCTGAAGATGCCCGGCATCGACGGCTTCAAGGTCACGGAGCACATCACGCGCAGGTTCGCCGGGCGCACCGTGGTCGTCATCGTCTCCGCCCTTGCCACCGTGGAGGCGGCGGTGGAGGTGACCCAGCACGGCGCATTCGATTTCCTGGTCAAGCCGTTCACCCCGGATGACCTCGTGCAGGTGGCCAACCGCGCGGCCCAGCAGTGGCGGCTCATCCGGGAGCGGGAGAAGTACCTCTCGGAGCTTGCCGGCGAGCGCAACCTGTCCCACCAGATGATCTCCTCCATGCATGAGGGAGTGGTGGTCCTCAACATCCGCAGGGAACCCGTCCTGATGAATCCCCGGGCGGAGCATTTCCTCGGCACCCACTTCCGAGACGGCATCACGCTGCCGGACCTTTTCCCCGACCTGGAGATCCAGGCCGCCATCGAGGCGGTGGTGGACTCCGTGGGGGGCAGGCCCGAGACGCGCGTCCTGCAGCACGCCATGGGAGAGGGCGGCGCCTCCGCATCCAGCGCACCGGCGCCTGGGAAGGGATGCTTTCCGTGAGCATGTCCCCCCTCATGCGGGACGGGGAGCGCGGGGGGGCCATCGTCATCCTCACCGACGTGACGGAGAGCTGGAAGGCGGAGCAGGACAAGAACCGCTTCGTCTCCATGGTGGCCCACGAGCTGAAGAGCCCGCTCTCGGCCATCATCAACTACATCAACGTGATCCTCACGGGGATGTTCGACGACAACCCGGCGAAGGTCCGGGAGATGCTGGAGCGCTGCAAGGTGCGCGGCGAAGCGCTCCTGGACCTCGTGCGGGACCTGCTGTACATCAACAGCCGCGAGGTGGGCAAGGTGGAGCGCTCCATCGAGGACCTGGACCTGAAGGCCGTCATCTCCTCCCAGCTGGAGTTCTTCAAGGTCCAGGCGGACAAGCGCCATATCCGCGCGAGCCTGGATGCCCCGCTTGCCGGCTACCCCGTGAAGGCGGACCGCGGGGACCTGGACCGGATCTTCATGAACCTCATCTCCAACGGGATCAAGTACAACAGGGAGAGGGGCAGCCTCACGGTGCGGATTGCGGATGCAGGCGACGCCTGGGAGGTCGCCGTCAGCGACACCGGCATCGGCATGAGCGAGGCGGAGCTCGCCAGCATTTTCCAGGAGTTCTACCGGGTGAAGAGCCACAAGACGTCCGGCATCGCGGGGACCGGTCTTGGCCTGGCCACGGTGAAGCGCGTGCTGGGAGAGTACAACGGCCGCATCACCGTGCAGTCGAAGCCGGACGCCGGCTCCACCTTCACCGTCGTCTTTCCCAAGGGCTGAGGCGGTGGCGGACGCGGCGCGGGACCGGGGCGGGTCGGGGATCCTTGCCGTTTCGCTGATCGGTTTCTTCGGGATCTTCTCCACCACGATGTCCAAGAGCCCCGTGCTCCCTCTCTTCGTGAAGTCCCTCTCCGGGCAGCGACACCGTGATCGGGCTCATCGCCGCCATCTCCCCCCTGGCGGGGATCCTCTTCAGCTTTCCCGTGGGCCTGCTTGCCGACAGGCTGGGGAAGAAGCGCCTGCTGGTGGTTGCCGCATGTGTCTTCCTCCTGGCCCCTCCTCTCTACCTCCTGGTGCACAACCCGTTCTGGCTGATCCCCATCAGGTTTTTCCACGGCATCGCCACCGCCATCCTTGGTCCCGTGGCCTCGGCGGTCATCGTGAGCGCATATCCCGACACCAAGGGGGAGAAGCTCGGGCTGTATTCTTCCGCCACGCTTATCGGGCGCACCCTCGCCCCGCTGCTGGGCGGCGCCATCATCTCTCTCCTGGACTTCCGCTCCGTCTACGGCGCGGCCTTTCTGCTGTGCGTCCCGGTGCTCATCCTGGCCCTCGTCCTGAAGCGCGACGACGCGGGCGCAAACCCCGCCGCGGACAGCGGGAAGGTGAAGAAAGTGACGATGGCGGATTTCGGCAGGAGCCTGGCGGAGTTTGTCCATAACGGGAGGCTCCTGGGCACGTCCCTCGTGGAGATGGCCACCTACTTCTGCTACGGCGTGATCGAGACGTATCTCCCGATCTACCTCTCGGGCCAGGGCGTTCCGGCCTACCAGATCGGGCTGGTGTTCTCCGTCCAGGTCCTGTCCATTGCGCTCACCAAGCCGCTCTTCGGGAGGCTTGCCGACCGCGTGGACCGCAGGGTCCAGGTCCTCTTCGGGATCCTTCTCCTCGCGGCGTTCATTGCGGTGCTGCCGCTGGTCCACGGAGTCATTGCGGTGGGGGTCGTCGCCGTGCTGTTCGGACTTGCCATGTCGGTTTCCACGGTGGCAACGAGCACGTATGTCGCAGACGTTGCGCGAGAGGACAGCCTTGGGGCATCCCTGGGAGCGCTCAGCTCCATCATGGACATCGGTCACTCATCGGGGCCATTCATTGCCGGGGTGATCATCACGGCCACCGCCATCGGGGCCGGCTTCCTGGCGTCCGCCGGGGTGAGCCTGCTGGCAGCGCTCGCTTTTCTTTTTCTTGCCTTCCGTTCCCCGCTCAGGACACAAGCGGAGCGCCGGGGAGGATGAGGCGGGCGAGGGGAAAGAAGGCTCCCAGCCCGACACCGCCGTGAGCCATGGCTGCAAGGGCGGCCAGGAAAGCGATCTCCGCAATCTCGATGGATGCTCCCAGCACGTCACCCGTGCAGCCTCCGATCCGCTTCCATGACAGCCTCCAGAAGGCCGCCAGGGCAAGCAGCGCGACCGCGGTGGGGATGGGCAGAAGAACACCCACCGCAAGGACAACGCAGGCGGCGGCTACGGTGAGGCGGACGGAAACCGAAGGGCCCGCGCTGATGATCCCTCCCTTGTCGCGAGCGTAGGGGAGAACCCGCAGGGCTGCGAGGACGGTGGTCCGGGAAAAGGCAGAGACGATGGGGAGGGCAAGGAGGACCACGGTCGCGGGAAGCGAGACGAGCGCTGCGTATCGACCCAGGAGGGAGAGACCGATGGCCGCCCCTCCCATGGTGCCGATCCTCGGATCCTTGAGAATGCGCAGCGTCTCCGCCCTGTCACGCCGGCCGTAGAACGCATCCGCGCAATCCGCGAGCCCGTCCAGGTGAATCGCCCCGGTGAGAAGCAGGGAGGCTGCCACCAGCGTCACCGCCGTGAGCGCGTCGGAGAACAGGAGACGCGCGGCAAGGAAGACCAGGGAAAGAATGCAGCCGATGACCAGGCCCGCCGCGGGATAGCCCCCGAACATCGCGCCGTTCTCATCCTTCACGGAACGAGGAAACGGGATCACCGTGAGGAAGGACATCGCGGAAAAGAAACCGCGCATCACGGTTGCCGGCTCACGCCTCGCCGCTCACGCCCGCTTCCTCGAAGGTGGCCATCTGCCGAATGACCTTGGCCCCGGCCTCGATGATCGGCATGGCGAGCGCGCATCCCGTCCCTTCTCCGAGGCGCATGCCGAGGTCCAGGACGGGCTCCAGCCCCATGAGGGCGAGCATCGAGGACTGGGCTTTTTCCACGGACCTGTGCGCCGCGAAAATGAAGTCCGCGATCCGCGGCTCCAGGAGCCAGGCGATCATTGCCCCCGCCGTGGAGATCACCCCGTCGATCACCGACGGGGATGCGGCTCTCCGCGGCTCCCAGGATCAGGCCCGCAATCCCGCCGATCTCGAAGCCCCCGACTCCCGCCAGGAGCCCGATGGGGTCCGAGCGCGACGGCCGGTTCGAGCGATATGCTGTCCTCGATCACCCTGATCTTGCGCTTCAGGCCGTCGTCATCCACGCCGGTCCCGCGGCCCGCAATCTCCGCCACCGGGGCTCCCGTGGCCACCGAGGCGATGGCCGTGGACGGCGTGGTGTTGCCGATTCCCATGTCTCCCGTGCCGAGCATCCGCACGCCTTCCTGCGCCAGCCCGCGCGCAATGCCTGCCCCGCGCTCGATGCAGGAGATCGCTTCCGTGCGCGTCATGGCGGCTGCCCGTCTCATGTTGCGCGTGCCGGGGCCGACCTTCGCGTCCACCAGGACGCCTTTTGCAACGAGGTCCGAGAGGTCTCCCTTCACGCCCATGTCAACGACGCGTACGTCGATCCGGGAGTGCCTGCACAGCACGTTGATCCCCGCGACCCCCGCGGCAAAGCCGCGGACCATCTGCGCCGTCACCTCGGAGGGATACGCGCTCACCCCTTCCTCCGTGACGCCGTGGTCCCCCGCCATGACCACGACCATCTTGCGGCCGAGGTCCATCCTGTCGTAGCCGGTGATGCCCGCGACCTTGCGGCCCAGATCGAGAAGCTTTCCCAGCGCGTGCCGGGGCATGAGCAGATGGTCGATCCGCTCCGAGGCCCGGGTCATCCCCGCCTCGTCTATCACCGGGACCTGTATCCCTGTCAGCTCCTGCATGTTCATGCCCCTTCCCGTCCTTTCCGTATTGTCATGGCTATTCCACTCACCATGAAATGCACCTCGCTTGCCGAGCGCGCAAGGACCTGGTTGGCCCTCCCCGCGCAGTCGCGAAAGCGCCTTGCCAGCTCGTTATCCGGGACGATCCCGCTGCCCACCTCGTTCGTGACCACGATCACCCCCGCCGGTGTTTCCCCTGCCGCATCCGCCAGCGCCTGCGCACGCGCCGCCGCTTCCGTCTCGCCAAAGCCCGGATCAGCCAGAAGGAGATTCGAGATCCAGATGGTGACGCAGTCCACGACCACCGAGCCGGCCGTGCGACCAGCGGCTCGCAGCGCCTGCGCCACCATGAGCGGCTCTTCCACCAGGGACCAGCCCGCGGGCCTGGCTTTGCGGTGCGCTTCTATGCGAAGCCTCATTTCCTCGTCGTGCGGCTCAGCCGTGGCAAGAAAAACCCGGGGAGCTTGAAGCGTCCTGCCGTCTCCAGCGCAAAGCCCGACTTGCCGCTCCGGCTCCCGCCGGTCACCAGGATCAGCATGGGTGCCTGTCTCGAGCGCGGCGGGCGTGGAAGCGGGAAATAGAAGATCCGGCGGTTGTCAATGGAACATCCCAGGGTAAGCGGTGCGGGCAAGCCACTGTACAGCATCCGCGATGTACTGGGAAGTGCACGCCCGCAGGCTTTCCGGCATCATGTATACCCTGCCGGCTTTCACGGCGGAAAGCCCGCGCAGGGCAGGGTCGGTGACGACGCGGCTGAAAAACGCAGTGGCGCCATGAGGGTCCCCATAGACCCAGCCGGGAAGGATCAGGATATCAGGGTCCACTGTCAAAAGCTTCTCCGTGGAGACGGGCACCTGGCCCCATTCGTCGGAGACGATGGCGGCCGCCGCGTTCACAAGTCCCGCAAGGCGGACGATATCGTCCCAGGAGCTCCCCCGGCCCATCGAGGCCCCGAAAGTGGTGTAGTCCAGGACGCTCAGGCGTTTCTCCCTCGGGATGGAGGCGGTTTTTTTTTCCACCGCCGCTATGATTTCCTCCATGTGCGCAACGAGCGCCGCGCCCTTCCGCGGTTCCCCGGTCAGGAGAGCGCATTTCGTGACCACCTGTTCCACGGCGGCCACCGTGGTCGCGCTGGCAATCAGGTACACCGGGACGCCCGCCTCCCGCAGCTGGCTGACGGCTCCCGAATCGCTCCAGCTCGCGGTGAACACGAGGTCCGGGTGCAGGGCGATGATGGGCTCCACGCTCAGAGTCATGGCACGCGGGATCCGTGACGCCTGCGCTGAAACGTTCGAAATTGCGGGGTCCGCCGCGAGCGTTGTCACGGCCAGGATCCGGGAGGCGTCCACGAGGGAAAGAAGAATCTCATCCGTGGGCAGGGTGAGCGATATGATCCGCCGCGGCTGCGATGGCAGGGTCACCGCGGTTCCGCTGTCGTCGGTCACGGTGAGAGGATAGCGGGTCGGCGTCCATGAAGGTTCGGCCACGGCGCCAGGGGCCGGGCAGGGCAAGGCCGCCAAGGAGAAGCAGGAGCAGAATCATTTGCCCAGGAACACCTGGCGGTTGATCTTGAGCGGGTCGATCTTCGAAAGCGTCACCGCGGATGAATGGACCCAGCCGTCCCTGCCCGAGCGGCTGGTTGCATGGAGCCAGAATCCGGTTTTCCCGCCTGCGTTCTGTTCTGTATCCGCCCGATCGAATACGTAGAGGGCATCTCCCTTGTGCAGCCTCGCGACGGATTTGCCATTACCCGCGGGGAGCTCTCGCAGCTCCGCGGTTGCCGCGGCAACCGTCCCTGACTGGGGGAGCTCGCTCCGCGGGTCTTCCTTGTAGACGGAGCCGTTCCAACGGAAGAAAGTCTGAATGGTCGTGCGGAACTCCCCCTGGCCGCTTGTCTCCACGATGTCCGTTGTCACCTTCACCGTATCAAGGAAGCCGGCGCCGGAGGAGGAAAAGGCGCGCCGGGTTGCCGCGTAGGAGTTGCCCTGGTCGGTGCCATAGCCCACGTTGTAACGGAAGATGGCCCCCCAGGAGCCGCCCTTTTCCCGCAGCCACGCTTCCCAGCTGAGCGGCGACGAGCCGAGGAACTGGAGGGAGACGATGGTCTGGGCCTGGACGACCACCTCAGGCACTCCGTCCCCGTTCACGTCCTCAATGGCCACGCCCGTCACTCCGGAGGGATGGAAGGAATCCGGGAATACCAGGGCACTGGTGTCCACCAGGGACACGGCGCTGCCGTCACAGAGCACGAGGAGGTTGTAGACCGAATCACCGCCGGCAATGCCGATCTTCCTTTCGAGGAATCCGCAGCTGAGCGCACCCTTGGCCGTCGTGATGAGGGCGACGTTGCGCGAATCTAGCCAGCCGTCCCCGCCGGAGCCCTCGGGGTGGACTCGATACCATCTCCCGTATTCCCGCGCCCATGGACTCCCACTCCGTGGAATCAACCACCGTCACGCGGGACCCGCGCCGGAGGGCCTGACCCGTCGGCTTGTGCTGCGCATCCAGAAGGGGCGCCTCCATGATCACAAGCCCGTAGAGAATGGAGCTTCTGGCCGAAGGGTACGACAGCCCGAGGGGAAGCCAGCTGGTGACAACCTGCTCGGAGTCGCTTCGCATGAACACCCGCTCCCGGGAGGGCACGAGGTCCACGGTGGAAATCTGCGCACCGGTGCCGGGACGCGAGCAGGAGAGAATGAGCAGGGCAGAGAAAAAGGCCGCGAGCCGCTTCATGCGGGCAAAGCATGAGGGAACGGAGCGCGGCCGTCAAGAACGTCATCGCGTCTTGATGAGCGACAATGATTTCTGTACTTTGTCCTTTGAACCATGGAGAACCTCTACGCCGCGCTGGAGTGGATCGGCCTTCTTTTCGGCACTGCCATCGTGGGCCTGGCCTGCGGGTTCCTGTTCGTCCGGCGCCGCATTCTCCGCCACGTCGAGTCGGAGCTCGGCAGGGAGGCAATGCTGCTTGCCACCGGTGCGCGCGTGGGGGCGAGCAATGGCAACGGCAGCGGCCACGCCCCCCTGGGCAGCCTCGGGGTGCTCATGCTTCTCTCCACGGGTCTGTACTTCCACTCCTGGGTGGGAAACCGGGAGCTGTTCGTGCCGGGCCCGTCCATATCCTGGATCGGCGTCTCGGAGCTGCAGAGAGGTCCACGGGGACATCGCATCGTGGTGAGGTTCCTCAACACCTCGGGCAAAGAGGACGGCATTTCCATCAGGCTCCTGTATCCCGAGCAGTGGGTGGACGCCATCAAGACGCACCTCATCACGCGCGCCGTTAGAACGCCGCGGTTCTCTACCGCGGCAGGGAGGATTCGTGCCGGGCAGCTCATTCGGTCGCCTGTTCTCAGTCACGACGTTCGGGGAAAGCCACGGGCCGGCAATCGGGGTCATCGTGGACGGCGTTCCCGCGGGAATAGCGCTGGAGGCTGAAGACATTCAGGCGGAGCTGAACAGGCGCCGCCCGGGCCAGAGCGCCATCACCACGCCGCGCTCGGAGAAGGACCGGGTGGAGATCCTCTCCGGCGTATTCGAAGGCCTCACCATGGGCACGCCGATTTCTCTCCTGATCAGGAACGAGGAGAAGAAGAGCTCCGACTACGAGCAGCTGAAAGACGTTTTCCGTCCTGGCCACGCCGACTAGACCTACCGGGCCAAGTACGGCGTCCGTGACTGGCGGGGAGGAGGGCGCTCTTCCGGGAGAGAGACCGCCGCCCGCGTCGCCGCGGGGGCCATCGCAAAGAAGGTCCTTGCCACCCGCGGGATCTCCATCCTGGGCTACAGCCTGGAGATCGGCGGGGTGCGGGCCACCCGCGTGGACCCCGCGGAGATCGAGCGCAACCCGGCGCGGGCCCCGGACAGCGAAGCCGCGCTCCTGATGGTAAAGGCGATAGAGGAGGCCAAGGCAGCCGGGGACTCCGTGGGCGGGATTGCGGAGGTGGTTGCCACCGGGTGTCCGCCCGGGTTGGGGGACCCCGTCTTCGACAAGCTCGAGGCCCTGCTGGCGCATGCGCTCATGTCCGTCGGGGCAGTGCGCGGCGTGGAGGTGGGCGCCGGCTTCGCAGTCTCCCGCATGCGCGGGTCAGTGTACAACGACGAGCCCTACCTGCGGGATGGCCGCATGCTCACGCGAACGAACAACGCCGGGGGGATAGCGGGTGGGATCTCCACCGGGGGGGACATCGTGGTGCGGGCGGCCATCCGTCCGCCTGCCTCCATTTCCCTTCCCCAGAAGGCGGTCGACGCGCGCGGCGCGCCCACCACCATCCAGATCGGAGGCCGGCACGACCCGTGCATCGTGCCCCGCGCAATTCCCGTCCTGGAGGCCATGATGGCCCTGGTTCTCGCTGACTGCGTGCTCGTCCAGGAGGCCTACGCCCGCGGAGCTCACGGGCAGCGTTGACAGTCGGTTTCATCCGGTATTCACTCCCAGACATGGCGATGAAGCTCACCCGCTATATTCGTCCCGAGTGCTTCCTTCATGATCTCACGGACACCTCCCGTGAGGAGGCGCTGCGCAGAATCGTCCACGAAGCCGCGGTCAAGGGCCTGATCAAGGATGAGGACCAGGTCTTCTCGAAGCTCATGGAGCGGGAGAACATCCAGACCACGGCCGTGGGAAACAGGATCGCCATACCGCACTGCTTTACGGATGAGATCCCGGACCTGGTCATCATTGTCGGGCGCGCCCCGGGCGGCCTGGAGTTCGACTCCTTCGACGGCAAGCCCACGCAGGTGGTCTTTCTCCTCATGGGCAACCGCCAGGAGCACAGCCTTCACCTGAAGGCGCTGGCGCGCATCGCCCGGCTCATCAAGAGCACGGCGTTCATCGAGAAGATCGTCTCCGCGGGGTCTGTCCAGGACATGGTCAGGGTGTTCACCGAAGAGGAGGCGAAGATCTGATGAAGCTCCTCGTCATTGTGCTCAACGCCACCGAGATGCTGGAGCAGGTCCTGGAAGGGCTCATCGAGACGGGGATTACGGGCGCCACCGTGGTGGATTCCATCGGCATGGGCCACATCATCGAAGACGTCCCGCTGTTCGCCGGCATGCGCAACCTCTTCCGCTCCGCGAGGCCGCGGAACAACATCATCTTTTCGGTGATCGGGGAAGCCCAGGCCCGCGAAAGCCTGGAGGTCCTGGACAAGATCCTGGGCTGCTCGCACCAGGAGGGGAAGGGCATCGCGTTTGTGCTCCCCATTGACGCGGTGATCGGTGTCGGGAAGGAAAGCTGAAGCCAGGACCCGCCGGGCGGGCCTGGGCTACCACCTGATCAAGTTCCCGCCGTAGGTAAGACCGGCGCCGAAGCCGAAGGTGACGAGCAGGTCCCCCTGCTTCACCAGGCCCTTGGCCTGCATCTCGGAGAGGGCAATGGGGATGGAGGCCGCCGAGGTATTGGCGTACTCCTCGATATTGACGAAAAACTTCGACAGCGGGATCTTGGAACGCTTGCTTGCCGCCTCAATGATGCGGACATTCGCCTGGTGGGGCACGATCCATGCCACATCGTTCAGGCAGACTTTGTTCCTTTCCATCAGGTCAACGATCCCCTCGGAGACAACCTTCACCGCGAAGTTGTAGACCTGCCGTCCATCCATGTGCAGGAAGGAGGCCGCTGGATCGAATGCCTCATCCGTGATGGGCAGGCGTGATCCGCCGGCAGGCCGATCCAGGAGCTGGGCGCCGGAACCGTCCGAGCGCAGCACGGAGGACAGGATGCCTCGATTTCCGTCCCCGTTCTCCGCCGTGACAAGGGCCGCGCCCGCTCCGTCACCGAAGAGCACGCACGTATTCCTGTCTTTCCAGTCGATGATCCTGCTCAGCATCTCAACGCCGACAACCAGGACTTTCTTTGCGCTCCCCGCCAGGATGAAGCTGCGCGCGGTCTCCAGCCCATAAATGAAGCCCGTGCATCCCGCGCCAATGTCCATGGCGGCGGCTGACACTGCGCCGAGGCGATCCTGGACGATGCAGGATACCGAAGGAAACCCGAGAAAGTCACCGGAAATCGTGGCCACAAGCACGAGATCTATCTCTGCCGCGGCTACTCCGGCCCTTTTCAGGACCTTCTGGCATGCTTCAAAGGCCAGGTCCGACGTGACGAGAGAGGGCTCTGCAATGTGGCGGGACCCGATACCCGTGTGTGACCTGATCCATTCATCCGATGTGTCGAGCGTTGTGGCAAGCTCATTGTTGGTGATTCTTCGCTCGGGAACTGCAAAGTCTACAGCTTGAATGACAGCTCGCATTTGTGGGCTCCGCCAAATAGTAATCTTATTCAAGAAATCGGGTCAATAGGCGGAATTTCCGAAAATACTAGTCTAATCCGATCATGTTTACCGATTTTCAATCCTCATAAATAATTAGCTGCGTTTCAGTGGCTCGTCTTGACCACCATCCCCCTACATGGTATTTTTGCCGCTACATGAAGAACTGCTTTCTCTTCCCCGGTCAGGGCAGCCAATATCCAGGCATGGCAAGAGATCTGTGGGAACGGCTCCCCTCGGTGAAGGAGCTTTTTGCAAAGGCGTCCGATGCATCGGAAGCCGATGTACAGAAGCTCCTCTTCGAATCCAATGAGGACGAGCTGAAAGCAACGGACAAGACGCAGATTGCAATCACCCTGGCGAACCTCGCGGCCAGCCTTGCCTTGCAGGAAGCCGGAATGGCTCTCCAGGGCTGCGCGGGCTTCAGCCTCGGCGAATACGCCGCCCTGTGCGAAGCGGGGGTGATCAGCCTGCAGGACGTATTCCCAATCGTGAAGATGCGCGGTATGTTCATGGAGAAGGCAGCCCGGTCGCTTGATGCGGCCTCGGGCGCGCCGGGAATGGCGGCCGTGCTCGGCCTCCCCTCTGAAAAGGTCACCGCGGTCATGGGGGGACTGGCAGGAGCGGGGGTTTTTCTTGCCAACCACAACAGCCCCTCGCAGGTTGTTGTCTCAGGCACCGCCGCGGGCCTCGCTGAGGCTGAAAAGGCCCTCAAAGAGGCCGGGGCCAGGCGGTTCGTGAGGCTTTCGGTCTCCGGTCCGTTCCATTCACCGCTCATGAAGGAGGCGCGCCGGGCTTTCGATGAAGCCCTGGCGGGGTACTCATTCTCCGACCCGCGGGTGCCTGTCTATTCCAACGTGACGGGCCGGGCCATCACGAGCGGAAGCGAAGCCCGCCGCCTGTGCGGAGAACAGGTGGTATCACCGGTGCGC
Organism: uncultured Spirochaetota bacterium; assembly: GCA_963745235.1. Classification (GTDB taxonomy): domain Bacteria; phylum Spirochaetota; class Spirochaetia; order SZUA-6; family Fen-1364; genus Fen-1364. The sequence goes on along the minus strand of CAVUXE010000037.1, from coordinate 63,021 downwards.
TGGGCCGGAGTGGAGCAGAGCCTCTTCGCGGACGGGTTCGACAGGTTTTTCGAGACCGGGCCGGGGACGGTGCTCACTGGCCTGATGAGGGCGCTTCAGCCGGAGGCGGTTTGCCATCCGGCAGGGACCGTCCAGAGCATCGCGAAGGCCGCAGGGGGAAATTGATGCTCCTCGAGGGGAAAAGAGCCATCGTCACGGGAGGCTCACGCGGCATCGGGAACGCCATCGTGCGCGAGTTCCTTCGGGAAGGAGCCACCGTCTACGCCGTGTCCCGCAAGGAGCCGGAGAACGCGGCGGAGCTTTCCGCCCTGGCCCGTGACGGCGGCCTTTTTGTCTGGAGACAGGCGGACGTCACGGCGGAACCAGAGATCGTCGGCGCGCTGGAGAAGATCGTTGCGGAAGCGGGGACCATTGAAGTCCTGGTCAACAATGCCGGCATCACGCGGGACGGGCTGATCTTCCGCATGTCCAGCGCGGATTGGAACGCGGTCTTGAGCGCCAACCTGACGGCGGCATTCTTCGCGTCGCGCCTCCTGGCCCGCTTCATGATCAAGCAGAGGGCCGGCTCCATCGTGAATATCTCTTCCGTGACCGGAATCATGGGGAACGCGGGACAGACCAACTATTCGGCATCCAAGGCCGGACTGATCGGCCTTTCCAAGAGCCTGGCCCGCGAAGTTGCTTCCCGCGGGGTTCGGGTGAACGCCATTGCGCCGGGTTTTGTGGAGACCGATATGACGAAGGCGCTCCCGGAGAAGGCGCGCTCAGCGCTGCTCTCTCAGATCCCCCTGGGGAGGCCCGGCGTACCGGAGGACGTGGCCGCGCTCGCGGCATTCCTTGCCTCCGACAAGGCCGCGTACATCACGGGGCAGGTGTTCCCCGTTGATGGCGGGCTGTGCATGTAATACAAGGAGACAGTATGAAGAGAAGGGTTGTCGTGACCGGCATGGGGACGGTGAATCCCCTCGGCAACAACGTGAAAGATTTCTGGAAGGCAATCAAGGCGGGAGAGAACGGGATCGACAAGCTCACCCGCTTCGAGTCCAACGGGTATTCCTCCAAGGTGGCGGGAGAGGTGAAGAACTTCGTTCCGGAGAAGCTCCTGGAGGCGAAGGAAGCGCGCCGCATGGACCGCTTCACGCAGTTCGCCATGGTGGCCTCCCTGGAAGCCATGAGCGACGCAAAGCTCGCCGTGGGAGACACGGACCCCGAGCGTTTCGGCATCGTCCTGGGCAACGGCATCGGCGGAATCGAGACGCTGGAGTCGCAGTGCCGTCGCATCTTCGAGAAGGGTCCGAAATCAGTGCATCCCCTGTTTGTGCCCATGATGATTGCCAACGAGGCCCCGGGCAACGTGGCCATCCGGTTCAAGGCCTTTGGGCCGTGCCGGTGCGTTGTCACCGCGTGCGCCTCGTCGAACGACGCCCTGGGGGACGCCTGGCGCCTGATACTCTCCGGAGACGCGGACGTGATGCTGGCGGGCGGCACGGAGGCCCCGCTCACGGGGCTGGGCTTCTCGGGCTTCTGCTCCCTGCAGGCGGTCAGCACGCGAAACGATGAACCGGACAAGGCGAGCCGTCCCTTCGATCGGGACCGGGACGGATTCATCATGGCGGAGGGAGCCGGGGTCCTCGTGCTGGAGGAGCTCGAGCATGCCCGCGCCCGGGGCGCGCGGATTCTCGCGGAGATGGTGGGCTACGGAGCCACCTGTGACGCGAACCACCTCACCGCTCCCCATCCCGAAGGTCGAGGAGCAATCAAGGCCATGCTCATTGCCCTGCAGTCCGCGGGTCTTGCTCCCGAGGAGATAGACTACATCAACGCGCACGGGACATCGACCCAGATCAATGATCCCATCGAGACCCGGGTCATCAAGGCCGTCTTCAAGGAGCACGCGCAAAAGCTGAAGGTGTCATCCACCAAGTCCATGACCGGCCACCTGCTGGGGGCTGCGGGTGGAATAGAGGCAATCGTGACGGTGAAGGCCATGGAGGACCAGTTCTTCCCGCCCACCCGCAACCTGGACAACCCTGATCCGGAGTGCGACCTGGACTACGTGCCGCACAAGGGCTACGGCGGACGGATCCGAGCTGCAATGTCCAATGCGCTGGGCTTCGGGGGCCACAACGCCATCGTGGTGTTCAGGGAGTACAAGGACTAAATCCCGCCAGAGCGCGTCAGGGCCCCGAGGGCCAGCGAATACAGCTTGTTCCGGGCCGAGTCGCTGCGGGAGGCCAGGACAATCGGACACCGTGCTCCCATGACTATGCCCGCCTCTTCCGCCTTTGCGAAGAATATCAGGGCCTTGTACAGGATATTGGCGGCCTCGATATTCGGCGCTACAAGGATGTCTGCCCGCCCCGCCAGGTCTCCCGTGATGCCTTTGTGCTGCGCCGCCTCCACGCTCACGGCGTTGTCCAGGGCGAGCGGGCCCTCCACGCGCGCGCCGGGAATGGCCCCTCGGTCCGCCATTTTCGCAATACAGGCGGCATCCACCGTGGCCGGCATCTCGGGATTCACCGTTTCGATTGCGCACAGCATGGCTGCAATTGGCTGCGCCACCCCGAGCCTGTGGGCGACATCGACGGCGTTTCGCACGATGTCGATCTTCTGCTGGAGGTCAGGGGAGATGGTCAGGGCCGCGTCCGTGACGAAATGAAACCGATCCGACTCGGGAAACCGGAAAACCCCGACATGCGAAAGGGTGCGGCCCGTTGTCAGACCGTTTGACTTGTTGAGGACCGCGCGCAGGAGGTCCGCGCTTTGCAGGAGCCCCTTGACGAGGATATCTCCCTTGCCGCTTGCAACGAGCCTGACGGCTTGCGTAGCTGCTTCCCCGGCATTCTCAGCTTCCGCAACCTCCCAGCCGTTCAACGACACCTCGCGCTCCCGCGCAGCCCTGCGGATCTCATCACCGCGCCCCACGAGGATGGGCCGGGCGAATCCGGCGCTTTCCGCCTGGGCAAGGGCTTCCAGGATGGTTGAGTCGGCAGCCTGCGCGACAACGAAGCGGACTGGACCCGCAGTGCGGGCTTTCTCCATAATCTCTGCGAAAGTCGTCATGGTTGTCCCCTTGGTCAGTGGTTTGTAGTGCCCCAGTATACCACGCAGGTGACGGCTGCGCGTTTGCATGCGTTCGGCGCTCGGGCCGCGTGATGCGTTCATAGCTCCAAGTTGTAACAAATCACCTGCTGTTCTAAGCTGGCACGGTACTTGCAGCCATCGAATGGTCCCAGGAGGGCGTCATCATGAAAGCAGGATTCATCGCGAACTTGCGCGTTGGGCAGGAAGCTTCTTCTGCTCAGCGGCGTTTTCATCGCAGGTTTCCTGGCGTTTGGCGGGTATTCCTGGTACACGATTTCGACGATCACGATAAACAGCCCCGTCTATCGGGAAATCGTGCTTCAAAAGGACCTTGTCGCCGATATCATGCCTGCTCCCGAGAACATCATGGAGGCCTACCTGACGACGCTGCAGTTGAAGGACGCAAAAATTGCCTCGGACGTCGACGTTCTTACCAGGAGGCTGGCGGCCCTGGAAAAGGACTACAGGGATCGGCACGAGTACTGGGCATCGCACCTTCCCGCGGGACCCATGCGGGACAAGCTGATCGACGAGTCCTACAACTCCGCGGCCCAGTTCTTCAACATTGTAGATACCCAGCTCATCCCCGCAGTCCAGGCGGGGCATGCTGACCAGGTGGATGCGATTGTCGGCGGGACCCTCGGCGCCTGGTATGAGAACCACCGCAAGAGCATCGACGCGGTGGGATCGATGGCGAACAAGGAATCGCTGAGGATCGAAAACATGGCATCAGCGGTCGAAGCCCGATCAATGATCCTCCTCCTTGGGGTGGCGGCCGTGATCCTTGTTGCCATAGCGATCCTGTGCATCATCATCGCGGTCGGCATTTCCCGACCACTTCGCAGGAGTATGGAGTTTGCGCACGCCATCGCTGACGGGGATTTCACGCGGCAGCTTCCCATCCAGCAGAGGGATGAGATCGGGAGCCTCGCCGGGTCCTTGAATGACATGTCCATGAAGCTTCGCGACACGGTGGCGAACGTGCAGCAGAGCGCCGTGCAGGTTGCCGCCTCCAGCCAGCAGCTTACGGCGGGCGCCGAGAGGCTCGCCGTGGGCGCCCAGAGCCAGGCGTCAACCCTGGAGGAAACAAGCGCGGCCGTGGAAGAGCTCAGCGCTTCGGTGGACCAGGTCTCCCAGCATGCGCAGCGCCAGGTCTCCGCCGTCGAGGAGGGTTCCGGCTCCATGATCCAGGTGCACCGGGCCATCGAGGAAGTGTCGAAGAACCTCTCGGAGATCTCGGACCTTGCCCAGAGGTCGGTGGAAAACGCCCTGGAGGGGGCGAAGGCGGTCAGCGAAGTGGTGGACGGGATCAACCTGATAGCCAGCAGCTCGGAGAAGATCGGCGGGATCGTGAGCGTGATCTCCGACATCGCTGACCAGACGAACCTCCTGGCGCTCAACGCCTCCATCGAGGCAGCGCGGGCGGGGGAGCATGGACGGGGCTTCGCCGTCGTTGCGGACGAGGTGAGCAAGCTGGCGGACCGCAGCTCCTCCTCCACGAAGGAGATTTCGGGCCTGATCAAGGAAAGCGCGAAGAACGTGACCAGGGGCGTCGCAACGGCCAAGGGCTCACAGCTTGCCATGGAGCAGATCCGCGCGGCCTCGCAGAAGGTGCAGGAAATGATTGCCGCGCTTTCCCAGGCCACGCGCCGCCAGGTTGCGGCGGTGGAGGAGCTTGCCCGGGCGCTGGAGAACGTGAGTGAAATGAGCCAGAGCATACGGGCGGCCACCGAAGAACAGACGACAAACGCAAGGCAGGTGTCCAAGGCCGTGGAGAACGTCAACGACGTCACGCAGAGCGCTGCAACATCCGCGGAGGAGATGTCTGCCGCAACCGCGCAGCTGTCGCGCATGGCGCTGGAGTTGCAGAAGCTGACGGCCCAGTTCCAGATCGGAAACACAGAGATGACAGAAGCGGCGGGGGCCGCATCCGCCGCGGCCCTCCCGGCCCCGGACAGCCTCGACGGCGGCGCCCACGGCGGCAACGGGGGCGGGCCGGGAGCGCCATCCGCGGTGGAGCGGATGTAATCCAGACGAACTGATTTGTGTTGACAAACAGCCGCCTTGTGTTATCCTACCGGTTGGTTCGGCTACGAAACGAACTAAGGAGGGACGAAGGATGAAGAACAGACGGTTTTTTGTGGCCCTTGTCCTGCTGGCAGCCTTGCCGCTGTGCCTCTTTGCGCAGGGAAAGGTTACCCTGGAGCTTCTTATCCACCAGAATGCTCCGCTCGTGGACTATATCAACGCATTCAATGAAAAGTTCCAGAAGCAGTACCCCGACATCACGGTGGATGTCTCCGTGGTGAAGTCGGATGAGCTGGCCACCTCCACGCAGACGCGCCTGACGGCCAACGACGTGGACATCATCGACATGTTCGGCTTTGCGCAGGGGATCCAGCCCTACATGAAGAATGCGGACAAGCCCAACTGGCAGACTCTCATTGAAGCGGGCCTGCTCATGGACCTCACCGGCCAGCCCTTCCTGAAGCACTACGATTCCTCGGCAATCAGGGATGCCGGCTCCTTCAATGGAAAAGTCTATGAGGTCAACACGGGCCGCTACGCCTTCACGGGAGTGTTCTACAACAAGGACCTCTTCGCGAAGTACGGCGTGAAGGTCCCCACAACCTGGGGCCAGCTGGTTGCCGCCTGTGACACGTTCAAGAAAAACGGCATTGCCCCCATGACGGCCGGCGGCAAAGACGGGTGGCCGGTCCTGGTGGCCGGCTACGGCATCCTCCTCGCGGAGTATCCCGACCAGGCGGCGCTCGTGAAGGGCCTGTGGAACGGGACGATCAAATGGAATGACGCTCGCTCCCTGGACATGTGGAAGAAGATGCAGGTGCTGGCCCGTGACATGATAGAGCCGGGGGCAAGCGGAATCTCCTTCGACGCCGCTCCGGGCCGCTTCGCTTCCGGTGCAGCCGCAATGTATCCCGCGGGCTCCTGGGACGCCCCGGCCATTGAAACGGCAAACCCCAAGATGAACTATGGCTACTTCCCGATGCCCGGCAGCGACAAGGCGGCGGACAACAAGTATCTTGCTGGAAAGTATGATGTGGGTTGGATCGTCGCGGCGAAGACGGACAAGAAAGACGCGGCCATGAAGTGGCTGGCCTTCTTCTCCAAACCGGAGAATTACCAGGCCTACGTCAACGCCACCGGCATCATGCCCACGCAGCCCACGGCAAAGCTCAACACCGTCCTGGGCAGGGAAGTGGCGCCGCACCTCGCGAACTTCCGTCTCGGCTACGAGCTGCTCTGGGTCAGCCCGAAAGGCTTCGGACAGTGGGCGCAGCCAAACGCCTCATTCTTCAAGCCTTTCAACCAGTGGGATGACGCGCGCAAGCTCGCTGACCAGGCCCAGGCGGACCTGGACGCCGGCCTGAACGCAAACCGCTAGAGGCGGCACGGACAAGGAAGAGGCGCCGCCAACGCGCGGCGCCTTCTCTCGGACCGGCTGAGGAGCGATGGAATGAGGCATGCCTTTCACTTCGGGGGCAGGGGGTCGCGCTTCGTGCCCTACCTGCTCCTCCTGCCGGGAATGCTCCTGTATCTGCTCATCTCCCTGGGACCATCCCTGGCCACGGTCTTCTACTCCTTTACGGACGCCTCCGGTCTCGTCGGCTCTCCCACGAAGTTCGTGGGACTTTCCAACTACCGCGAGTTCCTCTTCCTGGGCCAGAACGCCAGGGACAACGCGGAGGTGCTTGTGCGGACGCTGGAGTTCTCCGTCATCGTGACGGTGATCCAGACGGGCCTGGGGCTCTTCGTTGCCGCGCTCCTGAACCAGCGCCTGGCTGCCACCAACGTCTTCCGCACGGTCTTCTTCCTGCCGGTGATTCTCGGTGTGACCATCGTCGGCCTGACGTGGACCCTTTTCCTCTACCCCCTGGGCGGACCCGCGCAGAAGGTCCTTGCGCTCCTGGGGGGACACAGCGAGTTTCTTGGCGGCCCTCCTTTCCAGGCATTCCTCTGGGTGACCTGGGTCCAGATCTGGGCGAACATGGGTGTCACCATGATCATCTTTCTCGGCGGTCTGCAGACCATCCCGTCCGAGCTCGTCGAGGCCTCCCGGATCGATGGCGCATCCGGTTGGCAATCCTTCCGCCACATCACCTATCCATTGCTGACCCCGAGCCTCAATACGAACCTGACCCTCGCCATCATCGGGTCGCTGCAGGCGTGGCAGCTGCTCCTCGTGATGAAAGGCGTGACAAACGGCACCCAGGTCCTCGGGCTGATCATCTACGCAATCGCATTCGGTCGGACGGTGCAGAACCCCACTGCCGTGGCCATGCGGCAGGGATACGGCGCGGCGGCCTCCGTGGTGCTGTTCGTCCTGGTGCTCATCATCGGGATGACCGCGCAGTACCTCATGAGGCGGCGGGAGAGGAGATTGCTGGGATGAGCGGTGCGACGCACCCGCGGCCCGTTCGACCCGCCGCCGTAGCCTCGTTTGCCGTCCTGGTGGTGCTTGCCGCCGTCTACCTCGGGCCCCTGCTCACGGTGGTGAATGTCTCCCTCCAGACGCGCCAGGAGTTCAGTCTCAATCCCACGGCCATCGTTGGACGGCTGCAGCTCACGAACTTCGTGACTGCCTGGAACAAGGCCAACTTTCCCCTGTACCTGCGCAACTCCATTCTCTACACGGTGGCCGCAACGAGCCTGTATATCCTGACCGCCGTTTTTGTCGCGTTCCCGATAGCGCGCCGCTATGTCCGCGGGAGCGGTTTTCTTTTCAGCCTGTTCGTCGTGGCTCTTTTCCTTCCCTATGCGCTCATTCCCCAGTTCCAGCTCATGCTCCACCTGCGCCTGTACAACACGCCCGTCGGCTACACGCTGCTCTTCCTGGTGGATCCCATCGGCATAGTCATCCTGGTGAACTACATCCGCTCCATCCCCAGAGAGCTGGACGAGGCGGCTGCCATGGACGGCAGCGGCTACGTCCGATTCGTGATGCGGGTGATATTCCCCTTGATTCGGCCGGCGCTTGCGAGCGTGATCGTTCTGCATGCCATCGGGATCTGGAACGAGTACGTCACGCCCCTGATCTACCTCACGAAGAAGACGTACATGCCCATCACGCGGGGTCTCATGGTCTTTTACGGACAGTACGGAAACGACTGGACCACCCTGGCGGCGGCCATCCTCATGCTGACGCTTCCCATTGCGGCGCTGTTCCTCGTGCTTCAGCGCTGGATCTACGCGGGGGTCCTCCAGGGATCGGTACGGGGATGAGCCTCAACAGTGAGCCCGACACAGTGTTTTTCGACGACTTCAACCGCCCCGCGCTTGACCGCTCGGCGTGGAACGTGCGCGTCACGGGAGTCACCGTCAACGAGGAGCAGCAGGCCTATGTCGACTCTGAGGAGACCATCAGCCTGGGCCTTGACGGGAAAGCGGTGGAGGCGAACGGGGTGTTGATCATCCAGCCCCGCTTCCGGCCCGGCTTTCTCACGCCGGAGGGGAGACGCTTCGACTTCATATCCGGTCGCATCGATACGCGGGAGAGAGTCCAGTTCACCTACGGAACGGTGGAGGCCCGCATCATGGTGGACGGCGGGGCCGGCCTGTGGCCCGCGTTCTGGGCGCTCGGGGCAGAGGGGCAGTGGCCCGACTCGGGAGAGATAGACATCATGGAGAACGTGGGGGAGCCGGACTGGGTGAGCGCGGCGCTTCATGGCCCCGGCTACGCCGGCGAGATGGCGCTCACCAACCGGCTCTACTTCCCGCCGGGCGACCACGCTGCCCGGTGGCATGTCTACTCCGTCGACTGGACCCCGGAGAGCCTGGAGTTCAGGGTGGATGAGAGGTTGATGTATCGCGTCTCCCGGCCCATGGTGGAGTTCCACGGCCCCTGGGCGTACAACAAGGAAAAGTATCTCATCCTGAACTTCGCCCTGGGCGGCACGTTCCCCTTCAAAACCAACGGCGTGCGGCATCCCTACAGGGGCCTTCCCGACCAGACCGTCCAGCGGATACGGGAGGACAAGGCCAGGATGCTGGTGGACTGGGTGAGGGTCACCCGCGGAGAGCGGGGGTGAGCGCCGCCTGCCGCGGCGTTTGTCGCCTCCGTTCGGCATGCTATGATCCCGGGGTCACATGGCCAACACGCTGAACGAAATCAACGTCTCGCGCGTTCTCCAGAAGCTCTGGTTCAGCAAGGGGATCAGCAGGGTGGAGATAGCGCGCGAGCTCGGGCTGGGGAAGTCCACGGTGACCAACATCGTGGCCGCCCTCATGAAGCGCAACCTCGTGAAGCGGGTGAAGGCCGGGGAGTCCGGCCCGGCCGGCGGCAGGCGGCCGACCCACCTCATGGTCAACGGCCGCTACGGGTACATCCTGGGCATCGAGATCCAGACAGATCACTACACTGCCGTGGCGGCGGACATGCTGGGAGAGGTGATCCTGTCGGATTCCGGGAGCATGCGTTTCGACGCGGACATCGTCTCCACGTTCCAGGATGTCACCGCGCGGCTGCGCGCATCCACGCGGCGCGTCTCCCTGCCGCTCATCGGGATCGGGGTCGGGACGGCCGGCATCATCGATCCCCACAAGGGGATCATCCAGAAGTCCAACCCCCTGAACATCCGCGAACCGGTGGACTTCTACCGCGCAATCGCCTCCCTGCAGGAAGTTCCGGTGCTCATAGAGAACGACGCGAAGTGCTGCTGCTGGGGAGAGCTTGCGTTCAAGAAGACCGAGAGGCACGCGAACTTCATGTTTGTCCTGGGCGAGTTTCGGGCCGGACGCACCGTGAAGTCCGGCTACTGGGGGATCGCGGTCGGGTTTGCCTTTGTCCTGAACGGCAGGGTCCACTACGGCGACGATTTCTCAGCGGGAGAGTTCCAGAGCATCCTGTGGAAGGAGCAGAACCAGGGCCAGTTCTCCCTCAGCGACGCGGTCGCCAGGACAATCAGGAAGGACCGCGCGGTGCTGCTCAAAGTCCTGCGGGAGCTGTGCGCTCATATCGCCTTGCTCGTGAACGTGCTGAACCTGACCTGCGTGGTGTTCGGCGGAGAGATAAGCGCCTACCGCGCGGAGGTGACGAAGATCCTCAGGGAAGAGATCAGGCGCAACTGGTCGTATGACAACGCGGTCGAATGCGCCATAGAGTTCGCCACCCTGGGCGACAAGGCAGTGGCGTACGGCGCGGCGGGAATGTTCCTGGAGCGCTTCTTTTCCATTCCTGATTTCGTGGACAGCACGGAGCACAAGATCGCGTCAAAGATCGGCGCCTTTTACAAGCCGCATTGACCCGCGGAGCTCCGGCGCCTGGCGCACGAGGGCCGGGGAGGCTCCGTCCAGCGTCGCTGCCGCTATCTTGTCGATCGTAACCTTTGACTTCTTCTTCAACCCGGCAATCAGGGTGCCCACCTCTTCAATCCCGACCTTCCTGTCGCCGTCGGGAATGGTGAGGATGGCGGTGCTGACTGTCAGCAGGGGGTACTCTCTCCGCCTCCCGTCCCGGTCCACGGAAAGGATGAAACCCCGTTCCCTGTCCTGCGGATCATAGATGCTGCGCACGTCTTCGGCGAACTTGATCGCTATGCGCCGGATCTTCTCCTGGATGGAAGCGTCGTCCAGATAGCCGACCTTGAATCCGCAAAAGAAGTCGTCTCCCCCGATATGACCGACAAAGAACCTGTCCGTTGCAGAAGCATTCTTGAGGATGTCGGAAAAGAGCAGGATGGCCCTGTCTCCGTGGCGAAAGCCGTACTTGTCGTTGAAGGGCTTGAAGTCGTCGAAATCGAAATACGCGATGACATACGCCGCGGCGGCATCCTCCAGGAGGTTCTCCAGGAACTCGGCTATGAGGGTGTTCCCGGGCAGCCGCGTGAGGGGATTCTGGTCCCGCGCGATGGCGATGTTCTTTTCATAGATGACGCGGAGGAGGGAGCGCGCGCTGAGGAAGCCGACATACTTCCCGCTTTCCGTCATGAGAAGGCCCTCCGACAGGTTGTCCATGGCAAAGCATTCCAGGATCTTTTCGATCCTGGTGCTGATCTCGGAAATGGGGCACTTCTCAATGAACTCGAGGATTGTCTTTCCCCCCGCCGGATTGAGAAGAAGGTCCTTCCCGTAGCGCGAGTAGACATACTCCTTCAGGTTGCTCTCATTGATGATGCCGATGGGCTCCTCGTTTCCGTTGATGACGGGAAAGAAGCGGTAGTCCTTGTGACTCCTGAACTTCTCGAAGACCGCTGACATGGCGGTGAGATCATCCGAGTCCTGGGCGTGGAGGTGAATGGGTTCCAGGTATTGCATCTGGTCGTTGATCAGCACGTGGTCAAGCGATTTTTCCCTGCGGTCAGCGGCGTTCAGCCGGGCAATGTGCGGGTACCTCTCCCGCAGAGCAGAGGTGTCCGTGATCGGCTTCTGGACGAAATAGCCCTGGACATAGTCGCAGCCGATCTCCTTGCAGTACGCGTACTCCCTTTCGGTTTCGATTCCCTCCGCAATGACCATGATCCCCAGGGTATGGGCAAGATTGAGAACCTTGCCGACAAAGAGCTTCTTCTTCATGTCGGTTTCGATTCCCGCAATGAAGAACCTGTCGATCTTGATGAAATCCGGTTCCGAATGGTAGAGCAGCTGGAGCCCTGAATATCCGGTGCCAAAATCATCAATCGCGATCTTGTACCCCTGCCTCTTGTAGGTGTTGAGTATCATGCCGGCGTCCGCGGCGTAGTTCAGCTCGTACTTTTCCGACAGCTCGAAGCAGACCGAGTCTGAATGGATCCCGCAGTCAGCGAGGATGCGCGAGGTGCTGCCCGGCGTGTAATCCGGCATGAGGAGGACCCGGTTGTCGATGTTGAAGAACATCTTGCGCTTGCGGTGGTTGTCAATGCGCGTGAACTTCCTAATTGCCTTCTCTCTCAACCACAGCTCGACGCGGAAGAGCACGCCATCGCGATAGGCCGCGTCAAAGACTTCATGAATGCCGTGAAACCCCTCCAGCTGCCATCCCCGTAGCAGCGCCTCGTAGCCGAGACACGCCCCCGTAGAGATGCTGACGATGGGTTGAAGCGCGTAATCGAGTGCGTCCACGATGTCTTTCCACTTGCTGTTGTCCGCGACCACACGCATGCTTCTCTCCCGGTGATCAAGATTGTATGTGCTCTTGCTTAAGGATCTGTTAATCCCCTGTCTCCACGCCACGCGGAGCGGGCGGCAATCCCAAGAGACCGTTGCGTGCGCGCCGGACCCTGGTCTATAATTGCATTGCGGTGAAACGCTATTCATATGTCATCGTGGGCGCTTCCATTGCCCGGGCTCTCAGCCGCCGGGGCAATCCGTTCCCGGGACCCTGCGGGATCCGTCCTCCTGATCCATGGAGAAGACCGGCTGCCCTACAAGCGCACTCAACTGTCAAAGCAGCTGTTTCAAGGCTTTTCTCGTGACGGCCTTGCCGTCCATCCCACGGAATGGTATCTGACAAACAGGATCGAGCTCCTTCAGGGAACACGCGCCGTCAGGATCGAACCCTCTCCTCGAGAGGTATTTCTGAGCACCGGCGAGGTGGTGGGGTACCAGTCACTCCTGATCGCAACCGGTGCAGAGCCCGCCACCCTTGCCGTTGCGGGCTCGGAGCATCTCACTTATCTGCGCTGGATCCACGAGGCCGAAGCGATTGCCCTCGGGGCGCGGGAGGTAGCGAAGGCCGTTTCCATTGGCTTTGGGGTCCAGGGGGTGGAGCTGGCGGACCAGTTTGCCGCACAGGGGATCACGACGAGCCTGGTGGGGCACAGCAAGCGTCTCATGGACGGTCATCTGGATGATGAGGCCAGTCACCGCCTGGAAAGGCGAATACGGGCGGCAGGGGTGGACGTGCGGCTGATGGGAAACATTCGCGAAGTGCAGCGCGACGCTCGAAGCTGTCGCCTCTTGGCAGAACAAGGAGAGCTGGAGGCGGGGATCGTTGCTGCTTCCGTCGGGGCCAGGTGTGCGACCGACCTGGCTGACTCCGTCGGGCTTCCGCGGGAAAAGGGCAAGCGCAACGGGGTGATCGTGGGGCGCGATATGAAAACGGGGATCGAGGGCATCTACGCGGCAGGGGACGCGGCGGCCCCGCTGCCGGGCGCATCATGGGGGCTGTGGCATTCAGCCGAAGGCGCTGGGGCCATCGCGGGAATCAACATGGCAGGAGGAGACGCGCACCCGGAGCCCCGGCCTTACAGGCTCAAATGTGAGGCCTTTGGCGGCTACCTGTTTTCTTTGAATTACAGCGGAGTCACTTCGGACCCGGTCGCGGAGTCCCGCGTCCTTCGGTGCACACCGTCCCTGTATCTGAGAGTCTGGGAGCGGGAAGGCCACAGCGTGGGCGCCGTCCTGGACATCTATCCCAATCCCGGGCAATCCAGGGTCAAGACCCTGGGGAAGCAATTGGAAGGCCTGATCCTGGAAGGAGTCCCCGCGGAGGGCCTCCCGGAGGTTCTCGGGATCTGACCGTCCCGCTGTCTTAGGAGTCTCTGCTCGCGCAGCGCTCAAGGGGAGGCCTCATTTCCGGACGGGCTCATACTTCTGAAAGATGACCCCAGTGGGAAGCGGGATGGATTGATTGAGCTTCAGGTTGAGACGCTTCCCTTCTGGAAACAACCGCTTGCCGCCGCCCAACACCAGTGGATACACGTGCAGCGCGTATTCGTCGATCAGGTCGTTCTGGATGAGTGTGTGCAAAAGCGCGCTGCTGCCGTCGACGAGGATATCCTTCCCGGTCTGCTCTTTCAGCTTGCGCACTTCCGCCACCACCTGGCCGCTGATGAGCGTCGAGTTCCGCCACGCAGTGGTGGATTTCAGCGTGGTTGAAACAACGTACTTCTGGATCCCATTCATCGAATCCCCGAACGGATCACCGGCCTTCATGGGCTCGAACGCACCGCCGTGGATCTGCCAGGTCTTGCGTCCCAGCAGGAGCGCGTCCGCCTGGGAGAAAGCCTCAAAGAAATGCTTGCCGATGTCACTATGCCAGTACGGACGGGTCCAGCCGCCGTGCACAAAACCGCCGTCTTTGTCCTCTTCTGCGCCGCCGGGCGCCTGGATCACGCCGTCCAGCGTGATGAACTCTGCTGCAATGATTTTCCTCATTGTCTTTCCTCCTCGCCTTCTTGTCGAAGAGAAGGCGCCAAAATCGACACCGCGCTTGAGGTTCGCAATGACCTTGCAAACTCTGCAATAGAACCGTAGAGTTTGCGCGATGTGGGTTCCCCGTCAAAGCGAGCAAACTCGATGTCAGTCACTATTCTGCCGGCGGAGTCTCCCCTGGCACGCCGCTGAACAAAGGGCTCATTTATGGCGGAAAGCCAGTGAGGCTCAGGGAGCCCGCGGGAACGCTGGTCGAGTCCCGCCCAACAGCGGTGTGCTTCTTCCGGATTCACTATTGCCTCTCATGTCTCTCCCCGAGTAAGTCTGGAATCCGCAGGCGCTCCACCAGACCCTCAAGCTCTTCCTGTTTCTCCGCGGACATCAAGAACGCCCAGAACCCGGCGAAGCTCCTGCCCTGGTCGCTTGCCATGATGGCGTCACGAAGCTCGAAGATGTCTTTCAGGACGCTGCCACGTGGACGCTCCGCCGCCAGTCGCTCGGCGCGCACGGAGCGATCAAGCTCGCGGAAGTTCTGCTCGATCTGCTTGAAGTCGGCCAACAGGCGCCGCGCCGTATCCTCAAGCTCGAAGTACCGCTCCTTGATCCTCGTGGAGTCCATGACGGCTCCCGAGCCTGAGCGCAGGCGTTCGATCTCCAGGTCGAGCTGGTCGCGCCACCGTTCGAGCTCCTTGATGCGTTCCTCCTTGTCGGGCGAAGCGCCGAACACAACCTCCCTCAGAATGTCGAATATCTTCAGGAGCCGCGACTCCGCACCCACGAATTGCCGGGCGGTGAGGCCCTGCATCCACTCGATGGCACGCTCCGCTTCCGGGGTGAGGTCGTAGCGTGGCTCGTCGGCACGGGGGGTATGGAACCTGCGAAGGATCCCGTCGTTCGCCCAGTCTTCCAGAGATGCTCGGGCGTCCAGAGTGAGCTCTCCTTCGCCAACAGTGAGCCGCAACATGTCGATGTAGGAGGAGAGCACGGTGACCAGCTCCGATTCCGGGATGTCACAGCGCTGGCGAGTCTTGAACGCGGAGATGAGAAAAGCGAGAACGAAGGCTACCCGCTCCTTGCGCAAAAGTCGGAACACGGCGTGGTTCTGGAGGCGATAGCGAATCTCCTGGCAGTCAAGATGGCTCGCGGCGCTCACCCTTGAGGTCGTCACTCTACAATCGCCTTCAGCAGCTTACCATTTCATTCCCGCAAGGAACTCGCCCAGCCCGGCCTCCACGCGCTCGTCGGTGGAGCCCCTGAGCGACAAGTAGAGTGAGAGGCGGTCAACCATTGGGTCGATTCCAGGGGCCATATGAACTACCTCGCCGTCCCACCTCTTTTGCACCTGACCAGCGCTTCACGTCCAAGCCGATTGAAAGACCTTTGCGGAAGTGCCACGTGAGCCGAGGCTCGAGTCCGTTCTGAACGACTACTTTCATGACGCTCATTTGAACGATAACGTTATCGTTCAATGACTTGTTGGATAAGGGTCCTGCGCATCGGAGCCGGCGCATTGTCGGTCGAGCCGCTACCGCACCTGCTGCACGCGGTCCCCGAGCTTCCTCACCCATCGGGTACTGCTTCGTTCCGCTGTCACCAGGTGAACATCGTTGGCCAGCGCGAGGCAGATGAACACAGCATCGTAGGCCGTTGCGCCATACTCCAGCGCGATCCGAAATACCTCGCGACGGTCCGGCTCCGCGACCTCGAGCGGGGCGTCCAAGTGAAGGTCCAGCAACTCCTGAACGGTTCCCTCTTCGATAGCCTTCCGGGCAGCCAGGGTGCGCAGCGCGTTGGCGAACTCCCAGTAATGGAGCGATGGAACCAGCAGGCGCGCTGCGCCGCTCAAGAGCCGGTCCTGCCATCAAACAAGCAGAAATGTCCGCTCGCTTGACCCGGGCAATCTCTCGTAACGCTCTGCCACCTGGACAGGGGACAGGGTAGTCGCGGGCTGGTCGGAGGACCGGGTGGAGGCCAGTCAGCCCATAGCCGACCTGGATGCCCTCCTTGAGCATCGCCTCCCATCAGGAGGAGGGCCTTTCCTTGCGCTGCCTGGATGCGCATGCGCACCTCGGCAACCTCGCCTTCGACCGCCCGGTGACCAAGAAGAGGATCGGGCATCGTCCGACCTGATGCCAGAGATTCATGCAGAGGACCTTCGCGGACACCTCCTGGCGCACGAGAAGTCAGACCTGGTCGACATCCTCCTGGCGCCGACGTTGGGTGACCACCGGCTGGTGAGACGACTCCCCCTTGAGACCCCGCGGTCCAGGGGACAGGTTGTCGAGGGGGAGGCGCTGCGCACCGTCATCGACGACGCGGTCAGGCACAACGGGTTCGTCAACTGGCGCGAGGCGGCTTCCTACGCGCGGAGTATCGAAGATGTGGTGGATGCCATCGATGGCCTGCGGAAAGCCGGCAAGCTCGAGGCGGTCATCGAACTTGCGGAATACGCGCTCAGGCGGTCGAAGCCCAGCTGGATTCGATCGACGATTCCGACGGCTGCATCCGGCCCATCCTGGACAGGCTGCGGGACATCCACCACCGCGCCTGCAGAAGCGCCCGGCCGGGCGGGAAGGCACTTGCGCAGAGGCTTTTCGCGTGAAAGCTTCATTCAGAGTGGGACGTCTTCTACGACGCTGCTTCAACTTATGCCGATGTGTTGGGGCCCGAGGAGATGGGCGCGTACCGCGTCCTCGCCGAGACCGAATGGGCGAAGGTGAAGCCCGTGGGTCCCGGAACGCGCGATGCCAGCGAGTCCCATGCGCGCTTCAGGATCACCCGTATCATGGAGACGCTGGCACGGCAGAGCGGCGACCTTTCGAAGCTCGTGGAGGTGTTGTCCCGCGACCAATCGACTGAATATCACTTTCTTCAGATCGCGGAAGAATACAAGAAGGCGGGCAGGGACGACCTGGCTGTCCGGTGGGCGGAAAAAGGCGTGGGCGCTTTTCCACACCACACGGACGTGAAGGCTTCGAGAACTCCTTGCGCAGGAATACCACGCCCTGGACCGCCACGACGAGGCGATGGCCCTCATGCGGACGGCCTTTGTGGAAGATCCCCGGCTGGAACAGTACAAGCAGCTCAAAGCCCACACGGATCGGTTCAAAGCCAAGTCAGAATGGCGGGAGAAGGCTTTCGCTCACCTGCGGTCCGTTATTGCGGCCGAGAAATCCAACCATCGAAAGAGCCGCTGGATATATACCTTGAGAGCTTCGGTCACAGCGGATTTCTTTGTCCGGTGCCCGCCGATCCTCTGCGCTTCGAGTATCAACTCATCATCGATCGCAAGAGTTGTGGCCACATGCCGCCTCTCCACATGACGTTACACAAAGGCGCGTGCAAGTCCAATGCAACGAAGCGGGGCGAAGGCGTAGGGCGGCAGGCGTTGAAGCCGCGAATTGCCGGAACACCGAGAAGGTGACGCGAATCCTTCATTGTGCTGACCTGCATTTGTCGGTCCCGGAAAAGGAGTACTCGCTGTCAGTCCTGTCGGAGATTGTCGGAATCGCAAATGGGAAGAAAGCGGATATCCTGCTATTTGCAGGAGACACCTTCGACAACTTCCCTGACGCGGAGAAGCTCCGAGGAGGAGGCGGGAATGAACAGCGGCCGCTCATCAATGCCGTTCGTGCGCTGCCTTCTTGAGCTCCATAAGGCATCCGATTATCCCTTGCCTTTCTCGAAGATCGATTCGCTCTTCGCGAGAGTATGTATGGGAACGGCCTCCACCTTTTCGGCGATCGTAAAACGCTTGGTTCCCGGATAGAGAATCGCGACTCGTGACAGCCCAATGTCCTCCATCGCGATTCTGACAGACTGCGTCGTTCGCGGTGTATCGGTGCGTTTGCACTCGACCCCCAGAAGCTTGCCACCTCGGCGCAGGATCAAATCGATCTCAGCGCCTTGATGGGTGGACCAGAAGAATGCTTCATCATGGGGCTCCGCCATCAGAAGCTGCTCGATGACAAACCCTTCCCATGACGCCCCGACCTTGGGATGATTGAGCAGCTCCTTGTGTGTGCCGATGCCAAGGAGTTGGTGCAGGAGTCCCGTGTCTCGAACGTAGATCTTTGGGGCCTTCACCTGGCGCTTGCCGACATTTGCGTGATAGGGATGCAATTGCCGTATCATCAAAGCATCCGTGAGAAGGTCGAGATAGCGGCGGGCGGTGGATTCGCTGACTCCCATGGCGCGGGCCGGCTCGGCGGCGTTCCATGTCTGCCCATGATAGTGCGCAAGCATGGTCCAGAAACGAAGAAGAGCCACGGCCGGCACGCGGACGCCCCACTGAGGGAAATCGCGCTCAAGAAGTGATTGGATCAAACTCTTTCGCCAGGCTCCGCTGTCAATTTCGCTTCGGGCGAGGTAGGAGAGCGGCAAGCCTCCCCGAAGCCACAACTTCTCTTCAGCGTTCGCACCCAACTCTCTCAATGAGAAGCCTCCAATGGTCACTCGCTCCGTCCTCCCCGCGAGGCTTTCCGAGGTTTGACGCAGGAGATCACCGGAAGCGCTTCCAAGGATCAGGAACCGGGCCGTGGCATCACGTCGATCGGCCAACACGCGCAGGATCGGGAAGAGATCCGGCCGGCGTTGCACCTCGTCTATCACAATCAGCCCTTCGAGGGGCCCGAGCGCCGTCATTGGCTCAGTCAGCCTCTCCAGATCGGCCGGATCCTCCAGATCGAAATAGTTGGCTGATGTCGCGTCCAGAAACTGGCGGGCTATCGTAGTTTTTCCGCACTGGCGTGGTCCCGTAAGGACGACGACACGGCTGCGGGAGAGAGCCTTCTTCAAGGCGGCAAGAAGATCGGTGCGCTCGATCATCACAGGCAAGCATATCATGAAAAACGAGTGATGCAAGACGGAATTTCATGGCGAAACCCGTGCCCGCGCATGCCTCCGACCCGGCCGCATGGCCTGAAATTCCACTAACCTCTGGTTCTGGCTACAAGGAGCGGAGGTCCGGCTATGGTCTTGCGGACGGATTTCACTACCTTCTTGTCCTGGACGGAGGCACATATGAATCTCGTACTCACCGGATCGCTTGGACACATCGGGAGGCCGTTGACGGAGGAACTGGTTCAGAAGGGACACAGAGTTACGGTCATAAGCAGCAAGCCGGAACGCAGGCAAGAGATAGAGACGCTGGGCGCCAAGGCCGCCATCGGATCGGTAACGGATGTCGATTTCCTTTCACGAACGTTTCAGGGGGCAGATGCGGTATACACTATGCTTCCCCCGGCGATTACTCCGATCCAAATCTCGATCTAATGGTAAAGGTCCGCCAGATCGGTGCTACCTACTCCCAGGCCATCGAGGCGGCGGGAGTGAAGCGGGTAGTCCACTTGAGCAGTATCGGAGCTCATTTGGATAAGGGCTCGGGCCTTATTATCCTTCACCATGAGATGGAGCTCATCCTCGACAAATTGAAGGATGTGGCTATCACCTTTATGCGGCCGACCGGGTTCTACTACAATCTGTACGGCTACGTGGAGATGGTAAAGAGGCAGGGAGTAATTGCCGCGAACTACGGGGAAGAGGACAGGGTGGTGTGGGCGTCACCCATCGACATCGCCGCGGCGGTTGCCGAAGAGTTGGTGGCGCCGCGTTCGGGCAGGCAGGCCGGAAAGGGCGCCGCGCGAGCGGTGCGCTACGTGGCAAGCGACGAGCTCACCTGCAGCGAAACGGCGCGCATACTGGGAGAGGCAATCGGGAAGCCTGACTTGAGGTGGATCATCATTCCCGGCGAGCAGATGCAGGCCGGCCTGGTAGCCGCCGGAATACAGCCGAGCATCGCTGCGGGTCTCGTGGAGATGTATGCAGCCCATCACAGCGGGGCGCTGGCTGAAGACTACCACCGCAACAGGCCGTCCCTGGGAAGGGTGAAGATGCGTGACTTCGCACGGGAGTTCGCCGCCGTTTTCAATCCAAGCGAGGTACACTGAGGTATGCCGGGAACCAGACCCTTTCGATTCAAGATGATCGCCGACTTCCACCGGTTCAGGGGCCTGCCCACGCCCGAGCGTCCGCTGATCAGCGTCATTGATCTCAGCGTCATCACCCATGTGAATCTTTCCGGGGATGAACCGACGAGCCTCGTTTTTGATTTCTATTGCATTGCTCTTAAGAAGAACTTTCCTTTCAAGGTGAAATATGGACAGCAGGAGTATGATTTCGACGAAGGGGTCATGAGCTTCATGGCGCCGGGACAGGTTTTTGGCGTTGAGCTTGCTCCCGGCCAGGAGCTCAGGCAATCGGGGTGGATGCTGCTCATTCATCCCGACTTCCTCTGGAATACGTCTTTGGCCAAAACGATTAAGAGTCACGAGTACTTCGGCTATTCGATACACGAGGCCCTGTTTCTTTCCCCGAAGGAGGAGGGGATGATCACGGAGATCATCCGGAACATCGAACAGGAGTACCACGCCAACATCGATGCCTTCAGCCAGGACATCATCATCGCCCAGATAGAGCTGCTGCTCACCTACTCCCAGAGGTTCTACCACCGCCAGTTCATAACGAGAAAAATAGCCAACCATCGAATCCTGGACCGGCTGGAGGAGTTGTTGAGTGACTATTTCAACGGAGACGCCATCCCGAAGGACGGGCTGCTTACCGTCCAATACGTTGCCGATGCTCTGAACATATCCCCCAACTACCTGAGCAGCCTCCTGAGAGCCCTGACAGGCAGGAGCACGCAGCAACACATACAGGACAGGCTGATTGAAAAGGCCAAGCAGGATTTGTCAACAACAGACCTGACCGTCAGCGAAATCGCCTACAGGCTGGGATTTGAATACTCCCAGTCCTTCAGCAAGTTATTCAAGAAGAAGACCAATCTTTCGCCTTTGGAGTTCAGACAGTCGTTCAATTAGAGGATTCGATCGCGCTCCCCGCGCCGGGTGCCAGACGAGGATCAACGCGGTGCTGCGTAGCTACAGCTTGTCGGGTAATTCTTGGCGGCGATTCGCGTGGCATGCAGTACGTCGTCGGCTATCACGATGCTTGCTCGGTAGGCGGTCCGCTGTGACCCTTCATCGTCAACTCAGAGGCGCTGTCGGTGCGGTAGGAATCGTTTCCCTTTGCTGCTACTTGTCTTTGTGTCTGATGATCGATTCTTAGATCGATTTTCAACCGCTCAGCACCATTGTCTTGCGGCGCGCAAGCTCTCGGACCAGTTTGTTGGCGTTGAACCCCAGCACTGCACGCTGACCGCAGGCGCCCATCATAGTCACCGAGCGGGCTGCCGGGCGGTTGAACCCATAGCGCGGACTTTTGATGGAGCCGATTCCCGCCTCTACCAAAGCCCGCTCTCTGACCAGCCGGTCGCGCACCGGTCTGCTTACCGACCACTGTGTACGTCCACGGGGGGCCAGTCCCACCTCCTTGACCCCCAACTTCTTCAAGGCGGAGAGGTTCTGCGCGCTGTATCCACCACGATCGTAGGCATATGCCAGCGGCGCTTTGCCAAAGAGCGCGAGGTGGTCCTTGACTGCTCGCACTGCAAACTTCGTGTCCACCAACTCGCGGCGATCCTTGGCCAGCGTGGCCAGCAGGTACCCACCGGCCAGACGCGTAATGCCCCAGCTCAGTCCGAACTCCACCGATTTGCCTACTTTGCCGCGCACGATACTGTAGAGTTGCGGGATATGCAGGCTGATGATCTTGCCGCTGGCCACATAGCCTGAGCGAATCCAGTAGCGGATCTGCGGCAGCAATTTGCTCATCGTTTCGTGCAATTGCACCAGCTTGCTCTTGGCCACGATGGCGTACTTGCGTAGCTTTGTTCTCTGTGCGGCAGCTTCGCCCAGCGCCTTGCCCAAATGCGCGTTGAGCTTCTCGACGATGGTGAGCATCTGAGTCATCACCCGATCCTTGCTCTCCTTGGTCTTGGCAAACAGGCGGTACTCTCGAGCTTTCTGCCCGGCCGCCTGGAATTGACTCGCCGTCTGTTGCAAAAACCCCTTCAGCCCTCGGCCAACCTTCCGCCCTGCGGCAGCCGCCGAGCGCAGGAAGGCGGACATAAGTCCCATCTCGTTGGGATAGGGGATTGCCGCTTCCTGCGCTGTGGTGTCGGCCACCAGGGTCCTGGGATCTGCCAGCTTTTGCTTCACCGCCAGGTGCACCACGTACTGATTGATGAGATTGATCCCCTGCTCTCCCATCAATTCGGTGAAGTCTTGGATCGTGGTGAAGTCCGGCGTCCAGCTCGTCTCGGTCAGCCCGCACAGGTAACGCGCCGGGGCGTAGTATTGGATGAGGTCTTCCGCCTCCCGATAGGTGAGCTTGCGTGTAGCCATGAACAGCATAGCGCCGAGGGTGGCGCGCAAATGCGGCGGCTGGCCTGCAGCGTTCTTCAACTTTGCCAGACGGATCTGTTGGGCGCGCTGTTGCAGCTCCTCCCAATCGAGGGTGTCGGCGATCTGGACGAGGCGATGGTTGTCGGCCACAGGGATGGTTGGACTCTTGGATCTGGGCAATAGATCGGGCTGACGCGGCATAGGGGGGAACCTCCGCTGAAGTGGTTGGGATAACGCAAGGGCGTGTACTGAAGCCGCCGAGCACAAGGAGCAGACACAGGGCCGAAGAGAGGATCGGGAGGCAAAGTCGAACCGGGAGGATATTGACGGGAGACACTTCCCCAGTAGTATAACTGGGGACTAATCTCTGTCAATATACATCGCCATGAAAACCGACCTTCCATCAGACTACCGGGCAGCTTCAACTCGCCCTGAGCCACATCGGCTTCTTCCGCCGCGGCACCCTGCTCAAGCGCATGATGACCTGCGGCAAGTCCGTCTGCGCCTGCAAAGCCTCACCCCCCCGTTTGCACGGTCCGTATTACCAGTGGACCCGCAAACTCGACGGCAGGACCGTCACGGTTAATCTGTCAGCTCAACAAGCCAAGTTGCTAGAAGGGTGGATCGCTGCCGGCAAGGAACTTGATCGCATCGTCGCCGAAATGGAGCGCATTTCGCTGGAGGCAACCGAGCGTCAGCTGCAAGAGTTGCCGCCACCAACGCGCAAGGTGCCGGTCAGGCGTCGCCATGCCCAGCAGGGTGCAGCAGGCTAGCAATTACCCGACAAGCTGTAGCTATAGAACTCATTCCACGGCAGCGCAGTGACCCGGTCGGTAAGCGCCTGGCGTGAGGGAGTGCGGCACACCACAAAGCCTCGATTCGCCCCCGAGTGGAGATCGAGAAAGGTCTCCACGTGCCGCGCGTCCGATGGCCGCGGGCTGTCGGTCCATTTGATCTCCACGGGAATCACCTCCTCGGGAGTTCGCAGGATGGCGTCCACCTCTGCCCCGCCAGAGGTGCGCCAGGAGCTGACGGAGTATCCAGGCCCCAGGGCAGTGGCGCGGTGGCAGAGCTCGGAGATGACCCATTGTTCGAAGAGCTCCTCCGCCCCAATGCGAATGAGGTCCTCTGAGATGCGAAGACCGGCAAGAGCATGGCGAACTCCTATGTCGAAGAGAACGAACCGGGGTGCCAGGGCGACACGGCGGCGTGTTTCGGTGAATGGCGGTACCCGTATTCCGAGGAAGGTGTCCTCAAGGACTTGGAAGAAATTGCGGAGCGTGTTCACGGCCACGCCCACGGCGGAGGCCATCTTGGTGTAGTTGACGATACGGCCGGACTCAAGCGCCGCAAGCTCGATAAACCGGCTGAAAGCTCCCATGTCCCTGACGATGTTTTCCTGCCGGACCTCATTCTCGATGTAAAGATCGGCCCACGTTGCCAGCGTCTCAGCCCAGGCGTCCCGTCCTTCTGAATACAGCCCAGGGAGGCTTCCGAACAGCAAGTAGTCTTCCAGGCTCCTCTGGGGAAATCTCGGCTCAGCCGGCAGGGCGGCCGGCAGCAGAGTACTCGGCCTGCACTCTGCCTGCATGACGGGAGTCAGGGTATGTGCGATGCTTCGGCCAGGAAGGAGATTGGCGCTGCCTCGCCTGAGTTGACGCGCGGAGCTGCCGGTAAGTATGAAGTTCCATCTGGGCAAGCTCTCTGATGGCTTCCTGCCTGGAGGCCTGCCCTCGGATATCCGACACGAGTATGACGGTGTTCTCCTCTCTGCGTTATCATGCACATCCCGGACGGAGAGCTCTTCGACGTCGCGTTCGAGCTTCGCCAGCGCCTCAAGAAGGGCGGGAAGCTCCTGATCTCTATGCCAGTCGAGCGGGGTGACATCAGGCCCGGCGGTCAGCGTGATGAGGCGGGCAGGCTCATGATCATCCGGTCCGTTGCCCAGGTTCGGCTCCTTTTCGAACGGCTTGGGTTTGAGCTTGAGAATGAATGGAAATCCGCTGACTCCGCTGGGAGGGGCTTTCTCTGGGCAACACTGTACTTCCAGTCCTCCGGAGTGAGCACGCGCGCCATCGATCGGGTGGAAAGCATCATCAACGCTGATCGGAAGGTGGCTACGTACAAGCTGGCCTTGATCCGCGCGCTTTGCGATATCGCCATGACTTCGTGGGCCTCCGCTCGCTGGGAGCCCATCGGGTCGGTCAGTGTCCCGCTCCTGGAAGTCAGCGAGAAGTGGCGGCAACACTATTGGCCACTGCTGGAGGGTGCTGAGACCATTCCGCAGATCAACGCAGAGGCGGAGGGGGGAAAGCCAATAGCGTTCCGCCAGAGCCTTTCGAGCCTCGTGCGCTACTATCATCGGTCCAGGGCACGCTTCGCGCCTACCGGCGCGTCGGCGTGCGGTTGCTGGCAGAGATGGCGGTCATTTCTCAGGGCAAAGAAGTTCATGCCGGCTGAGAAAGAAGGTCGTTTTCGGCCTTGCGCAGCCACGCCGGGAATGGAAAGAGCGGCCAACCTGGCGCTCATGGAAGAAGTCAGCGCGGACCGGGCGGAAGGAGTCCCTTCTGCCGTGCGAGCGGCCGACCAGATCTTGAATCCGTACGCCGTTGAAGTCCGCTGCCCCGATAACGAACTGGAGTTGACCCTATCAGACGCCAAGGAGGCGCGGCAGGCAGCGGATACGGTGCATTCGTGGGCTCGCAGCAGCGTGCCCCGCAATCGCGCCCAGAGTGCAAAACCGATCAAGGATGGAATTGTCTGCCGGCGGTCGGACTTGAACCGACACGGGCGTTGCCACCCACCAGATTTTGAGGCGCGTCCATCCTTCCTACACGCGCTATGAGGCCCGTTTTCGAGCTATTTCAAGGCTCTCGAAGCTATTTCCGCTACCCCAGCTACGGTGGCTCATCCAATAGGTATGGATTCTGGTATGGCGGCTTTGTATACCGAGTTTCATTTTGCAGTTTTTTGAGCTCTTGAGATATTCTTCTTGCATCCATCGGCCTGTAGAGCTATCATGTGAAAACCTTTCTCAGCCGCGCCAGGATCTGAAGACCAAAAAAAGTGTGCGAGGGGGGTTCCAATGGCAAGAAGTCTCTATGTCGGAATGGGCTCTGAAAGAAAGACCTTCTCACCGCTTCTTCCATCACGCGTCTACATCGACCTGACGAACAGGTGTTCCAATCAATGCAGGCACTGCTATTGCTCCGCGGGGAAGCCCATGGAACAGGAGCTCTCCGACGGGGAAGTGCTCTCGCTCATTGATCAGGTGAGCGACATGGGCGTGCCAGCTGTGACCTTCTCAGGCGGCGAGCCGATGATGCGAAGCGGGTTGCGGCATTTCGTCTCCCGCGCGCGAGCGAAAAGCCTCGCGGTAACGCTCCTGACCACGGGATCCCTCGTCACGGCCGAGACAGCTGCTTGCCTGGCGCAGGAGCAGGTGCGGGTGAAAGTCAGCCTTGATGGTGTGACCCCGGAGACCCATGATTCCCTTCGAAGCCAGGGCGCCTTCGCTGCGGCCCTGCGAGGAATCAGGCTTCTGCAGTCGGCGGATATCCGAGACCTCGTCGTTCAGTATTCCGTTCACCGCGAGAACATGCAGGAGATCTCGCGCCTGCCCGAGTTCCTGAAAAGCATTGGAGTACGCAATCTCGTCGTCGGGCTCGTCAAGCCCGCGGGCAGGGCGCTCGAGAACTCCTCACTTCTCATCCCGCCATCGATGGCGGGCGAAGCCTGGCAGATGATCGCCGCCATAGGCCGATCTCCCGACCTTTCGCTCCAATGCGGCGCGGGAAATGAAACGCAGCGGTTCGGTTGTCCCGATACCAAGCTCGGCATCAGGGCCGACGGCCGCATGAGCCCGTGCGCTTTCCTGGGAGACGATTTCCTTGAAGGCAGCATTCGCGCACAACCGCTTGCAAGTCTCTGGGCGCAGCACCTGGCAAGGAAGAAGGTCTTCGCCCTGAACACCCGCTGTGCCGACTGCCCGCACCTCGCGGTGTCGGGCGGAGGGTGCCGGGCGCGCGCCCTCTATTTTACAGGCAACATCAACGCCCCTGATCCCTACTGCTGCGCCTGGCACGAGTATCAGGATGCGGCCGAGAGACGCCATTCCCCGTCGAGGCTCAGCCCAGCGGCGAGAGGCGTCGTCGATGACGAGCTCGTCACGACCGGAGACGGCGGCCTTCCCGCCCTGAGCGATCAAATGGACCGCCGTCATTTCTTGAGAAGCGCTGCAACCGTCCTCACCTCGTTCGCCCTGCTCGGTCTCAGCCTCTCGAGTTGCTCGCCGCCAGGAGGATGCGGCGGGACGTGCACCAGCGCCTGCAAGGACAACTGCGAGGGGACCTGCACCGGTGGCTGCAGCTCGTCCTGCACGGGGAGTTGCTCAACGACGTGCACCATGGTCTGCGCACACTGAGAGGTTCCCCTTCTCATGTCTATTCCGAGTAGCCATTACACTTTCGGGCAGAAGCCACGGAGCTGGGGCGAAGGCAGTGCAAAGAATATCTCCTTCATCGTAACGGAGGACTGCCAGCTGCGGTGCTGCTACTGTTACCTGTCCGGGCAAGAACCGCGCGCACCCCATGAGCTTCGACATCGCGCGGCGCACGGTGGACTACGTGCTCGCCAACCAACGCTTCTTTCCCGAGTCCAGCGTCGAATGGGCTTTCATTGGCGGCGAACCCCTGCTCGAGATCGAGCTGATCGATGCGGTGTGCGACTACATCAAGCGGCGTATGTACGAGGAGAACCACCCCTGGTTCGACAGCTACCGGTTCAGCCTTTCGACCAACGGCATCCTCTACGACCACCCGCGCGTCCAGGATTTCATCGCAAAGAACAGGGCCCACCTCAGCATCGGGCTAAGCCTGGATGGCACGCAGCGCAAGCACGACCTGCAGCGCCGGTATCCCGATGGGAGGGGATCTTATGGCGACGTCGTGCGCAACGTCCCCCGGTGGCTGGAGCAGTTTCCGGGCGCAGGCACGAAGGTCACGGTGGGTCACGAGGACCTGCCGTTCGTGTTCGAGAGCGTCGTGCACCTCTGGGACCTTGGGATACCGAACGTGTTCATCAATACTGTTTTCGAGAACGTCTGGGTCGAAGGCGATGATGCGGTTCTCGAGGAGCAGCTCAAATCGCTTGCAGACCACGTCCTCGCGAAAGGGCTCTTCAACACGGTGGCCGCGACCTTCTTCTCGGATTCGATCGGCCTCCCCCTCGATGCGGAGCAGGACACCCAGAACTGGTGCGGGGCAGGGAAGATGCTCGCCGTCGACCACGCCGGCCTCTTCTACCCCTGCATCAGGTTCGCACCCTACTCGCTCGCGCGACACCCGGCGCGGACCGTGGGAAGCTGCTTCGAGGGGATCGATCAGAACAGGCTTCGTCCGTTCCTCACGCTCGACCGGATGCGCCAGAGCCCGCAGAAATGCCTCGCCTGCGAGGTTGCCAGCGGATGTGCCTGGTGCCAGGGCTTGAACTACGATGCGGCGGACACCGAGACGATCTATCAGAGGGCCGTCTTCATCTGCGCGATGCACAAGGCGCGGGTGCGCGCCAACCGCTACTACTGGAAGATGTTCGCCAAGCTTCCGCCGGTAGGTGAAGAACTGCCCGCTGCCGCAGCCCCCGAGGGGGCATCGCCATGAAGTTCCTCCTCGTGCCGATCGACGAGTCTGCGCCTTCCTTCTGCTACTACGCGAAGCCTGAAAGACCCGCGCCGCGTCCCATCCCGTTGGAAACCCTTCGGGAGGCCGTTGCGTTCGCCCAGGCGCGGGGGCTGGTGGTGAACTTCCAATACGGAGAGACGGAACCTCCTGCGTCCTTTGCGCCGGTCATGCAGAGCGTCAGCCATGCCGACATCGTCCCGCTTTCCGCGGCGGATGCGCATCCAGCATCGACGGTGATCGTCGGGCCCGAAGACCTCGAAAAGACTGCGTTGCCAGCCCGTGTGCGGGATGCCAATATCATCGTGCGCTTCCCCATCGGCCGTATCGCCGAGCTGCCGGCGGTATTGCTCCCGCTGATTGGAACGTGCCGGCGGATAAACCTTTGTCTCCTGGACCTGGAGACGCCAGGCGATGCGGCGCTCGAGCTCTATTGGCGGTCTCTCCAGGACCTCGCACATTGCGTGGCCGAGACGCTGAGGCGGCGGCGCGACATCGAGCTCGGCTTCCTGACCGACAGGATCTTTCTCACCTCGATGCGCAACTGCCAGGCGGGGATCGACCACGTGACCGTCGGGCCTGAAGGAAACCTGTATGTCTGTCCCGGATTCCTGCACGATGAGCCGAACCAGCCCGTGGGAAATCTTCGCCAGGGCCTCCGCGTGCCGAACGCCGAACTCCTGGACATCGCCCACGCCGCCATCTGTTCAGCCTGCGATGCGTACCATTGCAAGCGCTGTCTTTACCTGAACAAGCGCACGACCCTCGAGATCAACGCGCCATCGCACCAGCAGTGCATCGCCTCGCACCACGAGAGGAATGCATCCAGCATTCTCCGCGATCTGCTCGGCGACGTGACTTTCCTTGCACGGACGGAACCCATCCCCCGGCTCGCCTACCTCGATCCGTTCGATGCGCTCATGCAGGCGCAGTCGAAAATCGGCGCTCGCAGGAGCCAGGATCGCGGGTCGCCTCAGCAGGGGGGCACAAACGGGCGCATTGAGCAGACGCTGGCGCGGATCCTCGCGGTGCAGGAAGAGATCCTCGCGCAGTTGAAGAAGGAGGACCGCAATGGCAACTGAAAACGACCGCGTGAGCGTGGGCGCGGTTGAGGGCGTGGAACGGGACGAGATCCGCATGCTCTTCGAGCGCAAGAACGGCCTCGCGGAGCTCTTCCGGTCACTGGTCGGTCTTCCCGAGAACGACCTGCAGGCGAGTGCGCTGTACGAGAGATTGGTACGTGACATGGCCGATAACACTGGCCGCTTCCAGCAGTGGTGGGACACGATGAGCCGAAAATACCTGTGGGAGAGGATTCCTGGCTTCAAGTGGGAGATCGATTTCCATTCGTGCGCTGTCTATCGCATACGAGAGTAGCCCGTTACGAATAGGAGGAACCATGTTCGGACTTCAGCCCATTCATCTGCTTTTCATCGGAATCGTCGCGCTCGTGATATTCGGACCAAAGCGACTTCCCCAACTTGGTCACTGGCTTGGGAAGTCGGTCAGGGAGTTCCGCAAAGGCGCCCAGGAAATGAGTGCGCAGTTCAGGGATGAGAACGGAGGCAGCGGCGTGCAGGAGAGACGCTCTCAAGATGACGCCGCGTCTCGGCAAGCGCAGGCTCCCGCGCCGCACAACGTTTCTGCCGCAGGGCGGTCATGCGGCGTGTGCAACGCTTTGAACCCGCAGGAGTCCCGATTCTGCGGCCAGTGTGGAGCCAGGCTCTCATAGACCCGCTGTGAGGATTGCATGACGGGCAACGCTTTCATGAGTTTTTCCGATCACCTGTCGGAATTGCGGCGGCGCCTCCTCGTTGCCGCCGTCGCCGTGTTTGCGGGAACCGTTGTTGCATACTTTTTCGCCGATTCCGCCCTGACCGTCCTGCTTCTTCCCTCGGGCGGTCTGCACCTGAGAGCTTTCAGGCTTCTCGACGGGTTGATGATAAAGCTGCGCCTCGCCTTGTACGGGGGGATCATCCTCACCACCCCGCTCTGGGCGCATCAGCTCATCGGTTTCGTGTCCCCCGGGCTGCGGCGCTCCGAGAGAAGTCTCGTCATGCCGTTGCTCGTGGCTTCGGTGGTCCTGTTCGCGGCAGGGACCTGTTTCGGCTACTACCTCCTCTGGAGCATGATCAAGGTCCTCGTGCAGCTTTTCCCTCCGAGGATCGAGTACATGCCCTCCGCCGATGACTACATCTCCTTCGTGACGTTTTTCCTTCTCTCCTGCGGCATCTCTTTTCAGCTCCCGTGCCTTCTCATCATCCTTGTTCGGCTGCACGTACTGAGCGTCTTTGTCCTGAAAAAGAGACGCCGGGTCGCGTACTTCATACTCTTTGCCTTTGCCGAGATCATCACGCCCGTGAGCGATCCCATCGTCGCGCCCCTGACCGTCATGTTTCCGCTTGTGATCCTCTACGAGGCCACGCTCCTCGTTGCGCGAAGGATCGAGAAGTCCCACGACGCCCCGCGAAGCAGCACGAGGGTTGCGTGAGCTGAATCGAGCCGGATTGGCGGCTTCCTACACGGGAGGACGCAATGCCGAACCCTTCTCGCCGTCACGAGCATAGTCCCTTCCGAGGCTCGCAGTTTGGAAGGAACAAGGCCGCTCAACTGGTAGGGAAACTGGTATGGATAGGGGCGAGTGGGCCATCCTTCCGCCCGTTCATGGAAGGGTGGTGCGCCAATTCCTTGCATCTGCACGAACTCTCTGCCGGCGGTCGGACTTGAACCGACACGGGCGTTGCCACCCACCAGATTTTGAGTCTGGCATGTCTGCCATTTCATCACGCCGGCTTCGCAGGCAGGATAGCCGTTGCCTCAGGGGCTGTCAACTTTGACGGATTTGCCGAGATTTGCCGTGATTTGCCGTCACCTTTTGATCCAGGGAGATCCTGTCTGTGCTTGACTCTTGCTGGCATTTCGTTACGGTATAGCCCCGGGGCCCATAGCTCAGCTGGTTAGAGCGGCGGACTCATAATCCGTTGGTCCGGGGTTCAAGTCCCTGTGGGCCCAATTCTCCCTGCGTACGACGCGTATCTTTGCGGAGGTCAAAATGAGGACATTCCTTCCCGCTGCCCTGGCAGCCTCCACCATGCTCCTGTTCGGGTGCATGACAGCACCATCCCGTTACGACGTCGAAATGAACGGCCTTGCCAGGTCGGACCCAGGTGCGGTGGATCATCGGTATTTGCTCTTGCCGTCAGACAGCAGCGTCAGTCTGAACGATCTCGAGTTTACAGAGTATGCGAGATACGTTGACCACGCTCTCGGCAAAGCGGGGTATCAGAAGGCCAGCGAGGTTGATGATGCCACGGAAGCGATATTTCTCTACTGTGGGATCGGTAGCCCCCAGGAGCATACGTACACATTCTGGCTGCCGGATTCCGACCAGCCAGAGTCTTCATCGCTGACTCCTCCTGACAACATCCGTGCCTATGGAACATGGGGAACCCGCACCTCGCAAGATCACGGAAATTGCCGCTACATTTCTCTCTCTGCCGTTGACCTCGTGAAGTACAAGGAAGACCAACAGGTTGTCGAACTTTGGAGAATGGAAATAACAAGCCTTGGAAGCAGTCACGATCTCAGGCGTGTGTTTCCCGCAATGATCGCCGCGTCCGAAAAACATCTTGGACGAAACACAGGCAGAATCCTGGACAGGACCGTGACCGACCAGGACCAGGACGTTGTCGAGATCAGAGCGGTGAACGCCCCGTAGGGCTTCTCCACTATCCAAAAACAAGGCAAATGAACGGCATGACAACAAACATGGACTGCGGATTTGCGTAGTTGAAACTGAGGTAAAGGGTTCTTGCCCCGACTTCAACGTTCAATCCCAGGGGAGAGAAGTCCCACGCTACCGTGCCCGCAAAACCATAACCCAGGGCGACGAAACCGTCCAATTCTGACAATCCTGCGTCAGCGCCCATGACCAATCCCGCGCCCAGCGGATATATCCTGAATCCCAGGGAAAAAAGGGAAGACGATATCTGATTGGTATATGTGCCGTTTTCAAATATTTCGTCCAGGACTCCATCATAACCACCAACGACAAGCAGCCTTCTTGTCAGCGGCCAGCCCGCATGAGCATCCACAGCAAGTTGGAAACGGGAAGTCCCGGCGCTCTTGAGGGAAGCATCCACGGCGGAACCATAGGTCAGGTAGGGGAAGAACCCAACGCCGGCCTCGAGATAGAGGGAACGCGGATGTTCGAAGTATTGGGCACTCAGGCCGGATGTTGCGGCCAGGGCAATTACAAGGATTGAGATGCACTTCTTGAAGCTCACTATCCCAAGCTCCTCCCTGGCCATGATGGTATCCAGGGTCCCGTGGCGATTCAAGAAGCCGCATAGCGGGAACGCTCAGCCGCGGCCAGGCGCGCCGGTCACGAGATCGGCAGGGAAACGAAAAGCAGAGCTCCACATGCGGCCGCAAAGGCCGTGCTGAGGAGGTTCACGACATCGTTCGTGACAAAGGCAACGCCCTGAACGAGGGTATTTCGCACGCCGTCGGTGGTCCGGTGCTCGGTCCGCACGCCGTTCTCCCCGCGCGCGCCTGTTGTGTACTGTGCCTGCAGGGTGGTTCCGAGGATGCTGTCGAACAAAGATCCGAGCACGCCGCTTCCCGCGGTGATAAAGAGCAAGACAGCGAAGCTCCCCAGGCCGTGGGTCTCGCGTACGTTCTCCACGGCAAAGATGAGGCCAACGAAGACTGCCCCCAGAAACGAGGCCCCAAGCCCGAGCAGCGTCACTCCCCCTGACACCCCGCGGGAAACGGGGCGGAAAGTGACGGGGGATACGGGCT
Organism: uncultured Spirochaetota bacterium; assembly: GCA_963745235.1. Lineage (GTDB taxonomy): Bacteria > Spirochaetota > Spirochaetia > SZUA-6 > Fen-1364 > Fen-1364. The sequence goes on along the minus strand of CAVUXE010000037.1, from coordinate 30,065 downwards.
GTCGTCGGGAGAGCACGCCGATCTCACTTGCCCACGTGTCCGCGGTGGCGGAGGCAAAGGCGGCGGCCAACGCAACGGCGAATGCCGGTTCCCGGGTCACGCGCAGGAGCAACGCCATGACCAGGCCGATTCCGCCGTTTGCCAAGACCTGCATCGTGTCGCGCCGGCCGCCCTTTTCCTGGATGGAAGCGAGCCACTCCTTCTGGGAGGAACGAAACCTGGTAAACGCAGAGGACGAAATCACGAAGGCCGCCATGAGCAGCCAGAGAAACGGCCCGGCGGCCGCGAAGATGACGGTTCCCAGCGCGGCCCCCGCCGCGGCACCGCCTGCATCCAACGACCTCCTCCAGAACGATGCGAACGCGGCAACGCAATTCACGGGAGCTCCGATGACAAAAAGCACAAGGGGAGGGAGCGGGGTCAGCAGGAACGCGATCACGCGAACGCCCCCGCGTTGAAAAGCGCGACTCCGAGCGGGATGGTCAGGTTGTCGAGACCCCCGGGGGTGAACAACTCGAGAGCAGTGGCGACAGCCGCGGTTGAAAGAGAGATCAGGGCGGCCGGAAAGAGGGCGGAACCTCGGGGTCCCCAGGCCACGGCAATGAGGAAGCAGGCGGCAAAGGAGGCCAGGAACATGACAGCCGTGCCCTGCGCGGTCTTTCTCCGCCCCCAGACAAGGATGCCCCGTGTCCCGAGCTTCATCCCCAGGAGACCGGCCAGGCCGTCTCCCCATCCCATGACAAGAACACCGATTGTTGCCGCTCGGACCGGGATCAGCCCGCGCCAGGAAAGGTTGACGAGGACCAGGAGCGCCGCTGAGTAGCAAATGGTCCCCCGGTCCAGGGTTCCGGCGGCCCCGTCGTCTGCCGGGAAGAGCCGAAGCCGCGGGGCAAGCACGGCCGCCAGAAGACTGCAGGCCGGACCGGCGGAGGCTGCCCACGGATCGTCGAACATTGCCACGGCGATGAACCACCAGTTGGCAAGCGCGATATGGATCAGCTTGCGCGCTGTCCGCGGGCCCGCGAGTCCCTTGCGGTGAAGCCCCGCGGCGCCCGCGATCACCAGGAAGACAAATGCGGCGGACGCCGCCAGCCCTGCCCCGTTCAGGAGGAGAGACCGCATGGGCGTGAGTATACCCGCGCTGAGCGATTGTGCTATACTCTGCCTCCAATTGCGCCATGACAGGAACCCGGGAAACCGTCACGCAGGCCCGCCGCATCGTCATCAAGGTGGGCACCAGCGTGGCCACGGAAGGAGACAACGCATTCTCTTCGGGAGTGATGGGCTCCCTCGTTCGGCAGATCGCCCAGCTTTCCGGGCAACCGGGAGCGCCGGATGCGCGCTCCTTCATCCTTGTGAGCTCCGGCGCCATCGCCCTGGGGCTGCGCCAGATGGGCATGGCGAGCCGGCCCAGCGCAATCACTTTCCTCCAGGCGGCGGCGGCCATGGGGCAAAGCAGGCTGATGCACGCCTATGAGCACGAGTTCGCGGCCGTGCGGCGCGAAACGGCCCAGATCCTCCTCACCTACGAGGACATACGGACCCGGGCGCGCTACCTGAACATCCGCAACACCATTTTCACGTTATGGTCCTTCGGAGTGGTGCCCATTGTGAACGAGAATGACACGGTGTCGTTCGCGGAGATCCGCTTCGGGGACAACGACATCATCTCCGCGCACCTCGCGACAATGCTGGACGCGGACCTCCTTGTGATCCTCACGGACACGGACGGCGTCTACGACAGAAATCCCCGGGGGCACCCCGACGCTTCGGTCCTGCGCACTGTTTCGCGGGTGACGGACACGGTGCTTGCCGGGGCCCGGGGCAAGGGCTCGGACTTCTCCTCCGGTGGCATGGAGTCAAAGATCAGGGCGGCGGACATTGCCACCCGCAGCGGCACGGCAGTGGTGATTGCGCGCGGCGCGGGGGTGAAGCTGGACAGGATGCTTGCCGGGGATGAGATCGGGACCTTCTTCGTGCCCGCCCGGCGAAGGATAAAGGGGCGCAAGAAGTGGATGGCGTTCAACCCGCAGACCGAGGGAGCCGTTGTCATTGATGGCGGGGCCAAGAAAGCCATCCTGCGCCAGGGCAGGTCCCTCCTTCCCGCAGGGGTGAAGGGGATCAAGGGCACCTTCGCAATGGGCAGCGTCATCGCCATCCAGGATGAGCAGGGACGCGAGCTGGCCCGAGGCCTGTGCAATTTCTCCAGCGAGGAGCTCGAGAAGATCCGCGGCCTCAATACACGGAAGATTCCCGAGGTCCTGGGCGCGGAAGCGGTGTTCGATGAGGTGGTCCACCGGGACAACCTTGTCGTGGTGGACCGCGAGGAGCAGTGATATGGCGGACTTGAAGGAATACGTTCGCGGCTGCGCCGGGGCAGCGAAGCGGGCGTCGGTGTCCCTGCGCGGCCTGAGCGCGGAGACCAAGAACCGGGCCATTCTTGCCATGGCGAGGTCCATCGACGAAAGCCGCGGGGAGGTCAAGGACGCCAACGCGCGGGACGTTGCGCGCGGGAAGGACGCCGGGCTGCCCCGGCCTTCCTGGACAGGCTTGCCCTCACGGACAAGCGCATCGACGAAATGATCGGGAGCCTCAGGGAGATTGCGGCCTTCGAGGACCCGGTGGGGGAGGTCATCGGGGTCCGCAGGCCTTCCGGCTTTGTGCTGGAAAAGGTCCGCACGCCAATCGGCGTCATCGCGATGATCTATGAATCCCGGCCGAACGTGACCGTGGATGCGGCCGCGCTGTGCCTGAAATCCGGCAACGCGGTCATCCTGCGCGGCGGAAGCGAGGCCGTGGAATCCAGCGCGGCGCTTGTCCGCCTGGTCCGCAAGGGCCTTGCTTCCGCTGGCGTGGACGGGGAGGCCGTGCAATACGTCGAGAGGACCGAGCACGAGGCAATTGACGAGCTCGTGTCGCAGTCAGGCCTCGTGGACCTCGCCATTCCGCGCGGCGGGGAGTCCCTCATCCGCCGGGTCGCGGAGAAGGCCACCGTCCCGGTGATCAAGCACTACAAGGGGGTCTGCCATCTCTACGTGGATGAAACGGCTGATCTGGCCATGGCCGCCGAGGTGGTGACGAACTCCAAGGTCCAGCGGCCGGGCACGTGCAACGCGCTGGAAAAGCTGCTTGTGCACCAGGCGGTGGCAGGCAGGTTTCTCCCCATGGTGCGTGAGAAAATGCCGAACGTGGAGCTTCGCGGCGACGCGAAATCCCTCGCCATTCTCCCCGGCATCGCTGCCGCCCGGGAGGAAGACTGGTACGCCGAGTACCTGGACCTGATCCTGACGGTGAAGGTTGTCGGCGGCCTGGAGGAGGCGGCTGCTCATATCGAGAAGTACGGGTCGAGTCACACCGACGGGATCCTCTCCCGGGACGCCGCGGCAATAGAGCGGTTCGTGGGCATGGTGGATTCAGCGGTCGTCACGGTGAACGCCTCCACCCGCCTGAATGACGGGGGCATCTTCGGCCTGGGAGCGGAGATCGGCATCAGCACGGACAAGCTTCACGCGCGCGGACCCATGGGGCTGAAAGAGCTCACGACCTACAAGTGGGTCCTGCGCGGCAACGGGGACATCAGGAAATAGGGGCACACATGAGCACAGCGCGGATCATGATCGTGGAAGACGAGGGGGTCGTCGCGCTCCAGATCCGGGAGTCCCTGGAGAGCATGGGATACGCGGTGCCGCTCATCGCTCTCACCGGGGAGGAAGCCGTGGACAAGCTCCTGGAGACCGAGCCGGACCTCGTCCTGATGGACATCAAGCTCACCGGGGCCTTGAATGGCATCGAGGCGGCGCGAAAGATCCGCGGCCGCCTGGACGTGCCGGTTGTCTATCTCACCGCCTTTTCCGACGAGGAGACCCTCGCGCTCGCCCAGGGCACGGACCCCTACGGCTACGTTCTGAAGCCGTTCGAGGAAAAGAGCCTCCACGCCATCATCGAGATGTCCCTGGCAAAACACCGCCGCCTCCTCCAGGCCCGTGAGAGCGGGTTGTGGATGTCTGCGCTCGCGGAAAGCATGACCGAGGCGGTGCTCATCTGCGATGCCAAGGGGTATGTCAAGTTCATCAACCCGGCCGCGGAAGCGCTCATCGGCAGGAACCTTGGCGAGGTCCGGGAGATGCGCATGCGAGACGTAGTGTCTCTCCTGGATTCGGAGACCCGCGCGCCGCTGCCTTTCCCCGTGACCGAGCCCCTCCTCGAGGGCCGCAGCACGATGCGCGGAAATTGCTGCCTGGTTGCCGGTGAAGGCCGGGAATATCTCGTGGAGTTCACCGCCTCCCCCCTGCGGAGCCCCGAGGGAACGCTTTTCGGAATCCTCTACGTGCTTCGAAAGACCGGTGAGAAGGAACAGATCCAGGGGCGCGTGCTGCGGGAGCTGGAGGAGATTTCTCGGCTGCAGAAGAGCTCGCTTCCTTCCGGAGAGCCGATGGTCCGGGGGCTGGGATTCGAATGGCTCTTTCTTCCGGCGTCATTCGGGGGAGGGGATGCCATTGGCTACATGCCCCTGGACGACAGCCACGCCGGTTTCTATGCCCTGGACGTGCTGGGGGATGGTCTCCTGTCAGCCTTGTTTTCTCTCATCCTGAGAACATTTCTCAACCCGCACTTCGACAGGGGCGGCATCCTGGTGGAGAAGCTGTGCGAAGAGCCGGGCAGACGGATCCTGGCTCCCGCCGAAGTGGCCCGGGCCTTGAGCAGGAGATTCTTCCTCAAGGAGGATGCCAACCCGTACTTCACCCTGGCCTATGGCGTGATTGAAACGGCCACGGGGAAAACGTCAATCATCCGCGCGGGACATCCCTACCCCGTGCACCAGAGCGCGGACGGGACCGTGCGGCTGCTGAAGCCGGATGGCCAGGCCGTCGGGCTCTTCCCCGGCGCGGACCTCCCGACAGAGGAGATTGTGCTCGGGAAGAACGACAGGCTCTTCCTGTACTCGGACGGCCTCCTCGAATGCACCAACGGGGTGGGCCAGCGCTTTTCCTCGGAGCGACTCATCCAGTGCATCTCTTCCGGCCGCAGGAAGAGCCTCAAGGATGCGATTGGCGGCATCAAGGAAGAAATCATGCACTGGCGCGGAGGGGATCCGCTCCTGGACGACGTGTCCGTGCTGGCCCTGGAAAGAGAGTGAAGGCCGGGATCAGCCGATCGGAAAAGTGATGCGGAAGCTCGTTCCGGACTTCCTCTCCAGTGTGATGGTCCCGCGGATCTGCTGCACAAGAATATTGACGATCCGAAGGCCCAGGGACGTCGGGTTCTTGTAGTCGATCTCCTGCGGAAAACCCACGCCGTCATCGGTCACGGAGAGCTCCAGCCGGGTATCCGCTGTCCGTTTCATGCGGACGGAGATGCGGCCGGGCCTGCCCGGGGGAAAGGCGTGCGCCAGGGCGTTGGTGAGGAGCTCGTTCACAATCAGCCCGACGGGGACCGACAGGTCCAGGTCCATCGGGATGTCCGCCACATCGATGTCGATTCCCACAGCCGTGGAGTCTCCCTTGTAGGACTTGAGGAGCTGATCCGCGAGGTCCCGAACGTACTGCGCATAGCCGCCGCCGGATCCGTCACTCGAGCGGAAGAGCTTCTCATGGATGAGAGCCATGGAGCGGACACGGTCCCGGCTCTCGTTCAGCAGGGCGCGCGTCTCTGGATCCTGCGCGGCGGATGCCTGGAGGCTGAGCAGGCTGGAGATCACCTGGAGGTTGTTCTTCACGCGGTGGTGAATCTCCTTCACCAGTATGTCGTGGCGCTGCGTCTCCTCCACGCGCTTCTCCGAGGTAACCTCTCTGACAACGACAATCACCTCCGCGTCTCCGCTTGCCGCTATGTTCGCCTGGAAATGCTGCGTACCGCTGCCGGGGTCAAGGCTCAACCGGAGGACCACGGGTGCGCCTTCGGTCAACGCTCGTTCGATGGCCTCCGGGCCATCCGCGAACAGGTTTTGCGGAAGAAAGGGATACCGCGCCGCAAGCTCCCCGAGCCTGGCACCCTTCAGCGTGCTGGTCTGCATGGCGAGGCGATACTGCGCGGGAAGATTCGCGTCGATGATGGTCCCGTCACGGCTCACGCGCAGGATCAGGTCCGGGATCGCACCAAGAAAGGCCTGGTTTCGCTGCTCGCTGCGGCGCAGCTGGTCCGTGGAGCCCTCCAGCGCCTCCAGCATTCCGTTGATGGCTGCGCCGAGATAGGCGATCTGGTCCCGACCCTTGACCGCAACGCGTCTGCCGGGCTGGCTTCCCGTGCCAATGGAAAGAACGCCCGCGCTGAGCTGGTGGAGCCGGGAGAGCACGGTCACCTGGATGACAAGGAGCACCACCGCGCTGAAGACGACGCCTATCACGAGGAGCCACGCGATGAAGTACCGGGCGGTGGTTTCCGCCTGGCGGTGGATGTCGCGGGGGAACTCCACCCGCACAAGGACCGCCGGCGAGCCATCAATGGCTTTCAGCACTGCGGACCCCGTTATGACGTCCGTGCGATGATCATCAATTGTCGTTGGACCTTGCGCCGCGACTGCAAGGCTGGGGGGCAGGAAGCTGATGGTAAGCTTCAGGCCCCGGGAAAGACGACTCGCCTCCCTGTCGTCGAGAAATCGTCCCATCAGGAGGGTCCCACCGACGGCGTGCGCGTGCCGGGGGTCGATGATGAGACGCGCCGCCGCAAGCATCGGCCCTTCGGGCAGCTGGATGATTCCTTCCGCACCCGAGCTCGTATTCGCGTGGCCGGTCAGAAGCGGGTGCGCGGCGAGCCAGCCCATCAGGCCGGGGGGGACTCCCCGTCCGACCCCTTTCAGCGGGTCAACAGTCGCTCCGTAGATCAGCGCTCCGCGGGTATCCAGAAAGAGCACCACGTCCAGATCCAGGTTGCTGAACATCCCGCTTCTGATGTTGGACTCGACATAGCTCATATTCCGACGGACAACGAAGCGGTATGTCTCATCCCACGACGCCCACGCGCTCGTTGTCATTCCAAGGGAGCCTATCTCATGCGCAATGGCGTTCTGGACGCGCGCCAGGTTCGTCTCCACGAGGCCCTTTTCCAGCGTGGAGAACCCATCCATGAGGACAGTGCGCGTGGCGAATGAGATGAAGACGAGCATGACGATGAGTGTGACGCCTGTGAAGAGCAGGATTCGCCGAAGCATTGTAGTGACCGAGCGTATACCCGCGGCGGTTCACGGTCAACTCGATCCCCGGGGCTACTTTGACAGCAGCACCACCAGGGAACGCCCGGCAAGCGTGTATGTGTCCCGCGGGACTCTTTGTTCCCGGCCCAGTGCGGTGATGTCCTGTCCCGCGGGGAGCGCCGTGTCGATTGCGCGGTACCACCCTTCTTTCCCCGGGGGGATGGGGGCAAGCACGAAGGGCGTATCCCGGGGGGAGGCGTTGCACATGATGCAGATGTCGTTGTCGTCCCTGTCAGCCGCGATCTCCGCCTTGTTGCCGTCTATGAGGAGGGACAGCGCGTGGCGCCCCGGCGCCCAGTCCGCGGGCTCCCCCGTCTCAGTCAGCCACGTGATGTCAGGGATGCGGTTGTGGCGCGAGTTCTTTCCGCTGAAGAACTCCGGCCGCAGGAAGGCCGGGTGCCGCATGCGGAAGGAGATCAGGGCCCGGCAGAAAGCGTGAATGTCCGCGTGCGTCGTGAGGTTCTCCCAGTCGTACCAGGAGATCTCGTTGTTCTGGCACCACGGGTTGTTGTTCCCGCTCTGCGTGCGCCGCATCTCGTCACCGCCCAGCAGCATGGGCGTGCCCAGGGAAAGGAGCAGGGTAGCGAGGAAGTTCTTCACCTGCCGGTTCCGGGTCGATTCGATGGCCGGGTCGTTCGTTGGTCCTTCCACGCCGTAGTTGACGCTGAAGTTCGCGTCCCATCCGTCACGGTTGCCTTCCCCGTTTTCCTCGTTGTGCTTCCTCTCGTAGCTCACCAGGTCGTTCAGGGTGAACCCGTCGTGCGAGGTGACGAAGTTGATGCTGTGAAAGGGTTTTCGCCCGTCACGCAGGTACAGGTCGGAGCTGCCCGGCAATCCGCGTGGCAAGCGAGGAGACGGAGCCCGGGTCCCCGCGCCAGAACCTGCGCACATCGTCGCGAAAGCGGTCGTTCCACTCCGCCCACCTGCCCCCGGGGAACGACCCCACCTGGTAGGCCCCGGCCGCGTCCCACGCCTCCGCGATGATTTTCGTGTCCCTGAGGACCGGGCTCTTCCGCGATGCGCTCCAGGATGGGCGGGTTCTCCATGATCCTTCCCTCCGAGTCCCTCCCCAGAACGGACCCCAGGTCGAACCGGAACCCGTCCACGTGCATTTCGACCACCCAGTAGTGGAGGCAGTCCATGATGAAGGAGCGCATGATGGGATGGTTGCAGTTGAGCGTGTTGCCGGTGCCGCTGTAGTTGCGGTAGTACCGCGGATTGCTCTCATCCAGGATGTAGTAGATGGAGTTGTCCCAGCCGCGGAAGCACAGGGTGGGGCCGGTCTCGTCTCCCTCCGCCGTGTGGTTGAACACGATGTCCAGGATGACCTCGATGCCGGCCTGGTGCAGCTCCCGGACCATCTCCTTGAACTCCGTGACCTGCTGCCCCAGCCCGCCGGAGCTCGCGTACCGAGCCTTGGGGGCGAAAAAGGATATCGTGTTGTAGCCCCAGTAGTCCTGGAGGCGCTCGCCGGTGCGCGGATTGGAATGCGGGTTGTCCAGCTCGTCGAACTCCTGCACCGGAAGGAGCTCCACGGCCGTGACTCCCAGGTCCCGCAGATGCGGGATCATCTCTGCAACCCCGCGAAAGGTGCCTGGATGCGCCACGCCGGAGCTCGGGTGCATGGTCAGGCTGCGCACGTGGGTCTCGTAGATCACGCTGAAGCGCATGGGGCGATTGAGCGGCCGATCCCCGCGCCAATCGAACTCATCTGAGACGACGATGCCCTTGGGCATGCCGGCAATGTCTGATGTCGTGGAAAAGGAAAGGTCCGCCAGCGGGGAGGCCGGATCGAAACCGCGCGCATCTGCCAGCCGCCAGGTGAAGTTGCCCGTCACGGCCTTCGCATAAGGATCCAGGAGCAGCTTGTTGCGGTTGAACCGCAAGCCTTTCTCCGGCTCATACGGCCCGTCCACCCGGTAGAGGTAGAGGCTTCCCGGGCCCGCGCCGTCCACGTGCACGTGCCAGACGTCCCCCGTCCTGTTCAGCCGGGGGTCCAGGACTATCTCCTTTGCCGGTGCGGCGTCTCGGGGGCCGTCGAAGAGCAGGAGCGACACTGCTGTTGCATGTCTGCTGAAGACTGCGAACTGGGTTCCCTGCGCAGTCGGGGTGGCGCCGAACGGCAGGGGCCTGCCCGGCGAGATGCCGCTATCTCTCGGTGCGATGGATCCCCTCCCGCTGGAAATGTATGCCGTCCAACGATTCAGCGTCAAGAATGCGCACTGCCTGCCGCCTGAGCTTGACCCGGCCCGGCGTTTCCTTGAATATGCCACCATGGAAGGACAGCCCGCCGGCGCCGACGTCCTTGGCCTGGGCGCGGTGGCCGTTGATGACATCCTGTTTCTCAAGGAGTTCCCGCGGCCGGACACCAAGACAGCCGTCCTTCGTCGGGAGAGACATGCCGGCGGGCTGGCAGGCACCGCCCTGGTGGCCGCGCGACGCATGGGACGAAGCTGCTCCTACGCCGGATGCCTCGGGGAGGATGCGCTTTCTCTTTTCATCCTTGAAAAGCTCGAGGCGGAGGGGATCTCCGTGGATCACGTGGTGCGAAGGCCGGGCACCCAACCGTTCTACTCCACGATTCTCGTGGACACAGCGCGCCTCACGCGCACCATCCTCTTCGATTCGAGCGGCGTTGTAGGCGCCGATCCGTCGGGGCCCTCCGCGGACTACCTGCGGAGCTGCCGCGTCCTGCTGGTGGACCATGCGGGGATGCAAGGGATGGTCCGTGCCGCGCGGATTGCCCGGGCGGCGGGGATCCCTATTGTCGCCGACTTCGAGCGACGGGGAGAACCGCTGCAGGAAGAGATCGTTTCTCTTTCGGATCACCTCGTGCTTCCCCTGGACTATGCGCTGGAAAGGACGGGAGCGGCGGATGCGGCGTCTTCAGTCCGCGGGCTCTGGGACAAGGACCGCGCGGCCGTTGTCGTCACCGGCGGCGCGCAAGGCGCCTGGTACGCCTCCCGGGAGGAGCCTGACCGGGTCTGCCACCAGCCCGCGTTCCGGGTCTCCGTGGTCGACACGAACGGCTGCGGGGACGTGTTCCACGGCGCCTACGCGGCGGCGCTCTGCGAAGCCATGAGCATGGCGGAGAGGGTTCGGTTCGCTTCCGCCGTTGCGGCGCTCAAGGCCACTCAGCCTGGCGGTCAGCAGGGCATCCCCACGCGGGCAGCCACGGACATGTTCCTGGTGGAGCGTGGAATGGAGGCCCTTCCCTCACGAGCCTGACGGAGAGCCGGCCAGGCCGATCTCCTTCGCCACGTCACGCATTCCCATGATCGTGTCGGTGATCAGCTCTTCCAGGCCGACGCCGAGCATTGCGGCGCCCTTCTCGATGACGGGTCTCTTCACTCCCGCGGCGAACCGCTCGTTCTTCCACTTCTTGAGGACCGAGCGCGCCTCCATGTCCATGACGCTGCGCGAAGGCCGCATCAGCGCGGTAGCCACCACCAGCCCGGTGAGCTCGTCGATCGCATAGAGGACTTTTTCCATTCGTTCCCGGGGCTCGACGTCCGAGCAGAGTCCCCACCCGTGGCTCACGATGGCCCGGATGTAGTCCTCCGGCCAGCCCGCCTGCTGAAGGATCTCCGGGCTCTTCCTGCAATGAAGCTCGGGAAACTTCTCGTAGTCGATGTCATGGGCAAGACCGATGATGCCCCACTTCTCCTCGTCCTCTCCGAGCTTGCGGGCCATGTACCGCATGACCCCTTCCACCGCAAGGACGTGCGCCACCAGGTTCTGGTTCGTGATGTATTCGCATACGAGCTTGTACGCCTCGGGTCGGGTCGGTATGTGCGTTTCTGCCTGCATGGCAAAGAGTGTAGCCGGCGCGGACGGCCGTGGCAATTGTCCCATTCCGTGCGGCTTGAGTATCTTATCTGCGACAGGAGATGCCAGGGAATGCCTGAGGCAAACCACGGACAGCTTCCCGCCTCTTTCTTCGAGCTCGTCCGGACCTCGGAAAAGCCCGTCCTGGTGGATTTCTGGGCGGAGTGGTGCGGTCCCTGCCGGACCGTTTCTCCGTCAATCGAGCGGCTCGCTCGCGAGTACGCGGGGCTGCTCCTTACCGTGAAGGTCAACGTCGACAGGAAACCGCTCATAGCGCAGGCCTACCAGGTGCAGGGAATACCCACCATCATGCTCTTCTGGAAGGGTGAGGCGAGGATGCGCCTGACAGGGGCCTATCCCTACGAAGCCATCAAGAAGAACCTGCAGGAGAACTGGCCCCGTGACGCCGCCGCTGCGGCCGATCACGCCGGAGAGGCCGCCCGCGCTCACCCGGAGTAGACCGCCGGCACCGTCACCTGACGCTGAGGACTTCCGTGAGAGCGCCGCGGGAGGCTGACCGGCTGCCGAAGGACACAAGGAAATCTTCGAGCCGGAACTTCGCTCCCAGGGACAGCTCCAGGGTGGCGCCCTCATCCGTCCCTGCGCCGCTCCCCGAAAGGACGGCCTTCCTGCGGGCCGACTTTTCGGGCACGACGAAGGTGAACGCGTCCCCGTTCCGCCTGATGGTCACCGGAGCGTGAGAGTCCCGAAGGAACTCCGCAAGCCGGTCCGCCGGCCGCGGAAAATGAGCCGCCGGCAGCCAGAGGGAAACGCGCATGTCCGTCCAGCTCCCGGGCACGAAATGCCGCCTCTCGGCATCGAAGAGCTCAGGCACGCCGCTCGCGGCCTCCGCAAAGGACTGCAGGTCCCACGCCGTGACGGCCGCCACGGACCTGCCGAACCAGGGGATGTCGGCTCCCAGGGCCTCCGAGGGCGCCAGGAGGCTCTCCCGGATGGACAGCACATTGTCCGTCTGCGCGGGGCAGAGCGCCAGGAACCGGCGCATCAGCCAGCTTTCCATCCATTCGGTCCCCAGGAGCGCAGTCTCACGGGGAAGGAGGACCTCCCGGTAGACGGGCACGAGCTTGTGCTTCGCCTGCGTTATCCCGGAAAGCTTGTGCACGCTTTCCGTCTGCACGCTTCGTCGGCCCGTGGAGAGGGCGTACGCCCCGTCTTTGCCCGCCTTTGCGTCGAGGTACTGGCGCAGGAGCGACTTCCTGCTCGGCTCCGTTTCCAGGAAAGAAAACGCGCGAGGCCTTTCCTGGTCGCCGTCCCCGCCCTGCCCGCTTCGCCCGCTGATCCACGCCTCCACCTCTTTTTCGGGAACGCCGTCTCTCTCGGACAGTCGGACCAGCAGGTCTGCAACCGAGGGGTCATCCATCGCGAGGGCCTGGGTGGCGGCGTACTCCGGCCATGACTGGGAAAGCCGGAACTCCAGGCCGTTCGTTTCGCAGATGGATTTTGCCCTTCCAAGGAGCGGACGCCAGGCGGCATCCGTCAGGACCGGCGGGTCATGGCGCAGGGGCGTGAAAGGCATGCGCACCAGCCGCCCGAAGCTGAAGACCGCGCGCGGGGGCGCCTCGGACCTCCGGCGCAGCTCTTTCATCCATTTCACGAAGCCGGCGAACTCCGCGAAATCCTCCTCTGTCTCCCGGCCCGTGAGGATATAGAAGAGCTTGACCTCCCGGATCCTGTGGCCGTGCAGGGCCTCCAGGGCCCGCTGGATGTCGGCGTCCGGCAGGCTCTTGCGCAGAAACCGCCGCTGGCGTCCGCTGATCCCTTCGATGCCGAGGGTGAAGCTGCGCTTGTCCGCGGCAAGCTCCAGGTCAAGGAGACCCGGGGTGCGCGCCAGGATGTCCACGCGCTGGCTCATGAGGTTCACGCGGAGAAACAGGCGGTTGAGCTCGATCAGCAGCCTCGCAAGCTCCGAGTGCGTGTTGAAGTTGAAGCTCGAAAGCTCCAGCGTGCTCGCTCCTGTTTCCCTCTTGAGCGTGCGCGCCGCCGTGATGAGGGAGTCGGCCGGAATCTCCCGAAACGGCCTGCGGTCATGCCCCTCGAAGCAGAATGAGCACACGCACGGGCAGCCGAGTGTGATGGAAAGGCGCGCCGTGGTCGCCTCGGCCCCCGGCAGCACCGGCTGATACAACTGTTCCGCGGACAACGCGCCGACCTCGCATCGCGCGCGGTGCACTTCTCGCGCTTCCTGACCCGCCACCCACAAGCCGTCGACCCCGGCGGCAACTTTCTCAAGGCGCGCCTGCCGCGGAAGATCCGCCCGATCATGAAATTGCCGTACCATGCCGCCGACCACGTTCTCCCCTTCTCCGAAGAAAATAGCGTCCACCATGCAGTCTCCGTCCTCCGAGACCAGGGCATGGGCCGCGGAGGCGTTGGAGCCTCCCAGGATCACCGGAGGCCATCGCTCGTCCCTCTGCCTGGACCACAGCGGAATGCCCGAATGCGAAAAGAGAAAGGGCAGGTTGACGAGCTCCAGGAGATAGGAGTTGGAGACAAGGACCACGTCGAACTCCTGGACCGGGCGGTAGGACTGCGTTCCCAGGATGAGGGGAAGGCCTGCTTCCTCCATCATCCGCTCGTCGTCCCGCTGGGGCAGAAACGCCATGTCGACAAACGCGGAAGCGTTCTGCCGGCGGATGTCGCCGGCCAGGAACACGTGCGGCGTCGAGCGCTCCACGTCGGAAAAAGTGGAAAGCCGCAGGATCAGCACGCGCGGGGAGGCCTGTTCCCAGGAAGGATTGGCAAAGCTCGGGTTGGCTGCAAAGAGGCGAAAGTCGCGAAGCTGCGCGAGAGGTATCATGCGGTCGAAAGATTCTACGCCACTTGCCCCCGAAGGGAAAAGGGGTCTATGCTCTCGCGCATGAAACTGACAGCTGGACGGGTCGCGCTCATCCTGGTTGCCCTTGCGGTGGTCGGGTGCGCGCCCCTGACCGTAAAGGACAAGAAAGTCATCTCGATGAGCTACAAAGGGACCCTCGCGGATGGATCGGTCTTCGGCCAGTCCGAGAAGGACAAGCCGCTTGAGTTCATGGTGGGGGCCGGGAAGCTGATCCCCAGCCTGGAGAAGGCGCTCCTGGGGATGAAGGTCGGGGACAAGAAGAAGATCACCATCAAGGCGGCGGATGCCTATGGGGAGTACGACAACGCGGCGCTCCAGGAGGTCCCCAAGGAGAAGTTCCCGAAGGATGCAACTTTCAGCGTCGGAGAGCGCTTCGTGGTGCAGACTCCAACGGGGCCCTATCCCGTGAAGATCGCGGAGGTGAAGGACAAGACCGTCGTCGTTGACTTCAACCACCCCCTTGCCGGCAAGGATCTCACCTTCGACGTGGAGATCGTGAAGATCCGGGACGCCACCAAGGAGGAGATGGCCCAGCTCGCCGCCCCGGGAACCGGGCCGGCCCCCCAGCAGAAGTAGCCCGTCTCCCGGGGGCATCGCCATGACGCTCTCGGTTTTCCTGACATCTGACCTCCACCTCGGGATGAAGTTCGCCGGCTATCCCGAAGGCCCCCAGGCCGCGCTCGTGGAGTCCCGCTTCACCTGCCTGGAGCGCATGGTGGAAGAGGCGGGGCGGAGGCGGTGCGACCTGTTTGTCGTGGCGGGGGACCTTTTCGACCGGGTTTCCGCCACGCGCAGGGACATCCAGAGGGCGGCGGCGGCCCTCGGGTCTTTCTCCGGGAGGCTCGTTGCCGTGCTCCCCGGAAACCATGACTACCTGGGTCCCGGAGACTCGCTGTGGCCCGCGTTCCGCTCCGCCTGCAGGGACGCGGTCCTGCTTCTTGACGAGCCCCGGCCCTACCCCCTGGCGCGCTACGACGTCGACGCGTGCCTCTACCCGGGGCCCTGCACCTCGAAGCATTCCCGGTCCAACGCAATCCAGTGGCTGAAGGGCGCGCCGCGGGATCCCGGCGTGGCCCATCACATCGGCGTTGCCCACGGAAGCCTGGAGGGCTTCTCTCCGGACTTCACGGAGAATTACTACCCCATGAAGACCGCTGAGCTCCTGGCTTTGGGCCTGGAGGTATGGCTCCTCGGTCACACGCACACGCCGTATCCCTCCGCCCCCGGCGGGCGGGACAGGATCTTCAACCCGGGCACCCCTGAGCCTGACGGTTTCGACTGTCGCCACGGGGGCTCGGCATGGCACCTGAACCTCTCGGCAGAAGGGGTGGAAGCCGCCCGGGTCCCCACGGGAAGCCTTCGTTTCGTCGAAGAGACCATAGCCGTCTCCGGCCCTGAGGACCTGGAACGCATGCTGCAGAAGTACTCCGGGAGCAGCGCCCGTTCGATCCTCCTCCGCGCGGAGCTTGCGGGGAGAGTGTCCCGGGAGGTGATTTCCGACGTCGGTCTTTTCGGTCAGCGGCTGGCGGACAACCTGCTTTACAGCGACCTGCGGACTGGCGGCCTGGCGGAAGAAATTACCATTGAAAGCATCGACCGCGAGTATCCCCAGGGGTCTTTTCCCCACCAGCTTCTCACCCGGCTCGCGGAGGCGGGAGACGCTGAAGCGCTCTCCCTGGCCCAGGAGCTCCTGGACGAGACGCGGCAATGATTGTCACCAGGCTTCGGGTCCATCCCTTCGGCTTCTTCTCGGACCGGGAGATCGGGTTCGCGCCCGGGCTCAACGTGGTCCTGGGGCCGAACGAGGCGGGGAAGTCGACCATCTTCTCTGCAATCAGGAGCTCCCTCCTTCGCACCCGGCTCGAGGAAGCCGGAGTTCGACAAGCTCATGGCCCGCCACCTTCCGGCGGAGGGCGGGGACATGGCGCGGCTGGAGCTGGAGTTCACCACGGGTGAGGGCCGCTGGGTGCTCAAGCGCCAGTGGGGCGCAGGAGCCGGCTCCGAGCTCCTCCTGCCCGGCGGCGGCATCCTTGCCGACGATGAGAGGATCAGGGAAAAGCTCCAGTCCGCTCTTCCGGTCCGGCAGGGCACGTTCTGGAAAGTCCTCATGACAGGGCAGTCGGAGCTTTCCCGCACCGTCGAGTCTCTGCGCGCGGACGGCGGGGGCGCGGTCTCGGACCTTGCCGACATGCTCCGACGAACCGTCCTGGAAACAGGCGGCATTCCCGTGGATGAGTTTCGGGCCCTCCTTGCAGACCGGATGAGAGAGAGCTTCCAGCACTGGGACGACCGTTCCCAGGGACCCGAAGCCGGCCGGGGGACCGAGAAGCCGTGGAAAAAAGAGGTGGGCGCCATTCTCGCCGCATGGTATGCGCGTGAGGAGCTCAGGGCGCGGCATGGCCGGGCGGTGGCGTATGAAGCAGCGCTGGACCTCGTGAACGGCAGGCTTCGTGCCGTCGAGCAGGCGGCTTCAGCGGCTGACAGCTTCCTCACGGCCAACCGCAAGGCGGAGAAGGATGCAACCAGCCGGGCAGACCCTGGAGGCGCAGCGCACGGCCATCCAGCTCGAGCAGAGGGACCTCCACGCGGTGAGCCGGGAGTGGCCGGTGGCGGAAAGCAGGGCACGGGAGATCGATCAAAGGCTGAAAGAGATCGCCGGGTCCCGGACCCCGTTGGAAGAGGAGGCCAGGGAAGCACGCGTCCAGGAGGAAGGCCGCGCGCTGCGGGAGAGGCACGCGCGCGTTCTTCGCAGAAAAGAGCAGCTCGAGGAGGCTCGACGGCTCGCGCTGGCAGCCCGGACGCTGTCACGAAAAGACCTGGAAGAGATTCGCAGGGCGGCCCAGACCGCCACGACGCTCAAAGCCGGCGTGGAGGCGGCGAAGCTCACCCTCACCGTGGCCGCCCGCTCGGACTCTGAAGTCCTTGTCCAGGAGGACTTCGGCCCGGAGAAGCGAAAGCGGGTCGGCAGGGGTCAGAGCATCGAGCTTCGTGCCGCCGGTCGCATCCGCCTGGTCTCACCGGAAATGGAGATCGAGGTGCGCTCAGGTGACGCCGGCGCGCTCGCCGCCTCCCGCGAGGAGGCAGCCGCGCGTGAGACACTGAAACAGCTCCTGGCGCTCCACGGTGTGGCTGGGTTGGAGGATGCGGAAGAGCGCGCCCGGGCGGCGGACGCGCACGCGGCGGCGCTGAGGGCTGCTGAAAACAATCTCCGCGAGGAGCTTGGCGGGCAATCCGCGAAGGAGCTGGAAGCGGCGGTGGCGGCCCTGGGCCCCGCCCGGTCAGCGAGGTCCCTGGCGGAGGTCAGCGCGATGCTTGTGCGGCTCCAGGCGGACGGCGAAGCCCTCGGCCGCGAACGCAAGGAGCTGTCGGGGCGGCTCCTCGAGTGGACGGAACGCTTCGGGAAGCTCGAAACAGTGGTGGACCGGCTGGCCGACACCCGGCTTCGGGAGCAGGAGATATCCCTCCAGGTTTCCCAGTGCGCGCCGCTGCCCGCGGGGTTCGAGGATCCGCAGTCGTTCCTTCGCGCGTATGAGACCGCGCGGGACGAGCTGAAAAACCGGGGGGATGAGAAGGCGAGGTACGCGGACGAGAAACGAGACCTGGAAAAGCAGGCACCCGATCAGTCCTCCGAGGAGCTGGCACAGATGCGTGGCGCGGCGGACAAGGATTTCCAGGGCGCGCTCCGCCGCGGGCGGGCCCTCAAGCGCATCACCACGGTTGCGGACGAGCTCCTCGGCACGAGCGACACCGCGGTGATCAGCGGGATGCGCGCCGCGCTGGAGCCGCTCATCGGGGCCATGAGCGCGGGTCGTCATGGGGGTGTCGCCCTGGAGGGTTCTCTCCCTCGGGGCCTTGCGGATGGCAAAGGCCGCGTGCTGGGGTGGGAGCTTCTTTCCGGCGGGACCAGGGACATGCTCGCCCTTGCCCTCCGGCTCGCCATGGCGTCGTTCTTCCTGCGTGATACCGACGGGTTTCTGATGCTGGATGATCCCCTTTCCGAGATGGATCCCGATCGTCAGAAGGCGGCTGCCGCGGCACTGCGCTCCTTTGCGCGGGAGAAGCAGCTTATTGCGTTCACTTGCCACCCCGTCACGGCGGAGATGATGGGAGGAAACCTCATCTGCCTGTGACGTCCTGGACGGGCGCGTCCGTCTGGGCCTTCTGGAGGCACGTGGTGAACGCCGCCGCCTGTATGGGCCCGCGTTTTCTCCCTTCATTCAGAATGCGTATGATCCCGTCAGCGTCCCCGACACGCTCGTCGATGATCCTTTTCAGGAGCTGCTTCGAGGCAACCATTTCCGGGGAAAGGTCGAGCTCTCTGGCATAATACTCCCGCGCGTACCACAGGACCCGCGCCAGGCGCCTAGCCTCCGCGTTCATGCGGTTGTAGCCCGGGATGCGCGTGTAGTTTGCCAGCGGGTTCCAGCTGCGCACCATGCTCTGCCTTTCCCAGTTCTTCCTGAGAAACTCCATCATGAGCTTCTTCTGGGCCAGCTCGGCCAGCAGCTCATCCGCGATCTCGGTCAGGCTGAGCACGTCGGAGACGGCGTATTCCAGCAGGTCCCTCGGCAGCGGCCGCCTCATCCAGTTTGCCTTCTGGAACTTGTCCTTGGACGAGCGTGAGCGGCCATTCGGAGAAAGGGCGGAAAGCCCGCCCGGCCTTTTCAGCAGCTGGGCCGCAATGGCCACATCGACTATGGGCGCCGGACTGATGCCCAGGTCATGCTGGAAGGCGAGCATGTCGTTTGCCGCGTCGTACATCACCTTTACCCAGCTGGATCCTTGCAAAAGAGATGCCAGGGCCCGGCGGGAGGGGAGCGAAAGCACGTCGATCACGAAGGCCTGCCTGCCGTCGAAGACCTGGATGAGGGACACGCGGATGCCATAGGCGTGCAGGTTGTTCTCTCCCTCGATGTCGATGGCAGCACGGACGCAGCCGTTGTCCCTCAGGCGCGCGGCCAGATCGGCAACATCCTTTTCTGTTTGAACGAGCTTGTAGTCCTGCATATGACGGGTAGTCGACCCTTGGTGGGGAAGTATAACGCTTGTTGAGCACGCTGTTCCAGCATCTTGCCACCCCGTTGTAGGCCCGTTTATGTTCTTTTTTGTTGCAATGAGACAAATGTGGTGATAGAGTTCACGACATGAAACTCGCGGCTTTCTCGGTTCTCTACAAGAACAAGCCCCTCGGCGAAGTGCTGGACATCTTCCGGGCAAAGGGCATCCGCCACGTGGAGGTGGGAGCCGGCGGCTTCATCGGCAAGGAGCACTGCGACCCTGGGAAGCTCATCACGGACAAACGCGCCCGTGACGCCTTCCAGGCCGAGTTTTCCCGCAGGGACATGGAGATTGTCTGCCTGAGCTGTCACGGCAATCCGGTTCATCCCCAGAGACGTCTCGCCGCCACATACCACCAGGACATCAAGGACTCAGTGGACCTGGCTTCTCTGTTGGGGGTCCGGAGCATCGTCACATTCTCCGGGTGCCCTGGCGATTGCGAAGACTCGCAGTACCCCAACTGGCCGGTGTCGCCTTTTCCCGAAGACTTCCAGAAGGTCCTTGCCTGGCAGTGGGAGAAGAAGCTCGTCCCCTACTGGAAGGAGATGGGAGCGTATGCCGAAGAGAAGGGGGTCAGGATCGCCATGGAGATGCACGGCGGGTACTCGGTGCACTCGCCGGCAACCGCAATCCGCATGCGCAAGGAGACGGGCAGCAAGTCACTCGGGGCCAACCTCGACCCGAGCCACATGTGGTGGCAGGGAATAGACCCATGCCAGGCCGCTCGTTTCCTGGGCAGGGAGGGATGCCTGTACCATTTCCATGCCAAGGACGCGGCGGTGGATCCTTCTCTTGTCTCCTATTTCGGGCTCACCGACATGCAGAGCTTTGCGACGGTCTACGGACGGGCCTGGCAGTTCCGCACGGTCGGCTTCGGCCATGGCCTGAAGGAATGGGCGGACATCTTCGGCGCGCTGCGCTCCTCCGGCTACGACGAGGTGGCAAGCATCGAGCACGAAGACTCCTATATGTCGGTGGAAGAGGGCCTGGACAAGGCGATTTCAAACCTCAGGCAGGTGATGATGTTCGAGCCGGGCGCGGCGCCCCGGGCATTCGCCATCGACGAGAGGTTCACCTGATGCGCCCCTCGCGCCTCGGGGACCTCAGATGATCAACACCCTGACCCTGAACCCGGCAATCGACAAGGTGATATACCTCGACTCGCTGGAGAAGAACCACACCAACCGCACGGAAGGCACCGCGGAGGTCATTGGGGGCAAGGGGACTCACGTCTCCATCAACCTGAAGCTGCTGGGAATCACGAGCCGCGCCTTCGGGATCTGCCACGGAGAGGCCGGCAGGCGCATCATCGGTTACCTGGAAGACTACGGTCTGGAGGTGGCCTTTCTCCACAGGAACGGGGCCGAGAGCCGGACAAACTACCTCCTGGTGGAGCGCAGCAACGATTGCACCATCGTGGCGGAAAAAGGGGTCCCCCTCGGAGGCGCGGACCTTGCGGAGCTTGTCTCATCACTGAAGGCGGGAATCAAGCCCGGAGACTGGCTCATCCTTTCAGGAGACGCCGGCAACTGCGCGGACCCTTTTGTCTACAACGGAATCATGGACGAGCTGCGGGACAGGAAACTGCGTGTCTTTGTGGACACGAGCGGCCCGGCGCTCGCGCGGTGCATTCAGAGCGTGCCGTTTCTCATAAAGCCCAACCTCCGCGAATTGTCCTCTCTCTGCGGGAGGGACGTGGGCTGCAACGACGAAGACATCCTCCGCGCTCTCGAGTCGCTGAACATACGCGGCGTGGAGATTGTCGCGGTTTCCCTCGGGAGCGCGGGCTCCATCCTTTCGTGCCCGCAGGGGCTGTACAAGGCGGTCCCCCCTTGCGTGAATGTGCGCAACACCATCGGCTGCGGAGACTGCTACCTGGCAGGTCTCGTGTACGGGATCAGCCAGGGAAAATCCATGGAAGAGACCCTCAGGGTTGCCACCGCCGCATCGGCCGCCACGGCCGAGTCATCCCTTTCGGTCGGCTTCGACCCCGCTCGCGCACACGAGCTGGCGGCGGCCTGCGAAGTTCGCAGGCTGGGCTGAGACGAAGGAGCAGTTCGCAATGAGCGACTTGTCGTATATGGAGACCCGCCGGGAGATGGTCAAGGTCGCAAAGATGATGTGGGACAGGAGGCTGACCAACGCCGCCGGGGGCAATTTTGCCGTGAAGGTGGCCCCGGGCCGGATGCTTGTCAGCCCTTCGCTCATGTCCGAGCGCAAGCACTGCGAGCTGGATGTCAGTGACCTGCTCCTGGTGGACGCGGACATGAAGGTGCTGGAAGGCACCGGCAAGCTCTCCCGGGAGAGCTACATGCACCAGCTGATCCTCAGCAACTTCGACACCATCGGCTGCACGATCCACGCCCACCCCTTCTGGTGCATGGTGTACGTTGTCCAGGCCAAGCCGATCCCCAGTGTCTCCGAGGCGACCCTCGGGAGAGGAGACGTGGGCTGCATCCCGTACACCAAGGCGTACACGAAAGAGCTGTCGGAGAACGTCTATCGCTACTTCGAGGAGCACCGGGCCGTTGCCGAAAAGAAGCCCATCGGCTGCATCCTCCCCCTGCATGGCGTGGTGGTCTCCGGGCCCGACATCTACATGGCCTACAGCATGCTGGAGCGCGTCGAGTGCGACGCGGCGTGCGGGATATTCGGGAAGATGATCTGATGCTTGGCTTCGAAAGAAAAGCCGAGATTGCAGGCATTCTCGAGCGGGCGGGCAGGGCGGACGTGGCTTCGCTCTCCGAGAGATTCGATGTGTGCAGGGAAACGATACGGCGGGACCTGCGCGAGCTGCAGAGGGACGGCATCGTGAGGCGGACCCACGGCGGCGCCGTCATGGATCAGGCCGCCTCCCGGTCGCCTGCCGAGCTGCCCGTGGCCCTCCGGGAGGTCCAGCGCCAGGAGGAGAAGATCCTCATCTGCCGAAAGGCCGCCACCCTGATCCAGGATGGTGACACCGTTTTCATGGACAACAGCTCCACCACGCTCTACCTCCTTCGCGCCATCGCCCGAAACATCCGCGTCACCGTCATCACCAACTCGCTGAAGCTGCTCCTGGAGGCCGTGCGGGTGCGCAATCCCAATCTCCAGTTCATTTGCCTGGGAGGAGAGCTCAAGGAAAGCAACATGTCCTTCTCCGGCGCCATCCCGCAGCGGGTTGCCCAGGACTACTATCCCAGCAAGGCCTTCATGTCATGCACCAGCATCGACGAGCAGCAGAAGCTCACGGATTCAAGCGCCGCGGAGGTGGATACGAAGCGGATGATGATCGAGCGATCACAGAGCGTCGTCATCCTTGCCGACTACACGAAGTTCCAGCGGCTCGGCCAGGTCTTCCTTGCTGATTTCCCGTCGATTGACGTCATCGTGACGGACGGGAAGACGAGGCTTTCGTCCTTGGAGTTTATCAAGCAGTACCAGACCAGAATCATCGTCGCCGAATGACTGAAACCGCGGGCATGGTCCACGCGGGCGGGGACCTGCCCGCGCCTGCCCGTTGATGATAGGATCCACGCATGTTCGGCATCTCTCCCGCCGAGGTTTCCCGTCTCGTTTCCGCCGTTGACTACACGAACGCCCTCGGCATCACGGCGACGGAAAAGGACGTTCGCGAAGCGTGCGCCCAGGCCCGGCGCTACGGGTTTCGCGCCGTCGTCGCGCTCCCCCAGTACCTTGGCGTGATCGTTGATGAGCTCGCTGGATCCAGCGTTCTCCCGCAGATCCCGGTGGGCTATCCCGGCGGCGGAGTGTCGACGCGCGTGAAATGCTTCGAAGCGGAGGAAGGCCTCCAGCGCGGGGCGCGGGACCTCGACATGGTCATGAACATCGGGGCCTTCAAAGCCGGGGACTTCGGGAAGGTTAGCGGCGACATCGAGGCCGTGATGAAGGTGGCGCGGCCCTTCAAGGTGCCGTTCAAGGTCATCATCGAGGTCGGGGTGCTGACGGAGCAGGAGAAAGTGGATGCGGCCCTGCTCGTCAAGGAGAGCGGGGCGGACTTCGTGAAGACCTCCACGGGGTTCCTGCCGGGCAAGCTGTCGCTGCACGACATCACGCTGATCCGGGAGACAGTCGGTGAGCGGCCGCTGATCAAGGCCTCCGGCGGGGTAGCCTCGCTGGAAGACGGGGTGGCGTGCCTGCGGGCGGGGGCGAGCGTTGTGGCCATGCGGCACCGGCTGATCGAGCAGCTGGAGGCGGCGGGCTGGGAGCCGGAGTAGGCGCATGGGCCTTGCCAGCGCGAAACAGATGCTCCTGGAGGCGAGCGCCGGGGGCTATGCGGTCGGCGCGTTCAACATCACGGGCCTCCCTCAGATGCAGGGCGCGCTGGATGCGGCCACGGAGCGAAAGGCACCCCTCATCCTGCAGACCTCTGTCATCCCGTCAAAGAGCGTGGGTCGCGACGTTCTTGTCGCGCTCTACCGCTCCCTTGCCGCCTCGGCGCCAATTCCCGTCTGCCTCCACCTGGACCACTGCACGGAGGTGAGCTACTGCGTGCTGTGCGCGGAGGCCGGATATACCAACGTGATGATCGACGCCTCGCGGCTGCCCTTTGAGGAAAACATCCGATGCACGCGCGAGGTATGCGGGCGGGTCCACGGGCTTGGCGACATTTCGGTGGAGGGGGAGCTGGGGACCGTTTCAGGCGTGGAGGACCAGGTGGCCGTCGTCTCTGACGAGGCGCGCTTGTGCAATCCGAAGGATGCCGCGGAGTTCGTCGAGAGGACCGGCGTCGACATCCTGGCCCCCGCAATCGGCACCGCGCATGGCATCTATGCCACCCCGGACCCGCGGGTGGATTTCGAGCGGTTGGCCCGCATCCGCGCCGAGCTTGAGGCTCGCGGTCTGTCGACGCCCCTCGTCATCCACGGAGGGACCGGCCTGCCGCACGGCACCGTGCGGAAGCTGGTCGAGCTGGGGGGCGCGAAGTTCAACGTGTCCACGGAGCTCAAGCACCTCCTGATCGATACCACGCGCCAGCACATGCAGGACCATCCCCGCGAGTATGACCCGGGGAAGATCGATGCCGCGGTGAGGGACGCCACCCGCAAGGCGGTCATTTCCTGGATTGACCTCCTGGGATGCGCGGGCGAGGCGTGATGAGCCGCATCCGCGGGTTCTTCTTTGACCAGGACGGCGTGATCATCGACACCGAAAGAGACGGCCACCGGGTTGCATTCAACATGGCCTTCCGGGAGATGGGCCTTCCCGTGCAGTGGGACATCCCGCTGTACGGGGAGCTCCTCCAGGTGGCCGGCGGCAAGGAGAGGCTTCTGCACTACTTTCATTCGACCGGATTCGCCGACGCAATGGAAGCCCCTGAGATCGATCACCTGATTGCCCGGCTGCACGCGCGGAAGACCGACATCTTCATCACCCTGCTGGAGTCCGGCGCTCTCCCCCTGCGCCCCGGGGTCAGGCGGCTCATGGAAGAGATCAACAGCGAAGGGCTTCTCCTGGGGGTGTGCACGACCTCGAATGAGCGCGTGGCGCGCGCGGTCACGACGAAAATCTTGAAAGGTATCCGGTTCGACTTCGTGCTGGCAGGAGACGTGGTGGCGCGGAAGAAGCCGGATCCTGAGATCTACAACCTTGCTCTGCGCAGATGCGGGCTCGATGCGCGGCAGTGCATCGTCGTGGAGGATTCGCATATCGGCGTGGCGGCAGCCAAGGCAGCCGGCCTTTTTGTCGTGGCCACCCCCAACGACTACACGTTGAAGGAAGACCTGGGAAAGGCGGATCTCGTGGTTTCCTCCCTTGGGGACCCCGGCGGTGAAAAAGGCGCCCTTCTTGGCGGAAGCGTTGCATTCCCATACGACGGTGTCCTTCGGATGAAGCAGCTCGTGGACCTTTTCAGCCCGTGACTTGGCGGGGGAGGCCGGCCCGGCTACATTGAATGCCGGACTTCAAATGCGGCCTTTTTCCTTCTGCGCGCCGGCATTCGTCATCTCTGGCGTCCTTGCCGTGTGGACTTTCGCCGGCACATCGGACGGGTCCCCCACGTTCGCCCATGTCCTGTTGCGCACGGTGCTCTTTGCGCGGTCTGCCCCTCGCATCGCGGCCGCTGCCCCCGCATACCTGGCGCCGCCGCCCCGTGGGACTGACAGCGGGCTGGGCGGCCCCTGGCGCGTGGGGATCCAGGCAGGCCACTGGCATATTGACCAGCTTCCCGAAGAGCTCGCAAGGCTGCGGCCGGATACCGGCGCCGCATTCGGCAGCCTCCAGGAGGTGGACGTCAATCTTCGCATCGCCCGGCGCGTGGCGCATGACCTTTCGATTGCGGGGGTGAGCGTGGACTTGCTGCCCGCCACGGTGCCGCCGGGCTACCAGGCGGACGCTTTTGTCGCCATCCATGCCGATGGGGGAGGGTCCCGGGCGCGCGGCTTCAAGGTCTCTTCTCCGTGGCGGGCTTCGGAGGCCTCAGACCTCCTGCGGGACTCCATCCAGCGCGTCTACGGGGATCTGGCCGGGCATTCCCCCGGATCGCTATGGCGTCACGTACAACATGCGCGGCTACTATGCCTTCAGCTGGTACCGCTTCGAGCATGCCGTGGCCCCCTCGACGCCAAGCGCGATCATTGAAACGGGCTACCTCACTTCGGGCCTGGACCGCGGCGTTATTGTGGATGATCCCGAGGTGCCAGCCCGGGCCATAGCGATGGGAGTTCTGCTGTACCTGGGTGAACGACAAGGGCTGAAAGCCACGGCCCTGGTGGCCCGGGCCTACCCGCCCATGATCGTCGGAACGAGCCAGGCAGCCCTGCGGTTTCTCCCCGGCGAGGCTGAGCGCATTGCAGCAGTGCTTCCCCCGGGAACGATCGTGCATCCCATGAGCGTGCGCGGCGGATGGGTGGAGCTGATGGTGTGGGGCAATTTCAGGGTTTTTGGCTGGATGAGGCAGTCGGATCTCCAGCCTGTCGGAGGCGGATAAGGCGGCTTGCCTCCATGATCTCTTTCAGCTTCTGGCGAAGCTGGGCAAGCTGGTAGGGCTTCTGGAGGAATCCAGCCAGCCCCTTGCCGACGAACCGCTGCACCGCATCCTGCTCGTTGTAGCCGCTGGACAGGATGACGGGGACCAGGGGGTCCACCTTGTGGATCTCCCGAAACGTCTCCTCCCCGTCCATGGCGGGCATGGTGAGGTCCACGATCACGCAGACTATCGAATCCCGGTGGAGCAGGAAGCTGGAAAGCGCCTGCTGGCCGTCAGCGGCACGCAGGGTCTGGAACCCGAGGTGCTCCAGCATCTGGCTCCCCACCTTTCTCACCGTTTCCTCGTCATCCGCAATGAGGATGGTGCCGCTGCCGCGCCACGCGGGCGCCTGCGGCGGGTCTCCTTCGAGGTGCTGGACAGGAGCGTCGCTGGCGGGGAAGAGCACCTTGACGGTCGTGCCTCTGCCCGGGCTCGCTGTAGACCTTGATGGCGCCCTTGTGCCCGCGGACGATCCCGAGCACCGCTGACAGGCCCAGCCCCCTCCCCGTGAACTTCGTGGTGTAGAACGGCTCGAAGATCCGCTCCCGGGTGACCTCATCCATGCCGGCGCCGTCATCGTTTACTTCCAGGCTGACGTACGGTCCTTCGGGGAGCTGCTCGTCGACAAACGTGCCGGCCAGGTAGGAGCGGTCGCAGCGCTCAAGGGCCGTCGTGACGGTGATGATGCCGCTCGCGTCCCCGATAGCCTCGGAGGCGTTTATCACGAGGTTCATCACCACCTGGCGGATCTGCGCGAGGTCTGCCAGCACGGAGGGAATGCCCTTCGACAGGCGGAGGCGGAGCGTCGACTTTTTCGCGATGGAGACCTGGAGCATATCTTCCATCTCCGTGATCACCTCGTTGATGTCAAGATGGCGGATGACAAACCTGCCCTTGCCCGAATACGCGAGCATCTGCCGGCAAAGGTCCGCCGCCCGGCGCGCCGCGCGCTCGATCTCCTGGAGGTTCTCCCGGGCCGGCGAGACCGGGGAGAGCCGGTTGTCCGCAAGGTCCGCGTGTCCGAGGATTGCCATGAGGATGTTGTTGAAGTCATGCGCAATTCCGCCCGCAAGGACGCCAAGGCTCTCCAGCTTCTGCGTCTGCTGCATGCGGGCTTCCAGTCCCAGGCGTTCCGCCTCCGCCCGCTTGCGGTCCGTGATGTCCAGCGCTGTGAAGGTCACTCCCGCGGACGGGTCCCCCGAAACCAGGGGAGCAGTGCCCACCAGGACGTCGATCAGCGATCCGTCCTTGCGCACCCAGCGCGTCTCAACGGACGCCCTCCCCTCGCGGGCTTCCTCCAGGGACAGCGTCCTGCCCACGCGATCGTACTCTTCGCTTCCGGGGTACAGGTCCCGCGTGGCTTTGCCGAGCAGCTCATCCCGCGTGAAGCCGGTCATGTCGCACATGTGGTCGTTGGCCTCGCGGATGACGCGGTTGATGGAAAGCGCAATCCCGACAGGCACCGCCCGGAAGATGCTGGACAGGCGCTTCTCACTCACGCTGAGGGCGTGCTGCATGCGCACGCGCTCCGTCACCTCCCGGAAGAGCAGGGCCACGCTGCCCTGCTCGGGCTGAAATGCGTGAATCTCGAATGCGCCCGCGATGCGCTGATCCGCGTAGGTGAGGTGGACTTCCTCGAACACCCCGCCGGAGGTCGCCACCCGGGCGCACTCCCGGGCCACCCGGGGGTCCGCGAGCACCGGGAGGACCTCATCGATCGGCTTGCCGATGAGGCGGGCGGGATCCTCCCCCAGGATGTGGCCCGCCGCCTCGTTGCTCCACGTGAACACGAGCTTTCCGTCCTGGCCCAGGGAGTAGCGGTGCACGCCGAAGGGAGCCCTGTCCATGAAGGTCTGAAAGGCCGCGCGTGTGCGCGCAAGCTCTTCTTCGAGCTCCGCGATCCTGCGGCGCTCCTTGTCCGAGTCTCTGTTCGCGTGTGGCATGTTCTGAGGCTAGTATAGCCCTCTCCGTCAGGAAAGTCTTTTTGCCTCCGCGGAGGGGAGCTCGGGCAGCGCGGCGCTTTCCAGGGGAGGAGTCTCTGCGCCCGCCTCCTCATGGCCGATCTTGAACTGGGCCACAAGGTTGTTCAGCTCCTGCGCCATGAGGAAGAGCTTCTCCGTCGCGCTCGACATCTGGCCGGCCGCCGTGGCCGCTGACTGCGTCAGGTCGGTCACGGTCTCCACCGCCTTGGACACCTGGCGCGCGTTGATGGTCTGCTCCTCCGTGGCGGTGGAGATGCCCTGGCTCATCTCTGTCACGTTTGCAAGGGCGCGCGACAGGTCCGTGATGACGGATACCTGCTGACCCATGGACTCCGCCAGCGTGGTGATAGTCTCGTTGACCTGCTGAGAGGCAGCCCGGATGAGCTCCATGGTCATCTGCGAGGTCTTGGCCGTCCGCACCCCCTCCCCGACGTTCTTCACGCTCTCACGGATGAGCGCGGATATCTCCTTCGTCGAGGATGCGCTGCGCTCCGCCAGCTTGCTCACTTCCTGTGCAACCACGGCGAAGCCGCGGCCATGCTCCCCCGCCCGCGCGGCCTCAATGGAGGCGTTCAGGGCGAGGAGGTTCGTCTGGTCCGCAATGTCGGAAATCACGTCCACGATGCCGCCGATCTTCTCCGACCCGTCCGCAATGAGGGTGATGCTGTCCACCACGGACTGGACCGCGCGGGCGCCTTCCACGGCGTTCTCCGAGGACTTGCGGGCGAGCCCGGAGATCTGCTCGAAGCTCTGGGAGACGGACTGGATTGCCTCCCGCACCTGCTCCATGGAGCTGGAGCCCTTCCGCAGGGCTTCCGCCTGGGATTTCGCGTGCCCCGACACCTCGTCCACCGAGGCCGCCAGCTCCTCCACCGAGGCGCTCGTCTCTTCGAGCGTGGAGGCCTGGCTCTGCGCTCCTTCTGCAAGCTGCATGGCGCTTGCGGAGATCTCCTGGCTGGAATGGGCCACCTGCGATGCGCTTTCCTGGACCGTGGTCACCACTCCGCTCAGTCGGACGGCCATCTCGTTGAGGGCGTCGGCGAGCGTCCCGACCTCGTCGTGCTGGCGGATTTCCAGGGACCGTGTGAAGTCTCCCCGCGCAATCTGCTGGGCGAACTCCACCCCCTTGGTGAGCGGCCGCGTAATGGTGCGGGTGATGGCAATGGCAATGATGATCCCCATCACCGCCGCCGCGACGATCCCCGCCACCAGCATGATGATGGCCGTGGCCATGCGCGTGACGGTGAGCTTCGTGATGACCCCCGCGTCCTTGAGCCCTTCGTCTGAAATCTGCTGGGCGGTATCCAGCACCGCCTGGGCGGTTGCCACCTGCGAGGTGTTCACCTGGGCGATCTTCGTGACGCCGTCAAGCACGGTCTGGCACGCCTGCTGGTACGCATCAGCCGCCTTGGCAAAGCCGTCCAGCTGCAGGCGGTCATCAGCCCCCACGGTGGGGAGCGCGCGCCAGGCGTCGAACTTGCTCGGGAAGCCCGCGAAGGTCTGCATGGCATCCTTGAGGAACGACGGGTCATCCGTGGCCTGGGTCTGGAGGCTCGCGGTCGACACGGTGTTGCCGGCGTCCCTCATCTCATTGGCAATCGATATCTCCTGGAGGATGCTTCTCTGGCCGCCGGAGGAAACGCGCCGCAAATCGGTGATTTTCTTGACC
Organism: uncultured Spirochaetota bacterium; assembly: GCA_963745235.1. Taxonomy (GTDB): domain Bacteria; phylum Spirochaetota; class Spirochaetia; order SZUA-6; family Fen-1364; genus Fen-1364. The sequence continues at coordinate 515 of CAVUXE010000037.1, read as the reverse complement.
ACGTAGTTGGAAAGCCCGTTCAGGAGCGTCGAGCCTGCAGCGGAAAGGTCCATGCGCGCTGTGACGATGGAGGAGTTGGCGTTTGCCGCGTCCTCGACGAGCGTGTTGTAGTCGTCAAGCTTGCTCAGGGCGTCCGCCGCGCTCTTTTTGAGGACGACGAGCCGGGGATATTTTGCTGCCAGGGTTTGCGCATCCTGAAGCGCTTTCTGCGCGTCCCCGAGATGCTGCTTGGCCTGGTCAAGGGAATCCGAGTCCATGGTAAGAAGGAAGCCGCGGAAGCTGTACATGGCCTGGAGCAGGCTGCGTTCCACGTTGTTGGCCACCGCGACCTGGGGGACAGTCTCCCTGTCCAGGCGGCTGGCGTCCCCCTGGACCCCCCCCATGTTCCACAGCTCGATTGCGCCCACCGCCGCTGCTATGAAGATCACAAGCGCGAAACCCGCGCCGATTTTCCCAGCCACGTGCGTCATTCTCATGCTGAGCCTCCGGGGGTTTCCCCCGTTTTCGCGAGCGGG
>CAVUXE010000036.1:0-6455 GCA_963745235.1 uncultured Spirochaetota bacterium | reverse complement strand
CAAGCCCGTGCCGCAGGTCAACGTGTACGATCTTCACGGGGAAATGGTGGGAGCAGGCGTCTTCAGCCAGGCCGCGCGCGTGCGCGTATTCGATGTTCCGTGGCTTTCGGGAATCGACATCAGGTCCTGCACCAAGCAGCTCTCCCTTCCTCACACTGACGCCCTCCTGGGAAGGACGTTTCCGCAGTACCGGGACCGCAGCTACATTTCACTGTATCGAACGTTGTACGACGAGTACGGGAGCGCCCTGGGCGTCATCGAGATCGAGCAGTTTGCGGACACGATCTTCCGCGGGATGTCCTCCGCGTCCAGCAAGGTCGTGGTTTTCAATGCGGACGGGTTGTCCCTGTTCCCGTACCTCGGTGCCGGGGGGCGCCGACTCCGGCCGTGCTCCAGAGCGCCCCCGACGGACGGATCCTGACCTTGCGCGAAGGGGGGACATCGCACGCACAGATTGCGATGGTTGCCTCCAGCAGCCAGTCAGGGTGGCGAGTCGCCGTGTCACAGGAACAGCGGCTCCTTCTCAAGCCGTCCGGGACTTCACGACCATCATCCTTCTCTTCGGCCTTCTGCTCATCGCGGGCTCCATCGTGTTTGCCGCGCGCCTCTCCACCCGACTCACCGTCCCCCTGAGGTGGATCCACGACGCCATCAGCGGCCTGGACTGGAGCACGGTGTCCCGGGTGTCCTCCGCGCGGCCGGACTCCGGCCTGGACGAGCTCGAGGAGCTTCAGCTCGCATTTCGGAACATGCAGCGCAAGCTGCGGGAGTCCATGGATGAGGCCCTCGAAGCGCGGGCACACGAGGTGCAGGCGACTCTCCTCGCGCTCCAGGCGCAGATGGACCCGCATTTCGTCTACAACATGCTGACGACCATTGGAATCATGGCGGAAGAAGGGATGCGCGGTGAGATTGCGGAGACCGTGGAGAACATGACGCACCTTCTGCGCTACATCTCCTCCGGAAAGTCATCCACGGCCAGCATCGAGGAGGAGGTCGAGTATGCGCGCCGATATGTCGCATGCATGAAGCTGAGGTACCGCGAGAACCTCTCCTATGAAATCTCCCTTCCCCCTGACCTTCTGAACGTGGAAGTGCCCAAGCTGATCATTCAGCCCATCATCGAGAACGCAATGAAGTATGGCCTGGGGGACAGGCCGCCCTGGCACGTGTCCATCATGGGAGAAAAGGCCGGTGAGAGGTGGGCCATGAGCATCCGGGACAACGGGCCGGGCTTTACAACGGAGCGCCTGGAGGAGCTTCGCTTGAAGATCGAAGCGCGGATGAGGTCCGCTCCTGATCCCGCCCTGTCCATCAGCGGCATGGGCCTGCTCAACATCTCGACGCGCCTGCGGATTTTCTATGGAGACGATGCGGTCTACCGAATCCAGAACAACCCCGAGGGAGGCGCAACTGTCATCATTGGCGGCACCTGTGAGCACAAAGCGCGCGTACTCGATTCTCGTCGCTGAAGACGAGCCCCTGATCCGCCGGAACATCGTGAAGAAGCTGGCGGAATGCTGCCCGGAGTTCGAGGTGGTCTGCCAGGCGGCGGACGGGCAGGAAGCCCTGGATGCCGTGGGGGAGCTTTTCCCCGACGTGCTCATGACGGATATCCGGATGCCGGTCCTGGACGGGCTTGCGCTCATCCGGGAGGTCTACTACGGCTTCCCCGACGTCAAGATCCTCATCGTCAGCGGCTATGATGACTTCAGCTACGCCAAGTCCGCTCTCGCCTTCGGGGTCAAGGATTACCTGCTCAAACCTGTGGAGGTTGCGGAGCTCAGGAAGACCATGGGGCGGCTGCTGCTCCAGCTGGAGGCTGAGCAGAAGCGGTTTGAGACCGAGCACCCGGATTTCGCGGGGTCCATCGCTCAAGCGGAGATTGTCAACCTGATCAAGGAGTTCCTGAGAAGCCACTTTGCAGAGGAGATCTCCCTTCACGGCCTGGCCGGCCGTTTTCACCTGAACCAGCCCTACCTGGCCCGGCTCTTCAAGCGCAGTGAAGGGGTTGCTCCGGTGCGCTACCTGCGTGACCTGAGGATCAACCACGCTCGCAGGCTCCTCGGCGAGCATCCGGAGATGGAGATCAAGCAGGTCGGAGCGCTCTGCGGGTATCCCGACCAGGGGTACTTCTCCCGCATCTTCAAGCAGGCGGCCGGAGTGAGCCCTCAGGAATATCGCGAGCGGCCGAAGTAGCACGGGCTGAACAGACGGAGGGCGGAGCGCCGGTCAAAAATGGTCCGGTCCCAGGGCGGCCCACCCGCTGCCTCTGGGCGTGCCCCGCACGAAAGGGCGGTGGGTGACCCGCGCCGCGCTTCCAGAGTGCGCGTACCGCCTGTCCCCCGGGGCGTACGCGAGTACGCGTTCGGCGGGTACGGCGTGCGGGTCGCGTGCTCCGCTCCAACGCCTGTGGCGTTTCCGCTCCGCCCGCTCACGCAGTAGGTAAGCAGCGGCGCGCTCTGCTTTCGGCGCATAGGAGGAGGGTTACAAGCAATCTTCCCTCCAGTGAAGAATGTCACCGCGCCAAGAGGAAAAGTGCAGGAGGCGAACTTCCCAAACCGGGCTATGCTGCGCGGCAGTGCGGTAGTCTTCACTCGCCGCGAGCAGGTGTCTCCTTGCGTATCAATGTGGCGTCAGCGTAAGGTCGGTCTGGGGCTATCCAATGCTGAATGACGCTACTATCCGGGCAGCCTTTCATCGGCAGCGCCTCCGTGCAACGCGGGAGCACGCCGAGACGCTCGTGGTGGACGAGCTTGGCATCGATCATGGGAAGCTGCGGGCGGACATCGCGGTTGTTAACGGACGAATGATAGGATACGAAATCAAGAGCGACCAGGATTCGCTTGTCCGGCTGCGAGGGCAGATCGCGGGCTACAGCCGCGTCTTCGACTACGCCCATGTCGTCGCCACAGATCGCCACCTGAGGCGCGCGACTTCAATGGTGCCTCGCTGGTGGGGCATTATTGCGGTCTCTATCGGTCCCCGTGGCGGCTTGCGATTCATGACGGTCCGGCGAGCCCATCAGAACCCCAAAAGAAGTGCAATAGCAATTGCCCGCCTTCTTTGGCGGGACGAAATCGTCGCGCTTCTGTCAAGCCTTGGCATGCATGGCAAGTCCCTGCGACGGGAGAGAGCCCGGCTTTACACGTCACTGGTCCGGCGTGTGCCTACCGATGACCTGGCCAGCCTGGTGAGGGGCTGCCTCAAGTCCCGGTCTGGCTGGCGAGATCCCTCACGACCTTCTCGAGATGGTGATTCGTCCCGACGAACCGCCAAGTCGTGAGGCGATTTCGGCGCTCAGCGTATGGGCTCCGCCAACGCCGAAAGCTGAATTCGACCATCACCTTCGGGAGCTCGAATAACGCTTCAAGCTGAGAGGGCTGAATTGCGTGAGCGGGCGGAGGGGCGCGAGGGGCGCAGCCCCGAAGCGGTCCGAGCCTTGCACGGTACCCCGTGGAGTTCGAGGACGGAACCCCCGCAGCACGCGACCCACCCGAGGGCGGGCACTGGCAGGAGCGGCCAGCTTGGGACGCCGGCCCTCGGGCGGGGCACGCCCAACGGCTTACATTTCCACCACCCGCATCGCCTATCCCTCCACCGGCGGATTGAGCCAAGTCGCCACTGGGGCTTCTCCCTGGTGGTTTCAAGCAGCGCGCCCGGGCTTGGCGTGATAGTGGTAGCAGCCTCGGGGATGCACTTGGTACCTCGCCCACAACTCACTGACCTGGCTGCCTGTCCGGCTTGTCCTGTGGCAAGCATGGCACTATGCTGGCAGCGGATGGACTTTTATTGGCTCTCGCGGACGCTCGAAGACAACCCTGCAATTCGCGTTTTGCGCGCGGAGAATGGCCCCATCATCCTCGGGTTCCTCCACCGCGCCTTCAAGGAGAACCACCTCATTACGATCGCGAACCAGGATCTCGTGCTTCAATTAGCGGCCTTCCTGGAGGAGCAGGGCTACGAGGAAGGCGCCGATGGAGACGTGCTCGACCGCGCGGCGACCCTCCTCGAGAACTGGTGCGGAGAAAAGTCCCGCTACGTCCGCAAGTACAACGACGACCGAGGAGTCGTCCAGCACGAATTGACGCCGGCTCTCGAGACGGTGTTCAGATGGCTCGAATACTTGCAGCCGCGCGATTTTGTAGGAACGGAATCCCGTTTCCAGAACCTGCTCCACCGGTTGCGCGAGCTTGTACAGGGCAGCGGTGAAGATCCACAGCGTCGTATCCGGGAGCTGGAGGCGAAGCGCGCGGAGCTTGACAGTCGGATCGCTCGCATACGGGCAACGGGAGAGGTTGATAGCTACAGCTTGTCGGGTAATTCTTGGCGGCGATTCGCGTGGCATGCAGTACGTCGTCGGCTATCACGATGCTTGCTCGGTAGGCGGTCCGCTGTGACCCTTCATCGTCAACTCAGAGGCGCTGTCGGTGCGGTAGGAATCGTTTCCCTTTGCTGCTACTTGTCTTTGTGTCTGATGATCGATTCTTAGATCGATTTTCAACCGCTCAGCACCATTGTCTTGCGGCGCGCAAGCTCTCGGACCAGTTTGTTGGCGTTGAACCCCAGCACTGCACGCTGACCGCAGGCGCCCATCATAGTCACCGAGCGGGCTGCCGGGCGGTTGAACCCATAGCGCGGACTTTTGATGGAGCCGATTCCCGCCTCTACCAAAGCCCGCTCTCTGACCAGCCGGTCGCGCACCGGTCTGCTTACCGACCACTGTGTACGTCCACGGGGGGCCAGTCCCACCTCCTTGACCCCCAACTTCTTCAAGGCGGAGAGGTTCTGCGCGCTGTATCCACCACGATCGTAGGCATATGCCAGCGGCGCTTTGCCAAAGAGCGCGAGGTGGTCCTTGACTGCTCGCACTGCAAACTTCGTGTCCACCAACTCGCGGCGATCCTTGGCCAGCGTGGCCAGCAGGTACCCACCGGCCAGACGCGTAATGCCCCAGCTCAGTCCGAACTCCACCGATTTGCCTACTTTGCCGCGCACGATACTGTAGAGTTGCGGGATATGCAGGCTGATGATCTTGCCGCTGGCCACATAGCCTGAGCGAATCCAGTAGCGGATCTGCGGCAGCAATTTGCTCATCGTTTCGTGCAATTGCACCAGCTTGCTCTTGGCCACGATGGCGTACTTGCGTAGCTTTGTTCTCTGTGCGGCAGCTTCGCCCAGCGCCTTGCCCAAATGCGCGTTGAGCTTCTCGACGATGGTGAGCATCTGAGTCATCACCCGATCCTTGCTCTCCTTGGTCTTGGCAAACAGGCGGTACTCTCGAGCTTTCTGCCCGGCCGCCTGGAATTGACTCGCCGTCTGTTGCAAGAACCCCTTCAGCGCTCGGCCAACCTTCCGCCCTGCGGCAGCCGCCGAGCGCAGGAAGGCGGACATAAGTCCCATCTCGTTGGGATACGGGATCGCCGCTTCCTGCGCTGTGGTGTCGGCCACCAGGGTCCTGGGATCTGCCAGCTTTTGCTTCACCGCCAGGTGCACCACGTACTGATTGATGAGATTGATCCCCTGCTCTCCCATCAATTCGGTGAAGTCTTGGATCGTGGTGAAGTCCGGCGTCCAACTCGTCTCGGTCAGCCCGCACAGGTAACGCGCCGGGGCGTAGTATTGGATGAGGTCTTCCGCCTCCCGATAGGTGAGCTTGCGTGTAGCCATGAACAGCATAGCGCCGAGGGTGGCGCGCAAATGCGGCGGCTGGCCTGCAGCGTTCTTCAACTTTGCCAGACGGATCTGTTGGGCGCGCTGTTGCAGCTCCTCCCAATCGAGGGTGTCGGCGATCTGGACGAGGCGATGGTTGTCGGCCACAGGGATGGTTGGACTCTTGGATCTGGGCAATAGATCGGGCTGACGCGGCATAGGGGGGAACCTCCGCTGAAGTGGTTGGGATAACGCAAGGGCGTGTACTGAAGCCGCCGAGCACAAGGAGCAGACACAGGGCCGAAGAGAGGATCGGGAGGCAAAGTCGAACCGGGAGGATATTGACGGGAGACACTTCCCCAGTAGTATAACTGGGGACTAATCTCTGTCAATATACATCGCCATGAAAACCGACCTTCCATCAGACTACCGGCAGCTTCAACTCGCCCTGAGCCACATCGGCTTCTTCCGCCGCGGCACCCTGCTCAAGCGCATGATGACCTGCGGCAAGTCCGTCTGCGCCTGCAAAGCCTCACCCCCCCGTTTGCACGGTCCGTATTACCAGTGGACCCGCAAAGTCGACGGCAGGACCGTCACGGTTAATCTGTCAGCTCAACAAGCCAAGTTGCTAGAGGCGTGGATCGCTGCCGGCAAGGAACTTGATCGCATCGTCGCCGAAATGGAGCGCATTTCGCTGGAGGCAACCGAGCGTCAGCTGCAGGAGTTGCCGCCGCCAACGCGCAAGGTGCCGGTCAGGCGTCGCCATGCCCAGCAGGGTGCAGCAGGCTAGCAATTACCCGACA